>NZ_BNCG01000003.1 GCF_014656355.1 Camelimonas fluminis
GAAATCTCGCGAAGGGGGAACCTCTTATGATTCTAGACGTTCGAAAACCGCTCTAGCGTTACGTAATCGGAATATATCCGGTTCTGTTTTACGTCATGCTCGCCATCCCTGACGACGTAATACTCAGCGTAGAAGGCGCCCTGGTTCTGGGGCGAGCGCGGATCCGGCCCATAGCCGTACAGGGTGGCCCTGGCGTAGGTCATCACCGTTTGGGCGGCGTCCAGATCCGCCTCGACAAGCAACTTCTTCTGGCTCAGCACATTGCCCGCGAACATCTCGGTCCAGAGACTCCAGCCCGACAGATAGATCGTCGAGACGAGCGTATCGCCGACCTGCGGCGTCCAGCCCCCGGCCTTTCCGACGGGAATCTGGAGATGCAAGTCATTCTGGATGGTGTTGGCGTTCACCACCGGGCCTGCATCCTCAACCACCGGTCGCGGCAGGTCGCGCGGCTCGATCGTCTTGTCCGGCTTGAATTCACCAGGCTCGCCCACGCACTGCAACGCCGCCGTGTGCAGTGACGTCACGCACCCTGCCTGCTGGGAGTTGACGACATAATACACGGTGTTCTGGCGCTCCTTGCCACCCTCATCTGTCGAATCCGACCGGAACAGGGCCTTGGCGAGCAACGCCTGCAAATCGACTGGCTCAACCTCATCCTGCGGGAACAGCAATGTCTGATACTGTACGTTGCGGCCATTCATAAAAACGAACAGATCGTAAGCCTGACCTTTCTCAAACACGTCTGCGGCAATGGAAAGGGGCACGAAACTTGCCTGAATGGAATCAAGATCATACTTGCCATCCTTGTCGGCAAGATCAATCCGTGGCTCCTTGTAGCGGAAGTCGGGACTCGTGGCGTCGTAAACCGCCACCAGATCCATCGCGACTGGCGATGTGGCCTGAGCGAAGCACCGTATGCCAAGACAAAGCGCCTTCTTCTTGGGCGCCAACGTCAGCCTCGCGACGCCATGGCTGTCCGTAACGCCACGAATGACGGGGCTGCCTGGCGCAACGTCCGAGGTCACCGGGACAGCTGTATGCTGCCGCGCCTCATCGACAAATGCATTGACCCGCTGGAAGGTATCGGGGTCCATGTCGCTTGACCAGAACACCACATAGTCAGGCACAGGGGCGCCCGCGGCGTCTGTCACAGCCGCCTTCATCACCACCTTGCTGACCACGGGCTCGTCCGCTTTCGCGTCGTCCGTCAGATTGACCGGGATGGCGGCCGCGTCGAGCGAACAGCTCACGTTGGCGGCGCTTCTCTGGAGGTCCCATTGCGCCCTGTCATCGCCGGTATAGCCGTTCAGGACGATGTCGAAACCGCATTCGCCGCCACGCCCGGTAGTCGGCGCAAAGGCATAGAAATCGCCCTGATACTGCGCCGGCTCCGAGCCACTGACTTTCTGCAACGCAAGCGCCCAGTCGCCGCCCTTTTTCGGCAGGGTGTCGCTGTCGGGAGCGACGCCGCCGGACATGTTGATCTGGACGTCAATGGCGTTTGGCGGAAGGTTTTCATCGTCCACGGACGCCGTATAGGTCACGACGCAATGCACGATCTGGTTGCGAAAGATTTTCGCGCCAGAAGCAGGCAACAACGTCATGGTCCCATTGTAAACCGGGCTGGTTGGCATGATGCACTCCATAAGCAGGCGTTAGCTCAATGAGAGTACACGCGACATCAATGAACACACACAAAAGGAAAGTACATACGATTTATCGATAGATCGCATGCTCTCAAACTAAAATGTATTTAATATCCTGCAATGACATCATGGGTTGATCCGCAACGATACGCAGGACGCCCGCCAATGGCCGCATATTTTTCCCATTCCGACAACTTCGTGAACAGCGTCTCGAGCAATGTCGACCCCCGCACCGGCATGTTCACCTGCACGGCCACGCTCGGACACAGCTCCGAGAATATCTTTCGCGGCCCGAAGCTTCCGCTGATGATCGGTTATGCACCGTTCCAGTCCGAGAATTTCGGACTTGGAACAGGCTGGACCTTTAACTTCAGCTCCTATGATTCAGCATCGGGCGTGCTCAACTGCATGAATGGCGAAAACTACACCGTTCAGCAAAACGGGCAACAATACAGCCTTAACCAGGCCAAGCTGACGTCACTGAAACTGTCGTCAGACGCCAGCTGGTACAGGGTTGATCACGGCGATGGAACCATCGAGATCCTGAAAGGCCCGGGCGACGCCCATACTGTCAAGGTTCCCGTCACGATTTACGCCCCAGGCGGCGCTGCCTTCAACCTCGACTGGCAGGAGGACCGCAACAATCCGGACAGGTTGCTGATCAGCGCCATCCGGGACAACAACAACGTGAAAGTCCTGTCCGCGACCTACTCCCCGACCGGCTTCACCCTGACCCTGTGGCCTGGCTCGGCCAGCCAGGTGGTCTATGCCGGCGCCATCGCCATGGACCAGTTGCGCTCGCTCACCGCGACCGGCAAGGACGCTGGCGGAAAGCCGCAAAGCTGGGCGTGGACCTTCGGCTATGACACGTCGCCGTCGCAGGGACCGGTGCTCAATCAGGTCGCCTATCCTCTCGGAATGGTGGAACAGGTGGTCTACAGGATCTCCGGCCACGATTTTCCAAATGGCGGGCCGGGCACGCCACTGCCCTACGTGAGCAGCTTCACCCGCACCGCCCATGGGGGAGGGCCAGTGGAGACATTTGACTACGCATTCAGCACAAAGAATTTTCTTGGCGGTGGAGACGGACATTTCGGCTCAGCTTCACCGCTGTATAATCCCGCCATGGACAATTTGTACGCACATACTGGCGAAAGCCCGCCATATGCGTACACCTCCACCGTCACGCACAAGAATGGCGCCGCCACCCCTGTCGTCACCACACGCACTTATGATGTCTTTCACCGGCTGGTTTCCGAGATCGAGGCTTATGAAAAGAATACATCGCGCCAGCGCGTGACGGACTATTACGGCAATTCACTGAATGATTTCACGAGCCAGCCGAACAACTACCAGCTTCCGCGAAGCGTGACGACGACCTATGCGGCTCCGCGCGGGCCGGACGGGACCGGCGGCAAGCGGGCGGAGACCACCACCTTCGCCTATGACGCCCAGGACGGCGTCCGCACCATGATGCAGACCCCCGACGGCGTCATCACGGACTACGTCTATTACGACGCCCGCAACAACCAGACCACAACCACCGACGGCTTCACCTACGCCTGCCCCGACAGCCTCTCGGGACGCAAACGCCACGTCAAAACCATCACCATCACCTATCCCGCGACAAGGGACAGCGCCGGAAACCCCCTCGACGCGCGCACCGAACTGCACGAATTCGCATGGGACAAGATCCCCATTCCCGGCGGGGGACAGACCAGCGGACCCGCCCCCTACGCCGTCGTTCCCACAAACGTCCGCTCGTCAACACTCGACCACGGCAAGACCATCGCAGACGGCGTCAAGACAAAGCTCCGCCTCCTCACCATCGCCTATGTCACAACCGGCGCCGACCTCGGACGCATCAGCAACGTCACCGAGCAACTGCCCGACGAACACGGGGCATTCCGCGACGTCGCGGCGCTCGCCATGACCTACGACACAACCGCCGACACTTTCACCGAGACCATGGCCTTCACCGGCCACGCCGGCACAACCGCAACCGCGACCGCCAGCCGCTCGTTCTGCGTCCGCACCGGACAGGTCACCCGAAGCGTCAGCGAACTCGGCGTCGCCACAACACGCGTCTACGACTGGCTCGGCCGCATCCAGACCCTCACCGCTGCCGAAGGTTCGCCCTACGCCCACATCACCAGTTGCGCCTACACCCTCGCAAAACGCGGCGCCGACGCCGTCGCAACCCTCTCCGCAACCCTCGACGACAACGCCGGACGCAAGGCCCGCCTCGCCCTCGACGGAGCCGGACGCCTCATCGCCATCGACAGGGGCAACGGAGCCCCGGGCGGAGCCGACCAGTGGCTCAACGTCGCAAACGCCTCCTATGACGCACTCGGAAGGCCCGACACCGCCACCATCCTCGATTACGTCGCCGGAACCACCGCCCCGACAAGCGCCAGCAGCGGATCCTTCGGCTATGACAGCTGGACGCTCAACAACCTGCGACAGGTCACCGCGGGGCCATGGAGCCGCGACGACTTCGACCCCGTAGCCCTTAAGGGCGTCGCCTCCTGGACACGCAACGTCGACCCCGGCAACGCCGGCAGGGCCGTCACCGCATACGACACCCTCCAGACGCCCTTCTCGGTCACCCGCATCACCGCAAGCGGCCGCACCGACGGCGCATCCGCCATGAGCCATGACGGACGCAAGCGCCTGCGCCTCCACGCCGACGAGGCCGGCAACATCACCCGCGCCAGCCATGACGACTGGAACCGCCCCACAACCCTCAACCTCGCCGACAGCACCCGCGTCGACGTCGCCTACGACACCGCCTTCACCAAAGCCCTGCCAACCGCCATCAGCATCAACAGCGCCACCGTCGCCACGCGCACCCATGACGGCCTCGGCCGCGTCACCAGCCAGACATGGGGAAACCAGGCCGCCACATGGTCCTATGACGGGGCCGCAACACGCCCCGCATCCCACGCCATCGCCGGCGGCAACACCGTCGACTGCACCTATGTCAGCGAACTGGGAGAGGCCGTCAGATCCCGGACCGTCAGGAAAGGAAGCCTTTCCCACGCCTTCACCTATTACGACAACGACGACCCGGCGAAAAACCCGGCGGGACGTCTCAGGACAGCAACCCAGACCGACAAAAACGACCCCGGAAACTGCTCGACCATCACCCGCACCTATGACGCATGGGGCCTGCTCAGCTCCGAGCAGATCACCATGGCCGGCAAGGATCTCGGCACCGCCTCATGGACATACACCGCCATCGGCAGGCCCCGCACCTACACCGACCCGACAGGGCGCACATACACCTTCGCCTATGACGCCAATGGCCGCCTCAAGACCGCCAGCAATGGCTCCCTCCGCAGCGGCGGCTCCACCATCGCCTACGTCCATGACGACGCCAGCGGACGCATCACCGGGTGGAGCGTCTCGAAAGGCGGAGCCGCCCTCGCCACCGCCACCATCGCCTATGACGACTTCGGCCGCGAGACATACCGCACCATCGCCATCGCCGGCGGCGATGCGCTCACCATCACCGGCGGCGACTCCATCGCAAACGCCAGCCAGAAATACGGCCCCAACAGCCTCGTCGCCAAAACCAGCGTCCTGCTCAACAAAAGCGTCGTCCAGCAGAACACCTACGCCTACGACAAGCGCCTGCGCCTCAGCCGCGTCGTCTGCGCCGGCGCACATCCGCCCGCCACACGCGACGGAACCCCCATCGCCGCCATCGCTTACGCCTACGACGCCTGCAACAACATCACCGCCATCACCCGCAGCCCGGCACTCGGAGACGCCGAAATCACCAGCTGCGGCTACGACGCCGCCAACCCCTTCGTGCTCAATACGCTCGACGGCCAGACCGTGACATCCGACGCCGCCGGAGCCATCACCGCAATGGGCCGGCGCGTCTTCACCCATGACGGCTTCGGACGCCTCGCCAGCGTCGCCGAAAACGGCGTCGCCATCGCCACCTACCGTTACGACGCCCTCAACCGGCTCATCTGCCAGATCCCCGCAGAAGGCGACCCGAGGTACTTCTTCTACGCGGGCGACGCCCTCGCAGCCATCGTCGACGCCGCCGATGGCGACATCGCTGGCGGCGAGGCAACCTCATGGCTCCACGCCGCAGGCGGAGCAGCCATCGAGGAGGGGCCACTGGGAACCACCATCATCGCCGCCGACGCCGCAGGAACCGTCACCGGATGGGCCCCACCAGCCACAAGGACCTTCACAACAATCCCCTACGAACCCTACGGAGCCGCTCCCCCAAACCTCCCCGCCAGCGCTCCCCTGCTCGGCTACAACGGCCAATACCGCGACGCCGCAACCGGACTCCAGCACCTCGGCAACGGATACAGGCCATATGACCCCGCCATCGGCAGGTTCATCGCGCCAGACAGCGAAAGCCCCTTCGGAAAAGGCGGACACAACCCCTTCGCATACTGCGACAACGATCCGGTAAACTTCAATGATCCAACGGGGCAGGCGAAATGGTGGAAAGTGCTGCTGTGGAGCGTGGTGACCGTCGCCGCCGCTGTCGCCACTGTCGCCGCCGTCGCGGCGATCGCCACCACCGGAATTGGCCTGGGCCTTGTCGCGGGCGTTGTGGCCGCGACTTCATTCACCATCTGGGGCGCGACCGGGATCGCCGACCAGTTCCTCGACGACGGCGCCGCCAGCTACGATACGCCCTCTTCCGGCAGCGCGGCGAACGGCGACGCCAAAGCCGCCAACACCGTGCATGAGATCCATAAATGGAGTTTCCTGGTGGGGCTTGGCGGCCTGTTTGGAAGCAGGGGCGGCAGCGCCGCCGACACCGGAAGCGCCGCCAGCACGGCCGGGAGCGCGGCGACAGCTCCACACGCATTGATGGCCGCCGCACCGACGACCCCGGCGTCACCGCAAGACCAGACGCTGGCGTCGCCGCGCCCCGCCAGCCGCGCCCCCCCGACAACGCTCGCCGACGCCCACCAACCAGGGCCTGTCAGGGCATGACAACCACACGCCCGTTCATGGGCCCGGCCTGCTCCCGACCGACCTCACCTCACCTCACCTGGCGATCACAATGACGCATTCACCAGCGACATCTTTCCCGACGGCAGCCCGGCCCGGCAACGCCACTGGCGACGCCCGGCGCATGTGGCCCACGTCTGGCCGCCAGGGCATGACGGAAACGTCTTCCAGGCTCTCCATGGCGCGAAAACCACGCGAACGCACAAAATTCAATAAAACCGGAAATAATATGCACGAAACATGAAATAAGACGCCTTAAATCCAAATAAATATTTCAATTTATTCTTCTACAAGGAATTGATCATGAGCGGCAGCGACGACACCCAGTCACATGGCGACTACGCCCTGAATCTGAAGGGTGGAGCCATGGACGTGCCCATCCTCAATGACAGCGGCGCCCCGAACGGCGTCATGCTCACCGCCACACTGACGCGCGCCAGTCAACCCTGCCCCGGCGCCCTGGTCGTATTTGAAATTTTCATGCCAGACCACAAGTCAGGCGTTCCTGACGATCAGCAAGCGCGCCTCTATCCCTCCGACTCCGGCACGGACTCCCAGACATACTCGGCATTAACCGACCGGGGCGGCAAAGCCACCGTCACGGTGTATGACGGCAGCGCTGGGGAAGTTGAGGTCATTGCATCCTACACCACCCCCACCGACGACAGCCTTGGCCCGACCAACACCATCGGCTTTATCGCACCCAAAGCCGACAAGCTCGCCGTAAAGCTTGATCCCGAAACGACAACGATGGCCAGCGTCATTACGGTCGCCGCGACTGCGACCACCAAGACTGACGTTCCCGTGCCTGGAACGCTCATCGACATGACCCTGCCCCTCAAGGGCCAGGCGGCGTTCTGCGACAGCATGGGAACGATGCTGACAGACGAATTCGGTAAGCCGCTGTATAAATGCAGCGTTACAGCCAATAGAGATGGCGTCGCCACAGCGCATTTCACCTCAGCGCTGTGGAGCAGCGGAAATATCACTGCTGGGATCGAGGATCCGGACCAATCCATTGACAAACAGGAGCGACAATACACCTTTGGATACAGCAATGACGTCGAAGCCATTTTCGACGACACCGTGGTTGTCGACAGCACTGGCGCCACGCGACTGACCGAGAACAGCGGCAGCAGCAGCGGCTCCCAGGTCGCCCCCGTGGCGCCGGCTGACGGCCACAGCCGGCTGCGCATCAGCGGCTGGGTCCAGTTCAGGACCGGGCCAAGGCCGCTCGGGGGAAACCCTTCCGTTATTCTCAAGGCCAGTGGGGAGCGGGCTTCATTCAGCAACCATGATCTGGACACGCCGGATCAGATTACCCTGGCCTGTCAGGATCACGTCAGGGACGGACAATCATATCCCGGCTATTTCACAGCCGAACTGACCAGCGATCTTCCGGAAACCGGCCATGTCAAGGTAACGGTGGACCGCGATGTCGATGCTGACGGGAACCCACTCACCGACCCGCCGCCGGCCGAACCGGCGACCATTGCCTATGAATTCAGGGACGCATGGTCAAGCGTCATCAACATCGCGATTACGTCCGCCAACACGGAAACCAGCTACGCTATCTACGCCAACGGCCTGCATCAGGCCGAGATCATCCTGTCGTTCGACCTCGTCTCCGCGGCTGGAGACGACCTCATCCCCCAGGCGGCCTGTCCGACCGTGGCTGAGCTGGCCGCGCGGGTGCTGTTTCTCGACTATGCCAGCGGCGACGCCATTGCCCGACTGACGCCCGGCGCGCCGTGGCCAGAGAATACGGCCTGGGGGTTTGACGACGTCGCCAATCCATACAGCAAGAAAAGCCTTGGCGACGCCACGCCGATGGCGGTTCTTGACGCCGCCGCCTCGACGATCAGCAATGGCAGGGCCCGGCTTTATTTCTATATCCGGCACGGCGTCGCCACCAATCTTGATCGCATGACGCTGGGCGTCGAGATCAGTCCGACAGGTTGCTATCTGGACGACACGGTAACCTTGCAGAACGCTCCCGCCATAAGCTACTCACAAGCGGGCAGGACGCTGAAGGCGCCGCTCCTCATCATCACTCCGGTAGCGCCGCCAAAACTGGGCCTCGGCAGCCTCTCCTGCACCGGCGCGCCGACAAGCAGCGACAGGCAAAACGAAGACGGACCGGCCAATGATGCAGCGAGATCTGAATACAAGGAAAACTACTATCGGCAAATAGATTATGTAATTTCCCCATCGGCAGAATTTACGGATACGCACTATATTACAGAAGTCACCTTCGCGCTTCAAAACGCCAATGCGCTGGGAAATGACAACTGCTATTCATCCATCACAAACGGGCTTTATGATTACCGCCTGTATCTGTGGCCGTCGGACGCACTGAAATTCACTGGCAAAACCAGGCCCGGACGGGACGGCTCCTACGGCATGAAGAGCAACATCGACTACGGCGCAACGTTCGACCCTGCGGATGTTGATATAGAGAACGCCATCACCGTCACCCGTTATATCGGGTTCGGCGCCACGCTCCACGGTCGCTACGTCCGGACCGACATCAATCTGGTGATGACGGATGAGTATGGCAATGCGTATCCAATCTGCCTGCCCGCCGACACGACGCCGCCGCAGTACAACCTGACGACCATGAGCGACTGGAACCCCGCCCGTCCAGGAACAGGCGGAACCAACGCATCCGATACGACCGACAGTGCGCAGAGTTATCCGGTTGGCGGGGCCGAGATTTCATACAACATCAGCAGCCGGCGCCCCGCGCCGAGCAGCGCTTTGGCGTCGGCGACCGTCGCGGATCTGACCTTCCAGAACGTCATGGCCGACACGGCGACAACGTCCATGACCATAAATCTGGTCGGCGTCTACAACATCAGCGGCTCCGCGACGACGATCTCTCCGGTATTCAGCATGTCATTCGACAATGACACCGCCTGCAAGCGCGCCATCGTTTATGACAGCGCCTTTTCCGGCGCCCTCATCTGCGCGCCGGCCTCCTGGAACAGCAGCAGCACCACCCGAAACGTGACGCTTCGCCCGGTCTGGTCGAAGGAAGCCGTGCTTGTCGGCGTCAATCCCGGCCAGTCCAGCGATTCCAGCATGCCCGCGACCGACAATGGCGCCGTCACATACGCCGCGCTGCCCGACAGCCCGGGAAACGCCGTTCTCCTGAAGGCCTGGGCCAAAGGCGATGCGTCGCTGCTCTGGAAAATGGGGACCTGAGGCCTGGGGCGACGTCGGCGCATCCGCGACCTGCAAAGCGCGAGCGCCGCCGGGGCGAAGCCCACTTCGCGTGCGGACCATACGTCAACTCAAGCAGATGGACAGAATCCGGTTCAGCATGAACGGAATTTACTCCAATACATATGACGAGGAAATCATGCCAGTTATTACATCAAATGCTAATGACGAAAATGAATTTCTACTGAATTTACCTCAAGGATCGACACTTGAATACATCAGTGGAAGTTTCTACGACGGCAGCGGGGATAGCCCGGATGTGCCGATTTCTGCGCAAGACGGCAGCGGAACCTTCACAATCGTTGTCGACGTCGACCGGAGTGGGTCCTCCGACGCGGCCAATTCCTTCGTCGACACGTGCGGGGGAGAAGACCATGTCTTCTCCCCCTTCGCCGATAAAAACACACCGCGCCCCGACAAACTCAATTTCTACTTCGGGCTGACCGTGACATTTGGTGGAGACGTCGCCAAAACCGGAGTTGTCACATCAAAGATCAATATTTATGTTGGCGAGGGAAAGCAGGGAGGCGGCCACAACAACTGGTGGATGGGCTACACGAACCTCAATCAGGATGGCCTGTCCTACAATCAGGCCAATCTGCCAGTTCCCAACAGCGTAACCTGCACGAATGTGTCAGAAACCTTGTATCTGGCCGAACAACTGGCGGGCTCTGGCGACGTTAACCAGTACAAGATCCGTCTCAACGGATATAGAACGTCCTGAACCTGGCAAACGCGACCAGGATGGATGGCGAAGCGCACGGCGTCAGATTCTGGCGGCGCAGCGCATGTCCGCGAGGACCAGCGTCAGATTGATATGAGAACTGCAGATCGCGGACGCCTCGGCATCTCCGCGATCCGCCATGAGAATGCAGCGGCGACCTGAAGCATCCGGCGCATTTTACTCACGCGAAATGGGCTCAACTTTTCTCGAAGTTGCTAACCTGAGCGAAACCGGTCGTGAGCGCTCAGAACCTGGCGATACGGCGAGGCCTCCGGCCACTGGTAAATCTCGTCCCGCAGGAAGCGCAACTCCTCCTCGCTGGCCTCTTCCGGCACTTCGGTCCACCACGCCTTGGGACGGCCGTCGGAGCCATCGGACCAGCGGTAGCCGCGCGCTTTCAGCTGGTCCTTCATGTCGAAGGGGCTGCGCTCCGCCCAGATGCGCACGGTGATGCGCTGGCTGGCGGCGAGCAGCGCGGCGAAAGGCGTCTGCACGGCTGGCGTTGCTGTCCCGTCGGGAGCATTTTCCTCCCCATCCTCACGGGAGCGGACGGGCCTGGCCAGCACTTCCAGCAGGGCGTGACAGTCATCGACGGCCCGATGGCCCTCATGAAACAGGCCCGCCTGGCCGACCAGATAACCCAGCTTGTTGCCTTCGAAGCCATAAGCCCGCCAGGGGATCTCCTTCACCGAACAGGCCCATGCCCTGGCCGCGAACACGGGCGACAAGCCTTCGCAGAACGGCCGGTCGAATGCAGCGTTATGGGCGATGACCAGATCCGCAGGCTCCAGCAGCGCCGCCAGCGCGGCTTCGTCGATGCGCTGGCCGGCGACCATGGCGTCGGTGATGCCGGTGAGGCGGGTGATCTCCGACGGGATCGGTCGCGACGGCTCCTGAAGCGCGCCATAGACGCCGACCACGTCGCCAATGGCGCCGTCGTTGCCATAGGTGAAGGCCACGGCGCCGATCTCGATCACCTCATCTGCTTCATGACGCAGACCGGTCGTCTCGGTGTCGACGATCACCGCGAGGCGCGGCAGGGGGCTGAGAGCCCGGTCGATCACCGGGCGCGGCTGCAGGCGGCGCAGAATGCGATAGTCGCCGGTCTGCTCCAGCGCCTGCGCCATGGCTTCGGAGGACACGCCGCCGGCAGGCGCGGCGGCTGCGTCTGCCGGCGCGGCGATCGGGGGCGCAACGGCGCGACGGCGGGATTTGGGCGCGGCGCGCGGCGTTTCCCGAAAGCCGGGATCATCATCGAACAGGTCGAACTGGCGCGCGGCGTTGCTCATTCGATTCTCCACCTGGGTGTTTTGCCAGGTATTTCTGCAAAGCAGACGCCCCCTCACGCAAGGGAAAACGCATCCGGCGGATTGATGGCGCAAGACCCGGATTCAAGGGCCTGGGTTCAGGGCCCGAATTCAGGGCCCCGGGTTCAGGGGCTCCGGTTCAATGCCGCCGGATAGCCCGCGCTCCCCCCTCGCGAACAGTAGCGTCCGGTTCCCCTCAACATGCTTCCAACCCTTCTCAGTCAGGCAACAACAGGGAGGCGTGGGCGGCAAACACCCGCTGCTCACCCAGAATACGCACGGCGAGCCCGTTCGGGAACAGCGGCGCAAAGGCAACGTCGCGCACATTGAGGCCGCCGGCATAGGCGCCGAAGGCCGGCAGGATGCAGCGGCGCCCGCCAAGCGCGAAGCAGCGCCGGCGCAGCGACCGGCCGCGCACCCGCAGGCGGGCAACCGGATGCAGGTGGCCGCACAGTTCAACGCCGTCCGCCTCGGCCAGCGCAACTTCCGGCGCATGGCGGAAGGTGACGCCGCCATGGCGAAACACATCGGCCGAGGCGCCGCCCAGCTCCGGTGGAATATCCGGATCGTGATTGCCGGTCACCCATAGCCAGTCGCGGCCCTGTCGCAGACCGGCGAGCAGCGCCCGGTCCTGCGGATCAAGCCGTGAGGGGCCGCCGACATCGTGAAAACTGTCGCCGAGCGCGATCACCGTCCGGGGTTGTAGCCGGTCGATCACCGCGGCCAGCCGGCGCAGGGTGGCGCGCGTATCCCAGGGCGGCAGCAGCACGCCGCGCGCCGCAAAGGCCGAGCCCTTCTCCAGATGCAGATCGGCGACGACCAGCAGCCGCGCCTGCGGCTCAAACAGCACGCCGGAGGGATCGGCGAGGAACAGCGTCGCGCCGAGGCGCACGAAGGCGGCGCCAACATCGCCCGCCGGGGCGGCGATGACCGGCGCATCTGCGGTGGGGGGCTCCTTTTCAGACACGAGTTTCTCAGGCAAGAGCTTCGTCAACCAGCGCGCCTTCCGCTTCGGCCAGCAGGGCGTCAGCGTCGCCCGGCGTCGATTCGCGGCCAATTTCCAGCACAAGCGCGATGGACAGGGGCGAAATCCGCTCGAGCGGCTGCCAGACCACGCGTCCGCGAATACGCGCCAGCATATCGGCGAGGCGCTTCAGATCAAGCAGGCCGGAAGCGGCGTCGCGCCGCGCCGCGCGCAGCAGCACATGGTCGGGCTCGTGGCGGCGCAGCACGTCGTAGATGAGGTCGGTGGAGATGGTGACCTGGCGGCCGGTTTTGGCGGCCATGCCGGGATGTCGACGTTCGATGAGTCCGGCGATGATGGCGCAGTGGCGGAAGGTGCGCTTCATCAGCGCCGATTCATCCAGCCATTCCTCAAGGTCATCGCCCAGCATGTCCTCGCTGAACAGGTCGTCCAGCGCCAGGCGCGGCGCGCCGGACGCGCCGGTGGCGAAGGCCGCGCCCAGATCCCCCGCCGCCCAGACGGCGACGCCATAATCGTTGGCGACGAAGCCGAGCGGGCGCAGGCGGGCGCGCTCCAGCCGTCGGGTGAGCAGCATGCCGAGGGTCTGGTGGGCGAGCCGCCCCTCAAACGGCCAGACCGCCAGATAGTGACGTCCGGCGTGAGGAAAGGTTTCCGCCAGCAGTTCGTCCGGCTGCGGCAGGCGCGAGTGCTGCCGCTGCCAGGTCAGCCAGGTTCGCACTTCCGCCGGCAGAGCCCCCCAGCTGTCAGGATCAGCCAGCAATTGCCGCACCCGGGCGGCGAGAAAAGTGGACAGCGGGAACTTGCCCCCGGCCCAGGCGGGGATTTTCGGGTCACGCCCGGTCGCCCGCGTCACCAGCGCCTCATTGGCGGCAAGGCCTTCAAAACGTAAAATTTCGCCGGCAAATATAAAAGTGTCGCCCGGGATCAACTGCTCGACGAAATCCTCCTCCACCTCGCCCAGCATGCGGCCGCCCATCGCCGGGCGCGGCGACAGGCCGGGCTTGCCGTCCGGGCGGCGGGCCCGCGTCGGGCGCGACAGCCGCACCTTGATCTTCGCCGCCTCGACGATGGTCCCCACGTTCAGCCGGTAGCGCTGGGCGGCGGCGGCGGTGGCGATGCGCCACTGGCCAAGGCTGTCGCGGCGGATGCGGGCGAACTGCTCATAGCTGCGCAAGGCGTAGCCGCCGGTGGCGGCGAAGGCCAGAACGTCGTCGAAATCGGCCCGCGACAGCCCGGCGTAAGGCGCGGCGGAGCTGACTTCGGCGAACAGGCCGTCTTCGGTGAACGGCCCGGCCACGGCCATGCCGAGCACATGCTGGGCCAGCACGTCGAGCGCGCCAGTGCGCGGGTCCGGCGTATCCTGCGCCGCCTCCTCCACCAGTTCCAGCGCCGCCTCGCATTCCAGCGCCTCGAACCGGTTGGAGGGAACCAGCCAGGCCCGCGACGGCTCGTCCAGCCGGTGGTTGGCGCGGCCAATCCGCTGCATCAGCCGGCTGGCGCCCTTCGGCGCGCCGAGGTTGACGACCAGATCGACATCGCCCCAGTCGACGCCCAGATCGAGCGTCGCGGTGCACACCACCGCGCGCAGGCGGCCGTCGACCATCGCCGCCTCCACCCGGCGACGCTGGGTGGCGTCGAGCGAACCGTGATGCAGGGCAATGGGCAGCGTATCCTCGTTCAGCCGCCACAGCTCCTGAAAGGTGAACTCGGCCTGCAGGCGCGTATTGACGAACACCAGCGTCAGGCGATGGCCGCGGATCGCCTCGTAGACCTCCGGCATCGCCCAGGCGGTGGTGTGGCCAGCGATCGGCAGTTCACGTTTCCCGCCCAGAATGGCGATCTGCGGGCGGGCGCCGCCCTCCATGCGCACGATATCGACCGGGGGCGCCGCCGGGCCGACGCCGGACAGGTAGGTGGCCAGCGCCTGCGGTTCGCGCACCGTCGCCGAAAGGCCGGTGATGGAGAGGCCGGGCGCCAGCCGGCGCAGGCGCGCCAGGTCCAGCGCCAGCAAATCTCCGCGTTTCGAGGTCACCAGCGCATGCAGTTCATCCAGCACGACGCGGCGCAGGGAGCCAAACAGCTTTTCCGAATCCGGATGGGCCAGCATCAGCGCCAGTTGCTCGGGCGTGGTCATCAGGATGTGCGGCGGCCGGCGCATCTGGCGGGCGCGTTTGTGCGGCGGCGTATCGCCAGTGCGGGTCTCGACGCGGACGTCGAGGTTCATCCCCGCCACCGGCGTTTCCAGATTGCGGGCGACGTCGACCGCCAGCGCCTTCAGCGGCGAAATGTACAGGGTGTGCAGGGCGTCGGCGCCCTGATCGGGACGCCCGGCCAGTTCAACCAGCGAAGGCAGAAAGCCGGCGAGGGTTTTGCCGGCTCCGGTGGGCGCGACCAGCAGGGTGGAGCGGCCAGCCAGCGCCAGATCAAGCAACAGCAACTGGTGGGGCCGGGGCCGCCAGCCCCGGGCCGCGAACCAACCGGCGAAGGCGTCCGGCAACAGGTCGGGACGCGATGCCGGCGTTGTGGCGTCGACGTCGAGCGCGAACAGCCGGCCCTCGCCGTCCGCGGCCAGGCGGTGCGCGCCATCACGCCTGTTCGCCGGTCGCTTTGGCATGTGCGCTCCCTGCTCGCGCATTTCCGGTGGAATCCGGTTCACGGGAAATGCTCCATCGCCTTGATCAGACGCATTTTTGCGCGTTGGTCGCGCGCTTCTCCGCATGTAATGCGTATTCCACCTGCCTCGAAAATGTGCGCGCGGGACGGCCTGCCGCGCACCACCGCCTCACAGGTGAAACGCAGCGGGAGCGGCGACGGTTCACCGCCGCCAGTCAGCTTACGCCGGGCCGCCGCTCCGGCGCAGGCGAATTTTTCTGAAAAATTTTCACGTCCGGCGTGAACCGTCGCGGGCCTCGCAGCGACCCATGAGCATCAGGGCGCCAGAAACAGCAACCAGCGGCGCCGCAGCAGATGGAGGATGTCATGAACGTCGCCGCCACCACCCGCAAGGCCGTCATCGCCGTTGTCGCCGCCGCCATTGGCGGCTTCGCCCTCGCCGCCGCCACGCCAGCCAGCGCCGGCCCGGGCCACGGACATGGACATGGACATGGTCACGGTTATGGACACCATCATCGCCACGGGCATGTCTATCGCCCCGGCTATGTCTACGGCGGCGCCGGCCTGATCGGCGGCCTCGCCCTGGGCGCCATTGCCGCCAGCGCCATGACGGCGGCGCCCGCCTGCTACGTCTCGCGGGAGCCGGTGGTTGATCCGTGGGGCAATGTCATCCGCTACCGCGCCGTGCGGATATGTGAATAAGCGGCGGCTGAACCAGCCGTCGGTGGCGGGAGGCCATTGGCTTCCCGCCTTTTTGCGTCAGCCGCCCTGTCCAGCGGCGAGTGCAGCCGGCGCCACGCCGTCATGCGTGGCGACTCCAACGCCCGCCAGGTCGTCCTGCGGCTTGCCCGCCCCAAGATGCGAGCGGCGCATGCCGTAGCGAACGTAAACCGCGCCCGCCGCAACCAGCCACAGACCAAACAGGCCGAGGGTCAATGGCGCGAGGCCCGACAGCAGGTAGAGGCACAATCCGATGCTGGCCAGCGGCGTGAACGGATAGAGCGGCAGGCGGAAGCTGCGCGGCAGATCCGGCTGGCGCACCCGCAGGGCAATGACGCTGAGCGCGGCCATGACAAAGGCGCCGAGGGTGCCCACCGACACCATTTCCGCCAGAATGCCAAGCGGGAAGAAGCCGGACAGCACGGCGCTCAACGCCGCCACCGTCACCGTGTTCAGGGCCGGAACGCCCGTGCGGGCGTCGACCCGGCAGAACAGCGGCGGCAGCAAGCCGTCGCGGCTCACCGCGTACAGCACCCGCGTCTGGCTGAACAGCAGCACCAGGGCGATGCTGAAAATGGAGACGATGGCGCCGGCGGTCAGCACGATCGACGGCCACCGCGCCTGGGTCACGTTCTGCAGGATCACGGCGAGCCCCGCCGCCTGGCCGGCGAATTCAGACGCCGGTTGCGCGCCGACCGCGACAATGGCCACCGCCACATACAGGCCGGTGACGACGAAAAAAGCGATCATGGTCGCCAGCGGCAAGGTGCGTCGGGGGTTGATCGCCTCCTCGCCGGCCGTGGCGATGCTGTCGATGCCGACATAGGCGAAGAAAATCACCGAGGCCGCCGCGCCGACGCCGGCGACGCCATGCGGCATGAACGGCTGCAGATTTTCGACGTTGAACGCGGTGGCGCCCACCGTGATGAACATCACCAGCACGCCGACCTTGACCAGCACCATGATGGCGTTGACCGTCGCCGACTCCCGCGCGCCCCGCAACAGCAGCAGGCAGGCCATTCCGATCAGGGTGACCGCTGGCAAATTGACCAGACCGCCCTGGGCCGGCGGCGCCGAGAGGATATGCGGCAGGCTCCAGCCGAACAGATATTCGCCCATCTGGTTCAGATACTGCCCCCAGGTCACGGCGATGGCCGATGTGGCGACGCCATATTCAAGCAGCAGGCAACTGGCCACCAGAAACGCCGCGGCCTCGCCGAGCGCCGCATAAGCGGCGGAATAGGCCGAGCCGGCGGTCGGCAGCGCCGACACCAGTTCGGCGTAACACAACGCGCTGAGCGCCGCCGCGAGACCGGCGAGAATGAACGCCAGCACCACCGCAGGCCCGGCCAGCGGCGTCGCCACCCCAAAGATAAAGAAAATTCCGGTGCCAATCGTGCTGCTGACCCCGATCAGCGCCAGACGCGTCACGCCTAGCGACCGTTTCAGCCCCGCCCCCTCTCCGGACTCAGCCACCGCCCGGAGTGCGTCAATACTTTTGCGGCGCAGCATCTGCTGGGCGTATTCCGACAATGCCATGCATACCCTCCTGTTGAAGGCGTGTTGCTCCCCCTCCCCCATGGGATCGCCTCCGGAAGCCGGCCTCAGGCCCGGCTCCGAAAGTCACCCGATCCGTCACGCCCGCAGGGCGTCGGCGAATATCCAGGCCGCCTCAGGCGGCCCACATTCCGGAAACCTCCACGGCGGCGCTGGAGGCGTTCACAACCAAACTCCGGGCAATGGTCCGATCCCGCTGTCCCGCCGCCAGCGCAGGCTCCGGTCAACAGGGATCGGAAAGCCGTTCCATCTCCCTGAATTGACGCGCAGGCGACGCGGCGGCCGTCCCGCTGAAAAACGCTCTGACGCCCTCAACTTCCGCTCGCCGGGCGGTCGGAATGGCCAAGCGGCCGGTCCGGATCAATCAGATCCCGCACCCGCTGTTTCAGGGTCTTCGCGTCCGGGAACCCGCCGTCCACCGTACGGTCCCAGATCAGACTGTCGTTGACCTGGATGCGAAACACGCCGCCGGTCCTGGGCAGCAGCGCCACTTCGCCCAGATCCTGACCAAAGGTGGACAGCAGCTCCTGGGCCATCCAGGCCGAGCGCAGCAGCCACTGGCACTGCGTGCAAAATTCAATCGAGACGCGGGGGCCGGCCATCGGAACATCCTCCTGTTGCAATGGCCGGGACCCTTGCACGACCGTATGATCCGGGCCAGATCCGCCGCGTCCGTTGTCTCACGCCCCCTGCCGCCCGCGCGCAACGTCGAGGTCGCCCAGCGGCGTCGCCACGCTCGCCGCCTGTGGGCCGGCGGCCGCAACGGGACCGGGGCGCCCGGCGACGGACGACGGCGCGTCCCAGACGCCCGGCTCGATGACATCCGCCAGTTCCGGCAACAGCTGCGGATCGAAATCCGGCTCGCGGCCGGCGTCGCGCTGGGCGAGGTAGTCGCGCGCCAGCCGGACCACCACGCCGGACAGCAGCACGATGGCGACGAGGTTGATGGCGGCCATGAAGCCCATCGACACATCGGCCAGATCGAACACCGTCGTCACCTGCACAACGGCGCCCCACAGGGTCATGCCCAGCAGGCCAAGACGCAGCAGCAGCCGGCCGACGCGCCCGTCGCAGCGCAGATAAACGAGCGCGCCTTCGGCGCAGGCGTAGTTGCCGGCGATGGACGTGAAGGCAAAACAGGTGATGGCGATGCTGACGAACGGCGCCCCCCAGACGCCCAGATGCACGCCCATGGCCTGCTGGGTCAGCTGGACGCCGGTGACGCCAGAGCCGGGCTGCAGCTTTCCGGAAAGCAAAATCAGCAGGGCCGTGGCGGTGCAAATCACCAGCGTGTCGATGAACACGCCGAACGCCTGAACGAAACCCTGACTGCACGGATGGTGTGGACTGGGCGTCGCCACGGCGGCGATATTGGGCGCGGAGCCCATGCCGGCCTCATTGGAGAACAGCCCGCGACGGACGCCGTTCATCATCGCCGCCGTCATGCCGCCGGCGACGCCGCCGGCCGCCTGATCCAGACCGAAGGCGCTGGAAATGATCAGCTTCAGCAGGTCCAGGGTCTGGTCCGCGTTGAGCGCCAGCACGACCAGCGCCACGGCGATATAGGCGCCAGCCATCAACGGCACCACGACGCCGGAAAAGCGCGCCACCCCGGCGACGCCGCCGGCAATGACCAGAGCCGCCGCGAGCGTTGTGGCGACGCCCGACCAGAGCGGCGCGACGCCGAACGCCTCCTGCGCGGCGCCCGCAATGGAATTGGCCTGCACCGCGTTGAAAACCAGGCCAAAAACGATGATCAGACAGATGGCGAACGCCGTGGCGGCGCGCGGCGCCTTCAGACCACGCGCGATGTAGAAGGCCGGCCCGCCGCGATAGGCTCCGGCGCCGTCGCGAACCTTGAACAGTTGCGCCAGGGAGCTTTCGGCGAAGGCCGTCGCCATGCCGAGCCCGGCCACCAGCCACATCCAGAACGTGGCGCCTGGACCGCCGAGATAGAGCGCCACCGCCACGCCGGCTACATTGCCGGTGCCAACCCGCGCGGCCAGCGAGGCGCACAACGCCTGAAAAGGCGAAATGCCGGCCGGATCGCTGACCGCCGGGCGCGCCAGGGCGCGAAACATCTCGGGAAAGCGGCGGAGCTGCACCAGCCGCAGGCGCAACGTAAACAATCCTCCCGCGCCGAGGAGCATATATGTCAGCACGTCGCCCCAAAGAATATTATTAACAAAACTGATGTCGCTCTTCAGCATGAAGCTCCAGACATGAATAAAACTGTCAATTATTGATATATGAAACAAACATTATTTGGAATGTTTCCAATTCATATTGCGAAATCTGGGCGCCGTAAAGACATATCGCAGCTTTCCCGCAAAATGCCGGCGTCGCTGGCCTGCCCCGCGCTGATGGCGCTTGGCGAGCGGGCCATCCATGCCAATAATGCCGCCACAAAACAGGAGGACGCCCGATGGCGCACACCACACCGCGCACCTGGCTGATTACAGGCTGCTCCACAGGCTTTGGCAAAATTCTCGCCCAGGCGGCGCTCGACCGCGGCGACAATGTGGTCGCCACGGCGCGCAGGCCGGAGACGCTGGCGGACCTGAAACCAGCGGCGGACGGCAAGCTGGAGATCGCCAGACTTGACGTCACCCAACCGGGAGAAGCGGCGGCCGCTGCGGCGCTGGCGGAACAGCGCTTCGGGCGCCTCGACATCCTGGTGAACAACGCCGGCTATGGTTTTGTCGGCGCGGTGGAGGAAGGCGAGCCGGAAGAATACCGGCCGATGTTTGAAACCAACGTTTTCGGCCTTATCGAGACCACCCGGGCCGCCCTGCCGGCGCTGCGCCGCTCGCGCGGCGGCCGCATCATCAACCTGTCCTCCATCGCCGGCATCGCCGGCCGGGCCGGGTTTGGCTACTACAACGCCAGCAAATTCGCGGTGGAGGGACTTTCCGAAGCCCTGGCGCAGGAGGTGGCGCCGTTCGGGATCAGGGTGATCATCGTCGAGCCAGGTCCGTTCCGCACGGAGTTTCTGGGCCGCTCGATCAACGCCGCCAGCAACGAAATGCCGGCCTACGCCGAAACCTCCGGCGTCACCCGCCGCTATGCTGCGGAGAACGACGGCTTGCAGGGCGGCGACCCACACAAGGCCATCGCCGTCATCCTCAAGGCGACCGACTCCGATACCCCGCCCCTGCACCTGGTGCTGGGCGACGAGGCCTATCCCCGCGTCCGCGCCAAACTCAAGGCCTTCGAGGCAGATCTGGCGGCCTGGGAGCCGCTGGGCGGCGCAGCCACGCGCTTCGACTGAGCCGCGCGTCAAGGCCGGACGGGCAGAGACAGCCGGCGCCGTGAGGGCCGGCCGGTTGGCCGCCCTGGCGGCGGCCTTCCGGACGCCCGGTCAGCAATGCTTAACCTGAACCGTTATTTACCATGCCGCGTTAACCTGCTGGCGAGAACGCCGCGCGATGCTTCCGCAGGAAAGACAGGGGGCCTTTCCGCTGTAACCTGAAGCCGGGACATGCTCCCGGCGCGCGGGTGGCGGCGGTTCCATACGCAAGGGTGGAGCCACTTTTGCCGGAATGCAGGAATGACGGGCATGATCAGGCAGGAACTGCGGGATTTCGTTGACGACGTGCTGGACGCCGGCCGGGTGAGCGAACAGGACGTCCTGCGACTTGCCGGGGAAATCCTGGCTGGCGATGTGGCGCGCCGCGCCGAGGTCGACGCCCTGGCGGCGCTCGACCGGCTGATCGGCGACCGGCACCCGGCCTGGGACGACACATTCGTCGATCTGGCCGTGGCCCATGTCGTGGCGGGGGCTGCGGCATCCGGCCAGGTGGAGCGCGACGTGGTCAACTGGCTGATCACCACCCTCGACGCCGCCGGCGCCATGACCGACAACGGCCTGCGCATCGCCATCGAGGTGACCCGCGCCGCCAATCACGTCGACCAGACGTTGATGACTTTCGTGCTGCAAACCATGCAGGCGCGACGGCCGTCCGTGGGTTTCGATGCAGGCGTCGTCGCCTCCGCTCCCCCGGCGCATGCGTCCGGCCGCGAGACAGGCCGGGAGATGGGCGGCGCGGCGCTGGGGCGGCGCGCGCCAGACAGCGGCCAGGCTCTCGAGGCTGCCGCCTGAGCGCAGGCAGCCGCGCAGCGGCTGGCTCACGCCCGTCCCTGCCATGACATTTGGGAATCCGGAAGCCTTTGGGGATCCTGAAAACCGGGGCGAAACGGCGGCCGCTTCGCCCCGGTTTCGATATTACTTCTTCAACGGTCCAACCATGTCCCCGGCGCGGACCCAGCGGTTGAACTCCTCATCGGTCACATAACCCAGTTGCAGGGCGGCGGCGCGCAGGGAGAGGCCTTCGCGATGCGCGGCAAGCGCAATTTCCGCTGATTTTTCATAGCCAATATGCGGGTTGAGCGCCGTCACCAGCATCAGCGAATTGTCGAGGTTCTCGTTGATGCGGTCGATATTGGGCTCGATGCCGACGGCGCAGTGATCTGTGAAGGCGTTGCAGGCGTCGGCGAGCAGCAGCGCCGACTCCAGCAGGTTGTGCAGCATCACCGGCTTGTAGACGTTGAGCTGGAAATTGCCCTGGGAGCCGGCGAAGGCGACGGCGTGATCGTTGCCGAACACCTGCACGCACACCATGGTGAGCGCCTCGCACTGGGTCGGATTGATCTTGCCCGGCATGATCGACGAACCAGGCTCGTTCTCCGGAATGCGCAGTTCGGCGAAGCCGGCGCGCGGGCCGCAGGCGTAGAAGCGCACGTCGTTGGCGATCTTCAACAACGCCCCCGCGAGGGCGCGCACGGCGCCGCTGGCCACCACCATCTCGTCATGCGCCGACAAAGCGGCGAATTTGTTGACCGCGGAGACAAAGGGGAAGCCGGTTTCGCGGGCAATGTTGGTCGCGGTCAGATCGCCGAAGCGCGGATCGGCGTTGAGGCCGGTGCCGACCGCCGTGCCGCCAATCGCCAGATTGAACAGGCCCTCCATGCCGGCGCGCACGGCGGCGAGGCCGTGGTCGAGCTGGGCGACCCAGCCGGAGATCAACTGCCCCAGGGTCAACGGCGTGGCGTCCTGAAGATGGGTGCGGCCGATCATGACAATGTCGGCGTATTGCGCCTGCTTGTCGGCCAGCACATCGCGCAGACGCCGGGCCGCCGGCAGCAGGGCGTGGGCGATCCCCTCGACCGCCGCCACATACATCACCGTGGGGAACGTGTCGTTGGACGACTGGGAATGATTGACGTCATCGTTGGGATTGACCGGCTTCTTTGAGCCAACGACGCCGCCGGCCAGCTGGATGGCGCGGTTGGCGATCACCTCATTGGCGTTCATGTTGGTCTGGGTGCCGGAGCCGGTCTGCCAGACGACGAGCGGAAATTCATCGTCCAGCTTGCCGTCGATGACCTCCTGGGCGGCCTGGACGATCAGCTTCACCTTGTCGGCGGGCAGTTCGCCCAGTTCGCCGTTGGCCTCGGCGGCGGCCTTCTTGAGAATGCCCAGCGCCCGGATTACCGGCCGGCCCCAGCGGAACCGGTCGACGCCGATGGGGAAATTGCCGATGGAGCGCTGGGTCTGCGCCCCCCAGAGCCGGTCAGCCGGCACATCGACCGGACCCATGGCGTCTTTTTCCCTCCGGGTGTTCATGTGTTCACCGCTCATGACACTCTCCATTCACTTCAGCGCCATGTATCCACGACGCGCACCCTGCCGGAGCAATACAAATTCTGGCGCATATAGTTCACGATGACGCCAGAACACAACCTGTAAATCCATCAAACAACATAATAATTTGCCTATAATTTTCATTTTATTTTTAATAATTCAAATCAATACCGGAACGTCCATGACGCCCTGACGCCATTCGTTCTTCCAGACGCCAGAGCCGCTCATACATCCAGCGACATGCCGCATCCTGCCGGCCGTTCGCGTCCATTTCCTGACGCCAGCGCGTCGCCTGCGCCGGAAAATGCTCTATGATGTCCGCAACGAAAACATATCCCGGAGCAAACGCCTTGCAATCCAGCGCAACCAATCGCGAAGTCCGCCTGGCCTCCCGCCCGGTCGGCATGCCGACCCCGGATGATTTCACTCTGGCTGAAACGCCGCTGCGCCAGCCGGCGGACGGCGAACTGCTGGTGCGCAATTTGTGGATGTCGGTCGACCCTTACATGCGCGGCCAGATGGTCGACCAGAAGAGCTATGTGACGCCGTTCCAGGTGGGCGAGGCGCTGTATGGGCGGGCCGTCGGCGTGGTGGTGGAATCGCGTCACAGCGATTTCGCGCCCGGCGATCATGTGTTCCACATGCTGGGATGGCGCGAATACGCCACGGGCTCCTGGGAAGGCTTCGAGAAGGTCGACGTCGACCAGGCGCCGGCGCAGGCCTATCTCGGCGTGCTCGGCGCGCCGGGGCTCACCGCCTACACCGGGCTGTTTCGCATCGCCGAACTGAAGGATGGCGACAGCGTCTTCGTGTCCGCCGCCGCCGGAGCGGTCGGCTCGGTGGCCTGCCAGCTGGCCAGGGCGCATGGCTGTCGCGTGGTCGCCTCGGCCGGGACCGATGAAAAATGCGCATGGCTGCGCGATGTGGCTGGCGTTGACGCGACGATCAACTACCGCACCTGTGGCGATCTCAATGCGGCGCTGGCCGCTGCGGCGCCGGAGGGCGTCGACGTCTATTTCGACAATGTCGGTGGCGGTCATCTCGAAGCCGCCCTCAACCAGATGAAGGTTTTTGGCCGCATCGCCCTGTGCGGCATGATTGGCGGTTACAATGATCTGGCGCCGGCGCCCGGCCCCAACAATCTGATGCTCGCGATCAGCCGCAGCCTGAAGCTGCAGGGCTTCGTGGTGCGTCATCACATGGACCTGCGCCCCCGCTTCCGCGAGGAAACCAGCGCGTTGATCCGCGCCGGGAAAATGCACGTGCAGGAAACTGTCGAACACGGCATCGAAAACGCCGCCGCCGCCTTCATGAAACTGTTTACCGGCGACAACACCGGCAAGATGCTGGTGAAGCTCGCCTGACAGCGGCGACAGGCGCGCGCAGGGGCCGTGCCGGACACGCGCCAGGACAGACGCGAGCGGACCGTGGCGCCGCGACCGCGTCCTGGCGAAACCTCAACACAAGGTCGCAGGCCATCCACCGCCAGCGCCGCGTCTTTCCCCGTTCTTTATAATCATTACAAAAGATAAGATTTTACAACAGGTTGACGCCCCTCGCCTGAGGGGCCACAACGCGATCATGTGAAAGATCGCCAGCGCGCTCCGCCAGAGCATTTTCGGTGAACGCCGGTTCACGCAAAATGCTCCTCTTCTTCAATGTGGCGCATTTTCTTCACGAAAAGTGGGGCCCACTTTTCTCGAAAATGCGCCAGCGCCGCCTGAACCAGCCGAAGCCTGATTTGCCCATTCCACCCGACATCGTTTGCCTGGATGATTATGAGCGCCACGCCCGCGCGCTGTTGCCGGCGGACATTCAGGCCTACATCGGCGGCGGCGCGGCGGATATGACGACCCTGCGCGATAACCGGGACGCCTTCGCCCGACTGCGCCTGCTGCCGCGCGTCCTGGGGAATCTGCGCGACGCCAGCGCCGCGGCCAGCCTGTTCGGCCTGACGCTGGAGACGCCAGTGATCGCCGCGCCGATGGCCTGGCAGAAGCTGGTTCATCCGGAAGGCGAATTCGCCATGGCCACCGGCGCCGCCGCGGCGGGCGCTGGCTGCATCGCCAGTTGCCAGGCCAGCGTCGACATGACGGAGCTGGCCCGCAACTCCCCGGCTCCCCTGTGGTTTCAGCTTTACCTCCAGCCCCGGCGCGACGACACGCTTGCCCTTGTCCAGCGGGCTGGGGACGCAGGCTACCGCGCCCTTGTCGTGACGGTGGACGCCCCGGTGAACGGCGTGCGCAACGCCGAACAGCGCGCCGGCTTCCACCTGCCGGCGCATGTCCGGTCGGTCAACCTCGCCGGCTTCGCCCAGGCCGCGGCGACGCGGGCCGGGCCGGCGCGCAGCCCGGTGTTTCGGGGCCTGGTCGACGCCGCCCCCAGCTGGGACGACATCGTCTGGCTGCGGGAGCAGACGCGGCTGCCGCTGCTGCTCAAGGGCGTCACGCATCCCGACGACGCCGGGCGGGCGCTCGACCTCGGCGTCGACGGCCTCATCGTGTCCAACCATGGCGGGCGCGTGCTCGATGGCGTCCCGGCGGCCATCGACCTGCTGCCGGCCGTGGCGCGCCGCGTCGATGGCCGGATTCCGGTGCTGATGGATGGCGGCGTGCGGCGTGGAACCGACGTGCTGAAGGCCCTGGCGCTCGGGGCCCGCGCCGTGCTGGTCGGCCGGCCGCTGTACTGGGCGCTGGCCACGGCCGGCGCCGCCGGCGTCGCCCATGCGCTGGCGATCCTGGCGACCGAGCTGGAGGCGGCGATGGCGCTGACCGGCCGGCCGGCGCTCGCAGCGATCGACGCATCCGTTCTGGCGCGCCCGCATGGGCAAGGCGCCGCGACTTTTCTTCCGGAGACGGGCTCGCCCGGCGCCGGGAGCAGACTGGACCTTGAACCCAGGGAGCACTGACGTGAACACGTCCCGTAACATCTCGCGCAAGGCCTTTTGCGGCCTGCTGTTCGGCCTCGCCGCTTTTGCCGCCGCCCCGCTCGCCGCCGCGCCGGTGACGGTAAAGCATGCCTCCGGCGAAACCACGCTGAAGGATACGCCGAAGAAGATCGTCGTGTTCGATCTGGCCTCGCTCGACAATCTCGACGCCCTCGGCGTCCCGGTGGCCGGCGTTCCGTCCGGCGTCAAGCCGGCCTGGCTACAGAAATACAACGACGACAAGGTGACGAAGGTCGGCACGCTGTTCGAGCCCAACCTCGAAGCGCTGGGCGCGCTGCAACCGGACCTGATCATCGTGGGCGGCCGTTCGCAGGCCAAATACGCCGAATTGTCGAAGCTGGCCCCGACCATCGACATGACCATCGACGCAAAGGCGCCGTTCGCCAGCGCCCGCGCGCATATCGAACTGCTTGGCAAGACCTTCGGCAAGGAAGACCCGGCGAAGAAGCTCGTCGCCGATCTCGACGCCGGCGTGGCGCAACTGAAGGAAAAGGCGCAGGCGGCTGGCAAGGGCCTGCTGATCCTCACCGTGGCCAACCGCATGAGCGCCTATGGCCCGGGCTCGCGTTTCGGCGTCATTCACGAGGCCTTCGGCGTCACCCCCGCCGTGCCGGACCTGAAGATCGGCACGCACGGCCAGCCGGTGACCTTCGAGTTCATCCAGAAAACCAACCCTGACTGGCTGTTCGTCATCGACCGCGACGCCGCTCTCGGCAAGACGGGGGCCGCCCGCAAGATGCTGGAGAACGACCTGGTCGGCCAGACCACCGCCTGGAAGAAGAACCAGGTGGTCTACCTCGATCCGGCCAACTGGTATCTGGTCGGCGGCGGCGCGACGGCGCTGAAGCAGGACATCGACCAGCTGAACAAGGCGTTCGGCGGCAAATAAGCGGCCTCAGGCCAGCGGCGGCGAGGACCGGCGGCGTGAAGGCGTTTCAGGCGCCGAAAAGGTTCTGACGCGGGGCGGCCGCCGGAGCAAAACGCCCCAAACCAGTATGGTCGGGCTTGTCCCGGCCATCCACGCAGCCCACCCATCCGGAAGGACCCGGGCCAGGTCTCACGTCAGAAGACGTGGATGGGCATGACGCCGGTGAAGGCGGCGCGGAGGCGGGAATGAACCAGACCAACAACATGTCATCCGCGCCGGGCAGGCGACCCGTCCCGATGTCTCACCCTTCATTCCGCGTGGCGCCAGGCCACAAACCGCGTTGCCCGCAGTCATGACCAGGACCGCGGCGGCCCTGGCCGTTTTCATTCTTCTGGCTGTTGCGAGCCTGTTCGCCGGCGTCAGCGACCTGACGCCCGGCGCCGTGCTGGCGGGCGATCCGGCGGCGATCAACCTGCTGCTGACCAGCCGGGCGCCGCGCACCATCGCCGTGGTGCTGGCCGGCGGTTCGGTGGCCATCGCCGGGCTGATCATGCAGATGCTGGCGCGCAACCGTTTCGCCGAACCCTCCACCTCCGGCACGGTGGACGCCGCCAGTCTCGGCATGCTGTGCGCCACGCTGCTGCTGCCGGACATGCCGGTGATCGTGAAGATGATGGTGGCGGCGGCGTTCGCCCTGGCCGGCGCCGGGCTGTTCATGGGCGTGCTGGCGCGGATTCCCCTGTCGTCGCCGCTGGTGACGCCGCTGGTCGGCCTGATGCTTGGCAATGTCATTGGCGCTGCGACCAGCTTCATCGCCTACCGTTACGACCTGCTGCAATCGCTCGCCGCCTGGTCGAACGGCGATTTCTCCACCATCCTGCGCGGCCGCTACGAACTGCTGTGGGTCGCCTTCGCCCTGGCGGCGCTGGCGTGGTTCACCGCCGACCGGCTGACCGTGGCCGGGCTTGGACGCGACTTCAGCGTCAATCTGGGGCTGAACTACCGCCGCGTGCTGCTGTTTGGCCTCAGCATTGTCGCCATGGTCACCGCCATGGTGGTGACCACCGTCGGCATGATCCCGTTCCTTGGCCTGGTGGCGCCCAATCTCGCCAGCCTGGCCCTCGGCGACAACATGCGGCGCGCCATTCCGCTCACCGCCCTGCTCGGCGCCGGGCTGGCGCTGGCCTGCGACCTGCTCGGGCGGCTGGTCAACTATCCGTTCGAGATCCCGATCGGCACGATGATGGGCGTCATCGGCAGCATGCTGTTCCTGTATCTCCTGCTGGGGAAGCGCTTCCGTGCCGGCTGATCTCACCGCCTCCCCAGGCTCCGGTCGCAGCGGCGGCCTGATTCTGCTGACCCTGCTGGCGATTGCATTGTTCGCCTGCGCGGCCTTCATGACCGTGGGCGTCACGGGCGGCTGGGCCTTCGTGCTGCAACTGCGGGCGGTCAAGCTGGCGGCGCTGTTGCTGGTCGGCTGCGCCATCGCCCTGGCCACCGTGTTGTTCCAGACCGTGTCCGCCAACCGCATCCTGACGCCGTCGATCATGGGCTTCGACGCGCTCTATATCCTCATCCAGACGGCGGCGGTGTTCGCCATCGGCGCCAGCGGCCTCAATCTCGTCGACAAGCGTCTGCTGTTTCTTGGCCAGGCGGCGCTGATGACCGCCTTCGCCGCCCTGCTCTATCGCTGGCTGTTCACCGGGGCCGTGCGCAGCCTGCACCTGCTGCTGCTCGCCGGCGTGGTGCTGGGCATGCTGTTCCGCAGCGTCGCCAACGTCCTGCAACGGATGATCGACCCGAACGAGTTCGTGGTGCTGCAGGATCGCTTCTTCGCCAGCTTCAACACGGTCGACACGACGCTGCTTGGGGTGGCGACGGTGATCATCGCCATCGCCGCCATCGCCATCTGGCGCATGCGGGCGACGCTGGACGTGCTGGGGCTCGGCCGCGACGCCGCCATTGCGCTTGGCGTGGCCTACAAACGCACGACCATGACCGCGCTGTTGCTGGTGGCCGTGCTGACCAGCACGTCGACGGCGCTGGTCGGGCCGGTCGCCTTCTTCGGCCTGCTGGTGGCCAACATGGCCTACGCCCTGATCCCGTCGCACCGGCACGCGCTGACGCTGCCGGCGGCGGCGCTGATCGCCGTCATCTGCCTGGTGGGCGGCCAGACGGTGCTGGAGCGGGTTTTCGCCTTCAACACCGCCCTGGCGATCATCGTCGAGTTTCTGGGCGGCATCGTATTCCTGTTCATGCTGGTGCGGGGAGCCGTCAGGTGATCGAGATCCGCGACGTCCGGAAATCCTACGGAGACACCGCCGTGGTGCAGGGGGTCAACCTGACCCTGCCGCGCGGCGGCGTCACCGCCATCATCGGCCCCAACGGCGCCGGCAAATCCACCCTGCTGACCATGATCGGCCGGCTGCTGCCGATGAGCGGCGGCCAGATTCTCGTCGACGGCATCGACGTGGCCCACGCCGCCAGCCATGCGCTGGCCCGACGCCTGTCCATCCTGCGCCAGGACAATCACATCGCCGCCAGGCTGACGGTGCGCGACCTGGTGGCCTTTGGCCGTTATCCCCATTCGCACGGACGGCTGACCCGGGAGGATGGCGTTCACGTCGCCCGCGCGCTGGATTTCCTCGGCCTGACCCATCTGGCCGACCGCTTTCTCGACGAGTTATCCGGCGGCCAGCGCCAGCGCGCCCATGTGGCGATGGTGGTCTGCCAGGACACCGACTACATCCTGCTCGACGAGCCGCTGAACAATCTCGACATGAAACACGCCGTCGGCATGATGCAGTTGATGCGGCGCATGGCCGACGATCTCGGCAAGACCATCGTCGTGGTGCTGCACGACATCAATTTCGCCTCGTGCTACGCCGACCATATCGTCGCCATGCGCGATGGCCGGGTGATCCGCGAAGGCGCGCCGGCGGCGATCATGACCGCCGACGCCATGCGGGCGATCTATGACATCGACATGCACATCGAAAAGATCGGCGGCGACCGTATCGGCGTGTTCTACCGGCAGCCCGCGAGGGACTGAGCGGCGCTACGCCCCCACCCGCGCCAGCGCCGCGCGGCCCAAAGCGTCGAGGCGCGGATCGGCGTGGCCGGCCAACGCCTCGCCAAACATCCGCCAGAAGCCCGGAAAGCCAGCCGCCATCGCCCGGTCAAACCAGGGCAGCGCCGCCGCCGTATCGCCGGCGTCGGCCAGCAGCCGCCCGAGATTGAAGGCGCCCCAGCAATCGCCGCCTTTCGCCGCCGCCTGGTAGAGCGCGCGGGCGGCGGCCGGGTCCGGCGGGGCGAAGCGGCCGTCTTCCTGAAACAGCCCCAGCATGTTCAGCGCCTTGGCGTTGCCGCGTCGCGCCGATTCCGCATAGAGGTCGAACGCCGCCGCGTCGTCGCGGGCGACGCCGGCGCCGCGCATGTACAGGTCGCCAAGATTGAACATCGCCCAGGCGTCGCCCATGGCCGCGGCGCGGCGGTACCACTCCGCCGCCTGCGCCGGGCTGGCGGCGACGCCCCAGCCGTGTTCGAGACAGCGGCCGACCATGTTGAGGGCGCGGGCGTCGCCGCCGCGCGCTGCGGCGCGGAACCATTCCAGCGCCGCCGCGAACTCGCCGCGATCCAGCGCCGTCTGGCCCAGCGCCAGTTGCACGTCAACGGTCTTCTCCACCCGTCCGGCGCGCCGTCGCGCATCGTCTGGCGGCGCGCCTTTCTGGATCGGCGCACTGTCTTCACGCAAAGCGGGGGCCGCCTGATGTGAAGACAGTGCTTTCGGGTCGTCGGTCACAGGTCGGCCCAGCGCCGCAGCAGATTGTGGTAATGGTTGACGAGGCCAAGCACGACCTGGCTGTCGTCGCCCAGCTGCTGGCGCGCGCCCATCACCGCCAGGTCCAGATCATAGAGCATGGCCCGCTCCGTATCGTCGCGCACCATGGACTGGGCCCAGAAGAACGAGGCCCAGCGGCTGCCGCGCGTCACCGGCATCACCCGATGCAGGCTGGAGGCGGGATAAACCACCATGTGCCCGGCCGGCAGCTTCACCGAATGGGTTCCGAACGTGTCCTCGACCACCAGTTCGCCGCCGTCATAGTCGTCAGGATCGGACAGGAAGATGGTGGTGGAGACATCGGCGCGCAGGCGCGACCCATCCGGCAGCATGCGGATGGAATTGTCGACATGGGCGCCAAAGGTCATGCCGACGTCGTAGCGGTTGAACATCGGCGGCAGCACCCGCAGCGGCAAAGCGGCGGCGGTATAGACGGCGTTGCGGGCCAGCGCCCGCAGCACCAGATCGCCAAGCTGGCGCGCCTCCGGGCTGTCGACCGGGATCTGCAGATTGTTCTTGGCGCGGGCCGCCTGGTCGCCCGCCGTGACGCGGCCATCCACCCATTGGGACTGCTCCAGCGTCTGGCGACAGCGCTGCACCTCTTCCGGAGTCAGCACATCGGGAACCTGAACCAGCATGTCGAACCCTCCCGGCGCGCTGATCCTGCGCCCCGTTGCAAAGGAAACGCCCGGGCCTTGCGGCCCGGGCGCGGGCGTATCGGGCCGGCGCGCTGGCGCGTTTTCCGGCGGAGCGGATGCCGCTTCGCATGGGGAAAACGCGTCCATCCAGACCTTTGGAGCAAAATCCGCTTCAGTATGAACGGATTTTGCTCTGGTCCCGCCATGATCAGAACGAGTTGAACGTCGCGGCCACGTTGAGCAGCACCGTGCGGCCGGAAGCCGGAACAGCGCGGGAGGCGTTGAAGGCCGAAACGTAATTGCGATGGTCGGTCAGGTTATAAAGGTTCACCGAGACGCGGAAGTTCTCGTACTTCCAGGCCACCATGGCGTCGAGCGAGAAGGTCTCCGGCATGCGGCCGACGTTGAGCGTGTCCGCCCAGTAGGCCGAGGCGTACTGCATGCCGCCGCCCAGGGTGATGACGCCCGGAAGCTTCGTCACGTCCGTGGTCAGGTCATAGCTGGTCCACAGGGTGAAGTTGTTGTGGGGAACGGACGGAGCAAGATTGCCCACGGTGCCGGTCTTCGTGCGGGTCACCTTGCCGTCGAGATAGGCGTAGGACGCGGTCAGGCTCCAGTTGTCGGTCAGCTTGCCGCTGGCGCCCAGCTCGAAGCCGCGGATGCGACGGCCCTCGCCGTTGTCGCTGAACCCGGTGATAACCTCGCCGGTCGTCGGGTCGACGGAGTAGGAGTTCTTCTTGTCGATGTTGAAGGCGGCGGCGGTCAGGCCCAGCTTGCCGTCGAGCAGGTCGACCTTGGCGCCGACCTCAAAGGTGTCCGAACGCTCCGGCTGCAGGTTATTGGCTCCCGGGACCTCCGTCGCCACGCCGCCGACGGCCACGGCGATGTCGGCGCCCACCGGACGGTAGGAGCGCGAGAACGAAGCGTAGAACGTGGTGTTCTTGAAGGGTTCCCAGATGGCCGCGATCGACGGGCTGGTCTTGTAGGAATCCTGGGCGCCGCCGAAGGTGAAGGGCACGTTGCGGAATTCGGAGCGGAAGTAGTCCCAGCGCACGGCGCCCTGCAGCGAGAACTGCTCGGTCAGCCAGATGCGATCGCTGGCGAACAGCCCGATGTCGCTCGAATTGGCGAAGCGACGGGTCGCGCCATACGTGGCGTAGGCCGCCGGATAGGCGAAGCGCGGGCTGATGATGGTCTGGTCGTTGATGCGACCGGTCCACACGCCGTTGTTGCGTTCGTCGTCCTGATAATTGGCGTCGACGCCGACGATCAGCTTGTGGCGGAAGCCAAGCAGATTGACGTCTGCCTTCGCGGTCAGCACGTCCTGAATGGCCCAGCCGTTCTGAAGGTAAGTCATGCCGCCGCCGGCGCCATACGGCAGAAGATAGTTCTTGCCGGAGAAAATGGCCTTGGCGCAGGCGCCGGAACATGCCGCGGGGTTGGTGCCGGAGAAGTCGCGGTCAAAGAACGTGGCGCGCGCATCATTGCTGATGGTCAGCCAGTCATTGACCTTGTGCGAGAAGCTCGCGGTGACGGCATGGATGTTGCCCTGGTCACGATCCGTGCTGCGCACATAGGACTGGCCGCGGCCGATGCCCGGAATGTTGTATTCGGTGATGGGACGGAACAGGCCGTCCGCGCCCTGCAACATGCCAACGCCATAATCCGGCACATTGTCATTGTGCTGGTAGCGGTAGTTCAGGCGGAACTGGGTGTCGGTGCCGAGCCCGGTGGCGAAATCAAGCGCGAAGCCGGTGCGGCGCTGCTTGACCTGATCGCGGTCAGCCACGTCCTGATGGTGATAGACGCCGTTCAGCCGGATGGCGGTGGTGTCGTTGATCTTGTAGTTGCCGTCGACCTGGGTGCGCGACACCAGGCCGGAGCCGACGCCCTGCTCGACCGTGAAGAAGTTGCTGAGCTTCGCCTTCTTGCTGGTCTGGTTGATGACGCCGCCCTGGCTGCCGATGCCGAAAGCCTCGCCGGACGGCCCCTTGATGACCTGCACGCTTTCGGTGTCGAAGGCGTCGCGGACATAGGCGCCGAAGTCGCGCAGACCATCCACATAGATGTCGCCCTTGGCGGAAAGGCCGCGAATGCGGAACTGGTCGCCGCTCTGGCCGCCGTTGCCCTCGCCGCTCGACAGGGTGATGCCCGGGACGTTCTTCAGCGCCTGCTCCAGGGTGGTGACCTGCTGCTGCTGCATCAGCTGCTGCGTCACCACGTTCACCGTCTTGGGCGTCTCACGCACGGTCGCCGGCAGGCGGGCGATGCCGGTGGTGGCCTCGTTGGTGTTGCCGCTGCCCTGGCCAGCGCCAGTCACGGTGATGGTGTCGAGCGCGATATTGCCAGCGGCGTCGCCAGCCGGGGCGTTGCTGGCGGCGGATTGCGCGGCGGCGCCGGTCGACAGGCCGGAAACCGAGGCGACAAAACCCGTCGTCAGCGCCAGGCCAGACATCAATGGCCGCAGTGATGTGGAGGCGCGCTCCGGCGTCATGTCCATGCTCCCAGAATTAAATAAGGTGCAAATGCGAATACTTGTGAGGAACGGCGGGGCGTTCGCTTCGCATGGCTCTTAGTCAAAGGTCGCAAAGGCTGGCAAACGCTATCTTTAAGAACAATTCCAGACAGAGCCTGCCGATCTGCCGCATATGGGAGGCCTTGCCGGAAACGGCGCGCGGATCCGCCGTGCGAACCCAGTGCATAATCACTCCAGACTACCCGGTAAGCTTCGCCCCTTCAGGGCGTTATCCTGACCAGGGGCGAGGCGTTCGACCGGACATGCGGGCATGCGCCGGCAAATTTGTGCCAAAATCGCAACAATGGTCGGATTTTGAAGATTTTGCGACGCTCCTGCGTTCCTTCCCGCCGGCCGGAGCCACCTGGTCGCCGCCTCCAGGTTCCCTTGGGGAAGGAAACGCATTTCCTGGCCCGCCCCATGTTCATGGCTGTCGCCGGCGCAACTCGCATGGCTATTGTCGCTGGACGTCCGCGGGACGGCCGGGCCGTCCCTGCGGAACCCGGTTGAGGCAGATCCAGAGGCAGGCCAGGATCGCATGGCATGACAGCAGCAGCAGCGGACATGGATTCTTCCGTCGGCCCATCCGGCGCCATCATGGTGCTTCTTGTGGAAGACGACGCCCCGACGCGCGAGCGGCTGCGCGACGTGCTGGCTGGCGAACCCGGCTTCACCGTCCGCGAAGCGGGGACCCTGGCGGAGGCCCGCGCGGTGCTTGGCCAGACCGCGCCCGACGTCCTGCTCACCGACCTGCAACTGCCGGACGGTCATGGCGTCGACCTGATCCGCGAAACGCGCGCGCGCCTTCCTGGAACGGAAATCATGGTGATTTCGATACTGGGCGATGAGGAAAGCGTCATCGCCGCCATCAGCGTCGGCGCCACGGGCTATCTGTTGAAAGACGCGTTTCCAACCGACATCGCGGCCACCGTTCGCGACCTGGTGGCGGGGCATTCGCCGATATCCGCCTCCATCGCCCGCTTCATCGTCCGCCGGGCGCAGCGGGAGCCGGACGCGGCCGTGCGACCGCAACTGAACACGGCGCGGCTGACCCCGCGCGAGATTGACATCCTGTGGGGCATCGCCAAAGGCTTCAGCTATGCTGATATCGCCGCGCATCTGGGCCTGTCGCGCCAGACCGTGCCGGGGCATATCAAGAGCATTTACCGCAAGCTTGAGGTCAACACCCGGGGCGAAGCCGTGTTCGAAGCCGTGCAACAGGGACTGATCAAACTTTGAGCGCAGGGGCGCAGCCCACCGGCGCTGGCGCGACGTCGCTTTCCGCCCGTTGGCCGCGCAGCCGTTTCGCGCTCCTGCATCTGTCGCTCCAGGCGACGTTTGTCGTTCTGTGCCTGTTCGCCATCAATGTCTCGCTCCCGACCCCGGACCGCAGCCATGCCGTGCAGGAGGCGACGGTGGCCGGCCCCAACGGCGCCGCGCCGGTCAGGCTGCCCACGACATTCCCCGGTCCCACGCCGCGTCTCATCAATCTGGCGCTCAGCTTCACCGCCCCGGAAAAGCTGACGGAAGAGTGGTCCGTCATGACGCCGCGCTTCACCAATGCGGCGCAAATCCTCGTCAATGGCGTGGTGGTGCTCGACACCCGGCGCAAGGCGAGCAACAACCGGCCCGATCGCAACGCCGCCGACATCGCCGTCATTCCCGCGCAACTGTTGCGCCCGGGCGTCAACGAACTCGGCGTGCGCCTGCATGTCTGGGGACCGCTGAGCGGCTTTCTCGACACGTTGTACGTGGGTCCCGACAGCGCCCTGCGCGACGCCTACGACTGGCGCGTCCTGTTGTTCAGCACCCTGCCCGTGGTTTTCTCGTCCTGGCAGGTCATCCTCGCCATGGTGCTCGGCATCATGTGGTTCAAACGCCGGCAGGAGACCGCTTATGGCGTGCTGGCGGCGGCCATGGCGCTGGGTGCGCTGCACACCTTCCTCATTCCGCCGGAACAACCGTCGTGGCTTGCCGGGGTCCGCGCCGCCGCCATCGGCTCCGCGCCGCTGGAAAGCAGCCTGGTGCTGGTCTTCTGCATGCTGTTCCTGGGGCGGCGGCTGACGCCGCTGTTCACGGTTCTGGCGCTGGCGCCGGGCGCCATCATCGTCATCACCGGGCTGGCGGGCGGACCGGAGATGGTGCGCCTGGCGTTCGTCTGGCTTGGCCTGCCCGCCATCGCCCTCAGCCTGGGCGGCGTCGTGTGGCTGACCCATGCGGCGGCGCTGTCACGACGCGACCTGATCAGCGTATTGCTCGCCAGCGCCGCCACGGTGCTGATGACCTGCCTGATCCGCGACGTGCTGACCATCGTCGGCGCCTTGCCGGACCAGCGTATTTTTGTCACCCGCATGGCCTACGCCGCGATGATGACGATGATCGGCGCATGCCTGACGTGGCGATTCGCCAGCGCCCTGAATGAGGTCGACAGTTTCGCCGGGCGGCTGGTGACCCAGGTGCGGGAAGCCGAAGACAAGCTGCGCGCCAGTTTCGCGCGGGAAGAACAGCGCAAGCACGCCGCCGCCCTCGCCAGCGAGCGGACGCGGCTCACCCGCGATCTGCATGACGGGCTGGGCGGACAACTGGTCAGCATCGTCGCGCTCGCCGAGCGCAACGGCGCCCACGGCGCACAGATTGGCGAGGCCGCCCGCAGCGCCCTGCGCGATCTTCGCCTGGTGATAGACGCCATGGACGACATCGATGGCGACCTGATGCTGGCGCTCGGCGCATGGCGCGAACGCACGGCGGCCCGCCTGCGGCCACATGACATCCGCCTTGACTGGCGACCGCTGTCGCCTGGCGGGCTGCCGGTGCATCAGGAGTTGCGGCCCTGGCATGTCATCCAGTTGCTCCGGCTGCTCGATGAGGCGGTGACCAACACGGTGAAGCACGCCAACGCCAGCAGCATCACGGTGAGCTTCGGATCATTCCGCGACCAGGGCGGCGCGGCGCGCGGCCGCATCATCATCGCCGATGATGGTCATGGCTTTTCTGGCCAGGCAACGCCGCAGGGGCGCGGGCTCGACAACATGCGGCGACGGGCGGCGCGCTGTGGCGTCGCCTACAGTCTCGACAGCGAACCCGACGGGGTCCGCATTACCCTGGATCTGCCGGAGCGTTTTCCGGAAACGGACAACGCCGCCTGAGACCGGACAGGCGTCAACGCCTGCCCGGATGCTTCAGACCGGCTTTCAGAACTGGCCGACGCGATCAACGGGGCCGCCGCGATTGGTCGGCGTTCCCATCGGCGCGCGGCGGGCGGGGCCAACCGGCCGGGGCGCGACAACGCGGGCGGGCGGAGCGACGACAACCGGACGTGGGGCCACGACTACCGGACGCGGCGCGACCACCACCGGCGCCGGGCGCGCGACGCAGCCCCTGGGCACGCCCACGGTCTTGCAATAGACAACGGCGGCGGCCGGCGTGGCGGCAAAAACGCTGGCGCCCAGCAGCGCCGCGCCCACCACCTGCAGATAATGCTTCGAGTTCATGCTTCCATCTCCGGAATTCGTGCGGCCCCGGATCGCCGCGCCAGAGCGCGGGCGGCCGTGAGACCCGGCAACCTGCCCGTGCATCGACACGGCGCTTCTCCTGACAGGAGCATCTGGCGGCGGGCCGGGGTATCCCATGAAGATGGGCGCCATCCCGGCCCGGTCCCATGAACATGGCATAGGCCGGTCCGCTGCGTTCCCGCAGTTTCCCCGCGTTGGGAGGCCCGGCGTGGGCGCGGTCAGGCCATCGCGCCGCTCGACCGTTCCGCGCCACGAACATCCGGCGACGCGGCCACGCGCGCCGGCAACCCGCCGCCCGGCGGCGCATGGCGCCAGCGTCCGCAATGGCGCGCCAGAGATCGGGAACGCTCAAAATGAAAAAGGCTCTTTTCCTCGCCGTCGTGCTCGCCGCCGCCAGCAATGGCGCCGTCATGGCGGAAGACGCCCGCACCGCCTGCCGCGCCGATGCGCAGAAGCTGTGCGCCTCAGCCATTGGCAACCGCGACCAGGTCGCCTCCTGCCTGAAGACCAACAAGGACAAGCTCAGCGATGGCTGCAAGCAGGCGCTCGCCGCGCGCTGACCGGAGCCAGACAAGCCGGCAAGGCTCCGCCGGAGCGCTGCGCCAGAAACCTCGCGGGCCAAATCCCGTTCGGCGGGAGCACTCCGCCGCCTGGCCCGACGCGGTTGTTGATGAGAAGCAGCGTCCATTTACCTCGCGGACGCCCTGCGGACGCCTGGCCGCGGTACGCGCGCCGCCGCGGTCAGAACTGGCCAGGTCAATGGGCTGGCGCGAGACAAAGCCCCCCGCCGTTTTCCGCTTTGGAACCCTGCCTGGCGGCGCCGGACATCGACATGGACCCTGTTGTGGCGTCAGACGGCGCGCATTGGCGGCCTCAAAACGCCCGACCACCCCGTCTCTCTCCGCCATTGGCGACGCGCTTCTGCCCGCGCCACGCCAAGAGGGTTGACAATGTCACACGCAGGTCGCGCGCGCCTGTGCAATTTTCCGCAAGAAAAATTGCCTGACAGGCCAGAACATGTTCTGAATACCCCGAAATGAGGCGGAGGCTGGACAGCACATTGTCCAGATTGCGGTCCTTGTATACGCCGAAGGGAGGCGTTCGTTGACGATCACCTGGAAAGTACGCCCAACCGCGTTTCTGGCGGTTGCGGCTATCGCCGGACTGCTGGCGGGCTGCAACGAACCCAAGACCCAGGCGCCGCCGCCCCCTGTGGTGTTCACGGCAAAACCGGTCAGCCAGACCGTCACGCAGTATATTCCGGCGACTGGCCAGGCGTTCGCCATCCAGCAGGTAAATCTCGTCGCCCGCGTCCAGGGCTATCTGACCAGCATCAATTATGTCGACGGCGCGATCGTAAAGAAGGGCCAGTTGCTGTTCGTGATCGAACAGCCGCCCTACCAGATCAGCGTGGAGCTGGCGCAAGCGGCGCTGGCCCAGCAGCAGGCGCAACTGAAGAACGCCCAGGTCGAACTGGATCGCCAGCAGCAGCTTTACGCCAAACAGGCCGCCTCCCAGGCGGCGCGCGACGACGCCGAAACCAAGCGCGACGCCGCCAAGGCCGCCGTTGACCAGGCTGTCGCCCAGCTGAAGCAGGCGCAGCTGAACCTGTCATACACCGAGGTGCGGGCCCCCTTCGACGGCATCGTCACCAATCACCAGGTCGACGTTGGCGCCATGGTCGGCGTCGGCGGCCCCACCACGCTGGCGACCATCGTCCAGAGCGCGCCGCTTTACGTGCAGTTCTCGCTCGACGAACATCTGGTGCAACACATTCGCGACATCATGCGCGAGCGACGCATGTCCCGCAGCGCCACCGACGGCGTTCCCGTGGAGCTGGGTCTGGCTGTCGGCAAGGATTTCCCTTACCCGGCGAAGATCGACTACGTCTCCCCGTCCATTGACCCGAACACCGGCACGCTGCTGGTGCGCGCGCTCGCGCCAAATAGCGAGGGCGCCATCCTGCCCGGCAACTTCCTGCGCGTCCGCATTCCCCTGCCTGATCCGCAAAATGGCCTTCTGGTGCCGGACAGCGCCCTCGGCTCCAGCCAGGGCGGTCGCTATGTGCTGCTGGTCAACGCCCAGGGTCTGGTGGAGGAACGGCATGTGGAGGTCGGCCAGGTCACCGACAGCGGCATGCGCGTCATAGTCTCTGGCCTGACCGGCGACGAACAGGTCATCGTCGGCCAGGCGCAGGGCGCCGTGCCGGGCGTCCGGGTGCAGGCGCAGCCGGCGCCGGCCGCCAAGGCCCAGATCCCGGCCCCGGCTCCCGCCTCCAAACCGGCGGAGGCAGGCGCGACGCCGCAGGGCAAACCGGCTGACGGGAAAGCGGCGCGCTGATGACGAAATTTTTCATCGAGCGGCCGATCCTGGCCAATGTGATCGCCATCCTGATCGTGCTGCTCGGGGCTGTGGCGGTCTTCAACCTGCCTGTGGCGCAGTACCCCAATGTGGTGCCGCCAACGGTGCAGGTGACGGCGCGCTATCCTGGCGCAAGCTCGTCGGTGATCGCCCAGGAAGTGGCGCTGCCCATCGAGCAGCAGGTCAACGGCGTCGAGGGCATGATTTACATGTCCTCCACCAGCACCAGCGACGGCAACTATACGCTGACCGTCAGCTTCGCCATTGGTTCGGACCCGGACAAGAGCCAGATCCTGGTGCAGAACCGGGTTTCCACCGCTTTGGCGCAATTGCCCCCCGTGGTGCAGAACCAGGGCGTTCAGACCAACAAGAAGTCGACCTCGATCCTCGAGATCATCGCGCTGACCTCAAACGACAAGCGCCAGGACAGTCTGTTCCTGGCGAACTACGCCACCATCAATCTGGTGGATGAACTGTCGCGTCTGCCAGGGGTTGGCTCGGTCAGCGTGTTCGGCGCCGGCCAGTACGCCATGCGCATCTGGCTTGACCCGCAGAAAATGCAGGCGCGGGGCCTCGCCCCCGCTGATATTTCCAACGCCATCAACGCCCAGAACCTTCCGGTGGCTTCCGGCCAGCTCGGCGCGCCGCCGACCGTTGGCGCCAACGCCTTCCAGTACACCCTGCTGACCCAGGGACGGCTCGCGGAGGTCAGCGAGTTCGAGAAGATCATCATCAAGGCCGACAACGCCGATGGCGGCCAGGTGACGCGGCTGCGCGACGTGGCCCGGGTGGAGCTTGGCGCCCAGACCTACAGCCAGGACTTCCGGCTGAACGGCCAGCCGTCAGCCGGCGTCGCGATCTTCCAGTTGCCGGAAGCCAACGCCCTTGACGTGGCCAGAAGCGTGGAAGCGCGGATGAAGACGCTGGCCGGGGACTTCCCGCCCGGCATGAACTGGACCACGCCGTTCAACACCACGCTGTTCGTGCAGGCGTCGGTCAGCGACGTCTATCACACGCTCATCGAAGCGGCGGTGCTGGTGCTGCTGGTGATCCTGATCTTCCTGCAGGACTGGCGCGCCACGCTGGTGCCCGCCACCACCGTGCCGGTCACCATCATTGGCGCCTTCGCGGCCATGGCGGCGCTTGGCTTCACCATCAACATGTCGACGCTGCTGGCGGTCGTGCTGGCCATCGGCATCGTGGTTGACGACGCCATCGTCGTCGTCGAGGGCGTGACCAAGCACATGGAAAGGGGCCTGTCGCCCCATGACGCCACCATCCAGGCCATGAAGGAGCTGACCGGGCCCATTCTCGGCATCACCCTGGTGCTGATGGCCGTGTTCCTGCCGGCGGCGTTCCTGCCTGGCCTCAGCGGCCAGATGTACCGCCAGTTCGCCCTCGTCATCGCCGCGACGGCGCTCATCAGCGCCATCAACGCCATGACGCTGAAGCCGGCGCAGAGCGCCCTGTGGCTGCGCCCGCCCAAGCACGTCAATGATCGCAACGTGATCTTCCGCGTGTTCGAGCACGGCTATATGGCCTGCGAAAACGCCTATGTGCGCATGATGGCGCGGCTGGTGAAGCACTACCGCATCGTCTTCACGCTGACGGTGATCCTCGTCGGTCTCTCCGGCTATGCGCTGAGCCGCGTCCCGACCTCGTTCCTGCCGGTCGAAGATCAGGGCTATTTCATCGCCTCGGTGCAACTGCCCGACGGCGCCGCCCTTGAGCGCACCCGCAAGTCATTGTCGGAACTGTCGGAGCGCCTGCGGAAGGTTCCGGGCGTCGAGAACGTTGTCGCCATCGCCGGCATTTCCGTCATGAACGACAGCGCCAGCCTGGCCAACGCCGGCGTGCTCTACGTCATGCTGACGGACTGGAGCAAACGTGGTCCGGGGCAGGGCCTCATTGGCATGTACAAAAGCCTGTCGGAGGCCGCGAAGGCGCTACCGGACGGCGTGGCCACGGTGCTGCCGCCGCCGCCGATCCAGGGCATTGGCAACGCCTCCGGCTTCACCATGAAGGTGGAGTTGCGCAACGGCGAGTTCGACTACCAGAAGCTGCAGCGCATCGCCGACGCGATCGCCGCGCGGGCCAGGGAGTCGGGCGACTTCATGTCCGCCGTCAACACCTTCAGCGCCCAGGCGCCGCAGGTTCTGGCCAATCTCGACCGGACGCGCACCGAGACCCTCGGCGTGCCCTTCAACGCGGCGGCGAACACGCTGGGGTCCTACATTGGTTCATCCTATGTCGGGCAGTTCCTGAAGTTCGGCCGGGTGTTCCAGATCTACACCCAGGCCGACGCGCCGTGGCGCATGAACGCGGACGCCATCGGCGCCCTGAAGGTGCGCAGCAACAGCGGCCAGATGGTGCCGCTGGGCGCCATCGCCAACATCGACACCAGCATCGGCCCGTCGCTGATCAGCCTGTACAACATGTATCCGGCGGCGACGGTGATCGGCTCGCCGGTGATGGGCGTCAGCTCCGGCCAGGCGATGACGCAGCTTGAAGACATCGCCGCGCAGGTGTTGCCGCCAGGGACCGGCTTCGACTGGAGCGCCCTCTCCTTCCAGGAGGCGGCGGTCGGCGGCCAGATCTACATTGTCTATGCGCTGAGCCTGCTGCTGGTCTATCTGGTGCTGGCCGGCCAGTACGAGAGCTGGCTGGCGCCGCTGGCCATCATGCTGTCGGTGCCGCTGGCCCTGCTGGGCACGGCGAGCGGTCTGCTGGCCATCGGCATTCCCAGCAACCTCTACACCCAGATCGGCATGATCCTGCTGATTGCGCTGTCAGCCAAGAACGCCATCCTCATCGTCGGCTTCGCGCGCGACCTGCACCTGCAGGAAGGGCGCGACGTGATCGAGGCGGCGGTTGAAGCCGCGCGTCTGCGTCTGCGTCCGATCATCATGACCTCGCTGGCGTTCGGCCTCGGTCTGGTGCCGCTGGTGCTGGCGGACAGCGCCGGCGCCAACGCGCAGAAGTCCATCGGCTTCGCCACGCTCACCGGCATGATGGGATCGACGCTGCTGACCATCGCCGTCGTGCCGTCGGTGTTCGTGGTGCTGCAGAAACTGGAGAACCGCCGCAAGCAGAAGAAGCAGACCGCCACCGCCGCTCCTGGCCCGGGGCCGGCGGAGGCGTAAGACGTACGGCGATCCGCCCGGCTTGCGAAAGCGCCGGGCCTCGCCGCACGCCGCGTCAGCTGCCAGGAGCGCTTTCGGTGAAATCCGCCACACCGGAAGCGCCCTGTTTCTTTGACCGGACGCATTTTCGTCCTGACAAGCGGGACCTGTTTCCCCCGGACATGCGCTACCCGCCGTCCCTGCATCAGTCTGTCTGGGTCAGCAGGCTGGCGATCCACACGACCATCAGCGAAATGGCCGCTGTCACAGCGATCACACCGGACGTCATGGCAGCCTCCCTGAAGCGTTGCTCATGAGGCTGAGGTTAACGGCCGGGCCGCGCCGGCGGCGTGCGGTCTCACACGGCCGGCAGACCTCCGGCGACATCCGGCCGGAGCGGGGCCATGCCCTGATGATAGTCCACGCCAACCGCTTCGAGCGCCTCGTGCAGCGTCGGGAAAATCCGGTTTTCTCCCAACGCCGCGGCGACGCCATGTCGTTCGAGATCTGCGCGCAGGCCGTTGCTGACGCGACCCATGACGACCTGGACGCCCCGCTGCTGCAATTTCTCGATCAGGGCGCGGAAGACGCGCGCGGCTGAAAAATCGATATTGGTGGTTGCGGAGGCGTCGATGACCAGATCGCGCACCGGCGACGGCGCGGCGGCGACCAGGGCCTGCGCCGTATCGGCGAAGCCGTCGGCGTTGGCGTAGAACAGGTCAGCGCCGAAGCGGTAGACAATCAGCCCTGGCGCCGTCTGCAATCCCGCCCGCGCCGGAGCCGGCTCCCAGCGACCGGAGGCGCCCGGCGCCAGAACCGACACGTGCGGGCGGTAGGAATGCCGGACATGGCGGATGAGCGACAGGGCGATGGCCAGCAGGATGCCCTGCTCGACGCCAATGCAGGGCACGGCCGCGGCTGTCAGGACCGCAAGGCCGCATTCGCCGGGGCTTTCCGCGTAGATCGCCCGCAGCCCCCTGATGTCGATCATGTTCACCGCGATGGTGAAGACGATGCCCGCGAGCACGGCGTGCGGCAGATATTGCAGCGGTCCGGTCAGGACCAGCAGAATGATCGCCACGATCACCGCGAAGGTGATCTGCGCTACCTGGCTGCGCGCGCCGCTGCTGTCCGCCATGGCTGTCTGCGTGGGGCTGCCGTTGACGACGAAGGCGCCGGTGATGGCGGCCCCGGCGTTGGCGGCGGCCAGTCCGAGAATATCGGCGTTGGCGTCCGGCCGCTCGCCATATTTGATGGCGTAGACGCGACTGGTCGCTGCGCTCTGGGCGAGGATCATCACCACGCACGATCCGGCGACGGGCAATAGCGCAAGGGTTTCGGACCAGGTCACGTCCGGCCAGACCAGCGACGGCAGCCCACCCGGCGTCGGCCCGATGACGGCGACGCCATGCCCGGCGAAATCAAACCAGGCGCTGGCGGCGATCAGGCCGGCGACGACGACCAGCGGAACCGGAAAACGCGGCGCCAGCCGGCGCCCGGCCAGAATGGCGACGACCACACCCGTGGCCAGCGCCAGCTCCAGCATCCTGACCTGCCCAAGCCGCGCCACGATCTCCTGGATCTGGCCAAGGGTGCGGCGGGTGCTGACGGTCAGCCCCAGCATGTCCGGCGCCATGGCGACGCTGACCTGAACGCCAACGCCGGCCAGAAAGCCGACCAGGGTCGTGCGCGACAGGAAATCAGCCAGAAAGCCGAGACGGAACAGGCGCGCCAGCAGCAGCAGGCAAGCCGTTTGCAACGTCAGCATGCCGACCAGCGCCATGTATTTCGGGCTGCCCAATGCGGCCATCGGCGCGAGCGCCGTGGAGAAAATCGCCGCTGTCGCCGAATCCGCCGCTACGACCAGATGCCGCGAGGCGCCAAAAATGCTGAACAGCACCAATGGCAGCAGCACCGTGTACAGGCCGGTGACAACCGGCGTGCCGGCGATGCGGGTGTAACCCAGCACCTGCGGGGCGTTCATCGACGCGAGACTGACGCCGGCCATGACGTCGCGCAGGGCCCCGCGCACGGTCAGGGGTAAAACCCCCAGCAACAGTTTGTCCTGAAACCAACGCATTCGCACGCCGCCCGCCGCCGTCGCCAATCCGTCTCACAGCCGCCCCCGGTTGCAACGCCGCCCGGGTCTGTCCGCCTGCACGCCTGTCCGTTTCAGGGTGGCTGACCGTCCCTTTCCGGCGTCACGGGCGCCGTATCCGCCAGCGTTCGCAGCGCCGCCACGGCTTCGCTGGCGATGACCTGCTCCTCATCGGTGGCGAGGACAAACACGTCGCGCTGGCTGCCGGCGCCAGTGATGTCGAAGGCATTGGCGGCGTTTTTCGCAGCGTCCAGCCGCACCCCGAGCCACGCCAGCCGCTCGCAGATCATGGCGCGCATCTCCGGCTGATGCTCGCCAATGCCGGCTGTGAACACCAGGGCGTCAACGCCGCCGGCGGTGGTCGCCAGCCGCGCCGCCTCCCCGGCGACGCGCAGGGCGAACAGCTCCAGCGCCTCGCGCGCCTCCGGCCGGTCGCTGGCCAGCAGATCGCGCGTGTCGGCGCTGATCCCCGAGACGCCAAGCAGGCCGGAGCGGCGATAAAGCAGATCCTCCACCTGCTGCAGCGACTGCTGTTTCTGGCCAAACAGATACAGCAGCGCCCCCGGATCGAGCGCGCCGCACCGCGTCGCCATGGGGACGCCGTCAAGGGTGGAAAAACTCATGCTGCTGTCACGGCTGAGGCCGTTTTCCATGATGCACAGGCTGGCGCCGGAGCCCAGATGCGCCGCGACCACCCGGCCGGCGGCGACGTCAGGCCGGCGCCGCGCCAGTTCGCCGGCGATGAAAGCGTAGGACAGGCCGTGAAAGCCGTAGCGCATCACGCCGGCGTCGTGCAGGGCGCGCGGCAGCGCGAAGCGGCGGGTCAGGTCCGCATTGGAGGCGTGAAAGGCGGTGTCGAACGACGCTGTCTGTTTCAGGCCCGGCCGCAACCGGGCGATCGCCCGGACCAGTTTCAGGGCCTGGGGCTGATGCAGGGGCGCCAGCGGCGTCAGGCTGTCCATGCGCGCCAGCGCGGCGTCATCGATCACCACCGGCGTCGCGAACAGGTTGCCGCCATGCACGACCCGGTGGCCCACCGCCGCCAGTTCATCCAGATCGAAATGCCAGGACAACCGGCCGAACGCTTCCGAGAGAACCTCATCCAGCTCCCCATCCGCCGGCGCCGCCAGTTCGATGTCGAAATGGTCCGGCCCTTCCGTGAGGCCGAAGCGCAACGGGGCGCGATGAAAATCGATCATCCCCTTGCCAATGCGGCGCGGGGGCGCGCCATCGCCGCCGGCGTCCAGCGCGAACAGGCCAATCTTCACCGTGGACGAACCGGCGTTGAAGGTGACCAGCAGTTTTCCGTTCATCGCCGCGCCCTTCGACATTCGCGTTGCTGGACATCGCATTGCTGGACATCGCGCTCCCCGGGCGCCCCCGCCGCCGGCAACGAACCAGGGCGCGGCGACAGACGGGCTGCGGTCCGGGCCGGGCGCGCGCCATCCGCCACCCGGGCCCTGCCGCCGCTTTCTCCGGATTGTTACTTTACCGCCCGGCAGGGTCAATCATCGTGGGGCGGTATCCGCGCCCTGCCCTGGCTTCACCGGGGGCCGCCGGCGGAGAACCAATGGAACCATCGTTGACGAACAACTGTTCCATATTGAAAACGCCCCGCGCCGGTGTAGCCTGCCCGTGGCGTGAGTTCAGCGCATCGCATATCGGAGTTCCGTAACAATGGCTTCTTCTGGCAGGCGTTGGGCAGCGCTGGCGCTCGCAATTGTCGTCGCGGCTGGCGGTTATTACGCCTGGCGCAAGTTCGGGCCGCAGGATCTGCCGCAAGGGATCGCCAGCGGCAACGGCCGCATCGAGGCGGTCGAGATCGACATTTCGACAAAATCCCCCGGGCGCATCAAGGAAATCCTCGTCGATGAAGGCGACTTCGTCGAACCGGGACAGGTGTTGGCGCGGATGGACACCGAGCAGCTCGAAAGCCGGCGCAAACAGGCCGAGGCGGAGAAGCGTCGCGCCGAGATCAGCATCGAAACCGCCGGAAATCTGGTGAAGCAGCGCGAGGCCGAGCGCGAGGCCGCCGCCGCCGTGGTGGCGCAACGCGAGGCGCAGCTTGACGTGGCCACGCGCAAATATGAACGCTCACAACACCTCATCCGCACCAACGCCACCAGCCAGCAGACGCTGGATGATGACCGCGCCGCCGAGCAGGGCGCGCGCGCCGCGCTCGGCGCGGCGAAGGCGCAACTGGCGGCGACCGAAGCCGGCATCAGCGCCGCCAGGGCCCAGGTCGTGGACGCGAAAGCCGCGGTTGACGCCGCTCAGGCGGCCATCACCACCATCGTCACGGACATTAACGACAGCACCCTCAGGGCGCCGCGCGCCGGGCGGATCCAGTATCGCGTCGCCCAGCCCGGCGAGGTGCTGTCCGCCGGTGGTCGCGTCCTCAACCTGGTCGACGTCGGCGATGTATTCATGACCTTCTTCCTGCCAACCGCGCAGGCGGGCCGCGTGGCGCTGGGCAGCGACGTGCGCCTGGTGCTCGACGCGGCGCCGCAATATGTGATTCCGGCGAAGATCAGCTTCGTCTCCGACGTGGCCCAGTTCACGCCCAAGTCGGTGGAGACGGAGGAAGAGCGGCAGAAACTGATGTTCCGCGTGAAGGCGAAAATCCCGGGAGAATTGCTGAAGAAACACGTGCGCCAGGTCAAAACCGGCCTCCCCGGCATGGCCTATGTCAAGGTTGACCCTGCCGCCGAATGGCCCGCCCACCTCGCCAGAACGGTCCAGTAATCATGACGGACCCGGCGGCCACGCGCCCGCACCAGACCGGACCGGAACCGGCGACAGAAGCGCCGGCGGTCCGGCTGCGCAACGTCAGCCTGTCCTATGGCGCGACGCGGGCCCTGAAGGACATTACCCTGGAGATTCCAGGCGGCTGCATGGTCGGCGTCATCGGACCGGACGGCGTCGGCAAGTCGACGCTGATGTCGCTGATCGCCGGCGCCCGCGTCATGCAGGAGGGGCAGATCGAGAGCCTGGGCGCGGATATCGCCAGCGCCCGGCAGCGGCAGCAGGTGCTGCCGCGCATCGCCTACATGCCCCAGGGACTGGGCAAGAACCTCTATCCGACGTTGTCAGTGTTCGAGAACGTCGACTTTTTCGGCCGCCTGTTCGGCCACAACCGGGCTGAGCGCGAGCGCCGCATCGCCGAATTGCTGGCCCATACCGGCATGTCCCGCTTCGCCGATCGCCCGGCGGGCAAGCTGTCCGGCGGCATGAAGCAGAAAGCCAGCCTGTGCTGCTCGCTGATCCACGATCCCGATCTGCTGATCCTCGACGAACCGACCACCGGCGTTGACCCGCTGTCGCGCCGCCAGTTCTGGGAGCTGATTGACATCATTCGCGCCGGACGGCGGGGCATGAGCGTCATTGTCTCCACCGCCTATATGGAGGAGGCGGCGCGTTTCGACTGGCTGATCGCCATGAACGCCGGCGAAATCCTCGCCACCGGATCGCCGCAAGAACTGCTGGAGCGGACCGGCGCGCCCAACCTCGACGCGGCCTTCGTCGCCCTGTTGCCGGAAGAGGCGCGGCGCGATCACCACCAGGTGGTCATTCCGCCCCGCCCCGCCGGCGACACGGCGGACATCGCCATTGAGGCCGAGCACGTCACCGTGAAGTTCGGCGATTTCACCGCCGTCAATGACGTGAGTTTCCGCATCCCTCGCGGCGAGATCTTTGGTTTTCTAGGCTCCAACGGTTGCGGCAAGACCACGACCATGAAAGTGCTGGCCGGCCTGTTGCCGGCAAGCGAAGGCGTGGCGCGCCTGTTCGGCGGCGAGGTCGACCCCAGGGACATGGCGGTGCGCCAGCGCGTTGGCTACATGAGCCAGGCGTTCTCGCTCTACACGGAGCTGACCGTCAGCCAGAACCTGAAGCTGCATGCGGAGCTGTTCGGCATGGCGGCCGGGACCATCGGCCCGCGCATGCGCGAACTGGCCAGCCGGTTCGATCTCGAAGACGTCATGGACGCCCTGCCGGACGATTTGCCGCTCGGCGTGCGCCAGCGACTGTCGCTGGCCGTCGCCATCATCCACGGCCCGGACATCCTGATCCTCGACGAGCCGACATCGGGCGTCGATCCGGTGGCGCGCGACAATTTCTGGCGGATCCTTTCCGACCTGTCGCGGCAGGACAATGTCACGATCTTTGTCTCGACCCACTTCATGAATGAAGCCGGCTGGTGCGACCGCATTTCGCTGATGCACGCCGGGCGCGTGCTGATTTCCGATACGCCGGAAGCAATCACCCAAGCCTACCACGCCGACACGCTGGAAAACGCCTTCATCGCCTGCCTTGAGGAGGCGGTGAAGCAGACCGACCCGGCCGCCGGGCAGGCGCCGGCGGCGGAGCCCGGCGGAGCCGGCGCGGCGACGCCTGAACGCGAAAGCCATATCCGGCGCGGCTTCGACGCCCGGCGAATGCTGGCCTACTCCCGGCGCGAGGCGCTCGAACTGCGCCGGGACCCGATCCGGGCCACCCTGGCGATCATCGGCACGGTGCTGCTGATGTTCGTCATCGGCTACGGCGTCAACATGGACGTGGAGAACCTGAGCTTCGCGGTGCTCGACCGGGACAACACCACCACGAGCCGCGACTACGCCCTGCAGATTTCCGGCTCGCGCTATTTCACCAAGAAGCCGCCCATCGCCAGCTATGAGGAGCTGGACAGGCGGATGCGCAGCGGCGACATCAGCCTCGCCATCGAAATTCCCCCCGGCTTCGCGAGGGACGCGGCGCGCGGGCGCCCGGTCGAGGTCGCCGCCTGGATCGACGGCGCCATGCCGCAACGGGCCGAAACCATCCGCGGCTACGTGCAGGGGATGCACGCCGCCTGGCTGCAACAGAAGACGCGGGAGCTGCTGGGCAACGCCTCCGGCGCGGGCGCGTTCCAGATTGCCATCCGCTACCGCTACAACCCGGACCTGCAAAGCCTTGTGGCCATGGTCCCGGCGGTCATCCCCCTGTTGTTGCTGATGATCCCCTCGATGCTGTCGGCGCTGTCGGTGGTGCGGGAGAAGGAACTCGGCTCGATCATCAATTTCTATGTGACGCCGGTGACAAAGCTGGAATTCCTGCTCGGCAAGCAGGCGCCGTATGTGGGGCTGGCGTTCATCAATTTCCTGATGATGACGGCGTTTGCCGTGTTCATTTTCAAGGTGCCGCTGACAGGCAGCTTTCTGACCCTGGCGGCGGCGGCGCTCATCTACGGCTTCATCACCACCAGCATGGGCCTGGTCATCTCCACCTTCATTCGCAGCCAGATCGCGGCGATTTTCGCCACCGCGCTGATCACGCTGATCCCAGCCGTGCAGTATTCGGGGATCATTGATCCGGTGTCGTCGCTGCAGGGCGTCGGCGCCTTCATTGGCCAGATCTATCCAGCGACCTATTTCGTGACGATCTCGCGCGGCGTATTCTCGAAGGGCCTTGATTTCAGCGACCTGGCCAGCTCCTTCATTCCCCTGCTGATCGCGGCGCCGGCGCTCACCGGCCTTGGCGTCGCGCTCCTGAAGAAACAGGCGAGCTGACATGCGCATCGCCAACGTGGCCCGGCTGGGCGTAAAGGAATTGCGCGGCCTCGGACGGGATCCGATGATGCTGCTGCTGATCGTCTACGCCTTCACCCTGGCGATCTACACGGCCGCGAGAGCCATGCCGGAGACGCTCAACCAGGCGGCCATCGCCATCGTCGATGAAGACAATTCGCCGGTTTCCGCCCGCATCGCCACGGCGTTCTATCCGCCCTATTTCGTGTCGCCGCGCCACATCTCCGCCCATGAGATGGACCGGCGCATGGATTCAGGTCTCGACACCTTCGCGATCGACATTCCCCCCAACTTCCAGCGCGACCTGCTGGCGGGGCGCTCCCCGGCGATCCAGCTCAACGTCGACGCCACGCGCATGAGCCAGGCCTTCACCGGCGGCGGCTACATCCAGTCCATCCTGACCAGCGAGGTCGCCGAGTACCTGAACCGGCGGCGCAGCATCACCGCCCTGCCGGTCGAGCTGACCCTGCGCGCCCGCTTCAACCAGGAGCTGAACAAGAGCTGGTTCGGCGCCATCAACAACATCATCTCGTCGATCACCATGCTGTCGATCATCCTCACCGGCGCGGCGCTGATCCGGGAACGCGAGCATGGCACCATCGAGCACCTGCTGGTGATGCCGGTGACGCCGACCGAGATCATGGTGAGCAAGATCTGGTCCATGGGTCTGGTCGTCCTGCTGGCGTCCGCCATGTCGCTGACCTTCGTCGTCCAGGGGGCCCTGGGCATTCCCATCGAAGGCTCGACCCTGCTGTTCCTGGCCGGCGCGGCGCTGATGCTGTTCGCCACCACCAGCCTGGGCATTTTTCTGGCGACCGTGGCGGGCTCGATGCCGCAGTTCGGGCTGCTGTTGATGCTGGTGCTGATTCCGCTGCAACTGCTTTCCGGCGGCGTCACCCCGCGCGAAAGCATGCCGGAGATCATCCAGACCATCATGCTCGCGGCGCCGAACACGCATTTCATCATCCTGTCGCAGGCCATCCTGTTTCGTGGGGCGGGCTTCGACGTGGTGTGGCCGCAGTTCCTGGCCCTCGCCGGCATCGGCCTGGCGCTGTTCCTGTTCTCGTTGCAGCGCTTCCGGCGGTTCCTGCGATAGCACCCGGAACACTGGCCCGAACATCGTTTTGCAGGGCGCCTGGATCGCGCCCGCCCCTGAACTGACTGGAGGCAGCCATGAGCGACATCCAAAGCCATCACGGGGAGCCCGCGCTTGACGCAACGGAGTTGTCGCTGATCGACCGCTACTGGCGCGCCGCGAACTACCTGTCGGTGGGCCAGATCTATCTGATGGACAATCCGCTGCTGCGCCAGCCGCTGGAGCCGGAGCACATCAAGCCGCGGCTGCTCGGCCACTGGGGCACCACGCCCGGGCTGAATTTCATCTACGCCCACCTCAACCGCGTCATCCGCAAGCGCGACGCCAACGTCATCTACATTTGCGGCCCCGGCCACGGTGGGCCGGGCATGGTCGCCAACACCTGGCTGGAAGGCGTCTATTCCGAGGTGTACCCGCATGTCAGCGCCGACGCGGCGGGCATGCGCCGGCTGTTCAGGCAGTTCTCGTTCCCCGGCGGCGTTCCCAGCCACGTCGCGCCGGAGACGCCGGGCTCGATCCATGAGGGCGGCGAACTCGGCTATTCCCTCGCGCACGCCTATGGCGCCGCTTTCGACAATCCCGACCTGGTCGTCGCCTGCGTGGTTGGCGACGGCGAGGCCGAAACCGGGCCGCTGGCCACCGCCTGGCACTCCAACAAGTTCCTCAACCCGGTCCGCGACGGCGTGGTGCTGCCGATCCTGCACCTGAATGGCTACAAGATCGCCAATCCGACCGTGCTGGCGCGCCTCTCCGACGACGATTTGCGGGCCCTGTTCACCGGCTATGGCTATGAGCCGGTCTTCATCGAGGGCCACGAGCCTGTGGCCATGCACCAGTTGATGGCCGCGACGCTTGACCGGATTTTCGACCGCTTCGCCGACATCCGCCGCGCCGCGTCGCTGAAATCGCCGGAGCGGCCACGCTGGCCGATGATCATCCTGCGCAGCCCCAAGGGCTGGACCGGGCCCAAAATCGTCGACGGCAAGATGGTGGAGAACACCTGGCGGGCGCATCAGGTGCCGGTCGACGCCTGCCGGACCAACGCCGGCCACCGCCAGATTCTGGAGGACTGGCTGAAGAGCTACGATCCCCACGACCTGTTCGATGACAACGGCGCGCTCAAGCCAGAATTGCAGGCGCTGGCGCCGGAGGGCGTGCGCCGCATGGGCGCCAATCCGCACGCCAACGGCGGTCTGCTGACCCGGCCGCTGGTCACGCCTGATTTCCGGCAGTACGCGGCCCCCGTGACGGAGCCGGGCGACAGGGAAGGTCAGGCGACGTTGATCCTCGGCCAGTATCTGCGCGACGTCATGCGGCTCAACGCCAGTTCCGCGAACTTCCGCGTCTTCGGCCCCGACGAAACCGCCTCCAACCGCCTGTCAGCGGTGTTCGAGGCCACCGACCGGGTCTGGATGGCTGAGACCCTCGACGGCGACGACCACCTCTCCGCCGACGGTCGGGTAATGGAAATTCTCAGCGAGCACATGTGCCAGGGCTGGCTTGAGGGCTATCTGCTCACCGGACGCCATGGCTTCTTCTCCTGTTACGAAGCCTTCATCCACATCATCGACTCCATGTTCAGCCAGCACGCCAAATGGCTGCAGGTGTCGCGCGAGCTGGAATGGCGCAAGCCGGTGCCGTCGCTGAACTATCTGCTGACCTCCCACGTCTGGCGTCAGGATCACAACGGCTTCTCCCACCAGGATCCGGGCTTCGTCGATCTCGTCGCCAACAAGAATCCGGAGATTGTGCGGGTGTATTTCCCGCCGGACGCCAACACCCTGCTGTGGGTGGGCGATCACTGCCTGAAAACCTGGGACCGGGTGAACGTCATTGTCGCCGGCAAGCAGCCGGAGCCGCAGTGGCTGACCATGGATGAGGCCGTCCGCCATTGCGAGGCCGGCGCCGGCGTCTGGCATTGGGCCGGCACCGAGGATGGCCTGGAGCCGGACGTGGTGATGGCCTGCGCCGGCGACGTGCCGACCAAGGAGACGCTGGCGGCCATCGACCTGCTGCGCCAGAACCTGCCGCACCTGCGCATCCGCATGGTGAATGTGGTGGACCTGATGACGCTGCAGGACCCGCAACACCATCCGCACGGCATGACCGACGCGGAATTCGACCGGCTGTTCACGTCCAGCCGGCCCGTGATTTTCGCCTATCACGGCTATCCGTACCTGATCCACCGCCTTGTCTACAAACGCCGCAACCACCCCAATTTCCACGTGCGCGGCTACATCGAACAGGGCACGACGACAACGCCGTTCGACATGACCGTGCTGAACGAACTCGATCGCTACCATCTGGCCATCGAGGCGATCCGCCGGCTGCCGATCCTGCAGGAAAAGGGCGCGGCGGTGATCGCCGGCTTCGAGGAGAAGCTGCGCAAGCACCACGACTGGATCCGTGAGCATGGCGAGGACATGCCCGAGGTGCGGGAGTGGCGCTGGACCTGGGGCAGAGGCGAAAACGAACCCGGCTGAACCGGGCCAGCGCGGAGGCCGCCATGCCCGGTCTTGTCAGCTTCGACAGCCTGATCGTACGGCTGGGCCTCGCTTTGGCCATTGGCCTGCTCGTCGGCCTTGAACGCGGCTGGCGGGAGCGCGCCGAGCCGGCCGGCAGCCGCACGGCGGGCATCCGCACCTATGGCGCGGTCGGGCTGCTCGGCGGCGTCACGGCGGCCCTGTCGCAGGCGCTGGCCGCCCCGGCGGTGCTGGTGGCGGGGCTGCTTGGCTTCAGCGTGGTGTTCGCCTGGTTCAAACAGCGGGAAGAGGCCCAGGACGGCGGCTTCAGCGTCACCGGCGTCGTGGCGGCCATGCTTGTGTTCTCCCTGGGAGCCCTCGCCGTGCTGGGAGAAATCCAGGCCGCAGCGGCGGGAGCGGCGCTGCTCGCCGGCCTGCTGGCCAGCCGCGAGACCCTGCATGGCCTGCTGCAACGCCTGAGCTGGACGGAGGTGCGATCGGCGCTGACGCTGGCGGTGATGACCGCCGTGGTGCTGCCGCTGTTGCCTAACCGGGCCATCGACCCCTGGGGCGGCTTCAATCCGTGGGAAGTCTGGCTGTTCACCGTGCTGATGGCGACCATCTCGTTCATGGGCTACGCGGCGGTGCGGCTGCTGGGCCCGGCGCGCGGCATGGTCGTGAGCGGGATCGCCGGCGCGCTGATTTCCTCCACGGCGGTGACCGTGGCGCTGGCGCGGAAGGCCGCGGGCGGCGAGCGGGCGGCCCCGCTTGTCGGCGCGGCCTGCCTCGCCGCCATGACCTCCCTGTTGCGGGTGGCGGCGGTGACGCTGATCCTGCGTCCCCAGATTCTGATGACGATGGCGCCGGAAACCCTGGCGGCGGCGCTGACCTTCGCCGCCTGCGGCGGCCTGCTGCTGCTGCGCGGCCAGGCCAGCGGCGCCGCCTCCACGCCCGGCAATCCTTTCGAACTGGGCTCCCTGCTGCTGTTCGCCCTCATGTTCGCGCTGATCTCGACCATCAGCGCCGCCGTTGTCGGGCGTTTTGGCGGCGGCAGCCTGGTCGCAGCCTCCGCCCTGTCAGGGATGTTCGATGTGGATGTGGCGGTGCTGAGCGCCTTGCGGCTCACCGATCAGGGCGTCGACGCCAACGTGATCGGCCATGGCGTGCTCGCCGCGCTCTGCGCCAATGCGGCCGGCCGGCTGGCGCTGGCGGTCGCCGCGGGTCCAGCCGCCTTCTGGTTGCCGCTGCTGGGCGCCACCATCGCGGCGGGAGCCGGCGGCGGACTGGTGTTTCTCATGACGATCTGACGCGCCTGGGCGCAGCGCCGGACGAATCGGAATGGCGCCAGCAGCCCTCCCTTTTCTCGCACGACGCGGCGCGCCGCTGGCGTGCATCCGCGCACCTCGCTCAACCGCCAGGCTGGCTATGTTCTCCATGAAGCAGGACGCTTCTGGGGGACAAGAACATGAGCGCCATCAAATCCGCGAGCTCGATCATCTTCGCCACGCCTATCGGATGGGCCATGATGGCGGTGGGCCTGATCGTGACGGTGCAGCTGGCTGGCGCCTGATCTGGACGCCTGCCCTGCACGCCAGACCGGCGGCCGGCGACATGCAGGCCACGTCGGGGCTTCGCCGAACGAATCACAACCAGACATGAAAAAGGCGGCGCATCAAGGATGCGCCGCCTGATGGCGATCAGGGCCAGACCCTGACGCGGAAGCGCCAGCCTGGCCGGCTCTCCAGCCCGGTTACTCGGCGGCCTGACGCGCCGGGTTGCTCTGGATGACGTCAAAACCCTCGAACTCCGGATGACCGGTGGTCATCGGGCCGTTGCCCGGCTGCGCGGCGCGCTGGTGCGATTTCTTGAACTGCTCGGACTGCGTCCAGGCGTCAAAATGCGCCTTCGACGCCCACAGCGTGTAGGATGAATAGAGGATGTGATCCTCTTTCTCCGGTCCGCGCAGCATGTGGAACTCGATGAAGCCATCCAGCTCATGCAGATAGGATTCGCGGTTGAGCCACACCTGCTCAAAATCTCCGGCCCTGTCCTTGAGGACCTTGAAACGGTTCATGCCAATGTACATCAGGCTCTCCTGCTCAGCCGACGGTCCTGATTCGCTTCACCGGTCTGATCCAGACCAGCCCGAAGCCGGACACGCGCGACCCCAACACATATTCTGACGCCGATCCTAGCAGAAAACGGCGCATGTCGCGTGCGAAAACCGGGCGCAGCCGCCCCGTTCCGCGCCTCAATGGGAGGCAAATTTGATCGTCAGCCCGGCCTTGGCCTGCATGCCGGCGCTGGACGTATAGTTCAGATACTGGGTGTAACGCTTGTCAAACAGGTTCTGCACAGACACGTCCGCCCGCACCCAGTCATTGAAGCTGTAAGAGGCGAACAGATCGACGAGACCGTAGCCAGGCGTCGCCAGATCCACCTGGTTCGGCGGCAGGTTGCGGCGGCTCTTGCCGAAGACGCCGGTGACGCGGCCGCCAACCGTCAGGCGGTTGTCGAGGAAGCGGAAACCGAGCGTGCCGGAGATCCGGTTCGGCGGCACGGATGCAAGGCCATAGCCGGTTTCCTGGTCCTTGCCGCGCACATAGGTTCCCGCAATGGTGGTGAAGCCCCAGCCCCAGTCATAGGCCGCTTCAAGCTCGGCGCCGGTGAGGCGGACCTTGGCGAAGTTCTGATACTGCTGGTCCGGCATCAGCGCGCACATGCGCCGCGCCTGGGCCGGGGGAAGCCGCGTGCACACGGAGTTGGGCATGCCGGGAATGAAGGCGACAAGGGTCGAGGTGTCGGCGTTGGTGAAGCCGATATAGTCGTCGATCTCGTTGCGGAACACCGTCGCCTTGGCGCGGAAAGTGTCGCCCGCCTTCAGCACGTCGTTGTACTTCAGGTTGACGCCGGCTTCGAGATTGTGCGCCACCTCGGGCCTGAGGTTCGGGTTGGGCAGCATCCGGAACGCCGGGAATGGATGATATCCCTCGATCAGCGTTTCGGTGATGGTGGGCGCGCGATAGGCCTCGGCGTAGGTGGCGTACAGTTCAAGGCCGGTGACGGGCGTCACGCCAATGGTGAACTTGGGCGATGCCCGGCCGCCGTCGCTGCCGGTTGTCGGGCTGGACAGTTCGTAGTGGTCGTAGCGCACGCCGCCGACCACGCGCAGCCAGCTGCTGTAGCGGACTTCGTCCTGAACGTAGACGCCGAAGAGGGTGCGGTCGCCGCCTGGAGTGAAGGCCGAGCCATAGCCGCCGGCGGTGTCCCAGGTGTGAACCTTGTCCCAGACGCCGTCGCCGCCATAGGTCAGGGTGTGGGACAGGGCGCCAGTCTGGAACTTCGATGTATTGAAGATGTCGAAGCCGGTGGTTTTCTGGTCATAGATGATGCGGCTCAGGCCTGGAACAGCGCCGAGCACGCCATATGTCCCGCTGGGCGAATTGGCCATGTAGCGCTGCGACATTGTCGTGTCGTTGGCGTAGACCTTCATGCTGAGGTCAACCAGCGGCGTCTCGGGGCTGCGGAAACGGTAGCCCAGGGTGTAGGCGCCGGTATTGAGCACGTTGTCAAAACGCGCGCCCTGGTTGCTGGAGCCGCTGTTGCTGAACTCATAGTTCTGGCGCAGGGCCGTCGCGGAGATCTCATGCCCCTCGGCCGGCCGGATGTTCACCTTGAACAGACCGCTGGCCACCTCGCTGCCGGTGTCGTTGATCACCGTGTCGGCGCCGTCCTTGTAGTTGTAGGTCTGGCGGGTGAGGAACTGGCCATAAACATCCGCGACGCCGCCGATCCTGGCGCCGACGGCGCTGCTGGACAGGAAGCCCGCGCCATTTGTCCCGAGCACCAGGCGCTGTTCCGCGCCGACCTTCTGGTCGGGCTTGAGCAGATCGTCAATGCCGCGCGTCTGGAACAGCACCACGCCGCCAATGGAGCCGGAGCCATAGATCGACGACACCGGACCGCGCGTCACGTCAACGCGGCTGACCAGCTCGGGATCAAGGTAGAACTGGCCATTGGCGTTGTGACCGCTGACGCCGTAGTTCTGGCGGGCGCCGTCAACCAGCACCGCCACGCGGCCAAAATCCTGCAAGCCGCGGATGTTGATCGACTGCGCCGGATCATTGGCGTTTTCCTGGCTCCATACGCCGGGAATCTCACGCAACACGTCGGAAATACGCGACGGATTGAACCGCTCGATCTCGTCGCGGTTGACAATGCTGACGCCGGCCAGCTGGTCGATGGCCTTCTGCTCGACACGGGTCGCCGTGACGGAAATTGTATCGAGTTTGATTTCGTCCGCGGTAGCGACCGTGATGGCCAGAAGTGACGCAGACAGAAACAGCGCCCCGCACGCACCTTTGCGCATCGCCCAGATCCCGAATGTTTGACAGTTACGGTTTCCGCCCGCGCTCTGCTAACCTTTGCAGCGGCGATCGGGCGACAACTCCTCTGCCCCTCCGTAAATTCAGGAAATACACGAGTCAAACACAATATTACTTCTAAATTATAATGATTTAAAACTGAGTTATTGATTTAGATCCATTCCATTTCCAAACTGGCTCATATTTCAGAATGAATCTAAATCAAGATCCCAGCAACCTTTGGCCGCACAACGGACCCGCGCGATCGCGCGCCAATCTCCGCATCAGGTCGCACACATGCGGAAACAGGTCATATCATACTGTTTTTTCTACTAAATTCACCAGAACCAAAGCCATGCGACGCGGACCTGGGACGGAGGACGGATCAGAATCTGACGCCCAACTGTGCAAAGTTTAACTGTAACTGTACGCGTCTTACCTGTATGGAAGCGCTGGAACGGATGGGGACCCGCGCACGCCGATGCAGATGCACCAGCGTTTCGCGGCGACGGGTTTCACACGAAATCTGGCGCGGACCCGGTCCCACCACATGTCAGGCTGCCAGCGCTTCACCTGCGGCGACGGCAAGTCCTGTCTTTCTGATTCGCGTAGCTCAGGAGCGTCGGCGATGGCCGCCAGCGCCGGAGCCTGCATCGGCGCCGGCCCGCCCGGCAACAACAAACGGGATGTCAGCCATGGCCGGCCAGACAAGGCGCGATATGATGCAACCGCCAGCGCAAGCAGGCGCCCTGCGCCTTACCCGACGTGGGTTGATGGGCGCTGCGCTTTCAGCAGCGCCTGTCATGCTCGCCGGGAAATCGGCGGCTATCGCGGCTGAAGGACCGGCGAAGCGGATTGTCGTGGCCGGCGGGGCCCTGACGGAAATCGCCTACGCGCTGGGGCAGGGCGACAGGATTGTCGGCGTCGACACCACCAGCACCTTCCCGGCGCAGGCGCAGAAGGACAAGGCCAGCATCGGTTATGTGCGGCAGCTTTCTCCCGAAGGCATCCTGTCGCTGCAACCGGACGTGCTGCTGCTGCAGGAAGGCGGCGGGCCGCCGGAGGCGCTGACCCTGGTGTCCCAGGCCGGCGTGCGCATCGTTCGCGCGCCCGAAGCCGCGACTGAGCAGGGCGTGCTTGAACGCATCGCGACCGTTGGCGTGGTCACGGGCGCCCAGGAGGCCGCCGGCAAGCTTCAACAGCAGGTGCGGGACAAATTCGCCGCCCTCGCGCAAAAGCGCAAAAAGATCACGAAGCCGGCGCGGGTAATGTTCATCCTCAGCCTGCAGAACGGCCGCCCGCTGGTTGGCGGCGCCGGCGCCAGCGCCGACGGCATGATCCGCCTTGCCGGCGGCGAGAACGTCGCCAGCGCTTTCCAGGGCTACAAACCGATGACCGACGAAGCGGTGATCGAGGCCGCGCCTGACGTCATCCTGATGATGAGCGGCGGCCCGCGCCAGCACGCCGCCGGCGACGTGTTCAAAACGCCGGCGCTGTCCGCCACACCGGCGGCGAAGACGCAACGGCTGGTCAGTCTGGACGGTCTCTATCTGCTGGGCTTTGGCCCGCGCGCGCCGGACGCGGCGCTGGAGGTGTTCAACGCGCTCTACCCCGAGTTGAAGGACGTCCGCTGAGCCGTCGCACAAAGGGCGTGAACGCGCGGCGCACGCCGGGGCCGCCCGAGGATTGAGCACCATGCAGGGAACCGGAACCGCGGCGTTCAGGCCGGGAGCGATGTTGCTGTTCATCACACTGGCGCTGCTGATGGCGGCGGTCGTCGTGGTGTCGCTGGGCGCGGGCGCCGTCGACATCAGCCCCCGGCGCGTGCTTGCCATTTTCGCTGCCGGCCTTGGCCTCACCGACCAGACGGCGACGCCACGCGAGGCGCTGGTGCTGTTTGACATCCGCGCGCCACGCACCTTGCTGGGTTTGCTGGCCGGAGCGGCGCTGGCGGTGTCGGGCGCGCTGATGCAGGGCCTGTTTCGCAATCCCCTCGCCGATCCCAGCCTTGTTGGCGTGTCATCCGGAGCGGCGCTGGCGGCGGCGACCTCGATCGTCGTCGGCGACCGGCTGATCGCCGCCTTCTGGCCGGCGGGAACCGCCCTGCCGTTCGCCATTCTGCCGGCGGCGGCGTTCCTTGGCGGCCTGGTCACCACCACAGTTCTGTATGTCATCGCCACGCGCCAGGGCCGCACCTCGGTCACCACCATGCTGCTGGCCGGCGTGGCGCTGGCGGCGCTGGCCGGCGCGCTCACCGGCCTGCTGGTTTATATGGCCGATGACCGGCAGCTGCGTGATCTCACCTTCTGGTCGCTCGGCAGCCTTGGCGGCGCCACCTGGACCAAGGTGGCGGCGGTGGCGCCTGCCGTGCTGCTGGTGATTGTCGCCGCGCCCGTGCTGGCGCGCGGCCTCAACGCCCTGCTGCTGGGTGAAGCCGAGGCCTATCACGTCGGCGTGGCCGTGCAGCGGCTGAAACGCCTCGCCATCCTGCTGACGGCGCTGGCGGTGGGCGTCGCGGTGGCGGCCTGCGGAGCCATCGGTTTTGTCGGCATCGTCGTGCCCCACGTCATCCGCCTGGCTTGCGGGCCGGACCACCGGGTGCTGCTGCCGGCCAGCGCGCTGCTGGGCGGGTCGCTGCTGGTGGGCGCCGATGTGCTGGCGCGGCTGCTGGTTTCGCCGTCCGAACTGCCGATCGGCATTCTCACCGCCGCGGTGGGCGCGCCGTTCTTTCTCTGGCTGCTGTTGCGCGGCGGCAGGGGGACGTTCGCATGAGCCTGCTCACGCTTTCCGCCGCCAGCTATGGCGTGCGCGGCAAAACCCTGCTCAACCAGGCCAGCATGACGCTGCGTCCCGGCCAGTTGACCGTTGCCATCGGCCCGAATGGCGCCGGCAAATCAACCCTGCTGCGCCTGTGCTGCGGCGAACTGGCGCCGACCGCCGGCCGCGTCCTGTGGGATGGCGCGGAGCTTGCCGGCATCCCGCCGTGGCGACTGGCGGCGTCGCGCGCGGTGCTGCCCCAGGCGTCGGGTCTCGGCTTTCCATTCACGGTGGCGGAGGTGGTCCGTCTCGGCATGGAGACGGTGGGCCGAAAGCTGCCGCGCGCCGCCGCCACGGCGATCATCGACAGCAGCCTGGCCAGCGCCGACGTGGACCATCTGACTGGCCGCAGCTATGAAACGCTGTCCGGCGGCGAGCGTCAGCGCGTGCACTTCGCCCGCGCCATCGCCCAGCTCGCGGCCGGCCGCGCCGCCACAAAGCGCGATGATCTGCCCCAGGCGCTGTTCCTGGACGAGCCCACCGCCAGCCTCGACATTCATCACCAGCTGCTGCTGATTCGCGAGGCGCGCCAGCTTGCCGACAGCGGCGTCGCGGTCTTCGCGGTGCTGCACGACCTCAGCCTGGCCTCATCCTGCGCCGACGCCATCCTGCTGATGCGCAACGGCGAGATCGTCGCCCAGGGCGCGCCGGATGTGGTGCTGACGCCGGATCGGGTGCGCCAGGTGTTTGGCGTCGAGACCGAGATTCTCCAGGCCCGGAACGGCGTTCCCACCTTCGCCTATCGCCTGCCATAACGACGGGCGCCGCCGGCGCGGCGTTGCAAAAATCGCTGGCAAGGCCGCCACGCCGCCTGTTTCACATCGCTTTTTCTGGACGGATCCGCGCGCGCGCCCTCGCCGGCAGTTCATGCTGGCGCCCGTGAACTTTGCAAAATTTGCACGATCGTCGGCGCATTTCCGCAATTCTTCGCAGAATAAGCCTTTCCGAGACGCCACAGGTTGCGGATATTGCAAACCGGTGTGAACAACAATCAGGCAACAAGGGTCGAGATGGGGAAGCGTATCAAGCGGCTGATGGTCGCCAACCGTTCTGAAATCGCCATCCGCGTTTTTCGCGCGGCGACGGAACTGGGCATCGAAACGGTGGCCATCTATGCGGAGGAGGACCGGCTGTCGCTGCACCGCTTCAAGGCGGACGAGGCCTACCGGGTCGGCGCCGGCAAAGGTCCGCTGCAGGCCTATCTCGACATTGATTCGATCATTGACATTGCCGTCAGGGCCCGGGTCGACGCCATCCATCCCGGCTATGGCTTCCTCTCGGAGAGCCCGGAGTTCGCCGAGGCCTGCGCCGCGGCGGGCATCATCTTCATCGGCCCCTCGCCCGACACCATGCGCCAGCTCGGCAACAAGGTGGCGGCGCGCAACCTGGCCGTATCGGTCAACGCGCCGGTGATGCCGGCCACCGATCCCCTGCCCGATGACGACGCCGAGGTGCTGCGCCTCGCCGCCGGCGTCGGCTATCCGGTGATGCTGAAGGCGAGTTGGGGCGGCGGCGGCCGCGGCATGCGGCCCATCGACAATGAATCCCAGTTGCTGGACGCGGTGGCTGCGGCGCGGCGCGAAGCGAAAGCGGCGTTCGGCAAGGACGAGGTGTACCTGGAAAAGCTGGTGCGCCGCGCCCGCCACGTCGAGGTGCAGTTGCTGGGCGACGCCCATGGCAATCTGGTGCACCTGTTCGAACGTGACTGCACCATCCAGCGCCGCCACCAGAAGGTGATCGAGCGCGCCCCGGCGCCCTATCTGGATGACGACGCCCGCGCCGGCCTGGCCGAGGCGGCGCTCGCCATTGGCCGAGCCGCCAACTATCGCGGCGCCGGCACCGTGGAGTTCCTGATGGACGCCGACACCGGCGCCTTCTACTTCATCGAGGTCAATCCGCGCATTCAGGTGGAGCACACGGTGACCGAGGTCGTCACCGGCCTCGACATCGTCAAGGCGCAGATCCGCATCGCCGAGGGCGGGCGCATTGGCGTGGTGGAAGAAACGGGGATTCCACCCCAGGAAAAAATCCGCCTCGCTGGCCACGCCATGCAGTGTCGCGTCACCACCGAGGATCCGGAGCGCGGCTTCGCGCCGGACTATGGTCGCATCACCGCCTATCGCGGCGCCTCAGGCTTCGGCGTGCGCGTCGACGGCGGCACCGCCTATTCCGGCGCCGTGGTCACGCCGTTCTACGACGCCATGCTGGAGAAGGTCACCGTCTGGGCGCCAAAGCCGGATGAGGTGATCGCCCGCATGGACCGCACGCTGCGCGAGTATCGCATTCGCGGCGTCGCCACCAACCTGCCGTTCCTTGAGGCGGTGCTGGCCCATCCCGATTTCCGGGCGATGAACTACACCACGCGGTTCATCGACAACACGCCCGAGCTGTTCAACCTGACGCCGCGCCGCGACCGCGCCACCAAGCTGCTGCGCTCCATCGCCGACGTCACCGTCAACGGCCACCCGGAGATGAAGGGTCGCAACGGCGTGGCCACCCACCTGCGCACGCCGGAAGCGCCGGCGTTCGACGGCGGCGTCCCGGACGGCGCGAAGCAGTTGCTCGACCGGCTGGGCCCGCGCGACTTCGGCCGCTGGATGCGCGAACAGAAGCGCGTGCTGATCACCGACACCACCATGCGCGACGCCCATCAGTCGCTGCTGGCGACGCGCATGCGCAGCGCCGACCTGCTGCCCGCCGCCAGCTCCTACGCCAGCGGTCTGCCGGGCCTGCTGTCGCTGGAATGCTGGGGCGGCGCCACCTTCGACGTGGCCATGCGCTTCCTCACCGAAGACCCTTGGGAGCGTCTCGCCGGCATCCGCCAGCAGGCGCCCAACCTGCTGCTGCAGATGCTGCTGCGCGGGGCCAATGGCGTCGGCTACACCAATTATCCCGATAACGTCGTGCGCCACTTCATCCGCCAGGCGGCGGACGGCGGCGTCGACCTGTTCCGCATTTTCGACTGCCTGAACTGGGTGGACAACATGCGCGTCGCCATCGACGCCGTGGCGGAGGCCGGCAAGATCGCCGAGGGCGCCATCTGCTACACCGGCGACGTGTTCGACCCGGACCGGGCCAAATATTCCCTCAACTATTACGCCGGCCTGGCGCGGGAGCTGGAAGCGGCGGGCTGCCATGTGCTGGCCATCAAGGACATGGCTGGCCTGCTGCGGCCGCCAGCGGCGCGGGCGCTGATCAAGGCGTTGCGCGACGTCACCGACCTGCCCATCCATTTGCACACGCACGACACCTCCGGCGCCGCCAGCGCCACGGTGATCGCGGCCATCGAGGCGGGCGTCGACGCGGTCGACCTCGCCACCGACGCCATGTCGGGCGCGACCTCGCAGCCCTGCCTCGGCTCGGTGGTTGAGGCGGTGCGCGGCACGGAGCGCGACGCGGGCCTCGACGCCGACGCCATCCGCCGCATCAGCTTCTACTGGGAGGGCGTGCGGGCGCTGTACGCGCCGTTCGAGAGCGACCTGCGCGCCGGCGCCTCCGAGGTCTATCTGCACGAGATGCCCGGCGGCCAGTTCACCAACCTGAAGGAGCAGGCGCGCTCGCTGGGGCTGGACACGCGCTGGCACGAGGTGGCGCGGGCCTATCGCGAGGCCAACGACCTGTTCGGCGATATCGTCAAGGTGACGCCGTCGTCCAAGGTGGTCGGCGACATGGCGCTGATGATGGTGGCCCAGGGGCTGACGCCAGCCGATGTGCTCGACCCGGAGCGTGAGATCGCCTTCCCCGCCTCGGTGGTGGAGATGCTGAAGGGCGATCTTGGCCAGCCAGTGGGCGGCTGGCCGGAAGCCCTGCAGAAAAAAGCCCTGCGCGGCCAGCAGCCCGTCACCGTGCGGCCAGCCTCGCTGCTGGGCGAGGCGGACCTGGAGGCGGCGCGCAGGCAGGCGGAAGCCGAGGTGGGCCGGCAGATCGACGATCAGGAGCTGGCCTCCTGGCTGATGTATCCGAAGGTGTTCGCCGACTACGCCCGGATGGCAGACGCTTACGGGCCGCTGTCGTCGCTGCCGACGCCGGTGTTCTTCAACGGCATGAAGGCCGGCGACGAGATCGTCGCCGAGATCGAGCCAGGCAAAACGCTGATCATCCTGCTCCAGGCCATTGGCGAGGCGGAGCCGGACGGGCACGTGAAGCTGTTCTTCGAGCTGAATGGCCAGCCGCGCGTCATCCGCGTCGCCGACCGCAGCCGCGTCGTCGCCACGGCGCGACGCAAGGCCGACGACGGCGACCCCAGCCACGTGGCGGCGCCGATGGCCGGCGCGGTGTCGTCCATCGCCGTGCGCAAGGGCCAGAAGGTCGAGGCCGGGGCACCGTTGCTGACCCTGGAGGCGATGAAGATGGAAACCACCCTCGCCGCCCCGCGCGCCGGCGTCGTCACCGACGTGGCCGTGGCCGTGCGCGACAATGTGGAGGCGCGCGACCTGCTGCTGCTGCTGGAGTAAGCGTCGACGCGAGGCGGCCCTGGCGCCGCCTCGCCATCAGGATCATGCAGGCGCCCGCGTCATCAATCACATCATGCCCGGACCTGTTCCGGGCATGATGTGTTTTTGGCCGACGGAGGGCGGGCCATCCGTTGCGGGGGCGTCGCTTCATGGGCGCCCCGGGGCCAGCCCGGGCATGGCGGCTGGGGGGTAGTTTGGCCGGGCAATGGCCCGGCGTCCTGCCTCTCACCGCGCCCGGCGCACGCCGGGCAGCACGTAGCGGCGCTCCAGCCAGCGGGCGGCGACGACCACCACCGAGACCAGCGCCAGATAGACCGCGCCGGCGACCAGATAGGCGTCGAGGAAACGGAAGCTGCGGATGGCGAGATCCTGCATCTGGGCGAAGAATTCCGCGTACTGGATCAGGAAGGCGATGGAGCTGTCCTTGAGGTTGAGGATGACCTGATTGGTCAGCGCCGGCACCGACAGGCGCATCACCTGCGGCAGGATCACCAGCTGGAAAACCTGCATGTCGCTGAAGCCCTGGGCGCGCGCCGCCTGCAATTCGTCCGGGTCGAGCCCGCGAAACGCCGTCATCAGATAGCGGGCGTTATAGGCCGCCACATTCAGGGTGAAGCCGATGACCGCCACGGTGAACGGCGTCAGCTTCGGCCCCCATTGCGGCAGGCCGTAGTACATCAGGAACAGCAGCACGATCAGCGGCGTGCCGATGAAGAAGGAGATATAGCCTTCCGTCAGGCGCCGGCGCAGGGGGCCGCCGCTGATCGCCAGGTAGAACACCACGACGCCGCCGACGAGGCCGGTGACGCTGATGACCGCCGCCAGCAGCAGGGTGTTGCCGAGGCCGGACAACACCTGCGGCCAGTACTCCAGCATCTGGGCAAGGAAAGAAATCATCGCTCAACGCTCCGGCGAACCGGCCGGCCCGGATGGGTCGACAGGCTGCGCCCCATCCATCGGCTGCGCCGGGCTGATTGGCTGCGCCGGACTGATTGGCTGCGCTGCTTGCGCCTGCTGCAACTCCTGATGGAAGAAGGCGCGGATGCGCGGATCGGCGTTGGGGCCGAACAGCTCGTCCACCTCGCCTTCGGCATGGATGCGGCCCTGATCGAGGAACATCACCCGGCCGCCGGCGGCGCGCGCCAGGTAAAGGTCGTGGGTGACGCACAGCATCGACACGCGCTCGTCGCGCAGCTGGTGCAGGATGTTCACCACCTCGCGCGACATCAGCGGGTCGAGCGCCGATGTCGGCTCGTCGAAGAACAGCACCGCCGGGTCCATGGCCAGGGCGCGGGCGATGGCGACGCGCTGCTTCTGGCCGCCGGAGAGCTGGGCGGGATATTTGTGGGCGTGCGCCTGCATGTCCATGCGGGCGAGCTGGCGCAGCGCCCGTTCATCGGCCTCCGCCGCGGGCATGCGGCGCAGGTGACGTAGCGCCAGGGTGACATTCTGCAACGCCGTCAGGTGGCGGTAGAGCGCGAAATTCTGGAAAACGAAGCCAATGCGCTGGCGCAACGCCCGCTCATCGACGTCTGGCCCCAGCACGTCGCGGCCCTCGAACACCACGCGTCCGCCATTGGGCATGGTCAGGCGGTTGAGGCAACGCAGCAGCGTCGACTTGCCCGAGCCAGACGGACCCATGATGACCTTCAGTTCGCCCTGGGCCAGGTCAAAGCTGACGCCGTCCAGAATCGTCCGCCCGTCATACTCCAACTTCAGGTCCTGGACCGACAGCAGCGTCATGGCGTTCTCATCCCGTCAGGCCAGGAATGCGCGTGCGCTTCTCCAGCGCCCAGACGCCCGTGACCAGGAGTTTGTAGATCAGGAAATAGATGATTCCCACCGCCAGATAGATCTCGACGCCACGCAGGGTGGTCGCCGACAGCGACATGGCTTCCTTCATCACGTCGGGGATGCCGACCGTGTAGGCGAAGGGCGAGTATTTCAGCACTGTGGTGAATTCGTTGATCATGCCCGGCACGGCGAAACGCAGCATCTGCGGGATCTCGATCAGTCGCAGGATCTGGAAGCGGCTGAGGCCCATGGCTTCCGCCGCCAGCACCTCGCTGGCGTCGACCGAATCGAAGGCGCCGCGAAACACCTCCGCCAGATAGGCGCCGGCGATCACGCCGAGGCTCAACATCATGGCGACCAGCGGCGGCACGCGCAGGCCGGCGTTGGGCAGGCCGAAGAACACGATGAACAGCAGCACCAGCACCGGCACGGCGCGAAAGATGAAAGTGAACGCGCCGAGCACGGCGCTGAGCCAGGACGCGCCCAGCCGGCTGAGCATGGCGACGCCGAGGCCAACGACGACGCCGGTGAGGCTGCAGGCCACCGTCACCATGATGGTGTAGCCAACGCCGCCAGTGAGCTGGAGCAGGATTTGCAGGAAGCTCATGCAGCGGACCTGCAATATGCCGGCAAGGTCAGCCCGGCGCCTGCGTCGGCGACGCCGCCGGCTCTCATCAGGGAGGCTGCAGATGCGTGCATGGGGGAACCATTCGTCCAGTTCCGCATGAACGCGACAGGCCCCATGCGTTTTCAGGGTAAATGGAACACTGCCCGCGTTAAGAAACCGTTTGCCTTGTGCGCCCCGCACACAGCGTTCGCGTCTGGACGCCCCGATCGGAACGGCCGCCAGGGCAGGCTGAAACCGCGCCCGGCCTTCCATTTCCTGAGCGAATTCTGGCCGGGCCGGGGATTCCATCCGGCCGGAAGGCGCTCTGGCGAATGGCCGGCTTCAGGCGGACTTCATGTCGCCGATGATCTGCCGCAGCAGGGCCATGGCCGCTGGCGGCAAAAGGCGGCCCTGACGGGTAATCAGATGCGAGCGTCCGCGATGCAGCAGGGCGTTCTTCATCGGCAGGAACGACACCCGTTCCCGGTCGCCCGGCGACATGGAGAGCCGCGACACCAGCGAATAGCCCAGCCCCCCCAGCACGAACTGCCCCAGCGCCTCGAAGGACGCGGTCGTGAACGCCACGTTGAGGCGCACCGCTTCGCTGACTTCCGCCGCCTGGATGTGCTGGCGCAGGCCGAAGCTGGGGTGCAGCATGGCGCCCGGCCACGGCGCCAGATCCGCCAGCAGCAACGGCCGGTTCAGGCTGGCCAGCGGGTGCGAGCGCAGCGTCATGGTCTGGATCGGATTCGAGAACGCGTGATGCGAACGTAGCCGGCCATCATTCGGCGGATGGAACATCAACCCGATATGAACGCGCTCATCAATGACCTCGCGAACGATCTCGTCCGTGCTGCCGATGTTCAGATTAACCGATATTTGCGGGTGCTGCTGCATGAAACGCCGCAGGCTGCCGCGCATCAGCCAGCGCACGTAGCCCTCGCCCGTCATAATGTCGACATGCCCGCTCGCCACTTTGCGAATGCTGTCCATCTGGGCGAGCAGGCCCTGCTTCTCGCTGATTTGCCGGCGCAGGAAATCCGCCAGCAGCCGGCCGGCGTCCGTCGCCGCCACGCCGCGCCCCTTGCGCTCGATGAGCGCGACGCCGCACTCCTGCTCCAGTTGGCTGACAGCGCGGCTGACCGCAGAGGGATCCATGCCGAGCGCGCTGGCCGCCCCGCGCACGGAGCCGCTGTCGAGAACCTGCAGGAAATAGTGCGTCCGCCGTGATTCGAGCCTGGCGTCCATGACGGAAGAGCCTGGTTAATGTTGCATTAATTGCAACATAATCCGACATCCATTGTCATTGATGCAAGGCCATCTTTCTCTGAATCTGAAATCGGGACTTACTGCGGCCATGCTTTCCGCTGGGCCTGCAGCATCAAGCGCGGGATTTCAGAGACATGACGACGACGCCTGTCACCGCCGCTCCGGCAGATGTTCCAGCGGAGCGGGATTTCTTCAGCAAGGGCAAGATCTTTATTGCAGTGCTCATCGTTGTCGCCCTGGCGGAAACGATCGGCGTCGTGAAGTTCAAACTGGGCCCCGGCGTTGTGCTGCTGCAGCCCATGGTGTGGGCGCTGCTGCTCGCCGCCGCCTGGGGCGTGGCCTGGCGTTACCTGCCGGCGCCCCTGCGCATCGGAACCAGCCTCCAGGGCTACGCCGGCCAGTTGCTGAACGCTGGCCTGCTGCTGTTCATCGTCAAGATGGCCTTCACCGTCGGCGGCGCCCTGCCCGCCGTGCGTCAGGCCGGCTGGGCGCTGCTGTTCCAGGAACTTGGCCACAGTTTCGGCACCCTGGTGCTCGGCCTGCCGCTCGCCCTGCTGCTCGGCGTCAAGCGTGAGGCGGTCGGCGCCACCTTCTCGATTGGCCGCGAAGGCAATCTGGTGATCATCGGCGACAAATACGGCATGGCTTCGCCGGAAGGCCGCGGCGTGCTGGCGGAATACATCACCGGCACCGTGCTGGGCGCCCTGTTCATCGCCCTGCTGGCCGGCTTCATCACCAGCCTCAACATCTTCGATCCCCGTTCCCTCGCCATGGGCGCCGGCGTCGGATCCGGCAGCATGATGGCCGCCGCCATCGGCGCCATTTCGGCCCAGTATCCGGCCACGATGACCAAGGAACTGCACGCCATCGCCTCGGCGGCGAACCTGATGACCGCGGTCATGGGCTTCTACGTGGCGCTGTTCGTCACCCTGCCGGTGTGTTCGTGGTTGTATGACAGGCTGGAGCCGGTGCTTGGCCGGTTCTCGAAATTCCAGTCCGACAAGGTCGGCCCGACGGTCAGCGCCGCTGACGTGGACCTGAAGCCGGCGCCGTTCGGCCTGCAGGACAGGATCCTGGCCTGGCTGGTCGTGGCTGGCGGCGTGCTCATCGGCAACACCATCACCTACAAGGTTCCGGTCGGCGCGTCGCTGATTGGCCTGGCCATCGTGCTGGTGGTCATCTTCCTGGTCGAGCTGGTCGCACGTTTGCTGCCCAAGGTGCCGCACATCATCCTGATGGTGGTGCTGACCACGCCGCTCGGCATTCCTGGCGTGCTGCCGTTCTCCCACATCCTGGTAGAGAACACCGAGAAGCTGAACTTCATGGCGTTCACTACCCCGGTTCTGGCGCTGGCCGGCTACTCCGTCGCCAAGGACCTGCCGATCTTCCGGCAGTTGAGCTGGCGCATTGTCGTGGTGTCGCTGACCGCCGCCGCCGGCACCTTCCTCGGCGCGACGGTGGTGGCCGAGTTCTTCCACTGAACATCGAAATCTCCGGGCGGGACCAGTTGTAGCCCGCCCGAAGGCAGCCGCATCCCACGCGCGCGGGATTACCGATAAGATAGCCGGAGTTTCCGCGGTTCGCGCCAGATCGAACCGTTTCGCGCGCCGGCCCCGCCGCCCAGGCCGATGTTTGCAGGCAGGCGCTTCCGCCCCGCATACACAAAAGGACCAGACATGTCCCAGGACATCAGGATCGCCGACGATATCCGAGCCCGCATGCTTGCGTGGCGGCATGACCTGCACGCCAATCCCGAGACCGCCTTCGAGGAACACCGCACCTCCCAGGTCGTCGCGGACGCGCTGGAGGAGATGCAGATCCCCGTGCATCGCGGCCTTGGCGGCACTGGCGTCGTCGGCACGTTGAGGAACGGCGAAGGACCATCCATCGCCCTGCGCGCCGACATGGACGCACTTGATCTTGAGGAGCTGGGCGATCCGGCCTGGAAATCGCTGAAGCCCGGCAAGATGCACGGTTGCGGCCACGACGGCCACACCTCGATGCTGCTGGGCGCGGCGCACCATCTGGCCCGCACCCGCGCCTTCAGGGGCACGGTCCACTTCGTTTTCCAGCCGGCCGAAGAAAACGAGGGCGGCGGCAAGAAGATGGTCGAGGACGGGCTGTTCGAGAAATTCCCGGCCGACGCCGTCTACGGCATGCACAATATCCCGCAGATCCCGCGCGGCCTGTTCGCCGTGCGCGAGGGCGTCGCCACCGCCTTCCTCGACCGTTTCGAGATCCGCCTCACCGGCAAGGGCAGCCACGCCGCCGCGCCTGAGACCGGCATCGACGCCATCGTCATCGCCGCGAACCTGATCAACGCCCTGCAAACCATCGTCAGCCGCCGGATCGGCGCCATCGATTCAGCCGTCGTCACGGTCACCCAGATCCACGGCGGCGACACCTGGAACGTCATTCCCGAAAACGTGGTGCTGCGCGGCACCGTGCGCACGCTCGACGCCGCCATTCAGGATCGCGTTGAGGAAGCCATGAACGAGATCTGCGCCGGCGTCGGCCAGACCCATGGCGCGCGCATCGACATGACCTACATGCGGGGCTATCCCGGCGTGGTGAACACCGCTGACGAAACCGCCGCCGCCGCGAGCGCCGCAGCGGCGCTGGTTGGCGAGGACAAGGTGCTCACCAACATCAAGCCGTCGATGGGTTCGGAAGACTTCTCCTTCATGCTGCAGAAGCGTCCTGGCGCCTACATCTGCATCGGCGCCGGCGAAACCGGATCCGATCCGGCGCTGCACAATCCCTATTACGACTTCAACGACGCGATCCTGCCGATGGGCGCCGCCTTCTGGGTGCAGCTCGTGCAGCAGCAGCTTCCGGCCGGCTGATGCTGTCGGTCTTCGACATCTTCAAGATCGGCGTTGGCCCGTCGAGCTCGCACACGGTGGGGCCCATGCGCGCCGCCAGGCTGTTCGTGGAGATGCTGGACCGTGACGACCTGCTGTCCCGCGCCGGACGGGTTCAGGTCTGCCTTTACGGCTCGCTCGGCGCCACCGGGCGCGGCCACGCCACCGACATCGGCGCCATGCTGGGGCTGTGCGGCGAGGCGCCGGATACGGTCGATCCGGCGCGGGTCAGGTCGCTGATCGCCGACATCCGCCAGAGCGGCAGCCTGCCGCTCGGCGGCGTCCGCGACATCGCTTTCGAACGCCAGCGCGACATCGTGTTTCTGGGCGAGCAGTCACTGCCGGAGCACCCGAACGCCATGCGCCTCGTCGCCACGGACGCCCATGGAGAGGTGCTTGCGGATCGCTGCTATTTCTCCATCGGCGGCGGCTTCGTCGTCGAAGGCGGCGACGATGGCCCGGCAGGGAAGCCGCCGTCCGCCGGAGACTGGCCCTATCCGTTCCACAGCGCGACCGATCTGCTGGCCCAGACGCGCGCCAGCGGCCTGAGCATCGCCGGCGTCATGCTGGCCAATGAAGGCGTCTGGCGCACTGAAACGCAGGCGCGCGACAGCCTGCTGCACGTCTGGCGCGTCATGCAGGCTTGCGTGCGGCGCGGCTTCGGCCTTGATGACAATGACGGCGGCGAGCCGCTCAATCCCCATTTGCCCGGCCCCTTCCGGGTGCGCCGCCGGGCGCCGGCGCTTTATCGCGAACTGACGGCGCGCGAACGGCTCATGGGCGGTCCGGCGGCGGGCGACGATCCGCTGGCGGCGATGGACTGGGTGAACGCCTTCGCCATGGCGGTGAACGAGGAAAACGCCGCCGGCGGCCGCGTCGTCACGGCGCCGACCAATGGCGCCGCCGGCATTATTCCGGCCGTGCTGCACTATCACGACAAATTTTCTGGCGGCGCCACGGACGATCAGGTTGTCGAGTATCTGCTGACGGCGGCGGCGATCGGCCTGCTTTACAAGGCAAACGCCTCGATTTCGGGGGCCGAGGTTGGTTGCCAGGGAGAAGTCGGGGTGGCCTGTTCCATGGCCGCCGGAGCCCTCGCCGCCATTCTGGGCGGCACGCCCGAGCAGATCGAGAACGCCGCGGAAATCGGCATGGAGCACAATCTGGGTCTGACCTGCGATCCCGTCGGCGGGCTGGTGCAAATTCCCTGCATCGAACGCAACGCCATGGGCTCGGTGAAGGCGATCAACGCCGCCCGCATGGCCCTGCGCGGCGACGGCGCCCACCATGTCTCCCTCGACGCGGTGATCCGCACCATGAAACAGACCGGCGAGGACATGAAGTCCACCTACAAGGAAACCTCGCTCGGCGGCCTCGCGGTCAACGTGGTCGAATGCTGAGAGCGCGATTCCGCCGCATGGCGGCGAGATTGCGCCCTTCCCCTGTTTTCCATCGCGCACAGCTGGGCGAAAACTTGCTCCCAGACCCGCGCCAACAGAAGCGGTTTTTGTAATCCAGATCATCGAGGAAATATTTTTATTATTTTATTTCAAATACTTGCCTAACACCTCCAACCGCCTGCACCCTCACGTCCGGAATATGGACATTCCCGTGGGCAGCCGGCCAGCCGCGTCGCCCGCGCCAGATGGAGCATGGCGATGGGCAGGCATGGCGAACGCATCAGACTGGGCGCGTTCCATTACATTTCAGGACACCACGTCGCCGCGTGGCGCCATCCGGACGCGGCGCGCGACGACAGGCTTGAGGACTATGTCCGCTTCGCCCGGCTGGCCGAGGAGGCCAGATTCGACGCGGTGTTCCTCGCCGACAGCGTCGACGTGCGGCTGCTGCATCCCGATGGCGCGGCGCGCAAGGCCCATACGGGCGTCACCCTGTTTGAACCGCTGACCGTACTCTCGGCCCTGGCGGCGGTCACCAGCCGCATCGGCCTCATCGGCACGGCTTCGACCACGTTCAGCGATCCGTTCAATCTCGCCCGCCAGTTCGCATCGCTCGACCACATCAGCGGCGGTCGCGCCGGCTGGAATCTCGTGACCTCGAACGATCCGGAGGCGGCGCTCAACTTCGGCCACGCCGAACCCGTGCCGCATGCCCGCCGCTACCAGCGCGCCGAAGAGTTCGCTGACGTCGTGCGCGGGCTCTGGGACAGCTTCGGGGACGACGCCTTTCCGCGCGACCGGGAGAGCGGCGTCTATGTCGATCTGGAGAAGATGCACGTTCTCGATCATGAGGGCGCGCATTTCCGCGTGAGAGGGCCGCTGAACGTTCCGCGCCCTCCGCAAGGCCATCCAGTGGTCGTGCAGGCGGGATCATCCGAACCTGGCAAGGAGCTGGCGGCGCGCACGGCGGAAGTGATCTTCACGGCCCAGCAGACCCTGGCCGAGGCCCAGGCGTTCTACGCCGACGTCAAGGGCCGGCTGGTCCGCCACGGCCGGGCGCCAGAGCATCTGAAGATCATGCCGGGCGTCTTTCCGGTCGTTGGGCGCACCCGCGCTGAAGCCCAGGCCAAATTCGATCAACTGCAGGCGCTGCTTCAGCCGGAAGTCGGCTTTGAGCTGCTGCGCGTGCAGCTTGGCGTCGACCTGCGCGGGTCCGATCCCGACGGCCCGTTGCCGGACCTGCCGGCGACATTGGCCAGCCAGAGCCGCCAGGCGCTGGTGGCCGACCTGGCGCGCCGTGAAAACCTCACGATCCGCCAGCTCTACGAGCGCATCGCCGGCGCGCGCGGCCACTGGCAACTGGTGGGAACCGCCGCCGACATCGCCGACCAGCTTGAAGAGCGTTTCGTCAACTACGGCGCCGATGGCTTCAACATCATGGCGCCGACGCTGCCTGGCGGCCTGATCGATTTCATTGAAGGCGTCGTGCCCGAGTTGCGCCGCCGCGACCTGTTCCGGACCGAATACGAAGGCCGGACCCTTCGCGAAAACCTCGGGCTGAAACGGCCCGAAAACCAGTTCGCCCGCTCCCGCCGCCAGGCGGCGGAATGACCCGTTCACCGGGCGCTTCGCCCCTGACAGGCCCTCTCATGTCCCAGCTTGCCCATGCTTCCCTCCATTCGCTTGAAACCGTGAAGCCGGACTTCAGCGACCTGTTCGCCTGGATCCGCGCCGGCGCCGCCGACCGCGACCATGGCCGCATCCTGCCCTTCGACGTCATCCGCCGGATCCGCGAAAGCCGTCTTGGCGCCCTGCGCCTGCCGCGCGCCAGCGGCGGCTTCGGGGCCAGCAGCCGCGAACTGTTCCGCGTCGTGCTTGATCTGGCGGCGGCGGACCCGAACGTCGCCCATATCCTGCGCAATCACCTGTCGTTCGTTGACCGCTTCGCCCTTCCGGCCGGAGCGCGGGGCGCCGCCCTGAAATGGCTGCCGGATATCGCCGCCGGCGCCATTGTCGGCCTGGCCATGACGGAACAGGGCGCCGGCAAGGTCGGCGGCGGCGTCAGCACCTACGCCACCACGCTGACGCCGGATGGCGACGGCTTCCGCCTCAACGGGCGCAAGTTCTACAGCACGGGCGCGCTGTTCTCCGACATCCTGCTGGTGCGCGCCGCCGGACCGGACGGCCGCAACCTTTCGGTGCTGCTGCCAACCCGTCGTGAAGGCGTCGAACTGGTTGATGACTGGGATGGCGCGGGCCAGCGGCTCACCGGCTCGGGCACCACCGTGCTGCACAATGTCCGCATTGAAGCCGGTGAGGTTCTGCCGGACGAGCCGGGCTCCGGCTTTGGCCTGCCATACAGCAACACCCTCGCCCAGCTGCTGGTGACGGCCATTGTCGCCGGCATCCTGCGCAACGTGGCGGCTGACGCCGGCGACCTGGTGCGCAGCCGGCGTGACCGCAACTTCTATTACTCCAGCGCCGAACGGCCGGAGGACGATCCGCTGCTGCAGGAGATCGTCGGACGCATTGGCGCCGACGCATGGACCGCCGAGACCCTGATTCTGGCCGCCGCCGACGCCCATGACGCACTCTCCACCGCCCGTGCGCGGGGGGAACCGGATGAGGAGCTGGCGCACCACGCCGCCGTGCTGACGGCGCGCGCCAAGCTGGTCGTGGACGAACTGACCCTGCGCAGCGCCACCCGCCTGTTTGACGTGGGCGGCGCCTCCGCCACCCAGCGCGCCAAAAATCTCGACCGGCACTGGCGCAACGCCCGCACCCTGGCCTCCCACAATCCCGGAACGCTGAAGGCCCAGGCGCTTGGCGCGTGGGAGCTGACGGGAACGCCCTTGCCGAAACTCGGCTTCTTCTGATCGCCCCTGCACCGGAGTCCGATCCATGAGCGCAAGGCAGTTGCACCTCAACGTCAACATTCTCACCGCCGGCTTCTTTAACTCGGCCTGGCGGGCCACGACCCACGGAGCGGAGGCCTTCATCAGCGCCGATCACTATGTGCGCGTGGCGCAGGCGGCGGAGCGCGGAACCCTGGACGCGATCTTCCTGGCCGACGTGCCGGCGATTACCGAGCGGCCAGCCTACAGGCCGTTCTATGCCCTTGAGCCCACGGTGATTCTGGCGGCGGTGGCCCGCGCCACCAGCCACATTGGCCTGATCGCCACCGCCTCCACGTCCTACAACGAGCCATATAATATCGCCCGCCGCTTCGCGAGCCTCGATCTGGTCAGCGGCGGCCGGGCCGGCCTCAACGTGGTGACGACAGCCGACCCCCGCGCCTCCCGCAATTTCGGCTTCGACGACGTGGCGGAGCACGGCGCCCGCTACGAGCGCGCCGCCGAGTTTACCGACGTCGTCAAGGGGCTCTGGAACAGCTGGGAGGATGGCGCGCTTGTCGGCGATCAGGCCAGCGGGGTTTTCGCTGACGAAAGCCGCATCCACGACCTGAACCATGTGGGCCGACACTACCGCGTCCAGGGCGCGCTCAACGTGCCGCGTTCGCCGCAGGGGCATCCGGTCATCGTCCAGGCGGGCGGCTCGGACGATGGCCGCGAACTGGCGGCGCGGCACGCCGAAGCGGTGTTCTCGGTGGCCAACGCCATCCCGGACGGCAAGGCCTTCGCCGACGACATACGCGCCAGGGCCGCGCGTTACGGCCGGCGCGGCGATGAGATCGTGGTTCTGCCGGGCCTCGCCACCGTCATCGGCGCGACAGAAGAAGAAGCCCGCCGCCGCGAGGACTGGCTGTGGTCGCTGGTCCCCCCGGAATTCGCCGTGCAGCGCGTCGCCAAAATGCTGGGCGTGGAGCCGGAGACGCTGGATCTGGACCAGCCGCTTCCCGGATCGCTGCTGGGCGACGCCAAAGGCTGGCAAACATTCTCACGCGCCCTCGTCGAACTGTCGGTGAATGACGGCCTGACGGTGCGCCAGCTCATCCGCCGCATCGGCGGCGGCATCGGTCACCGGCTGATCGTCGGGACGCCTGAGCAGATCGCCGACGATATCGCGGCCTGGTTCCACGCCGGCGCCGCCGATGGCTTCAACCTGATGCCCGACGTGGTTCCCGACGGTCTCGACGTGTTTGTAGACGAAGTCGTGCCCCTGCTGCGCCGGAAGGGAATCTTTCGCGAGGCTTATGCGGGTTCCACCCTGCGCGCGCATTTTGGCCTGGAGAAGCCGGCGGGGCGTCCCCGGTTGCGCAGGGCGGCGGGCTGACGCCGCCGCGCGCCGCCTTGCCGGTCGGCGCCCCGTTTGTTACGATTCCGCGTCATCGGTTGCGGCGCAACGCCGCATGTCTGAAAGCGACGCCAACATGCGTGGAATCACCGCTCTTGCCGGTCTGTGTCTTCTCGTTCTCGCCGGCTGCTCATCGGAGGAGCAGGGCAAGGTGATCCGCGCGGCGGTGACGCCGGCGTCGCCGCCCAATCTCTACGAGGAAAACGGCAAGACCGTCGGCCTCGATCTTGAACTGATCGAGGGGTACTGCAAGAAACGCGGCTGCACCATCAAGCTGACCCCCTATGACTGGCAGGGCATGCTGGGCGCTGTGGTCGCCGGCCAGGCTGACATCGCGTTCTCGGGCATCTCCATCACTGACAAGCGCAAGGAAGTGATGGATTTCTCCATTCCTTACATGGACAACACCTGGAACCTCGTCAGCCTCAAAAACCGTAATATCAAGATCGACAACCTTGATGACCTGAAGAAATACAGCATCGGTTATCCGCGCGGCATGGCCTACAGCGACTTCATCAAGAACACCCTTGAGCCGAAGGGCCAGTACAAGCTCGACCAGGTCAAGGTCTATCCGTCCTATAACGAAGTGCTGGCCGACCTGCGCAACGGCAATCTCGATCTGGCCTTCCTCGACGGCACCGTCGCTTCGGTCTACCGCAAGACCATGCCGATCCAGGACAGCTACGTCTTTACCGGCTTCGACCGCTTCGGCTTTGCCTTCCCCAAGGGCAGCAAGCTGCGCGAAGACGTGGACAAATATCTGACCACCGAGCTGAAGCCAGAGGAGCGGCAGGCCATTATCGACAAATGGCTTAAATAAGCGCGACAACTCCGCGCGCGGCCCGTACGGCCGCCAGACGAGGATTTCGCCGCCGGACGTCCGGCGGCGATGTGATGGATGCATCGCCCAGGCCGCGCGACAGCGGCGCGCCCAAGAGGCGGAAGACCTGAGCCTGTCAGGTCCACGCTGGCCGGAAGCCGATCTAGCGCGGCGTCACAAACTTCAGCGTGACCTCAGGCGGCGCCTCATCGCTGTCTTGCCGGAAATGCTCCCACAGTCGTTCGCCCAGCGGCTGCACCAGCTGGATCGTCATCTGCCTGAGCAGGATGGCGAAGGCCTGCTCATGTTCAGGAACCTGACTGCGCGCCGCGCCAGCCGCCCGCAGGCCCCGCACCTGGCTCAGCGTCATTTCCGCGAGCTGGCGCATGAATTCCGGATCGCCTCCCCCCAGTTCCAGCTCGGCGGTTTCCCGGCGGACATACAGCGCCAGATCGGGATTGGCCGCATACATCCTGGCGACGCTCGCATCGCGGGCGCGACCGAATTCCGCTGCGCCGCCCGTCACCGGCACCGCGTTCAGGGTGTCGGTGATCATCGCCATGACGTGCTCCTGCACCGCCAGCCGCAGACCGTCCTTGTTGCGGAAGTGGTGGACGACGAGCCCATGGGTCACCCCCGCCGCCTCGGCGATTTCCCGCAAGGTCGCCGCCCGCGCGCCCTTGAGCGCGAACAGGGCCAGGGCGGCGTTGCGAATACGCGCCCGGGCGGTGAGGTCGGCGTCGGGACGCTGGGCGTCCCCGGCTTTCGGGATCGAGGTCATGACGCATCTCTACCTGAAACAGGTGAATTGACCAAATGGATAGCCATTGATACAAATGGATAGTTTATAAACCGCGCCGCTCCCCATGCCCAGGCGCGAGAGGGAAAGGAAACGGCATTGCGTGAGGCTGTAATCGTTGACGCCATGCGAACGCCGGTTGGCAGACGCGGCGGCGCCCTTGCGATCTGGAAGGCCACCGACCTGCTGGCCGTCACCTTGCAACAGCTGGTGCAGCGCGCCGGCGTCGCCCCCGAGCGGCTCGATGACGTCATCGCCGGTTGCGGCCTGCAGAGCGGCGAGCAGGCTGGCAATGTGGCGCGGTGGGCCAGCCTCGGCGCCGGACTGCCGGAAACGCTTCCCGGCATGACCATTGACCGCCAGTGCGGCTCCGGCCAGCAGGCGGTGCACCTGGCGGCCCAGGGCGTGCGCAGCGGCGAATTCAACTTCGCCATTGGCTGCGGCGTCGAGACCATGTCGCGCATTGATCTGGGGCCGTCGTTCAATCCGGCCGGAGGTCTCGGGCCCTGGTATGGTGAGCGCGCCCTCGCCCGCTTCGCGGGCAACCTGATGGCCCAGGGGCCATCGGCGGAGCTGGTCACCCGCCAGTGGGGCCTGACCCGCGAAGAGCTCGACGCCTACAGCATGCGCAGTCACCAGCGCGCCAAAGCGGCATGGGACGCGGGCTGCTTCGATCGCCAGCTTGTCAGCATCGACGGCCGGCGCCCGGAAGGCGGCCCGGCGCCCATGCGCCGTGACGAGGGCATCCGCCCCGAAACCACCATGGAGCGCCTGGCGCAGCTGAAGCCGGTATTCGCTCCGGACGGCCTCATCACCGCCGGCAATTCATCGCAGATCAGCGACGGCGCGGCCGCCGTGCTGGTCGCCGATCGGGCCACGGCGGAGGCCATGGGGCTGCGCCCGCTCGCGGTGATCCGCTCCATGGCGGTGGCGGCCGACGACGCCCGCCTGCAGTTCACCGCCATCCTGCCGGCGGCGCGCAAGGCGCTGGCCCAGGCGGGCCTCGGCATCCACGACATCGGCCGCATCGAGATCAACGAGGCTTTCGCCTGCGCGCCGCTGATTTTCGCACGCGAGTTCGACGTCGATCCGGCCCGTCTCAATATCAATGGCGGCTCCATCGCCATGGGGCACCCCATCGGCTCTACGGGCGCCCGTCTGATGTGCGACCTGGCGCACGCGTTGCAGCGCAGCGGCGAGCGCTACGGCCTGCTCACCATCTGCGAGGGCGGCGGCATGGCCAACGCCACGATCCTCGAGCGCATCGACCAGACGCACTGAGCGGCAAGGCGGGCCCCAAGACCTGTCAGGACATGCTCTGAATGATTTGCTCCAGCGCCCGCCGGCGGACCGGCGGGCGCCATCAACGATAACAACAACCAAGGACGCCGCCCCGGCGCGGCGCAGGGAGGACACCGTGACGCCCAATCTCGTCAAGGGGTGCCCGTCCACCATGGGCGACGCCTATCCCCTCAACACCACCACGCTCATCCGCCACGCCGCGCGCACCCATGGCGAGCAGGAAATCGTCTATCGCACGCCCGACGGCGGCTGGGCCCGCACCGACTACGCCAGCACTTACCGGCGCATCCGCCAGGCGGCCGGCGCCCTGCGCCGGCTCGGCGTCAACCCAGGCGACCGCGTCGGGATTCTCGACTGGAACAGCCTGCGCCACTTCGAACTGTACTGGGCGATCCCGGGCCTCGCCGCCGTCATGCTGCAGATGAACCTGCGTCTGGGGCCAGAGGACCTGGCCTATGTCGTGCGCCACAGCGACGCCGCGTTCATTGCTGTCGATGAAACGCTGTTGCCGGTCGCCGAGGCGATCGCGCCGCTATGCCCCGGCGTGAAGGGCTGGATTGTCATGACCGACAAGCCCCTGTCGGAGATCAGGACATCGCTGACGCCGCTGCATCATTATGAGGACCTGCTGGCGGCGGACGCTGGCGACATCGACTGGCCGCTGATCGACGAAACATCCGCCTACAGCGCCTGCTACACCACCGGCACCACCGGGCGCCCCAAGGGCGTCTATTATTCGCATCGCGCCATTTACCTGCATTCCATGGCGATGGCCTCGGCCGTTGGCGCGACGTTCGACGACTGCACCATGCTGATCACCCCCATGTTCCACGGCCAGTGCTGGGGGCTGCCGCAGATGGCGACGATGATGGCCAACAAGATCGTGCTGCCCGGCCGCTACATGGCGGAGGACACGGGCCCGCTCACCGAGGCGATCATCCGGGAAGAGGTCACCATCACCAACGGCGCGCCCGCGATCTTCCAGCCAATGCTGGAGCACATTCGCGCCAGCGGGCTGAAGCCGGACTTCAGCAGGCTGCGGCTGATGTCGGGCGCGACGGAGCCGCCGCTGGCGATGATGCGCGGTTTCTACGAAGAAACCGGCGCCGAGGTGATCCACGCCTATGGCGCGACCGAAACCACGCCGCTGGTGACGATCAACCGTTTCAAGCGCGGCCTGCGCCGGTCCATGGACGCGGAGCAGCTGTGGGATCTGAAGCGCAAGCAGGGCCTGCCAATGGTTGGCGTCGACGTGCGCCTGTCCGACGATGAGGACATCAACGACCTGCCGCATGACGGCGCCCATGTGGGCGAAATCTGCGTGCGCGGCCCGTGGATCACCACGCGCTATCATGACATGCCCGACAGCGGAGACCGTTTCACCCCCGACGGCTACTGGCGCAGCGGCGACGCCGGAGCCATCGACGGCAATGGCTACCTGAAGCTCACCGACCGCATCAAGGACGTCATCAAGAGCGGCGGCGAATGGATCTCGTCCATCGACATGGAGAACGCCATCATGGCGCATCCGGCGGTGCTGGAGGCCGCCGTCATTGGCGTGCCGCATCCCAAATGGCAGGAGCGCCCCGTCGCCATCGTCGTGCTGCGCGCCGGGCATGAACTCACCGCCGACGGGCTGCGCGCCCATCTCGCCGCCAGTTTCGCCAAATGGCAGCTGCCGGAAACGGTCGTCTTCTCCGACAGCGTGGCGCGCACCAGCGTCGGCAAGGCGGACAAGAAACGGATGCGCGCCGAATACGCGCATGTCCATGAAGGGAGCGAACAGTGAGCGAGCCGACAGTCCTGAAGGAATTCCGCGACGCCACCGCCATCTTTACCCTCAACCGGCCCAAAGCTCTGAATGCGCTCAATGACCAGCTGATGCGCGAAATGGCGGCCGCGCTGCAGGAAGCGGACAGGGACGACGCCATTCGGGCGGTGGTCATTGCCGGCTCGGAGCGCGCGTTTTGCGCCGGCGCCGACATCACCGGGCTCGACGGCGTCGCGGTGAACGACGTGCTGGACCCCAACGGTTTCGGACGCGGCATGTTCGATATCCTGGGCGCCTATCGCAAGCCGCTGATCGCGGCGGTGCGCGGGCTGGCGTTCGGCGGCGGCTGCGAACTGGCGCTGGCCTGCGACATTGTCGTCGCCGGCGACAAAGCCCGTTTCGGCGTGCCCGAGGTGGCGCTCGGCCTGCTGCCGGGCGGCGGCGGCACCCAGCGGCTGATCCACGCCATGGGCAAGCAGAAGGCCATGAAAATGCTGCTCACCGGCGACCCCATCACGGCGCAGGAGGCTTACACGGCGGGCCTGGCCAGCGACCTCGTCGCCGACGCGGACTGCATGGAGCGTGCGCTCGCCATCGCCAAGCGCATTGCCCGCAATGGTCCGCTGGCGGTGCAACTGGCCAAGGACAGCGCCCGCGCCGCCCTGGAGATGGGCCTGACCCAGGGGCTCGCCATGGAGCGCCGCAACTTCATGTTGCTGTTCGGCACCGCCGACAAGCAGGAAGGCGTCAGCGCCTTTCTGGAGAAGCGCAAGCCCAGCTTCACCGGCAAATAGGGCCAGCGCGCCCTCAGGGCTGGCGGAACCCGCACGCCCTGACAACCCGCGTGACAACACTCAGATATCTGCTTTCAGGGCGGCCCGTCCGCCGTCCGGAAGCGCCGCGATGCAGACGAGAACAGGCGCCGCGACCTGGCCCGTGGGCCGAAGCGCGCCCCAGGGAGAAACCACCCATGAGCTATCGCTCCCCATGGATGAACGAGGAACTCGACCAGGTGCGGGACACCGCCCGCAAGTTTCTGGAAGCTGAGTCAGCGCCCCATCACGCCCGCTGGGCGAAGCAGCACATGATCGACCGCACGTTCTGGAACGCCGCCGGCGATCTGGGGCTGCTGTGTGTGAGTTGCCCGACGGAATACGGCGGCGGCGGCGGCACCTTCGCCCATGAGGCCGTGGTGATGGAGGAGCAGGCGCGCGTCGGCGATGACGCCTGGAACTATTCCGTGCACAGCACCATCGTCGCCCACTATTTCGCCGCCTATGGCACGGAGGAGCAGAAGCGCCGCTGGCTGCCCAGGCTGGCCTCGGGCGAATTCGTCGGCGCCATCGCCATGACCGAGCCCGGAACCGGCAGCGACCTGCAGGGCGTGCGCACCCATGCCCGCCGCGACGGCGACGAATTTGTGGTCAACGGCGCCAAGACCTTCATCAGCAACGGCACGCACTGCGACCTGCTGATCATCGTCGCCCGCACCACGGATGCGCCCGGCGGCAAGGGTCTCTCCCTGCTGGTGGCGGAAACCCGCGATCTTCCGGGCTTCTCCCGTGGGCGAGAGCTGGAAAAGATTGGCGCCAAGGGCGGCGACCTGCGCGAACTGTTCTTCGAGGACATGCGTATTCCGGCCGCGAATGTGCTCGGCGGCGTGGAAGGCCAGGGCTTCGTGCAACTGATGAAGCAATTGCCGCAGGAGCGCCTGTCCATCGCCGTGCTCGCCGCCGCCGCCTGTGAGCGCGCGGTGGATCTCGCGGTTCAATACGCGAAAGAGCGCTCGGCGTTCGGCCAGAACCTGCTGTCATTCCAGAACACCCGTTTCGTGCTGGCCGAATGCCGGACGGAGGCTTACGCGATCCGGACGTTTGTCGATCACTGCATTGGCCTGCACCTGGAAGGCAAGCTGGACGCGGCCACCGCATCGATGGCGAAGTATCTGGCGACCGATAAACAGGGGCAGATTATCGACCGCTGCCTGCAGGTCTTTGGCGGCTATGGCTACATGGAAGAATACCCGATCGCCCGCATGTATACGGCGGCCCGCGTCACCCGTATTTACGGCGGCGCCAATGAGATCATGAAAGAGCTGATCGCCAGAACCCTCTGATGCGAGCCCCCTCAGATGCTTGCCCCTCAGATGCTTGCCCCTTCGGACGCCAGCGCGTGAAGACGCCGGCAACCTGATGGGGTTTCGCCATGAACTCCCGGACAAGGCGCCCGCCCTTCTCCGCCGTCATCCAGGCCCGCCGGCCCGCCAGCCGGCGGGCTTCTTTGTATTTGAGGCGCGTCGGCGACCAGGGCGTCCCCGGGAAAGGTGGGCTCCACGTTTCACCCGGAAAAGCGTCCAACCGAAAAGACAGGCGCTTCCCGCCAGCCGGATTTCACCGGAAACGCTCCAGCGCGATCACGGCGCCGACGCAGCCCCTGCACGCCGGACCGTCATCACTATTGAATTCCTATATCGCGACGCCCCACTCCCTCTCGAACCTATATGCGGTTCAGATCCATAGTCCCGCCAAAGCCCTCCCGCAGCGCGCTCGCGCCCGGGAATATCTGGATGATTCCGGTTGTGGCGATACGGAGATGAGATCATCGCCGGCCACACGCAGAAATTGCAGGCAGATGATGGATCTTGTCGTAACTGGCGTTGGGCTCGGATTTTTCGTGTTGATGTTTGGATACATCAAATTGTGCGAAAAACTCTGACCGGAGATCGCGACCATGACCACCGAATACATCCTGGGAGCAGGCGTTGCAGCGTTCGTCGCCGCTTACCTGCTGTACGCCCTCGCGCGCCCGGAACGTTTCTGATTGGCGCGCCGGCCCAAGCAAGAGACGGCTCAAGGAAGAGACGCCAATGACAATCAACGGATGGATACAGATCCTTGTCTTTGTGGGGATCGTTGTCGCGCTGGTGAAGCCGCTTGGCGGCTATCTGACCCGCGTCCTGAACGGCGAGCGCACAATCCTGTCCGTCGCGCTCGGGCCGCTTGAACGCGGCCTGTACCGGATCGCAGGGGTGAACGAGCGGGAAGAGCAGCACTGGACGACCTACGCGGCGACCATGCTGTTCTTCAACCTGGCCGGCTTCGCAATGCTTTATCTGATCCAGCGGCTTCAGGGGGAATTGCCTTTCAACCCGCAGGGATTTGGCCCGGTCGAAGCCACCAGCGCCTTCAACACGGCCGTGAGCTTCATGACCAACACCAACTGGCAGGGTTATGCTGGCGAGACGACCATGAGCTATCTGACCCAGATGGCCGGCCTCACCGTGCAGAATTTCGTCTCGGCGGCGACCGGCGTCGCGATCGCGGCGGCGTTGATCCGTGGTTTCGCGCGCGCCTCCGGCAAAACGGTCGGCAATTTCTGGGTCGATCTGACCCGCGTCACGCTTTACGTCCTGCTACCGGTCTGCATCGTCGGCAGTCTCGTGCTTGTGTGGCAGGGCGTTCCCCAGAACCTGAATCCCTACGCCGTTGTCACCACCGTTGAGGGCGCCCGGCAAACCATCGCCCAGGGGCCGGTGGCCTCGCAGATGATGATCAAACATCTGGGCACCAATGGCGGCGGTTTCTTCAACGCCAATGCGGCGCATCCGTTCGAAAATCCGAACGCCCTGACAAACCTCATTCATATGACGTCGATCTTCGCCATTGGCGCGGCGCTGACCAATGTGTTCGGGCGCATGGTCGGCAATGAAAAGAAGGGCTGGGCGATCTTCATCGCCATGGGCGTGCTGTTTCTCGCCGGCGTGGCCGTCACCTGCTGGGCGGAGGCGGCCGGCAATCCGCTCCTCCATGCGGTGGGGCTTGAAGGCGGCAACATGGAGGGCAAGGAAACCCGCTTTGGCGTCGCTGTCTCGGCGCTCTTCGCCGTGGTCACCACCGCCGCCTCTTGTGGCGCCGTGATCGCCATGCACGCCAGCTTCATGCCCCTCGGCGGCATGGTGGCGATGCTCAACATGATGCTCGGCGAGATCATCATTGGCGGCGTTGGCGCGGGCTTCTACGGCGTCATCCTGTTCGTGATCGTCGCCATCTTCGTCGCCGGACTGATGGTTGGACGCACACCCGAATATCTCGGCAAGAAGATTGAAGCGAAGGAAGTCAAAATGGCGATGCTGGCGGTGCTCTGCCTGCCGCTGGCCATCCTGGGCTTCACGTCAGTCGCCGTGGTGATCCCGGCAGGGCTGTCCTCGCTGGCGCACGCCGGGCCACACGGGTTCTCCGAGGCGCTCTATGCCTACACCTCGGGCGCCGCAAACAATGGCTCCGCCTTCGCCGGCCTGTCCGCCAATACGCCCTGGTACAACATCACCATTGGGCTCGCGATGCTGATGGGACGGTTCATGGTGATTGTCCCCGCCCTCGCCATCGCCGGCTCGCTCGCGGCGAAGAAGAGCGTTCCCGCCTCCAGCGGCACGCTGCCCACCACCGGCCCGCTTTTCGTCGGCCTGCTGGTTGGCGTCATCCTGGTGGTCGGCGGCCTGACCTTCTTCCCCGCCCTGGCGCTGGGGCCCGTCGTCGAGCACCTGGCCATGCTGAAGGGGCAGATGTTCTGAAGCCACATGCCGCTGTTCAGGCGCGGAAACCGCGGGGTCCACGCCAGCCGCCCGCGCCGGCGCGCCGCGCGGCGGCCGCGCCACCCATCGCATCGACCGCTGAAATTGTGCGGCGACCACGGCCGCTGGAACGACGTCGCTGGAGTCTTCTATGAACCAGTCCAGATCCGCGAGCCTCATCGACGCTCGCATCCTTGTCCCGGCCATCGGCGATGCTTTCCGGAAACTCGATCCGCGCAGCCTTGCCAGAAACCCGGTGATGTTCGTGGTGGCGGTCGTTTCACTGCTGACGACCGTCGTCCTGGTCCGGGACGCCGTCTCCGGAGCAGCGGGCCTCGGCTTCTCGCTCCAGCTTGTCCTGTGGCTGTGGTTCACCGTGCTGTTCGCCAATTTCGCCGAGGCGGTGGCGGAGGGGCGCGGCAAGGCGCAGGCGGAATCCCTGCGCCGCACCCGCAGCGAGACCCAGGCGAAGCTGCTGTCGGACGGCGGCGGTTATACGATGACGCCCGGAAGCAGCCTCAGGGTTGGCGACCTCGTCCTCGTCGAGGCGGGCGACATCATCCCCTCGGACGGCGAGGTGATCGCCGGCGTCGCATCGGTCAACGAAGCGGCCATCACCGGCGAATCGGCGCCGGTGATCCGCGAGTCTGGCGGCGACCGCTCCGCCGTGACCGGTGGAACCCAGGTGCTGTCCGACTGGATCAGGGTGCGCATCACCGCCCCGGCGGGCTCCACCTTCATCGACAGGATGATCGCGCTTGTCGAGGGCGCCGAGCGCCAGAAGACGCCGAACGAGATCGCGCTCAACATCCTGCTGGCGGGCATGAGCCTGATCTTCCTCATGGCCGTCGTCACCATCCCCGGTTTCGCAAGCTACGCCGGCGGCCATGTGCCGGTGATCGTGCTGGTGGCGCTGTTCGTCACGCTGATCCCGACGACCATCGGCGCCCTGCTGTCGGCCATCGGCATCGCCGGCATGGACCGGCTGGTGCGTTTCAATGTGCTGGCCATGTCCGGTCGCGCGGTCGAGGCCGCCGGCGACGTGGATACGCTGCTGCTCGACAAGACCGGCACAATCACGCTGGGCAACCGTCAGGCCAGCGAATTCCGGCCGGTCGAGGGCGTCAGCGAACGGGAGCTGGCCGATGCGGCCCAACTGGCTTCGCTGGCCGATGAAACACCGGAAGGCCGCTCGATCGTGGTGCTCGCCAAGGAAAAATACGGCCTTCGCGGCCGCGACATGGCCAGCCTGCACGCCACTTTCGCGCCATTCACCGCCCAGACGCGGATGAGCGGCGTCGATCTGGACGGCTCATCAATCCGCAAGGGGGCCGTCGACGCCGTGCTGAAACATGTGGCGCTGGCGGCTCATGGCGGTCCGGACGCGGGAAATCCGCAAGCGCGCGCCGACAGCGTGCGGGCGCTGCAGGCGATCGCCGATGACATCGCCCGGGCTGGCGGCACGCCGCTGGCCGTGGTCAGGGATGGGCGACTGCTCGGCGTCATTTATCTCAAGGACATCGTCAAGGGCGGCATCCGCGAGCGTTTCGCCGAACTGCGCCGGATGGGCATCCGCACCGTGATGATCACCGGCGACAACCCCATGACCGCCGCCGCCATCGCCGCCGAAGCGGGCGTCGACGACTTCCTCGCCCAAGCGACGCCAGAGAACAAACTGCAGCTCATCCGGGACGAGCAGGCGAAGGGCAAGCTTGTCGCCATGTGTGGCGATGGCGCCAACGACGCCCCCGCCCTCGCCCAGGCCGACGTCGGCGTCGCCATGAACACCGGAACGGTGGCGGCGCGCGAAGCCGGCAACATGGTCGACCTCGACAGCGATCCCACCAAGCTCATCGAAATCGTCGAAATCGGCAAGCAGCTCCTGATGACGCGGGGGGCGCTGACGACCTTCTCGATCGCCAACGACGTCGCCAAATACTTCGCCATCATCCCGGCGATGTTCCTGGCGTTTTACCCGCAGCTGGGAGCGCTCAACGTCATGGGGCTCGCCACGCCGCAAAGCGCCATCCTGTCGGCGATCATCTTCAACGCCCTGATTATCGTCGCGCTGATCCCGCTGTCGCTGAAGGGCGTCAAATACCGCGCCGCCGGCGCCGGGGCGCTGCTGTCGCGCAACCTGCTGGTCTACGGGCTGGGCGGCGTCATCGCGCCTTTCATCGGCATCAAGCTCATCGACATGGCGGTCACCGCCATCGGACTGGCATAAGGGAGCGGCGCCATGCCCAGACACATCCGGCCGGCGATCGTCATGATCCTCGCCTTCACCATCCTGACCGGCCTCATCTATCCCCTGAGCATCACGGGCGTCGCCCAGGCGGTGTTTCCGCATCAGGCCAACGGCAGCCTGATCACCCGCAACGGCGCGGTGACCGGCTCTGAGCTGATTGGCCAGAATTTCACCGGCGCGCGTTATTTCCATCCGCGTCCGTCGGCGGCGGGCGCCAACGGCTATGACGCCACGGCGTCTGGCGGCTCCAACCTTGGCCCGACGAGCCGGGCGCTCGTGGAGCGTGTGACGAAAGACGCCGGGCGTCTGAAAGAAGAAAACCCCGATGCGCCGGCGCCGATCGATCTGGTCACCACCTCCGGCAGCGGCCTCGACCCGCACATCACCCCCGAGGCCGCCTACTTTCAGGCGGCGCGCGTCGCCCGGGCGCGGGGCATGGAGACGGACGCCGTGCGGGCCGTTGTCGAGCGGAATATCGAACCGCGCATACTTGGCTTCCTGGGCGAACCGGTGGTCAATGTGCTGAAGCTGAATCTGGCGCTGGACGCCGCAAACTAGAGCATGACCGATGGAACCCGCCGCGCCGGAAACGCCATAACTTTTTGATCTGACGCATTTTCCTGACGAGAAGTGGATTCCACTTTCCACGAAACTGCTCTAGGGCTGGGGCGCGCAGGCGGCCGCATGCACAGGACGAAACGGGCGCATGACGCGTTGCGCCAACGCGCCATTCCCGGGATCTGGAGCCACCAGGTGTCAGACGATCCGACCCGCGAGCCACGCCGCCCTTCCCCGGATGCGCTGCTGGAAAATGCGCGGCGGGAAGAGCGCGGGCAGCTCAAAATCTTCCTCGGCGCCGCGCCAGGCGTCGGCAAGACCTATGAAATGCTGATGTCCGGCAAGGCGCAGCAGGCGGAAGGCGTCGACGTGGTGATCGGCCTGGTCGAGACCCATGGCCGGGCTGAAACCGGGGCGCTGGTCCACGGGTTCGAGATCATCCCGCGCCGGCAAGTCGCCTATCGTGGTCACCAGCTCGATGAAATGGACATTGACGCGGTGCTGGCGCGACGCCCGCAGCTGGTGCTCGTCGACGAACTCGCCCACACCAATGCGCCCGGCAGCCGGCATCCGAAGCGCTATCTTGACGTTGAGGAACTGCTCGCCAGCGGCGTCAACGTCTACACCACTCTCAACATCCAGCATGTCGAAAGCCTGAACGACGTTGTCGCCCGGATCACGCGCATCCGCGTGCGCGAGACGGTGCCGGACTCGATCATCGACCGGGCCGACGACATCGAAATCATCGACATCACCCCGGGCGATCTGATCAGGCGACTGAACGAGGGCAAGATCTACCTGCCCAAAACCGCCCGGCGGGCGACGCAGAACTATTTCTCGCCCAGCAACCTCACCGCCCTTCGTGAGCTGGCGCTGCGGCAGACGGCGCAACGCGTCGACGACCAGCTTGTCACGCACATGCAGGCGCACGCCATTCCGGGACCCTGGCCAGCTGGCGAGCGGGTTCTGGTGTGCGTGAACGAGCGGCCCGGAGCACGGGCGCTGGTCCGTTATGGCCGCCGGCAGGCGGACAGGATGCGGGCGCCATGGGCTGCGGTGCACATCGAAACCAGCCGGGACGCGCGGCTCCCGGAGGCCGGCAAATTCAGGATTGCCGCGGCGTTGCGCCTCGCCGAGCAACTCGGCGCCGAGACCGCGACGCTTCCGGGCGAGGACGTGGCGCAGGAGATTCTCGCCTACGCAACCGCCAACAACTACGCCCATGTCATCGTCGGCATGCCGGCGGGCCCGCGCTGGCGCGAGCTGATCTTCGGCTCGGTGTCTCACGACCTGATCCGGGCGGCGAACGGCGTCAGCATTCACGTGATCCCGGCGCGCCATGGCGGCGAGACGCCTTCGGGCGCGGCCGGGGGCGACGGCGCGCCGTTTCGCTTCGAGCCCGGTCCCTATCTGTGGAGCTCCGCTTACGTCGCGCTCGCGGTGGGCGTCGGCACGCTGCTGTCGCGCATTCTCGACGTGCGCAACATCGCCCTGGTGTTTCTCATGGCGGTGCTCGCCTCGGCGATGGGCGGCGGGCTGTGGCCGGCGCTGTTCGCCTCGGCGGCGGGCGCCCTGGCCTTCAACTTCTTTTTTCTCAATCCGCTGTACACGCTGGATATCGGCGACCCGGAATCCGTGGTGGCCTTCAGCTTTTTCCTTGTTGTCGCCGTCGCCGCCAGCAATCTGGCGGGCCGGGTGCAGCGCCAGGCGGCGACGGCGCGCCTGCGCGCCAAAACCACGGAAGGCCTCTACCTGTTCAGCAAGAAGCTCTCCGGCGCCGGCACGCGCGAGGACGTGCTGTGGGCGAGCGTCTATCAGATCGCCTCCATGCTCCACGTCCGCGTGGTGGTGTTGCTGCCGGAGCATGGCCGCCTCACCGTGCAGGCCGGTTATCCGCCTGACGACACGCTGGATGAGGCCGACATCGCCGCCGCCCATTGGGCCTGGGAGCACGACCATGCGGCCGGGCGGGGCGCCGATACGCTGCCAGGCGCCAGACGGCTGTATCTGCCGTTGAAGACGGGCCGGGCCCAACTCGGCGTCATCGGCCTCGACAATGACAGGCAGGGACCTGTCCTGACGCCTGGCGAACAGCGGCTGTTCGATTCACTGGCGGATCAGGCCGCCCTGGCCATCGAGCGGATCCAGCTGGCGGCGGACGTGGACAACGCGCGCCTCGCCGCGGAAGCGGACAAACTGCGCTCCGCGCTTTTGACCTCCCTGTCGCATGATCTCAAAACACCGCTGGCGTCCATTCTGGGCTCCGCGGGCGCGCTGAGGGACTATTCGACCTCGCTCTCCGACGGCAACCGCGCCGAACTGCTGACGACGATCGTCGAGGAAGCGGAGCGGCTGAACCGGTTCATCGCCAACCTGCTGGACATGACCCGGCTGGAATCGGGCGCGGCGGCGCCGTCCCTCAGCCCCCTGTTCATTGGCGACAGCGTCGGGAGCGCCCTGCGCCGGGCGGAGACGATTCTCGCCCGTCACGAGATCGAACTCGCGGTGGCCGCCGACCTGCCAATGGTCCGGCTTGATCCGGTGCTGTTCGAGCAGGTGCTGTTCAACCTGCTCGACAACGCGCGCAAGTACGCCCCCGCCGGCTCGCGGATCCTGATCCGGGCGTGGGCGGACCCCGCCTCGGTGATGCTGCAGGTCATTGATGAAGGACCGGGCCTTCCGCCCGAGGATCTGGGCAAAATTTTCGACAGTTTCTACCGTGTGCGCAAAACGGATCAGATTCAGGCCGGAACCGGCCTGGGACTCTCGATCTGCAAGGGGTTCGTCGAGGCCATGGGCGGAACGATCGCGGCGACCAACCGGGACGACCGTTCTGGCGCCGTCTTCACCCTGCGGTTCCCGGCCGGCCCGGACGCAACGCATCTGGAAGGCAAGACATGAGCGCCTCCGCCGTCAGAATACTCGTCGTCGACGACGAACCGCCAATCCGGAAACTGCTGCGCGTCGGCCTGACCGCCGGGGGCTACGCCATTGTGGAGGCCGGAAGCGCCGGGGAAGCCATGGCGCGCATCGCTGAGGAAAAACCTGATCTGATCCTGCTCGATCTGGGGCTGCCCGACCTATCCGGTCACGAACTGCTCGAGCGCTGGCGCGCCGATCGCATGGAGTTGCCGGTTGTCATCCTGTCGAGCCGGACGGACGAGGCGGGAATCGTCAGGGCTCTGGAGCTGGGCGCGGACGACTACGTGACCAAGCCATTCGGAATGCGGGAACTGGCCGCCCGCATTCGCGTCGCCCTGAGACACCGGCTGCAGTTGCAGGGCGAGCGTCCGGTATTCAAGGTCGGCGACCTGTCCGTCGACCTCGTGAAGCGGATTGTCAGGGTGGCTGACAGGGACGTGAAGCTTTCGCCGAAGGAGTACGACATCCTGCGCGTTCTCGTGCAGCACGCCGGCAAGGTCATCACCCATCAGCATATCCTCAGGCAGGTGTGGGGCGGCGTCACGGACGTCCAGTATCTGCGGGTCTATGTCCGGCAATTACGCCAGAAGATCGAGGCGAAGCCGGACCAGCCCCACTACATCCTTACGGAAACTGGCGTCGGCTACCGTCTTCGCGAGCCGGACCAATGATGACCCGGTCCGATAAACGCACGGTCGATTCAACGCGGATGGCGTCATGAACCTCTCATCCATCCTGGCCCTGGAGGATGTGATCCTCGCCCTGCCCGCGCCGACAAAGGCCGACCTGATGAGGAAACTCGCCTGCCACGCCGCCGCGCGCACCGGCCTTGACGCCGGGGTGATCGAGGCCGCGCTGCTTGGGCGGGAACGACTGGGCTCAACCGGCGTCGGCAATGGCGTCGCCTTGCCCCATGCGTCCATTGCCGGCCTTGAGAAGCCGTTCGCGACGCTGGCCGTTCTCAAAAAGCCGATCGAATTTGACGCCGTCGACGATCGCCCGGTCGACGTCGTGTTCCTGCTGCTCCCGGCGGCGGGCGGATCAGGCGCCCATCTCAAGATTCTGGCTGCGGTCGCGCGCAAAACACATGAAGAACCGGTGCTGACGCTGCTGAGACGGGCGCGAGACCCCAGCGCCGCCTACGCGATCCTGACCGCCGGGGCTGCCTGAACCGACGTGCGACAGGGGCGGGGTCGACGATGTCCAACCACCACATCAAAACCCGATAGACGTGGGCTCTCCGAGAGTTGCCCTTTTCTGTTCCGCAGCCTGGCCTCCATGACGGACAATGCGGCAACGCGCCCAACAAACCGGAGCGGTCATCCGGGACGCAACGAATGACCGCTCGACGTCAGTCAGCCCTGCCCGGAGCAGGGCGCCCTCCGCATCGACGCGAGGTAACCAGGACGCCAAAACGCCAGGACGTCAGGACGCCAAGACGCCAAGACGCCAAGACGCCAGGCGGCGTTCCCGATCTTGCCGTGACCAGGCAAGGATCCGGATCGCGCGGAGGTTCCTGCCGGCGTCAGCGACGCTGATCGATCAGACCGCGACGATATTCGCCCTGTCGTTCGAGCATCCAGCCCGGATACTCAGCCGGAATCCGGCTCACCGCATCCAGCGTCTCCAGCTCTGCTCCGGAAAGCCTGACCTTGATTGCCGCCAGATTGTCGCCCAGTTGCTCGGGGCGTTTCGCTCCGATGATGACGCTGGTGACCGCAGGCTGATGCAGGAGCCAGGCCAGAGCGATCTGCGCGACTGAAACGCCATGCGCCGCCGCGATCGGCCGCATGGCCTCGATCACGCCATAGCCCCGGTCCCGGTCGACCGGCGGGAAGTCAAAAGCAACACGACGACCATTGGCGCTGGCTTCATCATCGCGCGTGTATTTACCCGACAGGAAACCGCCGGCGAGCGGGCTCCACACCATCAGGCCAACATCCTCGGACCTGAGCATCGGCACGATCTCGCGCTCCAGCTCGCGACCCGCGATGGTGTAATAGGCCTGGAGCGAGGCGAAGCGGTGCAACCCAAGCCGCTCGGAAATCCCCAGCGCCTTGATGATCTGCCAGGCCGCCCAGTTCGACACGCCGACGTAACGCACGTGGCCGTGCTGGACGAGCGTATCGAGCGCGCGCAATGTTTCCTCGATCGGGGTTGCCGGATCGAAGCCGTGGATCTGGTAGAGGTCGATGTGATCCAGTTGCAGACGCTGCAGGCTGGCCTTGCAGGCGTCGATCAGGTGGTAACGCGAGTTGCCCCGCGCGTTGGGGCCCTCTCCCGTCTGGCCGAACCCTTTCGTCGCGACGACGATTTCGTCACGTTTCAGGCCCAGGTTGCGGATCGCCTGACCGGTAATCTCCTCCGATCGCCCCCCGCCATAGACGTCAGCGGTGTCGATGAAATTGACGCCGCTCTCGATGGCGCCGCGCACAAGCGCATCGGCCTCTTCCTGGCCGAGCTGGCCGATCTTGCCCCACATGTCGTCGCCGCCGCCGAAAGTCATGGCGCCGAGGCAGAGTTCGGAAACGAAGAGGCCGGTGCGGCCGAGTTGATTGTAACGCATTGGTTTTGATCCTGGATTGGGTTCGCGAAAATTCGCTAATGTCAGGCGCTATGGGGCCGGGATGTCGCGTCAGAAGCGTTCCCCGACCATCGCCTCGCTCTTCGCCCACAACGCCCGGGCGCTTTCGGGGGAGAGGGCATAGGCCCGGACGCCGCCGCGTATGCCTTCGCCCTCGACGATTTCCGCCACGTGGCAATCCTCGCAATACCGGCCGCCAACCGCGTCGGCGTCGGCGACGACGCCCGCCCAGACGGACGTCGCAGCTCCCTGGGGGATGGACTTGTACTGGAAGGGCGGCAGGCCCGCCGCCGCATGGCTCTGGTTGATCGTGGCGATCAGGCGCTCGCTCACTTCCGGGGTCATATGCCGGCCAAGCTCGGTCTGGATGCCGCCGGGATGGACCGCGGTCGCGCGCACGCCCCGCTCGCGGTGGCGGCGATCGAACTCGACGGCAAAGAGGATGTTGGCTGTCTTGGAGCGCCCGTACGCCACCCATTCGTCATACGGCGTGTTGTCGAAATTCGGGTCGGCGAGATCGACGTCGGCAAAGCGGTGCCCCGCCGACGCCAGGGTCACCAGCCTGCCGCCTGGCCGGAAGAGCGATGCAATCCGGTTGACCAGCAGGAAATGGCCGAGATGGTTGGTCCCGAACTGGGTTTCGAAGCCATCAGCCGTTTTGCCTTGCGGACAGGCCATCACGCCGGCGTTGGCGATGACGAGATCGAAGCCTGTCCCCTGTTCGTTGAGCGCGTCGGCGCAGGAGCGCACGCTCGCCAGGGACGCCAGGTCAAGCGCGACCAGATCGAGCCTCCCGCCGCTCCCTGCCGCGGCGCGCACGACGTCTGTGGCGCGTTGCGCCTTGTCGAGATCGCGCGCCGCCCCGACCACATGCGCGCCGTGGCTCACCAGCGCACGGGCGGTTTCGACGCCCAGCCCGGCGGATACGCCGGTAATGAGAACGCGCTTGCCGGAAAGCGTCACGCCCTCAAGAACCTCATCAGTGGTCGAATTTTGATTGAACGCCATGGTCATGCCATCGCCCTTTCAAGACCGCCCCCGCTCGGGGAGCCTGCATCGCACGGTCTGAAGATGGTCAGGCGCATCGGGCCTGGCGCGCCCGATCCTGCTGCATTCTTGCCTGATCCTGCCAGACGTCCTTCCGTCCATCTTGCGTTCGACCGCGGTCCGGTCGATGGTTCCTCCATGCAGGAACAGCTCGATGAAGTTTGTGCGCTGCTGCGTCGTCATGGCGCCGCCGCCAGCTTGCCCCACGCCCGGTTCACCATCCGGTCCAGCGCGTCGCGGACCGGGCCGATACCGTCGATGTACGAGCCGATGCTGTGTTACGTGCTGCAGGGCGCCAAGCGGGTGACGGTCGGGGCGCGGACATTTGAATATCGCGGCGGCAGCTTCCTGACGGCTTCGCTCGACCTGCCCGCAATAGGGCAGGTCATCGAGGCAAGCCCGGAAAAGCCCTATCTGTCGTTCGCGCTGGCGCTCGACCCGGCGACCATCGCCGCGCTGCTTCTGGATCTCCCGGACGACCCCGGCGAGAGCATGGCGCCGGGGCTGGCCGTCAGTCCGATCACGCCTGAACTGGCTGATCCCCTGCTGCGCATGGTCAGGCTGCTGGACAGGCCCGAAGACATTTCCGTGCTCAGACCAATGCTGGAGCGCGAAATGCTCTATCGCATCCTGCGGGGACCGCAGGGCCCCATGCTGCGGCAGATCGGGCGCTCGGACAGCCGGCTCTCACAGATACGCCGCGCGGTGGAATGGAGCCGGAAGAATTTTGCCGAACCACTGCGTGTCGAAGATCTGGCGGACATGGCCGGAATGAGCGTTTCCTCATTTCATCGCCACTTCAAGGCCGTGACCTCGATGAGCCCGCTGCAATACCACAAGCAGATCAGGCTTCAGCAAGCCCGGCTCCAGCTCCTCGCCACTCCAGGTGAAGCTGCCCGCGTAGCGTTCGCTGTCGGCTATGAAAGCGCATCGCAATTCAGCCGGGAATATGCGCGGCAGTTCGGGCTGCCCCCGGCGCGGGACGCGGCGCGCCTGCGGCGCAATCCGGAAGTAGAAAACGCCTGACCGGCGTATGACCCCGGAGGGGCGGAACAGGCTTTCGGCCGTGCTGCTACGCCCCTCCGCCGGTTCGCCCGCAAGGCGCCTTACGGCGCAGTCCATCCCCATTTCCGGAAGATTTTGGCCCCGCCGTCGCTTTTCAGGAAGGCGACGAATTCAGCGGCCAGCTGCTTTTGCCTGCCCCGGTCGGTGAGCACGACGCCCGCGTCGCGATAGATGCGATGCGCCTCATCGATCTCCACCGTCTCCGCCAGCGCCGGATTGGCTGCCTGCCAGATATTCCAGATCAACCAGGCGTCATAGGTGGGATCGTCGGTCCAGGTCTTGCGCGCGATGGCGCTGTTGCCAGCGAATGCGCCAATATTCGCCCGGAGCTTGCGCACCGCGCCAATGTCGCCAGTGCGGCCGGCCACATCCTCCCAAAGACCGGTCTGGCCAGCGCCATGAACCACGAGAACCTTGACGCCTGGCTTGCCCAGGTCGCCGAGGCCGGTGATTTTTCTCGGGTTGCCCGGTCGCACCAGGATGGCGGAAGCGCGCAGATATAGCGGCTCCACGTCCTCGCTCCGGATCTGGCCGCCCATCGCGGCGACGAAGTCGGTCATCATGGATTCAGAGCCGCTGAAGATGAGGTCAGCGTCCTTGCGGGCCTGCGCGATCCACGCTGGCGTCGGGCCTGCCGTCACCGCGATCTCAACGCCCTTCAGCTTGCCAAATTCTGCCGCCGCCTCCCTCATCGCCGGCAGGGGGCCGCCCGGCCCGTAGACATTCAGGTCAGCCGCCTGGCCGGCGACGCACGCCGGGATGAAGATCGCGGCGGTCAGCGCCATCTGCTTGAACATGAAAAGTCTCCTGAGGGCCGGTTGGAGCCACTGGAAGTGGAACCGCCGGGAAGACGTTTCTGGCCTGCGCTTTATTCCAGAACAGCATTTCACGCTTTCGTGATGCCGCCGCCAGGCCGCAATCGCCGCCAGAAATATTTTGAAGGCGATGGGAATAAACCGCCCCGACCCGACGTCTCCCTGCTGTTCCCACCACCGGAACGCCAGGAGCCCTCCCATGCGCGCCATTCTCGCCACCGCCGCTCTCACCGCCCTGACCCTGCCAGCTTTGGCCGGTCCGGCCACCGATCTGGCCCGGGCCCGGATTGAAGCGATCGCCAGGGGCGATACGCCGGCCCTCATCGCCGCATATGGCGACAAGGCCCAACTGCACTGGATCGGCGGTCCGCTCGACGGCGCCTATGCCGGAGCCGGGCAATTGCAGACGGCGTGGAGCAAATTCGCCACCGCCCAGGCGAAGCAGACCGCCGCCATCGCCAACATCTCGGAAGCGATGAACCCGAAGGGGGCCACCGTGACGGCGGATGTGACCTTCAATGGCAAAAACACCGTCAAGGTGCGCTATATCCTTGTCTATCGCGACGGGAAGCTGGCGGATGAGATCTGGCAGGTGCACCCAAACGCGGCCTACTGACAGGTCATCAGGAGAGAGGCCGCCGCCCGTGGACGACGCCGCCGCCCTGCTGGAGCCGCTGATCCCCGCATTGCGGCGCTACGCCTATGCCCTGACGCGGAACCACGCGGCGGCGGATGACCTCGTGCAGGACACCCTGGAGCGCGCGCTGTCGCACTGGATGCTGCGCCGGCGCGACGGTGCGCTCAGGGCCTGGCTGTTCACGATCCTCCGCAACACCTACATCAACAGCCTGCGCCGCGCCCGCCGCCAGGGCGAGCACGCGCCAATCAACGATGAGGATGCGCACGCGCGGGATGGCGCACCCGATGCGGCGCTTGGAGTGCGCGACGTGCTGGCGACGCTCGACCAGCTGCCCGAGGACCACAAATCCGTCCTGCTGTTGGTCGGCGTCGAGGAGTTGTCTTACGAAGACGCTTCGCGGGTGCTGGGCGTGCCTGTGGGGACCGTGATGTCCCGGCTGTCGCGGGCGCGCCAGCGGCTGCGCGCCATGCTGGAGACAGGTCGGACAACCATGCTGCGGAGGGTGAAATGACGGCCCCCCAAATGCCGATCGGCGAGGACGATCTGACCGCGCTGGCGGATGATCGCCTGCCGGCTGAACGCCGCCCGGTCGTGGCGGCCTATCTGGCCGCGCATCCGGACGTCGCCCTGCGGGTAGAGGCTGACATGGCGCAACGCGACGCCCTGCGCGCCAGCCTCGCCGCCAAATTCAACGAACCCGTTCCATCGCGGCTGCGCATCGCCAACATCGCCGCCAGCAGGCGGGCGCGTTTGACCACGCGGTTGCGCCTCGTGGCGGCTTCCCTGTTGCTGCTGGCCATCGGGGCAGCCGGCGGCTGGGGCCTGCGGGCGCTGTCTTTGCCCGGCGCGTCTGAGCCGCCGGCGGCGATCTCGCTGGCCGGCGCCGCGTTCGACGCCTACCGGACGTTCGTGGTCGAAGTCGCCCACCCGGTCGAGGTGCGCGCGGAAAATGAGGCGCACCTGATTGGCTGGCTGTCAAAGCGGATCGGCAAACCCCTGAAGGCCCCGGACCTCGGCCGCTTTGGCTTTCGGTTGATGGGCGGCCGCGTCCTGCCCGCCAGCTCCGGCGCGGCGGCCATGCTGATGTACGACAACGACCTCGGCGCCCGCCTGACTGTCTATATCCGCGCCGACAAAGGCGCGGAGACGGCCTTCCAGTTCCGGCGCGAAGGCGATGTCTCCACCTTCATGTGGCTCGACCGCGGCTTTGGTTTCGCCATTTCCGCGCCGTTGGACCGGACCCGGCTACTGCCCATCGCGGAAGCCGTCTACAAGGAAACGGCGGCATGACGCCCGGCCTGCTGGCGGTCGCGCGGGTCGATGGCGCCAGCGGGTGAGGCGATTCCCGGCTGTGGACGCGGCCAAGCAGACATCGGCAACGTCACGCCCGGCCTTCCAGCATCGCTGTTTCGTCGCTGCGCAGCGTCAAGACCTCGACGCCGGTTTTCGTGACGGCGACCGTATGCTCGAATTGGGCGGAAAGCTTGCCGTCATGGGTCACCACCGTCCAGCCGTCGTCGGCAACGGAAACTTTGCGCGCGCCCTGGTTGAGCATTGGCTCGATGGTGAAGACCATGCCTTCCCGCAGTTCCATGCCTGTTCCAGGCCGCCCGAAATTGAGGATCTGTGGCTCCTCGTGCATCTCGCGACCAATGCCATGCCCGCAGAATTCCCGCACGACCGAATAGCCGTTCCTTTTGGCATGCCGTTCAATGGCGTGGCCAATGTCGCCGAGGTGAGCGCCGGCGCGAATTTGCCTTATGCCACGCCACATTGCCTCGTTGGCGACCCGTACAAGCCGCCGCGCGGCGGGTGAAGGAGAGCCGACGGGATAGGTCTTGCTCGAATCCGCGATGAAACCGTTCTTTTCCAGCGTGATGTCAAAATTCACGATGTCGCCGTCGCGGAAGATCTCGCGCGGACTGGGCGCGCCGTGGCAGACGACGTGATTGACCGAACAGTTCAGGGCATACTCAAATCCATATTGCCCCTTGCTTGCGGGACGGGCCGCGAGATCTTCGGTGATGAAGGCCTCCACCAGATCGTTGACCTGCAAGCTCGACGCGTTGATGAGATCAAGCCCGTCCAGCATCTCGAAAACCGACGCCAGCAACCGGCCCGACGCACGCATGAGCGCCAGTTCATCGGGTGTCTTCACCATGTCAGGCGACAACCGGATCATCTGGATGAACGTCCGCCGCCTCCAGCTGCATCTTTATGATGTCGTTGAAGGAAAGCGTCGGATTGGCCTCAGCCAACCTGCCGGTTTTCATCCAGAACTCTGCCTGCGCGTTGATGGAGCGGCACATCACCGTGCTTGCCCGCCGGATTTCATCATGCAGGTCGTCGTCGATTTTCACGATGCCCATGGAGCGCCTCTGACATAGCGTAATATACGAAACGTATACGAACTGTATATCTCATGGTCAAGCACCCGCTGGACCGGCCGCTGAATGGCGGCTTCTGCTCAACTCCCCCGCAGCGAAGCAACAACCTGCAGCCCCCAAGCGATCTTTGCGGCCCATCAGATGTTGATCTGAACCGCCCGCCGTCTTCCCCGAAACCATGCTCCACCCTAATCTGATCAAGGCTCCCAATGCTGACGACGTGCTCGCGTCCGCAAAAGCAGGCTTCCGCATCAGGAAAATGCGGCCCATGCCCGGTCGCGCCCGAAACGCATCTGACGCGAATGGGCAGGGACCCGAAACCCAGGGGGACAGAGATGGCGGACGTGCTGGTGGTTGGGGCGGGGCCGGTCGGCCTGGTGTTGGCGGCCGGGTTGCGACGACACGGCGTCCGTGTCCGGATCGTCGATGGCCGGACTGAGCCCCTGTTGTTCTGCCGCGCGATCGGCGTCACCCCCCGCACGCTCGAGGTGTACGAGGAAATGGGCGTGGCGATGGACATGATCAACGCCGGGCTGTGGCTTGAAGGCGTCCGGGTGGATCTGGGCGGCGCCGTCAGTCGGACCCAGTCTGTCGATCTGTCGGATTTGCCCTACGCCAGCCTCGGTTTGCCCCAGCCAGAAACCGAGCGGATCCTCACCCGACATCTGTCAAGACTGGGCGTGGAGATTGAACGGGGCGTGACGTTCCTCTCGCTGCAGCAGGACGGCAACCGGGTCCGCGTTCAGCTCGTTGGCGCTGATGGCTCCATGGAAACGGCCGATTTTGCCTATGTGGCCGGCTGCGACGGGGCGCACAGCGATGTGCGGCGCGCCATTGGCGTGGGCTTCTCCGGCGAAGCGCTTCCCTATCCGTTCATGCTTGGCGATGTGAAGGCGCAATGGCCCGCTGACGCCGGTCTGCCTCGCGGATATGCCTTGCGCGCGCTGCGTGTACGCGAAAACGCGCCGCCAGACATGTTCATCGCCATTCCCCTGCCGCAACCGGACCGCTATCGGGTCTCCATGCTGGCCGGCCCTGAAGCAGCAGGACCGGCGACTGATGCAGTCGAACACGGCTTGCAGTCCAGCCAGACAGGCCCAACGCTGGCGGATTTGCAGGCCGTGGCGGATCGGGTGATGGTGCGGCCGCCTGTGCTCTCCGACATGCGGTGGTCATCGCTGTTCAGGATTTCGATGCGGCTGGCCGACAGCTATCGCGTTGGGCGCGTCTTCATCGCCGGCGACGCCGCTCACATCCACCCGCCCACAGGCGGCCAGGGGATGAACACGGGCATTCAGGATGCATTCAATCTGGCATGGAAGCTGGGGCTGGTCATCGCCGGTCAGGCGACGCCAGCCCTGCTCGACAGCTATGAAGCCGAACGCCGGCCTGTGGCGCAGGACGTCATCAAACGCACAACGGAGGAAAGCCTCAGTCTCGGCCGCCCCCGGCAGCCAGTTGACCGGCTGGCCGACACCCAGATTCTGGTGAGCTATCGCGGCGGCGCGGGCTTTCACGATCATCTCGCAGCGGCCCGGGATGCCCGCGAACTGGCGCCTCTCGCCGGCGACCGTGCGCCAGACGCCCATGGCCTCGTCCGGTCCGGCGTCGGCTTCCCGCTGCGCCTGTTCGATCTCATGCGCGGAGCTGGCTTCAGGCTGGTCGTCGCCATCGACGGCGCAGCCGCGTCGCTGGCGGAACTTGAACAGAGGGCGGCAACGCTCGGCGCGGCGGGGTTTCCCGTCAGCGTCATCGCCGTGCAACTGGCGCCTGATGAGGCAAGGTCCACTCCGGCGCAGCCTTGCCATATGGCTGTCGCCCGGGACGCCGCAGGCAGTTTCGCCCGGGCGTGGCGCGCAAGGCCCGGCGACGCCTTTCTCGTGCGCCCGGACGGATATCTGGCCTGGACGGCCCGCCCGTTTGATATGGACAGCCTCGTCGCCGCGCTGAGGAACGTGTTCGTGGCCCAATAGCAAGGCGCGCCGCCTGAACCGGCCCCTGAGTTTGTTGAGGGCCGCGCCATGCCATTCCCAGCCCGGGTTTGGGGCCTGGCGACGCACATGCGTTCGGGAAGGATGATGCTGGAAGCGCAGAGGCGAAAACAGAACGCCAACCCTTGCGTGGCAAAGGTTTTGATATCTGTCTGGGAGGGGCTGGAATGGCCTGTGAAGGCTATATGGCGGAGAGGGGGAGATTCGAACTCCCGATAGGGTTGCCCCTATGCCGCATTTCGAGTGCGGTGCATTCAACCACTCTGCCACCTCTCCGCAATTCCGAGGTCAGCGCCTGTGGTGGGCGGTACGTACACGAGCGTTCGCCGGCTGGCAAGGCCTCTGACAGGCCTCCGGCGCGCCGCCGGCTTGTTTCCACAGCGGCGGTTTGACGCCAAAACCCGATGAACCCGATGCATCGGACTTCGCTGGCTCCCGGAGGCCGCCTGGCGCCTCCCGCCTGGGCATCGGCCACGGCGTCAATGTGGGTGTGCGTTGCGCTGGTTTGAGCGTTGCAAATCGCGGAAACGTCAGCCGCGCCGCGATCTGGCATGACGCGGTTTGCCGGCGACTGGCTGTCAGGGAGCCGGCGCCACGACAGCAGCGCCGATTTCCCGCGCGCCGTCGACGAGCGCGCGCACCACAAAGCGGTCCGGACCAACCAGCGACAGGCTTTCGTTGACGAACAGGCCGCTCATGCAGACCACGTCCACCGCCATGGCCGACAGGTCCTCCAGCTTCAGCCAGCCAAGACCGAAGCCGGTCACGCCCACGCTGACGCCCAACGCCTTCATCATGGTCAGGTGCTGGCCGATGGCGCGCGGGTCATGGCCCTGCGCCCCATCCGGCGGGACGTCCTCGCCCACCTGCCCTTCCGCATCGCCGCAGGAGGCAATTCCGGGGCTGGTCGGGTGCACCGGAGCGGATTCCTTCGGCGCATCGTTTCGCGCCGGCGTCGCGGCCCCGGGCCCGAAGGCCGCCTCATCAAGCGCGATAACCAGCCGCGCCGACACACCCGGGTGCGCCGCGAGCCATGCGGCAACCGCGCCCCGCCACTCGGGACTGACCAGCGTGGCTGGCGCGATGCGCAGCAGAACATGAGCGGCGGGGTCAGCCGCCAGCAGGCGTACGGCCTGCTCCAGCATCCGCTGGTCCAGCAGGCCGGAGAGCCCCGCCTGCGCCGCCACCGGCGCCAGCAGCCCCGGGCCCATCACGCCAGCCCCACCGGCGCAGGCTGCAACCGGCAGCGCCTCATCGAGATGCAGGCCAGCGCCGTCTAGATCAACCAGGCGCCGACGGCGCAGGCCGATGTCACGGCTGTTGAGCAGCGCCACCACATCGGGCGTGGACATGACGTGGGGACGCGCGGCCGGGCGCCGCCTGACGCGCGGGGCCAGGACGGCCACCATCTCGCCAGCCTCCACCGCCTGGCGCGCCGCCTCCCCGGCCCGCTCGAGCAGGGAACCGGCGTCGCCAACGCCATCGGACGCCGTCACCAGGCCAACATGGGCCTGAACGCCGGCGCAGGCGCGCGCGACGTTGCGCGCCACCGCCGCCGCGGCCTGTCGTCCCTGGGCGTCGTCACAGCCGTTGAGGATAATGGCGAACTGCCCCGGATCGAGGACAGCGACCACGTCGGTGCGCCGCAGCCGGCGCGCGATCGCCGCCGCCGCCAGATCCATCAGCACAGGGTCGGACGCCGAGACGTCAGGCTCCAGCGGCATGATCAGGCAAACGGCGACCGAGACCGAACGAAGCCCGCGCGCCGGATCATGCAGCATCGCCGTCAGCGTGCGCGTGACGATATCGCGCGCTGGCTCCATGCGGCGACCGGCCAGGGAAACATCGGGCTGACGACCGTCGATGGGGCACACCCGCATGACGCCTTCCGCACGGGCGGGGCGGCCGTCCGGCCCCGCATGCCAACGGCCCCGCTCCTCGATGACGCAAAGACCGCGACCGGCGTTGACCACATACCGGCAACGGAACGGCGCGCCCTCGCCGTGATCGGGGCCAGCGGCGCCGTGAATGACGTCGGCGCGGCTCTCGCCCGAGCCCGGCGCCACCAGCGACGCCCAGGCCTTGCCGGATGACAGGTGCCGGCGGCGCTCAAACCCCAGGGCGGCCATGGCCGTTGGGCCCCAGGTCAGACGATCGCTGGCAAGGTCCCACGCCCAGGCGGCCATATGGCAGGCCATGAGACCCTGGGCCGGATCAAGGGCGCGCTCCGGCGGCGCAGGCGCGGGCGCCACAGCCCTGACCGCCGTCATCCCGGAGTGGCCCCCTGCGTGACGTCCCGACCTGCGAGCCTGAAATGTCTCGCTGAATTTCCCAATCAAGCCGCGCATCACCGCATCCCGCCGCAACGGCAGGGCGCCTCCGGCTGGAATGCGGAATGCCCTGTCCTGTCTGACGCGTCTCTCCCGAGGCAAGGCGGATGGCGCCTGCCGGAAAGCTTTCGCACGCCCGGAGCCAGCCCTTGCGGGCCAACGAAACCGGCGGCGCGCCGCTACGTCATGTGTTCGGGGCATGTTGACCGGCGCATTGCTAACAGCCGGTAAAAGCTGGAGGAAAAGAGGCAGTTGTCACCGTGCTACCCAGCTCTGCGCGCCTCACAAACTGCTGATCCATCCGCCATCGTGGGGCCATAATCGGCGCGTCCGCCGCCCGGCGGCGAGTGATCGCCGCGCGGCAAGTAAAAACCCCGCATGCGGCGCATGCGGGGTTCAAATTCGTTCACATATGCCGGCCGGGCGGCCCGCAGACGGGATCAGGCGTCAGCGCTGGGCTTCAGCACCTGGCGACCGCGGTACATGCCGGTCTTCAGGTCAATGTGGTGCGGACGACGCAGTTCGCCGGAATCCTTGTCCTCGACGTAGGTCGGGGCAGCCAGGGCGTCGGCGGAGCGGCGGAAACCGCGCTTCATCGGCGAGGTCTTGCGTTTTGGAACGGCCATATCTGTCTCTCGAAGCGTTGCTGTAACGTCGGCCCGTGCGGTTCACGCTACAGCGACCGCGATCAGAACCCGTTTCGTTGGGGATGCGGGCTTATACAGGGTTCCCGTCGCCTTGACCAGCCCCGGAAGCGCCTTCGCGATGAACCGGAGCTTCCCGAGGCTCTTTCCTGTCAGTCCGCGGCGCAATCACCCTGCTTTTTGCAGGAACGCCTCACCCACAACCGGCGCCCTGTCTGCGCCCGTCAGGCGCATGCCCGGCTACAGGCAGGGCAAGGACTGTTGCCGCGCCCGCGCCGCGATCCGCCCGGCGCGCGTCGCCACATAACGCGACGGCTTCTCCGCATCATAGCGGATGGGATTGGGCAAAATCGCCGCCAGGCGGGCTGACTCCGCCGGCGTGAGCCTGGCGGCGCTCTTGCGAAAATAACGCTGCGCCGCCGCCTCGGCGCCAAAAATCCCGTCGCCCCATTCGGCCACGTTCAGATACAGCTCCATGGTGCGGCGCTTGGACCACACGATGTCGGCCAGAACCGCCAGCGGCAGCTCCAGCCCCTTACGGACAGGGGAGCGCCCCTGCCAGAGCAGCAGGTTCTTCACCGTCTGCATCGTCAGCGTCGACGCGCCGCGCGTCGGCAGACCATCCTCATCCGTGTCCCGGATCGCAGCGCGCACCTCCACCCAGTCCACGCCATGATGCAGGCAAAAGCGCGAATCTTCCGAGGCGGCGACAGCCAGCGGCAACGACGGCGCCATCCGGTCGAGCGGCGTCCAGATGCGGGTCACCGGCTGTCCGGTGAACCAGCGCGCCAGCATCAGATTGGAGACTGGCGGCGCGACCGCATAAAGCAGCATCAGCCCCAACGGCATCGCCGCGAGCACCAGCAGCAGCAACATGAGACGGTTAACCAGCCTTCGCAGAAACCGGCGCTTTGGCCTGGCGCTCACGGCGGATTCGTCCTCAAGTGGCGGCGGGTCCACGTCCTCCATCGCTGGAGTCTGGCCTTGCCGCGAGGCTCCACTGTCCCTGGAGCGCCTCTGGGGACCTGCCCCCGACCGCTTCCCGGACCTGCTTTTGCCGCCAGCCGGAATCCCCACAAGCCATGCGCCTTTCTTTCGCACCCCGTCACGCGCGACGGATCGCGCCCGACCAGGTCGTGATGGTATCGTTGCCCCAACGGCCTGCGCCGGAGCGCGCCAGTGGCCGGTTCCGGTGTTCGCATCCCCCCATACAGGGCGACGTCGCGCACTCCGGAACAGGAAGATCACCATCAACCCATTGTTTTTATCGTAAAACTTATGGATCTGGCATTCGCTCCCGGCCTGATGCCCAACCGGATGCAACGCCAAATCCGCACCATCAGCATACGATGATGTCGCGGCCGATGTCTCGCCGGGCGGCGCCCGCCCCGCCAGACGCTGACCCGTTCGCGCCCCTTGACCCGCCCGCCATGCTCCTGCAAGCCGCCAGTTGCAGGTCGCTCCGCGCCGGGATCCAGGACCCTGGGCGCCAGAAACCGGAGACATTCAGGTGTTCGCCAGCAAATCAGACAGCGTCGTGGCCTTCCAGACCCGGCTGGCCGACCGGGCCGCAACCATGGAAACGGTGCTGGCGGAGATACTCGATCGCCGCGCCGCAACGCCGCAGCGGCTGCTCGCCGCCATGCGTCACGCGGTTCTGGGCGGCGGCAAGCGCCTGCGGCCATTCCTGACGGTGGAAACCGCGGTGCTGTGCGGCGCGAACGCGGCCATCGCCATGCCCGCCGCCGCCGCCATCGAGCTGCTGCACTGCTATTCGCTGGTGCATGACGATCTTCCGTCGATGGACGATGATGACCTGCGCCGGGGCCAGCCGACGGTTCACAAGGCCTTCGATGAGGCCACCGCCATCCTGGCCGGCGACGCCCTGCTGACGCTGGCCTTCGAGGCGATGGCTGACGACGGCGCGCATCCGCTGCCTGAAACTCGCGCCAGGCTGACTCTGGGCCTCGCGCGCGCTGGGGGCATGACCGGCATGGTGGGCGGCCAGATGCTCGACCTCGCAGCCGAGGGGCGCTGGGGGGCCGCGCGACTGACGCCAGACGACATCCTGCATCTGCAGGCGCTGAAGACCGGGGCGTTGCTGGCGTTTTCGGTGGAGGCCGGAGGGCTTGCCGCCGGCGCGGATGCAGGCCTCCAGGCCCGGCTCGCGCAATATGGAAAGGCCGTGGGCGGCGCATTCCAGATCGCCGACGATATTCTCGACCACGAGGCCGATGCGGCGACCCTGGGCAAGCGCGCCGGCAAGGATGCGGAAAAGGGCAAGGGCACGCTGGTCACGGCGCTGGGCCTCACCGAAGCCCGCGCCATTTGCGACCGGCTGATTGACGACGCCATCGCCGCGCTCGACTGTTTCGGCGCCGAAGCGGAGACCCTGCGCGACGCCGCCCGGTTTGTCGGCGCCCGGCGCAGCTGACGCCAGACCCGGACGGCGCATGGCGCCGCCCGCAACAACATGCGCCACAAAACGCCGGACCGCGCGTCGGCGGATGCGCCCGCATTCTCCCGTCCAGCCATGGCGGCGACGGGTCCCTGGCCGGCATGGCCCCCGTCCGCCGGAGACCGGGCAGGTTTCCGGCCCTGCCGCCCCTTGCAATGCCCCAGAATTTCCGCATGCACGGACTTTATACTGCAAGAAATTTCAAACTAAACTTCTCGCAAAATTTTTGATGCAAAGCAACAACACGCGTTATGACATAGTTATTGCTGTCCACATTTGGAAGTATTATTAATATTCATATTTTCTATCCAGCCCACAAGATATTTCAGTCATGGATAGAAAATGAACAGATTAGCTCGCGCCGGCTTGCTGTCGGCTCTCATGATATCTGCCTCGACCATTGCGATAACCGCCGCAGAATACACGTCTGTCTGGAGCATTGGCGACAGCCTCACCGACACAGGCCGGACGTATGACTACCTGTCGTCATGGTACTTGCGCTGGACGCGAAAGCCTTATGGCCCGCATTACTATCAGGGGCGTTTCACCAACGGCCTGGTATGGACGGAATACCTCGGCGGGGAGAAGGGCAAGGGCGGACCCGGCGTCAATTTCGCCTGGGGCGGCGCCATCACCGGCACAACGTCGGGCAGCGGCCTCTCGTGGTTCTCCAACAGGTTCGCCAACTGGATGATCCCCTCGCTGGAAAAACAGGTGGACGATTACATGCTGCCGGCCATCGGCGCGGCGCGCGCCCAGGCCCCTGGCGAGCCGGCCTGCCAGACCTGCTTCGGCCAGAATCCCCTGGTGACGGTGTGGATCGGCGGCAATAATTTCCGTGTCCCCGGAGAATCGGCCCCATCCGGCAGCGCCCTCAACGGCTATCGCACGGCGCGGGACTACATCACCGCCAACGTCCCCGCTGCGCTGACGAAGATTCACGGCGCCCTGGTCAGCAACGCCAACCGGGTCGGCGGCGAGGCCCCCCGCGCCATCACGTATTATACGCCGACCACGCCGGACGTGAGCCTGACGCCGAAATTCTCCCGGCTCGACCCTGCCAGCAAGGCGGACCTGTCGCGGGTCATCGCCGAGACCAACCGCACGCTGAAATACAATTTGCTGGCGCTCGGCGACCGGCTCGCCGGCGAGCGGATCCCCGGGCGCATCGTCATCATCGACACCGCCGCCATGATGGAAGAAATCATGGCCAATCCGGCCGACTTCAACCTGACGAACGCCCGCGACAACTGCATCAGTTCGGACAGCGGCGAATATGTCGGCGGCTGCACCCCGCAGAACGCCAATTCATACCTCTACTGGGACGAATTCCACCCCACCACCTACGTGCATGGGCAACTGGCGGAGTTCGCCGCCAATACGGACCGGCTGGAAAGCGGCCGGCCGGCGCGCCTCTCCCTGCCCCATGTCGCCAATGTCGAATGGCGGGATCTGGCTTATGGCGGCGATATTTCGGGCCCTGGCCGGCTGATCAAGCGCGGCGAAGCAACGCTGACGCTGGCAGGCGACAACAGCTACTCCGGCGGCACGCGTTTCGACGACGGCGCCATCCGCGTGTTCAGCGCCCGCAATCTCGGCTCGCCAGAAGGCGATCTGGTATTCCGTGGCGGCGAGTTGCGGGCCAGCGGCACGCTCATGCTCACCCACACCGTGCGCCTTGCCCCACCCGTCTCCGGCGACGCCAGCGACATTTCGGGGACCTTCAACGTTGACCGGGGCTACACCGCAACCCTGGCCGGCCCGCTGCTGTCCGGCAATGGCAATCTGGCCAAGACCGGCCCGGGCGTGCTCGATATCCGCTCGCGCATTGACTCGGCCCGCGAGCGGACCGACATCCGCGAAGGCGAATTGCTGGTCAACAGCCCCGATCTCTATGAAAGCAGCGTCATCAACGTCAGCAGCGGCGCTGTCCTTGGCGGCGGCGGCAGGGTGAAGGGCGACATTCGCAACAATGGCCTGGTGCGCACCACCAGCTGTGGCGGCAGCCTGACGGTGCAGGGCGACTTCGAGCAGGCCTTGGGCGGAACCATCGTCCTGCCCACCGGCAAGACCCAGGTCCGCAACGGTTGCGAGGGCTTGCGCACCTCCATCCACGTGCAGGGACACGCGCGCCTTGGCGGCGTGGTGTCGGCGACGATCCGCGCCGAGAAATTCCTCAGTTCGCAACGCACGGTGATCCGGGCTGACCGCGGCGTCAGCGGCGCCTTCAGCGGCGCGGAAACCTCCTCGCCCTTCGTCAGCATCGCCCTGTCCCAGAGCGATGCGGCGGTCACCGCCACCCTGAGCCGGGACTTCAGCCTGCCGGCGAAGACAGGCAACCAGAAGGCCGTCGCCGCCTTCCTCAACGGCGTTTACAACGAAGCCGCCCAGGGGGATCTGGACCGGGTTTTCCTGGCGCTGGATCTGGCTGGCGCCACTGAGGACGGACAGCGCGCCCTCGACGCCCTTTCGGGCGCGAGCCTGGGCAAGGCCGATGAGGCCGTCGCGATGCACACCGGCGCCATGCAACGCTCGGTGCTCGCCATGGCCACCGCCAGCCGCCGCGCCGGCCGCGCGCCGGCGCAACCGGAGGCAGGCGTCCGGCGCATTGGCGACGTCAGCATCCGGGCGCAGATGTCGACCCAACCCTGGCGCGGCGCATGCCGGAGCGGCGCCGGTCAGGACGCGTTCATGTCGGCCGGTCTGGAAAAGACATGGACCGTCGCTGGCGGCCTGCCGCTGACCACCGGCGTCGCCATCACCCATGGCCAGATGAACGCGGCGCTGCAGGGCGAATTGCGCGGGGTGAGCGCCAGTTCACTTCACGTCGCCGGCTATGCGACCCTGACGTCCGGCCCGTTCTTCGTCGACGCGGTCGCCGGCGCCGGCCGCACCGATGGCCGGACGCGGCGGAGCTTCGCCTTTGGCGACCTGCGTGAAACCGCGGGCGCCCGTTACCGCGCCACGGATGTGTTCGCCAGCATCCGCTCCGGCATGACCATTGATGTCGGCGCCCTGAAAGTCGAGCCGTCAGCCGGCCTTGACTGGGAGCGGCTGGCCAGACGCGGCCTGCGCGAAACCGGCGCCGGCGCCGCGTCCGTGCTCGCCGGTCGCCGCACGACCATGACGCTGACGCCGTCGTTCAATCTCGACGTGTCAAAGCGCATCGCTTTGGGCGGGGTTGTGATTGAACCGGCGGCCTGGGCGCGCTTCCAGCGGGCGCAGACCCGTGGCGACCGCATGCGGCACAGCCTGGCCGGCGCCCCCACAGCCAGCTTCACGCTGGATGGCGGCGTGGCCGCAAAGCGGGCTGGCAGCGCCATCGGCGCCCGACTGGGCGTTGGCCCGGATGGCGCGAAGGACATCTCCACGCGCCTGTTCGTGGCCTGGGAGCGCAGCCGCGACCGCGCCCGCGCCGCGCACAGCTTCACCGCCGGACTGACAGCCACTTTCTGACCGGTCAGAAAATGGCGCCAGACACGGCGCGCGGCAAAACGACCTGTCCCGAAAACGGCCTGCCTCATGAGGCAGGCCGTTGCTGTTTCTGGCAGGCCCGGGGCCGCCGGTGAAACGCCGTCGCCCGCGTCAGGCGGCCAGAATTTCCTTTGACGCCACGGTAGTGTCGGCGTTGAGGCGATAAACCAGCGGCACGCCGGTGGCCAGCTCCAGGCCGGCGATGGTGTCGGTGTTCAGGCCGTCAAGCACCATGATCAGCGCCCGCAGCGAGTTGCCATGCGCGGCGACCAGCACGCGCTCGCCGCGCATCACGGCCGGCAGAATCTCGCGAATGTAATAGGGCAGCACGCGGGCGGCCGTGTCCTTCAGGCTCTCGCCGCCGGGAGGCGGCACGTCATAGGAGCGACGCCAGACGTGCACCTGGTCCTCGCCCCATTTCGCCCGGGCGTCGTCCTTGTTCAGACCCGACAGCTCGCCATAGTCGCGCTCGTTGAGGGCGATGTCGCGGACGGTCGGCAGACTGTCCTGGCCGAGTTGGCCGAGAATGAGCTGGGCCGTGCGCTGGGCCCGGGTCAGGCCCGAGGTATAGCAGCGGTCAAACGACAGCTTCCTGGCCTTCAGGCGGTCGCCGGCGGCCTTCGCTTCCGAAACGCCAAGCTCGGTCAGGTCCGGGTCTTTCCAGCCAGTGAACAGGTTCTTGAGGTTCCAGTCGCTCTGGCCGTGACGGGCGAGAACAAGAAGACGCTCGGTCATGCGGTGAACTCCGGTTTCGGCGTGGCGGCGGCTGTGGCGCCACGCCGGCAGTCATGGGAAAAAAATTCTGGAACTGGAGCGGCTTCTGGTCAGCCAGACGATGTCACCTGGCCGGAAAGCGCTCCATCGTTTTGATCTGACGCACTTCCTCACGAAAAGTGGAGTCCACTTTTCCCGAAAATGCGCTAGCCAACGCCCAGGACGTCGGCCATGGAATACAGCCCCGCCGCCTGGCCGCGCGTCCACAGGGCGGCGCGCACGGCGCCGCGGGCAAAAATGCCCCGGTCTTCCGCATGATGCGACAGGGTGATGCGCTCTTGCGGGCCGGCATAGATGACGCTGTGATCGCCGACCACGGAGCCGCCGCGCAGGGTGGCGAAACCGATGTCGCCAGATGTGCGCGGGCCGGTATGGCCATCGCGCACCCGTACGGAGCGCTGGCCCAGGGTGATCCCGCGCCCCTCAGCGGCGGCCTCGCCAAGCAGCAGGGCGGTGCCGGAGGGGGCGTCGACCTTGTGGCGATGGTGCATTTCCAGCACCTCGATGTCGAAGTCCTCGCCCAGCGCCGACGCCGCCTGGCGCACCAGCGCCGCCAGCAGATTGACGCCAAGGCTCATGTTGCCGGAGCGGACCACCACATTGCGCTTCGCCGCGTCCGCGAGAGCGGCGAGATCGGCTTCCGACAGGCCGGTGGTGCCGATGATGTGGGCGACGCCGCGCTCCGCCGCCAGTCCGGCGAGGGCAACCGTCGCCGCCGGGGCGGAGAAGTCAATGACGGCGTCGGCGCCATCGAGGGCCTTCGCCACGTCGTCGGTGATGATGACGCCGCTCTCGCCGACGCCGGCCAGCAGGCCCGCGTCCTTGCCGAGCGCTTCAGCGCCGGCGCGGTCCGTGGCGCCATGCAGCACGGCGCCTTCCGTCTCCGCGATGGTCGTCACCAGCATGCGGCCCATGCGCCCGGCGGCGCCGAACACGACCAGCTTCATGTCGCTCATGCCTCAACCCTCGCCCGGCTGCGGCCCGTCGTAGCCATCGATCACCACCATGTCAGCGACGGCGTGGCCATCGCGCAGCGCCTTGGCGCGCTTGTACTCCGGTGAATTCCAGCAATCGATCGCCGCCTGGCGGCTGGGAAACTCAATCACGACGTTGCGGGCGCGCGAGCCGCCCTCAACCGCCTCAAAGGCGCCGCCGCGCACCAGGAAACGGGCGCCGTATTTGGCGAACGCCTCGGCGTTGGCCGCCACATAGGCCTTGTAGGCGTCGGCGTCCGACACGTCGACGCGTCCGATCCAGTATCCCCTGGCCATGCTCTGTCCCTTTCCCAGGCGCTGATCCGGTCCGGTCAAAGCGCCGCCTCGATATCCTGAACGATGGCCCGCGCCACGGCGACCGGGTCCGCCGCCTCCGTCACCGGCCGGCCGACCACGAGATAGTCCGCCCCGTTGGCGATGGCCTGGCCGGGCGTCACCGCCCGTTTCTGGTCGCCCAGCGCCGCGCCGGCCGGGCGGATGCCCGGCGTCACCAGCAGCATGTCGTCGCCGACGATGGCCCGCATCGCCTGCGTCTCTTCGGCGGAGAGGATCAGGCCGTCGATGCCGGCGGCGCGCGCCTGGACGGCGCGCCGGGCCACGGTGTCGCGCACGCCGGCGGCGTAGCCGGCTTCGGCGAGATCGGCGTCGTCACAGGAGGTCATGACGGTGACCGCGAGGATCTGCAGCCTGCTGTCGCCGCGCCCGCGCGCGGCGGCCTGCATGGTCTGCGGATAGGCGTGAACTGTCAGGAAGCGGCCGCCAAGGCTGGCGATGCGCGCCGTGGCCTTCTCGACCGTGTTGGGAATGTCGTGCAGCTTCAGGTCGACGAAAACCTGCTTGCCCTGGTCGGCCAGTTCGCCAATGAACGGCAGCCCGCCGCCATAAACCAGCTCCATCCCCACCTTGTAGAAACTCACCGCGTCGCCAAGGCGCGCTGTCATGGCGCGCGCCGCCGCCACGTCCGGAAAATCCAGCGCGACGATCAGACGGTCGCGGGGTGGAATGGCCGCGCGGGACGGCCGGGGGGGAGTTTGCGCGTTCATGACGCCTCTTCGCACAGGCGCCGCGCCGCACTCAAGCCCTGGAGCGGGTGATTCCGTCTCGACCAAAGGCCAGAGCGCCGCGGCGGCGGATCAACGCGGACGATGTTTGCCGTTGGGAAGCGCCTGGTGAGCATGGGCATGCCCGTTGGCGTTCTGGCGGCGGTAAGCCCAGACCCGCGCTGGCGGCAGGTTCCACCAGACGCGGCCGGACGGCTGCGAGCTGTAGTCGTCGGATTTCGGGATCGGCGAGACCGGCGAATATGTGAACTGCACGAAAGGCGCGCCGGGCTGCATCAGATGGAAGGCGTCGTTCAGCAGTTTCATGCGCATGGGCAGCGGCTTGGTGAACAGCGGCAGGCTGGACACGGTGGCCGCCGCCGGTTCCTGCAGACGCTCGGCCAGCAGCTCCGGAAAATTGTAGGCGTCGCCCTGCAGGATGGTGGCGGCGGGAAAGCGCCTGGCCAGCAGGCTGCAAAAATCGGCGCTGTACTCCACCAGGATCAGGCGGTTCTCCGGCACGCCGCGGCGCAGGATGGCTTCCGTGACCGGGCCGGTGCCAGGCCCAAGCTCGATGACCGGGCCGGTGGCGGCCGGATCAAGATAGCTGGCCATGGTGCGGGCCAGCATCTTGCCCGAGGGCGTCACCGCGCCAGTGACGAGCGGACGCTCCACCCACGAGCGCAGGAACCGCGCCTCATCCTCGATGCGGACGGGCGGTTTTCCGGATTGGCGTTGGCGGGGCAAGGTCAGCGGGCTCCGGCCGGGTGGAGAGAGGCGGCGCAAGGGACAGGGCCGCTGTGCTCCACGGTTGCTGCTGCATGATCGCCAGCTGACATGGAATTCCTTCCATCGATGCATCGCCCCGCCAGCGGACGGGTCACAGGCTGATGCTCCAGCCGACCTGACCGTCTGACAGACGGACTGGCCAGCTTTAACTGTTTCTGGTTACACCCGTTGCGCCGGAGCGCATAGGGCTCCCGATCAAATTCCGGTCAGGACAACCGGTTTTGATGGCGCTGTCCGCCATGAACAGCGCGACGGGCCCGGGCAATCCCGCCGTCTTCAGCCGCCGAGGCCGCCGAACAGCTCCTTGACGCGGGACAGGAAGCCGGCGCTCTCCGGGTGCGTTTCACCCGATGACTCGCGCTCGAATTCCTGCAGCAGCTCACGCTGGCGACGCGACAGGTTTTGTGGCGTCTCGACCACCACCTGGATGTACAGGTCGCCGACATTGCGGCTGCGCAGCACCGGCATGCCCTTGCCCTTCAGGCGCAGCTGGCGTCCGGTCTGGGTGCCCGCCGGAATCGACACTTTCGCCGGCTCGCCGTCGAGCGTCGGAGCCTCGAACTCGCCGCCAAGCGCCGCGAGGGTCATCGACACCGGGGCGCGGCAGAACAGGTCGGCGCCGTCGCGCTGGAAGATGGCGTGCGGCTTGATGGCGAGGAAGATGTAAAGGTCGCCGGCCGGGCCGCCGTTGCCGCCCGCCTCGCCCTCGCCCGACAGGCGGATGCGCGTGCCGTCCTCAACGCCAGCCGGCACATTGACCGACAGGTTGCGTTCGCGGGTGACGCGGCCGGCGCCGTGGCAGACGTCGCATGGATTGTCGATGATCTCGCCGCGGCCGCCGCAGGTGGGGCAGGTCCGCTGGATGGCGAAAAAGCCCTGGGCCGCCCGCACCTGACCAGCGCCGCCGCAGGTGCCGCAAGTGCGGGCGCGTGAGCCCGCCTTGGCCCCGGAGCCCTCGCAGCTGTCACAGCGCACCGCTGTCGGCACGCGGATCGCCGCGGTCTTGCCGGCGAACGCCTCTTCCAGGGTGATTTCGAGATTGTAACGGACATCGGAGCCGCGATTGCGGCCCTGGCGGCCGCCGCGGGCGCGACTGTCGCCGAAGAAATTGTCAAAGATGTCGGTCATGAAATCGGAGAAGTCGGCGCCAAAGCCTGGACCTCCGCCGCCCACGCCGCCCTGCTCGAAGGCCGCGTGTCCAAACCGGTCGTAAGCGGCGCGCTTCTGGCCGTCCTTCAGAACCTCATACGCCTCGGCCACTTCCTTGAAACGCACCTCGGCGGCCGCGTCGCCGGGATTCTTGTCCGGGTGCCATTTCATGGCCAGCTTGCGAAAAGCGACCTTCAGGTCACCGTCAGAGGCGGTCCGTTCAACCTCAAGGACCTCGTAGTAGCAGCGCTTGGTCATCGGGCAAATTCCAGACCTGATCCTGTCATCTTCTCATCGTCAGCCATGCGCGTGAGCGTCATGACCATTCAGCCGGGCACAACCAGACCGCCGCCCGGTCTCTCCCGGCATGCGCGTCATATGGTGATCCGGCTTTTTCCAGAAAACGTCCAAACCCTGAAGCCATTGTCCAGCGGGGCCTTTTCCGCCGCACGCCGGGATATGGCTTCCATTCAGCCAGGGCCGGTTTCCGGCCCTGGCGCCGGCCTTCGCCCGGACGCGCGAACCGTCGCGACGCCCGGACTGCTGCGCCAAAGGCAACGGGGCCGCAAATTGCGGCCCCGCGTCAGTCGGCTTAGCCGTGCTTCTTGTTGTCGTCGACTTCCTGGAAGTCGGCGTCGATGACGTCGTCATCCTTCTTGGCGCCAGCGGCGCCGGCGTCGCCGCCTTCCGAAGCCTGCTGGGCTTCGTACATGGCCTGGCCCAGCTTCATGGAAGCCTGCATCAGCTCATTGGTGCGCGCCGTGATCGCCTCGGCGTCCTCGCCTTCAAGCGCGGTCTTCAGGGCGGCGACAGCCGTCTCGATCGCCGTCTTGTCAGCGGCCGAAACCTTGTCGCCGAACTCCGCCACCGACTTCTCGGTGGAATTGATCAGCGCCTCGCCCTGGTTCCGGGCTTCGACAAGCGCGCGCCGCTTCTTGTCTTCATCGGCGTGAGCCTCGGCGTCCTTGACCATCTTGTCGATGTCGGCGTCTGAGAGACCGCCGGAAGCCTGGATGCGGATGGCCTGCTCCTTGCCGGTCGCCTTGTCCCTGGCCGAGACGTTGACGATGCCGTTGGCGTCGATGTCGAAGGCCACCTCGACCTGCGGCACGCCGCGCGGCGCCGCCGGGATGCCGGCCAGGTCGAACTGTCCCAGCGCCTTGTTGTCGGCGGCCATTTCACGCTCGCCCTGGAAGACGCGGATGGTCACGGCGGTCTGGTTGTCTTCAGCCGTCGAGAACACCTGGCTCTTCTTCGTCGGGATTGTCGTGTTGCGGTCGATCAGACGGGTGAACACGCCGCCCAGGGTCTCGATGCCCAGGGAGAGCGGGGTCACGTCGAGCAGCAGCACGTCCTTGACGTCGCCCTGGAGAACGCCGGCCTGGACAGCCGCGCCGATGGCGACAACCTCATCCGGGTTGACCCCCTTGTGCGGCTCCTTGCCGAAGAACTGCTTCACGACTTCCTGGACCTTCGGCATGCGGGTCATGCCGCCGACCAGAACCACTTCATCGATCTGGCCGGCCGAGAGGCCGGCGTCCTTCAACGCCTTGCGGCACGGCTCGACAGTGCGCTGGATCAGGTCGTCGACCAGGCTCTCGAACTTGGCGCGCGACAGCTTGAGCGCCAGGTGCTTCGGACCGGAGGCGTCCGCCGTGATGTACGGCAGGTTGATCTCGGTCTGCGAGGCGGACGACAGCTCGATCTTGGCCTTCTCGGCGGCTTCCTTCAGGCGCTGCAGGGCGAGCTTGTCCTTCTTCAGGTCAATCCCCTGCTCCTTCCTGAACTCATCCGCCAGGTACTCGACCAGGCGCATGTCGAAGTCTTCGCCGCCAAGGAAGGTGTCGCCATTCGTCGACTTCACCTCGAACACGCCGTCGCCGATCTCGAGGATCGACACGTCGAAGGTGCCGCCGCCCAGATCGTACACGGCAATGGTGCCGGCGGCTTTCTTGTCGAGGCCATAGGCCAGCGCCGCGGCGGTCGGCTCGTTGATGATGCGCAGCACTTCAAGGCCGGCGATCTTGCCGGCGTCCTTGGTGGCCTGACGCTGGGCGTCGTTGAAGTACGCCGGCACGGTGATGACGGCCTGATCGACGGTCTGGCCCAGAAAAGCCTCCGCCGTCTCTTTCATCTTCTGCAGCGTGAACGCCGAAATCTGCGACGGCGAATAGTCCTTGCCATCAGCTTCGACCCAGGCGTCGCCGTTCTTCGCCTTGACGATCTTGTACGGAACAAGGCCGATGTCCTTCTGGGTCATCGGATCGTCGAAGGAGCGGCCGATCAGGCGCTTGATGGCGAAGAAGGTCTTCTCCGGATTGGTGACGGCCTGGCGCTTGGCCGGCTGGCCAACGAGGCGCTCGCCGTCATCAGTGAACGCGACGATCGACGGCGTGGTGCGCGCGCCTTCCGCGTTCTCGATAACTTTTGGCGTCGAGCCGTCCATGACGGCGACGCAGGAATTGGTGGTGCCGAGGTCGATGCCAATGACCTTACCCATGATTGATCCCTCACTTTCAAAGCAGACCGCCAGGCCCCGAAGCGACCCGGCCATGGCCCGGCCTGTCATCCATGCCGGCATGACAGACCAGATAGACTGAATGCGACCGCCTGCTGGATGTGCAACCGCATCCTGGTGGTTTGATCGCGCCTTCTCCCGGGCGGCGGATCGCCGTCCGGCAGACAGAACGCGCTGTTCTCATCGCGCTATATAGGAGGCCGTTCCATGGCTCGCAAGCCAACCTAAGGCACGCAGGATCCACATGGCTGACGCCTGTCGCGGCATGAGCTCCGCGCCATTGGCATGACAACCGCATATGGCCTGAAGCCTGTCGGTGGAACGCCCGCCTGGAGCGGTTTCCGGTCAACGGGATCGGAAACCGCTCCAGGTTTTGCTGTTTTGAGCGCATTCTGCTCGACCAGACAGGCTCCGCCTGTCCGGCATGCGCTGTCGCGGCGGCATTGCGCGCAATGCCGCCCGCACTGGCGCTCAATTGGCGGGCCAGACCGCAGCATGCAAGAGGCGCAACCGGCAAAATCCATGCTGTCGGCAGGTCAGGCGACTGTTTGGCGCGAAATGTCTTTGAAATGAAGCGAAATTTCTGGCGACGCCCCTGTATCTGCGGCGGCTCCGGCCAGTTTCAGACCGGCTGTTGCACGAAAGTTCGAAAAGGCCTCAGTAACGCAGTTCGCCCCGCCGGGCCGCGCCCAGCGCCGCGGACAGGGCGGCCGCGAAACTCTCCCGCTCCGCCGCCGACAGCGCCTCGCCAACCGCCACCACCTGGCCGCGCGAAGCCAGACTGAGCCGCAGCAGGCCGAATTCATCGTCGTTCTCGCGCAGCAGGCTGGTCCACAGCGGATTGAAGCGCCACTCCGCCTGCTCGCCGGTGTGCGACACCTTGCGCAACATCAGGCTGACGCTGGTGACGACGATCTCCTCGAAGGCCGCGGCGTGCGAGAAGCTGAGGCGAAAAGCAAGGTAGAGGGCCAGCACGTCGACGCCGAAGAAGCCGGCGACGGGCCAGGCGCCCATGATGACGAACGGCAGGCTGGCCACGACGCTGCACGCCAGAACCAGCGCCATCACCAGCCGGAAGCCGCGCGCGCCCAGCGAACGGTGCGGCGTGATCAGCACGCGGAACTCATCCCGTTCCGCCGGATCAGGCCAGCGGGCCGGGCTCATCGCGTCATCCGGCGGCGCGAGCGACAGCGCCGGCTGAACGCTATGTGGATTGCCTGTCATGATGGCTTTCACCATAACCCCCTCATGACCATCCGCAAATCCGCTTCTTCCGCAAAAACATCGTCAGCGAAAAAGCCGGCCAGCAAGGGCGCGGGCAAGGCGGCCCCGGGGCCGGCCCAGCCGCAACTGCTGCCGCCAGAGGACGTCGCCGAGATTTTCGCCCGCTTCCACAAGGCGGACCCGGAGCCGCAGGGCGAGCTGGAATATGTCAACGCCTACACGCTGCTGGTGGCGGTGGTGCTGTCGGCCCAGGCGACGGACGTCGGCGTCAACCGGGCGACGCGCGGCCTGTTCGCCGTGGCCGACACGCCGCAGAAGATGCTGGCGCTCGGCGAGGACGCGGTGCGCGATCACATCAAGACCATCGGCCTGTTCCGCGCCAAGGCGCGCAATGTCATCGCCCTCTCGCAACTGCTGATCGACCGTCATGGCGGCGAGGTCCCGGTGGATCGCGAGGCGCTGGAAGCCCTGCCGGGCGTGGGACGCAAGACCGCCAATGTGGTGCTGAACATTTTCTTCGGCCACGCCACCATCGCCGTCGACACGCATCTGTTCCGGATCTCGAACCGGATTCCGCTGGCGCCGGGCCGCACGCCGCTGGAGGTGGAGCAGGGCCTGCTGCGCGTAATTCCGGAGCAATACCTGCTGCACGCCCACCACTGGCTGATCCTGCACGGCCGCTATGTCTGCAAGGCGCGCAAGCCCGAATGCTGGCGCTGCCTGATCGCCGATATCTGCCGGTATGAACCCAAAAGCACGCCGGGGTGAGCCGGAACGCCCCCCTTTGCCGGCTCAGCCGAACACGATCAGACCGGCGAGACCCGCGGCGCCGACAACCAGCCGCCACCAGCCGAACAGGGCGAAGCCGTGGCGCGACACGTAGCCGAGCAGGCTGCGCACGACGAACAGGCCGGAGATGAAGGCCATGGTAAAGCCGATGACGATGAGGCCGCCGTCATTGAAGGTTAGCTGCTTGTAGTTCTTCAGCAGGTCCCAGGCGAAGGCGCCGGCCATGGTCGGCATGGCCAGCCAGAAGGAAAACTCCGCCGCCGCCCGCTTGGTCGCGCCCAGAAACATGGCGCTGACGATGGTGGCGCCCGAGCGCGACACGCCGGGGATCATGGCGAGACACTGGGCGCAGCCGATGGCCAGATAGGTGCGCAGGGGGAACGTTTCGGCGTCGTCGTAGCGCGGCTCCAGCTTCAGCCCGTCCACCACCAGCAGCACCAGGCCGCCAACGATCAGCGCCACGCAGACAATCCACGGATTGAACAGCACGCCCTTGATAAAGCCATGCAGCAGCGCGCCCAGGATCGCCGCCGGCAGGAAACCGACCAGCACGCCAATGACGAAACGCTGTGTCTCCGGCCGCGTGCGCAGGGTGCGGAGCAGGAAAATGATGCGACCGAAGTAGACGGAGACGATGGCGAGGATGGCGCCAAGCTGCACCAGCACCTCGAAGCTCTGGCCGGTCGACCTGAAACCGAGGAAGTGGCCCAGCAACAGCAGATGGCCGGTCGACGACACCGGCAAAAATTCGGTCAGCCCTTCCACCAGACCCAGGACCGCAGCCTGGAACGCCTCAATGATGCCCATTCCTGTTGCTCCAGACTGCCTGTCGTCGCCACGATTTCCATCCAGCGATCAACAATTGCTCGTGATGCAGACCCATGCTCCGCCGGAGGCGGATTTCGTCCTGCGCCTTTGGTTTCACGCGTCTTGCGCGCCGTCAGCGCAACGGCGCTGCGTGAGGCGGCCCCCGGCGGCGGCGCCAATTGCGCAGCTTGCGCCGGATCGTCGCCACATTCCGCAGTGATACAGGTCGAATCATGGCGTCAAAACGTCGGCAGGCGTTGACAGCGACGGCTGGCCTTTCGACGCCGAAAGGCTCAAGCAGGTATCTCCGCATCACTAAATGGACGGTTAATGCCCCCACTCATCACAGGAACTGCCGGCGCGGCGCAAAAGACAATGATTGTCGCCGGATGCGCCCCTGACTATACGGGAGCCTTTCCCGATAAATCCTGGTCTGGCCGCCGCCTGACGCCTGAGTGGATCTGCCCCTGATGGCCACCCTGCACCATCACGCCTTCTGTCCGCACTCCCGCTTTGTCCGCCTGGTGCTGGGCGAGTTCGATCTTGAGCCGGAACTGGTCGAAGTGCGGCCGTGGGAGCGGCGTCAGGAGTTCCTGATGCTCAATCCGGCCGGCGACGCGCCGGTGCTGGAAGCAGACGGCGCGCTGCATCCGGACAGCGACGCGGAGGGCGACGCCCCGGCCGACGCCGCGCCGCTGGTGCTCTCTGGCGCCGCCGTCATCAACGAATATGTCGACGAGTTGCTGGGCGCCCGTCACCCTGACCGGCGTCTGTTGCCTGGCGGCATTGCAGCGCGCGCAGAAGCCCGCCGCCTCACCGCCTGGTTCAACGAAAAATTCTTCGCGGAAGTCACCACCTACCTGTGCACCGAGAAGATCTACAAGCGCTTCATGGCGACGGAACTGGGCGGCGGCCCACCGGATATGAACGGCGTGCGCGCGGCCCGCGCCAATGTACGCTATCATCTGCGCTACATCGGCTTTCTGCTGCGCGACGCGCCGTTTCTCGCCGGCGGGCGTCTCACCAGCGCCGATCTGGCGGCGGCGGCGCACCTGTCCTGCGTCGACTACCTCGGCGACGTGCCGTGGGGCGAGGACGAGGCGGCGGCGGCGTGGTATGGTCGCATCAAGTCGCGGCCATCGTTCCGCACCCTGCTGCAGGATCTGGTGCCCGGCATGGCTCCGGCGGCGAGTTATACGCGGCTGAACGTCTAGGGTATTTTCGGAAAACGTGGGCTCCACTTTTCCTGAAGAAAGCGCGCCGAATCAAAAGGACAGAGCTTTTTTCCTGTCCTTTGAGCCGGTTCATGGCGACGTCGCTGGAAACGCGCCAGGCGGCTGTCCGTTGCCAAGAGAAGATGCATCGAATCAACGACATGAGCCAGAATCCGGCTTCCGCGCGATCCGCTTTGCTTCAGTTTGCGGAAGGGCTGGCGCGGCGGCGCCCCAGGACCCGAAGCCGGCGACGGAATGACAATGCATGACGCTTCCCGGCCCGAGGCGCGCCAGCAGGCGCCCGCCAGTCACAAGGCGACGGCCGGAAACACGCCAGCGGCTGTATTGAGCGGCGCGGCGCTGCGCGAGGCCGTGGTGGCGCGCGCCCTGGCTGAAGGGTTCGACGTGGCCGGCGTTGCGCCGGCCGCCGCCCTGCCCGAAACCGGCGCGCGACTGATGGCCTGGCTCGCCGCCGGCTATCACGGCGAGATGGACTGGATGCGCGCGGGCGCCGAACGGCGCATCAGCCCGCAGGCGATGTGGCCGGAAGCGCGCTCCGCTTTGGTGCTCGGCCTCAATTACGGCCCGGAACACAATCCCCTTGATGGCCTGGCGGACCGGGACCGCGGTCTGATTTCCGTTTACGCCCAGGGGCGCGACTATCATGAGATCATCAAGGGGCGGCTGAAGCAGGTCGCCGGTTTTCTCGCCTCGCGCGCCGGCGCCGACGTCAAGGTATTCGTTGATACGGCGCCGCTGATGGAGAAGCCGCTGGCCGCCCTGGCTGGCGTTGGCTGGCAGGGCAAGCACAGCGTGCTGGTGTCGCGGAGCCTGGGCAACTGGCTGTTTCTTGGCGTCATTCTCACCACCGCCGAATTGCCGCCCGACCCGCCCGGCAGGCCGAGTTGCGGCTCGTGCCGCGCCTGCCTCGACGTCTGCCCGACCGATGCGTTCCCGGCGCCGTATCAACTCGATTCACGTCGTTGCATCTCCTATCTGACCATCGAGCACGCCGGACCGGTGCCCCATGCCTTCCGCAAGGCGATCGGCAACCGGATTTTCGGTTGCGACGACTGCCTCGCCGTCTGCCCGTGGAACAAGTTCGCCCGGGCCGGCCGTGACGCGAAGCTGGCGGCGCGGCAGGAGAATGACCGGCCGGCGCTGGCTGAACTGCTGGCGCTCGATGACGCGACGTTCAGAAGCCGTTTCGCCGGGACGCCGGTGAAACGTACGGGACGCGACCGGTTTTTGCGCAATGTGCTGATCGCCACGGGAAACTCTGGCGACGCCAGGCTGGCGGAGCCGGCGGCGCGGTTGCTTGATGATCCATCAGCGCTGGTGCGCGGCGCCGCCGTCTGGGCCCTCGGCCAGTTGCTGGATGCGGGCAGTCTTGGCAAATTGCGGCGCCAGCACGCCGCCGAAACCGAGCAGGACGTCCTGGCCGAATGGGAGGCTGTGGCAGACCTCCCGGCGCGGATATCGGAACCGGAGCAGACGTAATGTCAGAGCTGTTTGTGTTTGGGTTGGGGTTCTCGGCGCAGGGCTATGTCCGCCGTTACGGCGCCGGCTACCAGCGCATCGCCGCCACCCGCCGGCAGGCGCCTGACAACACCACAGACGCGACGGCGGCCAGCGGCGTTGTCATGCACGCCTTTGACGGCGCCGCGACAACCACGCCTGATCCGGCGATTGCCGCCGCGCTCGGTCGCGCCAGCCATCTGCTGGTTTCGGCGCCGCCGGACCAGGCCGGAGATCCGGCCCTGCGTCACTTCAGCGGAGTCATCGCCGGCGCCGCCGGGCTGACGCACATCGTTTATCTCTCCACCATCGGCGTTTACGGCGACCATCAGGGCGCGGTGATCGGGGAAGACGCCGAACTCCGGCCCGGCAGCGCCCGCAACCGCGAGCGCGTCGCCGTCGAGCAGCAATGGCTGGAACTGGGGCGCGCCGCCGGCAAGTCCGTGCATGTATTGCGCCTGTCCGGCATTTACGGGCCGGGCCGCAACCAGTTGGTGAAGATCCGCGAAGGCGTGGCGCACCGGCTGATTCGCGCCGGCCAGGTGTTCAATCGCATCCACGTGGACGACATCGCCGCGGCGATCGACGCCGCCTTCCGCCGGCCGCAGACCGAACAGCGCGTCTGGAACATCACCGACAGCGAACCCTGCGCGCCGCAATTGCCGATCGAATACGCCGCCGGACTGCTGGGCGTCGCGCCGCCGCCGGCCATTCCGTTCGAGGAGGCCGAGTTGACGCCCATGGCGCGCAGCTTCTGGGGCGAGAACAAGCGCGTTTCCAACCGCCGCATGCGCGAGGAGCTGGGCGTGACGCTGGCCTATCCGAGTTATCGCGAGGGTCTGGCGGCGCTGGCCGCCGCCGGCGAAGGGCGCTGAACCGCGCCCTGGAGCGAGGCGCCGGACCCGGCGGGATGCTGATCCATGGCATCGCACGGTCGCGCCATGGGTCGTGTATCCGCCCGCAAAGCGCCGCCGACATTTGCGCCGCCGCCCTGCATCGCGTGATGCGAATGATGGCTGCAGACCGTCAGGCCTCGCCGCCCGCGGCGAAATGATTGACGTAGCGCTTGCTGATAAAGGAAACCGGCAACAGCACGAGCACGTCAGTGGTGCCGAACTGGCGGTCGACCACGGCTTCCCCGCCGAATGAGGCGCCGAGGCGCAGATAGCCCTTGATCAGCGGCGGCAGCGCGTGCAGCGCCTTTTTCGGATCCACCGCCTCTTTGGCCATGCGGTTCATGTCGACGCGGCAGGACGGCAGCGCCTGCACGGCCCAGTCCTCCGGCGGCGCGGCGAAATGGTGCAGGAAGCTCAGCGGCAGGGCCAGCTTTTCCGGATCGACGCCTTCAAGGCTGGCGCAGCCGAACATGGCGTCGATGCGGTGGTGCTGCACATAATTCCAGATGCCCTGCCACAGCAGCTCCACCGTACGCTTGGTGCGATATTCCTTCAGCACGCACGAGCGGCCCAGCTCCAGGAAACGCTTGCCGCGGTGGCGGGCCAACAGCGGCGCGATATCGAATTCACTGGCGGTGTAGAAACCGGAGTGGCGCTCCGCCACCTCCTGACGCAGCAGGCGGTAGGTGCCGACCACCTTCGGCTTGCGCTTCTCCACCCCGCCGGCGCCGCTGTTGTCGATCACCAGCAGATGATCACAAATGGCGTCGAAGCCATCCATGTCGCGCCGGGCCAGGCGGGCGGCGGGGTTGGGGACCGCCGACATTTCCTCGTAAAAGACCCGGTATCGCAGGCGCTGCGCCTGCTTGATCTGCTTGCGCGTCGTGGCGAGCCGCACTTCCAGCGGGCCGATGCGTCCCAGCACCGGCGAAATATCGCCAAGGTCGGCGACGAAATCGGGCAGCGGAACGTGGCCGGGAATCAGCCTCAACGCGCCATTGCCCGCGCGCCGCGCCGGATACAGCATGGCCGCCGCCGCCATCGGTGCAAAACGGTTGAGAAGCGGATTGCCCCCGGCGGGCCGGCCTTCGCGCCAGTCGTTGCTCATGCAGACGCGCCTCTTGATCGCATCAGGTGCCCCACCCAGCCGCGCGCCCATGCGCGCGCTGCAGGCGATGCGCTTATAATCATATTCCCTGAGCCGGAATGTGACAATCATGAGCCTTTGCACACAAGGGCTCCGGCCATTTGCGACAGGTGCGTCACGCGTGCCCTGGATGTCACAGTGGCGGCGGCCTTTGACGCAGCCGCCCCGGCGTGCCAGATGCCCAGATACGGCGACGCGCCGGCGCGGCCGCCGGCAATGACAGGAAAGGCGCGGCAATGGGCGATCTGGACGGGCTGCTGGTGGTGTCGATCGAGCAGGCGGTCGCCGCGCCTTACGCCTCTTCGCGGCTTGCCGACGCGGGCGCGCGCGTCCTCAAGATCGAGCGGCGCGAGGGCGATTTCGCCCGCCGCTATGACCGGCACGTCAACGGCCAGAGCAGCTATTTCGTCTGGCTGAACCGGGGCAAGGAATCGATCGCCGTCGATTTGCGCGACCCGGGCGACATCGCCCTGATCCGCCGGATGGCGCTGCGGGCTGACGTCTTCATCCAGAACGCCGCGCCGGGCGTGCTGGCCAGCCTTGGCCTCGACATGGCGGAGCTGCGGGCCGCCAATCCGCGTCTCATCACCTGCTCCATTTCTGGTTATGGCGAAGAGGGCCCGCTGAAGGACCTCAAGGCATACGATCTGCTGGTGCAGGGCGAAACCGGGCTTGCCGCCATCACCGGCACGCCGGAAGGCTCCGGCCGCGTCGGCGTTTCGGTCTGCGACATCGCCGCCGGCATGACCGCGCATCAGGCGATCCTGCAGGCGCTGATCGGCCGCGCCCGCACCGGCAAGGGCCGGCACATCGCCGTCTCGCTGTTCCACGCGCTCGCCGACTGGATGAACGTGCCCTATCTGCAATTCGTCATGGGCGGCGCGGCGCCAACGCGCATGGGACTCAACCACCCCACCATCGCGCCCTATGGCGCTTACGCCTGCGCTGGCGGCAAGGAGATCCTGTTCTCCATCCAGAACGAGCGGGAATGGCGCAAGCTGTGCGACGACGTGCTCGGCCAGCCGGAACTCGCCGACGATCCGCGCTTTGCGGACAACACCGCCCGCGTACACAACCGTCCGGCGCTGGACGCGGCGATCAACGCCGTGTTCGGTAAGCTGCCCCGCGAGGAGGTTTCGGAACGGCTGGAGGCGGCGCGCATCGCTTGGGGCCGCATCAATGGCCTCGACGATCTGGCCAGCCACGCCCAGGCGCGCTTCGTGGACGTGGAGACGTCGAAAGGCCGCGTGACGCTGCTTGGCCCCGGCGCGCTGCACGACGGCGCCTCGCCCGTCGGGGCCCGGGTGCCGGAGGTCGACGAACAGGGTCCGGCGCTGCGGGCGGAGTTCGCGGGTTAAAGCATTCAGGAAGCGCTTCAACCGGCGCCGCCCCGCAGGCGTATTGGCGTTCCGCTTTGCCAGCCGGTTGCGTCATGGCCGGACCTGTTCCGGCGCTCCCTGGAAACAGCGTTTGCACTGTCTGCATGGAATTTGGGCGCGCAGACATGAATGTCCGCGCCACACGCGGCATGACGTGGCGGGGATGAACGGGGCAGAGCGCGCGCCATGGGAGGATGCATCCCGCCATGGCGCCAAACGCTTATTCCCCGTCGATCCAGCGCAGGGCCCGGGCGAGCAGGCTGACGGCGTGAGCGTGCAGTTTGTCGCCGGTTTCCTTCGGGGCCTTGCCGGCGCAGGCGCGGGCGTGGGTGCCTTCAATAATCAGCGCCAGCTTGTAGCAGGCGAGCACGCCGTACCATTTGATGTGCGTGAGATCGCGGCGCGAATGCTTGCCGTAGTGCTCGACGAGTTCTGGAATGGTCGGGAAGCCCGTCCATGGCTGCACGGCGATATCGTCCGGGCGCGGCGTTTCGGTTTCGGACCAGGTGGCCATCATCCAGCCGAGGTCGAGCAGCGGGTCGCCGATGGTGGTCAGTTCCCAGTCGACAATCGCCGCCATTTCCGGGCTGTCGTTGCGGAACATGACATTGGCGAGGTGATAGTCGCCATGGATGATGCCTGGCTCGAAAACCGGCGGCACGTTGGCGGCGAGCCACGCGGCCACGCGGTCAACGCCCGGCAGGCACTCCGGCCCCGGCCAGCCGGCGTATTCGCGGTAGCTTTCCAGCTGCGAGCGCCAGCGATCGACCTGGCGCTCCAGATAATTGTCGACCTTGCCGAAATCCTCCAGGCCAAGGGCGCGGTAGTCGAGCGCGCCAAGTTTGGCCACGGCTTCGACCATGGAGAAGCCCATGCGGCGGCGCACGGCCTCAGAGCCGGCGTGGTAGGGCGGCAGGCCGGTGGTGGCGTTAAACCCCTCGATCGGCTGCATCAGGTAGAAAAACGCCCCCAGCACGCTGTCGTCGGCGCAGGCGGCGATGAAGCGCGGATGCGGCACGTCGCTGTCGGCGATGGCCGCCAGCATGCGCGCCTCGCGCTGCATGGTCTTGTTGGAATTGCCGCGCAGGTGCACCGGTGGCCGGCGCAGCACATACGCCCTGCCGTCGCGATTGAAGCGCAACAGAATGTTCTGTGTGCCGCCGCTCAGGCTGGTCACGTCCGTCAGGGGGCCGGAGCCAAGACCCTGGCTGTCCATCCATCCGGCGAGCGCCGCCAGATCAACGCCGTGTTCCACGTTTCATCCTCCCGTGCGCGCCGGTTGTCCGGCCGGATGCGGACGCCGCGCGGGCGTGGGCCGCATCCCTCTGCCTTAAATACAAGCCGGCTCAATAAAGCGTCAGGCCGCCATCAACGGTGAGCGTCTGACCACAAACATAGGACGCATAAGGCGAGGCCAGGAACAGGGCGGCGCCCGCCATATCCTCCGGCTGGCCCATGCGGCCGGCGGGGATTTTGGCCAGCGACGCTTCCAGACGCTTCGGATTGCGCGTGGTGACATGGGTCAATTTGGTGTCGACCAGGCCAGGGGCGATGCCGTTGACGCGAATGCCCTCCGGCGCCCAGGCGGCGCCGAGCGTCTTGGTGAGGCTGATGGCCCCCGCCTTGGACGCCGCGTAGGCCGGATTGCCGATATTGGCGCGCTGGCCGGAAACCGAGCTGACGATAATCAGGCTGCCGGCGTTTTCGGCCAGGGTCTGGCGAAACCTGCGGGCGCAATCCATGACGCTGTTGACGTTGACGTTCATGACGCGGTCCCAGCCGTCACGCTCGAACTCGGCGCGCTTGTAGGCGACGATGCCCTGGCAGAGCACCAGCACGTCCAGGCTGGGGAAGGGCGCCGGCGCCGCGTCGACGGCGGCCTGGTCCGAGACATCGACCTTTGTATAGCCAAGGCCGTCGAGGTCGGAGCCGTCTTCCCTGGTGTAATCAGCGGCGGCGGCGCGGGTGCCCCACACATGCACATTGGCGCCATGCGCCCGGAACTGCTGGGCGATGCCATTGCCGATGCCGCTGGAGCCGCCCACAACCAGTACGTTGCGCCCCGAAAAATCGAATCCGTTCACGCGTCAACTCCCGTTGGCGACAGCCCCTAGGGCCCTGTCCCTGTTGTATGTGACTTTTGACGCAACGACAGACGGCGTCAAATGGTTTATCCAGATGACCTAAACGCGAGCAGGGGCAGTCGTCAAGATGGCGGTAAAGCAGGACCAGGCGTCCGAGGCGGCGCGGGAAGGCGCCCGCGAAGCGATCAAACGGTCGGCGCGCGACCTGTTCGCGCGGCGCGGCGTCGACGGCGTGACCGTGCGCGAGATCGTCGCCGCCTCGGGGCAGAAGAACCACGGCTCCCTCACCTATTATTTCGGCTCGAAGGAAGAACTGGTGCGCGAACTGGTGGCGGAAGGCGCGCGCGTCATCAACGAAGCGCGCAACGCCATGCTGGACGCGCTGGAACACAGGCCGGACGGGCTGACCCTGCATGAAGCGATGCAGGCGCTGGTGCTGCCGTCGTTCGCCCCGGGCGATACGGACGACAGCGTCGACAGCTACATGCGCTTCATCACCCTGCTGTCGCTGACGCACCGGCGGCTGTTCATGGCGTCGCTGGCCGGCGATCTCAACTCCGGCTATCTGCGCTGCCTCGACCTGCTGCGGCGGCTGACGCCGGGCATGGACGAGCGGCTGCGCAACCGCCGGCTGGTGTTCATCGAGGCGTCGCTCGGCGCCATGCTGTCGCTGCGCGAGACGGCGCTGGCCGGGACGCCGCCGCCGCAACATATGTGGCGCGATCCCCACGCCGTCGCCGACGTGGTCATGGCCTGCCTCGCCATTCTGACCGCGCCGGAACCGGTGGTCGCCGATGCGGCCGGGTCTCAGCCGATCCGCCCATAAGGCGGCGCCGCGATCGCCGCGCCGCGCAGGTCGGCGATGGTGGGGAAACCATTCACCGCCATCAACAGATCGGCTTCGGCCAGGATGCAGCGGATGACATGAGAAACCCCGGCCGCGCCGCCGATGGCCAGGCCATAGGTATATGGCCGGCCAATGCCGACGGCCGCCGCGCCGAGCGCCAGCGCCTTGGCCACGTCGGAACCGCTGCGCACGCCGGAATCGAACAGCACCGGCGTGTTGCCCGAGGCCTTCACCACCGCCGGCAGCATGTCGATGGCGGCGATGCCGCCGTTGGCCTGACGTCCGCCGTGGTTGGAGCAGTAAATGCCATCGGCGCCGCCATCGATGGCGCGGCGGGCGTCATCGGGATGGCAGATGCCCTTGAAGATCAGCGGCAGCTTCGTCAGTGAGCGCAGCCACGGCAAGTCCTCCCACGTCAGCGGGTTGCCGAAGACGCGGCCAAACATCTGCACGGCGGCGACCGGGTCCTCCTCCACCGGCTTGTCCAGCAGCTTGCGGAACACCGGATCGGAGAAATAATTGGCCAGGCACAGGCCGCGCAGTTGCGGGAAGTTCGACGTGGTGAGATCGCGCGGCCGCCAGCCGGTGACCCAGGTGTCGAGGGTGACGACGATCGCCTTGTAGCCCGCCGCCTCGGCCCGGGAAACAAGGCTGGCGGCCAGATCGCGATTGGTGGGCGTATACAGCTGGAAAAAGTTGGGCGTGTCGCCAAATTCCTGCGCCACGCGCTCCATGGGATCCTGCATCAGCGTCGAGCTGACCATCGTCACCTTGCTCTGCGCGGCGGCTTTCGCCGTGGCGATGTCGCCATGGCCATCCTGATCGCAGATGCCGATGACGCCGACCGGCGCCAGGAACAGCGGCGACGGCAGTTGCATGCCGAACAGATTGACGGAGAGGTCGCGCTTCACCGCGCCGACGAACATGCGCGGAATGACGCCCCAATGGTTGAAGGCTTCGGCGTTCAGGTCCTGGGTGCGTTCATCGCCGCAACCGCCAGCGACATAGGACAGCACGCCCGGCGACATGGCTTGTGCGGCGCGCGCCTCCAGGTCGCGGTAGCACATGGGGAATTTCGGCATGTGCCCATGCAGGCCGCCAAAGTAGATCTCGTTCTGAAAGTCGCCGAAGTGAGGCATTTTCCATCCCTGTCGTTCTGTCGTTGCCCGCCATGATAGGCGCCAGCCGTCGCCGCTCAAGCGACTTGCGCGCACGATGACGGCGGGGGAATGCGGAACGCGCGCGGGGTTTCCCGGCGTGGGGCCTTTCAGGACAATGCGACGTTCGGTTTTGCGGGAAAATGCTCTATGGCGGAGGCATGACCGACCTCGCCCCCTTCCCGGCCGCCGCTCCGCCTGCGACGACCCTGTCCGTCTGCGTGACCTGCAGGCAGCGCGTCAATGCGGCCCCCGGCTATGTCGAACCAGGCCGGCCGCTGCTTGCGGCGCTGGAGCAGCGCCTGGCTGACAGCGGGATTGTCGTGCGCGGCGTCCAGTGCTTCGCCGTCTGCAACCGCCCCTGCACCATCGCTTTGCAGGCGCCAGGCAAATGGAACCAGATCATCGGCGATCTGACGCTGGCGGGCGACGTCGACGCCATTGTCGACGCCGCCCTGATCTATGCCCGAACGCCGGACGGCATCATCCCCTGGGCGCAGACGCCGATGGCGTTCCGCCGCGGCGGCGTGGCCCGTCTGCCGCCCCCCCCCGCCTGACAGCGTTCCTGACGCTTTTGCCGCTGAAAACGCGCGCGATCAGCGTGCGGAACGCCTCAAGCCAACGCGACAAAATCAGGCCCTCAGCGCTTCCGCCAGCCAGGGGCCAGCGATATCGAGATCGGCCTTGACGAGGCCGTGACCGGCAGGAACGGTTTCCGCCCGCACCTCAACGCCGGCGGCCTGCAAATCCCGCAGCAACCGTAGCCGGCTGTCCGGCGTGACCATCGGGTCCATGGCGCCGGACACGACCAGCGCCCGCACCGGGCCGCTTTGCGACGCTGCAGGCGTGGCGGCTTCGCCGGGCGCGAAGGCCGACCCGGTGAATGGCGCCATGGCGCGGAACAGCGCCGCGCCGGCAAGCGCGCCTGGCCGGCGCAGCAACATGGCGGCGGCAATATTGGCGCCGTTGGAGAAGCCCAGCGCCACCGGAGACGCGAGGCCATGGCGGTCGCGCGCCGTCGCGATGAAATCCGCCAGCTCGTCAGCCCGGACGCGCAGATCGTCCTCGTCCAGCAACCCTTCGGCGAAGCGACGGAAGAAGCGGCGCGCGCCGCCTTCCAGCACCTTGCCGCGCACCGACAGCAACGGCGCATCCGGCGCCAGCATACGGCCGAGCGGCACAAGGTCGTTTTCGTCGCCGCCCGTGCCATGCAGCAGCAGCAGCGGCCGCCCGGCCTGATGACGGCCAGGTTCAAAGCGGTAAACAAAATCGGTGTTGGCGGCGCCAGTCATGGCCTGTCTCCCTTCCGCTGTCGCCGCCCGTGAGTGGCGGCGACAGCCTGTTTTGGCAGCGCTCAGTCTTCGAGCGACGGCAGCGTCGCTTCGATCTGCGCGCGGTGCGCCTCGTACTGCGGCGGCAGCTTCAGCTGCTCGCCCAGATGCGCCAGCGGTTCATCGACGGCGAAGCCTGGATCGTCCGTGGCGATCTCGAACAGCACGCCGCCCGGCTCGCGGAAGTAGATCGAGCGGAAATACTGCCGGTCACGCTGTTCCGTCGGCCTGAGACCGTGATCCCGGACCAGCCGGGCCGCCAGCTCCGCCTGTTCGGCGTCGCTGGCCGCCCGGAACGCCACGTGATGGACGCTGCCGCGCCCGAGGCGCCCGCCCGGAAAATTACCGGCGACGTGCAGATCAACCACCGAACGGCCTGCCCCGTCGCCCAGAGCGAGCCGGGTGACGGCGCCCTCGCGGCCGCTTTCCTGGAAGCCGAACACCGACGTCAGGATGGCGGCCGTGGGGCCGGCTTCACGCAGCAACAACGTCACGCCGTCGATCCCGGTGATGGCGTTCGCCTCCGGAACGCCCCCGCCTGTCGCGCCGGCCGTGCCGGCGGACGCTGGCGCGTCGCCTATCGCGACCAGCGACAGCAGGGCGCCGTCAGGATCTTCGAAATCGATGACGCTGTCGCCAAACCTGCGGGCGACGCCGTCATGGCGCACGCCCTTCTCGACAAAGCGGTGAGCCCAGAATCCGATCGACCCGGCGGGAACCCGAAAGGTCGTGCGCAGGACATCGCCGACGCCGGCCCGCCCCCTGGTTGCGTGGGGCCAGGGGAAAAAGGTGATCAGCGAGCCGGGCGCTCCGGCGTTGTCGCCGAAATACAGGTGCCAGGTTCCAGGGTCATCGAAATTGACCGTCCGCTTCACCAGCCGCAGCCCCAGAACATCAACATAGAAGCTGCGGTTGTGGGCGGCGGCGCCGGCAATCGCGGTGACATGGTGAATGCCGTTGAAGGTCATGGCGCATCTCCTGTCGAACGCCCGGGACATGGCCAGGGCGTCCGTTGCATGCGAACCCGGCGCGCCGGTCGCATTTCGTCTGGCCGGCATATGCGCATGCGTGAGCGCGGATAAAAGGAGATGTATCTTGCGAGCATGCAAATGAAGGTGTGCGTCTGGCGCAGGGACACGGCTCCCACGCCTGTCGGGGCGCGGGCGCGAGACAGAAAAAGGCCCGACGTCGCCGCCGGGCCTTTCATGTCTCAGGTCAGATTGACCGCAGTTTTCAGCCGCGCTTGCGGTCCATCCAGGCATTGAACTCGCCGACGATGCCGCGACGGAACAGCAGCACGCACACCACGAAGATGGAGCCGATAACCACCGGGACCGGCAGCGAGGAGGTCGCCAGGTAGTTCTCCAGGCTGACGACCAGCACGGCGCCAACCACAGGGCCCATCAGGGTGCCGATGCCGCCGAGCAGGGTCATCAGCACGACCTCGCCGGACATCTGGAAGCCCACGTCGGTCAGTGAGGCGAGCTGGAAGACGATGGCCTTCACCGAGCCGGCGAGACCCGCCAGCGACGCCGAGATCACGAAGGCGCCCAGCTTGTAACGGGAGACGCGGTAGCCCAGCGAAATGGCGCGCTGCTCGTTCTCGCGGATCGCCTTCAGGATCGAGCCGAAGGGCGAATGCACCACCCGCCAGATGAACAGGAAGCCGATGACGAACACCGCCGCCACGAAGTAATACATGTTCAGCGAGTTCGACAGGTCGATGAAGCCGAACAGCTTGCCGCGCGGCACGCCCTGGATGCCGTCTTCACCGCCGGTGAACGGGGCCTGCAGGCAGAAGAAGAAGAACATCTGCGCCAGCGCCATGGTGATCATGGCGAAGTAGATGCCCTGCCGCTTGATCGCCACATAGCCGAAGACCAGGCCCATCAGCGCCGCGAAGGCGGTGCCAAGCAGGATCGCCAGCTCCGGCGGATAGCCCCACGCCTTGATGGCGTAAGCGGTGATGTAGGCGGCGCCGCCGAAGAAGGCGGCGTGGCCGAAGGAGAGCAGACCCACGTAGCCAAGGAGCAGGTTGAACGCCGCCGCGAACAGGGCGAAGCACAACACCTTCATGACGAAGACGGGGTAGATCAGGAACGGCGCGACGAGGATCAGGGCGAGGCCGATGATCATCAGCGCGATGGTGCGCGGCGACGTTTTGTGACCGGCGGTCACGTCAGCGACGTTCGGTGAAGCGGCTTTTGTAGCCATGGTTTATTCCTTCCCGAACAGGCCGGCCGGGCGCACGAGCAGCACCAGCACCATGATGACGAAGATGACCGTGCTCGAAGCTTCCGGATAGAAGACCTTGGTCAGGCCTTCGACGAGGCCCAGCACGTAACCGGTGATGACAGCGCCCATGATCGAGCCCATGCCGCCGATCACCACCACCGCGAAGACGATGATGACAATGTTCTGTCCCATCAGCGGGCTGACCTGGTAGACAGGCGCGGCGAGCACGCCGGCAAGACCGGCGAGACCGGCGCCGATGGCGTAGGTCAGGGTCAGCAGTCGGGGCACGTTGACGCCGAACGCCTGGACCAGGGTCGGGTTCTCGGTGGCGGCCCGCAGGTAAGCGCCAAACTTGGTCTTCTCGATCAGCAGCCAGGTCGCCAGACAGACGACAACCGACGCGACGATCACGAAAGCGCGGTACTTCGGCAGGATCATGAAGCCGAGGTTAAACGCGCCCTGGAAGGTCGAGGGGATCGAATAGGGCTGGCCCGAGGTGCCATACCAGTGGCGGAACAACCCTTCGATCACCAGGGCGAGGCCGAAGGTGAGCAGCAGTCCGTAGAGGTGATCGAGATTGTAGATGCGCGACAGCAGCACCTTCTCGATGACCACGCCGACGAGGGCGACGCCAAGCGGCGCCAGCACCAGCGCCGGCCAGAAGCCGATGCCGGCGTAACGCAGCAGGAACCAGGCGAAAAATGCGCCCAGCATGTACTGCGCGCCGTGCGCGAAGTTGATGACGCGCAGCATGCCGAAAATGACCGCGAGGCCGAGGCTCAGCATGGCGTAGAACGAGCCGTTGATCAGCCCGATGAGGAGCTGGCCCATGAGGGCCGGCAATGAGATTCCAAAGACGGTGACCATGCGGGAGCGCCTTACAGACCGAGGGTTTCGTTGAGGCTGTCCATCCGGCCCTCGAGTTCGTCCGCACGGAACGTATCGATCATGTGGCCGTCTTCCATCACGTAGAAGCGGTCAGCCACCTTGCGGGCAAAACGGAAGTTCTGCTCAACGAGGAGAATGGTCATGCCCTTCGCCTTGAGGGCGCGGATGACGTCGCCGATGCGCTGCACGATCACCGGCGCGAGACCTTCGGTCGGCTCGTCAAGCAGCAGGATGTTGGCGCCGGTGCGCAGGATGCGCGCGATGGCCAGCATCTGCTGCTCGCCGCCGGAAAGCTTGGTGCCCTGGCTGTTGCGCCGCTCCGCCAGATTGGGGAACAGGTGGTAGATCTCGTCCAGGGTAAAGCCGCCCTCGGCGACTTTCGGCGGCAGCAGCAGGTTCTCGTGGACGCTCAGCCCGGAGAAGATGCCGCGCTCTTCCGGCACGAAGCCGAGGCCGGCGTAGGCGATGTGATGCAGCGGCAGGTTCATCAGATCCTTGCCACTGAGGCGGATCTCACCCTGGCGCTTGCGCAGCACGCCCATGATCGACTTGAGGGTGGTGGTTTTGCCGGCGCCGTTGCGGCCAAGCAGCGTCACCGTCTCACCCCTGTGAACCTGGAGATCGACGCCATGCAGCACATGGCTCTCGCCATACCAGGCCTGGAGGCCTTTCACCTCGAGCAATGGCTCAGTCATGTTCGGACCCCATGTATGCTTCGCGGACGCGCGGGTCCTGGCTGACGGTCTGGTAATCGCCTTCGGCGAGGATTTCGCCGCGCTGCAGCACGGTCACCGCGTCGCACAGGTCCTCCACCACGTGAAGGTTGTGCTCGACCATGATGACGGTGCGGCCCTGGGCGGCCTGGCGGATCAGGTCGGCGATGTGGCCGATGTCCTCATGGGCCATGCCGGCCATGGGCTCGTCGAGCAGCATCACGTCCGGCTCCAGCGCCAGGGTGGCGGCCAGCTCCAGGGCGCGCTTGCGGCCATAGGGCAGCTCGCCAGCCGTATGATTGATGAACGCGTCGAGTCCAACCGAGCGGATCAGAGCGGCGGCGCGGTCGTTCAGCACGGAAAGGGCGGTTTCCGGCTTCCAGAACTGCGTCGCCAGCTGCCCGGGACGCTGCAGGGCGATGCGCACGTTCTCCAGGACTGACAGGCTCGGAAACACCGCCGAAATCTGGAACGAACGCACCACGCCAAGACGGGAGATCTCCGCCGGGGCCAGACCGGTGATGTCCTGGCCGCGATAGGTGATCACGCCGCGCGTCGGCTGCAGAAACTTCGTCAGCAGATTGAAGCAGGTGGTCTTGCCGGCGCCGTTCGGTCCGATCAGGGCGTGGATCGAACCTTCGCGCACCGACAGATCGACGTCCTTGACCGCCACGAAGCCCTTGAACTCCTTGGTCAGCCCCTTTGCGGACAGGACGACGCTCCCTCCGGCGGCGCCGCCGGAGGCCGGGGCGCCAGTATTTTGATTTGTTGGCATGGTCATTTTCAGTTCGCCAGCGGGCAACCGCTTTCCTCTACGGTCATGAAGGCCTGGTTCCCGGGGATGGTGGCCAGGAGTTTATAGTAATCAAACGCTTGCTTGCTCTCCGAAGGCTTCTTGACTTCAAAAAGATACATGTCGTGGATCATGCGCCCGTTGGCGAGAACCTTGCCGTTGCGGCTGAAGGCGTCTTCAACAGGCATGGCGCGCAGCTTCGTCGCCACGGCGTCGGCGTCATCCGTACCCGCCGCCTCAATGGCCTTCAGGTACTGCAGCACGGCGGAATAGGTGCCGGCCTGGATCATGTTGGGCATGCGGCCCGTCACCTTCTGGTAGCGCTGGCCAAAGGCGCGCGCCTTGTCGTCCAGATCCCAGTAGAAACCCTCGCTCAGCACCAGGCCGTTGGCGGCTGGCAGGCCGAGGCCATGAACCTCCGACAGCGTGACCAGCAGCGACGCCAGGCGCTGGCCGCCCTGGACGATGCCAAACTCGGCCGCCTGCTTGATGGCGTTGGCGGTGTCCATGCCGGCGTTGGCCAGGCCAATGACCTTGGCGCCGGAGTTCTGGGCCTGAAGCAGGAAAGACGAGAAATCAGGGGCGTTCAGCGGGTGCCGCACCTGGCCGACGACGTTGCCGCCCTTTGATTTGACGAACTTGGCGGTCTGTTCTTCAAGCGAATGACCAAAAGCATAGTCGGCGGTCAGGAAGAACCAGTCCTTGCCGCCCTGCTCCACCAGCGCGCCGCCGACAGCCTTGGCCATGGCGTGGGTGTCGAACGCCCAGTGGAAGCCATAGGGCGAGCATTGCTTGCCGGTCAGCTCCGAGGTGGCGGCGCCAGTGACGATGTTGATGCGCTTCTTCTCGCGCGTGAGCTGCTGCACGGCGAGCGCGGCGGACGAGGAGGTCAGCTCGACAATGGCGTCGACCTTGTCGGCGTCATACCAGCGGCGAGCGATGCCGGCTGCGATATCAGCCTTGTTCTGGTGGTCGGCGTCAATCAGCTCCACCGGCGCGCCCAGAACCTTGCCGCCAAAATCTGCGATGGCGAGACGGGCGGCGGCGACTGATCCCTTGCCGCCGAAGTCCGCGTAAACGCCCGACTGGTCATTGAGAACGCCAATGCGGACAACGCCGTCTGAAATCTTGCCTGGGGCGGCAATCTTGCCTGGGGCGGCTCCCGGCTTTTCCTGCGCCTGCGCGCCGTGGGCGACGAGCACCGTGACCGCCGCGGCAGCCATGGCGACGCGCCTGATTCGGGCGCGAATCGTCACATTTCCAGCCATATTTCGCCTCCTGAACACACTGTGTTCATCGCTACAGTCTGCCCTGCGATGCTTTCAGTGCATAGGTCAATTTTTCGCTCTGAACGCTAATGACCTTGCCCTACAGCGACTTGTCAAGGCTGTTCACGCGAATCGGAGCCCCTCGCCCTACGAAGTGTCAACATGCTGTCGCTTTTTGATGTTTGCCACAATTCGACATTCTGACGGCTTGCACTTTTTGCCCGGGCCGGGTCACAGCGCCGCCACGTCATCATCATGATGTGCCTCTAACTGCGCTCCAGAATGAAGGCTCGACCAGTCTCGAAAGGATTGCGACATGGCAGACGCCGCCAGGCCGGATGCAAATGCGCCCAAAACCGGCAAGACCGACCCAGCTCCGGAGAAACAGGCGCCTGCCGGCACGAATTCTTCCCTAAAAAACGACCCGGCGCCGGGCGCCGCCACGACGAAGGCCCCTGAGCCCACTCCGGCGACGCCGGTGGCGGCGAGCGCCGGCAAGGCAGCCGCGCCTGCAGCGGGCAACGCGGGCAAGACGCCCGCGAAAGCATCCGCAGCAGCGAAAACATCCGCCCCGCCAGCGGTAAAGGACAGCGCGGCGCCGGCGGCCACGACGTCCCCGACCGGCAATCCGGCCACCGGAAAAGCGCCCGGCGCAGGCGCGCCTGCATCTGGAGCGGCCACCGCCACGCAATCCCCCGCAGTTGCGGCGGCGCCTGCCAAAGCCGCGCCCACGCCAGTGGCCTCGCCATCCGACAGGGTTGGTGCCATGGCGACGAACACGGAGAAGCCGGCCGCCAGCGCCGCCGCCACGCCCGGCCCCACGCCAGCCGGCTCCGCGAACTCCGCAACTGCGACCGCCGCCCCGTCTTCATACCAGCCGCGTCAGCCAACATCCGACTGGCGGCCCGATGGCGCGGCGACGTCAGCAAAACCATCCGCCCTGCGCCCCCTGCTGCTGGGCGCAGCCGGCGGCGTGCTGGCCGCCCTGGCCGTGGTGGCGATTGCCGGAACCGGGACCAGAACAGGCGGAGCGCCGGCGCCCGCCGCTGGCGACGGCAAGATCGCCACAGCGATGGAAGAACTCGAAAAGGAGCGCGCCGCCGCCACCGCCCGCAATTCCGCTGTTGAAACAGTGGAAAAAACCGCTGCCGGCTTGAGCGCGCGTCTGGACGCCCTGGAGCAGAAGGCCGGCGCCGCCGCCGTTCTGCCGGACGCCGTCGAGACCCGCCTCAAAACGCTTGAGCAGAAAATCGCCGGCCTGGAAAACGCCAGCCAGACTGGCCGCGTCGCCGGCGGACAGGGCGGCGCGCGCGAGGATGCGGCGATTGCCGGCCTCGACCGTCGCATCGCCGGCCTCGAACAGCGCCTTGCCGCAAACGGCGGGGGACGGAGCCAGATTGACCCGTCCGTGAGTTCCCAAAATCCGGCGGAGCGAACATCGCGACAGGAGGCGCCGCCACGACAGGAGGCGCCGCCGCGCGAGGAGCCAGCGCAGCAGGCGTATGCTCCCGGCAACGGGCCCCAGGATGGCCTGCGTCCCCCCGGCCTGATTCCCGAACCGGCGCAGCCGCCACGGCCAACGGGTCCGGTGCGCGGCTGGGTGCTGCACAATGTCTATGGCGGCGTCGCGGTGCTGGAAGGCCGCCACGCTGGCGTCGTCGAGGTGCGCCGCGGCCAGAACGTGCCTGGCCTTGGCCGCATCGCCGGCATCGAGCGACGCGGACAGCGCTGGATCGTCACCACCGACAGGGGTGTGATCTCCGCGCCAGCCTACTGAACCGGCTCGCCCAGAGCCAGGTCAGCACGAGACCCGCCGGGTCTCCCGCCAGGGGGACGCGGCGGCTTGACGGGCGGGAAAGGCAGGCGTAAGCCTTTCTCATCCGTGGTGATTTGGCCGGCCGGCTTGCAGCCACGTTAAATAATTCGCTAAAGGGCCGCGGACGTTTTTTTTGAGCGACCCGGCTTTCTGGCCGGGTTTTTTCATGTCCGCCCGGACCCCCGGCGTGGAGCATGATGCGCCACCGTGCGGCGCTGTTGTCGGGGAGACGATCGTGGCCATCAACCGCCCTCTTCATCCGGAATCACGTCTGGTTCACGCAGGATCGCTGCGCTCGCAGTTCGGCGAAACCTCGGAAGCCATGTTCCTGACCCAGGGGCATGTCTACGAGTCCGCCGAGGAATGCGAAGCCCGCTTCAAGGGCGAATTGCCGGGCTATCTCTACGCCCGGTTCTCGAACCCCACGGTCGAGATGTTTGAGCAGCGCATGGCGGCGCTGGAAGGCGCGGAAGCGGCGCGCGCCACCGCCTCCGGCATGGCCGCCGTCACCGCCGCCATTCTCGCCCAGGTCAGCGCTGGCGACCATGTGGTGGCCGCGAAGGCGCTGTTCGGCTCCTCGCGCTGGCTGACCGACGAACTGCTGCCGCGCTATGGCGTGGAAACCACGCTGGTCGACGGTGAAGACCTCGACCAGTGGCGCGCCGCCGTGCGGCCCAACACCCGGACGGCCCTGATCGAGAGCCCGGCCAATCCGACCCTAAGCATCGTCGACATCGCCGGCGTGGCGGAGATCGTCCATTCCGTCGGCGCCTCGCTGGTGGTGGACAACGTGTTCGCCACGCCATTGTGGCAAAGCCCGCTGGAACTGGGCGCCGATTGCGTCGTCTATTCGACCACCAAGCACATCGACGGTCAGGGGCGCTGTCTCGGCGGCGTCATTCTCGGCAGCCAGGCCTTCATCCAGGCGCACATCTTCAATTTCCTGCGCCAGACCGGTCCGGCGATGTCGCCGTTCAACGCCTGGGTGATGCTGAAGGGGCTGGAGACCCTCGCCGTGCGCGTGCGCCAGCAGACCGCCAACGCCGGCGCCGTCGCCGACGCCCTGGCGAGCCACCCCAAGATGTCGAAGCTGATCTATCCCGGCCGCGCCGACCATCCGCAGGCGGAGCTGATCGCCCGGCAGATGCGCGCCGGCTCGACGCTGGTGGCGCTGGAAGTAAAGGGCGGCAAGGAGGCGGCGTTCCGCTTCATGAACGCCCTGTCGCTGGTGAAGATTTCCAACAACCTCGGCGACGCCAAGAGCCTGATCACCCATCCGGCCACCACCACCCACCAGCGTTTCGACAATGCGGCGCGGGCGGCGATGGGCGTCTCGGACGGCCTGCTGCGGCTTTCGGTTGGCCTCGAACACGCCGACGACCTGATCGCCGATCTCGCGGACGCGCTCGACAGGGCGTGAGTTGTAAGCGGGGCCCTGGGCGTTTGGGCGCGGCGCGGCGGCGTGCTAACAAACAGGGCGGATCAGGAGCCGGTCCGGCCAGTCGGATCGGACGCGCTCCAGATCGCGCGTCTCCGGAAAATGGGCGATCATTTCCCCGGAGATGGCTTCTGGGGCAGAATTCCGTCGCCCGGTTCCGGGTTTTGCCTGTCGTTTTGATCCATGCGTTTTCCAGGCGCGAAGCGGCGTCCGCTTCACCGGAAAGCGCTCTGGAGCATTTTCTGTGAAACCGGATTCACAGAAACTGTTCCAACCCTTTGTATTGACGCATTTTCTTCACGAAAGGTGGGAGCCACTTTTCTCGAAAATGCTCTAGTGTGAGCGGCGCCCATGCAGACCTTCTTCGTCCAGATCAAATGCAAGCTTGGCCAGACCTACGCCGTGGCCAGCGCCCTCGCCGACCGCGAGATCGCCTCCGAGATCTATTCGATCGCCGGCGATTTCGACATTATCGCCAAGTTCCACGTGGATCGCGACGTGGACATCGGCCATTTCGTCGCCGAGAAGGTGCAGCCAATTCCCGGCATCGCCGATACCCGCACGCTCATCACCTTCAAGGCGTTCTGATATCCCGCCGTTTGGGGAGCGCCGCCGCCATATCCGCGATGCCCATCTACCCGCGATGCCCATGACCGCCGACAGCGTCTCCCGGACTGACGGCGCGCCCGCCGGGCGCGCGCCGCTGCTTGCGTTTCTCATCACCGAGGACTGGTTCTTCGCCTCGCATTTCCTGCCAATGGCGCGAGCGGCCCGGGAGATGGGCCTTGACGTGGTCATCATCACCCGGGTGCGCGAACACCGCGCCGTGCTCGAGGCGACTGGCGCGCGCGTCATCTCCCTGGAGGCCGAGCGCAAGAGCCTGAACCCGTTCGCGGTGCTGGCCAATGTCACGCGCCTCGCCGCCATCCTGAAACGTGAGAAGCCCGACATCCTGCACATGGTGGCGCTGCGACCAATCCTGGTCGGCGGCGTGGCGGCGCGGCGCGCCGGCGTGGCCCGTCGGGTGTTCGCCCTGACCGGCCTCGGCTTCCTCGGGGCCCGCAAGGATGCCGTGGGGGCCAATGCGGCGCGGGCGATCCGCGCCCTCGTGCGCGGACCGCTGGAGAACGGCACGACCCGTTATCTGTTCGAGAACCCTGACGACGCCGCCGGCCTTGATCTGGCGCCCGACGACCCGCGCGTGGTGATCGTCGGCGGCGCCGGCGTCGATCCGGAGCAGTTCGCCCCGGCGCCGCAGCCCGAAGGCCCGACGCTGCGCGTCGCCGTGGTGGCGCGGATGTTATGGTCGAAGGGCGTCGATCTGGCGGTGGAGGCGGTGCGCCTCGCCCAGGCGCGGGGGGCCGACGTCGCCCTGTCGCTCTACGGCGCCCCCGACCCGTCCAATCCGCGCGCCATTCCCGAGCCCACGCTGCGTGAATGGAACACGCGCCCGGGCGTGACCTGGCATGGCCGCACCAGCGACATCGCCGGCGTCTGGCGCGGCCACCATGTGGCGTTGCTGCCGTCACGCGGCGGCGAGGGGCTGCCGCGCACCCTGCTGGAGGCGGCGGCCTGCGGCCGCGCCGTCGTCACCACCGACGTGCCGGGCTGCCGCCATTTCGTCCGCGACGGCGTCGACGGCTTCATCGCGCCGCCGGACGATGCGGAGACGCTGGCGGACATTCTCGTGCGCCTCGCCGGTGATCGCGACCTCGTCCTGGCCTGTGGGGCGGCGGCGCGGGAGCGCCTGCTCTCCGGTTTTACCGAACGGCATGTGATGGAGCGCATCAAAGTCATGTACGCCAGCCTGCTGGACGCCCAGCCATGATCGACAACCACGACGCTTTCATCCGCGCCCACACCGCCGTCACGCCGACGCCGCACGCCCCGGAAATTTCACTGCATCTCGCCACCGAAGCGACGGAGCTGTGGAAGAAAACCGAGGAAGAGCTGGGCGAGATCGGCCTGCCACCGCCATTCTGGGCCTTCGCCTGGGCCGGCGGCCAGGCGCTGGCGCGCTATATTCTCGACCATCCTGAAACGGTCGCCGGAAAACGGGTGCTGGATTTCGCCTCCGGCTCTGGCCTTGTGGCGATCGCCGCCGCCCGCGCCGGCGCGGCCCAGGTGGAGGCGGTGGACATCGACCTGTTCTCCGCCAGCGCCATCGCCATCAACGCCGGCCTGAACAATGTCCGCATCGCGGTGCGAACCGACAATCTGCTCGGCGACCAGCACGATGGCGCGTGGCCTGCCGACGACTGGCGCGACGACGGTTGGGACGTCGTGCTCGCCGGCGACATCTGTTATGAACGCGATCTGGCGGCGCGGGTGATCGGCTGGCTGGAAGCGCTGGCCGAACGCGGCGCCAGCGTGGTGCTTGGCGACCCGGGTCGCAGCTATCTGCCGAAAGCCCGTCTCACCCAGGTCGCTGTCTATGAGGTGCCGGTAACGCGGGAACTGGAAGACAGCGAGGTGAAGCGCACCTGCGTCTGGCGGCTGCGGCGGGATTGAGGCGGTTCGCCCGGCCATTCATGCATTGAAGCGCGACGTTGCGGCGCGCTTTGGCGGGGTGGGTTTTGGCGGGATGGGTTTTGGCGGACTCTGACGAAGCGGGCTCCGGGTTGCGCCAGGAGGCGCCGGCGCCCACAATAAAGGCGAGCGGCGGCGGGACGTTCGCCAGGATCAGGATCATGACCATCAGGCACGGCCACGCGCAGCATGACGCCCATCACGGCGATCATGGCCACCACGACCACAGCCAGCACGATCATGACCATTGCGCCCACGCCGACGCGCGCCGCGAGCAGGCGCCGGTCGCCATGGCCGAGGCCGAGCGCCTGTGCCGCGAGCGCGGCGTGCGCCTGACCGATCTGCGCCGCTCGGTGCTGGCGGCGCTGTATGAAACCCACCGGCCGCTGGGCGCCTATGATCTGGCCGAGATACTGGCTGGCCAGTCAGGCAAGCGGATCGCCCCGGTCACCGTCTACCGGGTGCTGGAGTTTTTGACCGAACAGGGGTTCGTGCACCGTCTGGTGACGCGCAACGCCTTTATCGCCTGCCCGCACCAGCACGACGCCGGCGACGTCACCGTGTTCCTGATCTGCGCCCGCTGCGGCGGGGTCGATGAACTGGAATCGCCGGCGATCAACGCGGCGATCGGCGACCTGCTGAAGACATCGCAATTCACGCCGGCGGCGAAGATCGTCGAGATCGACGGCGTCTGCGCCCATTGCCACGGATCGGCCGACGCGCCGGGCGGCGCGGCATAACGCATTTCAGGTCCTACGCCCCATCATGCACCAGTCCTCCGCCATCCAGGTTTCCGCCCTCCCGGCGCGCGCGCCCTTTGACGCCGGCTTCGGCGTTTACGTGCACTGGCCGTTCTGCGCCTCCAAATGCCCCTATTGCGACTTCAACAGCCATGTGCGCCGGGCGCCCGTGGATGAGGCGCGCTATGTGGCGGCGTTCAAAACCGAGCTGGCGCACCGCGCCGCCATCGCTCCGGACCGCACGGTGTCCAGCATCTTCTTCGGCGGCGGCACCCCGTCCCTGATGAAAGGCGCGACGGTGGGCGCCATCATCGACGCCATCGCCGGCCTGTGGCCGGTGGCGCCGGACGCTGAAATCACCCTGGAAGCCAACCCCACCAGCGTCGAGGCCGGCCGGTTCCGCGACTACCGCGCCGCCGGCGTCAACCGCGTCTCGCTTGGCGTCCAGGCGCTCAACGACCCTGACCTGAAACGACTTGGCCGCCTGCACAGCGCTGGGGAGGCGCTGGCTGCGGTGCGCGTCGCCGGGGAGATTTTCGAGCGCTATTCGTTCGACCTGATTTACGCCCGCCCGCATCAGACCGCTGAGGCCTGGCGGGCCGAGCTGGAGCAGGCGATCGCGCACGCCGTCGAGCACCTGTCGCTGTACCAGCTGACCATCGAACCCGGCACCTGGTTCGACCGGCTGTATCGCGCCGGCAAGCTGACGACGCCGGACGAGGATCTGGCGCGAGCGTTGTGGGACGTGACCCAGGAGGTGTGCGACCGCCACGGCATGCCGGCCTATGAAGTATCGAATCACGCGCGCCCGGGCGCGGAAAGCCGGCACAATCTGGTCTACTGGCGCTACGGCGAATACGCCGGCGTTGGTCCAGGAGCCCATGGCCGACTGGTTGGCGCGGACGGACGCCTGGCCATGGCCACCGAACTGGCGCCGGAAAAATGGCTGGAGCAGGTGGAGCGCCAGGGTCACGGCCTGACCGAGACCGAGCGACTGACGCCTGAAGCCCAGGGCGACGAATATCTGGTGATGGGCCTGCGCCTTGCCGAGGGCATCGTCCCGGCGCGCTATGCAGCCCTCGCCGGCCGCTCCCTTGACGCTGGCCGGATTCGTGACCTGACGGAGCACGGACTGCTTCGCGCCGAAGGCGGGCGGCTGGCCATCACCCCCGCCGGCTTTCCGGTGCTGAACGCGGTGATCAGCCAGCTGGCGGCCTGAATCTTCCCGATATTTTTCTCCTGTCGGCCCCCTTGCCGACAGGAAATGATCGTCGCCCTCCCGCCATGAGACGGCGTTTTCGGGACGACGTGCTATGATGACGGCGTCGTTTCCACCTGGAACGTGGAAACAAATCACTTTCGGTTTGACACATTTTCTTCAGGCGAAGCGGTTTCGACTTCGCCTGAAACTGCTTTGAAGCGCGACGCGACGCGGCGGGGGAGCTGGACAATGGCTGAGACGCTCAAACACCGACGGCCGGACCAGGAGCACCGACAGCAGGGCGCCCATGGCGGCCCTTCGCGGCGCGAGGCGCAGCCGTCCCGCTTCACCGCCTTCGGCATGGCGGCCGAGGTCGAGCCCATCGCGCCCGGCCTGCATCTGGTGGCGACGCCGATTGGCAATCTGAAGGACATCTCCTTCCGCGCCCTGTCGACGCTGGCCGCCGCCGACGCCATCCTCGCCGAGGACACCCGCGTCACCCGCGTGCTGCTGGCGCACTACGGCGTGACCACGCCGCTGTTGAACTATCACGAGCACAACGCCGCCCAGATGCGCCCCAAAATCATGGCGCGACTGGCGGAGGGGCAAGCGCTGGCGCTGGTCTCCGACGCCGGCACGCCGCTGGTGTCGGACCCCGGCCACAAGCTGGTGGAGGATGCGCTGGCGCATGGCCACGCCGTCACCACCGCCCCCGGCCCTTCCGCGGTGCTCACCGGTCTCGTGCTCTCCGGCCTGCCCATGGACGCCTTCTTTTTCGGCGGCTTCCTGCCGACAAAACAGGCGGCGCGCAAACACCGTCTGCTTGAACTGGCAGGCGTGCCGGGCACGCTGGCGTTCTTCGAATCACCGCAACGGGTCGGCGACATGCTGGCGGACGCCGCCGGGGTGCTCGGCGATCGCCCTGCTGCCGTGGCCCGTGAACTGACCAAGATGTTCGAGAACGTGCGGCGCGGCCGGCTCAGCGAACTGGCGGCACAGTACGCCCAGGAGGGGCCGCCGCGCGGCGAGATCGTGGTGATGATTGGCGGGCCGGACCGGGCCCAGGCCGCCGCAGACGCCGGAGCTACGGTTGACGACCGTCTGCGCGCGTTGCTGCCGGCCCACTCCATGAAGGAGGCGGTGGCGCTGGTGACGGCGCAGACCGGTCTGCCGCGCAAGGAGGTTTACGCCCGCGCCCTGTTGCTGGACCGCGCCGACAGCGACGGCTGAACCGGTCGCCAGCCGATGCACGGTCGCCAGCGCATGAAGCACAATCGTCATCTGGCCAGCGGCGCGCGCGGCGCCAGCGCCGAGACCATTGCGGCGTGGCTGCTGCGCCTGAAAGGCTACCGCATCCTGGCGCGGCGGTTTCGCGCCGGGACCGGAGAGATCGACCTGATCGCGGCCCGGGGCGACGTCATTGCTTTCGTGGAAGTGAAGGCGCGGCGGCGCAGGGACGATGCGGCGATCGCCATCACGGCGGACAAACAGCGGCGCATCGCCAGCGCCGCCCGCATCTGGCTGGCGCGTCATCCAGGACTTGTGAACCGCACCTTGCGGCTGGACGCGGTGTTCATCGGCGAGCTGTCGTGGCGCACGCCCTGGCGCGCATTGCGCCATGGGGCTTCGGGCTGGCCGCGGCATCTCCGCAATATCGCGCCCCTGCCCTTTTAAAACCTGTTCTGGTCAGTATGGCCCGGAAACGGCTCCAGGTTTTCTGTTTGAACGCGCTCTGACGGCCAGACGGGTCCGGGTGGCCGGAGAGCGCTCCAGAACGCATTGCAGAACACCGGTGCGCGCCGTTGCGCCCGGAGCCTTCGCCGCCATAAATTGACGGCGCAGGGATTCTGGCGTCGCCAGGCCCGGGCATGATGAGATACGGCCTCTGACCTGTTGGACAGAGCCGGTTCTCGCGCCGCCGGAGCGGTCCGCTGTCAGGCGGACGTGACAGGCCTCCGGCATCCTGATTTGTCGCGCTTCCGGCGAAGCGAACGTCGCCCAGCCGGATGCGCCCTGACGCGAGGCCCCCATGGTCCTGAATGTTGCGGTCCAGATGGACCCGATTGAGCGCATCAACATCACCGGCGACTCCACTTTCGCCATGCTGCTGGAAGCGCAGGCCCGGGGGCACCGGCTGTTCTACTACACGCCGGACCAGCTCTCGATGCGCAATGGCGAAGTCAGCGCGCCGATGCGCACGCTGCAGGTGCGGGACGTGGCCGGCGACCATTTCACCGTCGGCGACGCCGAACGCACGCCGCTGGAGCAGCTGGACGTGGTGCTGATGCGCCAGGACCCGCCGTTCGACCTGGCCTACATCACCGCGACGCATCTGCTGGAGCGCATTCACCCCAAAGTGCTGGTGGTCAACGATCCGGCCGAGGTGCGCAACGCGCCGGAGAAGATCTTCGTCACCCATTTCCCACAACTGATGCCGCCGACCCTCATCAGCCGGGACAAGGCGGAAATCGAGGCGTTCCGCCGCGAGTACGGAGCCATCGTCATGAAGCCGCTGCACGGCCACGGCGGCGCGGCGGTGCTTCGGGTGCTGCCGGAGGACCCGAACTTCGGCTCGATGTTCGACCTGTTCTCGGTGACGTTCCGCGAGCCCTGGGTGATCCAGCGCTTCCTGCCGGAGGTCACACAGGGCGACAAGCGCATCATCCTGGTCGAGGGCAAGGCGCTGGGCGCCGTCAACCGGGTGCCCGCCCCCAATGACATCCGCTCCAACATGGTGCGCGGCGGCGCCGCCAACGCCACGGAGCTGACCGAACGTGAGCGTGAGATCTGCGAGACCATCGGACCGGAGCTGGCCAGGCGCGGCCTGATCTTTGTCGGCATCGACGTGATCGATGGAAATCTCACCGAAATCAACGTCACCTCGCCCACCGGCATCCGGGCGATCCGACGCATCGGCGGCCCGGATCTTGCTTCAGCCATGTGGGACGCCATCGAGGCGCGCCGGGCCTGACGACCAGGGCTGGCCTGCAGAATGCATGGTCCGGCGCGGTGCGCCGCGCCGAGACATGTCATGGAGCTTTTCGCTTGAACCAGGCCGCCGAAACCGTTGCTGTTCCAGCCTTGCCCGACGCGCCAGCGGACGGCGCTGCGCTGACGGACGCCGTGATGGCGCTGGCCGATGCGCACGGCGACGACCTCGACGGCCTGCGCCGCGCCCTGCTGGCCCTGCTGCGGCAGACACTGGCGGACGGGCGCGCGGCGGCGCGGACCAAACTGCTGGAGGAGCGCGACGGACTGCGCGGCGCCCGCCGGCTGTCGTGGCTGATGGATTCCATCGTGCAGGCGCTGCACGCGGTGTTCACCCGGCGGTTTTTTCCTGTCAGCAATCCCTCCACCAGCGAGCGGCTGGCCGTCGTCGCCACCGGCGGCTATGGCCGGGGCACGATGGCGCCCGGCTCGGACGTGGATCTGCTGTTCCTCACGCCCTGGAAGCCAACGCCATGGGGCGAGAGCATCGTCGAGGCGGTGCTTTACCTGCTGTGGGACCTGAAGCTGAAGGTCGGCCACGCCACCCGCTCCATTGATGAGTGCATCCGCGAAAGCCGCGGCGACCTGACGATCCGCACCTCGATTCTGGAGGCGCGGCTGGTGGCCGGCGACGCGGCGCTGTTCGAAGACATGGCCCGGCGTTTCGACGCCGAGGTGGTGGAAGGCACGGCGGCGGAATTTGTCGAGGCCAAGCTGGGCGAACGCGACGCCCGCCTGCGCCAGGCCGGCGCGGTGTCGCGCTATGTGGTCGAACCCAACGTCAAGGAAGGCAAGGGCGGCCTGCGCGATCTGAATACGCTGTTCTGGATCGGCAAATATGTCTACCGGGTGCGCGACGCGCGCGAACTGGTGCGGGCCGGACTGTTCCTGCGCCAGGAATATGCGCGCTTCAACGAATGCGAGGAATTTCTGTGGCGGGTGCGCTGCCACATGCATTTCATCACCGGCCGCGCCGAGGAGCGGCTGTCGTTCGATCTGCAGCCCCAGGTGGCGGCCGAGCTCGGTTACACCGACCACGGCGCCCTCTCCGGCGTTGAGCGGTTCATGAAGCGCTACTTCCTCATCGCCAAGGACGTGGGCGATCTCACCGCCATCGTCTGCGCCGCCATGGAGGCGCAACACGCCAAGAAGCGGCCGATGCTGGATCGCTTCATGAACCGGCTGAAGCCGGCGGCGCGGCTCAGATCCGCCGACTTCCTGCTGGAAGGCGACCGCATCACCGTGCGTTCCGAGGACGTGTTCCGCAACGATCCGGTCAATCTGGTGCGGCTGTTCTCGCTGGCGCAGCAGCACAATCTGGCGCTGCATCCCCACGCCAGCCGCCTGGTCACCCGGTCGCTGAAGCTGATGACCAGGGCGATCCGCGAGGACAGGGAAGCCAACCGGCTGTTCCTGGGCATCCTGACATCGAAAAATTCGCCGGAAGCGGTGCTGCGCGCCATGAACGAAACCGGCGTGCTCGGCCGGTTCATCCCGGAATTTGGCCGGGTCGTCGCGATGATGCAGTTCAACATGTATCACCACTACACGGTGGACGAGCATCTGCTGCGGGCGACTGGCGTGCTGGCCGAAATCGACGCCGGGCGCATGCAGGACGAGCACCCGGTGTCCAACCGGATCATCCGCACGCTGCAGCACCGGCGCGTGCTGTATGTGGCGGTGTTCCTGCACGACATCGCCAAGGGCCGCCCGGAGGACCATTCCATCGCCGGCGCGCGCGTCGCCCGGCGGCTGTGTCCGCGCCTGGGCCTGACGCGCACGGAGACCGAACTGGTCGCCTGGCTGATCGAGCATCATCTGCTGATGTCGATGACGGCGCAGAGCCGCGACCTCGCCGACCCGGTGACCATCGACACCTTTGGCCAGGTCATCCAGACGGTGGAGCGCCTGAAGCTGCTGATGATCCTGACCGTCGCCGACATCAAGGCGGTGGGACCGGGCGTCTGGAACGGCTGGAAGGGCGAGTTGCTGCGGACGCTGTATTTCGAGACCGAAAGTTACATCACCGGCGGCCACGGCGACACGGCGCGCAACGAGCGCATCCGCAACGCCCAGGAGGCGCTGCGGGCGCTGCTGCCAACGTGGAGCGACGCGGACTTCGAGGCCTACGCCGCCCGGCACTATCCCGCCTACTGGCTGAAGGTAAACCCCGAGCGCAAGGCGCGGCAGGCAGACCTGTTCCGCAGGACGACGGCGGATGGGCACACCACCGCCACGGCCGTGGTCACCGACCAGTTTCGCGGCGTCACCGAACTGACCGTCATGGCGCCGGACCATCCGCGCCTTCTGGCGATCATCACCGGCGCCTGCGCCGCGGCGGGCGGCAACATCGTCGACGCGCAGATTTTCACGACCGCCGACGGCATCGCCCTCGACACCATTTTCATCTCGCGCGCCTTTGTTGAGGACGCGGATGAGTTGCGGCGCGGCGAGCGCATCGGCGAGGCCATGGTGCGGGCGCTGAAGGGCGAGGTGAAGATCGCCGATCTGGTGGCGGCGCGCGGTTCGAAAACCCGGACGCGGCCGTTCCGGATCGATCCGGAAGTCATCATCGACAACAGCCTGTCGAACCGCGAGACGGTGCTGGAGGTCTCCTGTCTCGACCGCACCGGCCTGCTCTACGATCTGACCACGGCGATCGGCGGCCTCAACCTGAACATTTCATCGGCGCACATCGTGACTTTTGGCGAACATGCGGTCGACACCTTCTACGTCACCGACCTGACCAACGCCAAAATCGTTGCGCCGTCACGCCAGGCGGCCATCCGGCGCCGTTTGCTCGAAGCGTTGAAAGCGCCGGCGGCGGCAGGCGGCCAGGGCGCGCGCAAAACGGGCGGCCGCACGGTCGCGCCTTGATTTTGCGGACAGGCCATCTGATATGGCTGTCAATTCCTTTCCCTATTCAACCAGCCGGGTGACATGAACCAGAAGCCGAATGAAGACCGGGACGACCCGGTCGCCACGCCAGATCAGGAAACCCCCGTCTCCGCGGAAACCGGCGCTGATGGGGCGCAACGTGACCCGGGCGAGGTGATCGCCGCCCTGGCCGCCGAGAACGCCGAACTGAAGGACAGGTCGCTGCGCGCGCTGGCGGACGTGGAGAACATGCGCCGCCGCACCCAGAAGGAAGTGGCCGACGCCCGCGCCTATGGCGCGACCAATTTCGCCCGCGACATGCTGACGGTCGTCGACAACATCAGCCGGGCGCTGGAAGCCGTGCCGGAGGCTGATCGCGGCGCGCTGGACGAGCGGACGCGCGGCCTGGTGGAAGGCATCGAGCTGACCCAGCGCGACATGCTGAAGAACCTTGAGCGCCATGGCGTGAAGATGGTGTCGCCGCTCGGCGAACGCTTCGATCCCAATCTGCATCAGGCCATGTTCGAGGCGCCCGATCCGTCGGTGCCGAACGGCACGGTGGTGCAGGTGCTGCAGGTAGGCTTCACCATCGCCGACCGGGTGCTGCGCCCGGCGCTGGTGGGCGTTTCCAAGGGCGGCCCGAAAGCCGGCGCCGAGGCGCCGCAGACCGGCAACGCCTGAGAAAAACAGGCGCGGGCGCGCCCGCGCGCTACGAACAGACATTCCGGCCCGGGGCGTTTGCTCCGGGCTTTTTATTGCCGGATCAGGACACGCCGTCGTCAACACATCCCCAGGACTGGCCACAGGGCTGGCGATGGCTCACGTCAATAAAGGCGCCAAAGTCAAATCCGGGACGCGATCTGACCAATCACCCCGAACGCGCCCTGGAAACCGCGCCGGCGCCAAACCGCTGTTCGATATAGTCCTCGACCATCACGCGGAAATCAGCGGCAATGCCGGGGCCGCGCAGGGTGGTCGCCTTGGCGCCGTCGATGAACACGGGCGCCGCCGGGCTCTCGCCGGTGCCAGGCAGGGAAATGCCGATGTCGGCGTGCTTGGATTCGCCAGGGCCGTTCACGATGCAGCCCATCACCGCCACATTGAGATTCTCGACCCCCGGATAGCGCTGCTTCCACGTCGGCATGGACGTAACGATCCAGTCCTGGATATCGCGGGCCAGCTCCTGGAACACCGTGGAGGTGGTGCGGCCGCAGCCAGGACAGGCCGCCACCAGCGGCACGAAGGTGCGGAAACCCATGGTCTGGAGCAGTTCCTGGGCGGTGCGCACCTCAACCGTGCGGTCGCCGCCAGGCTCCGGCGTCAGCGAGAAGCGAATGGTGTCGCCGATGCCTTGCTGCAGCAGGATGCCGATGGCGGCGGACGAGGCGACAATGCCCTTGCTGCCCATGCCCGCCTCGGTGAGGCCGAGGTGAATGGCGTAGTCGGCGCGGCGCGACAGCTCGCGGTAGACGGCGATCAGATCCTGCACCGCCGAGACCTTGGCCGACAGGATGATGCGGTCGCGACCCAGCCCCATCTCTTCCGCCCGCTCGGCTGAGCGCAGGGCCGACTGGATCATTGCCTCGCGGGTGATGGCCCGGGCGTCGCGCGGCGTGGCCGATCCGGCGTTCTCGTCCATCAGCGACGTCAGCAATTCCTGATCCAGCGAGCCCCAGTTGGCGCCGATGCGCACCGGCTTGTCGAAACGCAACGCCATTTCGATGATGGCGCCGAACTGCCGGTCGCGCTTGTCCTTGAAGCCGACATTGCCGGGGTTGATGCGATATTTGGCCAGCGCCTCGGCGCAGGCGGGATGATCCGCCAGCAACTTGTGGCCGATGTAATGGAAATCGCCGACCAGCGGCACGTTGACGCCGATGCGCGCCAGCCGGTCGCGAATGCGCGGCACGGCCGCTGCGGCCTCATCGCGGTCGACGGTGATGCGCACGAGTTCCGAGCCGGCGTTGGCCAACGCCGCCACCTGGCGAACCGTGGCGTCGATATCCGCCGTGTCCGTATTGGTCATCGACTGGACAACGATGGGCGCGCCGCCGCCAACCTGAACCTCGCCCACCATGACGCCGACTGTCGGCCGGCGCAGGGCCGGACCTGCAACATCGGGATCCTGCGACGCCGCGAGGTCGGCGGGGCAATTGGATGGGGAAGTCGGCAACGGGGCGATGGTCACTGCGTCGTCCTGGATAGTGGGCGCCGGTTTGCTGGCGTCGGGGGTTATAGCGCCAAATGCCCCGCCCGCACAGGGAGCTTCGCGCATGCGGGCCGCGCCGGCCTGGCGTTGGAACTCCCGGTCTGGGCAAACGCTCGAGGAAGCGCGCAGATTCGCTCGTAGAAAAATTGTCGGACAATCTTTTTTGAAATCAACGCCTTGAATCCGCTCGACGCCGTTTCAATGTTAACTGTTCGGACCGGGAGGCATGCGCGCTTTCCGGAGAGACCGATGTCCATGGCCAGGTCCTGGGCAACGTTTCACCTGCGGCAGGACGCGGTTTCCTGACGTGGAGCCTGTCTCTGGAGATGAAGATGTCCCATACCGCCTCGACCTCCACCACCTCGCCCCAGTGGGAAGGCGCGCGGGCCGGCGGCAAATGCGGCCGCGGCCCCAAACGCGCCCTGGAAATCGTCGGCATTGTCTTTGCCTTTATCTGGTTCTGGCCGCTCGCCCTCGCCTACATTGCCTGGAAACTGATGGGGTATCCCGTGCCAAATGAGTTCCGCGCGTTCATGGAACGCAACTTCACGCGCATGGGCGATTTCCCGTTTGGCGACAGGACGCGCGCCGCCCAGCCGCGTCCGGCCAGCGGTCCCACCGGCAACAGTCACTTCGATGACTATCGCCGCGCCGAGATCGGGCGCCTCGAGGCGGAGCGCCGCCGTCTGGACGATGAAGTCCGGGAGTTCGGGGAGTTCGTTGAAGAGCTGAAGCGCGCCAAGGACCGTGAGGAGTTTGACGCCTATATGCGCAAACGCCGCGCCATGAGCCCGACGACCGAGGCCTGAGGCGCACGACGACGCTGAAAAAAAAGAAAGCCCGGGTTCGCGCCCGGGCTTTTCTGCTTTTTCCGGACTGTCAGGCTTTCTGGAGCAGCGCCTTCGCCAGGGTGACGAAAGCCCGGGCCCGGTGCGACAGGCCGCCGGCGCCGCCATGCGCCGCCGCGTCCCAGTCAACGCCGTGCTTGGCGTCAGCGTCCATTTGGCCGAACGTCATTTCGTGACCATCAGGCCGGAACATCGGATCGTAGCCAAAGCCGCGATCGCCGCGCGGCGGCCAGACCAGATCGCCGAACACCCGCCCCTCGAACAGCGCCTCGGCGCCATCCGGCCAGGCAACCACCAGAGCGGAGACGAAATGACCGCGCCGGCGATCGTCCGGGCCAACGCCGCGCAGGTTCAGCTCATTGTTGATGCGCGCCATGGCGCCGGGGAAGTCCTTGGCGGGACCGCCCCAACGCGCGGAGAAAATGCCTGGCGCGCCATCCAGCGCTTCGACACAGACGCCAGAATCGTCGGCCAGCGCTGGCAGACCTGACGCCTGCGCCGCCGCATGGGCCTTGATCGCCGCGTTCTCGGCGAAAGTGGTTCCGGTTTCCTCCGGCTCCGCCAGGCCAAGTTCGCCCGCCGACACCGCCGCGACCCCGAACGGCGCCAGCAGTTCGCGCATTTCCACCAGCTTGCCGGGATTGTGGGTGGCGATCACCACCTTGCCCGACAGGCGGCGCAATGTATTGGCCGGGGCGCTCACTGGCCGACCGCCTGCTTCTGCAGCCCCACAAGATTGGTGGCGCCGACGCGGGCGAGGCGCAGCAATTCCAGCAACTCCTCGTCGCTGAATGGCTTGCCTTCCGCCGTGCCCTGCACCTCAACGATGCCGCCGGAACCGGTCAGTACGAAGTTGGCGTCGGTTTCGGCGGTGGAATCTTCCGCATAATCGAGATCAAGCACCGGCGCGCCCTGAACGACGCCGCACGAGACGGCGGCGACATGGTCCTTCAACGGATGGGTGTTGATGATCGAGCGGGCGCGCATCCAGGCGATGCAGTCATGCAGGGCGACCCAGGCGCCGGTGATGGCGGCGGTGCGGGTGCCGCCATCGGCCTGGAGCACATCGCAATCGATGGAAATCTGCCGCTCGCCGAGGGCTGGCAGATCGACGACGGCGCGCAACGAGCGGCCGATCAGACGCTGGATTTCCTGGGTGCGGCCGGACGGCTTGCCGGCGTTGACCTCGCGGCGGGTGCGCTCGGCGGTGGCGCGCGGCAGCATGGAATATTCAGCCGTGACCCAGCCCCGGCCCTGGCCACGCAGCCAGCCTGGGGCGCGATCCTCGAGCGAGGCGGTGCAGAACACATGGGTTTCGCCAAAGCGCACGAGGCAGGAGCCTTCCGCATAGCGCGCCACGCCGCGCTCCAGCGTGACCTTGCGCATTTCATCGGAGGCGCGTTTTGAAGGGCGCATCTGTCTGTCCTGGGTTGTGTGGGTTCAAAATGTCGGTTTGAGACGTCGCAGAAAGCTATAACGGTCCAGGCGCGGGGCCGTAAGAGCCTGTTTGGGAATTCGGCGGCGGAGATCCGGCGAGGGATTTGCGTCTCGCCAGGAAACAATCGCCGCAGGCCGCATTGATGCTGGCCGGATCATTGACGCCACAGGGCGGGAAAGAGCCGCCGGATCGGCCAGGCCCGACAATGTCCGGACTGGCTTCCGGCCCCCGACGGCTTCACCAGCGCCGCCTCTGGCAAGGCGAACAGGGGGTCGCTACATTTGCAGCCAGGGGACAGGACGTCCCGTATCGACAGGAGCGACAGCATTGGGGCCATTCCAGGAAAGGGGCGCGCAGACGACCCTGAACGAACGGTCTCGCGAAATTTTCCGCCAGATCGTCGAGAGCTATCTGGCCACGGGCGAGCCCGTCGGCTCGCGCAACCTGTCGCGCATCATTCCGATGCACCTGTCGCCGGCCTCAATCCGCAATGTAATGTCCGATCTGGAGCACGCCGGCCTGATCTATGCGCCGCATACCTCCGCCGGCCGCCTGCCGACGGAAACCGGCTTGCGGTTTTTCGTCGACGCCATGCTGGAGACCGGGCATCTGGCCGACGAGGAGCGGCGACGCATCGAGACGGAGATGCGCGCCGCCGCCGCCGACAGTTCGCTCGACACCGCGCTGGCCCAGGCGACGCAATTGCTGTCTGGCCTGTCGCGCGGCGCCGGCGTGGTGCTGACCACCAAGACCAACGCCCGGCTGCGGCAGATCGAATTCGTGCGTCTCGGCCCCCAGCGCGGCCTGGTGGTGCTGGTGAGCGACGACGGCAATGTGGAGAACCGGCTGCTCGATCTGCCGGCGGGCCTCCCGTCCTCGGCGCTGGTCGAGGCGGCGAATTTCCTCAACGCCCGCATCAGTGGCCGCACTCTGGACGAGTTGCGCCAGGACGTGGCCGGGCAGCGCACCGCCATGGAGCGCGAGCTGGACGCGCTGACGGCGCGGCTGGTGGAGGCCGGGCTGGCGATTGCTGTCGGCGGCTCCTCGGACACCCGCCAGCTCATCGTGCGCGGCCAGGCGAATCTGCTGGAGGATGTCAGCGTTGGCGCCGACCTGGAGCGCATGCGGCTGCTGTTCGCCGACCTCGAAACACAGAAAGAAGTGATCGACCTGCTGTCGCGCGCCGAGGATGGCGAAGGCGTTCGCATCTACATCGGCTCGGAAAACCAGCTGTTCTCGCTTTCAGGCTCCTCAACCATTGCCGCGCCGTTCCGCGACGCGGAGGAACGCATCGTCGGCGTCGTCGGCGTCATTGGCCCGACGCGGCTCAATTATTCGCGCATCATTCCGATGGTCGACTACACGGCGCGGGTGGTGTCGCAGCTCTACCGGCGGCGCTGAAGCCTGGCGGCCGGCGGCTTAGTCCGCTGACAGAACTTTCTGCATCCACAACAGATCGAGCCAGCGGCCGAACTTGCGGCCAACCTGAGGCATCAGGCCGGTTTTCTCAAAGCCAAAAGCCGCGTGCAGCCGGATCGAAGCCTCGTTGTCAGCGGCAATGGCGCCGACCATGACGTGCTTGCCACAGGCGCGGGCAGCATCAATCAACGGCGGCATCAGCGCCCGGGCGACGCCGCGCCGGTGAAACTGTGGGCCGACATAGACGGAATGCTCGACAGTGGCGGCGTAGCCGTCGAAATGGCGAAAATCGCCGAAGGTGGCGTAACCGGCGATGGCGCCGTCTGCCAGTTCGGCCACCAGAAACGGATAGCCGCGCGCCGCCCGCTCCGTCATCAGCGCCAGCCGGTTGTCGAGAGAGGCCGGCGTCTCGGTCCAGACCGCCATGGTTTCGCGCACCGCGTAATTGTAGATGTCGAGAATAGCCGGGGCGTCCGCCGTTGTGGCCGCCCGCACCAGGGGCGCCCTCACCTTGCCGCCTGCCGCCAGATCTCCCGCCATCGTTCTCTCCTTCCGCCATTGCGCAGGCCATCTGCCTCCGGCCAGCCCCATTCCGCAAGAGGCATTCCACGGCCGGTGGCATGCCCCAGGCGCTGATCGGGCTGCGCCTCCCGGACCGGCCCACGGAAAAAGCCCGGTCCGGCCGCCAGGGGGAGCGGAAACGGACTTGAACCCTGCGGATCAAGCAGCGAACATTGCCGCCATCAACAAAGCCGATACAGACGGCCCATCGCCCCGATGGCAAAACCCGGGAGTGAAGGGCGGGAGGACACATGAGCGGACTGTTTTCACTCGAAGGTCGCGTCGCGCTGGTTACTGGCGGCTCGCGCGGCATCGGCAAGATGATCGCGCGCGGCTATATCGATAGCGGCGCGAAAGTTTACATCACGGCCCGCAAGGCCGCCGCCTGCGACGCCACGGCGGCCGAGCTGTCGCAGAACGGCGGTCAGTGCATATCGCTGCCTGGCGATATCTCCACCGTCGAAGGCGCCAGGGCGCTGGCGCAGCAGATTGCCGAACGTGAAGACAGGCTCGACATTCTGGTGAACAACGCTGGCGCCGCCTGGGCGGCGGAGTTCGACACCTTTCCCGAAAGCGGCTGGGACAAGGTGGTGGACCTCAACCTGAAAACGCCGTTCTTCCTGACCCAGGCGCTGGCCCCGCTGCTGCGCAAGGCCGCAAGCGCTGACAAGCCGGCAAAGGTCATCAATATAGCCTCCATCGACGGCATTTTTGTTAATCCGCTGGAGACCTATCCCTACGCCGCCTCGAAGGCCGGCCTGATCCATCTGACACGGCGCATGGCGGCGCAGCTCATCGCCGATCATATCGTCGTCACGGCCATCGCGCCCGGCCCGTTCAGCTCCAACATGAACACCGCCGCCCGCGACAGCGCCGAGGGCGTGGCCCGGCGCGTTCCTGCCGGCCGCATTGGCGATGATGACGATATGGCCGGCGCCGCCATTTTCCTGGCCTCGCGCGCCGGTGACTACGTGGTGGGCTCGACGCTGACTGTTGATGGCGGCGTGGCGTTCGCCCGGCCAGGTTTTGAGGGCGAGAGCTGGTCCGAGGACGGTTGACGCCGGTTCCGGCGAAAACAGGCGGGCGCCGCTTGAGCAGGCCGCTCCGTGGCCCCTGACGCCAAAAACCGGTGAGCCTGGCCCGCTGGAGTCTGGCGAAAAACGGCCCAACGCATTTCCCGCCAGGAAAGCGGCGGACACCATTGTGCGGCAGACACGGGCGGGGCAATCCCCGCTCGTTTTTCGTTTGCGCGCCATCGGGCAGCCGCCCAAAACGCCAGCACGCCATACAGCATTGACGCGCACATACCCCTCAAAACGCCGGAAGAATACAGTATCCATTTAGGAATTATTATAAATATCAGATACGGATAACTGAAATCTGAATACTATTCTGAATACGAGAAAATATTCCTTTTATTGAATTCATTTTTTACGGCAGACCGCAATATTCAGACTGACCCAAGACGCTGATCTTTGTCGCTGACAGGTCGCTGCCCGTAGTTTGGAAAAGAGTTTTGGCATGGGCAGCAATTCCGGCAGGTCGCGACGCGCTCGCGGGCGCAAACACGTTGCATCCGTCGTTCTGGGCGCGGTGCTCGTTACACCGGAAAACGTCAGCGCCGGCGCCCCAAAGCCCATCGCCGGCGTTTCAAAGGTCATCGCGCCGCAAGCGGCGGCGGATGGCGGACTGTTCCTGCTGTGGGGCCGCGCCGGAACCGATGGAGCGAAAACAGCCCCGGACCTGCAAATCGGGCTTGATGGCTTCCCCGATGCGCCCATGCGCATTGTCAGCGACGGCCATGGCGTCGAGGCGCGCAATCTGGGCCAGGCCGGGGGTCGCGGCGGCAACGGCGCGCATGGCATGTTCACCGCCAGCGGCGGCAATGGCGGCGCCGGCGGCAATGGCGGCGCCGTCACCGTAACCACAACGGGCCGGGGCTCCATCACCGTCAGCGGCGATGGCCATCATGGCATTGTCGCCGCCAGCGCGGGCGGTCATGGCGGCGACGGCGGCGACATCTTTTCGCTCGGCCTGGGGCTGAACCAGGCAGGCAACGGCGGCGGCGGCGGCGCGGCGGGGAACGTCATCGTCAGCAATGAATTCGACATCGTCGCCACAGGCGACGGCGGTGCCGGCATCTGGGCCGAGAGCGATGGCGGCGACGGCGGCGGCGGCGGCAAGGCTCCGGGCTTCAGCGTCGCCAGCTTTGGCGGCGCCGGCGCCGGCGCGACGGATGGCGGCGCCGTCACCGTGCGTCACGCCGGCCGGATCACCACGTCCGGCGACAATGCCTATGGCATCCTGGCGCGAAGCCGGGGCGGACGCGCTGGCGACGGCGGCGACGCCAGCAGCCTCGCGCCAACCGGCGGGCGCGGCGCCGACGCCAGCCGCGGCTCGTCCGTGGTCGTGCATACCCAAAAAGGCGGCGTCATCAGCACCTCGGGGGCCGGCGCCTCCGCCATCCTGGCGCAAAGCTCCAGCGGAAAAGCCGGGAGCGGCGGCAGCGCCGGCGGCGTCATTCCCTCCAGCGGCGCCGGCGCGGACGGCGGCGCGACAGGCAGCGTCATCGTCAACAACGGGGCGACGCTGACAACCGCCGGCGTGGGCGCCGGTGGACTTGTCGCCCAGTCAATCGGCGGCGACGGCGGCAGTGGCGGCGCGGCCGCCGGTCTCATTTTTCCCCGTGGCGGCGCCGGAGGCGCTGGCGGTCAGGGCGGCAAGGTCTGGGTCACCAACGCTGGCGACATCACCACCGGCGGCCATGATTCTGGCGGCGTCACCGCCCAGTCGATTGGTGGCGGCGGCGGCGCGGGCGGGGCCGCCATTTCCGTCAACATGCTCGGCGCCATCGCCATGGGAGGCCAGGGGGGCAAGGGCGGCTCCGCCAGCGCTGTCTGCGTCAATGGCGACGCGACGTGCTCGGCTCCGGCGCCGGCGGCCATTGCCGCGATCCACACCAGCGGCGACCGTTCGGCTGGCGTCACCGCCCAGTCTATCGGCGGCGGCGGCGGCGCGGGCGGCTTTGCCATCGCCGCGGCGGCGGGCGTCAAAACGCCAGCGATTGCCGTTGCCCTGGGCGCCAATGGCGGCGCGGGGGGAACCGGGGGCGACGTCTTTGTGGGCTCACAGGGGACGATCGTCACCACCGGCGCCTTCTCGACCGGGGTTGACGCCAGTTCGGTTGGCGGCGGCGGCGGACGGGGCGGATTTTCCATTGCGGCGGCGGCAGCGACAGATATTGGCGCCATCGCCGTGTCGCTCGGCGGCAGGGGCGGCGCCGGTGGGCGCGCAGGCGGCGTCACCGTGGACACCCGCCTCGACATCGTCACCCAGGGAGATCATGCGGCGGGCCTGTCCGCAGCCAGCATTGGCGGCGGCGGCGGCAACGCCGGTTTCTCGGTTGACGCCGGGCTGGGCGCTGGCCCGGCGATCGCCCTGTCCTTTGGCGGGACTGGCGGCGCCGGCGATGCTGGCGGCGCCGTGCAGATTCGCAATACGGGTTCGATCCGCACCGGCGTTGCGGAAACGGAGGCCGGCGCGGGCTCCACCGGCATTCTGGCCCAGTCGGTTGGCGGCGGCGGCGGCAACGGCGGCTTCAGCGTGGCCGCTGGCGTCAGCACGCTGGCTGGCGCGCAGCTGTCGCTTGGCGGCGCGGGTGCGACAGGCGCGACCGGCGGTGACGTCAACGTCGTGAACAATGACGCCGCGCACATGGGCAATCTGGTCGCCACGGCGGGGGCGAACGCGGCCGGCATCCTCGCCCAATCGATCGGCGGTGGCGGCGGTAACGGCGCATTCTCGGGAAGCGGCGGCTTTGGCGCGAACGCCGCCCTGGCCGCTTCGCTCGGCGGCGCCGGCGGATCGGGCGGCGACGCCGGCCATGCGGCGGCAAGCAGTTTCGGCCGGATCGTCACGCGCGGCGACGCCTCCGGCGCCATCATCGTCCAGTCGATCGGCGGCGGCGGCGGCAAGGGCGCGTTCACCATCGCCGCAACCGGCGGCGAAACGGCGGTTACGCTCAACCTGGGCGGCGGCGGCGGCGGCGGCGGCAAGGGCGGCGGCGTCAGCGTCGCATCGGATGGCGCCCTTGTCACCCACGGCGCCCAGGCGCACGGCGTCCTCGCCCAGTCAGTTGGCGGCGGCGGCGGCGCGGGCGGTCTCACCGGTTCAGGAAGCGCCGGCAAGTACCGCGCCATATCGCTGAATTTGGGCGGCAAGGGCGGCAGCGGCGGCGCCAGCTCCGACGTCGCCGTCTCCACCACCGGCTCGGTCAGCACCGGAGGCGCCCAGTCGGCAGGCGTTCTGGTCCAGTCCATCGGCGGCGGCGGCGGCAGCGGCGGGGTGGCCGTCAACGCCACCGGCGCTGGCCAGGACGCCATGACCTACAATGTGGGCGGGGCCGGGGTCAGCGGCGGCAACGGCGGCGGCGTTATCGTCAACAACGCGGCGGACATCGTCACGCGGGGCGCCCTGGCGTGGGGCGTGGCGGCGCAGTCCATTGGCGGCGGTGGCGGCGACGGCGGCTTCAGCATCGCCAGTGCGCTGTCGCCGAATGGCAAGGGCCTGACGAAGCTCACGGGCGGCGACAGCGTCAACGACAGCAGCGGCGGCGTGGTGACGCTGACGCATGACGGCGACATCCAGACCTCAGGCGATGGCGCCAGCGGCGTTCTGGCCCAGTCCATCGGCGGCGGCGGCGGGGCGGGCGGCTTCGCCGCGGCGCTGGCGTTTGGTCGCGATGGCGACGGAACCGCCAACGCCACCGGCGGCAAGGGCGGCGCTGGCTCGCATGGCCAGACAGTGCGGGTTTCAACACGCGGCGCCGTCAGCACCCGGGGCGCCAATGCTTCCGGCGTGGTCGTTCAGTCCATCGGCGGCGGCGGCGGCGCAGGCGCGATGGCCATCGCGGCCGGTTTCAGCTCATCGGCGAAAGGCGCGAGCAACGCCACTGGCGGGGTCGGCGGCAGTGGTGGTCATGGCGGCGACGTCGTCGTTGACAACGCAGCGGCGATCTCCGCTCGAGGTCAGGCGTCACATGGGCTACTGGCCCAATCCATTGGCGGCGGCGGCGGCCTCGGCGGTCTGGCGATTGCCGGAACCCTGTCGCTTGGTGACGACGCGGCGAGCAACGCCACCGGCGGAGCAGGCGGCCAGGGCCAGCGTGGCGGCGTGATTGACGTCGCCAACGCCGGCGACGTCACGGTGAGTGGCGCGGGAGCAGCCGCCATCATGGCGCAGTCCATCGGCGGCGGCGGCGGCGCCGGCGGGTTTGCCGGCGCCCTCGCCATCAACAGCGCGAGAAAGAGCGTAACCGATGCGACGGGCGGCCAGGGCGGAGCAGGCAATGACGGCGGCGCCGTCACGGTCACGAGTTCCCGAAAGCTGCGGGCGGACGGAGACCATGGCGGCGGCGTCATCGCCCAGTCCATCGGCGGCGGTGGCGGCGCTGGCGGCTTCGCCATTGGCGGCGGCCTCGCCTTCGCGGCGAAAGCAGCCGCCGCCACAACAGGGGGCACCGGCGGCAGTGGCGGCAACGGCGGCGCCGTCATGCTCACATTGCCAGACGGAAGCATCGAAACCCACGGTGCGCTCGCCCACGGCGCCATGGCGCAAACCATCGGCGGCGGCGGCGGCAAGGGCGGCTTCGTCATCAACGCCGATGTCGCGCTTGGCGGCGCGGCGGACGTCACGACCGGGGCCGGGGCCGGCGGCGCCAGTGGCGACGGCGGCGCGGCAAGCCTCATCAACACCGCCAGGATCGTCACGACTGGCGACGGCTCGATTGGTTTGCTGGCGCAATCCGTCGGCGGAGCCGGCGGAGCTGGCGGCTTTGTTGTCAGCGGCGCGTTTTCCAGCGCCCGTCATGGCGCGCCAGCTGATGAGAGCGGGGACGGGCCGTCCGGCGGTGACCAAAACAGCAATACTGATGCCGGCGAACAGAACGCCGGCGAACAGAACGCCGGCGCGAAGGACGACGCCGTAACGACCCGTGTCGGGAGTGCGGGCGGTGGCGGTGGCCAGGGCGGAGCTGTTCTGGCGCGAAATGGCGACCACATTCTCACCCGTGGCAGGGCGGCGACCGGACTGATGGCGCAATCCATCGGCGGCGGCGGCGGCAAGGGCGGCTTTATCATCGCCGGCGCAGGCAATCTTGACGGCGACGCTCACGGCATGGTCGGCGGCGCGGGCGCCAGCGGCGGCAACGCCGGAGCCGTTCAGGTGATTCAGGGCGCCAACGGCCAGATCGAAACCCATGGCGACCTGGCCCGGGGACTGGTCGCCCAGTCGATTGGCGGCGGCGGCGGCGACGGCGGCTTTGGCCTTGGCGCGGCTTTCAACGTATCCGGCGACGGGAGGAACGAGGTTGGCGGCGGAAGCGCGGGCCGTGGCGGACACGGCGGCGTGATCGCCGTCGCCAACGCCGGAGCCATCATCACGTCAGGCAGCGGCTCCATCGCCCTGCTGGCGCAATCGGTCGGCGCAGGCGGCGGAACTGGCGGCTTCGCCGGGGGGCTCAGCATCTCCGCCGGCAAGAGCATCAGCCAGACGACCGGCGGAGCCAGCGGCGCAGGCGGCGCGGGCGGCGCGGTTGACGTCGAAAACAGCGGGACGATCACCACAGCCGGCGCTGCCAGCGCTGGCGTGGTCGCCCAATCCATCGGCGGCGGCGGCGGTCATGGCGGCCTGGTGGCGGCTGGCGCCGTTTCCACGGGGGAAGGCGCTGCGAACAGCGTTGGCGGAACCGGTGGAGCAGGCGGGGACGGCGCCTCGGTCAGGCTTCACAACTCCGGCCGGATTGTCACCGGCGGCGACCTCGCCTGGGGGCTGATGGCCCAGTCCATCGGCGGCGGCGGCGGCGTTGGCGGCATGGCTGTCGCCGGCAGCCTCAGCACTGGCGACAAGGGTGAAACGTCCACGACTGGCGGCTCTGGAGCAGTCGGCGGCGACGGCGGCGACGTCGCGCTCCACCACAGCGGCGCCATCAACACAACCGGCAAGGGCTCTGCCGGCGTCATGGCTCAGTCCGTCGGCGGCGGCGGTGGCGTCGCCGGCTTCAGCGGCGGTCTTTCCCTGGGAAGCAATGGCCTGCTGACCAGCGCGACCGGCGGCAAGGGCGGCTCTGGCGGGCGCGGCGGCAGCGTCTCGCTGACCGGCGACGGCGACGTCGCAACCAGCGGCGACAACGCCCCCGCCGTGATCGCGCAGTCCATCGGCGGCGGCGGCGGAATGAACTCCCATACCATCGATCTCAGATCGCTGATGTCGGGCGGCGCCCTGCTGGCCGGAGGCGAAGGGGTCAGCGGCGGTTCTGGCGGCCGGGTGACGACCACACTGGGCGGCGGCGCCCTCAATACCAGCGGCGCGCTGGCGCACGGCATTGTCGCCCAATCCATCGGCGGCGGCGGAGGCCTCACCGCCCTCACCGCCAGCCAGATGCTCGAGGCAAAGGAGCTGTATCTGGTTGCTGGCGGCTCCCGCGATGCAGGCAAGGTTGCCGGATCACAGGACGGCGCCGGCGTCGACCTGCGCAGCGCCAACCACATCAGCACGGCCGGCGCCGGCGCCATGGGCGTCATCGCCCAATCCATCGGCGGCGGCGGCGGCGTCATTGGCGTCGCGCATGCTGGCGGCGACCTGACGCTGGCCGTTGCCCGCCTCGGCGCGGATGGCGTGCGCGGCGCTGGCGGCTCAGTCAGCCTGACCCAGAGCGGCGCCATCGCGACAGAAGGCTTCGCGGCCACCGGATTGCTCGCCCAATCGATCGGCGGCGGCGGCGGCGTGCTCGTTGCCACCGACACGACCTCCATGGCTGGCTGGCGGATTGGCGTAACCAATGGCGGCGGCGACGGCGGCGCGGTCAGCCTCGACAACGCCGCAACCATCGCCACGCGCGGCGACAGGGCCGCTGGCGTCATTGCCCAATCCATTGGCGGCGGCGGCGGCCTGTACCTGTCGCATGACGTCGCGTCGCTGAAGCCAGCCGCCGCGGCGGGCGAACCGTCCGCGGGCAACGGCGGGGCGGTCCACATCGCCAACGCCGGCGCCATCGCCGCCACAGGCAACCAGAGCGGCGGCATTATCGCCCAGTCGATCGGCGGCGGCGGCGGCCTCGCGGCTGGATTCGCCGGCAGCAGCGGCGGCGCGGGGGCCGGCGGGAATGTCATCGTGCGCAACAGCGGCGCCATTGCCGTAGCCGGCGCCGAGGCCATGGGGATCTTCGTCCAGAGCGCCGGCGGAACCGGCGCCGCGGCGATCAACGTCACGACCAGCGCCGACGTGCGCGCAACCGGAGCGGGCGGCGTCGCCATCCGCGCCGTCTCACAGGGCGGCGCCGGACCCGACGGCGACGTCGCGGTGACCATTGACGGCGCGACGGTTGAAGGCGGCGCTGGCGGCCGGGCTGTGGTGATCGGGACGCGCGGCGTTGGCAAGCTCGTCAATAGCGGCCATCTGCTCACACGTGACGGCGCCGCAGGCGTCGCCGTCTCCATCGACGCCAGTGAGCTGGCATTCGCCAACCAGGGGGTGATTACCGGCAACATCCATCTCAGCGGCGGCGCCACGTTGCTCGACAATGCGATCAGCGGCGTGCTCCGCCCCGGGCGCAGCATCGCGATGCCGACCGGCTCGACATTACGCAATCAGGGCGAGATCATGCCGGGCGGCCCCGGTCAACTGATGACAACGGATCTGATCGCCGACCTGGAACAGACGCAAAGCGGACGGATCGCCGCCAAACTGTCGCCCGGCGACGCGGAGGCGGACCGCATCAATGTGAAAGGCATGGCGCGCTTGCACGGCGCCATCCGGCTGTCGCCCTTTGACCCTGGAGCGGCGCGCCCCGGAACCTTCGAGACGCCGCCCGTGCTGCACGTGGAGGGCAGCTCCGACGCGGCCGACCTGGCGCTGGAGCCAATCCCCAGCGCCGTGGCCACGTTCCGGATGACGCGCCCCGCCACCGGCGACATGGCGGTTGCCTATGACGTGGACTTCCTTCCCGGCGGCCTGGCGCTCAACCAGCGGGCCATCGGCGCAACGGTCAACCGCATCCAGAGCGCAGCCAACCGCTCGCCGTTCTCACCAGTAACCGCTGGGCTGTTCGTCATTCCGACCCTGCAGCAACTGGCCTCGGCCTACGGCGCCCTGTCTGGCGAAAGCCTGACGGCGAGCCAGTCGGCCGCCTTCATGACCATGGGGGGTTTTGGCGATCAGGTTCTGGCGGCGGCGCAAGGCGGCGTGAGTTCCGACAGCGCCAGCCCTGTGATGGGCGCGAGCGAGGCGGCCCATGGGGTGCGCGCTGGCGGGCGGGTATGGGCCAGCGCCGGCGCCGGCGGCGCGCGCCACGGCGGCGACCGCTTCCACAGCGGCAGCGCCAGCCAGCGCAACTTCCACAGCGCTCTCACGGCAGGCGTTGACTATCACTTCGACAATGGGGCGATGCTTGGCGTGGCGGTGAACAACGCCCAGGGCGGCTTCAGCGTGCGCGAACGCGGTGGCTCCGCCAGCAGCCAGCACGTCCAGGGAGCCGTCTACGGCAGCGTGGCGCGCGGCGACGCCTGGCTGACGGCAACGGCGGCGGCCGGCGCGCACCAGTTCCAGAGCCAGCGCACGCTCGCCGGCATTGGCCCCACGGAACGGGCTCTGGGCAGGTTCAATGCGGAAAGCCTGAACCTGCGGACGGCAGCCGGCTACAATTTCAGTTACGGAGCCATGCGCCTCACGCCTTTCGTGGGGATCGACTACAAGCTGCTGCATGTGGACGCGTTCCGGGAGCGCGCCACGCTGCTGGACAACCAGCCCGGACCCATGGGCCTGGCGGTGCGCAGCCAGTGGAGCCGCTCGATGGAAAGCCTGGCGGGACTTGAGTTCAGCGCCAGTTTGCCCCTGGGAGCCAATGGCGTGTTGACGCCCTGGCTACGGGCGGCGTGGGTGCACGAGTTCTCGCCGCGGCGTAACCTTGTGGCGACGTTCCGCAGCGCCCCGGGCTTTGGTTTCGGCGCGATCGGCGCGGCGGCTGCGACGGACCGCGCGCGCATCGACATGGGCGTGACTGCCCGGTTTGGCGACGCATTGTCGCTCAACCTGCGCGGCGGCGCGACCCTTGCCCACCGCCTGGCTTCCTGGCAGGGCGCTGTGGAGTTGCTGTACCGCTGGTAAGCAGCCTGCGTCTTGCCTGCCCTGGTCCGGACGGCGTCGTCACCGCGCTTCCGTCCGGACCAGTCAACGTCTTGCTGCCGCAAGACCGGCATAACATCCGGTTTTGCCACGTGTCTTTTGCCGCGTGTCTGATGCGGCGGCCCTTGGCGAAGCCGCCCGACGCTGGTATTGCCCATGCAAAGGCCATCGAGCCCCGCATTGCCGGCCGGCGCGTTTGCCGCCGGGACAGCCGCCCCCAGAGAGAGCATGGCGACGCATCCCTTTGACAACATTCGCAACTTCTCGATCGTTGCGCATATCGACCATGGCAAATCCACGCTGGCGGACCGGTTGATCCAGGAAACCGGCACGGTGGCGGCGCGCGACATGGGCGAGCAGATGCTCGACTCGATGGATATCGAGAAAGAGCGCGGCATCACCATCAAGGCCCAGACCGTACGGCTGGAATACAAGGCGCAGGATGGGCGCGATTACATCCTCAACCTGATGGACACGCCCGGCCACGTCGACTTCGCCTACGAAGTGTCGCGCTCGCTGGCCGCCTGCGAAGGCTCCATCCTGGTGGTCGACGCCTCCCAGGGCGTCGAGGCGCAGACCCTCGCCAATGTCTATCAGGCGCTCGACGCCAACCACGAGATCGTGCCGGTTCTGAACAAGATCGATCTGCCCGCCGCCGAGCCCGAGCGCGTCAAGGAACAGATCGAGGACGTCATCGGCATCGACGCCTCTGAGGCGATTCCGGTTTCGGCCAAGACCGGCCTCGGCATCCCCGACGTGCTGGAAGCCATCGTCAAAAGACTGCCGCCGCCGCAGGGCGACGAGACCGCCCCGCTGAAGGCGATGCTGGTCGACAGCTGGTATGATTCCTATCTCGGCGTGGTCGTGCTGGTCCGCATCATCGACGGCGTGCTGAAGAAGGGCATGACCATCCGCATGATGGGCTCCGGCGCCAATTACGGCGTCGACAAGGTCGGGGTGTTTCGCCCGAAGATGACCGACATGGCCCAGCTCGGTCCCGGCGAGGTCGGCTTCTTCACCGGCTCGATCAAGGAAGTGGCCGATACCCGCGTCGGCGACACCATTACCGAGGAGCGTCGCCTGACGGCGGAGGCCCTGCCCGGCTTCAAGCCGGCCCAGCCGGTGGTGTTCTGCGGCCTGTTCCCGGTGGACGCGGCCGATTTCGAGAACCTGCGCGCCGCCATGGGCAAGCTGCGCCTCAACGACGCCAGCTTCTCCTATGAGATGGAGACGTCGGCTGCGCTCGGCTTCGGCTTCCGCTGCGGGTTCCTTGGGCTGCTGCATCTGGAGATCATCCAGGAGCGGCTTGAGCGGGAGTTCAATCTCGACCTGATCTCGACGGCGCCGTCGGTGGTCTACAAGCTCAACATGGCGGACGGAACGCAGGTTGAACTGCACAACCCGGCCGACATGCCCGACGTAATGAAGATTGCGTCGATCGAGGAGCCGTGGATCCGCGCCACCATCATGACGCCAGACGATTATCTCGGCGCCATCATCAAGCTGTGTCAGGACCGGCGCGGCGAGCAGGTGGATCTGAACTACGTCGGCAAGCGCGCCATGGTGGTTTACGACCTGCCGCTGAACGAGGTGGTGTTCGACTTCTACGACCGGCTGAAGTCGGTGTCGAAGGGCTACGCTTCGTTCGACTACGCCATTTCCGGCTACCGTCAGGGCGATCTGGTGAAGATGTCGCTGCTGGTCAACGCCGAGCCGGTGGACGCCCTGGCCATGCTGGTGCACCGCACCCGGGCGGAAATGCGCGGCCGCGCCATGTGCGAGAAGCTGCGCGAGCTGATCCCGCAGCACCTGTTCCAGATCCCGATCCAGGCGGCGATTGGCGGCAAGATCATTGCCCGCGAAACCATCCGCGCCCTGCGCAAGGATGTGACGGCGAAGTGCTACGGCGGCGACGCCTCGCGCAAGCGCAAGCTGCTCGACAAGCAGAAAGAAGGCAAAAAGCGCATGCGCCAGTTCGGCAAGGTGGAGATTCCACAGGAAGCCTTCATCGCCGCGCTCAAGATGGACGAGTAAGGCCACATGCTGGCGGGCGCATGAGACTGGCGTGACGGTTTCATGCGTCTTTCCCGGCCAGAGGCCAGGAATATTGCCAGACATATCGCGACAATGATCACGCCGCCACCCTGGTTTCCGGACAGCTCCGCGAGCACTTTCCCGCCAGCCGGGGGGGCTGTCAAAGCCCGGAACATCGCGTTCGACTGCATAAACCAGGGAGCCGCGCAGCAGCGCATTATGGCTCTGCCGACATCAACCCGCCGAACGGGCCAGCCACTTCAGCTCTTCCTCGGTGTGATCATTGTCGTCAGGGCTCGTCCCTGCGACTGCGACAAACGCCTCGACAGCAGCAAAGCGACTGTCGCCCAATGCGATCCGGCGCACGGCATCCACATCGGCCTCGCCGTCTGCATCATTGATTGGCCGGCCAGGAAACGCCACTGGGGACAGCGCCGGGGCAACGTCATCCGGCGCTGGGCGGAAAGCGGCCATCTCCTCCCGGAAGCTGGACATCGCAGCCTCTGGAACTTCAACCACGATTGGATCAACGGACGCAAAAGCCGGACGCAACTCCAGTATGACGCGCCCATCCTGCCATCGCAGCACCTTCAGCTCCCGGACAGGAATGCGCATGTCAAAATTACTCAATGATTCGCCCCCCGAAATGACATGCGACCGCGAGCTGTAAAACCAGCACTCGCGTCGCGCACCTTTCTTCAAACGCGCAAGATCCGGAAAAGTTCATGATTGCCGTGCACGCCGCATGCGCTGGCGCCCAGGCACGCCATGACCCGTCGGAACAAGGCTCAATAAAGCCCACCTTCCCGCGGCGTGTTTGAGTTGAGGCCTTCCCGCGACCGGAGACGCCAGGCCACCCGCCAGCATCAACCCGACTGAGTCGAATCAGCGGAATATATTGAATATATTTACCTTTCTACAAAACGCGCGCCATTTCCCGCCCCCTGGTTGCGCCCGTCGCTCCGGCGCGGCAGAGGCAAACCGCGCGACCGTCGCGTCAATCCAGATATTGCGGCCCAGATATTACGGCGGCCTCCTGCCAGCGGCCATCTGGCCCATCAGGTAAAATGGCGCATCATTCTGGCACAAATGTCGTGGCGACGCCATTGATGCAGTATCTCAGTCCAGTCGGAGGCGGTCCATCAGGAAAAACGTGCCCCAGATGGCCGCCACATCTACTGCAGTGCACTTCCGTTCGCACCATGCCATAGCTGTCATCACGGCTTATCTCAATGGAATCTGGCTCAGGACTGTCAAAACTCGGCCATCCGGTGCCGCTATCAAATTTTTTTGCCGATGAGAACAACTTTTGGCCGCATCCGGCGCAGACAAATGCGCCGTCCCGCGTCTCATGGAGCAAGGCGCAGCTGCCTGGGCGCTCCGTGCCGTGACCACGCAGCACGGCGTACTGGTCCGGCGTCAGCAGCCGCCGCCATTCCGCGTCGGTGTGCTGGACGGGATAAATTTTGTCCTGCATGGACATGAACTGAACTCCCTTGCCTGTTTGCCGGGATCAGACCCCACTCGCGGGCAACGATACTACGGCGCCCCGGAAATGGCATGAACGGTTTGCCTGTGGTTTCTCTCCGTAGGGCGGAACGGGGGGCCGCCGCTCCAGGAGGAGCGACAGGGCCTGACCACGCGCTGACATGACTTTGTATCGCCCAATTTGGCGTATCGATGTCCCGATGCCCAGATAGATGGGGCGACGCCGGCCTGATGGCAGGCGCCACATGAACAGGGCTTGATCGATGATTCCGGGTGTGACTTCCTGGCTGACGGCGGCTGCGACGATCTGGGCCCACATGGCCACGGCGGGTGACCAGTATGACTGAAGCGTCGGACGCCCGCTCCGAAGAGCCCGATGGTCCAAGCCTGTTCCGGCGCCGGATGGCCGTCATCATGGCGGCCGACGTTGCCGGCTACTCGCGTCTGCTCGCGACCGGCGAAGAAGACGCCCTGAAGCTGTTCCACCAGTGCCGAAGCGTCTTCGACGCCGAAGTGGCGCGATACGGCGGCCGGATTTTCAATACCGCCGGTGATTCGGTCATGTCCGAATTTGCCTCGGCGGTGGAAGCGGTGCGGGCGGCCATCGCCATCCAGCATGCGCTCCAGGCCGTCAACCAGCCCTGGCCAGAGGACCGGCGCGTGCGCTTTCGCATCGGCGTTACGATCGGCGATGTCATTGAACGCGATGGCGATCTGCTCGGCGATGGCGTCAACATCGCCGCCCGCCTGGAGTCGGTCGCCCGCCCCGGCGGCGTGTGCGTGTCGCGGATTGTCCACAACGCGGTGACAGGCAAAGTGTCAGCCTCCTTTCGAAGCATCGGTCCCCAGACGCTCAAGAATATTCCAGCGCCGGTCGAGGCGTTCACGGTGGCCTTCTCTGGAGAAGCCGACCAACGGCAGGCGTCCACGCCGGACGCGCGCCGGCCCGGCGGCGGCAAACGTTCCGACGGCCAGGACCGCCGCGCGCGCCGCCGGCGGCGCTGGCTGCGGATCCTCCTGATCATCCTGGCCTTTAGCGTCGTCGTGCCGACCGTGCGGCACGCCAAGCGTCTGCTGGAAACCCAGCTTGGCCTGAAACTGCCAGCGCCGCCGCCCGAGCAGACCGTCAAAACGCCGGCGCAACGGGCAATTGGAGCGCTCCCCGGTTCGGAACCGCCAGATGCGCCGGCCGGAGCGCGGGATCTCTACCAGAAAGGTCGCGCCCTCGAAGCCAGCGGAGATCTGGCTGGGGCGCGCACCGCCTATGTGGAAGCCGCCCGCGCCGGCGCGGGCTTTATGGATCCGCTCCTCCGCCTGGCTGCGCTGGTGCGATTGCAGGATGGCTCCTCCGTCGCCCGTGATCTGTTCGCTGACCTGAACACCGTGTCGCCGGACCCGGCGATCCGCATGGTCTACGCCCAGCAACTGGGCCAGGCGGAGCAAACCACGCGGCTCCGGCGGCTGCTTGATGAGAATCCATCGTTTGCGCCTGCATGGTATGCGCTTGCGCAAGCGCTCGGCGACACCCGCGCCGGCCGCGAAACGCTGACGCGGCTGCGCGCCGAGCACGCCGCTCTCGACCAGTTCCTCACGGCGAACAAATCCGGCGCGCTGAAGCGGTTTTTCATCGATCCCGCTGCGCTTCAGGAGTGGGTGGAGCGCGCCAGACGTCGCGTTGCGGAAATCGACGCCGCCTTCGCCAGCCGTCAGACCCGGCCGTCGCTGACCTTTCAGGCCGGTTCGAGCCACTGGACAGTGAATATCGCCCTGCCCGAGGACGCCACGGCGGTGCAATATCGCCTGGGCGACCGGGGCGGGTTCTCACGCGCCGAACTCAACCTGTCAGGCGATGGCAAAACAACCCGCGCCGCCACCTTCGCCATCCCGTCGCGGGCCGGCAAAACCAACATCTATGTCAGCTATGTTGATACGGCAGGCCTGACAGCAGGCCCGTTCGTCTACCGGTTCGACTCCACGGAACTGAACAGTGAACGGCAGCGCAGCATCCTGATGACGACCTCGGGTTCGTGGCTGACATGGGCGACGGACCGGGACGAAATCTATTTTCCGTATCTGCTCACCTACCGCTGCGCGATCCGCAGCGCCCATGTCGGTTTCGATGGCGCCGATCCTGACATCGCTTTGCCCCTGTCAACGGAGGGCTGCGATGACAACGCCCCGCCGCCGCCTGGCGCCCAGAACAGCCTGCCTGCCCCCCATGATGCGCGCAGCGTTTCGGTGAAGCTGGTGCTCCAGAACGGCGAGACGCCGCCGCCAGTGACGATTTCCCGCGAGCCCTGAAAAACGCGCCGCGCCCGGCCATCGGGCGGCGGCGCAGCGACCGGAACCCTGCGGGCATCATCGCAGGAGCGTCCGCGGGCGCCGCGCCAACGGCCCCTGGCCCGGCCCACAGGTTTTCAAAGCGCCTGACTGGCCATACAAGGGGTGTCGCGATCACAGACGTGTCCTGCAATGGCGTCGCGACCCGTTGCAAACAGCGCCGGACGGAATGGCCCAGCCGACACCACACAGATACAGCCTGCAAATCGTTGTGGCGGTGACGTTCGTGGCCATCATTGCGCTGATTCTGGGCGGCCTCACCTGGTTCAACCACCGGAGCATGGCCCAGCTCGCCCACCGCGAGGCGCAGGAGCGTTTCACCGATCTGGCTCGCCAGATTCGCGACGAGGCGCGCGACCAGCTGGCAAGCGCCCATATTTTCCTGAAGACCATCGGAGAAACGGCGTCGCCGTCGCAACCCAATGACGACATGGGGCGACTGCTCGTCACCCTGCTGCGCACGCTGCAGGAAACCACGCCTTCGGTGCTGGGCGTTCTGGCGGGCTGGCCGGATGGATCGCTGGTGCTCAGCCAGCGTCTGGTGAATGACGCCGTGGCGCCTGGAGCCTCCTATGAAATCGTGATCAGCACGCCCGACAGCGGATCCGGGCAATTTCTCCGCCGATCGATTTTTCTGAACGCACAAGGTGAGGTTATCCGGCGCAATGCGCCCGTATTGTCGGACTATGACGCGCGCAAGCGCATCTGGTACCAGATGGCCGCCGAAAGCCGGCGACCGGTGACGCCGCCGCCGTATCGTTTCGCCACTTTTCCTGAAATCGGCGTTACCGTAGCGCAGCGCTCCGCCATCAATCCCGGCGTTGTCTTTGGCATCGACGTGCTGCTCTCCGACCTGGACGACGTACTGAGCCGGATGCGCACCCATCCACGCCAGGAACTGGCGCTGTTCACTGTTGATGGCGAACTCGCCGCCCATCCCGATGGCCGCAAATACCGGCAAGGGAACACGCCAACCGGTCCGCATGGTCTGCCCCTGATGTCGGCCCTGCCCTCGCCCCTGCTGCGGGCTATCGCCCAGGCCTATCAGCAGGACGGGAGGGCTGGCAGCCGCACCATCCACACCGGCAGCGAGGACTATCTGGTCAGATATGAGCCTGGCCTTGCTGACATCAGCATGGTGACGGCGATCGCCATTCCGCAATCGGCGATCATGGGCGCGGCCAACGACATGGCCCGCCGGCTGCTGACCATGGGCTTTTTGGCGCTGCTCATCGCCCTGCCAATCGTGGCGCTGGCGGCGCGCAAGATCACCAGACCGCTCCAGACCCTCACCAGCGCCGTCAGCAGGATCGTCGCCTTCCAGGGCGACGGCGCCAGGCCGCCGCCGTCGCACATCACCGAGATCGATGCGCTCTCCGGGGCGGTGGGCGGCCTGCAACTGGCGATGAACAATTTCATGCGCTACGTGCCGAAGCAGATTGTGCGCGGCATCGTCAGGGATGGCGTCCAGCCCAGCCTGGGCGGCGTCCGCCAGCAGACCACGGTGGTTTTCTCGGATATCGCCAACTTCACCGGCATTGCCGAGCAGTTGCCGCCCGAGGCGCTGACCGGGCTGGTGTCGCGCTATTTCGCCGTCATCAGTAGCGCCCTGGTGGATTCGGGCGCCACCATCGACAAATTCATCGGCGACAGCGTGATGGCGTTCTGGAACGCGCCCGATCCACAGCCGGACCACGTGGCCCGCGCCTGCAACGGCGTGCTCAACGCGGCGCAACGGCTTGAAGAGCTGAACGCCACCTTCCGCAGCGAGGGCCTGCCGGAACTGCACACCCGTTTCGGCGTGCATACCGGCGAGGCGGTGATCGGCCATGTCGGATCATTCGACCGCCTGAGCTATACCGTTTTGGGTCATACAGTGAACATCGCCTCCCGTCTTGAGGCGCTGAACAAGCAATTCGGCACGATGATCCTGGCCTCGGGCGCGGTGCGGGACGGCGCTGGCGACGGGTTCATTTTCCGGGACGTGGGCCTCGCGGGCGTGCGCGGCGCCAGCGAGCCCGTTGCGGCCTGTGAACTGGTCGGTCGTGCGGGACAGGCGCAGGCTCCTGACGCTGGCTCTGGCGCGCTTGCCTCCGGTATATCTGGGCATGTAAATCCCGATGTGGTCGCCCGGCCGGACGCCAGCCGCCCGGCTGGCGCCCCCGTGTGACGCGGGCCGTGTCACGCGAGCCTGGAGACCGCCTGGCCTGACGCAATCTGACGGACCCACGGGTCAATGCTGGCGTTCCCTTCCAGGCAAACGGAACGTGGCGGGCCGTTTTGGCGACGCGCGTTCTTCAGGCTGGAACACAAGCCTGACCTGAAGGCCCGGGGAGGAGTTGACGTGGCGCAAATGCAGCAAGGCCAGCCCAGACGCGCGCGAACGTCCGACATCGAACGCGCCTGCAAGGAACGCGGCCTGCGCATGACCGGACAGCGGCGAACCATCGCGCAGGTCCTGGGCAACCTCGACGATCATCCGGACGTGGAGGAACTCCACCGGCGCGCGGCGCTGATCGATCCACGCATTTCGCTTTCCACCGTCTACCGCACCGTGCGCCTGCTTGAGGACGAGGGCATTCTGGCCCGGCATGAGTTCGGCGATGGCCGCGCCCGCTACGAACGGGCCGAGCGCCAGCATCACGACCATCTGATCGACGTGCGCACTGGAGCGGTGATCGAGTTCCAGTCAGAAGAAATCGAACGCCTGCAGGCCGAAATCGCGCGCAAGCTGGGCTACCGGCTGGTGCGGCACCGGCTGGAGCTGTATGGCGTGCCGCTTGGCGATTCCGACCCGGTGGATGGCGGGACGCCCGACGACGACGCGACGGGCTGATCATGGGAAACCTGCGGGGCAATCTGCGCGCCTGGAGCCGCATCGCCGCCCTGACCGCCATCACGCTGGTCGGCGTCCCGGTGCAATGGGCGGCGCTGCGCGTCGGCGCGCGCCCGGTCTACCAGCGTTTGCCGGTGCTGTTTCACCGGCTGGTCTGCCGGATCATCGGCGTGCGCGTTCAGGTCCAGGGCAAGCCGCCGCGCGGCCAGCCGACCCTGCTGGTCTCCAATCACGTTTCCTGGGCGGACATCACCGCCATTGCCAGCGTGACGCCCCTGTCATTCATCGCCAAATCCGAGGTGGGGGGCTGGCCGGTTTTCGGCACGTTCGCCCGCCTGCAACGTTCGGTGTTCGTCGACCGCGCACGGCGCTCCGCCACGGCGGAGGTTAACGGCGCCATTGCCAGGCGGCTGGCCGACAACGAAGCCATGGTGCTGTTCGCCGAAGGCACCACCGGCGAAGGCATGCGGGTATTGCCGTTCCGTTCGGCGCTGGTGGGCGCGGTGAAGGACGCGGCCGGCGGGCAGCCGGTGCGCTTGCAGCCCATGTGCATATGCTATGTGGCGCGCAACGGGCTGCCGCTGGGACGCGACGGCCTGCCGCGCATCGCGTGGTATGGCGACATGGACCTGGCGCCGCATCTGATGGATCTGCTGCGCAGCGGCGACCGCTATGAAGCGGTGATTTCGTTCGGCGAACCTGTGACCGGGGATGACGTCAATCGCAAGGTCGCCACCCGCATGGCGGAGGATTTTGCCCGCGCCTCTGTGCGCCGGTTGCGGCGATCGTCATGAACCTGGCGACGGCCCGATCGCGCCGTCGTATTTGTTTCACGCGAAGCCGTATGCTTGGCCGCGGGATGCGGCGTGAGGCCCTGTGCCAACTGCTTCGAAATGCGATAGAGTGCCGTCTTCGCGCGTTCTTCGCCCGTCCGAAGACGCCGCCTCCGTATCGACGAGGGCGCGGCCACGAGTTCCTTCATGCAGTTCGCATGGCCTCATGGCGCGCCGGCTCAAGTGAAAGTGTCAGACCAACGTGAAAAAGGTTCACGTCAAATCATACGGTTGCCAGATGAACGTCTACGACGCCGAGCGCATGGCGGACGTGCTGGCGGCTGAGGGGTATGTGGAGACCTCCAGCATCGATGACGCCGATCTGGTGATTCTCAACACCTGTCACATTCGTGAGAAGGCCGTCGAGAAGGTCTATTCCGAGCTTGGCCGCGTGCGTGAGAACAAGGCGGAGCGCGCCCGCGACGGCAAGGAGACGCGGGTGGTGGTGGCCGGTTGCGTCGCCCAGGCGGAAGGCGCCGAGATCATGCGTCGCGCCCCGGTGGTCGACGTGGTGGTTGGCCCACAAAGCTATCATCGCCTGCCGGAGCTGCTCGCCGCGAAAAGTCGTGATCAGGCAGTCGATACGGAATTTCCCGTCGAGGACAAGTTCCGCCAGTTGCCAGCCCGACGCATTGCGCCGCAACGCAATGTCTCGGCCTTCCTGACCATTCAGGAGGGCTGCGACAAGTTCTGCACCTTCTGCGTCGTGCCCTATACGCGGGGTGCGGAAAGCTCGCGCTCCGTCGAAGCGCTGATGAAGGAGGCGCGCCGGCTCGCCGGCCTCGGCGTCCGCGAGTTCACGCTGCTCGGCCAGAACGTCAATGCGTGGCATGGCGAAGGCCCGGACGGCAAAACCTGGACCCTGGGCCGGTTACTGCGCCATCTGGGGGAGATGGAAGGGGTGGAGCGCCTGCGCTACACCACCAGCCACCCGCGCGACATGGATGACGAACTGATCGCCGCCCATCGCGATCTGCCGCAGGTGATGCCCTATCTGCATCTGCCGGTGCAGGCTGGCTCCGACCGCATCCTTGCCGCCATGAACCGCCGCCACACCGCTGACGAATACCGGCGGATCATCGACCGGGTTCGCGACGCCCGCCCGGATATTGCCCTGTCGTCGGATTTCATTGTCGGCTTCCCGGGTGAAACCGACGCCGACTTTGCCGAGACCATGCGCCTTGTCGATGACATTGGTTTCGCCAGCGCCTTCTCCTTCAAATACAGCCAGCGCCCCGGCACCCCGGCCGCCGGGCAGGCCGACCAGATACCCGAGCAGGTGAAAGCTGACCGGCTGGCGGAGCTGCAAGCGGCGCTGGAGCGCGATCGCGCTGCGTTCAACAAGGCCATGGCCGGCCGCGTCATTGACGTGCTGGTCGAGCGCCAGGGGCGCCAGCCGGGGCAGATGGCCGGTAAATCCCCCTATCTGCAGGGCGTGCATTTCGATGCGCCGGCCGACATCTTGGGCCGGATGGCGACCGTGGAAGTCATTGAGGCCAGCGCGGGCAGCCTGTTTGGCCGCTATCTGGGCCCGGCCCAATCATCTGCCTCTGGCCACGTCGCCGGAGCCTCCCAGGCGCCGGCGGAACAGCCTCTCTCCCCGCAGCAAAGGAACGCGAATGCCGCGTGACGAAGGCGAGCTCTCACCCGAACAGTTCCGCGGCGCCGGGTCGCTGGCAAAACCGGGCGGCCGTGGCGCACAGCCGACCCGTCACGCGCCGCCGCAGACTGAACTGGTGCTGACGCTGGATGACAATCGTCTGGCCAGCTTGGTGTTCGGCCAGTTCGACCAGCATCTGGCCCACATCGAGCGCCGGCTCGACGTGCTGGCGACGGCGCGGGGCAACCGGGTGGTCATTCATGGCGAACAGCCGGCGGCTGCCAAGGCCCGCCAGGTGATCCTCGCCCTCTATGAACGCGCCCGGGCCGGCGAGGCCGTCACACCTGGCGATATTGATGGCGTCATTCAGGAAATTGCCTTGCAGGGCAATCTCTTCCCGGGCGACGACAGCTCCGTCGCGCCCGGCAACTTCCGCCAGATCGTCACGCGCAAGCGTGGCGGCGTGCGGGCCCGGAACAAGGCGCAGGACGATTATCTGCGCACGCTGCAGACGAGTGAGCTGGTGATCGCCGAGGGGCCGGCCGGCACCGGCAAGACCTGGCTGGCTGTCGGACACGCCGTCTCGCTGCTCGAACAGGGGGTGGTGGAGCGGCTGGTGCTGTCGCGGCCGGCGGTGGAAGCGGGCGAGCGTCTTGGCTTCCTGCCCGGCGACATGCGCGAGAAGATCGATCCCTATCTGCGCCCGGTCTACGACGCGCTTTACGATTTCATGGAGGCGCGGACCGTCGAGCGCGGGCTCGCCACCGGCATGATTGAGATCGCCCCCCTCGCCTTCATGCGCGGCCGCACCCTGACCCGCGCCGCCGTGCTGCTGGACGAGGCCCAGAACTGCACCACCATGCAGATGAAGATGTTTCTGACCCGTCTCGGCGAAGGCTCACGGATGATCGTAACCGGCGATCCGTCGCAAATCGACCTGCCGCCTGGCCAGCAATCCGGTCTCATTCAGGCTTCGCGCATTCTGCGCGGCGTCGAGGGCGTCGGCCATGTGCGATTCGCCGAGGGCGACGTGGTGCGCCACGACCTGGTGCGCCGGATCGTCGCCGCCTATGACGCCGAAACGCGCGCCATGGCCGAACGCGAGGTCGGCGCCGCCGCCAGGCCAGCCGGCAGACCCGCCACTCTCGCCGGAACCCGGGAATGAGCGCTTCGCCCCTGATTGACGTCGTGATTGAAAGCCCGCTGTGGCAGGCGCTGCGGGATGCGGAAGCGCTGGCCGGGCGGGCGGCGCTGGCGGCCGTCGCCGCCAGCGGCGTCGCCGTGATGGATGGCGCCGAACTGTCATTGATGCTGGCTGACGACGCGGCCGTGCAGGAACTGAACCGCACGTGGCGCGGCAAGGACAAGCCAACCAACGTGTTGTCATGGCCGGCGGCGGATCCGGACGATCTCGTCCGTTCGCCGCACTGCGGCGACATCGCCGTCGCTTACGAAACCCTTGTGCGCGAGGCCGCCGACGAGGGAAAAACAGTCGCGGACCACTTCACCCATCTGGTGGTTCATGGCGTGCTGCATCTGCTTGGCTACGACCATGAAACTGACGACGAGGCCGAGGAAATGGAGACGCTGGAAACAGATGTTCTGGCGGGCCTCGGCGTCGCCGACCCCTATGGACCGGATGGTGCGGGCATGAGCAATGTGGCGGGGGAAGCGCTGGAGAGATGAGCGAGGACCGAAGTACGCGCCCAGGGCGCCAGCTCCAGTCAACCGGCAGGCAGGATGCTCCGGGATGGTTTGACCGCCTGCTGGCGCTGACCCGGCCGCGCAATGGAACGTCCGTGCGCCACGATCTGGAAGACGTTCTGGAGCATAGCGCGCCGACCGAGGAGTTTTCCGCGACGGAGCGATCGCTTGTCCGCAACGTCCTGGCGCTCCATGAGCGCCGCGTCGAAGACGCGATGATTCCGCGCGCCGATATTGTCGCGATTCGCGAGGACGCCCAGCTCGCCGATGTGCTCGATCTCTTCCGGTCGGCCGGCCACTCACGTCTGCCGGTTTATGGCGAATCACTCGATGATCCGCGCGGCATGGTGCATATCCGTGATTTTCTTGATTATCTGGCGGGATGCACGCCCCGCGTCGTGATTGATGAAACCAGCTCCATGCCGAGTTTTTCCGGCGTCGACCTGTCGCTGCCGCTGAATGAAGCGGACATCCTGCGCCCGGTGCTGTTCGTGCCGCCGTCGATGCCCGCCATAGACCTGCTGGCGCGCATGCAGGCCAGCCGCACCCATATGGCTCTGGTCATTGATGAATATGGCGGCACCGACGGCATTGTCTCCATGGAGGACGTGGTGGAGCTGATCGTTGGCGATATTGAGGACGAGCATGATCACAATGCCGGTCCGATGATCGCTCCGGCCGGTGACAATGCGTTCGACGCCAACGCCCGCGCCGACTTGGAAGACGTGGCCCAGGCCCTGGGCGCGCCGCTGGTCGACGACACCCTGGCGGACGAGATCGACACCATCGGTGGATTGGTGGCGCATCTCGCGGGGCGCGTTCCCGCTACCGGCGAACAGATCGAAGGCCCACATGGGCTGGTCTTCGAGGTGCTGGAAGCCGATCCACGCCGCCTGAAACGCATTCGTATCTTCCGGTCTTCGTCCACTGGCGGCGCGGCGTCCGACACCGGCGACCGGCGCGCGCCTCCGTCACGCGAACCTGACGCCAGATGACGCGTCAGGTGAGAGGGCTTCTGGAGTGGGGCCGCAGATGTTGCGCCGCCGCCGCCCCTGTTCTCATGGGTGGGCGCTGGCGCCGGCGCATGACCGCGCTGATCGCAGGCGCCATTGGGGCCCTGTCGCTGGCGCCGGTCGATTTCCTGCCGGCCATGTTTGTCGCGCTGACCATGGCCGTTTGGCTCATCGACGCCGTTGTCCGGGACAGCGCAACCAGCGAAGACAGTCCTGTGCGTTGCATCGGCCTGCGGGCGCGCGCTGCGGCTGCCCTCGGCTGGTGGTTCGGGTTCGGATATTTTGTCGCAGGTTTGTGGTGGCTCGGCGCGGCTTTTCTGGTTGAGGCTGAGGAGTTCGCTTGGGCCCTGCCGCTTGGCGTGCTTGGTCTGCCCGCCGGTCTGGCTCTTTTCACTGCCTCCGGTTTCGGCCTGGCTGGAGCTTTATGGAGCCGGGGCGCGGTCCGCATCCTGACCCTCGCCGGCGTTTTGGGCGCCTCCGAATATCTGCGTGGCGTACTGCTTTCCGGTTTTCCCTGGAACACCTTTGGCATGGCCTTTGGCGGGCATCTGCTAACGGCTCAGGCAGCCTCGATTGTTGGCATGTATGGGCTAACCGTGCTCACCGTGGCCATCTGCGCCGCCCCGGCCGCCCTGGCGTCGCCCGCGGGCGAAATGGGGGACAGTCTGTCGGACAGATTCTGGCTGCGCCGCCTCGCACCGCCAGGCGTTGCCGCCATCGGGCTCGTCGCGCTTGTCGTTTATGGCTATGGCAGAATTCCCCACGGCCCCGAAGTGGCTGAGCCAGGCGTGAGACTTCGCCTTGTGCAGCCAGGCGTTTCCCAGGACACAACCGTATTCAACTGGGATAACCGGGAAAAAATACTGAACCAATACATCAGGCTAAGTGAGGGCGATGGGGAAGGAGCCAGCCTGGCGCAGCAAAACGTCACCCACGTTATCTGGCCCGAATCAGCCTTGCCGTTCCTCCTGGCGGATCATCCGGAAGCGCGCGCCGCAATCGGCGACATGTTGCCCCCCGGCGCGGTGCTGGTCACAGGCGCCGCCCGCGGCGAAGCCCTGACGCCAGGCGGACGCCCCAACCGCTTCTACAATTCAATGCAGGTCGTCGACCACGAAGGAAAGATTACTGGCGTCTACGACAAATCCCATCTGGTGCCGTTTGGAGAATACCTGCCGCTTTCTGGCGTTCTTGACTCTCTCGGCCTGAGGCAATTCGTCCATATCCCGGGCGGTTTCGCCCCAGGGGCGCCGGGCGGCGGACTTGATGTGCCAGGCCTGCCGCCGGTGACGCCGCTGATTTGTTATGAGGCGATTTTCCCTGGCTTCGGACCCGCAAGAACCGGACGCGGCGTTATCCTGAACGTTACCAACGATGGCTGGTTTGGGCAGACGCCAGGCCCCTGGCAGCATCTGGCCCAGGCGCGGTTGCGTGCGATCGAACAGGGCCTGCCACTGGTGCGTGTGGCCAATACCGGCATATCCGCTGTAGTTGACTCATGGGGCAGGACGAATACTTTTCTTCCATTGGGAAAAATTGGCTATGCCGATTCCGCCTTGCCGTCAGCTCTTGCGCCGACGGCCTACGCCAAAAGCGGCGACTTGTTTTTTGTCCTGCTTCTGATTTTCTGCTTTGGCTGCAGTGCGCTTGCCGGCTGGCGCCGCGATGCCGCCACAGACTGCAGGCAGTTGGTTGACCATGCCAACGGAGATTCACAGTGAACAAGGCCCGCAACCCTATAGACCTGTACGTCGGCGGCAGGGTTCGCATGCGACGCATGCTTGTTGGCCTTAGTCAGGAAAAACTGGGCGACGCGCTGGGCGTCACCTTCCAGCAGATCCAGAAATACGAAAAGGGCGCCAATCGCATCGGCGCCAGCCGTCTGCACCAGATCGCCCAGGTCCTTGGCGTGCCGGTCTCATTCTTCTACGATGGCGCGGCGCCCGTTGGCGACGCTGCCGCCGGCTTTGCCGAAGCGCCGGCGCTGGACCATGTCGCCGATTTTCTGGCCACCTCCGAGGGGCTTCATCTCAACAAGGCGTTTGTCCGCATCCAGGACGCCGGCGTACGCCGGAAACTGGTGGCTCTTGTCGAAGCCATGGCCAACGCCCAGCCCACGGGCAAAGACGACGGAGACTGAGTTTCGTCGCGTCGCCCGGCATCCGCCAGCTCCTTCCCCGACGCTTGACGTCGACAGGCCGGTAACCTACGCAAGCGCAAGCTGTTATTCATCTATTCGTCCGGAGGCTCGCGTGTCGCGCCAGAATTACCTGTTCACCAGTGAATCTGTGTCAGAAGGTCATCCTGACAAGGTATGTGATCGCATCTCCGACACCATTGTCGACGCCTTCCTGGCTGCTGATCCCGAAGCGCGCGTTGCCTGCGAGACCCTCGCCACGACGAACCAGGTGGTGATCGCCGGCGAAACCCGCGGTCCCGCCACGCTGACGCCAGAGTATCTGGCTCACCTCGCCCGTCTCGCCATCCGCGACATCGGCTATGAGCAGGACGGCTTCCACTGGGAAAAGAGCCAGATCGACGTGCTGCTGCACGCCCAGTCCGCCGACATTGCCGTTGGCGTTGACGCGCTTGGCAACAAGGACGAAGGCGCTGGCGACCAGGGCATCATGTTCGGCTACGCCTGCCGGGAAACCCCGGAGCTGATGCCCGCGCCGATCTACTATGCGCACAAGATTCTCAAGCGTCTGACCGACGCGCGCAAATCGGGCGAATCAGGCGTTCTGGGGCCGGACGCCAAGAGCCAGGTCACCGTCCGTTATGAGAACGGCAAGCCGGTCGCCGCGACGCAGATCGTCGTATCGACCCAGCATCTGGACGATACCCTGACCTCGCATGACGTCCAGGCCATCGTTGAACCTTATGTGCGCGAAACCCTGCCCGATGGCTGGATTTCTGATTCGACCATCTGGCACGTCAATCCAACCGGCAAATTTGTCATCGGCGGTCCGGACGGCGACTGCGGTCTGACCGGCCGCAAGATCATCGTCGACACCTATGGCGGCGCGGCTCCACATGGCGGCGGCGCATTCTCGGGCAAGGATCCCACCAAGGTCGACCGCTCGGCGGCTTACGCTGCGCGCTATCTGGCCAAGAACGTGGTGGCCGCAGGGCTTGCCGAGCGTTGCACCATCCAGCTCTCCTACGCCATCGGCGTGTCGCGTCCGCTGTCGCTCTATGTCGACCTGCACGGCACGGGACAGGCGGATGAAGCCAAGCTGGAAAGCGTGTTGATGGACGTGATGGACCTGTCGCCACGCGGCATTCGCCAGCACCTTGGCCTGAACCGGCCAATCTACGCCCGCACTGCGGCTTATGGTCACTTCGGCCGCGCGCCGGAAGATGATGGCGGCTTCTCCTGGGAGCGCGCCGACCTGGCTGACGCCATCCGCAAGGCCGTCGCCGGCTGAATGGCCCAACCGGTTATTTGACGCCGCCCTGTCCGGGGCGGCGTTTGTTTTTGGAAAGACCAAACAGGCGATGACGACCGAACAGCCCCGCGCCGGCTCCTTCTATGGCCGCAGGAAAGGACACCGCCTGCGTGAACAGCAATCCCGCCTGATGGAGGAGACGCTGCCGCGCCTGCGCATCGGTCCTGACGCTGTAAGCGACGTCAGCGCCCTGTTTGCCCGGCCCGTTTCGCAGACCTGGCTCGAAATCGGCTTCGGCGGCGGCGAGCATCTGCTGCACCAGATGCAGCTCAATCCGGACGTCGGATTCATCGGCTGCGAGCCGTTCATCAACGGCATGGCCAAACTGCTGGCGGGCGAGCCGGATGAGCAGCGCCTTGCCCTGCATGACGCTGACGCCACTGAGCTGCTGCCCCGCCTTCCCGCCGCCTCCATTGACCGTGCTTTCGTTCTTTATCCTGATCCGTGGCCAAAACGCCGCCAGCGCAAACGTCGCATTATCTCCCACGAAACCGTCAGCAATCTGGCCCGCGTGCTGAAGCCCGGAGCGATTTTCCGGTTCGCCACGGACATCGACGACTACGCGGCCTGGACGCTGGCGCGGGTGATGGCTTCGGGCCAGTTCGACTGGGCGGCTGAACGCGCTGACGACTGGCGACTGGCGTGGACCGACTGGCCTGGCACCCGTTACGAACAGAAGGCGTTTCGCGAAGGGCGCACGCCGGCCTATTTGACCTTCGTCCGGCGCGAGGCGCGGAACCTGGCCTGAAGAAAATGCGCTGGCGCCTTGTCAATGGCGGCGCCCGAGGCTATCTTCCAGCCATTCCGACATTCCAGAACGGTTTGTTACAAACCGAACCGGAGAGTGGGCTCCAGCCGGGGTCCGCTCTTTTTTGTCTTATCAGTGCGGCCCGGCCGCACAGGATCACAGGGCGAAGTCCGCTCGCAGCGGATATCGCTCCATCGTTTTGAATGAGCGCGTTTTTCTCATGCGAAGCAGCATTTGCTTCGCTGGAGGACGCGCCAGCCCGGCCGGCAGGCGTTGCCTGACCGCAGGCTTCATGAGGTCGCAGTTTCCATGGCGGATACAGCCGACAGACGGGTTGTCACCGAATCTGGCGTCGCGGCGCGGGTCGCCACGATTGTCGAACCGGTCATTGAGGACCTGGGATACGTATTGGTGCGCGTGAAGGTCACAGGCCTGAACGGCTGCACGGTGCAGATCATGGCCGAGCGGCCAGACGGCACAATGACCGTCGACGATTGCGAAACGATCAGCCGGGCGGTGTCGCTGGCGCTGGACGTGGATGATCCGGTCGACCGGGCCTACCACCTGGAAATTTCCTCACCGGGCATCGACCGTCCGCTGGTGCGCGCCTCCGATTTCACGCGCTGGGCCGACTATGAAGCCAAGGTCGAGCTCAATGCTCTTGTGTCTGGCCGGCGCAAGTATCGCGGCGTGCTGCGCGGCGTGGACGACGGTCAGGTATTGATCGAACGGCTGGATGCGGCGGCCGGCGAGGAACGGGTGGCGCGTCTGCCCCTGTCTGACATTCTCGAAGCGCGCCTGTTGCTGACCGATGCGGTGATCGCCGAGGCGCTGCGCCGCGACAAGGCGGCGCGCCATGCGCGCGGCGAGGTCGAAGAAGACGACGCGGATGTGGACGCGGAGTTTGGCGGCGACGGAGCAGCGGATACGTCCGGTCAGGGCCGTCCGCACTGATTTTTACGACGGGAAACCAGCCGTTTTGGCCTGGAATTTTTCCCGCCGGATTTGGGTGATGCTTTTTTCAGGAGCGAAGCAGCTGCTTCCCCTGAAGAGGGTGCATTTTTTGAATAACGCATGTCCGGACGCGGCGTGAACGTCGCTTCGCCGGACATGCTCCAGGTGGTTGAAAGAGGGAGAGACCCATGGCCATCAGCGCCAACAGGCTCGAATTGCTGCAGATCGCCGATGCTGTGGCCCGCGAGAAGGTTATTGATCGTCAGATCGTGCTCGCCGCCATGGAAGACGCGATCCAGAAGGCCGCCCGCTCGCGCTATGGCAGCGAGACCGAGGTGCGGGCCGAGATCAATCCCAAGAGCGGCGAGATCCGCCTGTCGCGCCTGTTGCTGGTGACCGACGAGGTGGAAAACGACGCCATCCACATTTCTGTGACCGACGCCCGCAAGCGCAATCCGGCGGCCCAGCCAGGCGACTATATCGCCGAGACGCTGCCGCCTTTCGATTTCGGCCGCATCGCCGCCCAGTCGGCCAAACAGGTCATCGTGCAGAAAGTGCGCGAAGCCGAGCGTGACCGGCAATACGAGGAATTCAAGGATCGCATCGGCGAGATCATCAACGGCCTCGTCAAGCGCGCTGAATATGGCAACGTTGTCGTCGACCTCGGTCGCACCGAAGGCATTATCCGTCGCGACGAACTGATCCCGCGTGAGGCGTTCCGCCCCGGCGACCGGGTGCGGGCTTACGTTTATGACGTGCGCCGCGAAACCCGCGGCCCGCAGATTTTCCTGTCGCGCACCCATCCGCAGTTCATGGCGAAACTGTTCGCCCAGGAAGTTCCCGAGATCTACGACGGCGTCGTCGAGATCAAGGCGGTGGCGCGCGACCCTGGTTCACGCGCCAAGATCGCCGTCGTCTCGCGCGACAGCTCGATCGATCCTGTCGGCGCCTGCGTCGGTATGCGCGGCTCGCGCGTGCAGGCCGTCGTCGGCGAGTTGCAGGGCGAGAAGATCGACATCATTCCGTGGTCGCCCGACAACGCCACCTTCATCGTCAACGCGCTGCAGCCGGCAGAAGTGGTGAAGGTCGTTCTGGATGAAGAAAGCGAGCGCATCGAGGTTGTCGTCCCTGACGACCAGCTTTCTCTGGCGATCGGGCGGCGCGGCCAGAACGTTCGCCTCGCCTCCCAGCTGACTGGCTGGGACATCGACATCATGACCGAGGCCGAGGAGTCGGAGCGCCGGCAGAAGGAATTCGCGGAGCGCACCGCCCTGTTCATGGAGGCCCTGGACGTTGACGAGGTCGTCGGCCAGTTGCTGGCGTCGGAAGGCTTCAGCTCGGTGGAGGAACTCGCTGTCGTCGATTTGCCGGAACTGGCGTCGATCGAAGGCTTCGACGACGACACCGCTCAGGAAATCCAGACGCGCGCCCAGGAATATCTGGACCAGCTGGAGGCGGAGCAGGACGCCAAGCGCGCCGAACTGGGCGTTTCCGACGACCTGCGCCAGATCGATGGCGTGACGACCGCCATGCTGGTGGCGTTCGGCGAAAACGACATCCGTTCGCTGGAAGACCTGGCTGGCGCCGTGCCGGACGACCTGTGTGGTTGGGCCGAGCGCAAGGACGGCGAGGTTATCCGTCACAAGGGCGCGCTTGATGGTTTCGAGGTTTCCCGCGTTGAAGCGGAAGCCATGATCATGGACGCCCGCGTGCTGGCCGGCTGGATCGAGGCGCCCGAACCTGAAGCGGAAGGCGTTGAGGACGAAGACGCTGAAGGTCAGGCGGAAGATGAGGCCGAAGCCTCCGCCGATGGACAGAACGGCGAAGCCAGCGCCTGAACGATGACGCCGGCCCCTGCTGGGCCGGCGCTGACGCCTTCGCAAACATTCAGGCGGGCTGCGTGGAGCAGAGCGCCTGACATCCGGGTTTCGGCATGTTCCTCCGGACTGGAGCGGGCCGGCCTTCAACCCATGGCTTCCGACGGGATGAGGACGACGTGGCGCACCGGCGCGAAGAAGATGACCGGGGACCGGAGCGGCTCTGCATCGTGACGCGCGCCTCGCGGCCGCCCGCGGAGATGCTGCGCTTCGTCGCGGCGCCAGACGGACGCCTGACGCCAGATCTGAAGCGAAAGCTGCCAGGACGCGGCGTCTGGGTGTCGCTGTCGGCGGACCTGGTGACGCAGGCGGTCAAACGCAAGGCTTTCGCAAGAAGTCTGAAGCAACCGGTCACGGTTCCGGCGGATCTGGCGGACGAGATCGACGCCCTGCTGGTGAAAGACGCCATTCAGGCATTGTCCTTCAGCAGCAAGGCCGGGGAAGCTGTCACCGGCTTCACGAAGGTTGAAAGTGCAATAAACAGGGCCAATATCGTGGCTGTGTTGCATGCGAGCGACGCCGCGCCAGACGGCGTCCGCAAGGTTGGACAGTTGTTGCGCCGGCGCCAGCAGACGGACCGGCGACCTGTCCATGTGATCGATGCATTTGACTCAAACGATTTGAGTTTGGCATTAGGTGGGGTACATGTGATACATGCTGCCCTGGAAGCCGGTCCCGCCAGCACAGGATTCCTGGCGTGCTGGGGCAGGTTGAACGCGTATCGGGGAGCGACGGCCAGTGTGGCGACGCTTCCGACAGACCAGCCGGGCGGCAGCGCGCCCGATTGATTGCAGCGTTTTCCCCCTGATGCGCCCTTGGGCCCAACGCCCTGGAGCAACCGTGCAGGCCCGAACGGCGCGCAGCATGAGCGCCGTCAGCCGCCGGATTTGAGAAGCCTGCCGGCGGTCCCCACGCGGACCACGCGTCCGGCAGATTGACAGGCCCATGGTTCAACGCCATGGACCTGCACGAGGTATATGCGGATCAGCTGATCCGGCATGCGAGCGGCAGGAACGGAATGAGCGATAGCAAGAACCCGGGCGACAAGACGATCAGCGGAGGACAGAACAAGACGCTGACGCTCAAGCGCCCGGTCGAGCATGGGACGGTGAGGCAGAGTTTCTCCCACGGCCGCAGCAAGGCGGTTGTGGTTGAGAAAGTGAAGCGTCGCGCCGTCGGGCCCGGCGAGGCGAAAGAAGCCGCGCCCGCAGCCCCCGCCGCGCCGCGCCCCGCCGCGTCAGCGACCTCCGCCCCCAAGCGTACGGCCGCCGGCCAGCGCCCGACCGGCGTTGTCTTGCGCACGTTGACCGACGAGGAGCGGGAAGCCCGCATCCGCGCCCTGGCTCTTGCCAAGGGGCGTGAAGTCGAGGAACGCAAGCAGGCCGAGCAGGAAGAGCTTCGCCGCGCCGAGCGCGAGGCCGCCGAGAAGGCTGAACGCGAAGCTGCTGAAGCACGTCAGCGCGAAGAAGACGCCCGCCAGCGCGCCGAGGAAGAGGCGGCCCGCAAGGCTGCGGCCGCCGCGCCAAAGGCAGCGCCCGCGCCGCAGAAGGTTGAGCCAGCCGCGAAAGCCTCGCCGACGCCAGAGCCAACGCCCCGTTATGAAACTGGCCCCGCGACGCCGACAGCCCTTGTGGCGCGTCCGCGCCCGGCTGGCTCACGCCCGCCGGTGCTGCTGTCGCCGCGTCCGCCGGCGCCGCCAAAGCCGGCTGAGCCAGCCAAGCCTGCTGCGACGACAACGGCGCAACCAGCCAGCTCGCGTCCCGCGACGGCGGCCCCTGCTGGCCGTCCTGCTGCGGCCACCGATGACGATGCGCCCCGCGCCCGCCGTCCCGGCGCGCTGCGCCCCGCTGCTGCGCCCAAGCCCGGCAAGTCCGGCGCGGGCGATGAGCGTCGTCGCGGCCGCCTGACCATCAGCACCGCGCACAACGCCGGTGAGGAGCGCACCCATTCGGTCGCCGCGTTCCGTCGCCGCATGCAGCGCATGAACCGCGGCGCGGCGAACGAACAGAAGGAGCGGCTGTCCCGCGAGGTGATCATTCCTGAAACGATCACCATTCAGGAGCTGGCCAACCGTATGTCCGAGCGCGGCGTGGACGTGATCCGTCTGCTGATGCGCCAGGGCCAGATGCACAAGATCACCGACGTGATCGACGCTGACACGGCTCAGCTGATCGCCGAGGAACTGGGCCATACGGTCCGCCGCGTGGCTGAGTCCGACGTTGAAGAAGGCCTGTTCAGCGCCGACGACATGGATGAGGTGAAGCTGCCGCGTCCGCCGGTTGTGACCATCATGGGCCACGTCGACCACGGCAAGACCTCGCTGCTCGACGCCCTGCGCAAAACAACCGTTGTGTCGGGCGAAGCCGGCGGCATCACCCAGCACATCGGCGCCTATCAGGTGACCTCGCCGTTGGGCGGCAAGATCACCTTCATCGACACGCCCGGCCACGCCGCCTTCACCTCCATGCGCGCTCGCGGCGCCAAGGTGACGGACATCGTGGTGCTGGTGGTGGCCGCCGATGACGGCGTCATGCCGCAGACCATTGAGGCTATTGATCACGCTCGCGCCGCCGGCGTGCCGCTGATCGTCGCCATCAACAAGATCGACAAGCCGTCGGCCGATCCGCAGCGCGTGCGCACCGAACTGCTGCGCCACGAGGTTGTGGTGGAGTCCATGGGCGGCGAGACGCTCGAGTTCGAAGTTTCAGCCAAGGCCGGGACCAACCTCGACAAGCTGCTCGAAGGTCTGCAGTTGCAGTCCGAGATTCTCGACCTGCGCGCCAATCCGGACCGTTCGGCCGAAGGCAACGTCATCGAGGCCAAGCTCGATCGCGGCCGCGGCCCTGTGGCTACGGTGCTGGTCGATCGCGGAACCCTGCGGGTTGGCGACATCGTTGTGGCCGGTTGCGAATGGGGCCGCGTGCGCGCCCTGGTGGCTGACAACGGTTCGCAGATCAAGGAGGCAGGCCCGTCCGTGCCGGCAGAGGTGCTTGGTTTCAATGGCACCCCTGAAGCTGGCGATCGCGTCGCCGTGGTCGAGAACGAAGCCCGCGCTCGCGAGATCACCGACTTCCGCACCCGTCAGCGGCGCGAAAAGCTGGCGGCGCGCGGCGCCGGAGCCGGACGCTCGCTGGCCGACATGATGCGCGACCTGCGTGAAGGCGGCGGCAAGAAGGAACTGGCGCTGGTCGTCAAGGGCGACGTGCACGGTTCTGTCGAAGCCATTCGCGGCGCGGTCGAGAAGCTTGGCAATGACGAAGTCACGGCGCGCATCCTGCACGCTGGCGTCGGCGGCATCACTGAGTCCGACGTGACCCTCGCCGGCGCCTCGAAGGCCACCGTCATGGGCTTCAATGTCCGCGCCAACAAGGAAGCGCGCGAAGCGGCTGACCGAGCCGGCATTGAGATCCGTTACTACAACATCATCTATGACCTCATTGATGATGTTCGTGACGCGATGTCGGGCCTGCTGGCGCCGACCTTGCGCGAGCACCGCCTCGGCGAAGCCGTCGTTCAGGAAGTCTTCGACGTATCGAAGGTCGGCAAGGTCGCTGGTTGCCGCGTCACGGACGGCGTGGTCGAGCGCGGCGCGCATGTGCGCATCATCCGCGACAACATCGTCATCCACGAAGGCAAGCTCAGCCAGCTCAAGCGTTTCAAGGACGACGCGAAGGAAGTCGGCTCCGGCCAGGAGTGCGGCATGGCTTTCGAGCGCTTCGAGGACATGCGCAAGGGCGATGTCATCGAATGCTACCGCGTTGAGGAAATCCGCCGCACCCTGCAGTGACAGTCATGGCGCGCATGAACGACATGCGCGCCATTCCATACCTGCTTCCCGGCGTGATCGCGCCCGTGCGCTCTTTTTTGCGGCGTCATGACGGCGATGAGAACGGTCAGGCGGCGGACGGCTCACAGGCCCCAGCCTGGATATGTCGCCTGATGCGCCACTCCGGAAAATGTCTCTCATCCCCGATCCTGGGTATGTTGTCATCCGGGGCAGGCGATTGCGCTGGCTGACATGTCGCGGAGCATTTTCCAGCCTGGCGGGCCTCGCTTTGAGCCAGGAAACTGCATGAATTCAGGACGATAGAGCAAGTCCCGGTTCAGTCTGACCGCATGTTGCTCTGGCGAAGACAGTGACCCCAATGGCAAAACGCGCCGCCTCTCCTTCTTCCGGCCCATCACAACGCCAGTTGCGCGTGGGCGAACTTGTCCGCCATGCCCTGGCGGAGATTCTCGCCCGTGGCGAGATCCAGGATGACGCCCTCAGCGGCAATGTCGTGACCGTTCCGGAAGTCCGCATGTCGCCAGACCTCAAGCTGGCCACCTGCTATGTCATGCCGCTCGGCGGCAAGGACGAAAAGCCGGTCATCGCCGCCCTGGACCGACACAAGAAATATATTCGCTCAGAACTGGCCCACCGCATCAACCTGCGCTATGCGCCGGATCTGCGTTTCCGGCGTGACGAAACATTCGATGAGGCCGGCCGCATCGAGCGGTTGCTGCAGTCCGAAAAAGTCCAGGCCGATCTCGCCAGGCCGCAGGAGCCCGACGACGAGGCGTGACCGACACGGGCGACATGTCAACGCAGCCATGCGCCGATCCGTCTGGAGTTGCCCCCTGGACGGTTCCGTTCAATCCCGGATGCGAAGCGCTCCAAAGCCCTGATCTGGCGCAATTCCGGCCGGCCTATCCGCCACCACAGGCATCGCCAAGACCGCTCCGGTCCAGGGCCGCGTCGCCCGATCAGGAGTAGCCTCCAACCCGACGCCGGACCGGCAGCGCTGCCGGATGCTCCGGAATGGAAGACCAATGACAGAGGAAGCTGAAGTCCGGATTGTGGCCTCCGCCGCGCCGCGCCCGAAAAAACGCGACGTCAATGGCTGGGTGGTGCTGGACAAGCCTGTCGGCATGACGTCGACCCACGCCGTCGCTGTCATCAAGCGGCTGTTCCGGGCCCGCAAAGCCGGCCACGCCGGCACGCTCGATCCGCTGGCTTCCGGCATCCTGCCCATCGCTCTTGGCGAGGCGACCAAGACGGTTCCATATGTCATGGATGGCCGCAAGGCGTATGCCTTTACCGTCGCCTGGGGCGAAGAAACCAATACCGATGACGCCGAAGGCCATGTGGTGGCCAGTTCCGATGAGCGCCCGGAGCCGGACGCCATCGCTGAATTGCTGCCACGCTTTACCGGCACCATCCTGCAGGTCCCACCCAAGTTCTCAGCCATCAAGATCGACGGCGAACGCGCCTACGACCGGGCGCGCGAAGGCGAGGCCGTGGAACTGCAACCACGCGCCGTCACCATTGAGCAGCTGCGACTGGTCAGTCGCACCGAGGACCGGGCCCTGTTCGAAGCGGAGTGCGGCAAGGGCACCTATGTGCGCGCCATTGCCCGCGACCTGGGCCGCAATCTTGGCTGTTTCGGCCATGTAGCGGCCCTGCGCCGGACCCGTGTCGGACCGTTCAATCTCCACAATTCCGTCACCCTCGACGCGCTTGAAACACTGGCGTCTGAAGCGCCGGATGGCCTGCCCGACACGGCGCTGCTGCCGGTCGCCACCGCCCTGTGCGATTTGCCGTCAGTCGCCGTCGATCGCACCGGCGCCGGCCGCCTGGCGCGCGGGCAGAGCATGCTGCTGCGTGGCCGCGACGCGCCGGTATTGGAGGGCACTGTCGCCGTGATGCTGGCCGGCCGCCTGGTGGCGCTCGCCGAATTTGATCGGGGCGAACTGCACCCGAAGCGGATTTTTAATCTCGGCGAACGCGGCTGACGCCTCGGGTGAATTCGCCTATCCGTTTGATCTGGCGATATTTCTTCTGGCCAATCCCTGATCGCCAGCGTGAAAATGTTATGGCCAAATCAGCCCGATTGGTGCATAAGCGCCGCCGTGCGCTCCGGTCTGCGGACCGGCGCGCGCACCCCGACCCTGCTGGACGACATCCCGGCCGGGCCATATTCCAGCTGAAAGGAAACACCGATGTCGATTACGCCTGAGCGCAAGCAGGAACTGATCAAGGAATACGCGACGTCGAATGGCGACAGCGGTTCCCCGGAAGTCCAGGTGGCGATCCTCACCGAGCGCATCGTTAACCTGACCGAGCACTTCAAGGCCCACAACAAGGACAACCACTCCCGTCGTGGCCTGCTCAAGATGGTTTCCCAGCGTCGCAAGCTGCTTGACTACGTCAAGGGCAAGGACGAAGCCCGTTACCGTTCGCTGATCGAGCGCCTCGGCATTCGTCGCTGATTGCCTCGCAGGCATCGGGCGACAGATCCGGACATGCGCCAGTGGCGGCGTCCGGCAGGTAGCCCCACAAACTGGCGCGCGCCGGCTATCTGGCGCCCGTCACTCTGCCGACGGCGCACATCGCCGTCCGCACGACCTGCGAGCAACGCCAGGCCGCGCGCACAACGAATTCACACTGGCGCAGGAAGCCCGCGCCGGGCGGTTTCAGGAAATGAAACCGCGCCCACGCTGAACCGCCGCCGCTACATCAGCGGGCCAGGCCCATTCAGCAACGTCAGTCAGGGAATGACTGGCGACGCCGGGACCCAGGTCCCACAGACGATGTTCCGGCCAGGCCGGAGCAGGATAGCCGGCGGCTCGTCGTCCTGAAGCGCGAGCCTCCCGCCATCTTGCTCATGGCGTACCCGGTGGCCGGACCGCATACCCGTGGAAAGAGAATACATGTTCGATATTCAACGCGAAGAGTTGATCTGGGCAGGTTCGAAGCTGACGCTCGAAACTGGCCGCATCGCCCGCCAGGCCGACGGCGCCGTGCTCGCCACCTATGGCGAGACCACCGTGCTGGCCACCGTCGTCGCGGCGAAAGAGCCGAAGCCTGGCATCGATTTCATGCCGCTGACGGTCAATTACCAGGAAAAGACCTTCGCCGCAGGCCGCATCCCTGGCGGTTACTTCAAGCGCGAAGGCCGTCCGAGCGAAAAGGAAACCCTGGTTTCCCGCCTGATCGACCGTCCGATCCGCCCGCTGTTCGCTGACGGCTGGCGCTGCGACACCCAGGTGATCATCACCGTGCTGTCGCACGATCTCGAGAACGATCCCGACATTGTCTCCATGGTGGCGGCCTCTGCGGCGCTCACCCTGTCCGGCGCCCCGTTCATGGGCCCGATCGGCGCCGCCCGCGTTGGCTACGCCAACGGCCAGTACAAGCTGAACCCGACCTTCGCCGAGCGCGAGGGCTCCGAGCTTGACCTCGTCGTCGCTGGCACCACCGACGCCGTGCTGATGGTGGAATCGGAAGCGAAGGAGCTGTCCGAGGACGTGATGCTTGGCGCCGTGATGTTCGGCCACAAGCACTTCCAGCCGGTGATCGAGGCCATCATCCGTCTGGCCGAGCGCGCCGCCAAGGAGCCGCGCGATCTGGTCGTTGCCGACACCTCCGACATCGAGAAGGTTGTGCTGGAGATCGCCGAGGCCGATCTGCGCAAGGCCTACATGATCACGGACAAGCAGGCCCGCTACGCTGCCGTCGACGCCGTCAAGGCCAGGGTGTTCGCCGCCCTGTTCCCTGAAGGCGAGGAGCCGCGCTTCCCGGCCGAGACCGTGAAGGGCGTCTTCAAGGAGCTGCAGGCCAAGATCGTCCGCTGGAACATCCTGGACAGTGGCGTCCGTATCGATGGTCGCGACGTTCGCACCGTCCGTCCGATCGTTTCGGAAGTCGGCTTCCTGCCGCGCACCCACGGTTCGGCGCTGTTCACCCGCGGCGAGACCCAGGCCATGGTCGTGGCGACGCTGGGCACCGCCGATGACGAGCAGTTCATCGACTCGCTGGAAGGCACCTACAAGGAGCACTTCCTGCTCCACTACAACTTCCCGCCCTACTCCGTCGGCGAGACCGGCCGCATGGGTTCGCCGGGCCGTCGCGAGATTGGTCACGGCAAGCTCGCCTGGCGCGCCGTGCGTCCGATGCTCCCGGCCAAACACGAGTTCCCCTACACCATCCGTCTGGTGTCGGAGATCACCGAGTCCAACGGTTCGTCGTCGATGGCCACCGTGTGTGGTTCGTCGCTGGCGCTGATGGACGCGGGCGTGCCGCTGCGCGCGCCGGTGGCCGGCATCGCCATGGGTCTGATCCTTGAAGGCGACCGTTTCGCCGTTCTCTCCGACATCCTCGGCGACGAGGATCACCTCGGCGACATGGACTTCAAGGTGGCCGGCTCGGCGTCGGGCATCACCTCGCTTCAGATGGACATCAAGATCGCCGGCATCACCGAAGAGATCATGCGCGTGGCGCTTGATCAGGCGAAGGGCGGTCGCGACCACATCCTTGGCGAGATGGCCATGGCGCTGACCTCGGCCCGCAGCGAGCTCGGCCAGTACGCGCCGCGCATCGAGACCATGAAGATTCCGCAGGACAAGATCCGCGAGGTCATCGGTTCGGGCGGCAAGGTCATTCGCGAGATCGTCGAGAAGACCGGCGCCAAGGTCGACATCAGCGACGACGGCACCATCAAGATCGCTTCCGCCGACCTGAAGTCGATCGAAGCGGCCATGAACTGGATCAAGTCGATCGCCTCCGAGCCGGAGGTCGGCGTGATCTATGACGGCACTGTGGTGAAGACCACCGACTTCGGCGCATTCGTCAACTTCTTCGGCGCCAAGGACGGTCTGGTCCACATCTCGCAGCTTGCGCCGCAGCGCGTCGCCAAGGTGACGGACGTGGTCAAGGAAGGCCAGAAGGTCAAGGTGAAGCTGCTGGGCTTTGATGACCGCGGCAAGGTGCGCCTGTCCATGCGCGTGGTCGATCAGACCACTGGCGAGGACCTCGAGGCGAAGCAGAAGGCCGAGAAGACCGAAGCCAACGACTGATATTTCGGGGGCGGCGCGCATGCTTCGCTCCCCTGATATACCCGTTCAAAATGGAAGCCGCCCGGTGATCGCTCGGCGGCTTTTCATTTTGTCAGCGCCAGTAGCTCTCCCATGGACGGTTTTTTTTCAGGCAAGGCGACGTCTGCCTTCGGGACGATGCGTGGCGATGCCTAAACGCGCCTGACGCCATCTATCCGCGCTGCGAAACCGGCGGCGGAAACCCCGAAGCGGCAATGCGCTGCACGGTGCTTCAGATTCCGCAACAGGCGCGGCGCACAAGTTTTTCTGCCTCCGCAGTTGCCCCAAACCTGTGTTAACCAGGCTGCGCCGCCAGGACGAAACCGGCCTTGCAAAGCGAAGGCTGGCGCAAATCTCGCGAAAACATTATGCTATGAAAGCATTCGCTGCGACCCACCGCCTTTTTTCGGCCGTGTTGGGAAGCAGACTTCACCCGAGTTCAACCCGCGTGCGGCCAGCGATGGCCACCATCGCGCTATCCGGGAAAACCACGCCACAATGCCAACGATCGCTCTCGTTGATGACGACCGTAACATTTTGACTTCCGTCTCCATCGCCCTGGAATCGGAAGGCTATCGGATCCTCACCTATACGGACGGCGCTTCAGCGTTGGACGGATTCAAGACGAATCCGCCGGACCTCGCCATTCTCGACATCAAGATGCCCCGCATGGACGGCATGGAGCTGTTGCGGCGGCTGCGTCAGAAGAGCGATCTTCCGGTTATCTTCCTCACCTCGAAGGATGAGGAAATCGATGAGCTTTTCGGCCTGAAGATGGGCGCTGACGATTTCATCCGCAAACCGTTTTCTCAACGGCTGCTGGTGGAGCGCGTAAAGGCCGTGTTGCGGCGCGCCAGCCCCCGCGATCAGACGGCGGTGCGGGAAAGCGACGCGCGCGCCCTGGAGCGCGGCGCGCTCAAGATGGACCCGGAGCGCCACACCTGCACATGGCGAAACGAACCCGTGACGCTGACCGTGACGGAGTTCCTCATCCTGCAGGCGCTGGCGCAGCGCCCGGGCGTCGTGAAAAGCCGCAACGCCCTGATGGATGCGGCTTATGACGATCAGGTCTATGTCGACGACCGCACCATCGACAGCCACATCAAGCGCCTGCGCAAGAAGTTCAAGGCTGTCGACGACAATTTCGACATGATCGAAACCCTGTATGGCGTCGGCTACCGCTTCAAGGAAGCCTGATCAGGCGTGACGCCAGAATGTGAACGGGAGCCGACGCCGCCTGCCGGGGGCGTCGCTCTGTTCGATGCAGCGGTGGAACCGTCTCTCAACACGCCCGGGCGGGCGATGCGCGCGAATGACTGACACAGTATCTGACGACCAGACTGAACCGGCCGCCGATGAAGCCGCCAAAGGTCTGGGAACCCGTATCAGGCGTTTCGCGCGCGTTATGCTGACCCGCATGTCGTCCAGCCTGACGCGCCGCATCGTCATGCTGAATCTCGCGGGCCTGGTCGTCCTGTTGATCGGCTTTCTGTATCTCAACCAGTTCCGCGAGGGGTTGATTGAGGCGCGCGTGCAAAGCCTGCTGACCCAGGGCGAGATCATCGCGGGCGCCATAGCCACCTCGGCGACAGTCGAAACCGACGCGATTCTCATCGACCCCGACAAGCTGCTGCAGCTTCAGGCCGGGGAAAGCTCCGGCTTCGGCGAGGAAGCCCTGTCGCCGCTTGAGTTCTCGATCAACCCCGAGCGCGTCGCACCACTGCTGCGCCACCTTGTGACGCCGACTGGCACCCGCGCCCGGGTATTCGATCGCGAAGGCCAGTTGCTGCTGGACTCCCAGTCACATCTGGCCCGGGGCGACGTGCTGCGACTTGATCTGCCGCCGATCCCCCGGGAGCCGCCAGGATTGCTGGAGCGTCTGTGGGAGGCCATCCGCCGCTGGACACAGACCAAGGGGCTGCCGGCTGAGGTGCTGACCACCAGCAGCGGCCGTTCCCTGCCAGAGGTCGCCAGCGCCATTGCCGGCAAGCCAGCCTCGGTTGTGCGCGTCAACAGCAATGGCGAAACCATCGTCTCTGTGGCGGTGCCTATCCAGCGGCTGAAATCCGTGCGCGGCGTCCTGCTGCTGTCGACCCAGGGCGGCGATATCGATCAGATCATCGCCAAGGAACGCCTGGGGCTGCTGCAGGTGTTCCTCATCGCCGCTCTCGTCATGGTGTTGTTGTCGTTCCTGCTGGCTGGCGCCATCGCTGGTCCGATGCGACGCCTGGCCGAGGCGGCTGACCGGGTGCGCAAGGGGGCGAGGTCCCGGCACAGCATTCCCGATTTCACCAACCGCGCGGACGAAATCGGCCACCTGTCGGGCGCCCTGCGCGACATGACCACGGCCATGTACAACCGGATCGACGCGATCGAGAGCTTCGCCGCCGATGTCGCCCATGAGTTGAAAAACCCGCTGACGTCGCTGCGCAGCGCCGTGGAAACCTTGCCACTGGCGAAAACCGACGAATCGCGTGGCCGGCTGATGGAAGTCATCCAGCATGACGTGAAACGTCTCGACCGGCTGATCACCGATATTTCCGACGCCTCGCGCCTCGATGCGGAACTGTCGCGCGAAGACGCCGAGCCGGTTGACGTCGCCCGCCTGGTGCAGGGCGTGTCGTCCATCGCCAACGAAGTGCGACGGGAGGGGCAGGCGCCAGTTGAGGTGACCATCGACGCGCATCCCCTCGGCAAGGACGCCTTCGTGGTCATGGGACATGACGGGCGCCTCAGCCAGGTCATCAACAACCTCGTGGATAATGCGCGCTCGTTCTCACCTGACGGGGCCAGCGTTCGCATCCACTTGCGACGCCTCAGGCAGGATGTGGAGATCCGCGTCGAGGATGATGGCCCAGGCATCCCCGAACACGCCCTGGAGCGCATTTTCGAGCGCTTTTATACGGACCGCCCCGAGCAGGGGTTCGGGCAGAATTCCGGTCTCGGCCTGTCTATCTCCCGTCAGATTATCTCAGCGCACAAGGGAACGATCACCGCGCGCAACCGTCTTGATCCCACCGATGAAGACGACGACGATCCAATCGTTCTCGGAGCCACTTTTGTTGTGCGCCTCCCGGCGCTGGTGGCTGCCTGATGTCGTCGCCCCCTGTTCCGGCGATGCGCCAGCAGAGCGAGGAGGCGACATCGGTCCACGCCTCCTGCGTGCTTCTGGACGACAGGGGTCTGCTCATTCTCGGCGACAGCGGCGCCGGCAAGACGACCCTGGCGCTTGGCCTGCTCGACAGATGGCGACGCGCCGGCCGCTTCGCCCGCATGGTCGCCGATGATCGCACCATGTTGTGGACATCCGGGCGCCGGGTGCTGGGACGTTCGCACCCGCGCATAGCGGGCGACTACGAGTTGTTTGGCTATGGGATCCAGGAAACCACATATGAGCGCGCCGCCGTCATCCGCGCGGCGGTATGGTGTCAAAGCGATGATGGTCCACGCTATCCCGACGACGCTGCCCCGCAGTGGCGCCATGGCGCAATGTCGTTGCCAATGATCAGTCTTGGTAAAAATCATCAGCGTGAGTTGTTGGTCATGGCTTTTCTGGACCATTCCGGCGCGAAAGAAGCCATGGAGCAACGCCGGGGGCCATCGGTATTTTGAGCGAAAAGGTCGCACCCATCTTGCGCTTGTGCGCGCGATGCTCAAAATGACTGCTCTTGTGGACGCTCCGGAGGCTGCAGAGACCTCCATGGACCGGCGTCGTCAATGGGAAGCTAAATGATCGGTCTTGTGCTTGTGACGCACGGGTGTCTGGCCACGGAATTCCGCTCCGCCCTGGAGCATGTCGTCGGCCCACAGCAACAGGTAGAAACAATCACAATCGGACCGGAAGACGACATGGACAGTCGCCGTCAGGATATTCTGACGGCGGTGCGACATGTGGACAGCGGCTCGGGCGTGGTGGTCCTTACCGACATGTTCGGCGGCACGCCCTCAAACCTCGCCATCTCATGCATGGCCGGGTTGCAGGTCGAAGTGATCGCCGGCATCAACCTGCCCATGCTGATCAAGCTCGCGAGCGTCCGTGAGGACCTGCCGTTGGCTGACGCCGTGCTTCAGGCGCAGGAAGCCGGACGCAAGTACATCAACGTCGCCAGCCGCGTTCTGGCTGGAAAGTAGGAGGCGCGCCGCTTGGACTGCGAGCCAGACTTCCCGCCTCCCGATCTGCCGCCAGGCGCGGTGTCGCGCGAGTTGCCGATTATTAACCGCAAGGGGCTTCATGCCCGTGCGTCAGCCAAGTTTGTCCAGACAGTCGACCGTTTCGAAGCCGACGTCATGGTGACGCGTTGCGGAGAAACCGTGGGCGGCCGATCAATTATGGGTCTCCTGACGCTCGCCGCGGCCAAAGGCACGTCCGTCATCGTGTCCGCCAGCGGCCATGACGCGCGGGAAGCCCTGAACGCCATTGAAGCCTTGCTGGCCGACCGGTTTGGCGAGGAAGAGTAGCCAACAAGGGCGAAGCCATTTCGGCATGTGGGCCGTCGCATGCGTCCAAGCGACGCGGAAAACGCCCGTCTGCCTGCTGATGCGCCTGATTTGCCGGAAAAGGCCAGTCTCCCGGGATAACGCGCAACCCGCCCCGTTCTCACCGTTGCATTGTACTTACATTGCCACGTAGAAACCCTGACAGATTTCTGTCATAGGAACCGCACATCTGATTGACCGCTGGCGGCCGTTGCAGGCTTCTCAAGCCCCCCGGACGGCCCCCAAGGAGGACGTTTCGTGGAGAACGTGGGCGTATTCAATGCAGCGCATGGCGCTGAAAGCTTCGGTTTTCGTGGGCTCAAACGGGTAAACTGGAACCTTGAGGCCCCCCGCCTGTATGAAGAAGCCCTGAAAAGGGATGAGGCGCAGCTGGTTCGGGGCGGCGCCCTGCTCGCCGAAACCGGCGTGCACACCGGTCGTTCCCCCAAGGACAAGTTCGTGGTGCGCGACGCCAACACCGAAAACACGGTGTGGTGGGACAATAACGGCGCCATCACGCCGGCCCAGTTCGATACGCTCCTGGCCGACTTCATCGCCCACGCCGAAGGCAAGGAACTGTTCGCGCAGGACCTCTTTGGCGGCGCCGACCCGGCCCACCGCGTGCGTGCGCGCGTCTTCACGGAATTCGCCTGGCACTCGCTGTTTATCCGCAACCTGTTGATCCGCCCGGATCGCAGCGAGGTAGGCAGCTACGTTCCCGAAATGACGATCGTCGACCTGCCGTCGTTCAAGGCCGATCCCGCCCGCCACGGCGTGCGCACCGAGACCGTCATCGCCATCGACTTCACGCGCAAGATCGTGCTCATCGGCGGCACCAGCTACGCCGGTGAAATGAAGAAGTCGGTGTTCACCTACCTCAACTACGTGCTGCCGACCGTCGGCGTGATGCCGATGCACTGTTCGGCCAACGCCGGTCCAGAAGGCGACGTGGCGGTGTTCTTCGGCCTCTCCGGCACCGGCAAGACCACCCTCTCCGCCGATCCGAAGCGTACGCTCATCGGCGACGACGAGCATGGCTGGGCTCCGACCGGCGTGTTCAATTTCGAAGGCGGCTGCTACGCCAAGACCGTGCGCCTTTCACGCGAGGCCGAGCCGGAGATCTACGCCACCACCGAGCGCTTCGGCACCGTGCTGGAGAATGTGGTCGTTGATCCGCTGACCCGCGAGCCGGACTTCGATGATACGTCGAAGACCGAAAACACCCGTTGCGCCTATCCGCTGGATTTCATTCCGAACGCCTCAGCCACGGGCCGCGCCGGCATTCCGAAGAATATCATCATGCTGACGGCCGACGCGTTCGGCGTGATGCCGCCGATCGCCCGCATGACGCCGGCCCAGGCCATGTATCACTTTCTCTCCGGCTACACCGCCAAGGTCGCTGGCACCGAGAAGGGCGTGACCGAGCCGCAGGCAACGTTCTCCACCTGCTTCGGCGCCCCGTTCATGCCGCGTCATCCCTCGGAGTACGGCAACCTGCTGCGTGAGCTGATCGCGAAGCATGGCGTGACCTGCTGGCTGGTGAATACCGGCTGGACCGGCGGCAAGCCGGGCATTGGCAGCCGCATGCCGATCCGCGCCACGCGCGCCCTGCTCGGCGCCGCCCTCGACGGCTCGCTGAACAAGGTCGAATTCCGCACCGATCCGAACTTCGGCTTCGAAGTACCCGTCGCTGTTCCCGGCATCGAGGGCGACATTCTGGACCCGGTCAAGACCTGGGCCGACAAGGCGGATTTCGCCGCCACGGCGCAGCGCCTGGTCGGCATGTTCCACGACAATTTCAAAACCTTCGAGCCGCATGTGGACGCCGCCATCCGCGCTGCGGCGCCGGGCCAGAAATAAGCCCACATGGATCCGGCAGGCGCATTGTCCTGCCGGTTGTCAAATAGACGCGGCCCGCGCCACATATGGCGCGGGCCGCGTTGTTCTGCAGGTCACCGGACGGCGTTGGCTGAACGCCCCCATCCATCCTGAAACGGGGTTTGCCCTCCGCCATGCGGTTGAACGCATCATCCCTGATGACGCCGTTCTGCTGGAAGGCTCACAGCTCCCGGGTCATCAGCACCGCCGTTGCGCGCGAGCCGTCTGCTTTGGCGTAATAGCCCTTGCGCTCGCCCGTTCTGACAAACCCAAAACCGCTGTACAGGCGCAGGGCTGGCGTATTGCCCTCCTCCACCTCCAGATGCACCGTCCTGACGCCACGCGCGGCCAGACATTGCAAATGATGCTGCAACAGGCGAAGCGACGCCCGGCGGCCGCGCCAGCGACCGGCTACGGCGATGGTGAGTATCTCGGCCTCATCCAGCACGCAGCGGCTAAGCACGAACGCCACAGGCGCATTGCCTGGTTGTCCGGCGACGAACAGGCCGTCGCCCTGGATCATGTCATCAAGGATCATCGCCGCCATGGCTTCCTCATCCCAACCATGGGCGAAGCTTGCGGCGTGGATATGCGCCAGAGCCGCAGCGCAGGCCGGTTGCAGCCGTTGCGCTGTCAGGTCCTCACTCGAGCCCCAAGGCCATCGCAAAAGGCTCATATGACCTCCTGAAGCCATTGACGGCGTGTGAGGCGATCAGGCGCGCGGCAGCGCGCCGCCTTCCTGCGGCTTCGCGTCCGGCGCGCGCAAATAATACGGCTTGGGCAGCGCCGTCGCCGGGTCGGCCAGCGCGCCCAATCGCGCCACCCATAGCGGATCAGGAAACAGGGCGTCCGGAGCGACCGTGGCGTTGACGCCGACAGACCAGGCCTCTGCAGCGAGCAGCCCGGCGCCAGACCCAGCGATCATGATATTGCCGGAACCAAGCAGGCGCGCCGCCTCACGGGCGGGCGCCAGCCGCGCCGGCACCACGACGCGCCCCCCGGGCGCTACGGCCTGAACGAAAACCTGACCATGGCGGGCGTCAATGGCGGCGACGGCGACACGGTCGCCGGCCGTGGCGACGATCGGGCTCAGCAGGGCCGAGAGGCTGGTGACGCCGACGACAGGAACCTTGAGGGCGAGCCCGATCGCCCGGGCGGCCGAGATGCCGATGCGGAGACCAGTGAAACTGCCCGGCCCCACGGTCACCACCACCCGGTCGATAGCGCTGAAACCGCCCGGCGCATGAGCCATCACGCGCTCCAGCAGCGGCAGCAGCGCCTCGGCATGGCCACGCTCCATGACCATGGTTTCCGTTGAGATCGCGGCCGAAGCCCCACGCTCCGCCACGCATGCCGAGCAGGCGCCGAGGGCCGTATCAATCGCCAGAACGCGCAATCACATCTCCCTTCGCCGCCCGATACCCGCAGGAGGCTTATACAGCTTCGACGGCCTGAACGTCCGGCAGGAAGTGCCGGAACAGGTTCTGGATGCCGTGCTGCAGGGTCGCGGTTGACGACGGACAGCCGGCGCAGGCGCCCTTCATGGACAGATAGACGGTGCCGTCGCGATAACCGACGAAGGTGATGTCCCCGCCATCATTGGCGACGGCCGGCCGCACGCGGGTTTCCAGCAGGTCCTTGATGGTGTCGACAATGCCGGCGTCCTTTTCGTCAAAGAACTCCTCGCCGTCATCCACCGGCAGGACCGCCCGGTCGGCAACCACCGGCGCGCCGGACATGAAATGCTCCATGATCGCGCCCAGAACGGCCGGCTTCAGGTGCGCCCACTCGCCACCCGCCTTGGTGACAGTGATGAAGTCGTTGCCGAAAAATACAGCGGCGACGCCGTCCACGTTGAACAGCCGCTCGGCCAGCGGAGACGCCGACGCGTCATCGCGGCTGCGGAAATCGAGCGTGCCGTCGGCCAGAACGGTGCGGCCGGGCAGGAATTTGAGCGTTGCCGGATTGGGCGTCGCCTCGGTCTGGATAAACATCGTCAACTCCTCGCACGCCGGTTCAAGGCCGGCGGGTCGGCTGAAGCCAAACCTGCTCACTGGGCGGATCTGGCCGTGTCTTTTGTTCCGACGCGTCGTTCAGAGCCGGTCATGCCGGTCTCTGCATCAAATATGGCGGGGGCGTCCAGCGAAGGCAACAAACGGCGATGTCGCGCCCACGCATGGAGGCGAGGCGCCGCCAATGTGTGGCCGCGGATTAGCGGGCGCGAATGAAACCGAGGATATCCTTGACCTCTCGCATGGTCTGGTCGGCCAGCACGCGAGCGCGGTCGGCGCCGTCGACGAGGACGGCATCGATGTAATCCGCATCCGCTACAAGGCGTTGCATCTCCGAACCGATCGGTCCCAGATGCGACACGGACAGATCGACCAGGGCGCTCTTGAAGATCGAGAATTGCGAACCGCCAAATTCGGACAGCACGTCAGCCTTGGCGCGTCCAGACAGCGCCGCGTAGATGCCAACCAGATTGTCCGCTTCAGGGCGATTGGCGAGCCCCTCCTCCTCGGACGGCAGCGGCTCCGCGTCGGTTTTGGCCTTGCGCACCTTCTGGGCGATCGCGTCGGGACCGTCGGTGAGGTTGATGCGCGAGTAATCGGACGGGTCCGATTTGGACATTTTCTTCGCGCCGTCACGCAGGCTCATGACCCGGCGGGCCGGACCCTGGATCAGTGGCTCGGCCAGCGGGAAATATGTCTCGCCGAAACCATTGCGGGCGATCGATTCGGCGAAATCATTGTTGAACTTCTGGGCGATGTCGCGGGTCAGCTCCAGATGCTGCTTCTGGTCTTCGCCGACCGGCACATGAGTGGCGCGGTAGACGAGAATGTCGGCGGCCATCAGGTCCGGATAGGTGAACAGGCCCACGGAAGCGTTTTCACGATCCTTGCCCGCCTTCTCCTTGAACTGGGTCATACGGTTGAGCCAGCCCATGCGGGCGACGCAGTTGAACACCCATGCCAGTTCCGCATGGCCGCTGACCTGGCTCTGGTTGAACACGATGTGCCGCCTTGGGTCGATGCCGCAAGCCAGAAAGGCAGCGGTGACCTCGCGAATCTGCCGCGTCAGCTCCTGAGGCTTCTGGGGGACGGTAATGGCGTGCATATCCACCACGCAATAGATGCACTCATACTGGTCCTGAAGCCCGACGAAGCGCTGGATGGCGCCAAGATAATTGCCGAGATGCAGATTGCCCGTGGGTTGCACGCCGGAGAACACGCGCTGGCCGATTGTCGCCATACTGCTTCACCATCACCCGGTGGTTAAGGTCAGGTGCGACCCGCATTCGTTGGGCGGGTGCGCCAGAAACGAACGAGAATCGCATGTCGGAAGATCGGGCATGCTCCTGGCAGATGAACGGCGCCATCCGGATCAGGCAGCGCCCCGCTGAACATGCGTCGCAAAGGCGCGTTATGACGCCCGTCACGCCCTGACGCAAGCACAACAGGGCGTCGGCGCCAGCACTCGCCCGACGCGATGGCGCCTGAGCAACTTCAGACGCCGGCGCGCCCCGGGCTTGACCAGAATGGCGAGTCAGCGTCATCGCATTCTGTTATCAGGTGACGGACCATTGATCCGGAAACCGCCAGGGCGCGTGACCGCCGCGCACCTTTCCAGCTACCCGCCCGCCAGAACGCCCATGTCCGGGCGCATCCATCAGGAGATTTCCATGTCTGCAAAGCGGCACGATGTGCTTGGCATCGGCAATGCGCTCGTCGATATTCTGGCGCGGGCCGATGAGACTTTTCTCGGTCAGCATCACATCGCCAAGGGCGCCATGCAACTCGTGGATGAAGCCCGCGCCGACGCCCTGTATGCAGCCATGGGCCCCACCACGACGGTGTCCGGCGGCTCAGCCTCCAACACCATCGCCGGCGTCGCCGCCCTCGGCGGCCGCGGCGCCCTGATCGCCAGGGTGCGCCAGGACGATCTCGGCGCGGCCTTCGCCCACGACCTGCACGCCATGGGCGTCGCCTTTCCAACGGCGGCAGCCGGGGACGGCCCTGGCACGGGACGCTGCTTCGTGCTGGTGACGCCGGACGGCGAACGCAGCATGAGCACCTATCTGGGCGCCGGACAGGATCTCAGCCCGGCCGACCTGGACGAGGAGATGATCGCCGCGTCGGGCATCGTCTATCTGGAAGGTTATCTCTGGGACCCGCCGCAGGCCAAAGCGGCCTTCCTGCGCGCCGCCGACGTGGCGCACGCCCATGGCGGGCGGGTCGCCCTGACCCTGTCTGACGCATTCTGCGTCGACCGCTATCGCGACGAATTCAATGACCTTATCGACCGCAAGGTGGTCGATATCGTTTTCGCCAATGTTCACGAACTGACCAGCCTGTACCAGACCGCAGATTTCGAGACAGCGCTGACTGAACTGGCGAAACGCGATGTGCTGGGCGTGGTCACCCGCTCGGAAAAGGGCTGCGTCATTCTGAACGACGGCAAGCGCATCGCGGTGCCAGCGGCGCCGATCGAGACCCTGGTCGACACCACCGGCGCCGGCGATCTGTTCGCGGCAGGTTTCCTCTTCGGCCTCGCCCGCAATTTGTCGCTCGAGACCTGCGGACAGCTCGGCGCCGTCGCCGCCGCCGAGATCATCCAGCACATGGGCGCACGGCCTGTGGCTGATCTCAGGCAGCTCGTTGCGCAATCAGGCTTGAAGCTCTGACAAAAACGGGGCGGCTCTGGCCGCCCCTTCCCCAACATAAAAGGCTACGCCGAACCGGTTACAGCCGGCGCAGCGACACTTCCTCGATCAGATGGCTGCCGCCCTTGCGCAGCACCAGGTCGGCGCGCCGGCGGGTTGGCAGGACATTTTCGCGCAGGTTGGTCAGATTGATGCGGCTCCACAAACGTTCCGCCATCTGCAACGCCTCGCCTTCGCTCACGCTGGCGTATTTGCGGAAATAGGACTGGGGATCACGGAACGCCGTTTCACGCAGCCGCATGAAGCGCGTCACGTACCATTCGTGCAACAGGTCCTCGTCCGCATCCAGATAAATGGAAAAGTCGAAGAAATCCGACACGAACGGAATGTCGCTGCCATCCCTCGGCAGACGCGCCGGCTGCAGAACGTTCAGGCCTTCGACGATGAGGATGTCCGGCTGGTCGACATACACATGTTCGCCAGGCACCACGTCATAGACGAGGTGGGAGTAGACAGGCCCTGCGACATTTCGCTTGCCCGATTTGATGTCGGACAGGAAATGCAGGAGTTGCTGCGTGTCGTAGCTTTCCGGAAAGCCCTTGCGCTCCATCAATCCCTGACGCTCCAGTTCAGCGTTGGGATACAGGAAGCCGTCAGTGGTCACGAGCGCCACCTTGGGCGTGTTGGGCCAGCGCGCCAGCAAGGCCTGCAGGATACGGGCCGTCGTTGATTTGCCGACGGCGACCGAACCGGCAATGCCAATGATATAGGGCGCCTTGGTTTCCTGCTCAGCCAGCAGGAAACGCTGCGTCGCCTTGAACAGCCCCTGCGTCGCGGCGACATACAGGGATAGCAAACGCGATAAAGGCAGATAAATCGCGATGACCTCTTCGAGCGAAATCGGGTCATTGAGCGACTGCAGCTTCATGACTTCATCGCCAGTCAGCGTCAACGGCGTGTCGGCGCGTAACCGCGCCCATTCCGCCCGGGTAAATTCGCGGAACGGAGAGACGGAGCGCTCGATCAGCTCAAGCGGCGTGGCGAAATCTGCTGGCGTCATTATCGTTCCTGTCTCCCGCCGCATTGTTCAGGTCTGGCGGGACGCCTTCTCCTGCAATCCGGACTGACCGGTCCGGCGTTGCAGTTCCTCCATCACAGCGCTGAGTGGAATATCGGCGCCACGCAAAACCACCAGCAGGTGGTAGAGAACATCGGCCGCTTCGCCCGTCAGGTTTTCCCTGTCGCGCGCCACAGCGGCGAGGGCGGCTTCCACGCCCTCCTCCCCCAGCTTTTTTGCAGCTTTCATGGGACCGTCGGCAAGCAGTTTCGCTGTGTACGACACATCGGGGCTCGCGGCAGCGCGAACCGCAACGATCGCCTCGAGATCCTCAAGCGTGAATTTGCCCATGTCAGACCATCCGCACCGGTATGCCGGCCGCCGCCATATGCGCTTTGGCTTCGCTGACCGTATAAGTCCCAAAGTGGAAAATTGACGCGGCCAGCACGGCGCTGACCCCACCTTCCGTCACGCCATTGACCAGATCGTCCAGCGAGCCAACGCCGCCCGAAGCAATGACCGGGGCGCTGACAGCGCTGGAAATTGCCTTCATCAGCGGCAGATCGTAGCCAGCGCGCGTGCCGTCGCGGTCCATCGAAGTGACCAGCAGCTCGCCAGCGCCCAGCGAGACCACCTCACGGGCGAAATCGATGGCGTCGATGCCGGTTTCGCGCCGGCCGCCGTGAGTGAAAATTTCCCAGCGCGGCGGCGCGCCCTCAGGCGAGACGCGCTTGGCGTCAATGGCCACGACGATGCACTGGTCGCCGAATTTCTCCGCCGCTTCACGGACGAACTGACGGTTGTTCACCGCGGCTGTATTGATCGAGACCTTGTCGGCGCCGGCCAGCAGCAGCCTGCGGATATCCTCGACGGTGCGCACGCCGCCACCGACGGTCAGGGGCGTAAAACAGGCCTCGGCCGTACGCTGCACCACATCAAGCAGGGTGCTGCGATCTTCGTGGCTGGCGGTGATATCGAGGAAGCAGAGCTCATCGGCTCCCGCCGCGTCATAGGCGCGCGCAGCTTCCACCGGATCGCCTGCGTCGACCAGATCGACGAATTTGACGCCCTTGACGACCCGCCCGTCCTTCACGTCGAGGCAGGGGATGATGCGAACCTTCAACATCGGCTCAACGTCCCACGTTCTTCAGCAACGCCAGCGCTTCGGCCGGGTCAAGGCGGCCGTCATACAGGGCGCGGCCGGAAATCGCGCCCTCCAGAATCGCGCAGTCGGGTTGCGTCAGGCGCTGAACGTCGGCGATGGAGGCCAGTCCTCCGGAGGCAATCACGGGAATCGACACGGCGCGGGCCAGGGCAAGCGTCGACTCGATATTGAGACCACCCATGGCGCCGTCGCGGCTGATGTCGGTGAAAATGATGGCGGCGACGCCAGCGTCCTCGAACTTCTTGCCAAGTTCCTCCGCGCCGATCTCCGACAGGCTGGCCCAGCCTTCGACGGCCACACGACCGTCGCGCGCATCAATGCCAACGGCGATGCGGCCAGGGTGGAGCCGCGCCGCTTCACGCACGAAGGCCGGATCGCGCACGGCCGCGGTGCCGATAATGACGCGCGACACGCCGCGCGACAGCCAGCCGTCGACCGTGCGCATGTCGCGAATGCCGCCGCCGAGTTGCATCGACATGCCAGGGGCCCGGGAGAGGATCGATTCGACCGCATTCGCATTGACCGGCCGCCCGGCGAAGGCTCCGTCCAGATCAACGATGTGCAGCCAGTCGAACCCCTGGGCGCGGAACGCTTCAGCCTGGGCGCCCGGATCATCGTTGAACACGGTGGCCTGATTCATGTCGCCATGAACCAGACGGACGCACTGGCCTTCCTTGAGGTCGATTGCGGGAAACAGGATCACGGACGCCACCTGATGAAATTGGAAAGCAGGGCCAGGCCGAAGCCCTGGCTCTTCTCGGGATGAAACTGGCTGCCGGCAACATTGTCGCGGGCAACGAAAGCTGCAATCGGTCCGCCATAGTCGGTCGTGGCGACAACGTCTTCGGGCCGGGCGGCGGACAGCGCATAGGAATGGACAAAATACGCGTCGCGGCTGCTATCGGAGCCCAGCAGATTATCCAGTAGCGGATGGGGGCGGAGCTGGGTGAGATCGTTCCAGCCCATATGAGGAATTTTCAGCGATGGATCCGCCGGGCGGATTGGCGCCACATCGCCGCTGATCCAGTCCAGCCCGGCGGTAGTCTCGTATTCCAGACCGCGCGAGGCCAACAGTTGCATGCCAACGCAGATGCCAAAGAACGGTCGGCCCTTTTCCTGAACCAGTTCCGTCAACGCCTGGGTGAGCCCTGGAACCGCATCGAGCCCCCGGCGGCAATCGGCAAAAGCGCCGACGCCCGGCAACACCACGCGATCGGCCTTCAGCACCTCCTCAGGGTCGGACGACAACCGGACAGTGACTTCGCCGGCGACGTCGCTGCCAGCGCGCTCCAGGGCCTTGCAGGCGGAGTGCAGATTGCCAGAGCCATAATCAACCACAACAACCGTATTCAACGACCGCCCTCCGGCTCGGGGAACAACCCTACAATGCCCACCATGGCGCGCCGCTCCGGCGGCGCGGCTGGAGGCGCGGCGGCGGCGGTTTGAGAAACGTCCGCCGACTGCGACAACCACCGTCTGAACATCAAATTCTCCGCCTCAGCAGCGTTGCGGGCGACGACAGCGTCCGTCAGGCGATAGCCCCGGCCACGCAAGGATCGGGCGTACAATGCCCCGGCCTCAAGCCCAATGAACAGGCGAACCGCGAGGAGAACCAACAGCACGACGCCTGATCCAACAGGGAAATAATGAGCCAGCGCCAGCACCACCGGCGTGACGAACAAGACCATGAGCGCCGCCAGCCACATCCGGAAATACAGGAACCGCAGGGTCGGCGCGAGAAACGCCAGCCAGCTGAACGAATCCCTGACCACCACCACGTTTTCGAGCGCCCCGGGGTCCCCGGACCTCGCCCCCTGGGGCGCAAACAACAGAAACGACTTCATGTCAGGTCACCCATGGCGCACAGGCGCAGATCCCGCGGGCTCGAAAGATCTGCCTGGAGCATTCCCATCCAGAGCATGGATGGGAAAACACCCCATGAACGAAATAACGCCTGCCCTGCCTGAAAAATACCCCGGTCGCTTCCGGAAGCGGGAATTTACGCCCGCACCGCCGCAGCGTCAGAGCGCGCCTTTGGTGGAGGGGATCCGGCCGCCTTCGCGGGCGTCGATCGCCACGGCCTTGCGCAGGGCGCGCCCCAGCCCCTTGAAGCAGCTTTCGGCGATATGGTGGCTGTTGAGACCGTAGAATGTCTCGACATGCAAAGTGAGCCCGGCGTTCATGGCGAAAGCCTGGAAAAACTCCCGCACCAGCTCGGTGTCAAATGTTCCGATCTTGCCGGAGGTAAATTCGGTGCGGAACACCAGGAATGGCCGCCCCGAAATGTCGACGCAAACACGGGACAGGGTTTCATCCATCGGAACGTGAGCGTCGGCGTAGCGGACGACTCCGCGCTTGTCGCCAAGCGCCTTGCGGAAGGCTTCGCCAAGAGCAATGCCGCAATCTTCCACGGTGTGATGGTCATCAACGTGCAGGTCGCCGTCAGCATGAACCTTGACGTCGAACAGGCCATGACGGGCAAACAGGTCCAGCATGTGATCGAAGAAACCAACGCCGGTGGCGACGTCAGCCTTGCCGTCCCCGTCCAGATTAATGGAAACGGAGATTTTGGTTTCGTTGGTCGATCGCGCGACTTCGCCCGCACGCATGGAGCGCTCTCCTGTCCCGTAGCCTGCGCTTTTCAGCAGCTACCCAATAACTGACCGGCGGAATGACAGGGCCATGGCGGCCGGTTCAGGTTCGTTTGACGCATAAAACGTCGCCAATCAACTGCCAGGCGCCTGCGTCGGCAGGAATCGCTGTCCGGCCGCCTCGGTTGAGGCGACGGAAAGACGGGCGCGGGCATCCGTTATCTGGGTGCGCCACCAGTCGAACGCCAGATTGATGGCGGCAAGATCATCGGCGGACAGTTCACAATTGGCGGCCCGCTCGAACACTGACGACAGCAGAAGCTCCACCCGGGTCTCCGCTTCATCCAGCTGTGGCGGCGACGTAACCGTCGCCAGGCTGGCCCCAACGGCCCGAAGCTCACCCAGCACCCGCATCAGGCGACGACGACGGCCCAACGCAAACCGGGCGGTGATGGCGGTGGCGAAGGAGGCGACGCCGCCGATCACGAACAGGCCGAGATAGAGCGCATCGCTGTAGCGGTCGAGCAGGCCGGTATTTTCGCCATCCCGGAAGGCCCGGGCGCCCTGATGCACCAGCACCGGGGAGTCCTCGGGATCCGGCACTTCATAGTGATCGTAGCCCGGCGCGGCGCGGCGGATGGCGGAGCGAACGGACAGGAATTGCTGCAACAGCCGTGAAACCTTGCCTTCATCCAGATCCGCCCGGGCCATCAGACGCACCGGAGCGGCCACCGTACCCTTCTGCTTCGCAGGCAGCGGCGGATTGCCGCGAAAGATACCGGCGGGAATGGAAACGGTTTCCAGATCGCCGACCCGTTGCGCCAGCGCCTCGGCCTCGGCCATGTCGATAATGGCGATGCCGCCTGGGCTGGTTTCGGCGATCCGGCGCACGCTGGCGGCAACAGCGGGGGCGGTCACCGAGCCCAGCAAAGCGAACGCATCAAAGCGGCGCGACGCCAGGGCGTCGGTCAGTTCCGCCGGCTGGATGACGGCGCTCTTCTGCGAGGCGCCCACGAGGCCATAATAGTCGAACAGGGCGTTCAGGCGGTTGCCGGGCTCAGGGCCTCCGAACGCCAGAACGCCGATGCGCTTGCCGGAAAGGGCGCTGACATCCGTGGCGTCATCCACGCCGGGGGCGACAATGACCAGGGCCTCACGACGGAGCAGGAGAATGGCTTCGGCGGTGGCGGCGGCGATATTGTCCGAGCGTGCAACGCCCAGATCGATGGCGCCGGCGTTCAGCGCCGTCGCCACCTCGGCGGCGTTGCGCAGCACCACCATCTTCAGGCGGATTTCTTTTTTGCGCTCGCGAAACGCCTGGTCGGCGATCTGCATGACATGTCTGCTGATCGCGTCATCCGCCGTCACGCCGACGCGCAACTGGGTCGGCTGAACAGCAATGTAAATCACGCCGCTGACGGCGGCGATACAGAACAACAAGGCCGCCAGAAGCATACGGACGTCAGTCATTGCGCGTCACCAGCCCAGGCAAATTGCAGCAAGAGAACCCTTTGAAGGATGCCGTCGGAAGGCGGGGAATTCATGGCGTCGCGCCATGGCATGAGAATGGCCTCGGATGAGCGACCTGCAATGCTGCCCCCTGGGGCTTCGACCGGAGGTGGACGGGGCGGGCGCACCGGATTTCAGCGTCACAATGTAAAACCCGGCCTGCCAGAGCGACAGGCCGGGGTTTCAGAATGTCAGCGCTGCCGCCCGTTTCAGGCGGCCGGGAGCAGGCCGCCGAGGTCCGACAGGATGCCGAGGTGATGGTCGGCGTCGCCGAACATGGCGTCGATCATGGTAAGACGCTTGAAGTAGTGGCCGATGGCGAACTCGATGGTGACGCCGACGCCGCCATGAAGCTGCACGCCGTTCTTGCCGACGACGCGACCGGAGCGGCCAACCTGAACGCGGGTGGCGGCCATGGCGCGGGCGCGCTCGTTCGCATCGCCCTCCTGGGCCATCATCGTGGCGTACATGGCCATGCTGCGCGCCTGCTCGAGCGCGGTGAACATGTCAACGGCCTGGTGCTGCAGCGCCTGGAAGTTGCCGATCGCCTGGCCAAACTGGTTGCGCGTCTTGATGTATTCAACAGTCAGCTCAAGCGCCCGCTGCATGGCGCCAACAGCTTCCGCCGAAGTGGCGGCGATGGCGTCGTCATAGACGCGACGGACAACGGCAAGGCCGTCGTCCTCGCCGCCCAGCAATGCGTCGGCGCCAACGCGGACGTTAGCCAGGTCGATGTCGGCCGCGCGCAGGCCGTCCTGGGTGGCGTAACCGCGGCGGGCCAGGCCCTTGGCGTCCGCCGGCACGAGGAACAGAGCCACGCCGTTTTCGGCGGTCTGATCACCGGAGACGCGGGCGCTAACCACCAGCAGATCGGCGCTGTCGCCATGCAGGACGCCCGATTTGGTTCCGTTCAGAACCCAGCCATCGCCGTCACGCTTCGCCGTCGCTGCGACATTGGCGAGATTGTACCGGGCCTGAGGCTCGGCGTGGGCGAGAGCAAGCTTGAGGCTGCCTTCGGCGATTTGCGGGATAATTTTCTGCTTCTGCGCAGCGCTGCCGGCGCGACGCAGGGCGCCGCCGCCCAGCACCACCGTCGCCAGATAAGGTTCGAGAACCAGGGCGCGGCCAAGCGCTTCCATGACGATCATGGTGTCGACGGCGCCGCCGCCAAAACCACCGTCTTCTTCGGCGAACGGCAGGCCGAGAATGCCGAGCTCCGCGTATTGCGCCCACAGCCCATCGCTGTAGCCCTTCGGCTCGGCGCCATAACGCTTGCGCGACTCGAAATCGTATTTGTCGGCGACCAGACGCTCGACACTGTCTTTCAGCAGGCGTTGCTCTTCGCTGAGGTCAAAATCCATGACTGACTTTTCCTTTGCCGGCTCAACAGCGTTTCAGCGCCGGAGCCCGAATAACGGAAACTTCCCGGCCCACCGGGCCGGGAAGCGGCGCCTGCCTCTCAGAGGCCCAGCACCTGCTTGCTGATGATGTTCTTCTGGATTTCGTTCGATCCGCCGTAGATGGAGACCTTGCGATAATTGAAGAAGTTGGGCGCCGAGGTCAGGGCCCATTCCGGCGCCGCCGCCGGCTCGTTGCGACCGTCCGCCCCATGCGGCTGGTAGGCAAGGGCTTCGGGGCCAGCCAGCTCGACCATCATCTCGGTCAGCGTCTGCTGGATTTCCGAGCCCTTGATCTTCAGGATCGACGAAGCCGGATCGGGCTTGCCTTCCAGGGTCGCCATATTGGCGACGACGCGCATCTGGGTCATTTCCAGCGCCTTAAGCTCCACCTCAATGGCGGCGAGCTTTTCGCGGAAACGGGCGTTCTCGATCATCGGCGGATTGCCGTGGCGCGATTCGGACGCAAGCAGCTTGATGCGGCGCACGCGCTCCTTGGAGGCGCCGACGCGGGCAATGCCAACGCGCTCGTTGCCGAGCAGGAACTTGGCGTAGTCCCAGCCGCGATTTTCCTCACCGACCAGGTTCTCCGCCGGAACCCGCACATCGTCGAAGAACACTTCGTTAACTTCGTGACCGCCCTCGATGGTGATGATGGGGCGCACGGTGATGCCTGGCGTCTTCATGTCGATCAGCAGGAAGCTGATGCCGCGCTGGGGCTTGGCCGACGGATCGGTGCGGACGAGGCAGAAGATCCAGTCAGCGTGCTGGGCGAGGGTCGTCCAGGTCTTCTGGCCGTTGACCACGTAGGCGTCGCCATCGCGCCGCGCGGTGGTCTTCAGCGAGGCGAGGTCCGAGCCGGAACCTGGCTCCGAGAAGCCCTGGCACCACCAGTCGTCCAGATTGGCCATGCGCGGCAGGAAGTGCTTCTTCTGCTCTTCCGAGCCGAACTGGATGATCACCGGACCACACATGCTGGCGTTGAAGGCCAGCGGCTCTGGCGCGGGCGCGCCCATCAACTCTTCACGGAAGATGTACTGACGCACCGGATCCCAGCCAGTGCCGCCCCACTCGACCGGCCAGTGCGGAACAGCCCAACCCTTCTTGTTCAGGGTGCGCTGCCACTCGACCTGCTCTTCCTTGCTGACGTGATGGCCCGCGCGAAGCTTGGCGCGCAGCTGTTCCGGCAGAGCGGTCCGGAAAAACGCACGCACTTCCTCACGGAAGGCCTGTTCTTCAAGGGTAAAGCTCAGATCCATCCTCTTGTCCTTCCCGTGCGCCATGTCGCCGCATGCCCCAGAGGCAACGGCGGTCCGTTTCTGCTTCCCTCATGGCTGCCGCCAAAAGAGCATTCAGTTGTGGGAGTTAGCCTGCGGCAAGCCGCGGTTTCAGCCCGTCAAACACCATCACTGCACATCACGCGCGACGGAAACCACTGCCCGCCTCTCCCAATGGATGGGCAAGAGTCGGTCAGTGCAGGCGTTTCGAGGCCATCCCCGGACGGCCTGGGCGCCTTTTCCGACATGTGGCACAAGCGAAATTGCCGTCGCGCGCCATGAACAAGGCATGCGGGCCAGTGTTAAGCGGCGGTTTGCATCATGCCAAGTAGCAATTCCGCCTGGTTGCCTTTCGGGGCTTGCACGCGCAGTTTTCCCGATCGGCGCCTCCGGCGCTTTCAATAAAGCGGCCTTCAATTATTGTAACGCCTTATAAATTCCCCATTGCCCGCAGCTTCGCGCGGACCAGGGGTTGTGCTGGCGGCGGCGGCGGTGCATGTAGCGCCCACACCCGCTTCGCATCGCATATATGAAATGACATCCTGTCCGACGGACGGGAGAAAACGCCATGATGTCCGCACTCCAAAAGCAGTCTGATGAACCCTTGGCCCGGGAGAGCCTGAGCAACCAGGCGTATTTCCGTCTGCGTCGCGACATCATGAGCGGCCGGTTCTTGCCGGGCGAAAAACTGAAGTTGCGCGACATCGCGGCGGAACTCGGCGTCAGCCCGACCCCGGTGCGCGAGGCGCTGGCGCGGCTTGTCGCCGACATGGCGGTGGCCCAGCTCGACCACCGCTCGGTGCGCATCCCGCATATCGATCCTGAGCGCTTCAGCGAAATCTGCGTGTTGCGCACCGATGTGGAAGGGCGCTCCGCTGCGCGCGCGGCGGAAATCGCCACGGCGGACCAGGTGGCGGAGCTGGAAGCGATCCATGACCGCATGATCGCCCTGAAAAAGGCCCGCGATTTCAAGGAATCCTTCGCGGAAAACCAGCGGTTTCACGCGGCGTTCTGCGCCATCGCCGACATGCCGCTACACTATCGCATTGCCGAGACCCTGTGGCTGCAAATCGGCCCGCTAATGAACGCGCTGCTGGTTCATCGCCCGACAACCCTGCCCCGTCGCCATCCCCACCACACGCTGCTGGACGGCCTGCGGCAGAAGGACCCCGGACTGGCGCGGCAGGGCGCGGAAGAGGACATTCGCATCAACGCCGAGCCAATGCTGGCGTATCTGCGCAATCCTGACGGCGTCGCGCCGGCGCTTTCCGCCGGCTGACGCCTCTCCGGGGGCAGATCAGACCGTCGCGACGGGCGTTGCCGGCGAGCCCACGGCCCCGGTAAGCCGCAGGGGCGGCGCCGTCAGCATGAAGCGATTGCGGCCATGGTTCCGTAGCCAGTCAGCCAGTGGCGTCAGATGCCACAACTCGCCCAGATGAACCCCAAGCTTGAACAGGCAGTGCTCATGCAAGGGCAGCTGGGCGCAGCAATCGCCGCCGGGGCGCGCCGGGTAGGCCTCAACCGAGTAGTTGTCGGCGATGAGCGCGGCCAGGCCGCTGTCCGTAATCCATTGCAGCAGGCGCCTGTCGCGGCCATCGAGCAGGGCGCAGGCATTTTCGACCGCGAAATGGGTCGGCGCGCCGCCGAGTTCCAGCAGAAACCCGGCGAAGCCCGTGTGCAGGCAGACCATGTCGCCGGTCTCAATCTCGACCCTGTCCTTCTCCAGTATGGCCATCAGCTGGTCATAGCCGACAATCTCGCGCGCCCGGCCGACATGGGCGTGCAGATCAATCATCACGGCGCGGCCCTGCATGCCCTTCACCGCCATGTTCTCGACCCCGAGGCGTCGGGCGCCGGACGTGCTGGGACCGTATCCTTCAGGCGCGCCGGCGTCGACCAAGTCTTTGGGACCAACCACGTCCTCGCCTGCCCGAAAGCCGTTGTAATATAAAGGCTCCGGCACGCCATCGCCATCGGCGTCGAACATGGAGCCGACGTGGGCGAAACTGTCCCACTGGGTTGAATATTGCAGGTGCAGGAGCACCAGATCGTCGCACAGCACGTCGGTGGCGCCGGCATGATCACGCCCCAGCTGGTAGTTCATGTTGACAGCGTCGCCGCGGCGTGTCGGCCTTAGCACCGGCGGAAAGCGCCGCGGGTTCAGTACGTTGCCGCCTGGATATTCCAGCGGCAGGCTGAGGCAGAACGACAGGCCTTCACGAATCTCCGCCGCGCCCTGCTTCACCTTTTCCGAGGTGATCAGGTTCAGTCGCCCCAGTTGATCGTCCGGCCCGAAGTCGCCCCAGGTGGAGCCTTCAGGCCGCTGCTTCCAGCGGCCGGATTGCGTCATGACGTTTCTCTCCCGGATTTATGTTTCACGCGAAACATCGTGCTGGAGAGTCCGTTCAGAACGGCGCCTCCCGGCGCGTGACGCGTTGATGCGGAACCATGGAATGTTCGCACATCAACGGTCAATCACCGCAGCAGATCTGCGGGCTTATGGCTTCTTGACCAGCGGGCAGCGCGATTCGGACAGGGGCTGGAACGCCTCATCGCCTGGAATCGTCTGCAGGATCTTGTAATAGTCCCACGGGCCCTTGCTCTCGGAAGGTGATTTCGCCTCGGCCAGGTACATGTCGTGCACCATGCGGCCATCCTCGCGAATCTTGCCATTGGTCGCGAAGAAATCATTGACCGGCGTTTCACGCATTTTCTTCATCACGGCGTCAGTCGCATCCGTGCCGGCCGCCTGAACGGCTTTCAGATAGTGCATGGTGGCTGAGTAGGTTCCAGCCTGGGACATGCTGGGCATGCGTCCGGTCTTCTCGAAATAACGCTTCGACCATGCCCGGGAAGCCTCATCGCGGTCCCAGTAGAACGCGGTGGTGAGCACCAGCCCCTGGGCCTTGTCGATGCCAAGGCTGTGGATGTCAGACAGGAAGACCAGCATGCCGGCGAGCTTCTGGCCGCCCTGAACCACGCCAAACTCCTGGGCCTGCTTGATGGAGTTCACCGTGTCGTTGCCACCATTTGCCAGCGCAATAATCTTTGCTTTTGAGGCCTGCGCCTGCAGCAGGAACGACGAGAAATCCAGTGTGTTGAGCGGCGCCCGCACCGAGCCGAGCACCTTGCCGCCGCCCTCGCGCACGACCCGTGTAACGTCTTTCTCCAGATCCGTGCCAAAGGTGTAGTCGGCCGTCACGAAAAACCAGGTGTCGAAGCCCTGTTTGACGGCGGCCTTGCCGGTGCCATGAGCCAGGGCGTAGGTGTCATAGGTCCAGTGGATGGACGTGGGCGTGCAGGCTTCATTGGTCAGACGCGCTGAAGCTGGGCTGGTCAGCACCACGATCTTGTTGCGCGGCCTGGCGACTTCCAGCGCCGCCAGCGACGGCGCCGTCGCAGCGACATCCATGATGGCGTCAACATTTTTGGAATCGAACCATTCCCGCGCCAGCGCGGCGGTGATGTCTGGCTTGTTGAGCGTGTCGGCGCTCAAAAGCTCGATCTTTTTTCCGAGAATCTTGCCGCCGAAATCATCGATGGCCATCTGCGCCGCTGCGACGCTGTTGGGGCCAGTGATATCGGCGTAGGGGCCGGACATGTCGAGCAACAGGCCGATCTTGACGGCGTCGCCAGAAATGGCGGGCTTGTCCCCGGCCTTCACGGCCTGCAGGCTGAAAGGCGCGAGCATCGCCGCCGCCAGCGCGGCGCGGCCGGTTTTCCGCAGACATGCAGACGTCATCTTGCGCCAGTGCGCCATGTTTGTTCCCCCCGATTTTATTCAATATTGGTGAAGAAAGCTGGAGCCGTCCCGTCGGAAAGTCAAACCGCCGCCGCGGCTCCGCCGGCTTTTTTGCGTGGCGCATTCTGACAAGTCTGTGGCGCAATCGCGCATTGCCGTCAGCGCGTTATGCGGGCTTCCTGTCAGCCACAATGGCGCTGGCGGAACAGACCTGACATGAAGCGCGCGCGCCGCACCGGATGGACTGGCTGCAGCCAGTCGAGGGAGGAATAGATGAGTTTGCCCAAGATCCTGTCGGAACGCCTGTCGCTGCCGGCGGTCGCCTCGCCGCTGTTCATCGTCTCGGGTCCCGAACTGGTCATCGCCCAGTGCAAGGCCGGCGTCGTCGGCAGCTTTCCGGCGCTCAATGCCCGCCCCAAGGAATTGCTTGACGAGTGGCTGCACCAGATCCGCGAGGAACTGGCCGCCCATGACCGGGATCATCCTGACCAGCCGTCGGCGCCGTTCGCCGTCAACCAGATCGTCCACCGCTCCAACAACCGGCTCGACTATGACGTTGAACTGTGCGTGAAGCACAAGGTTCCGGTGATCATCACCTCGCTGGGCGCCAGGGAGGACCTGAACCAGGCCATCCACAGCTACGGCGGCGTCACGCTACATGACGTCATCGACAATCGTTTCGCCCGCAAGGCTGTCGAGAAGGGCGCCGACGGCCTGATCGCCGTGGCCGCGGGCGCCGGCGGCCATGCCGGCACCATTTCGCCGCTGGCGCTGATCCAGGACATTCGCGAATGGTTTGACGGCCCGCTCGCCCTGTCGGGCGCCATCGCCAGCGGCCGCGCCATTCTGGCGGCGCAAGCCATGGGGGCGGACCTAGCTTATATTGGCTCGGCGTTCATCGCCACGCGCGAGGCCAACGCCCACGAAGCCTACAAGCAGGGCATCGTCGACGCCGATTCCTCGGGAATCGTCTACAGCAACCTGTTCACCGGCGTTCACGGCAATTATCTGCGCAAATCGATCGAGCGCGCCGGTCTCGATCCGGACAATCTGCCGACCTCGGACCCATCGAAGATGAATTTCGGCGACGATGGCAAGCAGGTGAAGCCGTGGCGTGACATCTGGGGCTCCGGCCAGGGCGTTGGTCCGATCAAGGAGATCATCGGCGCCGGTGAACTGATCGCCCGCTTCCGTCAGGAATACGCCGCCGCCCTCGCCGATCTCAACGCCAGGGCCAGCCGCTACAACCGTTTGCCGATGGCCGCAGAGTAATTTTTCCATCAGAAACGAAGCATGCGCAGGGCGGGCGTGATTCAATCCCCCGCCCTGTCGCCAAAGGCGCGGAACCGGCGCGGCCCTGGACCTCCGAAAGGCGCATTTCCGGCGCGACACTGGATTGCCGGCGCCGGAAGCCCTACATGCAGGAGCGATGTTCCAGCATGCAGACGGATCTTTCCATGCCCAGTGACGGCCCGGCCGTTTTTCACGCCACCACCATTCTCATGGTCCGCAAGGGCGACCGGGTCGTCATGGGCGGCGACGGTCAGGTCAGCCTCGGCCAGACCGTTATCAAGGGCAATGCCCGCAAGGTCCGGCGTCTGGCCGGCGGCGGCGTGCTCGGCGGCTTCGCCGGCGCGACCGCAGACGCGTTCACGCTGTTCGAACGGCTTGAGGCCAAGCTGGAGCAATACCCCGCGCAGCTTACGCGCGCCTGCGTCGAACTGGCCAAGGACTGGCGCACGGACCGCTATTTGCGCCGGCTCGAGGCGATGATGCTGGTGGCCGACAAGAACGTCAGCCTGCTGCTTTCCGGCACCGGCGACGTGGTCGAACCGGAGGCCCAGCCGGAAGGTTCGGTGATGGCCATTGGCTCGGGCGGCAATTTTGCCCTGTCCGCCGCGCTCGCCCTGCTCGACACCGACCGGGACGCCGAAGCGATTGTCCGCAAGTCGATGGCGATCGCGGGCGACATCTGCGTCTATACCAATCGCAACCTTGTCCTCGAAAGCCTCGAGATCGCGCGCTAAGCGATTCGCACGATCCGCCACTCGCGCATTTTCCGGTGAAACACCTGCTGTTTCGTCAGAGCATGCCTGGAGCAAAATCCGTTCCAACCGAACCGGTATTTTGCCCTATCTATTTGGTTTGACGCGTTTTCCTGATGCAAGTGGCGTCCACTTTTCTGGAAAACGCTCTAGCATGATGCCGCCATGACCAATTTTTCTCCCCGTGAAATCGTTTCGGAGCTGGACCGACATATCGTTGGCCAGCGTGACGCCAAGCGCGCCGTCGCCATCGCCCTGCGCAACCGCTGGCGCCGGCAACAGCTCGAGCCTGCGCTGCGTGATGAGGTGATGCCGAAGAACATCCTGATGATCGGCCCCACCGGCTGCGGCAAGACCGAGATTTCGCGTCGGCTGGCGCGACTGGCCGGCGCGCCGTTCCTCAAGGTGGAAGCCACCAAGTTCACCGAAGTCGGTTATGTAGGCCGCGATGTGGAGCAGATCGTCCGCGATCTGGTGGAGGTCGCGATCTCCCTGGTTCGTGAAACCCGCCGCAAGGATGTGCAGGCCCGGGCGCAGCTCGCTGCTGAAGAGCGGGTGCTTGACGCCCTGGTCGGCTCCACGGCCGGCGCCGCCACACGCGAATCATTCCGTCGCAAGCTGCGCGACGGTCTCCTCGACGACAAGGAAATCGACATCGAACTGCAGGCTCCCTCCAGTGGAATGCCGATGTTCGAATTGCCCGGCATGCCGGGCGCTTCCGTCGGCGCCATCAATATCGGCGACATCTTCGGCAAGGCCATGGGCAGCCGCACCAAGGCGCGCCGCACCTCCGTGCGCGAAGCCTTTGAGCCGCTGATGAGCGAGGAAAGCGACAAGCTGCTTGATCAGGAGCAACTGGTCCAGGAGGCTATCCGTCAGGTCGAGAACGACGGCATCGTTTTCCTCGACGAGATCGACAAGATCTGCGTGCGCGAGCACCGTGGCGGCGGCGATGTTTCACGTGAAGGCGTGCAGCGCGATCTGCTGCCGTTGATCGAGGGCACCATCGTCTCCACCAAGCACGGCCCGGTGAAGACGGATCACATCCTGTTCATCGCCTCCGGCGCCTTTCATGTCGCCAAGCCATCTGACCTGCTGCCCGAGCTACAGGGTCGCCTGCCGATCCGCGTCGAGTTGAGTTCGCTGGATGAAAGCGATTTCCGCCGCATTCTCACCGACACCGAGGCCAACCTCATCCGGCAGTCCATCGCCATGATGGCGACGGAGGGCGTGACGCTCGACTTCACCAGCGACGCCATCGACGCCCTGGCGCGCATTGCGGTGGAGGTGAACGCCTCGATCGAGAACATCGGCGCGCGCCGGCTTCAGACCGTGATCGAGCGCGTGCTCGACGATATTTCCTTCACTGCCGCCGACCGCGCTGGCGAGACCGTCCGCATCGACGCCGCCTATGTGGAATCCCGCCTGGGCGAACTGGCGCGGAACACTGATCTCAGCCGTTTCATCCTGTAACGGCTTCACCCATCGCTCACTCCGGGCGGCTACGCAACCGCCCGGCGAACCACACCACCAGTAGCGGCGTCAGAATGGCGGCGACAATCAGCCCAGGCTGGCCGCCCCAGCGGTCAAACATCGGCCCGATGACAGCCACGCCCGCCGTCTGGCCAATGAACAGCGCGGATGCGAACAGCGACACCGCTGAACCACGCGCCTCCGGCGCCATCTGCGTGGCGTTGGTCTGCAGCGTATTGTGCAGCATGTAGAATGACAGGCCACAAATCGCTGACGCGACAACGGCGCTCCACAGCACCGGGGTGATGGCGATCAGCGTGAAGGCGACGGCCAGACCAACGCCGCCCCAAATCACCAGACCACGCTCGCCGAACCGTTTGACCATGGTCCGGGCGTTCAGGGCGTAAGTCAGTCCGCCAAAACCAAAGACCGCGAGGATAGCGCCAGCGGTTCCGGGGCCAACGCCGAAGCGACGTTGCAGTTCCGAGCCAACATAGGCCCAGCAACCAAAGACGATGGCGCCTTCCAGGAAGACCATGACGATGACGGTGCGCGGCCATGGCCGCGCCAGAAGTCCCAGCATCTGCAATACGCCGCGTCCTACCCCTCCGGCGCCCGAACGCACCGGCGGCGGATGATCCTTGCGGAACATGTCGGCGGTCAGGCCAGCTGAGGCCAGCACGTACAGCAGCGCCAGCACCACGAACACATGCCGCCAGCCCATGATCTCGCTGAGCAGGCCACCGAACGCCTGGCCGAACACCAGTCCCAGGATCTGGCCGCTCATGAATTTGGCCAGCACCGACTGGCGCTGGTCGTAGGGCACGACGTCGCCGATCCACGCCATGGACAGGGGGATGATGGCGGCGGCGGTGGCTCCGGACAGCAGTCTGGTCGCGGCCAGCACATGCAGGGAGCCGGCGAAGGCGCTGGCGATGACGCCGAGCGACGACAGGAACGTGGCGATGGCGACCAGACGATATTTGCCAAAGGCGTCGCCGACGGGACCATAGACAGCCTGAAGCAGCCCGTAGGATATGGAGAAGGCGGCGACGATCAGTCCAGCCTGGCCCGGCGTGGCGCCGAACTCCCGGCCGATTTCCGGCAGCAGGGGATCGGCGACGCGCGCAGTGGCGGCGCTGACAAACGACGCCATGGCAAGGAACAGGATTGCCCTGCCCGGCGCGGACGGTGATCCGGCGGATGGCGCAGGATCATGGGCTGGCGCTTGCGGGCGATCTGAAGCCATATCGGTCATGAATATGCGTTCTGGTGGAGTGGTCATTCGGTGAACAGGTCTGCGCAAAAGGCAGTGGCCTCAGGACAACCGACCATAGGTGAGCGCCGGCGTGAAGCCCAGTCATGCTTGTCAGGGCTGCGTGGCTGCATCGCCGGCAAGCGATCTGTTGTGGCGGGCCGCCCATGAAGCTGGCGTCGCCAGCTGCGGCGGTTGGCCTCGCTGCGATCGTATCCCGTTTGCTGGGCTATGCGCGCGATGTGCTGGTGGCAAACCTGCTGGGCGCCGGCCCCATGGCCGAGGCATTGCTGGCTGCCCTGCGGGCGCCCAACGCCTTGCGCCGCACGCTCGGCGAAGGCGGGCTGAACGCGGCCCTCACCCCGATTTATTTGCGCCTGCGCATGCAGGAGGGCCACGTCCACGCCGCTGCCTTCGCCCGGACGACGCTGATACTGGCGACCCTTGCGCTTGGCATTCTGGGCGCCTTGCTGGCGCTGAGCGCGGGCGTGGTCATCCACCTGTCAGCGCCTGGCCTTGAAAGTCGCCCCCAGGACTTTGATCTGGCGCGCTGGTGGTTCGTGCTGATGACGCCGTTTATCAGCGTCGCGACCCTGGCGTCGATTGCCGCTGCGTTTCTCAACGCCGAGCGGCGTTACGTCATCGCGGCCCTGGCCCCGGCCATCGTCAATGCAGCGCTGGTGGGAGCTTATCTGGCGATCCCACACGTCGCCAGCACGCCCCAGACCATGGGCGCGCTGATGGCGCTATCCCTGAGCATCGGTGGATTGCTGCAGCTGGGACTTGTCCTCTGGCCGCTCATGCCGGCTCTGCGCCAGGCGGCCAACGGCCTGCAACCCGGCGTGATGGCGGGCATCGGCAAGGCTTTGCGCCTTGGCGCGCCGGCGCTGGTTGCAACGGCAAGTTTCCAGATTATCGGCGTTGTCGCTTCGGCTATTGCCTCGCAGGAGCCAGCAGCCCTGGCATGGTTTTACTACGCAGACCGGTTGTTCCAGTTGCCGCTTTCATTAGCCGGCGTCGTAATAGGGTCTGTCGTGCTGACGGAGCTTGGGGCCAATCGTGTCAACGCTTCTGAAACGCCAGCACCGCCGGGTAATGACATGCTGGACCATGCGCTTGTCTCTGCGCTCGCCATTGGTTTGCCGGCCGCAGCGGCGCTGTTTGTGCTGGCGGAGCCGATCATCCGGACATTGTTCGGGCGGGGCGCGTTCTCCAGCAGCGACGTTTCCGGCACGTCGCTGGCCCTGATGGCCATGGCCCCAGGCCTGCCTGCCGGCGTTGTGGCGCGGGTTCTGTTGCAGGAGCTTCTGGTGCGCGAGAAAGCCCTGGCGTCCGCCGCTTGCGGCATCGCTGGCATTACGGTTACTGCCCTGACGGCCGTTCTGCTGACGCCGCATTGGGGCGTCAGTGGCGCCGGCGCAGCCGTCGCTGCGGGTCTGTGGGCGCAATGCCTGGCCATTGCATCGATCCTGACATCCCGGAACTGGTGGCGACCGTCGCGGGCAATCGCCCGGCCTGTTCTGGTTCAGACGTTGGCGACTGCAATCATGACTGCAGCGCTCATCCTTGCTGGAAGTGGGCCGTTACTCGCTCATGCAAGCGGTGTCCGCCGCCTCACCGCCCTGCTGCTGCTATGCGCCGCGGGCGGAGCCATCTATGGCGCCATTATCTGGATCGGCGGCGGCGGCCTTCCCGGATCGGGTTTCCGCAAACAGAGAGCTGGCTGTCAGCGACTTCTGCGACGCAACCGCACATAGAGGGCCCCGAGACCACCATGGCGCTGGTCCGCCACTTCATAGCCAAGAACAATGTCCCTGAGTTCGGTCGATTCCAGAATGAAGGGAGCCAGCCGTCGCAATACGCCGCGTTCGCTCCGATCGCCATGCCAGAGTGGCGCATCATCTCGCGCCGGCGCGCCCTTGCCCGTCACCACCAGTACGGTGCGGCAACCCGCAGCCGCGGAACGCAGCAGAAATGTTCGCAAAATATGTTGGGCTGCATCCTGACGTACGCCATGCAGGTCAAGTTTGGCGTCAATCTGCACGGCGCCCCGAACCACGGCCCGACGCTCCTTCCGGGCCATGGCGACCATGGGAGGCAGGGCTGCTGGCGCCAGTGGCCCAACGGACAGATCTCGCAGGCTCCTGGCCTTTCTCGCGGGTTGGGAAGCTGTTTCCTGAGCCTGTGACGGAGGCGAAACAATCTGTTCCACTGGCTGTGGTTCAGCGGAGAGTGACGGCGGCGGCCGACCCGGGAGCGGCGTCACGGTCCGCGCAACCGTTTCCCACAGGAGGCGCTCCTGCCGGTCAAGCTCCCGCGAGCGTTTGCGCGTCATACGGAACTCCAGCCAGGTCATTTGCGGCCGGTCAGGCAAAGTCTGAACCAACATAGTCCGGCGACGTATATCCGGCGCAACCGAAATGCTTCACGTGAATCATACCCGCCGGACGGTCGTCTTTGGCGTTCCAGCTGCCCGCAAGCTTTCTACATCCGGAAGCGCATTAACGAAATGGAGCGTTTCCATGACCTGGAAACGCTCCCGACTCAATCCATCACGTCACCCAAAGCGGGGGTAACCAACCAGACGCCGCTCAACCGGCAGCTTCGGTCGCCACCAGCCGCCAGTTGGGGTCACGGCTGCCCAGGGTGCGGGCGAACGTCCAGACGTCGGTGACATCAACCAGGCCTTCCGGATCACCGTCAACAACCTCCCCTGCCCTGTTACGGGTGGCGGCGATCAGTTTCGAGGTGAAGCGCAATGTTAACTGGGCATTCTTGCCGTTGACCTCAGCGTCTGAGATCACCGGCTGGGAGATGGCGACAAATGTTGTTTCTGCCCGCTGCCCCTCCTTCTCGCGCTCAGCGATCACCCGTTCAAAGCCTTCATAGACCTCCTGCGACAGCAGCGATTTCAGGGTAATGCGATCACCCCGCGAAAATGCCAGAACGATGGTCTCATAGGCGGATTTGGCGCCTTCCAGAAATTGTTTGGCGTCAAACTGGGGCTCAGCCGAAGCGATGCTGTCCAGGGCGGCGGCTATGGGCGTGTCCTTTTCAGCGATCCCCATCCAGCGCTCAGCAGATGGCTGGCTGGCGGGCGCCGCCGTGCCGCTGCCAGGCAAATGGATAACATTGCCGCCGCCATCCGGCTGCGAGATCTTCTCATCGGGTTTCGCCGCGTCCTTCCGGGAAAACGGATCGTAGGGCGGACGTTCGCTGCCCGTGCGCTGGCCGAGCACCGATCTCAGTTTCCAGATGATGAAAACCGCCAGGGCCAGAAAGATAATGGTAAGCGGGTCGAACGAATCCTGCATGGTCCCTGGAAGCCTGTAAAAAATAGCCAGTAAGAACCGCCGCTGGCCACGTCAGGCGCTACCCGCGGCGGACTGCTTTCAGACGTGGCGGGCGATATCGGTAACCGCCAGAACCACGTGTTTGCGAATGCTCCGGATAATATGGTGTGCTATCCTCCAACATCTAGCCTTTTCATCATTCCGACGACGGACAGGCAGCGCTTGTATGGGAGCCTGTTCCATGTTAGCGCGCCGCTTCCGCCCGCATGGCGTCATGGCTTCTGACGTCCGTCACGAATCATTCGCCGACAGATAACCGGCGACGCCGAGTATACGCGACGCATCCTGGAGAGGATCCTTTCATGTCAGACACGTCTGTAAACGGCGGCCCGCAGCCGCAAGACGGCGCTCCGCTGCTTAACGGCCTGGCGCAGTACACCCGCGACCTGTCGTTCGAGAACCCGAACGCGCCACGGTCGCTGACTCCCCAGGAGAAGGCCCCGCAGATCTCCATTCAGGTCAATGTCGGCGCCCAGCAACTGTCGGAAACAGACTTCGAAGTCGAGCTCAAGCTCGAGGGCAACGCCAAGATCGACAACGACACCCTGTTCGCCTTCGACCTGACCTATTGCGGCATCTTCCGCGCCCAGAACATCCCGGCGGAAGACCTGCATCCGGTCATCATGATCGAGTGCCCGCGCCTGCTGTTCCCGTTCGCCCGCCAGATTGTTGCTGACGCTGTGCGCGGCGGCGGTTTCCCGCCGCTGTATGTCGATCCGATCGACTTCGCCGCCCTGTACAGGGAACGCGCCCAACAGTTCGCCGAGCCCCCGGCGCAAGCCCAGTAAGACAGGCGTCTTTCAGGCCAGACAAAAAGGGCGGTGACTGGATCACCGCCCTTTTTGTTTGCCGTAAAAATCTGACGCCTGACTGCGGACTTGCCTGTCAGCTTACCCGGTCAATTTTCTGTCGCTCCACCATCGAGCTGGATATAGTCCAGCCAGATTGCCTTGTCCTTCATGCTGGCGACCAGGGCCCGGTGCGCCGCCAGATCATCTTCCGCCAGAAGGGAGGGCAACGGTGCGCTGCGCACCAGAATCTCCGTTTCCGAAACTGTCGTCTGGACAACAACCTTCGCGCGGGGCGACGCCTCGGCGACGCTCAGATCCAGACCTGTCTGCCGGCCGCCGCGCAGTTCCAGATACACTTCCGCCAGAATTTCTGCGTCGAGCAAGGCGCCGTGCTTTGTGCGCCGGCTATTATCGATGCCGTAGCGCGAGCAGAGGCCGTCCAGAGAATTGTTTGCGCCTGGATGCTTGCGACGGGCTATAAACAGCGTGTCGACAATCCGCCCCCTGTCGAGCTCGGGAATGCCGAGACGGGCAAATTCAGCATTGATGAAATTCACGTCGAACTGGGCATTATGAGCAACCAGCGGCGCATCGCCAATAAAGGCGCGAAACTCATCCGCCACAGACGCGAAAACCGGCTTGTCTGACAAAAACTCAGCGCTCAGTCCATGAACGGCGAACGCTTCGGCGGGCATGTCGCGCTGTGGGTTGATGTAGCAATGAAAGGTGTTGCCTGTCGGAAGATGATCAAGAATTTCGACGCAGCCGATCTCTACAACGCGATCGCCCTTGTTGGGGTCAACGCCCGTGGTTTCCGTATCGAAAACGATCTCCCTGAGCTTCAAGGCTGATCTCCGGTTGGCTAACGTTCATTGGCGGCAACCGCGCGGACATTCTCTCCGCGCCTGCAAGTTACCTTCGCGGCGGCGACCTGCCAGCAAAATTCAAGCGGCGGCCAGCAGCTGTTTTGCGGCCACGCCTTCACGCCCGGCGATGGCTTTGAGGATATCAGCCACCTGACGCCGCGCATGGTCGAAGCCATGGCCCGTGTCGATGATGAAATGGGCCCTGCGGCGTTTTTCAGCATCGGGCATCTGTTTCACGTGAATCATTTCAAATTTTTCAGCTGTCATGCCTGGACGCGCCAGAACGCGCTCGCGCTGCACTTCCGGATCGGCGCTGACCACAGCCACGGCATCGCAACGCCGCTCGCCGCCCGTCTCGAACAGCAGCGGCACATCCATAACGAGCACCGCGATATGCGCCTCAACGGCCTGCTGGACCAGATCAAACTGATGCTGGCGCAACAAGGGATGAACAATGCCCTCGAGACGCTTGAGCGCAGCGGGATCGCCCAGAACCGCTGCGGAGAGCCGATCACGATTCACAACGCCATTTTCATCGGCGACGCCCGGAAACGCCGCTTCAACCAGAGGCGTCGCCGGGCCGGCATAGATGGCGTGCACCGCCGCATCTGCGTCGTACACCCATGCGCCCATCTCGCGGAACATGGCCGAGGTAGCCGACTTGCCCATGCCAATGGAGCCGGTGAGTCCGAGAATGAAGGTCATGCCGCGCTCCTGTTCATGTCGTCGATAACCAATTGCCGAAGTTCGTCCGTTACCTGCGGCTTCTGACCAAACCAGCGGGCAAAGCCGGGCGCTGCCTGATGCAGCAGCATGCCGAGGCCATCGACCACCGGATTTCCACGCTGCCGGGCCGTACGCAACAGGTCTGTTTCCAGCGGCGCATAAACGATGTCGTGCACCACAGCCTGGATGGGCAGCGCCTCCAGGGAGAGGTCCAGCGCCGGTTGGCCGGTCATGCCCAGCGATGTTGTGTTGACAAGGATGGTGGCGCCATTCAGCGCGCCGGAGCGCTCCGCCCAGTCAACCGGAACCAACCTTCGCGCACCTTGTGGCTGCAAGTCTTCAGCCAGTTGCCGAGCGCGGGACGGGGAACGGTTGACGATGTCGATTTCATGAAAACCACGCGTCAACAACCCATAGATGATGGCGCGCGCAGCGCCGCCGGCGCCAAGAACTATCGCTTTTTCCGGCTTGCAGTCCCATCCAGGGCTACGTTCATCGAGATTGGCGAGAAAGCCGGTAACATCGGTATTGTCGCCCCAGACCTTGCCATTGTCTTCCCATACCGTGTTGACGGCGCCCAACCGCTGCGCTGTTTCGGTGAGGACGTCGACATGGCGCGCAACTGTCTCCTTGTGAGGAACAGTGACGTTGCCACCCCGGAGGTTGCCAGCGCGCACCTCCTGCAAAAATGCTTCGACCTCGCCAGTGGCCACCCTGCGACGGTCATAGACTCCTGTAATTCCCAGGCGCTCCAGCCAGTGACCATGAATCAGCGGTGATCGTGAATGGGAGATCGGGTCGCCGATAACGCATGCCCGCGCAACATTGTCTGCCTGTCCCACGCTTTACTCCGCCAGATAGCCCGCCGCCCGCAGATGGCCCATCAGGGGCAATAGCGGCAGGCCGAGAATGGTGAAATGATCGCCATCAATGCGATCGAACAGCTGAGAACCGAGACCCTCAAGCTGGTAGCCGCCAACGCTGGTCATGACCTTGCGGCCAACGGCCGTCACGTAAGCGTCAATGAATTCCGGGCCAAGACGGCGCATGGTCAACTCCGCCGATGACTGGGTTTCCGCCACCAGACCGCCGTCCTTTACGAGCGCCGCAGCGGAATGGAGATGATGGGCACGGCCGGAAAATGCCGCCAGATGCTCCCTGCCCTCCGCCACATTGGCTGGCTTGTCATATTGCCGGCCCTCGCACGCCAGGGTCTGGTCGGCTCCAAGCACCAGCCGTCCCGGATAGCGGGCCGATACTTCCATGGCTTTGGCCCGCGCCAGCAATGCCGCGACGGTCGCCGCCGCGGCGCCGGCGCGGCGCGCGGCGTCATCCACGTTCCGCTCGTCAATCATGGCCGGGCTGGTCTCGACAGGGATACCCGCCGCTTCCAGCATCCCGCGACGGGTAGCGCTACCGGACGCCAGCACCAGCGGCATGTCAGCAAGCCAGAGTCCCCTGGTCATGTCTTCCCTCTTGTCATGATGTCGTCCGGCCTGTTGCCGCTCCCTGCCCCCGGGCTTCCCACGAGCTGGTCTGACGCATCCTGTGATCGCGATACAGGTCCATGATAGCCGCTGCAGTCTCTTCGATTGACCGCCGCGTGACGTCAATTACCGGCCAGCGGTTCCTTGCGCAGATACGGCGGGTATCGGTGATCTCGGCGGCGACGGCGTCCTCATCCACATAGGATGAACTGTCGGACGCGTTCAGGCTGAGCAAACGGTTCTGACGAATCTGGACAATGCGCTCGGCGCTGGCCACCAATCCCACGACCAGCGGTCCGCGGAACTCGGTCATGCCATGGGGAACCGGAACGCCCGGCACATAGGGCACATTGGCGGTTTTGACGCCACGGTTGGCCAGATAGATGCTTGTCGGCGTTTTGGAGGTTCTGCTGACGCCGAACAGGATGACATCGGCGTCAGCAAGACCACTGACCAGCTGACCGTCATCATGCATCATCGTATAGTTCATGGCGTCGATGCGTTTGAAATAGTCGGCGTTGAGGGTGTGCTGGGCGCCGGGACGCCCGCGTGAGGCCGCGCCAAGATAGGCTTCGAACATGTTCACAACCGGCGATAGCACCGAGAGACAGGGCGAACCGGTTTCCAGGCAAACCTTTTCCACCTCCAGCGCCAGATCCGGGTCTACCAGGGTGTACAGCACCATGCCTGGCGCTGCCTGAATCCCTTCAGTGACGCGTTCCAGCTGGGAGCGTGAGCGCACCAGTGGGTAAACATGCTCGATCGCCGATATGCCGTCGTACTGGGCTGAAACTGCCCGCGCCACCGCGATGAGAGTCTCCCCGGTTGAATCCGATATCAGGTGAAGATGGAAAAAGCTCCGGCTGCCCAATTGACTGCTCCCGATCCCGATGGCGGCGACATTGTGACCGCGCCGGCAGCGCCACGCCACAGCAATCTTCAACGCCAACGACTGGCCGGAGCCTGTGGCGCCGGGTCCCTGCCCCCTTCAGGCGGGGACAGATGTGGACGCCTGTGCATGAACGGCCACTTTTGTCAGACATCCTGACGGTCGCGTGAATCCATGCACGTCCTTCTCAACACGAGCCGGCCTGTGAGTGGAATCCCCCCAGCGAACGCCGAAGGTGCATAACTTTGCCCGGAAGCCGCCACAATTATTAACGGACCGTTAACGCGCTTGCGTTCACGAAGCATTAACCATTTGTCCGGTCGAGGCGGCTTTGGACCGAGGGCTGGGGATGGTATGTGGACGGGATTGGGTAGGGGAAATCCCCCGCCTAAAAAGAAAAAACAGATTCAAAGATTCATATCTCTCTTTTTAAAGGACCGCTGTGCGCATGGGACAGGACGCATCGCTCTTCATGCAGGCATTGTCGGGAACAAAGACCCAGCGGCCGCCGCTCTGGCTCATGCGACAGGCAGGGCGCTACCTGCCTGAGTATCGGGCGACCCGGGCCAGCGCGGGCAGCTTTCTCGACCTCTGCTACAATCCGGCGCTGGCCGCCGAGGTCACCATGCAGCCGATCCGTCGCTTTGGTTTCGATGCTGCAATCCTGTTCAGCGACATCCTCGTGATCCCCCATGCGCTCGGGCAGAATGTCTGGTTTGCGGAGGGGGAGGGTCCCCGCCTTGATCCCGTAACCAACAATAGCGGATTGCTGGCGCTGGGTGCTCCCGGGAATCTCGGCAAACTCGATCCGGTTATCGAGACGGTCGTACGTGTCAGGAAGCAGCTGCAGGAAGAAACCGGCGGAGCGACTGCGCTGATTGGCTTCTGTGGGGCGCCATGGACCGTCGCCAGCTATATGATTGCCGGCAAGGGCACGCCGGATCAGGCGCCTGTCAGATTGATCGCCTATCAGGACCCTGCCTTCTTGCAGGCGATGATCGACCTTCTCGTGGAAGCGTCGACCACCTACCTCGTCGCCCAGATTGATGCTGGCGCTCAGGCCGTGCAGATTTTTGAGAGTTTTGGCGGCGCCTTGCCTCCGGCGCTGTTCCAGCGTTGGTGCTACGAGCCGGTTACGCGAATAATCCGCAGCGTGAAGGCGCAGCGGCCACAGGCGAGAGTCATCGTGTTTGCTCGTGGTGTCGGCCACAATCTGATGGCGTTTGGGGGCGTGGCTGAAGTCGACGCGCTGGGTCTGGATTGGGGCGTGGACGTGAACTGGGCTGCGCGGGCTCTACAGCCGATGAAAACGGTGCAGGGCAATCTGGATCCCCTGGCGCTGATGGCAGGTGGAGAGGCGCTGGCAGAGGGCGTCAGGCGTATCCTTGGCGCGCTGTCCGATGGTCCACATATTTTCAATCTTGGCCACGGCATCCAACCGACAACGCCGGTGGCGCATGTTGAGGAACTCGTTCGCCTGGTCAGGGGCGCCTGATACGGAGCTTGCCGTGCTGTATCTCTGGATCAAGACGCTCCATATAGCTGCGGTCATCTCGTGGATGGCCGGCATGCTGTATCTGCCGCGCCTGTTCGTCTACCACGCTGATGCACAGCGCAACGGGGAAGCTTCGACAACATTCCGGGTGATGGAACGCCGGCTGTTGAAGGGCATCATGAACCCGGCGGCTGCGGTGTCAGTCTTGGCTGGCGCATGGCTCGCCTGGGACGCCGGGCTGTGGCGTGACGGATGGTTTCACGCAAAAGTTGCATTAGTTATTCTACTGCTCGTTTTTCATATATTTCTGTCCCGTCAGGCGCGGGCATTTCAGGAGGACCGTAACCGTCACTCCAGCCGGTTTTATCGCCTCATCAATGAAATTCCGGCGGTGCTGATGCTCGGCATTGTCGCCCTTGTCGTCATCAAACCATGGCTTTGAGGCATCGGGATGGGCTTGTTATCGTTGAGGCATTGCGCTATGCATAGCCTCCCCTCCAATCCGTGTGGCGTGTGAGTGAGTACCGGTTTCACGGGAAATCCAGCGCATCCGGGCCATCCGAACTGTTGCGTCCTGGCTTGATGTTCGCCAGTCAGAGCGTATGCGCCATCTGGCGGTGGTCTATTCTTCCTTCCATTAAGAACTCCATCCGGAGTTGTAATTCGTGAGAGATTCCCCCATGCGGGAGATCAAGCTTCAGGATCTCAAATCCAAAACCCCTACTGAATTGCTTGCTTCCGCGGAGGAGCTTCAGGTCGAGAATGCATCGATCATGCGCAAGCAGGAGCTGATGTTTGCCATCCTGAAGCAACTGGCCGCGCAGGAAACCGATATCATCGGGGAAGGCGTCGTAGAGGTTCTTCAGGACGGATTTGGCTTCCTGCGCTCGCCGGATTCGAACTATCTTCCAGGACCCGACGACATTTACATCTCGCCATCGCAGATCCGGCGTTTTGGTTTGCGGACTGGCGATACCGTCGAAGGCCCAATCCGCGGGCCGAAAGAGGGGGAGCGCTATTTTGCGCTTCTCAAGGTCAACACGATCAATTTCGAGGATCCGGAGAAGATCCGGCACAAGGTCCATTTCGACAACCTGACGCCGCTGTACCCTTCTGAGCGTCTGCGTCTCGAAATTGAAGATCCAACCCGCAAGGACTATTCAGCGCGGATCATCGATATCGTCTCGCCCATAGGCAAAGGTCAGCGCGGTCTCATCGTGGCGCCGCCTCGTACCGGTAAAACGGTGCTGCTGCAGAATGTGGCGCAGGCTATCACCACGAACCATCCGGAATGCTATCTGATCGTACTGCTCATCGACGAGCGGCCTGAAGAGGTCACAGATATGCAGCGTTCGGTGAATGGCGAGGTAATCTCCTCGACATTCGATGAACCTGCCGCCCGCCACGTTCAGGTCGCAGAAATGGTGATCGAGAAGGCCAAGCGGCTGGTTGAGCATGGCCGGGACGTTGTCATCCTGCTGGACTCAATCACCAGGCTCGGCCGCGCCTACAATACGGTTGTGCCGTCATCCGGAAAAGTGCTGACCGGTGGCGTAGACGCCAACGCTCTGCAACGTCCGAAGCGGTTTTTCGGCGCCGCCCGTAATATCGAGGAAGGCGGGTCTTTGACGATCATCGCCACCGCGCTTATTGATACCGGCAGCCGGATGGATGAAGTGATCTTCGAAGAGTTTAAAGGAACTGGTAATTCGGAAATCATTCTTGACCGGAAGGTTTCTGACAAGCGCGTGTTCCCGGCGATCGATATTACCCGCTCAGGCACACGTAAGGAGGAGCTGCTTGTTCCCGCCGACGTCCTGAAGAAGATGTATGTGCTGCGCCGCATTCTGAATCCGATGGGCACGGTGGACGCCATTGAGTTCCTGCTCGACAAGTTACGCCAGACAAAGTCAAACTCGGATTTCTTCGATTCGATGAATACCTGAAACGCGGGTCTATGATTCACGTGAAACAACGCCAGGCCCCGGCCTGGCGTTTTTGTATCCAGACGGGGAACTGTGCTGTGGATCGCCGCTTCGGCTGTAGGGCATGTGTTGGTGTCCTGCTGGAACTGCGAATGATTCACGTGAAACAGGGCGTTATGAAAGCGCTGCCATGAAGTTCACATACGGCTCTGATGCTGACACGATATATGCGCCAGCTACTCCGGTTGGGCGAAGCGCACTGGCCATTGTCAGAGTATCTGGTCCTCAGACACAGCAGGTTTTTTTGCAGCTGTGTGGGCGCATTCCCGAGTCGCGCAAAGCCACCCTCTCGACCCTGAGGGACCGGACGGGGGTTCCGATTGATCAGGCCCTTGTACTCTACTTCCCGGGCGCGAGCAGTCCGACCGGTGAGGAAGCGGGTGAGTTTCATCTACACGGCAATATGCTTCTGGTCGACGCGTTTGCGCTTGAGCTTGAGCATTTGGGTCTCCGGCTCGCGCAGCCCGGAGAGTTCACGCGGCGAGCTGTCCTGGCAGGAAAGCTTGATCTGACCCAGGCCGAGGCGCTGGCCGACCTGGTTGAAGCGGAAACGACAGCCCAACGACGCCAGGCAGTATCTCAGCTTTATGGGGCCTTGGGCGATCCCGTACTGAGGTGGCGCAATAGGCTGCTTGATGCGCTTTCCCTGATTGAGGCGGACATCGATTTCTCTGACGAAGATGACGTCGGTGAGGGACTGTTTATGTCGGCACTGACAATCGCCTCCCAAGTGAGTGACGAAATTCAGACAGTGCTGAGAGATCGCGGAATTGGGGAGCGTGTGCGCGACGGCTTTCGGGTGGTCATCGCTGGTCCGCCGAATGCCGGAAAATCGACGCTCCTCAATTGCCTCGCTGGCCGGGATGTGGCGATTGTCACCGACATTCCTGGCACGACGCGAGATGTTCTCGAAGTTCGTCTTGATCTGGGTGGATTGCCGGTTCGGCTGTTTGATACCGCCGGTCTGCATGAATCAGGTGACGTTGTCGAGCAAATCGGCATGGCCCGAGCCAATGACCAGCTGGATGCTGCCGACGTGGTTCTTTGGTTGAAGCCCGCCGTAGGTCCGGATTCTGACCAGTCTCGAATTCCGCCGCCCCTGGTAGCCAAAGTTATTCACGTTCTGACCAAGGTCGATCGGCTTGGGGCCGGGGAGGCTACAATACAGGGGACTGGTGCTGACGTTGCTGTTTCGGCGGTTAGCGGAGCTGGCGTTGATGCGCTGGTTTTGGCCATACAGCAGGCGTTGCCCGTTAGCAGTGTCAATGAAGGAATGGCCATTACACGGCGTCGACATCGGGAAGCGCTTACTGCCGCTGTGGCCGCTCTTTGCCGGTTGCCACAAGGCACGGAAGAAAACCCAACGGATTGGACAGAGCTGGTTCTGTGGGCAGAGGATCTTCGCCAGGCCGTGTTCCATGTTGGTTGCATAACCGGTCACGCGCGCCCAGATGACGTGCTCGACCGGATTTTTACAGCTTTCTGCATTGGCAAGTGATAGAACTTCATCAGTGTTTGAGTCTGTTGGTTTTACGTGTTTCACGTGAAACAGGAGTTATCGTGAGTTCGATTTCCTACGATGTCCTGGTAATTGGCGGCGGACATGCTGGCGCCGAGGCAGCGGCGGCTTCCGCGCGTGTTGGCGCCAGGACTGCAATTATTACGTTAGCGGACGACAATATCGGCGTTATGTCCTGCAATCCGGCTATAGGCGGATTAGGGAAAGGGCACCTTGTCCGTGAAATTGATGCACTGGATGGCCTGATGGGGTTGGCTGCTGACCTCGGTGGTATCCAGTTTCGGGTTTTGAACAGGCGTAAGGGTCCTGCTGTTCGCGGACCTCGCGCTCAGGCGGACCGGAAGTTGTACGCTCGGGCTGTACGGTCGCTGCTTGGCACCTATGGGTCAAATCTTGATATCCTGGTTGGAGAGGCAAGCCAGCTTGTGCTTCGGGATGGGCGCATTGCTGGCGTGCAACTGGCTGATGGACGATTTCTTCGTTGCGAGGCCTGTATCCTGACAACTGGCACATTCCTGAACGGACGCATCCATATTGGCGGGGAAAAGCATGCGGCTGGTCGGATAGGCGAGCAGCCATCTGTCGCACTGTCTGGAAGCCTGCGTGCTCTGGGATTGTCGTTAGGGCGTCTGAAAACTGGCACGCCAGCCCGGATAGATACGAACTCGATTGCCTGGCATAAGCTCGATATGCAGGAAGGCGATACGCCCCCAGAGCCGTTCTCAGAATTGACGGATTCCATTTGTAATCCCCAGGTCGCCTGTGGGGTTACCCGTACAAATGCAAGAACCCATGAGCTTATTCGGGATAACTTGCATCGCGCGCCGATGTACTCCGGTGATATCGTCGGCCGGGGTCCGAGATACTGCCCCTCAATTGAGGACAAGGTCGTTCGGTTTGGCGATCGCGAAAGTCATCAGGTTTTTCTTGAACCGGAAGGGCTGGATAGTCCTCTGGTTTATCCAAACGGTATATCCACATCGCTTCCTGGAGATGTGCAGGAGGCCTTTATCCGGACGATGGAGGGGCTTGAGCAGGCGCGGATTGTCCGACCCGGCTATGCCGTGGAGTATGACTTTGTCGATCCACGATCCCTGGATTCCAGCTTGGCGGTTCGATCGGTTCCGGGTCTCTATCTTGCAGGACAGATCAACGGGACGACCGGCTATGAGGAGGCGGCGGCGCAGGGGCTTGTTGCTGGCATCAACGCTGCCCGGTTTGGCGGCGGGCTGGATCCGATCCAGTTTGACCGCAGTCGCTCATATATTGGCGTGTTGATCGATGACCTTGTGACGAACGGGGTCACGGAGCCGTATCGCATGTTTACTTCGCGGGCAGAGTACCGCCTGAGTTTGCGCGCGGATAATGCGGACGAGCGGCTTACCTCGTTTGGCCTCTCCATTGGTTGTGTCGGAACTGTTAGGGCGGGGCGCTTTACCGAGAAGCAGAAGCTTTTGGATGAGCTCAGACAAATTCTGAGCACGGCGACCCTGACTCCAAACGAAGCCGAACAGATTGGCATTCGGGTCAACCGCGACGGAATTCGTCGAAGTGCAATGGAGTTGTTGTCCCGGCCTGATTGTTCGTTTGAACAAATTGCAGCGGTCGATCCACGTCTTTCTTCAGCGTCAGAGGCATCGCGTGAGCGGCTGAAAACCGATGCTACCTACGCTGTTTACCTCGATCGGCAGCAGGCCGATATTTCCGCCTTCAGACGCTCGGAAGCGGTTATCATTCCCCGTGAGATGAGCTTTTCCATTCCCGGCCTTTCAGCGGAAATTCAGGCCAAGCTTGATGCTGTGAAACCGGAGACAGTCGGTCAGGCTGCGAGAATCGAAGGCATAACCCCAGCGGCGCTAACGTTGCTATCGGCCATGGTGAGAAAGTTTACATCCCAGAGGTCAATCGCATGAGCTCAGTTCATCCAGCTGGGCGACCGGATCTTGAGGTTCTAGGCGCCCTTGGAATTGTTTCACGTGAAACGATAGCCAGGTTCGGCATATATGTTGATGAGCTGTTTCGATGGCAGAAGGCCAAGAACCTGGTCAGCAACTCGACGCTTCAGGATGTCTGGCGGCGCCACGTGATCGATTCAGCGCAACTGTTTACGCTTGCTCCCGACGCCCGTCGCTGGCTCGATCTGGGCTCTGGAGGCGGAGCGCCAGGCGTGATGCTGGGCATTTTGCTCGCCGAAGCAGGGGGGCATATTCATCTTGTGGAAGCCAACGCCCGAAAGTGCGCCTTTCTGCGTCATGTCATCAGGATGACCGGGGCCTCAGCTACGGTTCATCAAAAGCGGGTTGAAGCCTGCATTGGCGACTTCGTTGGCGTCACCGATGTGGTGACCGCCCGCGCGTTGGCGCCGCTTTCACAGCTCATCGACTGGTCCAAAGACGTGTTGAGAAGTGGCGCTATCGCGCTGTTTCCAAAGGGACAAGATGTTGTGTCGGAGTTGACCCAAGCATCCATATCCTGGAGTATGGAGCACGAATTGATCACGAGTCGGACAGACAGTGCGGCGCGGGTTGTGCGGATCAGGTCAATCAGGGAAACGACGCCATGACGACGGTTGTCTCGGATAAACCGGCTTCCAATCAGTCTGATGAGGTTGCCGCTGGATCCATCGTCCGATCATTGCCGCGCGTCTTGGCTCTGGCAAACCAGAAGGGTGGGGTTGGCAAGACAACGACTGCGATCAATCTTGGCACAGCGCTGGCTGCTATCGGTGAGCGCGTTCTGATCGTTGATCTGGATCCCCAAGGTAATGCTTCTACAGGCCTAGGAATTGATGTTCCAGCCCGTCGGCTGTCGACATATGACGTGCTTATGGATGGCGTTTCCCTTGCTGAGTGTGCGCAGGAAACCGTCGTTCCAGGGCTTTGGGTGGCTCCCTCCACGTTGGACCTGCTTGGCGTCGAGCTTGGCATCGCTGCAGAACGGGACCGCGCCCAGCGTTTGAAGAATGCCATTGCTGCGATGGTGGCCGCTGATGGAGTTGAGGCGTTTACCTACGTTCTGGTTGATTGCCCCCCATCGTTCAATCTGCTGACGATCAATGCTCTGACTGCGTCAGATGCGGTTGTGGTTCCCCTCCAGTGTGAGTTTTTTGCATTGGAGGGCTTGAGCCAGTTGCTCAAAACTGTCGAGCAGGTGAAGGCGGCGCTCAATCCGCGCCTTGGTATTCATGGCGTTGTTCTGACCATGTTCGATCCCCGGAACAATCTGTCTAACCAGGTGGTTGACGATGTTCGACGCTATATGGGGCATAAGGTCTATGACACTGTGATCCCGCGCAACGTGCGGGTGTCAGAGGCGCCGTCGCACGGCAAGCCGGCGTTGCTGTATGATTTCAAGTGCGCGGGCTCCCAGGCGTATCTCAAGCTGGCCTCCGAGGTCATTGCGCGCGAACGCATGATCCGGGCCGCCTGAGCGCCCGTCTTTCAGTTGGTGGTTTGACATATTACAGGACGGCGGAAATGGCTGATGAACCTCGCCCGCGGCTCGGCCGTGGTCTGGCGGCGCTGATCGGCGAGGCCAGCAATGATGTTGCTTTGGGTGAGGTCAGTGGCGTGCGCGGACAGCGTCGGGTCGCCATTGAATTTGTGCGCCCCAACCCGCGCAACCCGCGACGGAATTTTGCCGAAAGCGATCTGGAAGAACTGGCTGCTTCGATTGCTGAGCGCGGCGTTATTCAGCCTGTGGTTGTGCGGCAACTACCGAACTTGCCCGATGTCTTTGAGCTGATCGCGGGTGAGCGTCGTTGGCGCGCCGCGCAGCGCGCTGGATTGACCGATATTCCGGTTGTTGTCATCGAGGCCGACGACAAGCTGTCGCTGGAACTGGCTATCGTTGAGAATGTTCAGCGCTCCGATCTGAATCCTATCGAGGAAGCGATGGGCTACGATCAACTCATGCAGGATTTCAGCTATACCCAGAATGATCTTGCCAAGATTATTGGCAAGAGCCGGAGTCATGTCGCGAACACATTGCGGCTGCTGAAACTGCCGGATTCCATTCAGAAACTGGTTAACAACGGTGATCTCACTGCTGGGCACGCCAGGGCGTTGCTGGCGGTCGCGGACCCGGAAGCGGTAGCCCAGAAGATCATCGAAAATGGTCTGAACGTGCGTGAAGCTGAACGCATCGCGCAAGAGGAAGCCGATCAGGCTGCGGACACGGCTCCCGCACGGTCCCGCGCCCGGGCGCCCAAGGATGCCGATACACGGGCGCTCGAAAAGGTTCTTGAGGACGTTCTGGGTGCGCGGGTGCGCATTTCCCACAACGGCGACAATGGCGAATTGCGTCTGCGCTACAGCTCGCTGCAGCAGCTGGACATGATCTGTCAACGTTTGCGGGGGTGAACAGGGCGGAAGCGATCTGTTCCGCAGATTTTGCACCTTGCCAGGCCGATCTGAAGCGGCTGAAAAAGCCGCTCTTCAGTTTCGGGTGCGGTGGCGCGCTGCGCGCATGGCGACCGCCCACATCGACACGCGCGCAATCTCATGCCGCATCTGCGCGTTTTGCCGACATCTCGCAATAGCCTGGCCCAGGTCGCCCGTAACAGAAAGCAGATCCCGGGCAGGCCAGATGTGCAGCTGACGCTCAATCGCGTCCTTTCGTTTGAAGTGAAGGCGCATCCTGTCAAGCGTCTGGCCGGCTGGGGCGCCGCGCTCGATCTGGGTGCGGGCGGACAGCAACATCAGGCTGTGTCTGAGGAGGAAACCCACCAGAACTCCAGGATCGTTGCCATCGGCGAACAGACGCCCGCTATTCATGTCGAGCCGCGGGATGTCACCAAGGAATGTGGCGTCGACGAGGGAATCGATGGCCAGTGAAGCGGCGTCGCCACAAATTGCATCGACATCCTCGATGGTCACGACGCCTGCCCCGCGTGCATAGAGCGCCAGCTTCTCGACCTCATTGCGCGTGGTTTGCCTGTCGGCCCCGAGGAGCGACAGAAGGTGAACGCGTGCATCGCCTTGCAGACGAAGTTCATGGTTGGCCATAACGTCGTCCACAAGGGCCGCGAGCTCACGCGGCCCGTCCGGGTAGCAGGGGATGGCCAAAGCCGCCCTGGAGCGCTCGCAGAGCGTTCTGAGAGGCGACGTTCGAGCCAGATCACCTGCCTGCACGATGATCAGGGCGTCCGGAGGCGGCGTATCAAGCACCGGCTTCAAAGCCGGAGCGATATTCTTTGAGCCGGCGCGAACAACGATGGCGCGCTTGCCGCCAAACAGGCTGATGGTGTTGGCTTCATCAGCCAGCCGCATGGGGTCAGCCGTTACTACCTCGCCATCCAGACGCACCAGGCGAAACGGATCATCGTCGTCTTTGATGACGAGGGCGGTCAGCTTGCCGACACGCTCCGCTACCAGGCCTGCGTCAGGCCCATAGACCAGCACCGCAGCGACATCTGGCGTGCGATTCAGAAGGGCGTTGATATCAGCTGGCTTGACAGCAACCATGTGTACCTGCTTGCCGGATCAGCATTCCGGGCTAACTGGCCCTGTTCTGATCGGCTTGTGCAAATCCGCGTCGCCGGCATCTGGCGTACGAGCCGAAGGAACGCGCCAGCCGGACGGGTTGGCGCGCTCCTCTTTTGAAATTCATCCAGATCCCCCTGACTACTCTCAGGGTCGCGAGACGAACCAACCGGCGAGCTTGGTTTGCAACTGCTCGGCGAGAACCTTTGACGCCCGGATTTCAGCATCGCGCGCCGCGCGCAGATTGGAATAGCGTTGCGGCGTGCGGTCATAACCGGCCGAGGCGCTGGCGCTGCCTTCTGCGAGCACCTTCGTGGAACCGCCCTCAATCAGCTTGTAGTTGGCCTTGATGCGCAGGATCGCGGCCACGGCCTGACCTGTGGTCTGGTTCACCGACGATGTCAGCACCTCCTGGCTCAGATCCAGTTCAAGCCGGTAAGCCTTGGCGGCCGGGCGTCCGCTTCCGTTCAGGTTGAAGCGCAGCTCCTGCTCCACATAATGGGCAAGGCGTTCCTGGGAGGTTTTCGGCAGGACCACCACGTCCACGGATGCCAGCTGGTCGGCTACGTTATGGCCCGTAGGCGAGGTCCCGTACAGCGGCCGGAAACAGCCGCCCAGGGCCAGGGATACGCCAACTGCCAGCAATGGCAGCACACGCGCCGGCTGAAGGCGGCTGCGAACCGTACGTCCACTATCAGATGACGACATTCACGATCCTCTGCGGCACGATGATGATCTTCTTCACGGCGGCTTCGCCGATAGCCCGCTTCACGCTGTCCGCCGCAAGCGCAGCTTGCTCGATGGTAACGCGGTCCGCGTCGCGGGCAACGGTGATGTCAGCGCGCCGCTTGCCGTTCACCTGAACCGGCAGGGTTATCTCATCTTCCACCAACATGGCCGGATCGTGAACGGGCCATGATGCTGTCGCCACCAGCCCCCCATGACCCAGCGCCTGCCAGCAGCTTTCTGCAAGGTGCGGCATCATCGGCGCGAGCAACTGAATAAGGACGGTGTTGGCTTCGCGCAGTGCATTGATGACATCAGCCGAGCCGTCCTCCGCTTCCGATGCGCTGTTGATGGCGCCCTGGATGGCGTTGGCCAGCTCATAGATCTGGGCGACGCAGCGATTGAAGCGCAGCTTCTCGACGTCGTCACTGACCGTAGCGATAGCATGGTGGGCGGCTTTGCGAAGGATCCTGGCCACCGGGGAAGAGGCTGCGCCCGTTCCGGCCTCCAGCGAGGCGACTTCCTGAGTGATGCGCCAGACGCGCTGGATAAAGCGCCACGCGCCCTGGACGCCCTCGTCGGTCCAGATCACGTCGCGCTCGGGCGGCGAGTCTGAAAGCATGAACCAGCGGGCCGTATCGGCGCCATAGGCGGCGATAATGTCGTCAGGATCGACCGTGTTCTTCTTCGACTTGGACATTTTCTCGATCGGTCCGATCGAGACTGGTTCGCCAGTTTTCACGTGAACCGCGTGACGATCGGAGCCAGAGCCTTCGATGCGGACGTCGCCAGGTTCGGTCCACGCGCCGCTGGCGTCACGATAGGTCTCGTGCACCACCATTCCCTGTGTGAACAGGCCGGTGAATGGCTCGTCCAGATCAACGTGTCCCGTTTCCTTCATCGCGCGAGTGAAGAAGCGTGAATACAGCAGGTGCAGAATGGCGTGCTCGACGCCGCCAATATACTGGTCAACCGGCATGAACCTGGCGACGGCCGTCGCGCTCGTGGGCGCGCCAGCGTTCCACGGATCGGTGAAGCGGGCGAAATACCAGGACGAGTCGACAAAGGTGTCCATGGTGTCGGTTTCACGACGGGCAGGCGCGCCGCAGTGCGGACAGTCGACTTTCCCCCATGTGGGGTGCCGGTCGAGTGGATTGCCCGGCTTGTCGAAGCTCACATCTTCCGGCAGCGTCACCGGCAATTGATCGACTGGAACCGGCACTACGCCGCAGGCGTCGCAGTGGATCATCGGGATCGGGCAGCCCCAGTAACGCTGACGGGAAATGCCCCAGTCTCGCAGGCGGAAGTTGGTCTTCCGCTCGCCCATTGGCGCCCCATCGAGTTGCGCAGTCTCCAGGCGGCGGGCGACGTCCTCATAAGCGTCACGAGCCGACATGCCGTCGAGGAAGCGCGAATTGATCAACCGGCCTTCACCGTCATAGGCTTCATCGCCAATGATAAATGTAGCCGGATCAACATCAGGCGGGCAAACGACAGGCGTGACCGGAAGGTCGTGAGCGCGGGCAAAATCCAGGTCGCGCTGATCATGGGCGGGGCAGCCGAAAATGGCGCCTGTTCCGTATTCGAGCAGGACGAAATTGGCTACATAAACCGGCAATGTCCACTCGGGATCAAACGGGTGGGCGACGCGAAGGCCAGTGTCAAAGCCGCGCTTCTCCGCCCTGTCGATCGCCTCCTGGGCGGTGCCTGTCCTTCGGATATCTTCGATAAAGCCAGCCAGGGCCGGATTCTGCGCCGCCAGCGCCTTCGCCAGCGGATGGTCAGCGGCGATGCCTATGAACGAAGCGCCGAACAGCGTATCCGGGCGGGTGGTGTAAACCTTCAGATCACGCTGATCTTCCGCGCCGGGCGTCGCCGCGGCGTTGGCGATGGCGAAGCGCACCAGCAGGCCTTCCGAGCGGCCGATCCAGTTGCGCTGCATGATGCGCACCTTTTCGGGCCAGCGGTCCAGGCTATCGAGAGCAGTATCAAGTTGGTCGGCAAACTTTGTAATGCGCAAGAACCATTGCGTCAGCTCGCGCTGCTCCACGACGGCTCCGGAGCGCCAGCCGCGACCATCGATGACCTGCTCATTGGCCAGTACGGTGTGATCGACCGGGTCCCAGTTGACCTTGGCGGTTTTGCGATCGACCAGGCCAGCCTTGTAAAAGTCGATGAACAGGCGCTGCTGATGTTTGTAATAGGCCGGATCGCAGGTGGCGAACTCCCGCGCCCAGTCCAGCGACAGACCAATCGGCTTCAGCTGATTGCGCATGCTGGCGATGTTGGCCCAGGTCCATTCGCCGGGATGCACCTTGTTCTGCATGGCGGCGTTTTCGGCCGGCATGCCGAAAGCGTCCCAACCCATCGGATGCAGCACGGAGAAACCTTTGGCGCGCTTGTAACGCGCCAGCACATCGCCCAGGGTGTAGTTCCGAACGTGGCCCATATGGATGCGCCCGGACGGGTAGGGGAACATCTCCAGCACGTAGTACGCCGGGCGGCCGTCGTCATTGGACGTTGAGAAGAGCTTCTTCTCTTCCCAGGCTGCCTGCCAGCGTGGTTCGGTTTCCTTCGGGTTGTAGCGCTCGCGCGTCATCTTGCAGCCTGGTCCAGTTCATCATCTGCCGGATGACGGCGTCCCGCCCCGGCAAGCGCCCACGGGCGCTCGGGTCAAACTGGCGCGGACTAGGACACGATTGCCGGCAGGGGTCAATGCGGCGCGGGCGCAAGGCAATGACCGGCGCGCCATGGATAGCCTGGCGGCGTCCGCCGGGCCGCGCCGTTCGACATCCGTGCGAGCGTCGGAGACGCATATATTTCCCTCCCTGGCCGGGCTGATGTACGAAGGGCGTCGCGTTCCCGTACACGCCCGGATGTTCGGGAGGGCCCTCATTTTCCGCGACCTGTCGCAAATCCGGGCGCAGGCCGCCTGCGCTTCTGCGGCGTCCGCCCTGACCAGGCCAGAGATTGTTCATGAACGCTGCAACGCCAACCTCCGCCCCTCTCCAGTCTGCTGGCGCGCGCCTGGCCGCCGTCCGCCACGCGTGCGACCGCGCGGCGGCGGAGAGCGGCCGGAAGGGGGGAGACGTCACCCTGATCTGCGTCTCGAAAACCTTCGGGTCGGAGGAGATCGCGCCGGTGCTGGAAGCTGGGCATCGTGTGTTCGGAGAAAACCGCGTCCAGGAAGCCAGTGGCAAATGGCCAGCGCTCCAGGAACGGTTTGGCGGCGTTTCCCTTCACCTGATCGGCCCCCTGCAGAGCAACAAGGTTCGGGAAGCTGTCGCGTTGTTTGACGTCATTCATACCCTGGACCGGCCGAGCCTTGCGGAGGCGCTGGCCCGGGAAATCGACCGGACGGGCCGCAAGCCGGAGCTGTTCATTCAGGTGAACACGGGCGAGGAGCCGCAGAAGGCCGGCGTAACGCCCGCTGACGCAGATGACTTCATTGCCCGTTGCAGGGGAGAGTTTGGCCTGGAGATCATCGGGCTGATGTGCATCCCGCCGGTTCAGGACCCGCCCAGCCCGCATTTCGCTCTGCTTGGCAAGATCGCAGCGCGGAATGGTCTGTCCCGGCTGTCAATGGGCATGAGCGGCGATTTCGAGCAGGCGATCATGCTCGGCGCCACGCACGTTCGCGTTGGCAGCGCCATCTTTGGGTCCAGGGCCTGAGTGTTTTCACACGGGGCCATGTATCCCCAGCTGATTCGCGAAAATGTGAACATTCCCCCGTCGCCATTGGATTTTGTGGCTGTCGCCGCCCCCGATGCGTAAATTATCGGATCTCGATTACCGTTTCGGGCGATATCAGGCGCAGCAACAGGCGCAGATCGCGCGGACGCAGGGCGACGCATCCCTGGGTGGGCGACCGCCCAGGGTGCATCAGATGAATGAACACGGCGCTGCCTCTTCCCTGGATGCGCGGACGCAGGTTGTGGTCGATTTCCACAACGAGATCATAGAGATGATCTTCCCGCCACATGTGTTCGCAACCATATTTGCAGGGCAGTTTGACGTGACGGTTGTAGGCTCCGGCTCCGGCGGAGTCGCACCAGCCGTCCGTCCGCCGCAGTGGGGCGACAGGGAGGGTGGTAATGGGTCTCTTAACCCGATCGGCCCGGTAGAATATCTTGCGGGCGCGGAAGCGTCCCTGGGGCGTTACGCCGTCACCTTCAGTTTTCAGCGCCTGAGGCCGCAGGCCGCTTCGGCCGATTACGCATGGAAAGCGCATGAAACCTGCAATCAGGGTTGCGCTTTTGGGATTACCTGGAGTTTGATAAACAACGACGCGCGTAATTTTTTTCATGCTGGACGTCTTGAGTAGCAACAGCCGCAGTCTGGCTGACCTGCGGGCCAGATGTTGCCTGAAGGTCGCCACCTGGTCTACCTGTGGGCTGGCGCCGTCTGGGAGAGAATCGCTTGAGCCATCGTAGCCACATTCTCATCGTCGATGACGAGAAGGATTTGCGGGACACCCTGTCGGAGCAGTTATTGCTCAATGACGAGTTTACCGTGGAGGGCGCCGAAACGGCCAGCGCCGCAATCGAACGGGTCAGGGACCGTCGTGTCGATCTGGTCGTCATGGATCTGGGGCTTCCCGACATGGACGGCCGTGACGCCGTCAAGGTGATGCGCCAGAACGGGTTCAAGAGCCCGATTATCGTGCTCACCGGCTATGACACCGACACGGACACGGTGTTGAGCCTTGACGCCGGGGCCAATGATTTCGTTGTCAAACCGTTCAAGTTCGCCGTGCTGCTGGCGCGCATCAGGGCCCAGTTGCGACAGCATGAGGCCAGCGAAGACGCGGTTTTTACCATCGGACCCTATACCTTCCGGCCGAGCGCCAAGCTGTTGGTCAACAGCCGCGGCTCCAAGCTGAAGCTGACTGAAAAAGAGACGGCGATCCTGCGGTTCCTGTATCGCGCTGACCGCAAGGTTGTGAGCCGCGAAACCCTGCTTCAGGAAGTGTGGGGGTACAATGCGACCGTGACCACGCACACCCTGGAAACCCACATCTACCGTTTGCGTCAGAAAATTGAGGAAGACCCGGCGCGGGCGCGGATTCTCGTGACCGAAGCCGGGGGGTACAGGCTGGCGCCATAGTGGCGATGTGGGAGAATGACCACCTCGCCAGTCGCTGTGGCGGTTTCAGGAAGCAGGCGGGCTGGTAGCTGATGTCACTGGACCAGGATGTCGCCGTATTGGCGCGAATGCCTGCACTGCGTGGTTTTGAGCCGGACGCCCTGCGTTTGCTGGCGTTCGCGGCGACCCACGCCACGTTTCAGCCCGGCGACCTGCTGTTCGAGGCGGGCGCCGTCGCCGAGGGCGCCGTCGCCATCCTCTCCGGTCGTGTGATCCTTGCAGATCTGGCCCTCGATATCCGCGCTGAGGCTGGACCTGGCGATCTGCTCGACGAAATGGCCATGTATGTGGACACCGAGCGCGCCGTGCGGGCCGAGGCCGTGGAAACAGCCACAGTGATGGTGTTGCCCCGCGACATGGTGCGGCGCGTGCTGGTCGAATTTCCGGCGTCGGCGGCTGCAGTCAGGGACAGCCTGTCAGGCCGTCTCGACCAGCTGTCGGATGAGATCGGCCAGATCGGCCAGCGTCTGGGGAAACTGGACGCGGAATAGGGCGCATCCAGCAATGTGATATTGATTTGTGCGCCTGGAGCGCGAGCAGCGCCCCCGGCGCCTCACTTCTGAAGAGCGTGAGAAAAGCCTGTTTCAAAATGAGCGGATTTGGCTTCAGGCCGCCGCTTGCTGAACCGCTTCCAGATTGAGCCGCACCGTGACGGGCACATGATCCGATGGTCGCTCCCAGCTTCGCGCATCCCTGGAAATCACGAAATCCTCCAGGCCTGCGGCGACGCCTGGCGATAGCCAGATGTGATCCAGCCGGCGGCCACGATCATTCACCGTATGATCTTTCGAGCGGTAGCTCCACCAGGTAAAAATTTTCTCGGGCTCGGGCGCCAGTTTGCGGACGGCGTCGACAAAACCTGCCGTTGCCCGGATGTTTTCCAGCGCTTCGGTTTCGATTGGCGTGTGACTCACGACGTTGAGTAGCGCCTTGTGATTCCAGACGTCGGTGACGTAAGGCGCGACGTTCAGGTCGCCCACCAGGATGCTGTTGCGCCGGGCCGGCTGGTCAGCGTCAGTCCAGGCCAGCATTTCCCCCAGAAAATCAAGCTTGTGGCGAAATTTCGGATTAAGCTCCGGGTCCGGAACATCGCCGCCGGCCGGGACGTAGAAATTGTGAATTTCCAGGTCTGCGCACTGCGACGGCAGACGCACCGAGATATGACGGCAGTCATTCTGGCCGCAGAATGCCTTCACGTCCGTTCGCACGAACGGGATGCGCGAGAGAATGGCCACCCCATGGTAGCCCTTCTGACCATTGACAGCGATGTGCCCGTAACCACGTTGCCGGAATACGGAGCTCGGAAACTGCTCGTCAGGGCATTTGGTTTCCTGAAGGCAGACGATGTCCGGATTACATGCCTCGATGTGGCGGATGACCTGATCGGCGCGCAGCCGCACCGAGTTGATGTTCCAGGTGGTAACGGAAAGCGGCACAGCTGCTCCGGCAGTTCAGGACGTCAGCAGCGGTTTCCGGTTCAGTTGCGCTGATCTGGACGTTAAACCTCAGGGATCGCCCGCATGTAGAGCAAGTGGCCGCTGAAGGGAATTGTTAATGGCGGCGGACGCGCTCACACTACGCTGTGGCGCTCCTATCAGGCTCACCGCCGCGATTCCTGAATGTTGTAGAGCGCCACCGTGGTCCGGTAGCCTTGCGGGTCAACAATATTCCACTGCTTGAGCTGGTTGGCGCGGGAATCGAAGATCAGGGTGATCTGCGATGTGCCGCCCAGCGTCGAGGAATCGGACAGCGCCACCCGCACGATGCCGTCGGCGTCGGTCGCCACATTCAGCAATTTTGTATCGCTGGCGAGGTTGATGCGATCCTTCAGCAGGAACTTCAGCGGCGTCTGGCTGATGGAATAAACGTCATTGGTGCGCAGTTTGCTGTCACGCACCGCGACGGATTTGCCATCCGCCACCACTTCGAGGGTGCTGGGCGGATCATACTTGAACACCAGCTGGCCCGGGCGCCGCACATAAAGCGAGCCTTCAGCCTTCTGGCCTTGGGCATTGTGCTGAATGAAGCGCGCCTGAATCGCCTCATAGCTGTTGAGCCATTCATTGACCCGCGCCAGAGCCTCGGCAGACGAGGTGGGAACGGGATTTGCGCCCGTGCGCGTCGCTGCTTTCGCGGCCTCCGCAGCGGCAGCCTGCACGCCCGGACGCAGCGGCGTAGCCGCGGGCGCGCCGGCGGTTGCTGGCGCGGCGCCCTGGAGATTGGCGGGCCGCTTCGGTGGCAGGGGAGCCGTTGCCTGAGGAGAATCCGGCTGCGGCGCAGCCGGGGATGTTGTCGCCTGGACCGGCGTCGGGGCGGCCGCGGGTTTGGCAGCCGCCGGATTCTGCGGTTTCGGTTTACCAGGTGCTGTCGCTGGCTGCGTCTTGCCCGGCGCGGTCAGGGAAGCGGGTGGGGGCGCGACCGGGAGACGTTCTTCCTGAGGCGCAACCTGCTTGCCAAAGCCCGGTTTGAAAGGGTTCCACTGGAATTCCGCCTGGGCCCTCCCAGCGAAGCCAAGGCAAATGACCGCAGCAACGCCAGGCGCAATCCAGAGGGCTGGGCGATGTCCAGGCAGGCGATGCGCCTTGCGGGTCCCTGCAGAGACTGTCTCTGGCGACACATGCCGCATGACGTCACGCTCTCTGTTGTTCGTCTGCCGCGTCGGGAATGATGTTTCCCACGAAGGCTTGTCAGTCAAATGGCTCATTTTTCACAATATAGGCCGGGAAGCCGACATTGTGAGGGCGGGCTGGGAATCAGTCGTCTTCCTGCTCCCCACCGCCCTGAGCCAGAATCTCGCGCTTGCCGGCGTGGTTGGCCGCGCCAACGATGCCCTCCAGCTCCATGCGCTCCATCAGCGATGCAGCGCGGTTGTAGCCGATCTGCAGGCGGCGCTGGATATAGGACGTCGACGCCTTGCGGTCGCGCAGCACGATGGCGACAGCCTGATCGTAGAGGTCGCCGCCGGCGGAGGCCATGGCGCTCTGGTCGAAGACCGCGCCGCCTTCCTCGCCCTCGCCCTCTTCCATGGCCGTGACGGCTTCCAGATACTGCGGGCGCCCCTGCGACTTGAGGTGGGAAACGACCTTTTCCACCTCATTGTCGGAGACGAACGGACCGTGCACGCGGGTGACGCGACCGCCGCCGGCCATGTAGAGCATGTCGCCCTGGCCGAGCAGTTGCTCGGCGCCCTGTTCGCCAAGGATGGTGCGGCTGTCGATCTTTGAAGTGACCTGGAAGGAAATACGCGTCGGAAAATTGGCCTTGATCGTGCCGGTGATCACGTCCACCGACGGGCGCTGGGTGGCCAGCACCACATGGATGCCGGCGGCGCGGGCCATCTGGGCCAGACGCTGGATTGTGCCTTCGATCTCCTTGCCCGCCACCATCATCAGGTCGGCCATTTCGTCGACGATGACGACGATATAGGGCAACGGATCCAGATCCATCGCCTCTTCTTCGTACACCGGCTCGCCAGTTTGCTTGTCGAAACCGGTCTGCAGGGTGCGGGTGATGATCTCACCCTTGCGCCTGGCCTCGCCGACGCGGGTGTTGAAGCCGTCGATGTTGCGCACGCCGAGCTTCGACATCTTCTTGTAGCGGTCTTCCATCTCGCGCACCGCCCATTTGAGGGCGACGACCGCCTTCTTGGGGTCGGTGACGACCGGCGTCAGCAGGTGCGGGATGCCGTCGTAAATCGACAGCTCCAGCATCTTGGGGTCGACCATGATGAGACGGCATTCATCCGGCCGCAGCCGATACAGCAGCGACAGGATCATGGTGTTGATGGCGACCGACTTGCCCGATCCGGTGGTGCCGGCCACCAGCAGGTGCGGCATGCGGGCCAGGTCGGCGATCACCGGCTCGCCGCCGATCGTCTTGCCGAGGCACAGGCCAAGACGGGATTTGGACGACGAGAAATCTTCGCTGGCCAGAAGCTCGCGCAGATAGACCGTCTCGCGGTTGCTGTTGGGCAGTTCGATGCCAATGGCGTTGCGGCCGGGCACCACCGCCACGCGGGCCGAGATGGCGCTCATGGAGCGGGCAATGTCGTCGGCCAGGGAGATAACGCGGGAAGACTTGGTGCCCGGCGCCGGCTCCAGTTCGTACAGCGTCACCACCGGGCCAGGGCGCACATTGATGATTTCGCCCCGCACGCCGAAATCTTCCAGCACGCCTTCCAGTAGCGTGGCGTTCTGTTCCAGCGCTTCCACCGACAGCATGCTGTTGGCGGCTGGACGACGCGGCTCCGCCAGCAGCGCCAGTTCCGGCAACTGATAGCTCTCCGTATCGAACGTCGGCTGGGGCGGGGCTGCGGGGGTGCTGGCGACCGGCCGCGCCGTCGCCACGGCCACAGCGCCGCCCTGGGTCAGGGAAGGGCGCGACGCGACGGCGTCATCGTTCGCGGGACCTGCGGAGGTCATGGCGGCGGGAACCCCGACCCGGAGCGCATGAGGTGGAATCCGTGGCGCCATGGGGGCGACGGGGGCCGATTCCCCAGCCACGTCCACGTCGGCGTCGCTGATGGCGTCGTTGTCGTCTTCTGCTTCTTCCAGATCAGGCGCAAGGTCGCTCTCAGGTTCCTTGCGCTTGCGGCGCAGAACGAATGGCTGCGTTGCTTCGACAGGTGCGGTCCCCATCGTGTCGGTCACGCCAGAGGGATAGCCAGTCGTGTCGTCGCCGGCTGTATCTTCGCCATCGGGATTTTCCTCCGGCGCTGAGGCCTTCCTGCGGACGCGGGCGGCAAAGCGCGACGACAATTCAGCGGCGGCGGCAATTGCAGCGGCAGTCGGAATGATCTTCTGCGGAGCGGCCGCAACCCGGGTCGCAACGCCGGCTGCAGTGCGGGCTGCGACCGCCGTCGTCTCGGCCACATGCGTTATGGCGTGTGGGGTAACGGCCGCAGGCTCATGAGCCCGGACCGGCTGAGGTTGGGCATAGGCCGTTGGTGCTTCAACTGGCTCGGACCAGGCGGGAGCGACAGTCATATGCGACGCGGCCATGTCGGCTTCCGCGCCATAGCCAGCGTCCACCTCCTGACTGGCGGCGCGCATATGTGCGGGGGCATAGGCGGCATGCACCGGCGAGGGTGCTTCCTCCTGGCGCCACGGCGGTTCGATGACGCCCGACGGGGCTGCGACGCCCGGCGCTTCTTGCCACGTCGGCGGCATGCGCACGCGGGAGCGGGGAGCTTCGGCTGGCTGCGCCGAAGCTGCTGCATGCGCCAACGCCGGGGCGTAGTCTGGGCCGGTGTGGGAAAACTCATCAGGGAACGCGGCGGGCTCGACACGACCGCCGGACGTCCTGGCTGCGGCTCGGGAAGCCCCTGCCATGGCCGCAGCGCCAGCCGTGGCGGCCGTCATTTTGTTGCGGCGGCTGCGCCGGCGGCCAATCGCGGCCTTGAGCATCATGAAGCCATGCACGACGGCGCCGAGCGATACGATGCCGAGGCCGGGTTCGTCCGAATCAGTCTCCTTGCCCCGGGAGGCGCGCCATGAATCCATATCCGTGTCGTCTTCGCTGGCCTGATCGTCAAATCCGTAGCCGCAGGCCGCACTGAGGGCGAGAATGGCGATTGCGGCCATAATGAAGCCGGCGAGAACCCTGCCGAAGGCGCCGAGCACGCCCAATACGCCGCGTGCGGCGGACAGCAGGCCGTCGCCAACGACTCCGCCCAGCCCCGTGGGCAGCGGCCAACTACCCGTTGCCGGCATGGCGCTGGCGACGGCCGCTGCGGCGGCGGCGCCGATGATCCAGAGTGGAATCCGCCATTTCATGCCAGGCATGGTTCGGCGCGCCACCAGCGACACGCCCCAGACCGCCAGCGGCAACAGCCAGGCCACTGAGCCGAGCCCGAACAATTGCATCGCCATGTCGGAGATGACAGCGCCGGGCGCGCCCAGCCAGTTGGAAATCCGGCCATCGGTGGCGTGGGTCAGGCTGGGATCGCCGACCGACCACGTGATGAGGGCGATCGCCATGGTGATGGCGAAAACGATCAGGGCGATTCCAACCAGATCGAAGGCGCGCCGCTTCATGAAGTAGCGGGCGGCTAACGAGAGATCATGGGCTGGCGAGGTGGAACGTCTGACGGTGCGCATGCCGACCTGGCGGTTCGTGGAGATAGGGTGTGAGGCTAGCGGGCGGGGGTTAAGACCCGCTTAACCTTGTGACGGCGGCGCACGGCATTTGCCGGGCCCTGCGTGAAAAGAAAATCTCCGCGCCACGGGGCGCGGAGACGTGTGACGACTGTCGGGTCCGGGAGGAATTTCCAGGTCTGTTTCTCAAGGCCCCGGAGGTTTCCCTCAGTAGTTGTAGGCGCGTTCGCCGTGGTCGGAGATGTCGAGGCCTTCGCGCTCCTCCTCGACCGAGACCCGCAGGCCGATGACCAGATCGACGATCTTGAACAGGATAGCCGAGCCGACGCCCGAGAAAACGATGGTGAACAGCACCGCCTTTATCTGGGCCCAGACCTGCGTCGCCATCACATAGGTCGCAGGCGAGGCGGTTCCGGGATTGGCGGCGTAGTCGACAAGTCCGACGCCGCCAAGCGCCGGGGCGACGAGAACGCCGGTGGCGATGGCGCCGACGATCCCGCCGATGCAGTGCACGCCAAAGACGTCCGCCGTGTCGTCATAGCCAAACGTGTTCTTCACGGTGGTGCAGAAGAAGAAGCAGACCACGCCGGCGACCAGACCGAGGATGATTGAACCCATCGGACCGGCGAAGCCAGCCGCCGGGGTGATGGCGACCAGGCCGGCGACGGCGCCCGACACCAGACCGAGGAGCGACGCCTTGCCCTTGAAGGCCCACTCCACGAACATCCACGCCAGAGCCGCGGCGGCCGTGGCCACGAAGGTGTTGACGAAGGCCAGGGCGGCGCCGCCCGTCGCTTCCAGATTGGAGCCGGCGTTGAAGCCAAACCAGCCCAGCCACAGCAGCGATGCGCCGATCATGGTCATGGTCAGGGAGTGCGGCGCCATCAGTTCGCGCCCATAGCCAATGCGCTTGCCGATGATCAGGCAGCCGACGAAACCGGCAATGCCCGCATTGATGTGAACGACGGTGCCGCCGGCGAAGTCGAGCGCGCCCCACTTGAACAGCATGCCGGCGTCGGCGTTGACCGCGTCCAGCTTGGCCTGCGCCGCGGCCTTGGCCGTTTCGGTGGTCGCCGCCGCCAGTTCACGCGCCGCAGCCGCCACCGCGTCGGGACCGGCCCAGTACCAGACCATGTGCGCCATCGGGAAGTAGATGAAGGTGAGCCACAGACCGACGAACACCAGCAGCGCCGGGAAGCGGACGCGCTCGGCGAAGGCGCCGACGATCAGCGCCGGCGTGATGCAGGCGAAGGTCATCTGGAACGCCATGTAGATCAGCTCGGGAATCACCACGCCGTTGGAGAATGTGCCAGCGGTGCTCTCAGGCGTAATTCCGGACAGGAAAGACTTGGAGAAGCCGCCGACAAAGCTGTTCAGGGAGCCGCCATCGGTGAAGGCGAGGGAGTAGCCGTAGCAGACCCAGATCATCGCCGCGAGGCAGACGATGGCGAACACCTGGGTCAGGACGGAGAGCATGTTCTTGGTGCGGACCAGGCCGCCATAGAACAGGGCAAGGCCCGGGATCGACATTGCCAGAACGAGGATGGTCGAGATCGCCATCCAGGCAACGTCGCCCTTCGCTGGCGTGGGCCCGGCTGCGAGCGCCGCGGGAGCGCCCGCGAACAGGGCAAGCCCAATGCCGGCGGCGGCGGATCCCAGGGCCCTGGGCAGGCGCCGTGGCGCGCCGGTTGTGCGCATGAGCGTCATGTCATTTCTCCAGATACTGGCCGGCAGCGGGCTCAGAGTGCGTCTTCGTCAGTTTCGCCAGTGCGGATGCGCAGGGCTTTTTCAATGGCGGTCACAAAAATCTTGCCGTCGCCAATCTGGCCGGTGCGCGCCGCGCCAGCGATGGCCTCGACCGTCGCCTCGACCATCGCGGACGGCACTGCGACCTCGATCTTGATTTTGGGAAGGAAACTGACGGCGTATTCGGCGCCGCGATAGATTTCCGTATGGCCCCGCTGACGGCCGTAACCTTTGACTTCCGTTACGGTGAGGCCGTGGACGCCCAGGGAGGTGAGCGCATCGCGCACTTCCTCAAGCTTGAACGGCTTGATGATCGCCATGACGATCTTCATTGCTTTCCCCCGATTGCTGGTCGCGCGACAGGCCGGCGTGTCAGCCAGCATGTCGGTCGGCCCCAGTTCCTCCATGCATCCGTCGCAACGGCGGCCATGGCTCTGGATACGGAAAAGCAAGAATGGCGCCAGTTCTACGCGAACCAGTTATATTTTAATAATATTGTTTTGTTTCAATATGATATGAGATTGTCAGCAGGCCGTTTGACAGGCGCTGTCTCAGGCTGACGCCGGAATATATGGGACGGCCGGTCAATCGCGCCGATGTTCAACGGCCCACGGGAACAGTTCTGAACCGCCATGACGGCCTGGGAGCGCTGTTCCCAAAAAGTGGTTCTGAATCAGAACGATAAGGAAATTGATGGCAGTTGACCCCAAGGCCAGACCCGGGAGTGACTTCTGACGATATGGCGGGCAGGAAAGAGTACAGGCGCCGTTCGTATGGGCGCCTGTTTTTTAATCAGCGGCAATGACGTCTGCGTGTGCGCTTCCTAATCACGCGCCAGATCGGGGCGGGGACGGATCAGGCCTTCCTGCGCCACAGACGCGATCAGGCGGCCGTCCCGGGTATAGATGTTGCCGCGGGAGAGACCGCGGGCGCCGCCGGCGACTGGCGTGTCCTGAACATACAGCAGCCACTCATCGGCGCGGAAATCGCCATAGAACCACATGGCGTGATCAAGGCTGGCGCTCTGGATCGTCGGTTCGATGACGCTACGACCGTGGGGAAACAGGCTGACGTCCAGCAGCGTCATGTCGGAAGCATACGCCAGCACGCATTGATGAATGGCCAGATCGTCGGGCAGGCGGTTGGCGGCCCGAATCCACACGCAGAACGGCAGGGTCGTTGGTTCGCGGGCGAAATAGCGCGAGAAATAGTGTTGGTAGTCGACGGCCTTGATCTCGATTGGCTGCGCCGTTGAATAGTAGCGGCGCTGGTTCTCCGGCATTTTCGCCAGCAAGGCCGGATCAATGTCCGATTGGCTGGGAAGGTCTTCGGGCTGCGGCACATCTGGCGGCGGCTGGATATGTTCGAGCCCGGTCTCATCGACATGGAATGAGGCCGTGAGTGAAAAGATGGGTCGGCCGTGCTGGATGGCCGACACGCCACGCGTGGTGAAACTGCGTCCGTCGCGGATCCGGTCCACTTCATAGACAATTGGGACACGCGGATCGCCGCCGAGCAGAAAATAGCAGTGCATCGAATGCAATGTGCGCTGCTCGACGGTGCGGCACGCTGCGACCAGGGCCTGGCCGATGACCTGCCCGCCAAATACGCGCTGCCAGCGATCCTGCGGGCTTCTGCCGCGGAACAGGTTCACCTCAATCGGTTCGAGATCCAGAATCGACAGAAGGTTGTCGATGGCCTTGCTCATGGCGCCTCCGCCGGCCCTTCCGGGCCGATTGACCGTTGTTCCGGCGAAGTGTGACGCCTTTGCCGGTTGCTGTCATGTCCGTCCGGCGCGAAGGACAGGCGCTGGCATCCGCGCCGGCGTGAAAGTTGTGAGCGGGCGCGCTATATAGCGGATGTCCCGATCACAGGCAGGAAGCGTCGTGTCCCATTCCCCCCAGACCATCATCATTGCAGGCGGCGGCATTGCGGGAATGGCGCTGGCGGTGCTTCTGAAACAGGGGCTCGGCTCCGGCCTGGAGGTCGTGGTCTGCGACCCCGCGGCCCCGGAGGCCGCGCGAAATGCGCCAGGCGACAGTCCTCTCCGGGTCTCGGCGCTGGCGGCGGACGGCAGGCGGCTGCTTCAGCGCCTTGGCGTCTGGGAGGGGATTGCCTCCCGCGCACAGGCAATCGACAGCATGGACATCACCGACAGCATGCTGGCTGATCCGGTGCGTGCGAAACTGCTTTCCCTTTCAGGGGATGTCGGCGCCGGCGAACCATTCGCTCATATGCTGGCGAATGACCATGTATTGCACGCCCTGGCAAAAGCCGCTGTCGATGCTGGCGTCGAACTGTGCGAGGCGCGCGTCGAGCGCTGGCGGTGGAACGGGGCGGCGGCCGGCTTATCCGGAACGGCGACCCTTTCCGGTGGAGCGCAGCGTCAGGCCAGCCTGCTGGTGGCGGCCGACGGCTCCCGCTCGCGCCTGCGCGCTCTGGCAGGCATTGGCTGGCATGGTTGGGGCTACGGGCAAACCGCCATTGTCGCCACGATCGCACATGAGCGTCCGCACGCGGGCAGGGCCACCCAGCACTTTCTGCCTTCCGGTCCGTTCGCCATCTTGCCGTTGACCGGATGCAGGTCATCAATCGTCTGGACCGAAAGGGCGGCCGACGTGCCAGCCCTTATGGCGATGGACGCCGAGGATATGCTCACGGAAATCCGCCGCCGGTTTGGCCTGGAGCGCGGTTCACTGCGGCTTGAAACGTGGCCTGTGGGCGTGTTTCCGCTTGCGCTCGGCGTGGCGCGCCGCTTTTACGCCGATGGTCTGGCCCTCGTGGGCGACGCCGCCCACCAGGTTCATCCGATTGCCGGCCAGGGGCTCAATCTGGGCCTGAGGGATGTGATGGCGCTGGGCGACGCTTTGATCGACGCCATTCGCATTGGTTTGCCGGCTGGCGGCATGGATTTGCTGCGCGCCTATGACCGTAACCGGCGCACTGACGTTATCGCCATGGCGGTGGTGACCGACGGACTGAACCGGTTGTTCTCCAATGATTTTACTCCGGTACGGCTGATTCGTGATCTGGGCGCGCGGCTGGCCGGACGTTCTTCAACTGTGAAACAGATGTTGATCCGCGAAGCGGCTGGCGTCGGCGCGCCCACACGCAACTGAGAGGTAGAAGCGGCCCCTGTCATTGGGGAACAAGGGCTTGGAAAGTTCAGGTTCCATCGGAGCGCACGCAACCTGGCCTCTGGATGTTGCGCCTGATGAAGGCAGCAACTATGTGTTCCTGCCTTCTGTTCCTCCTGCTTTCATTTGTCTTCTTCCAACTGGACGTGTGCATACATGTGGCCTTCAGTTTGCCGAAGAAGGCGGCCAGTTATCGATAGGCAGACGTAAAAGATTTTATATGAAAAAATAATGAAAATTGTTGTATTGATATTTCAATTTATTTGGTAGCGTTCGCTTAAAGCTACATGAGTGATGAGGCGACGCTCAATGAAGGCGCTTTCTTATGTCGGCCATGCAAGATTAACGTCGGGCGCTGCGACACAGGGCCAAACTATTAGTGCACCTCACATTTCTCCACTTCCGGGCATCGTCGGGCGCATTGATCTGCCTGCGCCAGGAAATGATGTCCTCCCGGCGCCCTCGTGCAGGCTGGAGCGCGCGCGGGTGTTCATCGCGGGTCACGCCGGGCTGGTTGGCGGTGCGTTGCGGCGACGGCTGTTGCAGGAGCGCTGCGATATCCTGACAATCGACCGGCGGCGGCTGGACTTGCGACGGCAACAGGACGTCGAAAACTGGATGGCGGAAAACCGGCCCGACATCGTGTTGCTGGCCGCGGCGACAGTCGGCGGCATTGTCGCCAACAACACCCGGCCAGCGGAGTTTCTGACGGATAATCTGGCGATTGCCTGCAATGTCATCGAAGCCGCTCGCAAATACGATGTTGGCAAGCTGGTATTTCTTGGATCAAGCTGCATTTACCCTAGAGATGCGTCGCAGCCGGTGACGGAGGACGCCTTGCTGACGGGTGCGCTGGAACCGACCAACGAGGCCTACGCCGTTGCCAAGATCGCTGGACTGAAGTTGGCGCAGGCGATCCGGCGACAATATGGGCGGGACTTCATATCGGTGATGCCGACTAACCTGTATGGGCCGGGCGACAGGTTCGATCCGGAGCGCGGGCATGTCATCCCGGCCCTGGTTCATCGCATGAGTGAGGCAAAAGCTGCAGGAACTCCTGAATGCGTGATCTGGGGCTCGGGGCTTGTCTGGCGTGAGTTCCTGCATGTGGATGACTGCGCCGACGGCGTCGTTCATGCCCTGCAATATTATTCTGGCGATGCGCCCCTCAACATCGGCTCGGGCGAGGAAGTGTCGATCGCGACCCTGGCGACCCTGATCGCGCAGGCGGTGGGCTATCGGGGCCGGATTGTTTTCGACCCGGCGCGTCCGGAAGGTCCGCGGCGCAAGTTGCTCGACAGTTCGCGGATCCGGGCGCTTGGCTGGCGTCCCCGCGTTGGTTTGCGCGATGGCCTGGTGGATACGGTGCGCTGGTGGCGCGCGCAGGGCCATGTGGCGCCGGCGCCCAGTTCCGCACGACTGGCCCTATGCCATGCCGAGGTTTGATCCGCCGGAGTTCGATTGTGAGGCAACGCCCCGAACTGGATCCGTTCCCGGGAGATTGCTCCTGAGATCCCCGTGAATGGGGAACCGACTGTCCTCACAAGACGGGGGTCCTGATCGAATTGCTCTTCGGCACAATCAGGATCGCGTGCTGGCGAGACGTCGCGCGCTTCAGCCGTCGGCCAGAATGCGCCGGACGATATCCGCCACCGGCTTTTCCCAGAATGGCAGGCGCACGCCGTGCGCCTGTTCCAGTCGTGTGCAATCGAGCAACGAGTTGCGCGGCCGGGCGGCGGGGGTTGGATATTCGGCTGTGGTGATGCGGCGCACCTGAGCCGAGGGGCCGCCAAGATCGCGGGAGGCGCCGAAAATCTGTTCGGCGAAATCCGCCCATGTCGGGGCCGTGCTGCCTGCGGTCGCCGTCATGTGGAACACGCCGTGCAGCGCACGATCATCAGGATGGGCGACAAGATGGCGGGCTACGGCGATCACGCCGTCAGCGATGTCAAGAGCTGAGGTTGGCGCCCCGGTCTGGTCGGCGACAACGGACAGCTCGTCACGGCTTTCAGCAAGTCTGAGCATGGTTCTGACGAAGTTCTTGCCGAACGGGCTATAGACCCAGGCCGTGCGCAGGATGACAGCTTTTGGCGTGGCCGCCTGCACCGCCATTTCGCCGGCAAGTTTGGTCTTGCCATAGACAGAAAGTGGATCGGGGCTGTCGTCCTCGGTCCAGGCGCCGGCCTTCTGGCCATTAAAGACATAGTCGGTTGATATCTGGATGAAGGGGATGTTGGCCCGCGCCGCCGCCTGGGCCACGGCTTCGGCGCCATCGCAATTCACCGTCTGGGCGACGCCGGGTTCGGATTCGGCCTGATCCACCGCCGTATAGGCTGCGGCGTTGACGATCACATCGCAGTCGACGCGGGCCAGCGCACTGGCGATGGCGTGCGGCCGCGTCAGGTCAAGGTCCGGCCTGCCCATGGCGATAACCGACAGGTCGTCGTCTGCAACCTTGGCCCGCTCCAGCAGCGAACGCACGAGCTGCCCTTCCGTTCCGGTCACCAGAATCCGCATGCGATCTCCACCGTCATGTTCCGTCATGCCTGTCGGCGCTCAATCGAACCAGGGCTGAAGCTCGGCCAGGCGCGGCTGCTTCTGGTCCTTCGGCGACAGCAGGGCCTGGGCGCCCGATACCGGCCAGTCGATGCCGATATCCGGGTCGTTCCACAATACGCCATGGTCGTTGGCGGCCGAATAGGGCGCCGTCACCTTGTACTGGACCTCGGTGTCAGGCTCGAGCGTGCAGAAGCCATGGGCAAACCCCACAGGCACCCAGAGCTGGCGCCAGTTTTCGGCGGAGAGCTCAACAGCCACGTGCTGCCCGTAGGTCGGCGATGACCTGCGCAGGTCGACGGCGACGTCGAGAATCCGTCCGCGCGACACGCGCACCAGCTTGTCCTGGGCGAACGGCGCCGACTGAAAGTGCAGGCCACGCACTGTGCCAACCGGACCGGACAGCGAATGGTTGTCCTGGACGAAATCGGCGTCGACGCCCGCTGCGCGCATGGCCTCCCGATTCCAGGTTTCACTGAAGAAGCCGCGCTGGTCGCCGTGGCGCGCCGGCGTGATGATTTTGACATCCGGTAGAGCTGTGGAGGTGACGGAAAGCATGGGAAGCCTACTGTTTTTCTATGGCGGATCAGGCGGACAGACCGAGGCGTTCACCACGATAGCCCCCCGAACGGACCCGCTCCCACCATTGCTGGTTGGCGAGGTACCATTCAACGGTTTTGCGCAGGCCGCTTTCAAACGTCTCTTTCGGCTTCCAGCCCAGTTCGCGCTCAATCTTGCCGGCGTCGATGGCGTAGCGCTGGTCATGGCCGGGACGGTCCGCGACCCAGTTGATCAACCGCTCATGGCCGCCTGCGGCGCCGTCAGGCGCCAGTTCGTCGAGCAGGGCGCAGATGGCGCGCACCACGTCGATGTTCGTCCGCTCGTTCCAGCCGCCGATATTGTAACTTTCGCCGACGCGGCCGCGCGTCGCCACTTCGATCAGCGCCTCGGCGTGATCGTCGACGTACAGCCAGTCGCGCACGTTGTCGCCCTTGCCGTAGACCGGCAGCGGCTTGCCCTCGAGCGCGTTGATGATCATCAGCGGGATCAGCTTCTCGGGAAAGTGATACGGCCCATAATTGTTCGAGCAATTGGTCATCACCGTGGGCAGGCCATAGGTGTGATGCCAGGCCCGGACGAAATGGTCGGACGCCGCCTTGGAGGCGGAATAAGGCGAGTTGGGCTGGTAAGGCGTTTCTTCGTGGAAAAAGCCGTCGGCGCCCAGGGAGCCGAACACCTCGTCCGTCGAAATGTGATGAAAGCGGAACGCCGCGCGTCCAGCTTCGTCCAGACCGCGCCAGTAACCGAGGGCGGCCTGCAGCAGGATGAAGGTCCCGGTAACGTTGGTGGACAGGAACTCGGCTGGGCCGTCGATCGAGCGATCGACGTGACTTTCGGCGGCGAGATGCATGATGACGTCCGGCCGGAAAGAGGCCACTGCTGCGTCCATGGCGTCTTGGTCGCGAATGTCGGCCTGCAGGAAGCGGTAACGTGGGCTGTTGGCGACCGGCTCGATCGAATCGAGGTTACCGGCGTAGGTCAGCGCGTCGACAACGAGCACGTCGTGTGGCGTGTCGCGCACCAGTTTGCGGACCACTGCGGATCCGATGAAGCCCGCTCCGCCAGTAACCAGAAAACGTTTCGCCATAACCTGCCTGCATAGCTTCATCTAAATAAGGATTTGCACCGACCATGTATCATGGGGGGCGTTTCAGGCCCAGAGTGGGCGCCGTTGCCTTGCTGTCAATCCTCGGATCGGCCGGCCTCGGCTCAATCGTTCGCCCGGAGCGCTGCGGCCGACGCCGCGCAGCCGACAACCATGGAGAACAGACTCAGCGCCGCCAGCGCCAGTATGGGCGTCCGGAATGGCGTCAGGCCGTCCAGAGCCGCCATGGTGGCTGATACGCCGAAAATCAGCACGGGCGTCATCAGCGGCAGCGACAGGATCGCCAGCAACAGGCCGCCGCGTCGCATTCCGGAGGTCAATGCGGCTCCGGTGGCGCCGATAAAAACCAGCGCTGGCGTGCCAATGAGCAGGGTGATGGTGACAGCCAGCATGGCGACCGGCGATAGCGCCAGCAGCAGCCCATAGACGGGAGCGGCGATCACCAGGGGCAGACCGGTTACAAGCCAGTGCGCCGTGGCCTTGGCCAGCACAACCAGTTCCAGCGGAGCCGATGACAGTCGCATCTGCTGCAGCGAACCATCCTCGACATCAGCCTGAAACAGGCGGTCCAGGCCGAGGAGGATGGACAGGACGGCCGCGAGCCAGAGCATCGCCGGCCCAATACGCGCCAGCAGCGCCGGATCAGGTCCGATGGCCAGCGGCGTCATGGTGACGATCAGCAGAAAGAAAACCAGGCCAAGCGCCGCCCCACCGCCCTGACGCAGGGCGAGACGAATGTCGCGCTGGAGGATGGCCGCCAGCGCTCCGGTCATTGTCCGGCCCGCGCTGGAGCGTATCCCATCAGCAATTCGTCTTCGCAGTCATCGTCCTCCCAGAAGGGCTCTTCGTCGCCGGCGTCAACCGGAGGAGGGGCAAGATGCAGCGTCTGGGCGTCATCAATGCCAAGGGGTTGATGGGTCGCTGCAACGATAATGCCGCCTTCCGCCAGGTGCCGTTGCATCAGACCGGTGAGGCCGCGAATCGCGCGTTGGTCGAGGGCGCCCGCCGGTTCATCCATCAGCCAGATCGGCCGGCTGCATGACAGGAGACGCGCAAGGGAAACCCGACGGCGCTGCCCGGCTGAAAGATGCTCCACCGGCATAGCGATGGCATGGCTGAGGCCAACAGCCAGCAAGGCTTCGTCAATGTCCATGGCGGAGGCGCCCAGAAGGTTCCGCGCCCAGGACAGGTTTTCCTGGACGGTCAATGACGGCTTCAGACCGTCGCGATGCGCCATCAGGCCGATCAGTTCGCCGGGCGTTTGCTCAGGATCGCCGGAGAGCGCGATCTCGCCTTCAGCCGGCGTCAGAAGTCCGGCAATCATGGCGATGAGGCTGGATTTTCCCGCGCCATTGTCTCCGGTGACGACAAGCGCTGATCCTGACGCCACGCGAAAGGAGATGTCGCGGAAAATGAGGCGGCCGCCACGGCGGCACGACAGGTTGCTGGCTGTGAGGATCATGATGGCTGTGTGCCATGCCGCGAAGCGCCGGGCAACGGGCCGGAAAGGCGTCGAACCGACTGGCGAATGGCGGCGCGCGTAGATTGGAATGACTCGCGGCTATGGCGGAAGATGAAGAAACGCTCTATAAAATCAGGAGCTGCGCCGCGCGCGTGACGCGCGGGGCCTGGGCACTCCCGGGGCGGCGCGCGCATTGGGCGCCCAGACGATGCCGGCCATACCGGCGACGTCAGGGGTCCGCTGTCATCCGGAAGGTGACCGGTCGCCCTGTCCGCAGGCGTTGGCGACACAGGCGTCGGTCGGTCTCCCCCGCAGTCACGCTCAGGAATCGCCATGACTTCTCTCGACAGTTTCAAAAGCCGCCAGATGCTTCAGGTCGGCGAACGCGCCTATGCCTATTATTCTTTGCTGAAGGCAGAGGAAAATGGCCTTCCGGACGTATCGCGCCTGCCGTTTTCTCTGAAAGTTCTGCTCGAGAACCTGCTGCGGTTTGAAGATGACCGCTCCGTCCGCAAGGACGACATTCTGGCGATCGCCGCTTTCGTCAATAACCGGGGCGCCGAAGAGCGTGAAATCGCCTTCCGTCCGGCTCGCGTACTGATGCAGGATTTTACTGGCGTGCCGGCGGTGGTGGATTTGGCGGCCATGCGCGACGCCATGAACAGCCTCGGCGCCGATCCGGTGAAAATCAATCCGCTGGTGCCGGTTGATCTGGTTATCGACCACTCGGTGATCGTCGACGAGTTCGGTACGCCGAGAGCCTTTGGCGACAATGTCCGTCTGGAATACCAGCGTAATGAAGAGCGCTACAAGTTCCTGCGCTGGGGGTCCGAGGCGTTCAACAATTTCCGCGTCGTGCCGCCCGGCACGGGCATTTGCCACCAGGTGAACCTCGAATACCTGTCGCAGACCGTCTGGACCCGTGATGAAAACGGCGTCGAAATGGCCTACCCGGATACCTTGGTCGGGACCGATTCGCACACCACGATGGTCAACGGCGTCGCCGTGCTTGGCTGGGGCGTCGGCGGTATCGAGGCTGAGGCGGCCATGTTGGGGCAGCCGCTGTCGATGCTGATTCCTGAAGTGGTCGGCTTCAAGCTCGCTGGCAAATTGCGCGAAGGCGTCACCGCGACCGACCTGGTCCTGACCGTGACCCAGATGCTGCGCAAGCGCGGTGTGGTCGGCAAGTTCGTTGAGTTCTACGGCCCAGGCCTCGACGCCATGACCGTTGAAGACCGCGCCACCATCAGCAACATGGCCCCGGAATATGGCGCCACCTGCGGTTTCTTCCCGATCGATCAGGCGACGGTTGACTGGCTGGCCAAGACCGGCCGGGCTCCGGAGCGCGTGGCGCTGGTGGCCGAATATGCCAAAGCTCAGGGTCTTTTCCGCACGACCGATACGCCGGATCCGGTTTTCAGCGACACGCTGTTTCTTGATCTGAACGATGTGGAGCCATCACTTGCTGGCCCCAAGCGTCCGCAGGACCGCGTACTGCTGAGCGGCGCGAAGCAGGGCTTTGTTGTTTCAATGGAGAGCGAGTTCAACAAGGCTGCCGAAATTGCAAAGCGCTATCAGGTCGAAGGCAAGAACTTCGACCTTGGCCACGGCGATGTGGTGATCGCCGCCATCACCTCCTGCACCAATACCTCCAACCCCAGCGTGATGATCGGCGCCGGCCTGCTTGCCCGCAACGCCGCCGCGAAGGGGCTGAAGTCGAAGCCGTGGGTCAAGACTTCGGTGGCTCCCGGATCACAGGTCGTGGGCGAGTACCTCGCCAAGTCAGGGCTGCAGGCCGAACTCGACAAGCTGGGTTTCAACCTGGTCGGCTTCGGCTGCACGACCTGTATTGGCAATTCGGGTCCGCTGCCGGCGGAGATCTCCAAGGCGATCAACGACAATGATATTGTCGCCGCCGCCGTGCTGTCGGGTAACCGCAACTTCGAAGGACGCGTCAATCCGGACGTGCGCGCCAACTATCTGGCTTCGCCGCCCCTGGTCGTCGCCTATGCCCTCGCAGGATCGCTGCAAGTCGATCTGACAAAGGACCCGTTGGGCGTCGGTTCTGACGGCCAGCCGGTGTACCTGCGCGACATCTGGCCGAACTCCGCCGAAATCCAGGAGTTCATCGACCGGAACATCTCGCAGGCGCTGTTTCGCGCCCGATATGCTGACGTGTTCACTGGCGACGAAAACTGGCGGAAGATCGAGATTTCTGGCGGTAATACCTATGGGTGGGACAACAAGTCCACCTATGTGCAGAATCCGCCCTATTTCGTCGGCATCACCAAAACGCCGAAGCCGGTCGAGGACATTGTCGGCGCCCGCGTGCTCGGACTGTTCCTCGACTCGATCACAACCGACCACATTTCGCCCGCCGGCTCCATCAAGGCGGCGAGCCCAGCCGGCAAATATCTGCTGGAGCACGGCGTCGCGGTGGCGGATTTCAACCAGTACGGCACCCGCCGCGGCAACCATGAAGTCATGATGCGCGGCACCTTCGCCAACATCCGCATCAAGAACCAGATGGTTCCGGGCGTGGAAGGCGGCGTCACCGTCCATTATCCGGATGGCGAACAGATGCCGATCTACGACGCCGCCATGAAGTACCAGGCCGAAGGCACGCCGCTGGTGGTGTTCGCAGGCAAGGAATATGGCACCGGTTCGTCGCGTGACTGGGCCGCCAAGGGCACCAATCTGCTTGGCGTGCGCGCCGTGATCACCGAGAGCTTCGAGCGCATCCACCGTTCGAATCTGGTCGGCATGGGCGTATTGCCGCTGGTGTTCGAGCCTGGGACAAACTGGCAGACCCTCGGTCTGAAGGGCAACGAAACTGTCACGATCCATGGCCTCGGCGAAAGCCTGAGGCCGCGTCAGACGCTGACGGCGGACATCACCCGCGCCAACGGCGAAAAGCTGAGCGTGCCGCTGATTTGCCGCATCGATACCCTCGATGAGCTGGAGTATTTCCGCAACGGCGGCATCCTGCACTATGTGCTGCGTCAGCTCGCGGCCTGAGGCGACGACGCACGCAGCTGCAAATGAAATGGCCCGGGACAGATGTCCCGGGCCATTTTTTTGTCAGGGTATATGGCTGGCGGGCCGCCGGGGCCGGAACCCGCAAGGACTACGCGCCGCTTACCGCGGAGGTTTCTTTTTTCATCTCAGGAATTTCCATCCCATGCCGCACGATAGCCTCCTCAATTGGGCCGTCGAAGGCGATCTGGCCATGCTCCATGACGATGCCGCGCGTACAATATTCCAGCAACGATTTTGGGTCATGCGAAGCCAGCACAAGAATGCCGGCGCTGGCGATCAGTTCCTGTACCCGTTGCCGCGCCTTGCTGGCGAAAGCGGCGTCGCCGACGCTGATCAGCTCGTCCATTAGCAGGATGTCGGGGCGGATCGCCGTGGAGATGGCGAAGGCCAGTCGCATGTTCATGCCGGATGAATAGGTCCGCATGGGCAAATCGAGAAAATCACCGATTTCGGCGAACTCGGCGATTTCTGGAATACGCTCCCGCGCTTCCGGAATGGTCATGCCGATGATCGCTCCACGCAGGACAATGTTTTCAGCGCCGCTCATCTCCGGGTCCATGCCCATGGTGATGTCGAGCAGTGACGACACGGCGCCCTGGATTTCGGCGGAGCCTGACGATGGCTCATAGGCGCCCGAGAGCACCCGCAGCAGCGTGGATTTGCCGGCGCCATTGTGGCCGAGAAGGCCCAGCCGGTCGCCATTGGTCAGCCTGAGATTGACGTTCTTCAGGGCGTTGACAGAAACAACGTCGCCGTCAGCAGCGACAGAGCCACCGACGCGAGCCATCAGATTGCGCCGGATTGAGCGGCCGCGTGCGTTATAGATCGGGAATTCGACGCAGGCGTTTTCAAGGATAATCGAGGCCAAGGCGTCTCTCCCTCACAGCCAGTAAACGATACGCGCGCGCAACCTGGCGAACAGGGGGCCGGTGACGGCGTACAGCAGCGCGATCATGAGAAAGGCGACGCCCCAGGTCCACAGGCTTGGCGCACGTCCATTCATCGGTTCGGCGACGATCCGCAGGAATATGGCGAAGGGATTGAGGCCGACGACGAAGGGGGCGGCGGAGCCCAACTGGTCGACCTTCCACATGATGGGCGTGAGGAAGAAAGCGATCTGCAGTACGTTCTGGATGATCACCGGGGTGTCACGAAAACGGGTGGAGATCATGCCAATCAACATCACAACCGGATAGGCGGCGACCAGCAACATGATCATGCCCGGAATGGCGAGCAGCATTTCCCAGTCGGGCCAGATGCCGAACAACAGGAACACCAGCGGAATAATGATAATGTTATGCGCAAACATAATGAGGTTGCGCATGATAAGTCGCATGGCGAACAGGGTTTTCGGCATCGCCTCCTGGCGGAGATAAACGCCCGAGCTGCTAAATACGCCCGTTGCGTCCATGATGATGCCCTGGATCAGCGTCCAGACCACGTAGTTAACCGCCAGATAGGGCAAATAGGTGCGAATATCCTGCTTGAACAACGTCGAGTAGACAAGGCCAATGCCGCCCACGAACGCCGCCATGCTGAGGGTGATCCAGAAAGGACCGACGCGCGAACGCTTGTAGCGCTGGCGTATGTCGGTCATCGCCAGCAGGTTCCAGACATGCCACGCTGACAACCCCTGTCGCGCGTCTGCGATCGCCCGTTGCCAATCCCGGGGTGATGGCTTGAGAGACATGATACTCCTGGAGCCTGGTCGCCCCATCGGGGCGATGGCGGGGCGGACGCGACGCCGGCTCACCGCTCTGTTAGAAAAATGTGACCTTGTATGAGTGGTGGGCCACCAGATCGAAAGGCGCACCTATACATCATGGACGCATGCCGCGATACGGCGTCTTGTGGTGGATGACAGGCTGATGGTTCATGTCACAATCGGCCAAACCTCTGGATAATTGCGGCGCGAACGCGGGAAGCGCCGCGATCAAATCCGCCGAACGCCATTGGACAACACCCCCGACGGCGGTATAGGTACGCCCAAACCGGGCAGCGCACGCTGGCTGGAATCATTTCAGCAAGTTGATGTTTCTGCGGATGCATCAGGCTTGTACAGGATCAGGAGTGCGTAATGGCGTCCACTTTCGACACCGTTGCAGACATCATTGCCGACACCTGCGATATTCCGCGCGAGCAGATTACGCCGGAGTCGCACGCCATCGAGGATCTCGGCGTTGATTCGTTGGCCTTCCTCGACATTGCCTTCGCGATCGACAAGGCTTTTGGCATCAAGCTGCCGCTTGAGCAGTGGACCCAGGAAGTCAATGAGGGCAAGGTCCCGGCGGAAGAGTATTTCGTCCTGAAGAACCTGTGTGATCGCATCGACCAGCTCGTTGCCGCGAAGCAGGGCTGAATAACGATCTGTTCCGAGTTTGGGGAGACGTATCCAGCCGGATGCGGCTCTTCAACCCGTTGAAGGCGCCTCTATGCATCTCGAATATTTCAGGATGATCGACGGGGTCGCTGCGCTCGACATGGGCGACAAGCGCATCCTTACGACAGCGACCGTTCCCATGGAAAGTCCTGTGTTCGAAGGGCATTTCCCTGGTTATCCGCTGATGCCGGGCGTGCTGCTGACAGAGACGATGGCCCAGGCCTCCGGCTTTCTCTTGCTCGCCCTGAGCGACTATGATCGTATGCCCTTCCTTGCCGGGGTGGAGAAGGCAAAGTTTCGTTCATTTGTTGGCCCCGGCGCGCGTCTTGAAATCGAGGCCCGTCTTGAGCACCTCGGATCTGGTTATGCGGTGACGAAGGCCCGGATTCGCAGCGGCGACAGAACAATCTGCGACGCGGAGCTCATGTTCCGGCTGCTGCCATTCCCTGACGGTATGGCTGCGCTGATGCAGGAGAGGGCGCGCGATATCGGTCTTGCTCCTTCGGAGGCGTCCTGAATGGACCGCGAAATCTGGATTACTGGCGTTGGCATGGTGTCGTCTGCGGGCGTTGGCGTCGCGGCGCACCTGGAGGCGCTCAAAAATGGCGACGCGCCCCGGGTTGATAACGACAGTTTCGCACCCTATCGCGTTCACCCGGTCGTCGCGGTTCCATTCGAGCAGCAAATCCCCAAGAAGGCCGACCAGCGGCAGATGGAAGCCTGGCAGAAGCTCGGCGTCTTTGCCGCCGGCATGGCGCTGGACGCTGCGGGTCTGAAGGGCGATGCGGAACGGTTGGGCCGGCTCGAGATGATTGTTGCTGCTGGCGGCGGTGAGCGCGACTACGCGGTCGACGGTCAGATCCTGACCCAGGCCCCGCTTTCTGAGCATCCGGCCGAGATGCTCAATGAGCGCCTGATGAGCGATATCCGGCCGACCATGTTTCTGGCCCAGTTGTCCAACCTGTTGGCCGGTAATATCTCGATCGTGCATGGTGTGACCGGCGGCTCCCGCACCTTTATGGGCGAGGAGCAGGCCGGCGTCGACGCCTTGCGCATTGCCGAAGCGCGTATTCGCGCCGGTCAGGCTGACGCATTTCTGGTCGGCGGCTCCTATAACGCTGAACGTCCCGACGTGCTGCTGATCTACGCCATGGCCGATTACCTCTGGGCCCGGGATTACGCGCCTGTGATGGAACGTGACGCCCATGGCGGCGGGTTCATTCTGGGGTCCGGCGCAGCTTTCCTGGTGGTCGAGGCGGCGGATGTCGCAAGGGCGCGCGGCGCCAAGCCGCTCGCCCGTCTCGACGCCGTTGCGTCGGATATGCCCGCGCGCAAGTCAGGATCGGTTGCGGCGTCGCTGGACAGTATGTGGGACCGGATCGCTAAGGGCTTCAATCCCTCGCGGGGCGTGGTGTTTTCCGGCGCTTCCGGCGCTGCTGGCGTGACCGCTGAAGAGCAGTCCGTGCTCGCCCAGCGTGCTGGCGAGGCAGCGGTCCACATTACGGGCGATCTGTTCGGGCATATGGTTGAACCACAGTTCCCGGCTGGCGTTGCGTTGGCCGCGGCCGCCCTTTCCGAGGGGTGGTATGACGACGCGGTGGTGACCGGCGTCGGTCACCGGCGAGGGGAAGGAACCGCGCGTCTGTCGCGCGTGGATTGAACGCATGGGTTTTCTGGCGGAGCAGCGCGCATGACGTCGCCACATCGCGATAGGGCAGGCCGGCCACTGGTGGCTGTCACCGGTCTTGGTATCGTCACTTCTCTCGGCGAGGGCAAGGAAGACAACTGGGCCGCGCTTACGGCGGGCCATTCCGGCGTGAAGCGGCTCAGCCGTTTTCCGGTTGCGGGTCTGAAGACCACGATCGCCGCGACCGTTGATTTCATCAAGGCGGAGCCGTTTTGCGCTCCGGCGCTGTCGCAGGAAATGGCGATGCGGGCCGGCGTTGAAGCTGTTGGCCAGGCTGGCATTGGAGCGCCTGGGGATTTTCCCGGGCCGCTATTTATCGCTGTGCCGCCCGTTGAAATGGAATGGCCCCACCGGCGAGCGCTGGCGGAAGCCGGAGCCAATGGCGAGGACGTGACGTACGCCACCCTGCTGGCAGGCGCGCGCACCGGAAAATTCCGGGAATGGTATGAACTGTTCCTGTTCGGCACGGTCGCGGAGAATGTGGCCCGACGCTTCGGCACCAAAGGCTCGCCGATTTCGCTGTCGACGGCCTGCTCGTCCGGCGCAACCTCGATCCAGCTCGGCGTTGAGGCGATCCGGCGGGGCGAGGCGCAGGCGGCGCTGTGCATGGGAACTGATGGATCGGTCCACCCCGAATCACTGATCCGCTTCTCGCTGCTTTCCGCATTATCGACGCAAAACGATCCCCCGGAGGGGGCTTCCAAGCCGTTTTCCAAGAACCGCGACGGTTTCGTCATGGGCGAGGGCGCGGCTGCGGTGGTGCTGGAGGATTATGACCACGCTCTGGCGCGCGGCGCCAGGATCCTTGGCTTCGTGCTGGGGTGTGGCGAGAAGGGCGACAACTTCCATCGCACGCGTTCCAGCCCGGACGGCGCGCCGGCGATCGCCGCCATCGAAGGCGCGATCCACGATGCGGGCCTGTCGCCGGACGACATCGATTATGTCAATGCTCACGGCACCAGCACGCCTGAGAACGACAAGATGGAAGCGTTGGGACTGGCGTCGGTGCTTGGCGAGCGGATGAAGTCCGTGCCGATTTCGTCCAACAAGTCGATGGTGGGGCACACCCTGACAGCCGCTGGCGCCGTCGAGGCGGTGGCGTCGCTGATGACTATCGCCACGGGGCGGATTCCGCCGACGATCAATTACAACGTTCCAGATCCGGCCATTGAGCTCGATGTGGTGCCGAATGTCGCTCGTGACGCTAATGTGCGTTACGTTCTGTCGAACTCGTTTGGCTTCGGCGGGCAAAACACCTGCCTGGTGTTTTCGGGAGAGCCAGGCTGAACTGGCTGAAACGGGTTGCAGACCGACGCGGCGCCACGGGCGCCGTGTTCATTTGAAGGAAGGTTTATGAGCAGGCGCGTTCTGGTGACTGGCGGCGGCAAGGGGCTTGGAGCGGCGATCGTCCGCGCACTGGCCCAGGCCGGGTTCGACGTTGATTTCACCTACCGGTCGTCGGGCTCCGCCGCAGAGGCGCTGATTGCCGAACTGTCCGCATCGCCGGTATGCGGATCCTTCCGCGCCTTCCAGCTCGATCTGGCGGATCAGGCCGCTGTCGACGCTTTCTGCGCCGCGCATGAAGACGAGGGCTACTACGGCTTCGTGCACAACGCCGGCCAGTCTTACGACGCCCTGGCGGCGATGATGTCCCGCGAGAAGGCCGACGAGGCCATGCAGGTCAATTTCTGGTCGCTGACGACGATTGCCAAGGCGCTGGTGCGCGGCATGGTTCGCGGACGCTCCGGCCGTATCGTGGCGATCGGCTCGATCACGTCCATTCACGCCAATGCGGGCAACGGGGCTTATGCAGCTTCCAAGGGCGCTGTCGCCTCATGGTTGCGCACGCTTGCGGTGGAAACGGCAAAACGTGGCGTTACGGTGAACACCATTGCGCCCGGCTTCATCGACACCGACATGATGGCGCGTTACGCCGAGCACCGCGCCACGCTTGAAAAACAGATTCCGGCTGGTCGCTTTGCGCGCGCCGAGGAGGTCGCCGCCATGACGGCTTTCCTCCTCGGCGACGCCGCTTCCTACATCACCGGCGCCGTGCTGCCGGTCGACGGCGGCCTGTCGGCCCAGATCAGCGCGCACCGGTATTGAGGCGCTTTGCCCACCGGCTGCCTGACGTGCGCCGGCGGGATACGGGTCCGGGCTGGAACAACAGGCCGGACTGGACAGCCAAACGGCGCGCAAGCCCCCGTTTGGCCGCTGTATTCAACGGCCCGGGAACGGGCGCATCAGGACAGGCCATGCGCGCACTTCAGCTTTTTGGTGACCGGGATCTTCGGCTGACCGACATCGAGCCGCCGCCGCCGCCCGCCGCAGGCGAGGTGCAGATTCGCACGCGCGCGATCGCACTGAACTATCTGGACGTCTGGGGCTTCCGCGGCATGGCCTTCGCTCGCCGCAAGATGCCCCAGGTTGCGGGCGTCGAAGCTTCCGGTGAGGTTGTGGCGGTTGGTGAGGGCGTCAGCCGCTTTAAGGCCGGCGACAAGGTGGTGATGTACGGCGCCGAGACCTGCGGGCATTGCAAGGCTTGCAGGGAAGGCCGCGACAATTTGTGTGAGAACGTCGCCGGAATTCTCGGTTTCCATGTCGATGGCTTTGCCCGGGAACTGATTAACCGCCCGGAACGTCTGGTCATCAAGGTTCCGGACAACGTCAGCTTTGATGACGCTGCCTGCGCTCCGATCGGCTTCGGCACCGTGCAGCACATGCTGTTCGACAATGCGAAACTCGAGCCTGGGGAAACCATCTTGGTGCATGCGGGTGGATCCGGCATTGGCACCGCCGCCATCAAGATGGCCAAGGACATCGGCTGCTACGTCTATACGACGGTCGGCGACGACGCCAAGGGCGAACGGGCGAAGGCGCTCGGCGCCGATATGGTCATCAATTATCGCACCGAGCGCTTCGAGGGCGTCGTGCGCAAGGCGACCAGGCGCAAGGGCGTCGATGTGGTTTTCGAACACGTCGGCGTCGACACGTGGAATGGCAGCCTGCTGTGTCTCAAGCGCGGCGGTCGCCTGGTGACCTGCGGCTCAACCTCGGGCATTTCCACCACCCTGAACCTGATGCAGCTGTTCCAGCAGCAATACCGCATTACCGGCTCGTTCGGTTGCAGCATGGGCAATATCGTCCAGTCGCTGGACAAGATGGCGCGGGGCATGAACCCGGTGATCGATTCGGTGTTTGAACTGCCGGATTTCCTGAAGGGGCTTGAACGGCTGGAAGGACGTCAGGCGTTCGGCAAGGTGATCGTCCGGTTCTGACCCAATACCCTCACGTTCTGGTTTCACGCATTGTCTTCCGGCGAGCTGACGCGCATTTCGCCGGACAGTGCTTCAACACATGAGCTGGCCATGACTGCAGATAACAAGGTGTCCGGGGCATCGCAGAAGACCGATCCGGGTCGTTTTTTCGAGCACTTCCGCATCGGCGAGGTGATCCGTCACGCGACGCCCCGCACCATCACCACCGGCGATGTGGCGCTCTACACGGCGCTATATGGGCCCCGCTTCGCTGTGCAGTCGTCCGATGAGTTCGCGCGTGGCGTTGGTTATGCCCGCAGTCCGGTGGACGATCTGCTCGTGTTCCACGTGGTGTTCGGCAAGACGGTTCCTGACATTTCGCTCAACGCTGTGGCCAATCTCGGCTACGCGGAGGGCCGTTTTCTGCGCCCCGTCTATCCCGGCGACACCATCTCCACCGTGTCCGAGGTGATCGGACTCAAGGAGAACTCCAATCGCAAGACGGGCGTGGTCTATGTCCGCTCCACCGGCTTCAACCAGAACGGCGATCCGGTGCTGGAATATGTGCGCTGGGTGATGGTGCGCAAGGCGGACGAAGCAGCCGCGCCCACCGGCGAGCACGTGCCGCAACTCGGCAAGGCTGTCGCCGCGACTGACCTGGGCGGCGCCGTTCCGTCGCTCAATGTGGGCGCCTGGTCGAACGAACTGGCTGGAAGCCGCTACCGGTTTGATGACTATCAGGTGGGCGAGCGCATTGACCATGTCGACGGCATGACCGTCGAGGAGGCCGAACAGCAGATCGCCACCCGTCTGTACCAGAACACCGCCAAGGTGCATTTTGACGGCCACGCCGCGAAGGACACGCGCTTCGGCAAGCGCCTGATCTATGGCGGCGTGGTGATTTCGCTGGCGCGGGCGCTGTCGTTCAATGGCCTCGGCAACGCCTTCCACGTCGCGGCTATCAATGGCGGCCGCCATGTGGCGCCGCTGTTCTCGGGCGACACTGTCTATGCCTGGACCGAGGTGCTGGACAAGGCGGAAGTTCCCGGCCGCGCCGACGTCGGCGCGTTGCGCCTGCGCACCATCGCGACCAAGAACCAGCCCTGCGCCGCGCATCCTTACAAGGTTGGCGACGATACGGACCCGTCGGTCATTCTCGACTTCGATTATTGGGTTCTGGTGGTTCGTTAAGCCGGAAAACCGATATCCGCCAGATATCAGCAGAAACATCAAAAGGGCGCCCTGATCCGATCAGGGGCGCCCTTTCTGATGTCTGGCTGCGGCTGCGCTCCGCGAAACCGGGGAGCTGCGATACGTCCGGCGCCCCTGATCAGCAGGTCAACCTGGCCCCCGGCTTTTCAGACGTCAGTTGTGTTGCAGGTGATTGACCAGTTCCCGCGCCAGCGGCGTCAGTCCGGCGTAACTGCGCACGCACAGGAACAGCTCGCGTTCGGCCCAGGCGTCACTGAGCGGGACGGCGGCGATTTTCATGATCCGCTTCGCCCGTTGCGCCGTGGTTTCGGGCACGACGCCGACGCCGACCCCACATTCGACCAGCCGGCACACGCCGTCGAACGAGCGCAACTGCACCCGCAGGCGTAGCGGCCGGCCGGCGCGGGCCGCTTTGGCGGCGAGGAAGCGCTGCAGGGCGCTGGACCGGTCGAGACCGACAAATTCATGGTCCAGTATGTTGGCGAACGGGATCTGCGCTTCCCCGTGGGCCAGCGGGTGGTCCTGGGCGACCACCAGCACGAAGCGGTCACGCCGGAAAGGGAACGTTTCGAGCGCGCCCCGGTCCACGGTGCCAGCGACGATGCCGATTTCGGCGACGCCCTCGGCGATCAGGCCAACAATCTCCCCGGACAAACGCTCCTCCAGATCGACAGAAACATGCGGATGCGCGGCCAGAAACGCCGAAAGGGCTTCCGGCAAAAACTCCGTCAGGGCGTTGGTGTTGGACAGCACGCGGATATGGCCAGCCAGCCCGTCGGTGTAGCGCCCCATATCCTCCTGCAGCCGCTCCGTCTGGTCGAGCAGGGTGCGGGCATGCTGGAGAAAGGTCAGGCCAGGCTGGGTGAGGCTGACGCCTTGCCTTCGCCGCACAAGAAGCGCTGCGCCAAGGCTCTCCTCCATCTGCCGGATGCGGGTGGAGGCCGCTGCAAGCGCAAGATTGCTGCGCTCGGCGCCTCGGGTGATGGAGCCGGCTTCAGCGATATTGCGAAACAGCAGGAGATCAGTGAGATCGAAGCGCATGCCTCACCCTTCGTGAATGGCGAAGGATGGGTACATGAAAAGCTCATTGATTGCGAGCCATTACAGATTAACGTCATTCTAAACAGGTGCGGCTATCCGCTGGATGGCGTCTTTTCCGTGTTTGTGTGGGCGCCGTTTCGCCGGGGCAGGCCACAGGGTGATTCGCACGATTGTCGAATCGTCCGTTGCAGGCGACGCGAACATTGGTTAGGAACCATTCCAAATTAGGGCGGGCCATGTGTCGCAGCCCCTTGCAGACGGCGCGGCGGTCACAGGTCATGGGCCTGAGGCGCGCATCGCAGTGTTGATGTCATTCGCGGCGAAGGCCGCGCGGGTTGAGTGGAGACGTCTTCATGGCGGAGGTTCAGGCGAAATCGCCCGCAAGGCGGCTGGAAGATATCCGGCCGCTGTCGCCGCATCTTCAGATTTACCGGTGGACGTGGACCATGGCGATGTCCGTGTTCCACCGCATGACGGGCATGGCGCTCTACGCTGGCACGGTGCTCATCGTCGGCTGGCTCCTGGCCCTCGCCGCCGGACCCGGGCCGTATGAATGCGCCCGCTGGCTGATGACCTCGATTATCGGCAAGCTGGTGCTGATCGCCTACACATGGGCGCTGTTCCATCATCTGCTCGGCGGCGTCCGTCACTTCATCTGGGATACTGGCGCCGGCTTCGAACGTGACGCCCGCATGGCGCTGGCGAAATTCACCCTGGTTGGCTCCATCGTGCTCACCATCGCCTTCTGGGTGATCGTGGCGCTGGTGCGCTGAGGCATGGCAATGGCTACGCAAAACCGTTCTTTCCGCACGCCCCGCGCCAATGTCACCGGCCTTGGCGCGGCTCATCATGGCACCGAGCATTTCTGGCGCCAGCGCCTGACGGCGCTCGCCAACCTGCTGCTGATCGTGCCGTTCCTCTGGATTCTCGCCGCCGCCTACGGCCGCGATTATGCCTCTGCTGTCGCGATCGTGTCGCATCCGTTCTCGGCGGTCGTCCTGCTGCTCCTGGTCGTATCCGTCGCCATCCACATGCGAATCGGCATGACGGTGGTGATCGAAGACTATCTGCCGAACAAGGCGCAGCGCGTTGTCGCGGTTATCGCCAACACTTTCTTCTGCGCGGCGGTCGGGCTGGTTGGCGTGTTCGCTATCGTCAAGCTCAGCGTGGGACGCCTGCTGCTCTGAGGCTGTCCGGCGGATTGCCGCCGGAAGTCCTTCCAATCGTCGTATTTCGCCTCTCCGCCGCCGGAAACCCAGCTGTTTCCCCGGAGAGCCTCAACGGGGTGATCGATGTCAGCCTCTGCTACCTACACCATTAACGGCCGGGCCTACCCGATCACCGACCATACGTTCGACGTGGTGATCGTCGGCGGCGGCGGCGCTGGTCTGCGCGCCACCGTCGGCTGCTCCCAGGCCGGTCTGCGCACCGCATGCATCACCAAGGTGTTCCCCACCCGCTCCCATACGGTGGCCGCCCAGGGCGGCGTCGCTGCGTCGCTGGGCAATATGGGCGAGGACAACTGGAAGTGGCACATGTTCGACACCGTCAAGGGGTCGGACTGGCTGGGCGACCAGGACGCCATCGAATATCTCGTGCGCAACGCGCCGGCCGCCGTTTATGAGCTGGAGCACTGGGGCGTGCCGTTCTCGCGCACCGAAGACGGCAAGATCTACCAGCGCCCGTTCGGCGGCATGACCACCGACTTCGGCAATGGCCCGCCGGCCCAGCGCACCTGCGCCGCCGCCGACCGCACTGGCCACGCCATGCTGCATACGCTGTACGGCGAGGCGCTGCGCAATTCGACCGAGTTCTTCATCGAATATTTCGCCATCGACCTGATCATGGACAATGGCGCCTGCCGAGGCGTCATCGCCATCAAGATGGATGACGGCACCATTCACCGTTTCCGCTCGCATCTGACGATGCTGGCCACCGGCGGTTATGGTCGCGCCTATTTCTCCGCCACTTCAGCTCATACCTGCACCGGCGACGGCGGCGGCATGGTGCTGCGCGCCGGCCTGCCCCTGCAGGACATGGAGTTCGTCCAGTTCCACCCCACCGGCATCTATGGCGCCGGCTGCCTCATCACCGAGGGCGCGCGCGGCGAGGGTGGTTATCTGACCAACTCCGAGGGCGAGCGCTTCATGGAGCGTTATGCGCCGTCGGCCAAGGACCTTGCCTCGCGCGACGTGGTCTCCCGTTCGATGACCGTTGAAATCCGCGAAGGTCGCGGCGTCGGCAAGAACAAGGATCACATCTACCTGCATCTGGATCACCTCGATCCGGCGATTCTCGCAGAGCGCCTGCCGGGCATTTCCGAGAGCGCCAAGATTTTCGCTGGCGTCGACGTGACCCGCGAGCCGATCCCGGTGCTGCCCACCGTTCACTACAACATGGGCGGCATTCCCACGAACTACCACGGCGAAGTGCTGACGAAGGTTGGTGGTGATCCGGATTCGGTGGTGCCTGGCCTGATGGCGCTCGGCGAAGCCGCCTGCGTGTCGGTGCATGGCGCCAACCGTCTCGGCTCGAACTCGCTGATCGACCTCGTGGTGTTCGGTCGCGCCGCCGGTCTGCGCGCCGCTGAACTGGTCAAGCCCGGCGAAAAGCACGCTGAGTTGCCGGCCGATTCGGCTGACATGGCCCTGTCGCGTCTGGACAAATTCCGTTACGCCAATGGCGGTACGCCGACAGCGGAGCTGCGGCTGGCCATGCAGAAGACCATGCAGTCCAACTGCGCCGTGTTCCGCACCGGCGAGGTTCTGGAAGAAGGCAAGAAACTTATCCACGACGTGTGGCGTTCCGCCGCAGACGTGCGCGTCACCGACCGCTCGCTTGTCTGGAACTCAGATCTACTGGAGACGCTGGAGTTCGACAACCTCATCACCCAGGCCGTCGTCACCATGGAAGGCGCCGTCAACCGCCAGGAGTCTCGCGGGGCTCACGCGCGCGAGGACTTCCCGGACCGGAACGACAACGAGTGGATGAAGCACACCCTGACTTGGGTTGATGATCACGCCCGCAGCGTCACCATCGACTACCGTCCGGTGCATACCTACACGATGACCGACGACATCGAGTACATCAAGCCGAAGGCGCGCGTGTACTGAGCATCCTCGTCCGGACGCCGGACGGACGTTGAGGTGGCCCGGCCGGCGAAGGTCGCCGGGCCGATGACGAGATTGAGGCTGGACGCGAGATGGCCGAATTTTCCCTGCCCAAGAACTCCCGGATTTCCGAGGGTAAGACCTGGCCGAAGCCTGCCTCGGCCGCCCGCATCACCACGTTCCGCATTTATCGCTGGAACCCCGATGACGGCAAAAACCCTGTTATCGACACCTATTATGTCGACCGCGATGATTGCGGGCCGATGGTTCTGGATGCGTTGCTCTGGATCAAGAACAACGTCGATCCGACCCTGACGCTGCGTCGCTCCTGCCGCGAAGGCATCTGCGGCTCGTGCTCGATGAATATCAACGGCGCGAATACGCTGGCCTGCACCATCGGCATTGACGAATGCGTCGACAAGGGCGTGGTGCGTATCTATCCGCTGCCGCACATGCCGGTGGTCAAGGATCTGGTGCCTGATCTCACCACCTTCTACGCACAGCACGCCGCCATTGAGCCTTACCTGAAAACGGTGACGCCGGCACCGGAGAAGGAATGGCGCCAGTCGCCGGAAGACCGGCAGAAGCTGGATGGTCTGTACGAGTGCATCCTTTGCGCCTGCTGCAGTACCTCCTGCCCCAGCTACTGGTGGAACGGCAGCCGCTACATGGGTCCTGCCGCGTTGCTTCAGGCCTATCGCTGGCTGATCGACAGCCGTGACGAGGATACCGGCGCCCGACTCGACAAGCTGGAAGATCCCTTCAGGTTGTATCGCTGCCACACCATCATGAACTGCGCCAATGTGTGCCCCAAGCACCTGAATCCGGCAAAGGCGATCGCCGAAATCAAGAAGATGATGGTCGTTCGCCAGGTTTGACCGCACCCAGGCGTTTTCTGCATGAGCGGCGTCGGGCCTTGCCCGGCGCCGCCTTGTTTTGAGGCCACAGTTACGTGAATATCGGACGACTGGCGTTTCGCCCGGGCCATGTTCCGGGCTAGACATGGCGTGATCCCCTGTTGGGGATCGTATCAAAGAGGTCCGGGAAACGCGCACATGCTGCTTGGCACTTACTCCCAGCTTGAACGGAAGAGCGGCGCTGGCTTCCTGCGTCTGGCGGCCGTTGTGTCGGTCGCCGCTACGCTCGCCGCTTGTCAGTCCAGCCGTTTCGATGACGGCGGCGGTTACCGGCGCTCTGCGCCTTCGCGTCAGGCGGCGGTTGAATCTGATATTGAGCCCGGTCTTGGCGGCTCTCCGGCGGGTCGTGTGGAAAGCAGCCCGTTGCCGCCGGCCCCGGGCGCCGTGATCGCTCCCGATCCGAACATGCCAGGCGCGGCGGCTCCCGGGTCAACCAATGTCGCTGGCCTGTCTCCGGCAACGACGCCGTCCGCGACGCCGGCTGCGCCTCCGCCGGCGACCCGCTCCAGCGCCATCGGCCGGTGGACAGCCAGGGAGGCGGCTGGCAATTGCGGCGTGACATTGTCGTCGACCCCATCGCTTGACCTGTATCGGGCCAGCACCTCCGGCTGCGCCAACAAGGACCTTCAGAGCGTCAACGCCTGGGAGTTCCGCGATGGCGAGGTGTATCTGTACGCCCGTGGCGGTGTCGTCGCCCGTCTGCGCGATAGCGGCGGGCAGTTCAACGGCGTTATCGCCAAATCTGGCGCGCCGCTGTCGCTCAGCAAATAAGGCTTGCGTTACAGCGCAGTTGGAAACAGAACGGCGCCTGCGGGCGCCGTTTGCCTGTGATCAGATGGTTATTGATATTCCCCGCTGTCGGGCAGGGATGGAGCGAAACATTGGGCGCCCAGTCTGCATCGGCTATCGCGCGGCGTGACGGCGCCGGCAAGGTGCAGGCGCGCTATGACGCGCTTGTGGCCAGCGAGGCAATTGAACGTGATCCGGCGCAGGAGGCGCTGGTTCACGAGTTCGACGCACTGCTTCAGCGGATGGAGGCCGGCGCGGTCCAGGGTGGCGGTGGTCTGTTGGGGCGATTGTTCGGCCGCAGATCCCCCGCGCCCGAGCCGTTGCGCGGCCTGTATATCTGGGGTCTGGTCGGGCGTGGCAAGACCATGCTCATGGACCTCTTCTTTGAGGAAGTTGCCATCGACCGCAAACGGCGGGCGCACTTTCACGAGTTCATGGCCGATGCGCACGACCGCATCTTCACCTTCCGGCAGCAGGTCAAGGACGGCAGGACGAAGGACGTCGACCCCATCCCGGTGGTCGCGGCGCAACTGGCTTCCGAGGCGCGGCTGCTGTGTTTCGACGAATTCACCGTCACGGATATTGCCGACGCCATGATCCTCGGGCGGCTGTTCAAGGCGATGTTCGAGCAGGGCGTTACCGTCGTGGCGACATCGAACGTTGAACCGCACCGTTTGTATGAAAATGGCCTCAACCGCAGCCTGTTCTTGCCGTTCATCGATCTGATCACGGCTCATATGGATGTAGTCCAGCTCGATTCGCGCACTGATTTCCGTCTGGAAAAACTCGCTGGCGCGCGGGTCTTCCATACGCCAGCGAATGAAGAGGCTCATGCAGCCCTTCGCGACGCTTTCCGTCGTCTGTCCGGCATGGCCCATGGTCGGTCGGTGACCCTGACAGTGAAGGGGCACCGGGTAGCCGTGCCGGAAGCTGGCCCGGGAGTCGGCCGCTTCGATTTCAACGACCTGTGCGCGCGGGCCTATGGCGCTGCCGACTATCGGGCGATCGCCGAGAACTTCCATACGGTCATCATCGAAAAGATTCCGGTGATGGCGATGGAGAACCGGAACGAGGCCAAGCGGTTTATCACTCTGGTCGACACCCTGTATGAGTATCGGATCAAGTTGTTGGCCTCGGCCGATGCGGAGCCGACGGCGCTGTACACCGCGACTTCCGGTCGGGAAGCATTCGAGTTTGACCGCACGGTTTCACGGCTGATCGAAATGCAGTCCGAAGCTTACCTGGCGCTGCCTTACGGGCGTCCCACGGACCTGGAGGACGTGGACGCGGAGGCTGACGTGGGCGGGAGCGTGGGGTGAACGCCGATAGCCGTCGCCTGTCCGGTGATCCGAAGGGGCGGTTGCTGGCCATCGCGACGGAACATCTGCGACGCGGCGGCGCCAAACGGGTTCGGCTGGTTGCCGTCGCCGAAGAAGCTGGCATGACCCATGCCAACGTCTACCGGTATTTTACGTCGCGAGATGATCTGCTGGACGCGGTTGTGACCGCGGCGTTGCGGCCGGTTGAGGCGCATCTGGCCGATGTGGCTGGCGCTCCGGATCCAGCTGACGACAAACTCGAGCGGATGATCTTTGCCCTGGCGCGCGGCTATCGCGACCTGCTTGAGCGCGAGCCCCGTGTATTTGAGTGCTACGCCAGCGCCGCCGCTGGCAACCGACCCCTGGCGCGCCGGCACCTTGGTCGGGTGCGGCGGCTTTTTGGCGATGTGATCGACGAGGGCCGGGTCGCCGGAATTTTCGAAGTTTCGGACCGTGACGCTGCCCTGGCGTTTCTTGTCGATGCGCTGCATCGTTTTACCCAGCCGTCCTCCGTGACGGCGGATGCGGCGCGGGTCCGGACCATGATTGACAACCGTCTGCAGGCGTCGGTGCGGGTTGTCTTGCGCGTGATGCGAGCGGGAATTGTGTGACGACTTACAAAAATGGAAACTTGTAACTCCCGTCGTTGCCGGTTTCTCGAAAGCCGACCCGCAAAAAGAAGAAAATTTTACTTAATAATTACAAATAGTTACCATGATTCTCCTGGTCGGTGAGGCTGAGCCGGCGTCTTCGTCGCCCTGCGCCACAACCACTTGAAACATAACATGGAACCTGTCTAAACGACCCTGCTTGGAAAGAGCCTTTCGCGCGATGGGCGCGATGGCCCAATCCTGGCGCAGACAGGGCGCATAGGCCGGAGAGGCATGAATACGGGTGTCGTTGCGATTGTTGGCGTCGGGCATGCTGGGCAGATTGTGGCCCGGTTGCTGCATCGCGCTGGCGTCGCCAGGCTCCGGCTGATCGATACCGCCATTGGCGTCGCAGCGAGACGGGCCGAAGACATGCGCCGCGCTGCGGTGGTGTTTGACGAAACCCTTGATGTGGCAGCCTCGGTGGATCTGGCTGATATGCGAGGCGCCGACGTTGTTATTGTGACCGCCGGGCTTCCCGCCGCTTCCCTGTCCTCCAGCGACGACTTGCTGGCGATGAACGCCGCCGCCATGACGCAGATCGGCCAGGCGATCGGTCAGGTGGCGCGCGACGCTTTCGTGCTGTGCCTGACCGGGCCGGTGGCGGCGATGACAGCGCGTTTGCAGGACGCGTCCGGCCTGGCGCCGCATCGTATCGTGGGCGTTCCGTCGTCTGCTTTCATAGCGGAGTTGTCCCTTCAGATCGCAAGCGAGCTCGACGTGGCGGTCGCCGATGTGCAGGTCAATATCATTGGCGGCGAGTTTGATGCCGATGACACGGCGGTCCTCCTGCGCTATTCGACGGTTGCCGGCGTTCCGCTTCCGGAAATTGTCCCTCCAGGACAGTCCGGCCGGGAGCGGATCGAGGCTGCGGTGGCGCGCGCGCGCAAGGTTGCGGGCGAGCCTGGAAGCGGGTTGAGGACTGGTTCGGCGTCCAGCGCGCCGGCCGCCCTGGCTGTCATCGCAGCAAAAAGTTATCTGAGCGATCAGAAACGCGTGCTCACGCTGGCGGCGCGTCTTGATGGCGACTATGGCGAGCGCGACGTTGTCGTGAACGCGCCGGTCGTCATTGGCCGGCGCGGCGTCGAACGCATCATCGGGTTGGGTCTGGATGATGCGGAGCGCGCGACGTTTGCAGAGGCTGTCGCTGTCTTCAGAAGGCGTATGGCGCTCTGCGCGGACATGGCTCCGGCATCTGTCCAGACTGGAACGGCGCCTTGATGGGGCCAGACAGACGGTTCGCGTGGCTTCCGCTGAAGCTGGCGCGCTCACAACGGAAGCCCCATCGGGCATAGAGGGACGCTTCGTATGAATATCCACGAGTACCAGGCCAAGGCCGTCATCAAGGAGTTCGGTGCGCCGGTCTCCCGCGGCAAGGCAATCTTCTCGGCTGATGAGGCCGAAGCCGCCGCGCGCGAGCTTGGCGGCCCGCTTTGGGTCGTGAAGAGCCAGATCCATGCCGGCGGTCGCGGCAAGGGCAAATTCAAGGAAGCTTCGGCTGGCGAAAAGGGCGGCGTGCGCCTTGCGAAGTCGGTGGAAGAAGTCCGCGAGTTCGCGCAGCAGATGCTGGGCGCCACGCTGGTGACGATCCAGACCGGCGAAGCCGGCAAGCAGGTCAACCGCCTCTATATTGAGGACGGCTCGGACATCGAAAAGGAATTCTACCTGTCGATGCTCGTGGACCGCGAGACGGGCCGCGTTGCATTCGTTGTGTCGACCGAAGGCGGCATGGACATCGAACAGGTCGCCCACGATACGCCCGAGAAGATCGTGTCATTCTCGGTTGATCCGGCGACAGGCGTCATGCCGCACCACGGCCGCGCTGTCGCCAAGGCGCTCAACCTGACCGGCGATCTCGCCAAGCAGGCCGAGAAGCTCACAGCGATCCTCTACACGGCGTTCACCAGCAAAGACATGGAAATGCTGGAGATCAACCCGTTGATCGTGACGACGCAGGGCCAGCTCAAGTGCCTTGACGCCAAGATCAGCTTCGACGGCAACTCGCTGTACCGTCATGCCGATATCGTTGCGCTGCGCGACATCACCGAAGAAGACTCGAAGGAAATCGAGGCTTCCAAGCACGATCTCGCCTATATCGCGCTCGACGGCACCATTGGTTGCATGGTCAACGGCGCCGGCCTCGCCATGGCGACCCTCGACATCATCAAGCTGTACGGCGAAGAGCCGGCCAACTTCCTCGACGTCGGCGGCGGCGCCAGCGAGGAGAAGGTCACCGCGGCGTTCGAGATCATCACCTCTGATCCGAACGTGAAGGGCATTCTCGTCAACATCTTCGGCGGCATCATGAAGTGCGACGTCATCGCGCGTGGCGTCATCGCCGCCGTGAAGACCGTTGGTCTGAAGGTTCCGCTGGTTGTCCGCCTTGAGGGCACCAACGTCGAAGAAGGCAAGAAAATCATTCGCGAGTCGGGTCTCAATGTGATTCCCGCCGACGATCTCGATGACGCGGCCCAGAAAATCGTCAAGGCTGTGAAGGAGCAGGGCTGATGTCCATTCTGATCGACAAGAACACCCGGATCATCACCCAGGGCTTCACCGGCAAGACCGGCACCTTCCATTCCGAGCAGGCGATCGCCTATGGCGCGACCCTGGTTGGCGGCACTTCGCCGGGCAAGGGCGGCTCCACCCACCTCGGCCTGCCGGTGTTCGACACCGTCGCTGAGGCGGCCGGCAAGACTGGCGCCAACGCCACCGTCGTGTACGTGCCGCCGCCAGGCGCCGCTGACGCGATCTGCGAGGCCATCGACGCCGAGATCCCGCTGATCGTCTGCATCACCGAGGGCATCCCGGTGCTCGACATGGTGCGCGTCAAGCGGTCGCTGGAAGGTTCGAAGTCGCGTCTCATTGGCCCGAACTGCCCTGGCGTCGTCACTGCTGGCGAGTCGAAGATCGGCATCATGCCGGCCAACATCTTCAAGCCTGGCAACGTCGGCATCGTGTCGCGCTCCGGCACCCTGACCTACGAGGCGGTGTTCCAGACCACCAACGAAGGCCTCGGCCAGACCACGGCTGTCGGCATCGGCGGCGACCCGGTCAAGGGCACCGAGTTCATCGACATGCTGGAGATGTTCCTGGCGGACCCGAAGACCGAGTCGATCGTCATGATCGGCGAGATCGGCGGCTCGGCCGAGGAAGACGCCGCCCAGTTCATCAAGGACGAGGCGAAGCGCGGCCGCAAGAAGCCGATGGTTGGCTTCATTGCCGGCCGCACCGCTCCTCCCGGCCGCCGCATGGGCCACGCTGGCGCCATCATTTCTGGCGGCAAGGGCGGCGCCGAGGACAAGATCGCGGCGATGGAGGCCGCCGGCATTCGCGTGTCGCCGTCTCCGGCTCGCCTTGGCAAAACGCTGGTTGAAGTCCTCAAGGGCTGATCTGGCCAGGCACAGGCCGTCGTTCACTGGCAAAACTGGCGAAAATCACCATATCCTCGCCAGTTTTGGATTTCAGTAACGGGGCCAGGCCAACATCATCGACAAAGGCGGATCGACCACCGAGGGCCGATTCGCGCTCCGTCTCTCCAACCGGAGAGAGACGGACCGGACTGAAAGGTCCACCATGGCGCGCCACATTCTGGTGGCGGCCAGCGGGTTCCGGCAGGGACAGACAGTTATGGCGCGACAGGACGACAACGCTCTTTTTGCCGACACAGCGTTCCTCTACGGAGGTAACGCCGCCTACCTTGAGCAGCTTCAGGCCAGGTACGAAAATGACCCGGCCTCCGTTGACGCCGAGTGGCGGGAGTTCTTCGGTGGTTTGAGCGACGACGCGTCGCTGGTGCGCAAGAACGCCGAGGGCGCCTCCTGGCGTCGGCCGAACTGGCCGGTGGCCGCCAATGGCGAACTGGTTTCGGCCATGGACGGCGACTGGCCGGCCGAGAAGGTCGTCGGCGACAAGCTGCGCAAGAAGGCGCAGGAGCAGGGCGTCGCCATGTCGGAGGGCGCCGTCGCCCAGGCCACCCGCGACAGCGTCCGCGCCATCATGATGATCCGCGCCTATCGCATGCGCGGTCACCTTCACGCGGACCTGGACCCGTTGCGCCTTGAACCGCGCGGCGATCATGTCGAGCTGCATCCCTCGTCCTATGGTTTCGAGGAAGCGGATTACGATCGCAAGATTTTCATCGACAATGTGCTCGGGCTTGAATTCGCCACCGTGCGCCAGATGCTGGATATCCTGCGCCGCACCTACTGCCAGACGATCGGCTTTGAATTCATGCACATCTCCGATCCGGTCGAGAAGGCCTGGATCCAGGAGCGCATTGAGGGACCCGACAAGGAAGTTGCGTTCACGCCGGAGGGCAAGCGCGCCATCCTGAACAAGCTCATCGAGGCGGAAGGCTTCGAGAAGTTCCTGGACCTCAAGTACACCGGCACCAAGCGCTTTGGTCTCGACGGCGGCGAAGCCATCGTTCCGGCGCTTGAGCAGATCATCAAGCGCGGCGGCGCGCTTGGCGTGCGCGATATTTCCTTCGGCATGGCCCACCGTGGTCGCCTCAACGTGCTTGCGCAGGTGATGGCGAAGCCGCATCGCGCCATTTTCAATGAGTTCAAGGGCGGTTCGTTCAAGCCGGACGACGTCGAGGGCTCTGGCGACGTGAAGTATCACCTTGGCGTCTCCTCGGACCGCGTGTTCGACAACAATCAGGTTCACCTGTCGCTGGCGGCCAATCCGTCCCATCTCGAGATCGTCGATCCGGTGGTGCTGGGCAAGGTGCGCGCCAAGCAGGATCAGCTTGACGACCGTATTGAACGCTCGAAGGCCATGCCGTTGCTCATCCATGGCGACGCGGCCTTCGCTGGCCAGGGCGTTGTGGCGGAATGCTTTGGTCTGTCGGGTCTGAAGGGGCACCGCACCGGCGGTTCGCTGCACTTCATCATCAACAACCAGATCGGCTTCACCACCAATCCGCGTTTCTCGCGCTCCTCGCCCTATCCGTCTGACGTGGCGAAGATGGTCGAGGCGCCGGTGTTTCACTGCAACGGCGACGATCCGGAAGCGGTTGTGTTCGCGGCCAAGGTGGCGACCGAGTTTCGCCAGCGCTTCCACAAGCCGGTGGTCATCGACATGTTCTGCTACCGGCGGTTCGGTCACAACGAGGGCGACGAGCCCGCGTTCACCCAGCCGCTGATGTACAAGACCATTCGCAAGCACCAGACGACGCTCGATATCTACGCGAAGAAGCTGGTCGACGAGGGCGTGGTCACCGAGGCGCAGGTCGACGAGCGCAAGGCGGAATGGCGCGCCCATCTCGACGGCGAATTCGAAGCTGCGCAGACCTACAAGCCCAACAAGGCTGACTGGCTCGATGGTCGCTGGTCCGGCATGAAGGCCGTCCGCGAAGACAGCGACGATCCACGCCGTGGTCACACCGGCGTGCCGGTGGCTGAGCTGAAGGACATCGGGCTGCGACTGACGGAGCTGCCGAAGGACTTCACCGCGCACCGCACCATCGTCCGCTTCCTCGACACCCGTCGCAAGGCGATCGAGAGCGGCGAGGGCATCGACTGGGCGACGGCTGAGGCGCTGGCTTTCGGTTCGCTGTTGCTGGACGGAAACCCTGTCCGCCTGTCCGGCCAGGACGTTGAGCGGGGCACCTTCTCGCAGCGTCATTCGGTGGTGCACGATCAGGAGACCGACCGGCGTTACAAGCCCCTGAATCATCTGCGCGAAGGTCAGGCGCGCTACGAGGCCATCAACTCGATGCTCTCGGAAGAAGCGGTGCTCGGTTTCGAGTATGGCTACTCGCTGGCGGAGCCCAACGCCCTGACCATCTGGGAAGCCCAGTTCGGCGACTTCGCCAACGGCGCCCAGGTGGTGGTGGACCAGTTCATCTCGTCCGGCGAGCGCAAATGGTTGCGCATGTCTGGCCTGGTGATGCTGCTTCCGCATGGCTATGAGGGGCAGGGGCCTGAGCACTCCTCGGCCCGCCTTGAGCGCTATCTGCAGCTTTGCGCCGAAGACAATATGCAGGTCGCCAACTGCTCGACGCCGGCCAGCTACTTCCACATCCTGCGCCGGCAGCAGAAGCGCGACTTCCGCAAGCCGCTGGTGCTGATGACGCCGAAGTCGCTGCTGCGTCACAAGCGTTGCGTGTCGCTGCTGTCGGAGCTGGGCGAGGATTCGACCTTCCACCGCATCCTGCACGATGACGCCGAGCGCTATCCCGACGCCAGCCCGATCAAGCTGGTGAAGGATGACCGCATCCGCCGCGTCGTCCTGTGCACCGGCAAGGTCTATTACGATCTGCTGGAAGAGCGCGAGAAGCGGGGCATTGATGACGTCTATCTGCTTCGCGCCGAGCAGCTTTATCCGTTCCCCGTGAAGACGCTGACCAACATCTTCAGCCGCTTCCCGAACGCTGAGCTGGTCTGGTGTCAGGAAGAGCCCCGGAACATGGGCGCCTGGACGTTCGTGCAGCCTTATCTCGACTGGGTGCTGGAGCATTGCAACGCCAGGGTGCAGCGCCCCCGTTATGTCGGGCGTCCGGCGGCGGCTTCGCCGGCGGTGGGGCAAATGTCCAAGCATCTGGCGCAGCTCCAGTCCTTCCTAGACGACGCTTTCGCGTCTTGACAGTCAGCGGGCGTGGCGCAGCCGGCTGTCGGCGCGTCACGTCCGGAAACGCCGCCCCGTCCGCACGACCGGCGGTGACTGGACTCACAGACGCCAGTCGGGCGACAGTCCGCAGGGAAGCGCGCAATTCCTGTCAGGACATGAGCGCGCCTGGATATACAATTCGGCGAGTCGCTGCGGCCTGTCCGCCCATCGCCCGATCCGAAATCTGACGCGGCGCTCCCGCTGCTTCCGGCCAGGCTGGAAAAGGCTTCAGGCGCACCGTCGCTGAAAGAAAGACCGATACGATCATGGCGACCGAAATCCGCGTTCCAACCCTTGGCGAGTCGGTGACCGAGGCCACCATCGGCCGCTGGTTCAAGAAGGCTGGCGAAGCCGTCAAGGCGGACGAGCCCCTGTGTGAGCTTGAAACCGACAAGGTGACGCTTGAAGTGAACGCGCCGGCTTCGGGCGTTCTGGCCGAGATCGTGGCCCAGGAAGGCGAGACGGTCGCCGCCGGGGCGTTGCTTGGCGCCATTACTGAAGGCGCTGCTGGCGCAGCCCCTGCGGCGCCCGCGCCGAAAAAGGAAGAGGCAAAGGCGGCTCCGCCGGCGCCCGCCCCAGCCGCTGCGAAGGTCGCCGCAGAGAACGGCCCGGCGGTTGGTCGCATTGCTGCGGAAAGCGGCGTCGATCCCGCATCCGTCGCTGGCAGCGGCAAGGATGGCCGGGTGACCAAGGGCGACATGCTTGGCGCCGTTGCGCGTCTCGCCAACGCACCCGCCCAGCAGACCGTGGCTCCGGCTGCGATGCGCGCGCCGTCTGCTCCGGATGACGCCTCCCGCGAAGAGCGGGTGCGCATGACCCGGCTGCGTCAGACCATCGCCCGTCGTCTGAAGGACGCCCAGCAGACCGCCGCCATGCTGACGACGTTTAACGACGTCGACATGACTGCGGTGATGGAGTTGCGTTCCCAGTACAAGGACGCCTTCGAGAAGAAGCACGGAGCCAAGCTCGGTTTCATGGGCTTCTTCGTGAAGGCCGCCGTCGCCGCCCTGAAGGACGTGCCCTCGGTCAACGCCGAGATCGACGGCGTCGATCTGGTCTACAAGAATTACTACCACATTGGCGTCGCCGTCGGCACGGACAAGGGGCTGGTCGTTCCTGTGGTGCGTGACGCCGACACGCTCTCCATCGCCGACATCGAGAAGCAGATTTCCGACTATGGCCGCAAGGCCCGCGACGGTCAGTTGAAGATCGAGGACATGCAGGGCGGCACGTTCACCATCTCCAACGGCGGCATCTATGGTTCGCTGATGTCGACCCCGATCCTGAACGCGCCGCAGTCAGCCATTCTGGGCATGCACCGAATCGAGCAGCGTCCGGTGGTCTACAAGGGGCAGATCGTGGCGCGGCCGATGATGTATCTGGCGGTCAGCTATGACCACCGCATCATCGACGGCAAGGAAGCGGTCACCTTCCTTGTTCGCATCAAGGAGAACCTTGAGGATCCGACCCGTCTGGTGCTCGACCTCTGATCTGGCGCGCAATCATCCCGGCGGCGGCGCGGCCCTGACCGCCTGCGCCGGGGGCGATCGCCTTCCCTGTACATGGCACTGAGAGTTCAATCATGTCCTATGATCTCGTCGTCATCGGTTCCGGCCCGGCCGGATATGTCTGCGCCATCCGGGCCGCTCAGCTTGGACTGAAGACGGCGGTGGTGGAGAAGCGCAAGACGTTCGGCGGCACCTGCCTCAACGTCGGGTGCATCCCCTCCAAGGCGCTGCTGCACGCCTCTGAGATGTTCGAGGAAGCAGGCCACGGCCTGGCGGCGCTTGGCGTCAAGGTGAGCGCGCCGGAGCTCGACCTGCCGAAGATGATGGGACACAAGACCGACACCGTGTCAGCCAACGTCAATGGCGTCGCCTTCCTGTTCAAGAAGAACAAGATCGACAGTCACATCGGCGCCGGCCGCATCACTGCGCCCGGCAAGGTTGAGGTCACGGCGGAAGACGGTTCGAAGAGCACGCTGGAGACGAAGGCGATCGTCATCGCCACAGGCTCCGACGTCATGCCGCTGAAGGGCGTGGACATCGACGAGAAGCGCATCGTCTCCTCCACCGGCGCGCTGGAGCTGGACAAGGTTCCGGGTCGCCTGGTGGTCATCGGCGCTGGCGTCATCGGCCTGGAGCTCGGTTCAGTGTGGCGGCGCCTCGGCGCCGAAGTTGAGGTCATCGAGTTCCTCGACCGCATCCTGCCGGGCATGGACGACGAAGTGGCGAAGCAGGCCCAGCGCCTGTTCCAGAAACAGGGCGTCAAGTTCCGTCTCGGCGCCAAGGTGACGGGCGCCAAGGCTACGGCGAAGGGCGTGACCCTCACGGTTGAGCCGGCGGCTGGCGGCGAAGCCGGGCAGGTGCAGGCGGATGTCGTGCTGGTCGCCATCGGCCGCAAGCCCTACACCGAAGGCCTTGGCCTGCAGGACGTTGGCGTCGCCGTCGATGAGCGCGGGCGCGTGGCCATCGATGATCACTACCGCACCAACGTTCCTGGCATCTATGCCGTTGGCGACGTGGTTATCGGGCCGATGCTGGCCCACAAGGGCGAGGACGAAGGCATCGCCATCGCCGAAATGCTGGCGGGCAAGGCTGGCCACGTAAACTACGACGCCATTCCGGCGGTGGTGTACACCCAGCCCGAGATCGCCTCTGTCGGCAAGACTGAGGATGAGTTGAAGAAGGCGGGCGTTGAATACAACGTCGGCAAGTTCCCGTTCACCGCCAATGGTCGCGCCCGCGCCAATCTGGCGACGGATGGCTTCGTCAAGGTGTTGGCCGACAAGGCTACGGACCGGGTTCTTGGCGTGCACATTGTTGGCGCCAATGCCGGCGAGATGATTCATGAAGCGGTGGTGTTGATGGAATTCGGCGGCTCGGCCGAGGATCTCGCCCGTTCAACCCACGCTCACCCAACCATGTCGGAAGCTGTGCGCGAGGCGGCGCTGGCCGTCGAGAAGCGCGCGATTCACATCTGATCTCCGGTACATTCCGGTGGTGTAGCGGCGCGAACCCATGGTTCGCGCCGCTACTGTTTCCGGCCCTCTACGGGACTGTCGCATGCGAAGCATCAAGAAGGCGCTGTGGCTGCTGCTTGCGCTGGCGTTCCTGCTGGAAGCCTGGGCATGGGCGCAGTTGCAGCCGCTGTTGCACTGGCTTGGCCGCGTGCTGCCGTGGGCGCGGTTGCGCGCCCGCACGGAAGCGGCGCTCGCGCGGTTGCCGGCCTGGGCGGCGTTGCTGGTGTTCATCGTGCCATTCGCCTGCGTCGAGCCGCTCAAGCTCGTCTCGCTATGGCTGCTGGCGCAGGGAAAATTCAAATCCGGCGTTCTGACCTTTATTGTCGCCCATCTGCTGACGGCGGGCCTCAGCCTGTTTCTGTTCGATATCCTGCGCCCGAAGCTGATGACGATCGGCTGGTTCGCAACCGGTTATGGCTGGCTAACCCGCCTGCATGCCTGGGCGATGGAGCAGACCGCGCCGTTGCGCGCGCGTTTGCGCGCCATCGCCGCAAGAATGCGACTGCGCGGCGGCGGGGCTGTGCAGCGTCTTGTGCGGCGCATGCGCCTGATACGCGCGAGGGTCAGGCGCGGGGGTGGGCCGAATCATACGCCGTGAGCAGGCGGGCGGCGTCGATCTTGGTGTAGCCCTGCGTGGTCGACAGGGAGGCGTGCCCCAACAGCTCCTGTATGCTGCGTAAATCCGCCCCGCCGCCCAGCAGATGGGTGGCGAATGAATGACGCAAGGCATGGGGCGTTGCGCTTTCGGGTAAATTGAGCGCCCCCCGCAAATTTTGCATGGCGAGCTGGATAATGCGCGGTGACAACGGTCCGCCACGCACGCCCACGAACAGCGGCCCGTCCGGCGGCAGGCCCCAGGGGCACTGGTTGATATAGTCGCCAACGAGCGCCGCCGCCTGAGGGAGAACCGGAGCCGAGCGGGTTTTTGCGCCCTTGCCGGTGACGGTCACCTGCTCCACGCCAGGCACGGGCGCGTCCTTGCGGCGGATCGCCAGAGCTTCGCTGATGCGCAGTCCGCTGCCGTAGAGCAGCGCCAGTACGGCGGCGTCGCGGGCCAGAACCCAGGCGGGGCGCTCATCGCCGGCGCGGCTGTCTACGTCAGTGACCGCCACGGCGGCGGCTGATGTCAGTGGCCGGGGCAGGTTGCGGGTCAGTTTTGGCCCGCGCACGGCGGCAATGGCGGCGAGCGTCACAATACCCTCCCGCTCGCAATAGCGGGCGAAGGAGCGCAGGGCGGAGAGTTGCCGCATCAGCGTGCGGTTGTCGATGTTGTCGCGGCGGCGCGACGACAGAAAAGCGCGCAGATCCAGCGGTTTTAATGCTGCGACCTTGGCTGTGGATGGCGGCGCCCCCAGATGCGTCGTAAGAAAGGCGAAGAACTGCCGCAGATCCCGGCCGTAAGCTTCGATGGTCAGCGGCGACAGGCGGCGGACGCTGGCCAGGTGCTCGAGCCATTGCTGGAATATGGTCTGGACGTCGGTGGCGACGATCATCCGCTGCTCCTCTGGTCCTCGACAGGTTGCGCCGGAACATTATCGCTGGCCGCCTAACGCGAGGTTGCCATTGGCGTCGCCAGGCGTTTTCCAGCGACGTCGACGACGCCTGGCGTGAAGTAAATGCGCCAACGCTGAATGATGGAGCGAGAATTCGGTGCAACATGAGCCGATTTTGCGCAAGGCGCGTTTTGCCACCCGGTCGCCCCCGAATCGATGTTATCTCCCCGCTCATGATGAACGCCGACGACCTGGACCGGAAACCGAAGCCCTCCGATGATGACGGAGCGCCAGCTGGCGCCGCGATCATTGTCGACGTGCTGGCGCCGCTGGCCCTCGATATGGTCTGGTCGTATCTGGCGCCGCCGGAGCTGGCTTTGGCGGCGGGCGATATTGTCCGCATTCCCTTTGGTTCGCGTGAGGTCATTGGCGTTGTTTGGGCGGTTCGCTCGCCGGGCGCCATCGCCAGCGACCGCAAGCTCAAGACCGTCAGCGGCAAATACGACGCTCCGCCGCTGCCCGATGGGTTACGGACGCTGCTCGACTGGATCGCCCGCTACACGCTGGCGCCGCGCGGCCAGGTTCTGCGCCTCGCCCTGCGTCATCCTGAGAAACTGCCGCCGGAAGCGCCGCGCGTCGCCGTGGCGGCGACCGGCAAGCTGCCCGCGCGGCTGACGCCGGCGCGACGGCGGGTGCTGGCGGCGTTGGCCGGTCACCGCGAGATGTCGCGCAAGGCGCTGGCCGAGGCGGCCGAAGTCAGCCTGACCGTCATCAATGGTTTGATCGATGACGGCTGCCTCGAAACCCACGTGTTGCTGGATGCGCCGCCGCTCGCGCCGGACCCGGATTTCGCGCCGGCGACGCTGTCAGACGGCCAGACGGCCGCCGCCGCCAGCTTGCGGGCGGCTGTAGCGGACCGGCAATTTGGCGTCACCCTGATTGAGGGCGTGACGGGCTCGGGCAAGACAGAGGTCTACTTCGAAGCGATCGCTGAAGCGTTGCGTCAGGGCTGGCAGGCGCTGGTGATGATGCCGGAAATCGCCCTGACGGCCCAGTTTCTTGACCGCTTCGCCGCCCGGTTCGGCGTGCGCCCGGCCGAGTGGCACTCGGGCGTCAGTCCCCGCCAGCGCGAGCGCATTCACGCCGGCGTCGCCAGCGGCGACATCCAGGTCGTTGCCGGCGCCCGCTCCGCGCTGTTTCTGCCGTTCAGCAAACTCGGCCTCCTCATCGTCGATGAGGAGCACGAGACCGCCTACAAGCAGGAAGACGGCGTGCATTACCACGCCCGCGACATGGCGGTGGTGCGCGGTCGTATCGAAAGTTGCCACGTCGCGCTGGCCTCGGCGACCCCGTCCATCGAAAGCCGGGTCAACGCCATGCGCGGACGCTATGGTCATCTGCGTCTGCCGGAGCGCTATGGCCAGCGCGCCATGCCGCGCCTGTCGGCCATCGACCTGCGCAAGCAGCCGCCGCCAAAAGGGCGCTGGTTGTCAGAACCGCTGATCGAGGCTGCGCGTGAAACCCTGGCTCGCGACGAGCAGGCGTTATTTTATCTCAACCGGCGCGGCTACGCGCCGCTGACCCTGTGCCGGAGCTGCGGTCACCGCTTCCAGTGTCCCAATTGTTCGGCGTCGCTGGTCGAGCACCGCTTCCGCCGCGCCCTGATCTGTCACCACTGCGGCCATACCGAGCGGCGGCCTGACGCCTGCCCTGCCTGTGGCGAGGTTGACGCGCTGGTTCCGGCCGGGCCCGGGGTGGAGCGTCTGGCCGAGGAGGTGGCGGGGCTGTTTCCCGGCGTGCCGGCGATCACCCTGTCGAGTGATCTGGCTGGCGGTTCCGAGCGGATGCGCAAGGAGCTGGACGCCGTCGCCGCCGGTGAGTTCCGGATCATCATTGGCACCCAGCTCGTGGCCAAGGGCCATAATTTTCCGCGTCTGACTCTGGTGGGCGTGGTTGACGCCGATGTCGGCCTCGCCACGGGCGACCCGCGTGGGGCTGAACGCACCTTCCAGATGCTGCAGCAGGTCACCGGTCGCGCCGGCCGTGGCGACGCGCCTGGTCGCGCCATTCTGCAAACGCACCAGCCGGATCACCCGGTGATGATGGCGCTGCTGTCCGGTCAGTCGGAGCAGTTCTATGCAGAAGAGATCGGCGCCCGGGAGGCGGCGGGGCTCGCGCCGTTCGGGCGGCTGGCGGCGGTGATTGTAGCGGGGCCGGACCGGCATGCGGCGGAAACGCATGCGCAGGCCCTGGCCCGGGCCGCACACGCCATGCCTGACGTATCCGGGGACATCATTGTGTTGGGGCCAGCCGAGGCTCCGCTGGCCATCGTGCGCGGCATGCACCGCTTCCGGCTGCTGGTCAAATGCGCCCGTCACACGGACCTGCAGGGCTTCCTGCGCGCGGTGCTCGCGGCGGCGCCCAATCCGGCGGCGCGCATGCGGGTGACTGTCGATGTCGACCCGCAAAGTTTCTTCTGACGATGATGTTACGCGCAACAAGGACGCGTGGTCCGGCCTGTGATCTGACGCGCGCGGATCCAGACCCCGCGCAATTGCTGATTCGATGCGACGGACCGCGACGCATCCTGAACGCAAATGCAATGTTTTTCCTGTCATCCGGCCGTATGACGGGCGCTTCCTGTGAAAAGCTGTGAACGCCGGGGATTGTCATGGCGCCTGCACGCGCCAGCATGAAGCAGCCGCTGTTGTTCGCGCAAATCGTTGGCCGTGGCGTCGGCGTTCGCCGTGCTTCTGCCCCGCGCGCCCCAATCCTGGCGCAAACATGACCACGTTGCGACGTTCAGGCGCCTGCAAGCGGTTGCGCCCCAATAATCCCCATGATAGGGGACCTGCCAACGGGCGGCTGAAACGCTTCCCGCTCCCTGTCCATGTGCTCGCGCAGCCATGTGCGTCATTGACGTGACGCCACGTGAGTCGCCGTGAGCCTGAAAGTGAGACGCCGACGTGGCCGAACAGCCTTCAATGACAGGTCCGATTTCAGGGGTCGCTGGCCGCTATGCTTCCGCGTTGCTCGATACGGCAGCGGAATCCGGCGCCGCAGCGATCGACCGCGTTGAAGCCGATCTCGACCGGTTCGACGCCCTGGTGAGGGAGAGCGCCGACCTGCAGCGCCTCGTCCGCAGTCCGGTATTCTCGGCGGATGAGCAACTGGCGGCTGTCACCGCGATCCTCGATCGGTCCGGAATTAGCGGACTTGCCGCCAATTTTCTGAAACTCGTCGCATCCCGTCGCCGTCTGTTCGCAGTTCAGCAGATGATTGCGGCGTACAAGGCGCTGGTCGCCGCCCGCAAGGGCGTGGTCCGCGCCGACGTGACGCTCGCCGGGCAGCCGTCCGATCAGGTCCTCGCCGACCTGAAGCAGGCGCTGCGCGACGTCGCCGGCGGCGACGTCGATCTGCACGTCAAAATCGACCCGTCGATCATCGGCGGTCTCGTCGTCAGGCTTGGCAGTCGCATGCTCGACGCCAGCCTGCGCAATAAACTCAATTCGATCCGTCTCGCGATGAAAGAGGTCGGCTGATGGACATTCGGGCCGCAGAAATTTCCGCCATTCTCAAAGAGCAAATCAAGAACTTTGGCCAGGAGGCTGAGGTCTCCGAGGTTGGCCAGGTTCTGTCCGTTGGTGACGGCATCGCCCGCTGCTACGGTCTGGACAACGTCCAGGCCGGCGAAATGGTCGAGTTCGAATCCGGCGTTCGCGGCATGGCGCTGAACCTGGAAAACGACAACGTGGGCGTCGTGGTGTTCGGTTCCGACCGTGACATCGCTGAAGGCCAGACCGTGAAGCGCACTGGCGACATCGTCAGCGTGCCGGTCGGCAAAGGCCTGCTCGGCCGCGTCGTTGACGCGCTCGGCAACCCGATCGACGGCAAGGGCCCGATCCAGGCGACCGAGTTCCGCCAGGTCGACGTCAAGGCGCCGGGCATCATTCCGCGCAAGTCGGTGCACGAGCCGATGGCGACCGGGCTGAAGTCCATCGACGCCCTGATCCCGGTTGGCCGCGGCCAGCGCGAGCTGATCATCGGCGACCGCCAGACCGGCAAGACCGCGATCGCGCTCGACACCATCCTGAACCAGAAGCCCCTGAACCAGGGCGATGATGAATCGCAGAAGCTGTACTGCGTTTACGTCGCCGTCGGTCAGAAGCGCTCGACGGTCGCCCAGTTCGTGAAGGTTCTCGAAGAGAACGGCGCGCTGGAGTACTCGATCATCATCGCCGCCACCGCTTCGGATCCGGCGCCGATGCAGTTCCTGGCGCCGTTCTCCGGCTGCGCCATGGGCGAGTTCTTCCGTGACAACGGCATGCACGCCGTGATCACCTATGACGACCTCTCCAAGCAGGCCGTCGCTTACCGTCAGATGTCGCTGCTGCTGCGCCGTCCGCCGGGTCGCGAGGCCTATCCGGGCGACGTGTTCTACCTGCACTCCCGTCTGCTGGAGCGCGCGGCGAAGATGAACGACGCCAGCGGCAACGGTTCGCTGACGGCGCTTCCGGTCATTGAGACCCAGGCAAACGACGTCTCGGCCTACATTCCGACCAACGTGATTTCGATCACCGACGGTCAGATCTTCCTCGAGACCGACCTGTTCTTCCAGGGCATCCGTCCGGCCGTCAACGTCGGCCTGTCGGTGTCCCGCGTCGGTTCGTCCGCCCAGACGAAGGCGATGAAGAAGGTCGCCGGCAAGATCAAGGGCGAGCTGGCCCAGTACCGCGAAATGGCGGCCTTCGCCCAGTTTGGTTCTGACCTTGACGCCACCACCCAGCGCCTGCTGAACCGCGGCGCGCGCCTGACCGAACTCCTGAAGCAGCCGCAGTTCTCGCCGCTGAAGATGGAAGAGCAGGTCGCGGTGATCTACGCCGGCGTTAACGGCTATCTCGACAGCCTGCCGGTCTCGCGGGTTCGCGAGTTCGAGGACACCCTGCTTGGCTCCCTGCGTGGTCGCCACACGGACATCCTCGACGCCATTCGCGCCTCGAAGGACCTGAGCGACGATGTCGCTGCGAAGCTGCAGGCTGTCGTCGCTGACGTCGCCAAGACCTTCGCCTGATTGAAGGGCGCATTGCATGGCCTCGCTCAAGGATCTTCGCAATCGCATCGCCTCGGTGAAGGCGACGCAGAAAATCACCAAGGCCATGCAGATGGTCGCGGCGGCAAAGCTCCGCCGCGCCCAGAGCGCGGCTGAAGCCGCGCGCCCGTTTGCCGAGCGCATGGGCCAGGTGTTGGGTAATCTCGCCTCGGGCGTTGTCGGTCAGCCAGGCGCTCCGCGTCTGCTCGCCGGCACAGGCTCCGACAAGGTGCATCTGCTGGTGGTCTGCACCGGTGAGCGTGGTCTCGCCGGCGCCTTCAACTCATCGATCGTCCGTCTGGCCCGTGAACAGGCCCAGGCGCTGATCGCCGAAGGCAAGACGGTCAAGATGCTTCTTGTCGGCAAGAAGGGCTACGACGCCCTTCGTCGCCAGTTCGACGACAAGATCATTGAGTACATCGAACTGCGGTCGGTCAAGAACCTGACGTGGGACGTGGCGGACGAGATCGGCCGCAAGGTTCTGGCGCTGTATGACGCCGGCGAGTTCGACATCGCCACGCTGTTCTACGCCCGCTTCCAGTCGGTGATTTCGCAGGTGCCGACGGCGCAGCAGATCATTCCGGCCGAGATCCCGGCCGATGGCGTCGGCGACAAGCTCGGCGGCGCTGTCTACGACTATGAGCCGAGCGAGGAGGAAATCCTCGAATCGCTCCTGCCGCGCAACGTGACGGTTCAGATCCTGCGCGCGCTTCTGGAGAACAACGCGTCGTTCTACGGTGCCCAGATGAGTGCCATGGACAATGCGACCCGCAACGCGGGCGAGATGATCCGCAAGCAGACGCTGCTCTACAACCGCACGCGTCAGGCGATGATCACGAAGGAACTGATCGAGATCATTTCCGGCGCTGAGGCGCTCTGATCAGGCAACTGCAGGCCGGCGGCCTGCCCTGACGCACGGCGGCGGGGCAGGGCGCGGGTCATAACCATTCCAGCGCGACGCGCGGCCAGATCCGCAGTGTCCGACATTACTTCAAGGCGAGGCCCGTACGGGCTCGGACGGGAGCTTCCCATGGTTGCAACAACCTCCGCAGGACGCATCACGCAGGTCATTGGCGCTATCGTCGACGTGCAGTTCGACGGCCACCTGCCGGAAATTCTGAACGCGCTCGAGACCACCAACCAGGGCAACCGCCTGGTGCTCGAAGTCGCCGCCCAGCTCGGTGAGAACACCGTCCGCTGCATCGCCATGGACACCTCCGAGGGTCTGGTGCGCGGTCAGGCGGTCGCCGACACCGGCCGGCCGATCGAAGTGCCGGTTGGCGCTGGCACGCTCGGCCGCATCATGAACGTCATCGGCGAGCCGGTCGACGAAGCCGGTCCAGTCGCCTCTGAAGGCCGCCGCGCCATTCACCAGCCGGCCCCGAGCTATTCGGAGCAGTCGACCGAGGCGCAGATCCTCGTCACCGGCATCAAGGTCGTTGACCTGCTGGCTCCTTACGCCCGTGGCGGCAAGATCGGACTGTTCGGCGGCGCTGGCGTGGGCAAGACCGTGCTCATCCAGGAACTGATCAACAACATCGCCAAGGCGCACGGCGGTTACTCCGTGTTCGCTGGCGTGGGTGAGCGCACCCGCGAAGGCAACGACCTGTATCACGAGATGATCGAGTCGGGCGTGAACGTTGATCCGCACGCCAACAACGGCTCCACCGCCGGCTCCAAGTGCGCCCTCGTGTTCGGCCAGATGAACGAGCCTCCGGGCGCCCGCGCCCGCGTCGCCCTGACCGGCCTGACTGTCGCCGAGCACTTCCGCGACCAGGGCCAGGACGTGCTGTTCTTCGTGGACAACATCTTCCGCTTCACCCAGGCTGGCTCGGAAATGTCGGCGCTTCTCGGCCGTATTCCTTCGGCCGTGGGCTATCAGCCGACCCTGGCGACCGACATGGGCGCGCTGCAGGAGCGCATCACCACCACCAACAAGGGTTCGATCACCTCGGTGCAGGCCATTTACGTGCCGGCCGACGACCTGACCGACCCGGCGCCGGCCACCTCGTTCGCCCACCTTGACGCCACCACGGTGCTCAACCGCGCGATCTCCGAGAAGGGCATTTATCCGGCGGTGGACCCGCTCGACTCGACCTCGCGCATGCTGTCGCCGCTGATCGTTGGCGAAGAGCACTACAATGTCGCCCGTCAGGTCCAGGAAGTTCTGCAGCGTTACAAGTCCCTGCAGGACATCATCGCCATTCTCGGCATGGACGAGCTGTCGGAAGAGGACAAGCTGGTCGTGGCTCGCGCCCGCAAGATCGAGCGCTTCCTGAGCCAGCCGTTCTTCGTCGCCGAGGTGTTCACGGGTTCGCCCGGCCAGCTGGTTTCCCTGGAAGACACCATCAAGGGCTTCAAGGGGCTGGTCGAAGGCAAGTACGACCACCTGCCGGAAGCGGCCTTCTACATGGTCGGCTCGATCGATCAGGCCATCGAGAAGGCCCAGAAGCTCGCCGCTGAGGCCTGATGAAGGCTCGCGGACCCGTCATCGGGTCCGCGCACCGCCCGCTCCGGTTTTGACACCTGCGGAGCGCGGCGAGGTCCAGACCCGCGACGTGATCCGGCCATGGCGCCGGACGCCCTATTGGAGCAGCGCCCCATGGCGGAAAACTTCCACTTCGAGCTGGTCGCCCCGGAGCGCCTGCTGTTCTCCGGCGACGTTGAGGCAGTCATCGTTCCGTCCGTGGACGGCGACCTGACTGTTCTGGCGCATCACGCGCCGCTGATGGCCGTGCTGAAGCCGGGCCTGATCACGGTTGAATCGGCTGGCAAGGCGCAGGCGATTTTCGTTCGCGGCGGCTTCGCCGACATCCGTCCGGATGGACTGACCATCCTCGCTGAACAGGCCGTGCCGGTCGAGGAACTGACGGACGACCTGATCGACGTGGTCATCAACGACGCCGAGCGGGCTGTCGATGCGGCCACGGACGACGACCAGCGCCGCGTGGCTCTGGAGCGGCTTGGGCAGCTGAAGGAAGTCCGCGGTTTACTGCAGAGCTGAAAAGCTGAGGCAGGCCTGCCCTGATTTGACGCAGGGCGGTTTACGCGATTTTCGCCGCGTTCCGGTATAAACAGCATCCCGGCCTCCTGAGGTCGGGATGTTCTGTTTTTGGCGTCGTGCGCGTCGGAACGGGACATGGCGCCGGCCGATGCGCGATCGCGGATAGCGGCAGGTCGGTTGAGGTCGTGTTTCGGGGCAAGCTCCGTTCTTGCAGGGGTGGAGCGCTGTCCTGCCTCTTTGAATTTGCAGCGTTTCCCGACGCCTGATTACGCCTGCACCGGGCAGGCGCTCCAGCTGGTCGGGTTCATGCGCGACGGCGCGGGCAGGGACCAATGCCGGCGTCGAACCGTCTCGGGGCGTTGAGAATGATGGCATTCGCCAACCCATGGGTGTTCATGAAGTGGTCCGGGCGCCTGCTGCCGTGGCTGACAGCCATTGCGATGCTGGCGCTTGCCGGAGCCCTGTGGCTGGCGTGGCGTGCGCCGGCGGATTATCAGCAGGGCGATTCGGTGCGGATCATGTTCGTACATGTGCCTGCAGCCTGGCTGGCCCTGTTCATGTACGCCATCATGACCGTTTCGGCGCTTGGCACCCTGGTGTGGCGGCACCCGCTGGCGGATGTTTCGCAGCGCGCCGCCGCGCCAGTCGGCATGGTGTTCACCCTGTTGTGCCTCATTACCGGATCGATCTGGGGCAAGCCCATGTGGGGAGCCTGGTGGGTTTGGGACGCCCGGCTGACCTCGGTGTTGGTGCTGTTCCTGATGTATTGCGGCGTGCTGGCGCTCTGGCGGGCGATGGAAGATCCGCTGCGCGCCGCGCGCGCCGTCGCCATCCTGACGATCGTCGGTTTTATCAACGTGCCAATCATCAAGTTTTCCGTGGACTGGTGGAACACCCTGCACCAGCCAGCTTCCGTGCTTCGCCTCGAAGGCCCGGCGATGCATCCGGCCATGCTGTGGCCGTTGCTGGCGATGGCCGGCGCCATGAGCCTCGTCGCCATCTGCCTGCATATGGCTGGCATGCGTACCGAGGTGCTGCGCCGCAGCATCCGGACGCGGCGCATCGTGCTGCTTGACCGCATGTCGCGGGCGGCGGCCGAACCTGTTGGCTCTGCGCCATGACCGGGACCTATGCCGGATATGTCATCGCCGCCTATGCGGTGGCGTTCGTGCTGCTGGCTGGCCTGACCCTGTGGACGGTGCATGGGGCGCGACAGGCGAGGCGCGAGTTCGATCGCGTCAAGGCTGAGGGCCTCCATGTCGCCGGGCGTCGCGCCAACCGGACGCCGGATACGGGGCCGCAGCCATGAGCGATGCGGACGGACGGGTGGGCACCCGGCGATTGCTGATGGCCGCGCCGCTGGTGTTTTTCGCCCTCATCGCCGCTTTGCTCGGCTGGCGGCTGTGGAGCGGCGGCGACCCCTCCATCGTGCCTTCGGCGCTCGTTGGCAGGAAGGCGCCGGCGTTGGTTCTGCCGCCGCTGGAAGGTTTGAAGAGAGCCGATGGCGCATCGTCTCCAGGTTTGACGCAATTCCTGATCGGCGACGGAACGCCGGTCGTGGTGAATTTCTGGGCCTCCTGGTGTGGGCCATGCCGTATCGAGCACCCGCAATTGATGCGGCTGGCGCAGGAAGGGCGGATTCGCCTGCTTGGCGTCAACTACAAGGACGTGGCGGAGAACGCCCGCCGCTTTCTCGGCCAGCTCGGCGATCCCTTCGTCGCCGTGGGGGTCGATCGGGACGGGGCGACGGCGGTGAACTGGGGCGTCTATGGCGTTCCGGAGACATTCATCGTTGATGGGGCAGGGATCATCCGCTACCGGCATGTGGGGCCGTTGACGGAAGAGGCGCTGCGGGGGGCTTTCGGCGCGGAACTGGCCAAACTGGCGCGCTGACAGGCGTTTGCTGTTTTTGGACATGGGGCCCGCCAGGCTGTTGAGGAGTGCGATGGCCAGACCGATGCCGTCCCAGGGGCGGGAGCTGTTGCGCACGGCTGACCTGGGCGCGGAGCGCCAGGTCAGCTATGTGCGCATTGCCACCGCGCTGCTGCTGCTGGTGGTGCTGTGGCTGCTGACGACGCCCGAAGACTACGCCAATCACGAATCAGCGGTCATGCTGTGGGCGGCCGAGGCCTCCCTCATTGTGCTTTTCCTGTCGGGCGTGATTGCGCTGGCGCTGGTGCAAACCAAACGCTGGCGGCCGTGGATGGCCTATCTCACCGTCACGGTCGATACCGGCGTGGTTCTGGCCAATCTCGCCATGACCGCCGCAGCGAGCAGGCTTAGCGGTGATTTCCTTGCCGCATATCCGGCCGCCAGCGGCATCCCGCTGATCCTGGTGACGTCGATCGTCCGTATGCGCCCGGCGGTGCAGGCCTACACCGGCCTGCTGATCATCGCTGGCGCGCTGGCGATCGCGATGCTTCACGGCCATATGGATTATCCTGAGCGACAGCCTCTGGTTGGACCGCTGGCCCCGATGTTCGGCGACAACGCCAACGCCACCCGCGTGCTCATCCTGATCGGCATGGCGATGATTACCTGGGTCGCCGCCGTCCGTGGCCGGGCCATGCTGCTGCGGGCCGTGGACGAAACGCGGCGGCGCATGAATCTCGGTCGCTATCTGCCGTCCGAGCTGTCGCAGATCCTCGCCACGGAAAGCATGGATGACCTCAAGCAGGGTAGCCGCAAGAAGGTTGGGCTGCTGTTCGTCGACATCCGTAACTCCACCTCGATGGAAGAAAGTCTCGACGCGCGCTCGCTCAGCGTGATGATCAACGCCTTTCGCGATCACCTGACCCGGATCGCGCAGAAGCATGACGCGGTCATCGACAAATTCATTGGCGATGGCGCATTCCTCGTCTGCGGGCTGCTTGACGCGCGGCCAGACGACGCCCGCCGCACCATCGCCTGCGCCGTTGAAATCGTGCAGACCATGGAGTTGTGGTCACGCGAGCGCGAGGCGGAGGGCGAACCGCCGGTGCGGGTGGGCGCGGGGGTGCATTTCGGCGAGGCGTTCGTTGGCGCCATCGGCAATGACGACCGGCTGGAGTTCACGGTGCTTGGCGACGCCGTCAATGTCGCGGCGCGGCTGGAGCAGGCCACCAAGACCTGCCACACGCCGCTGCTGGTTTCGGGCGACGCGGTGGCGGCGGCGGGAGACGATACGCCGAGACGGCTGGCCGGCTACAGATTCGTCGGCGCCGAGCAGTTGCGCGGTCGCCTGGAGCCGGTGCCGGTCTATGCGCCGCTGGCTACCGACCGGCTGGCGCAACGACCGCACAACTGATGCTGACAATGGGTTCAGGCTCGCCGGCGCGCTGACGCCTCCGCCGCCAGCAGGGCCAAGGCGCGTGCGGGGAAGCAACCCATTCACCCGGCTCATTCACCCGGCTCATGGAATTTCGGCGTTACTCGATCAGCGAATTGGGATCGCCGTGGGGCTCCGGCTCCGCGTCTTCCGGCAGGGTGTGGCGCATGATCAGCGGCGTCTGCGCCAGGGCGAACGCCAGGGTTAGCGGCATGATGCCGAACACCTTGAAGTTCACCCACGCGTCGGTCGACCAGTTGCGCCAGACAATCTCATTCAGCGCTGCCAGGACGAAGAAGAACAGCGCCCAGCGGAAGGTCAGTTTGCGCCAGCCTGCGTCGGTGAGGCGGATCATGCTGTCCAGCACTACATTGAGCAGCGGCCGACCGAAGGCGAGCCCACCAAGCAGCGCGCCGCCGAACAGGCAGTTGACGATGGTCGGCTTGAGTTTGATGAAGTGGTCGTCGCGCAGCACGAGCGTAAGCGTTCCGAAGATGAGCACGACAACGGCCGACACCAGCGGCATGATGGGCAGCTTGCGCACCAGCGCGTAGTGAATCACCAGCGCGGCGACGGTGGCCGCCATGAACACCGCAGTAGCGGTGAGAATGCCAAGTTGACCGGTTTGCGCCAGATTTTCAGGCAGAAGGCCGCCGACCAGCGGCGTGAACAGTTGCGGACGGGCGTTGGCGAAGAAGAATACGCCGAGGGGCCCCAGTTCAAGGGCGAACTTGGCCAGCGGAGAGATCGTCCGGGATTGCGCTGTCACGTGCTGTGTCCCCAATCGTCCAGGCGGACGGTATTGTCATGTCATGCGGATGCGCGGTTGCGCGCCGCGCTCCCTATAAAACCGCCGTGGCTGCATCAAGGCGCGAGCGGCCACGGTCGTCCCAGGGTCAGAAATCCGAGGCAATGCCGTTGTTTTCCCAATCCTGATAGCGCACCGGGTCTGGCCCCTCGCGACCGCCGAGCTCAGTCCTGTCGCCAAGGGCGGCGATTCGGGCTTCCACGTCGGCGCGTCGCGCTTCCGCTTCGGCTAGCGCCCGCTGCGCGGCCGGCGTCAGCCGGCGCGGCTGGTCACGCTCCTCCCGCCCGTTGGCGACACTGGAGGCTGGAGTATGGTCGCTCATGCGCCGGATCCTTTCGCTCGAACATGCAGCTGCTGCGGGGCGTCCCGGTTGATGGCGGCAGACCAGGAGCAAAAGCTGCGCGATGTCAATGGATGCGCGAGGCCATGCCCTTGCGGGAGGGCATATGGGGCGCCCACATTGGGAATGGCCGGCGACCGGGACGTCGCACCCGCGTGATCATCCACGGTCGCCAGGCCAGGAGCTGCTGATTTTACGCATTTTCACGCCGGTTGGCGCCCGAAAATGGGAGAGTGCCAGATGAATTTTGCCAGAACCGCATTGCTGCTCGCGGCGCTGACCGCGCTGTTCGGCGTTGTGGGGTACATGCTGGGCGGCGCTGGCGGCATGCTGATCGCCCTGGTGGTGGCCGCTGGCATGAATGTGTTCGCCTACTGGAATTCCGACCGTCTGGCTCTCGCCGCCTATAACGCCCGGGAAGTGGACCAGCACAGCGCGCCGGAACTGGTGCAGATGACCCATGAGCTGGCGCGGCGCGCCCGGTTGCCGCTGCCCCGCGTCTATCTGATCGACAGTCCACAGCCGAATGCTTTCGCCACCGGGCGCACCCCGGAAAAAGGGGCTGTCGCGGTCACCACGGGGTTGATGCATGCGCTGTCGCGGCAGGAGCTTGCTGGCGTCATCGCCCATGAACTCGCGCATATCCGCAACCGCGACACGCTGACCATGACCGTGGCGGCGACCATTGCCGGCGCCATTTCCTCCATCGCCCAGTTTGGCATGCTGTTCGGAGGCAATCGCCAGAACGGCAACAGCCATGGGGCGCTGACGGGTCTGCTCGTCGCCATTGTCGCGCCTCTCGCGGCGATGGTTATTCAGATGGCGGTCAGCCGCTCGCGCGAGTATGAAGCAGACAGGCTGGGCGCGGAAATCTGTGGCGAGCCGGTCTGGCTTGCATCCGCCCTTGCGCGAATCGAGCAGGGCGTGGCGCAGGTTGTCGACGAGCGCGCGGAAGCGCATCCGGCCACCGCGCCGCTGTTTATCATCAACCCCCTTTCCGGGCGCGGCATGGACAATCTGTTTTCTACTCATCCCTCGACGCAGAATCGCGTCAATGAATTGCAGAAACTGGCCGCGGCCTGGGGCAAGGGCTGGCGCGTCGACCAGCCCGGCGCGCCTTCCGCAGGCGGTTTCACCACAGGCGCCGCTGGCAATCCCTGGTCGCGCAGGAGCGGACCGTGGGGTTGAAATCGGGAGACGATCGCCGGAAGGGCCGCCCCTCTGGCCGCCCATCCGGCAAGGCCGGCGCGCCGCGCGGCAATCGCCAGGGGCAAGGTCAGGGCCGTCAGGGCGGCGGCGCGGTCATGGGACCAGGCATGGCGGCGCGGCGCGCCGCTGTCATCGTGTTGCGCGCTGTGCTGGAGCAGCCGGATGAAGCGCCGCAGGTCGACGCGCTGCTCGCGGACGCGACCGCCGACCTCGACGACCGCGATCGCGGTCTGGCCCGCGCCATCGTCACCGCCACCTTGCGGCGCCTTGGTTCGATCCAGCATTTGCTGGCGCAATTGATGGAGCGCGGTTATCCGCGCAAGTGCGGGCCGCTGGAGGCGATCCTCGTCACCGCTTCGGCGCAGATCCTGTTCATGGATACGCCTGATCACGCCGCTGTTGACACCGCCATCAACCTGGCCCGGGCTGACAGGAACGCCGCGCCGTTCACCGGGCTGGCCAACGCGGTGCTGCGCAATGTCGTGGCGCGCAAGGATGAGGTCGCCGGCTACGACCCTCTCGATATCGACGCGCCGCGCTGGCTGGCGGCCCGATGGCGCGCCGCATGGGGCGAGTCGCAAGCCAGGGCCATCGCCGCAGCACTGCGCCACGAACCGGGCGTGGACGTCAGCGTGCGTGGCCCGGCCGGGGCCTGGACGGAGCGGCTCGACGGCGTGGCTCTGCCGCTGGCGCCAGATTCGGCGGCGACGCAGACCGTCCGCCTGCGCACGACGCGGGGCATCGAGGAACTGCCCGGCTATGCGGAAGGCGCATGGTGGGTGCAGGACGCGGCGGCGGCGCTGCCAGCGCGGCTGCTGCATGTGCAGCCCGGCGAGCGCGTGGCCGATCTGTGCGCCGCTCCTGGCGGCAAGACGGCGCAACTTCTGGCTGCGGGCGGCCAGGTGGCGGCTTTCGACCGCTCCCCCGCCCGCATGGACCGGCTGGCCGCGAACATGCGCCGGCTTGGTTTCTCGCCGGAGCGTCACGTGGTTAATCTGGCGACTGTCGCTCCAGAGAAGATCCGGGGCGGGCCTTATGACGCGGTGCTGCTCGATGCGCCATGTTCGGCCACCGGCACGATCCGCCGCCATCCCGACGTGGCGTGGACCAAGCGGCCGGGCGACATCGCCTCGCTCGCCGATCTGCAGGCGCGGCTGCTCGATTGCGCCGCCGCGCTGCTGAAGCCCGGTGGGCGTCTGGTCTATTCGACCTGTTCGCTGGAGCCGGATGAGGGCGAACTGCAGATCGCCCGGTTCCTTGAGCGCAACCCGCAGATGCAGCGCGTTCCCGTGGCCGCGGCGGAGTTGCCGGGGTTACCGGAAGCTATCAATGCGGCCGGCGAGGTGCGCACTTTCCCCTCCATGCTGCCAGACGCGGAGCCCCGCATGTCCGGCCTCGACGGATTTTTCGCCGCGCGATTGCAGCGCAAAAGCTGAAAGCGCGTGGATTCATTGCGGCGCCATGCTTCCCGTCGCCGGGCGGCGCGGTATAGTCTCCGGACGCGCGGCGACGCCGATTCACTGGCCGCTTTCGTCTGGACGCCGGCAATGGCTTACGTTCTGGAAGCGTCCCTTGCCCAACGCTCCGGCCTGGCGTGTTTTTTTGCTGGCGTGAAGTGACGTTCACTGCGCTGGGGAACGCGCATGCCGGCGGGGCGGGCCTGCGCCGCGCGAATGTGCGTGAGAACGGCGGATTGGCGTGTTTCCGCGGTGCGGCCTGAGCGGCGACGCTCTGGCGTGATCTTGATCCGGAGGTGGCGCGCCACGTCCTGGAGGCATGCTCCGGAGGGATGTTCTGGGTGGCGGCGACAGGCGACAGATTGCGGCTTCATGCGCTGGTCGTACGGGAAACGGTGCGCAGCGCCCTGTCGCTGGCTGGCTCGCTCGCGCTCCGCATCTTCCCGACCCCGGCGCGGGCGCCCGAGCGGCTGCTGGTTGCGCCGCAGGATCTGCGCACCGCAGATCCCACCCTCGCGGCTGACTATTACGCCGGCCGTTTCGCCTTCGCTGGCCGTATGGTGGAAACACGCGGCAGTTCGCCGTTTGGCGTTTCGCCTCCCAGTCAGGCCTGGGACGAGGAGTTGTGCGGATTCGGCTGGCTGCGCCATTTGCGCGCCGCCAACACCGATATCGCGCGCGCCCACGCTCGCAGTCTTGTCGACGATTTTCTGCGTCATGATGGCGACCGGCGTGGCGGCGGCGCGCTGCCGCGCGTTGTCTCGCGTCGTCTGATTTCGTTCCTGTCCCAGGCGCCGCTGCTGCTGGAGGGGGCGGACCGGGCGTTTTACCTGCGCTTCATGCGCACGGTCGGTCGCTCGCTGGCCCAGTTGCGCGCCGCCGCCGGCCCGGACGTGGCGGCGGATGACCAGCTGCTGATCGCCATTGCCCAGAGCTTCGCCAGCCTGTGCGTCGCCGCGCCGTCGCGCTCCCAAACCCGCACCGACGCTACGCTGGGCTCGCTTCTCGGCGAGCATGTCCTGCAGGATGGCGGCCATGTCAGCCGCAATCCGCGCCGGTTGATCGAACTGCTGGCCGATCTGTTGCCGTTGCGGCAGGTTTACGCCACGCGCGGCATGGAGCCGCCGCTCGCCCTGATCACCGCCATCGACCGCATGATGCCGATGTTGCGGCTGTTCCGGCACGAGGATGGGGCCATCGCCCTGTTCAACGGCATGGGGGAGTCGGCGCCCGATCTGCTGGCGACGGTGCTGGCCTACGATGACGCCCATGCCCGGCCAATGACCCATGCGCCATGGAGCGGCTATGAGCGCATGACCGCAGGAAGAACACTGGTGATCGCCGACGTCGGCGCGCCGCCGCCACGGTCGTTCTCGGCCGAGGCGCACGCCGGATGCCTGTCGTTCGAGATGTCCGTCGCGGGTTCGATGATGGTGGTCAATTGCGGCGCCTCGCCGGTGGATTCGGCGGCGGCGCGGCTGGCGGCGCGCTCAACTGCGGCTCATTCCACCGTAACGGTGGAGGATACGTCGTCGTGCCATTTTGCCGGCGCGCCGCGCGGCGACCGGCTGGCGGCCTGGCTGGAGCGGCTGCTCGGCCCGGTCATTCTTGCTGGCCCGGTCAATGTGAAGGCCGAGCATGGCGGCGACGCCAGCGGCCATGCGCTCACGGCCTCACATGATGGTTACTTCCCCCGCCACGGCGTGGTGCACGAGCGCCAGTGGCGTCTGTCGTCCCAGGGCGAGCAGCTCGCAGGCTTGGACCGGCTGGTCAAATCGGCCTCTGGCCGGGTGTCGGCCGTCATCCGGTTCCATCTGCACCCCGCGGTGGACGTCGCCCCGGAAGAGGACGGCATGGCCGTGTCGTTGCGTCTGCCCGATGGACAGTTCTGGCGTTTCGAGGCGCCTGGTCATGTGGTGCATATTGAGGAGAGCGTCTGGTTCGCCGCGCCGGGCGGCGCCCGGGCGTCCAGGCAGCTGGTCATCGACATGACGGCGCCGGAGCGCACGGCCTCCACCGAGATCGCCTGGCGGTTCGTGCGTGAGGGCTGGGAGGGCGGCGCGCCTGGCCAGGATCAGCGATCCGCGCCCTGATTGACGAATTCCGCGCGTGACCCGCGGGTTGGCGCGGCGTTCGCGCATGCCTGCCTTGCGGGCATGTGACGCAACGACGATTGGATCACCGGCGCATCCGTGCTATCGCGCCGCTTTCATGACGTTTTTTGGCGCCGGGCGCCGCGCGGCCGGATGACATCGGACAATACACGGATCTTACATGTCGAACGAACTGCGGCGCGTGACCCGCGCACTTCTCTCCGTGTCGGACAAGACCGGCCTGATTGAATTCGCCAGGGCTCTGGCGGAACGTGGCGTCACGCTGGTTTCGACGGGCGGCACGCGCAAGGCGCTGGCCCAGGCCGGGCTGCCGGTTCTCGATGTCTCTGAAGTCACCGGCTTCCCCGAGATGATGGACGGTCGCGTCAAGACCCTGCACCCGGCGGTGCATGGCGGTCTGCTCGCCATCCGCAACAATCCGGAACACCAGGCGGCGATGCTGGCCAACGGCATCGGCCCAATCGACCTGCTGGTGGTCAATCTCTACCCGTTCGAGGCGACCGTCGCCTCCGGCGCCGGTTATGATGATTGCATCGAGAATATCGATATCGGCGGTCCGGCGATGATCCGCGCCGCCGCCAAGAACCATGGCGATGTCGCCGTGGTCGTCGAAGGCTCCGATTACCAGGCGGTGCTGGACGACCTGGAGGCCAACGCCGGCTCCACATCGCTGGAGTTGCGCCGGCGTCTCGCCCAGAAGGCCTACGCCCGCACCGCCAGCTATGATGCGGCGATTTCCAACTGGTTCGCGGCCCAGATCGGCGAGGCCAGCCCGGCGTTCCGCGCCATCGGCGGCGAACTGGCGGAGGCCATGCGCTACGGTGAGAACCCGCACCAGAGCGCGGCGTTCTATCGCGGCCCCGAAGCCCGCGCCGGCGTCGCCACGGCCCGCCAGCTGCAGGGCAAGCAGCTGTCCTACAACAATATCAACGATACGGACGCCGCCTTCGAATGCGTGGCGGAGTTTGATCCGGCCCGCACGGCCGCCGTCGCCATCATCAAGCACGCCAACCCCTGCGGCGTGGCCGAGGGCGCCAGTCTTGTCGAGGCCTATGAGCGCGCCCTGCGCTGCGACCCTGTGTCGGCCTTTGGCGGCATCGTCGCCCTCAACCAGACGCTCGACGCCGACGCCGCGCGCAAGATTGTCGAGATCTTTACCGAGGTGATCATCGCCCCGGATGCCAGCGAGGAGGCCATCGCCCTCGTCGCGGCCAAGAAGAACCTGCGCCTGCTTCTGACTGGCGGCCTGCCAGACCCGCGCGCCGCCGGCCTCGCGGTGCGCACGGTCTCGGGCGGTTTCCTGGTCCAGGGTCGTGACAACGCCGTGGTCGATGACATGGACCTGCGCGTGGTGACGAAGCGTGCGCCTTCGGCGCGTGAACTGTCCGACATGCGCTTCGCCTTCCGCGTCGCCAAGCATGTCAAATCCAACGCTATCGTCTACGTGAAGGATGGCGCCACGGTCGGCGTCGGCGCTGGCCAGATGAGCCGCGTCGATTCCTCGCGCATCGCCGCCTGGAAGGCTGCCGAAGCGGCGAAGGCCGCAGGTCTGCCCGAGAGCCTTGCTGTGGGTTCGGTGGTGGCGTCTGACGCCTTCTTCCCCTTCGCCGACGGTCTGTTGGCCGCGGCCGAGGCCGGAGCCACGGCGGTGATCCAGCCCGGCGGCTCCATGCGCGACGATGAAGTCATCAAGGCCGCGGACGAAGCTGGTCTCGCCATGGTCTTCACTGGCCACCGCCACTTCCGGCACTGAATCCCGGGGGAAGGGCGCGCCATGAGTGACTTGCCGGCCGCTTCCCTGACCCTGCTGCTTGGGGGCGCCCGCTCTGGCAAGAGCCGGCACGCCGAACTGCTGATCGAACAGCTTGCTCCGCCGTGGCGTTACATCGCCACGGCGGAGCCGTTTGATGACGAGATGCGCGACCGCATAAGCCATCACGTCGACCGCCGCGGCGCCGGCTGGCGCACGCTGGAAGCGCCGCTCGACCTTCCTGGCGCGCTGGCCGGGTTGCCGCCGGGCGAGCCGGTTCTGGTTGATTGCCTGACCGTCTGGCTGACCAATGTCATGCTCTCCGGCGCTGATGTGGCGGAGGCGATTGGGCGGCTGGTCGCGACTTTGCAGACCCCGCGCGGCCCGTGGTTCGTCGTCGCCAATGAGGTTGGCCTCGGCATCGTGCCGGACAACGCGCTGGCGCGGCGGTTTCGTGATGAGGCGGGCCGCCTGAACCAGTCCGTGGCCGCCATCGCCGGCACGGTGCTGTTTCTCGCCGCTGGCCTGCCCATGCGACTCAAGGGCTGACGATCGCGTGAAGCTGGCTTGGCCTCCCGGGTGCGGAGGGCGAACCTGCAGGCTCGGACAGCAACCGGGACAGGATGAGCCGGATGACGGGCGAACTGGCGGCGCGTGAGACAGTTTCGGAATGGCTGGAGCGCTTTCCGACCAGACGGAATCGTCTGGTCGATCAGAATTCGCTCAAAACAAGGGAAACTCTAGCAATCCCCGATCCATGTAGATCGGGAATTGCTCCAGCCGGCTCGCGTCTGGCCTGGATGGCGCGACTGGCCCTTGCGGTCGCCATTCTGCTGCCGGCGCCCGGGGCGCTGGCGCAGCAGGTCAGGGATTATCTGGGAGTTCCAGGTCCCATCGAGATTGCCGGCGACCGGTACGGGCTGGCCTGGTCCTCGGCTCCGCGGCCGGGTTATTTCAAGCAGGAATATCTGCCTGCCGGAGAAACGCCCGGCCGGCATAGCCGCATGGTCCTGCTTGAAGTCATCAGCCAGGGCATGGACGTCGCCGGGGCTGTGCGCGCCCAGGTCGCGAACCTGAACGCCCGCAAGCCGCAAGATCCGCTGGTGAACATGTCAGTGATCCGCAACGCACGCAGCGGCGAGGTCCTGCTCGACTTCGTGCTCAGCGGCAAGCGCCCGGACGGCCAGTTTATGGTCGAGTGGAACGCCTACCGCTACATGCCGCGACAGGGCGGCGGCGTGACATTGTTTGGCCTCAGCCGCCGGGCGGAGGGCGATGAGACGGCGCGGACGTTTCTGACCAGCCTGAAAGGTTTGCGCCCGCAACTCATCGACGTTCTGGCGCGGCATGCGCCGCCGCAGCCAACGATTCCCCGCTAAAGCATTTTCGAGAAAAACAGAATCCGCTTCTCGCGAAGAATGGCTGTCAAATCAAAGAGCTATGGCGGTTTGAGTGAACCGGATTTCACCGGACATGCCCCAGAGCGCATTTTGACCAGACGGCGTTGTCTGGCTGCTCCGGATTCCCTCAAAACAGGAAAACCGGAAGCGCTCCGCATCGCCATTGCATACATCGCCGCTTCCGCTCACTCTGGCCAAACCGGCGCGGCGGGCGCGCCTGAAGATGCACGTCAATCCAGAAAGACAGGAAAAGTCTGGTTCACCATGAACCGGCTTTCTCCAGCGGAGGGAACGCAATGGCGAAGAAGTCCGATGACAGGGGAAAGAAGGCGGGCAAGGCGGCGAAGCCCGCCGTGGGAGATGCGACGCCCCGCCGGCAGCGGGACAGTCACATCATGGCGGTGACGCTGCCGGCTGGAGAACTCTCGGAACGCTCGCAGGCCTATTTTCGCAAGTGCGAGGAGAAGATCGGTTATGTGCCGAACGTGCTCCAGGCCTATGCGTTCGATGACGCCAAGCTGCAGGCATTCTCCGTCTTCTACAATGATCTCATGCTGTCGCCGTCCGGGCTGTCCAAGCTGGAGCGCGAGATGATCGCGGTGGTGGTGTCGAGCATCAACCGCTGCTTCTATTGCCTGACCGCCCATGGCGCCGCCGTGCGGCAGTTGTCCGGCGATCCGGTGCTTGGCGAACTGCTGGTGATGAACTATCGCGCCGCCGATCTCGACGCGCGCCACCGCGCCATGCTGGATTTCGCCGCGAAGTTGACCGAAGCGCCGGAGAAGGTGGTCGAGGCTGACCGGGACGCCCTGCGCGCCGCCGGTTTCAACGATCGCGATATCTGGGACATCGGCGCGGTGGCCTCGTTCTACAACATGAGCAACCGCATGGCCTCGGCCATCGATATGCGGCCGAACCCGGAGTATCACGCCTCCTTCCGGCAAGGCGGAGACTGACCATTACCCCCGGCGTAATGGCGGCGCGTCGGTCGTCGTGCTTCGATCAGCCCGTTGTTGAGAGGGAGAAGCGGTGATGGCGGAGACGCAGGGCGATGTTGGCGCCCGGTTGCGGGAATGGCGGTTGCGGCGGCGCATGAGCCAGCTTGATCTGGCCTGTGAAGCCGATATCTCGACGCGGCATCTGAGCTTCGTCGAAACCGGCCGGGCGCAGCCGTCGCGCGACATGCTGATGCTGCTGGCCGAGCACCTATCCATCCCGCTGCGTGAACGGAATGTGCTCATGGTTGCCGCTGGCTATGCGCCCGTCTTCGCCGAGCGTCCGCTCGATCATCCCGACATGGCGGGCGCCCGGGCCGCCGTCGAACAGGTGCTGGCCGGGCACGATCCCTGGCCGGCGCTGGCCATCGACCGGCACTGGAACCTGATTACCGCCAATGCGGCGGTGGCGCCCTTGCTGGCCAGCGTCGCGCCAGCCCTGCTGGAGCCTCCGGTCAATGTGATGCGCCTGTCGCTGCACCCGGATGGCCTCGCCAGCCGGACGCTGAATTTCCATGAATGGCGGGACCATCTGCTGGCCCGGCTGCGCCAGCAGATCGACGTCACCGCAGACGCCGGACTGATCGCCCTGCTGGATGAGTTGAAGGCCTATCCGGCTCCGCCCGGTGCGACGCGCCGCAGCGCCGCCACTGGCATCGTCGCGCCGCTGCAACTGGCCATGGACGGCGTCGTACTGTCGTTCATCAGCACCACCACCGTGTTCGGCACGCCGCTCGACATCACGCTGTCGGAACTGGCGCTGGAAACGTTCTTCCCGGTGGACGAAGCGACGGCCAATGTGCTGCAGGCGCTCTCCGCCGCCAGACGCAAGGACGCAGCGGGCGGACGGCCAGGCTGAAGCCTTTTCAGGAGATCTGGCCTGCTGCGCGCGATGGCGCGCCAAGGGGAGCAGAATCCGCCTCAGGTGAACGGATTTGCTTCAGGCATGTTGTGCATAATAGCCGGCAATGATTCCGGTCAGGCGTTTGCCTGGCCGGAATGCTGTCGTCAGTTGCTTGCCTGCTGCTTGCCGCGCGCGGCGCGGGCGAGCAGTCGCGTCAAACGCCCGGCAAAAGCGCTGGCGTCGCCGACCTGGCCGCCATCGAGAATCGCCGCCTCATCCAGCAGCAGATGCGCCACGTCGCTGCGGAAGTCCGGATCGTCCGCAGGCAGGGCCGCCAGCGCCTGGGTCAGCGCGTGGTGCGGGTTGATCTCCAGCACCGGCTTCGTCGCCTGATCCAGTCGTCCGAAACCGGAAAGCAGCCGCTCCATATGCCGGTCATAGCCGCCGCCGGGCGCCACCAGACAGACAACGCTGTCGGTCAGCCGGTTTGAGGCGCGCACATCGGTGACAGCGTCGCCAAGCGTCTCCTTCACGGCGGTGATGAAAGCGGTGACCTCGGGGCCGGCGTCGCCGCCCTTCGGGGCGTCCGCATCGATGAGCGGAATCAGGTCGAGATCGGCGCCGCCCTGGGTGACGGAACGCAATGGCTTGCCTTCGAAGCCTGGCGCCCCCATCACCCAGAAGCTGTCGACCGGGTCGGTCAGCAGCAGCACCTCGACGCCGCGCGCCCGATAACCTTCCAGATGCGGCGAACTCTCCAGCTTCGCCGCGGCGTCGCCGGTGATGTAATAGATGGCCGTCTGGTTCTCGCGCAGGTTCGCTACATAGTCCTTCAGCGACCGCCAGCTGTCGCCGCCGGTGGTGGTCCTGAAGCGGGCCAGACCGAGCAGTCGTTCCTGGCGGGCAAAGTCCTCGTGCACGCCCTCCTTGATGACGGGCCCGAAATTCTCCCACACTTTCGCGTAGGCGTCCGCGTCGGATTCCGCCAGTTTTTCCAGTTCGGTGAGCACGCGGCCGGTGACGTTCTGGCTGATGGCGCGCAACACCGGGCTGTTCTGGATCATCTCGCGGGAGAGATTGAGCGGCAGATCAGCGGAATCGACCACGCCGCGCATGAAGCGCAGATAGCGCGGCAGGATTTCAGTGTCGTCAGTGATGAACACGCGTTTGACATAGAGCTTGACCCGGCCCTTGCGCTCGGGATCTAGCAGGTCGAACGGCCGCGACGACGGCGTGAACAGCAGGGCGCTGAACTCGTGTCGGCCCTCGGCGCGGTAGTGGATCGTCATCGCCGGTTCGTCGAACATGCCGCCGACGGAGCGGTAGAAATCGGTATATTCTTCCGGCTTGACGTCGTTGCGGGACCGGGTCCACAGGGCGCTGCCGTCAACGATCTGTTCATCGACCGCTTCGTCCGGCTTCGCGGGCTTTTCAGCGTCCGCAGCATCGCTTTCCACGCCATTGTCCGCCGCCGCGTCGTCGTCCTGCGCCGGACGGGTGAAGTGCAGGGTCACCGGCACCGGCACATGGCCGGACTGGTCGCGGATGTGACGGCGCACGTTCGCCGGATCCAGCCATTCGTCGGCGCCGTCCATCAGATGCAGCACGACGCGCGCGCCGTGGGCCGGGGCGTCCGCGAGGTCGACCGGGCTGACGGTGAACTCGCCCTTGCCGTCGGATGACCACCGCGCCGCCGTGTCCGCGCCGGCCTTGCGGGAGAAAACCTCCACCTGGTCGGCGACCATGAAGGCAGCGTAAAAGCCGACGCCGAACTGACCGATGAGATGCGCCTCCCCGGAGGCGGTCGCGGTGTCTTCGCTGGCGTCCTGCGTCTTGCCCTGGTTGTTTGCGCCGCCCTGAAGCCCCTCCATGAAGGCGCGGGTTCCGGAGCGGGCGATGGTGCCGAGCGCCTCGGTCATCTCCTCCGCGGTCATGCCGACGCCATTGTCGGCGACGGTCAGGGTGCGGCGCGCGCGGTCGAGGGTGATGTCGATGCGCATGCCCGAGGCATCGTCTCCCAGAAGTTCGGGGCGAGCGATGGCCTGATAGCGCAGCTTCTCGCAGGCGTCGGCGGCGTTGGAGATCAGTTCGCGAAGAAAGACGCTTTTGTCGGAATAAACCGAGTGCACCATCATGTGCAGCAGTCGCGCGACGTCCGCCCCGAACGCCTGTTTATGACCGCTTTTTTCGTCTGCCATCGTCATCAGTCTTCCCTGAAGTATTGTGAACCGGCGTTTTGCGCCCGCGCCATGGCGCGACGCGTCTCCCTGGACGCGAGACGACGTCCACCTTGCGGGAAAACGCGCGGACGCGCGGGCGTGTGCAACGTGTACAGTGGCGGAAATGGCCAGGATGACGCCGCTTTTCAAGTCGGCTCAGCCGCCTTGCCGGGCGCCGCCCTGGAGCATTTCCGGTGAAAACCGCTTCACCTAAAACGCCACGCTCTTTGATTCGACGTGTTTTCGTGACGAAAAGCGGGCTCCACTTTTCTCGCGAATGCTTCAGGTCGTCCGTCCTTGCCCGGGAGAGCAACAAAAAAGCGGGCCATATGGCCCGCTTGATGTCGTTGACTGGCGGCGCGCTGACGCCGGCTTACGGGCATTCCTTGCGCACCCGCTCCATGGCCTGGGTGAAGCCGCGCAGGGAGTATTCGTCGGTGAGGCTGTTGCCGCGTTGCGACTGCACCTTCAGCGCCAGCTTGGTTCCGCGCGTCATGGCGGCGACGGTCGGGCCCTCCTGGGAGGCGTCGCGCAACCAGGCGCTCTCGCCGCGCGTCACCACCGGCTGGCCGGCGCCGTCGATCAGCACTTCGCCATCGGGTTTGGCGGAGAAGCCGAGGCCCCAGGCAATCTCGTTGCGGACGCCGTCCGCCGGGCGCGCCGAAACGAACACATAGCCGGGATCGCGGTTCAGCCCCTTGGGCAGGCGGACCTTGGGATGGGAGAGGGCGTAGCAGACCTTGCCGCGGCCATTCCGGGAGACGTAGACGCCCCAGTCGCCATAGGTGCCCACAGATTGGCCGCCGGCGGGAGCGGCGGCCCTGGCCGCGGCTTTGCTGCGTCCCTGGGCGTTGGCGTCCGTCGCCAGGCCGGCGACGAGAGTGGTTGAAAGCAGCAAGCCCATGCAGACAAGCGCGCGGCGCAACAAACGGTCCGGACGAATCATTGAATGATCAAATCCCCTGCGGTGGTGAGCCCGAAGGGCCTCATAAATGACGTGAGGCAACGACCGCGCGGCTGGGACCTGAACGGTCGCTAATGCGAATGTTATGATCATACCCTGTGATCGTTATCAGGGCGTTAGGAACTTGTGTCAGGGACCGACAAAAGACGCAACCGGCTGATGGGACGCAACATGCCCTCGCGGCAGGGGCGTCGCGGCGTCTCACCGTCTGGAGCGACCCGTCCATTTGCGCCAGCCGCCGCGCCTGTCCTGCCTTGCGCCATCCTCATCAATGGTCGACGGCTCCGCGGGGGCGTCGCGGTCGGCCAGGGCGTTTTCCGCCATCTGGCGGTGCTCCGGTTTGATGGCGGTCGTCACCGTGGCGATGGCCAGGGTCAGCACGGCGATATCGTCAGTGAAGCCAACGAGCGGCAGCAAATCGGAGATGGCGTCGAGGGGCATGATGAAATAGCCCAGCGCGCCGAACAGGATCATCCGCACCTTCATCGGCGTCGCCGGATCGCGCGCGCAATAGAACGCCGCCGCCAGATCGTGGGCGAACGGCGTATGGCGGGCGATGCGCTTCAGCGCGCGCCAGAAATTGGTTCGGACATGTTCTTCACGGGCATGGGCGCCGGCGTCCTCACCGCTGGCGGCGCGGCGGATCGCCTGCATTTCCGCTTCGGTGAAAGGTTCGGTCAGCGAACGGGGCATGAGGGACGTGTCTCCCGACAGGTTGCCAATTGGCAATGGATAGACCGGAATCTGGCCCCAATAACGCCGATTTCAAGATTTCTTCCGTATCTTCCGGGAGATCTGGCGCTCAGCCCAGCGGATAGGCGGCCTCGACCACATACGGCCCGCCGCCGACGGAATCGCGCGAGGAGTACAGCACGAAGCGTCGGGCGGTGAAGGTGAAGCGCGGAAAAGCGCCGCGCACCGCCAGATAGTCAGCGACATCAAGCGGCGACGCATCGCGCAGACGCGCCAGCGTGATATGCGGGGAGAACTTGCGGCCTTCCGGCGCCGCCCCGGCCTTGCGGATCTGTCGCTCATGCGCCGCCTGCAATTCAAGCAACGCCCTGTCGGGGACGACGCGGGCGACAATGGCGCGGGGGCGTTTGCCGCCGAAAGCGTCCAGTCCCTCGATGGTGACTTCCAGCGGGTCGCGGTGGATTTCCGCCAGCAGGCCGTAAACGTCGCGCGCGAGCCCATGATCAACATCGCCGATGAAGCGCAGGGTGATGTGGTAATTTTCCGGATCAATCCAGCGCGCGCCGTGCAGGCCGCCGCGCGCGCCAGTCAACGCGGCGGCGAGATCGGTTGGAAGCTCCAGTCCGGTGAACAGTCGTGGCATGGGACCTCCGCGTGAGCCTGATGTTCCTGGCGCGCGGGACATCAGCGCATGGCTGGGCGAAACACGATCGAACGCGGAGCGGCTTGCGTCGGGATCCGGTCCGTCGCCGGTTTGCGGCGGCAGGCGCCGCAACTGTTGTCGCAGTATCGCAGGCTGGCGCCACGCCTGTCGATCCGGGGAGCTTCAGGCTGGCGCCGGACCAGATCAGGCGGATTCCTGACCAGGCCGGCTATCGCGGGGTGAGCGACGCCAGAAACTGCTCGACGGTCGGCAGGATCCTGCTGACCATCATCTGGACTCCGACCGGATTGGGGTGCATGCCGTCGGGCAGCAGCAGGTTGCGCTCGCCGGCCACGCCGTCGAGGAAGAACGGATACAGCGCCAGATTGTGGCGCTTCGCCAGATCCTGGTAGATGCTCTCGAAATCATCGCTGTAACGGCCGCCAAGGTTGGGAGCCGCCCGCATGCCGGCGAGCAGCACCGGAATGCCGCGCGCTTTCAGACGCGTGATGATTTTGTCGAGCGCGTCGCGCGGGATCGCCGGATCAACGCCGCGCAACATGTCGTTGGCGCCCAGTTCGACGATGACGCCGGAGGCATTGTCCGGCACCGACCAGTCAAGCCGCTCCAGGCCGCCGGTGGTGGTGTCGCCAGAAACGCCGGCGTTCACCACCTTCACATTGTGGCCGCGCACCCGCAGGGCCTTTTCCAGCACGGCGGGAAACGCCTTGTCGCCCGGCAGATTGTAGCCGGCGCTGAGGCTGTCGCCGAGCACCACCAGCACCTGTTCCTTCGTCTGGGGCTGTGCGGCCGGCGGCTGTGCTTCTGCCTGCGGCGGCTGGGCCTGTTGCGGGACTCCGGCGTTGGGGGGCTGTTGCTGGGACGCGGCCTGGGCGGGGGCTGGCTGCTCCTGCTGCGCTGGGGACGTTGGAGCCGGGACCGGCTGTGCGGAGGCCGGGGCCGGAGACGCCGCCTCCTGGGCAAGGACAATATTGGCCGACGCCATCATGGCCAGCGCCAGGACGCCTGCCGCCACAGTGAACCGGCGCCCGGCGCGCCTGGACCGCGCAGCCGGTTGGCCAACGCTGCCCTGCCGGGTCATGGATGGGCTGGTGCGACAGGCGGGCCGTGACATGCGGGAAGTCTCCGTGGCGGACGGGAGTTGCGGGAGTGAAGGTCGTATCGTCCGGCGCATCAGGGCTGGCGCCGGGACCGTATGACCCCATATGAGGCTGATTGCGTCAGGCGCCAGAGCCCTTGCAGCACAAGCCGTTTCTGTGGCGGCGCTGCCCGCGGTTGCCTCTTTCCTGTTTTTGTCCCTGGAATTGCGGCAAATGTGAAGAGGCTGGGCATTTACGCGGCTCTGCCTGGACCGGACGCAGCGTGTCGACAGCAGGATTGGACTTGAAGCATGGCGCAGCCCGCAGATCGCGAATCGACCCATGATATGGCGGTGGCGCTGACAGATTTACAACTGTCGCTCGGCGTCGGGGCGGCGCGGGTCCACATCCTGAAAGGCATTTCGCTGGACATCCGCCGTGGCGAGATCGTGAGTCTCGTCGGCCCGTCCGGCTCCGGAAAATCCACCCTGCTGATGACCTTGGCCGGGCTTGAGCGCCCCGACAGCGGACGCGTCGTCGTCGCTGGCCAGGACCTCACCCGTCATGGCGAAGACGAGCTGGCGCGGTTTCGTGGCCGCAATGTCGGCATCGTCTTCCAGTCATTTCATCTCGTGCCGACCATGACGGCGCTGGAAAACGTCGCCCTGCCGCTGGAGCTGGCCGGCGCGGCCGACGCCTTCGCCCGCGCCGCCGCCGAACTCGCCGCAGTCGGTCTGGCTGACCGGGCCGGCCATTATCCGGCGCAATTGTCTGGCGGCGAGCAGCAGCGCGTGGCGGTGGCCCGCGCCATCGTCGCCAATCCGCCCCTGCTGGTGGCGGACGAACCCACCGGCAATCTCGATGAAGCCACCGGCGCCAGCATTATCGACCTGTTGTTCTCGTTGCGTCGCGAGCGCGGATCGACGCTGGTGATCGTGACCCACGACAACCATCTGGCGGCGCGTTGTGACCGTGTGATCCGCATCCGCTCCGGCCGGATCGACGCCGCCGAGGCACAGCTCGCCCCGGAAGCCGCGGCATGAGCGTCGACGCCGTGGGCGGCCAACGCGCCGTATTGCCGTTGACCCTGCGGTTGGCGCTGCGCGAATTGCGTGGCGGCTTGCGCGGTTTTGGGGTTTTTCTGGGCTGCATTATCCTGGGCGTCGCGGCCATCGCCGCGGTTTCCAGCATTTCGCGCAGTCTGACGGAGGGGCTGGCGCGCGAGGGCCGGGCGATTCTGGGCGGCGACCTCGCCATCAGCTTTGTCCAGCGCGAGCCTGACGCCCGCGAAACGGCCTATATCAAGGGGTTGGGAGCTAACGCCGTCACGGCCAATTTACGCGCCATGGCCCGGGTCGACGGACCAGCCGGCGACGCCGGCTCGGCCGCCATGGTCGAACTGAAGGCAATCGAAGACCCGTATCCGCTGGTTGGAAAGCTGGAGCTGGAGCCGGCGTTGTCGTTGCGCGACGCGCTGGCCGTGCGCGACGGCGCCCCGGGCGCGGTGGCCGAACCGGCCCTGTTCGCCCGTCTTGGGGTAAAGGTCGGCGATCGCATCCTGATCGGCGACAAGCCGGTCGAGCTGCGCGCCCGCCTGGTCAGTGAGCCGGACAAGCTCGGCGGCGGCTACGGCTTCGGCCCGCGCCTGATGGTAAGCACGGAAGCCTTGCGCGCCAGCGGCCTGATCCAGCCCGGCAGTCTGGTGCGCTGGACGCGGCAGGTGGCGCTGCCCGTCGGAGCCAACGACGACGCGGCGCTGAAAGCGGTGCAGACGAAGCTGGAGGCCGACTGGGGCAAGGCCGGATGGCAGGTGCGGTCCCGCCAGGCGGCGGCGCCCGAATTCGAGCGCAATATCGAGCGCTTCACCCAGTTTCTGTCGCTGGTGGGGCTAACGGCCCTGCTGGTGGGCGGCGTTGGCGTCGCCAACGCCACGCGTGGCTTTGTCGACCGGCAGCGGCGCAGCATCGCCACCATGAAGAGCCTCGGCGCTTCTGGCGGCAGCGTCGTCGCCATCTATCTGACCCAGGTGATGCTGGTGGCGCTGGCTGGCGTCCTCATTGGCCTGATGGTCGGGGCGGTTGCGCCGTTCGCCGCCGTGGCGCTGGCCGGCGATCTGCTGCCGGTTCCGATCATTCCCACCCTGGCCTGGCGTGAACTCGCGCTGGCGGCGGTCTATGGCCTGCTGACGGCGTTCGTCTTCGCCATCGGGCCGCTGGGGCGGGCGCGCGACGTGCCGGTCTCCGGCCTGTTCCGCGACATGGCCGACGCGGACCGGCGCTGGCCGCGCCCTGTCTATCTGCTGGCCATGGCGGCGGGGCTCGCCGTTCTGGTCGCTGTCGCCATCGGCTTCTCCTATGACCGGCGCATCGCCATCGCCTTCGTCGTCGCCGCGTTCCTCACCTTCCTGATGCTGCGTCTGGTGGCGATGGGCGTGATGGCCGTGGCGCGCCGCCTGCCGCGACCGCGCCATGCCCCGGCCCGGCTGGCGCTGGCCAATATCCATCGCGCCGGCGCGCTGACGCCGTCGCTGGTGCTGTCGGTTGGCCTCGGCGTGACCCTGCTGGTCGCGCTGGCCCTGGTGCAGACCAATATCCGCGACCAGCTGACCCGGTCGGTTCCAGGCACGGCCCCGGATTTCTACTTCGTCGACATCCCCTCGGCGAAGGCCGACGCCTTCGCCGCCATGATCGATCAGCTCGTCCCCGGCGGCCGTTTCGAGCGCGTGCCGATGATGCGTGGCCGCATTGTCTCCATCAACGGCGTGCCGGCGGAGAAGATCAATGCGCCGCAGGACGTGGCGTGGGTGCTGGACGGCGATCGCGGCGTCACTTTCTCGGAAAAGCCGCCGGAGGGATCGCGCATCGCATCAGGCGCCTGGTGGCCGGCGGACTACAGCGGCCCGCCGCTGGTGTCGCTGGACCAGCGCATCGCCAGGGGACTTGGCGTGGAGGTGGGCGGCGAGCTGGTGGTGAATGTGCTCGGACGTGAAATCCGGGCGCGGGTCGCCAGCCTGCGGGCGATCGAATGGCGCTCGCTCGGCATCAATTTCGTCATGATTTTCTCGCCCAACACGTTTCGCGGCGCGCCGCACACGGCGCTCGCCACCTTGCGGATGCCCCCGGGCGCGCCAGCCGGGGCCGCGGATCCTGTGGTGCGCGAAGCGGCGAAGGCGTTTCCGATGGTGGCGTCGTTGCGGGTGCGCGAGGCGCTCAACGCCATCGACGAGATCGTCGGCAAGCTGTCCTGGGCTGTCGCTGGCGCCAGCCTGATTTCACTCGCGGCGAGCGTTCTGGTGCTGGCCGGAGCGCTGGCGGCCGGCCAGCGGGCGCGCCTCTACGATGCGGTGATCCTGAAAACCCTCGGCGCCACGCGCGGCCGGCTGCTGCTGGCCTACGCGTTGGAGTATGGCGGGCTGGCGGTGGTGACCAGCGTCTTTGGCCTCGCCGCCGGCGCGGCGGCGGGGTGGTTCATCGTGACGAGATCGATGCGTCTTGAGTTCCTGTTCAGCTGGCCGGAGCCGATGATGGCGATCATCATCGCCATCATCGTCACGGTAGGGCTTGGCCTTGCCGGCACGTGGCGGGTGCTTGGCCAGTCCCCGGCGCAGCGGCTACGGGCGAACTGAGGGTGAAAGCCGGGGCGCGGGAACTTCTCCAGGCCCCCGATCTCCGCGTCGCCGGCTCCAGCAGGCGCATTAACGCATGAGCGGGTTTTCACTTGTATTATGCGCGTTGAGCAACCATGTTTTGCTCACGGTGCAACTGTCCGCCCTGTTGGACGGCGCATGCGCACTATGAGACGTTGTGAGGGTTTAATGTCAAACTGGAACCGCGGCGCCCCTGAGCTGAACCAGGGGTATGCCCAGACCGGGACTGTAGAGCTCGATCAGGGCCTGCGGTCCTACATGCTCGGTGTCTACAACAACATGGTGGTCGGCCTGGCCATCACCGGCCTTGTCGCCATCGGCACATACATGCTGGCGGTCACGAACGACGCTTCGCAGGCTGCGGCGCGCGCCGGCAACATCATGCTGACCAGCGTGGGTTACGCGCTGTTCGCCAGCCCGCTGAAGTGGGTGGTGATCCTCGCGCCCCTGGCCTTCGTGTTCTTCCTGAGCGCCCGCATGGAGCGCATGCAGGCGTCGACGGCGCGCGGGCTGTTCTACGCCTTCGCGGCGATCATGGGCCTGTCGCTATCGTCAATTTTCCTCGTCTACACGCACGCCTCGATTGCCCGGGTGTTCTTCATCACGGCGGCGGCGTTCGGTGGTCTGAGCCTGTATGGCTACACGACAAAGCGCGACCTGTCGGCGTTCGGCACCTTCCTGGTGATGGGCCTGATCGGCGTGGTGATCGCCTCGCTGGTCAACCTGTTCCTGCAGTCGTCAGCCTTCCAGTTCGCCATCTCGCTGGTCGGCGTGCTGGTGTTCTCCGGCCTGACCGCCTGGGACACCCAGCGCATCAAGGAGATGTATTACGAGGCTGACGGTTATGAGACCGCCGCCAAGAAGTCGATCCTCGGCGCGCTGATGCTGTATCTCGACTTCATCAACCTGTTCACGATGCTGCTGCAGCTCTTCGGCTCGCGCAACAACTGATCCGGTTGTGACGTCAGGTCCGGCAATGGACCGCAGTGTAAAAGGCCCCGTTCGCGGGGCCTTTTTCGTTTCCGGCCGATATCCCACCTGGCGCCGAAGCGGCCTTCCGTGGAATTGCGTCAGCCGCGCACGAGGCGAAGCGGCTTGTCGATGATGGCCAGGACCCTGGACAGGTCATTGCCGCGCTTCAGGATGAGACCCGCCGCCGAGACCACGCTCCAGGCGCCTTGCTTGCGCTCCAGGCGCGGCTGCTTTTCGATGCGGTACAGGGGCGCTTCGGATGTCCGCCTGAACACCGAGAAGATGGCGCGGTCCTTGTGGAAATCGATGGCGTAGTCGCGCCATTCGCCTTCAGCGACGCGACGCCCGTACAGGTTGAGCAGCGTGTTCAGTTCCCGGCGGTCGAAGCTGACCCGGGGTGGCGCCGGCGCGACAGGGGCCGGGCTATGGAGCGGCGGTGGGGCGACTGCGCGGGACAGCGGCGCGTTGATGGCGACGACGTCGCCTGGCGGCGGGCGCGTGGTTTGCTCATCCGGTTGCTCTGAAGTCATCATGTCGGTCGCTTTCCTCCTGGGTCCAGAGCGCAAGACCGATGTGTTGCGCCGCCAGTCTGGGGCCAATTGGTCGCGAGGTAAATGGCGCAGCGACCTGGCCCTGACGCGGCGGCCCGGACAGGCGTGGCGAGGACATTTTCCAGAATTATCGTCTGCGCAAATACAGGAAATGCTGCAAGCCGGCATTCGCGGCGCCCATTTCAGGTCGCGGGGCCTTGCTGCTGCGGGCGCCAGCCCGAAATTGTATTGTCGTTGTATTGGAAGTGATTATTTGTTGTGCAGCAATCAATGATTGTGTAAGTTTATTGTACTTGTCGATGTTCAAGAAATTGTTATTGAAAAATCATGATATCGACATCGCCATGCCTTGCGGTTGCCGCAAAGTCACGTCAATAATCCCCTCGTTGTTCCGGCAGTCTGACGCTGTTTCGCCGGGTTTATCAGCCCCCCAGCCCCACCGGCGTATGGCCGTTTGGACTGCCGGACAACATAAAGAAACAGGGCCGGTCTGACCGGCCCTGTTTCTTTTTGCGTTCAGGCCAGTTTGCCTGCAGATCAGGCGGCCGGACCTGTCCGGCCAGCCGTCTGCCATTGCGCGTTCAAAGCGCGGCTGGCCTTCAGGAGAGGCGCTGCATCTCGGCGATGATGGCGTCGCCCATCTCGCTGGTCGAGACAGCGTTGGCGCCGGCGCTGGCGATGTCGCGGGTGCGCAGGCCCGCGCCCAGCACGTTGGCGATGGCCAGGTCCAGCTTGTCGGCCGCTTCGCCGAGGCCAAAGGAATAGCGCAGCGCCATGCCCAGTGAGCCGATCATGGCGATCGGGTTGGCCATGCCCTTGCCGGCGATGTCCGGCGCCGAGCCGTGCACCGGCTCATACAGGGCTTTGCGCTTGCCGGTGGCCGGATCTTCCGCGCCCAGCGAGGCCGATGGCAACATGCCGAGCGAGCCGGTGAGCATGGCGGCCACGTCAGAGAGGATGTCGCCGAACAGATTGTCGGTGACGATCACGTCGTACTGCTTGGGGTTGCGCACCAGCTGCATGGCGCAATTGTCGGCCAGCACATGCTCCAGCGCCGCGCCGGCGAATTCCTCGCGGTGCACGCGGCTCACCACCTCATGCCACAGCACGCCGGTGCGCATGACGTTGCGCTTCTCGGCCGAGGCGACGCGGTTGTTGCGCTTTGCCGCCAGATCGAAGGCGACGCGGGCGATGCGCTCGATCTCATGGGTGGCGTAGAGCTGGGTGTCGACGGCGCGCTTCTCGCCGTTCTCCAGGGTGACGATCTCCTTCGGCTCGCCGAAATAGACGCCGCCGGTCAGCTCGCGCACGATCATGATGTCGAGGCCTTCGACCAGCTCGCGCTTCAGCGAGGAGGCCTCGGCGAGGGCCGGGTAACAGATGGCCGGGCGCAGATTGGCGAACAGGCCGAGGTCCTTGCGCAGGCGCAGCAGGCCGGCTTCCGGGCGCACCTCGTAAGGCACCGAATCCCACTTGGGGCCGCCCACGGCGCCGAACAGCACCGCGTCGGCGGCCTGGGCGCGCGCCATGGCTTCCTCGCTGATCGACACGCCATGGGCGTCATAGGCGGAGCCGCCGACCAGGTCTTTCTCGATTTCGAATTTCGCCACGCCAGCCTGGTCGAGCCAGCGCACCAGCTTTTCGACTTCGACGTTGACCTCGGGGCCGATGCCGTCGCCGGGGAGCAGGAGAAGATTGAAGGATGCCATGGACGCCTCACAGAGATTGTTCGCGACCGGGTTTAGGCGCGGCGGCGGCCTGGTGGCAAGTTTTCTGTGGGCTCAGCCCTGATCACGCAGCGCCGTCACCTCGATCTCGACCTTCATCTCCGGTTCGATGAGGCCAGCGATCAGCATCGTGGCGGCGGGGCGGATGCCGGCCAGCACCGCGCCGCGGACATCCAGCACGGCGCGGGCGTCGTCACGGCTGGTCACGTAATACGTTGCCCGCGCGATGTCCCCCCTGTCGCAGGGTCTGTCCAATCGTCGTTGCGCGCCTGTTCCGCCGCGCTCTCCGGCCGGGTCATGGCCGCATGATCATGGCCGGTGGTTCCGGCCACGAAAGCAAAAAGGCCCGTCAATGACGGGCCCTGTATATCCCCATGCGCTCCCGAATGGCGAGCTGGTGGAGATGCGCCGGCGGGACCAGGTCCCGCCGGAACTGTCATTGCCGGCGCTCAGTTGCCGCCCTCGATCAGGCGGCGGGCGATGACCTGCGCCTGGATCTCCGCCGCGCCCTCGAAGATCGACAGAATGCGGGCGTCGCAGAGCAGGCGGCTCACGGTGTACTCGAGCGCGAAGCCGTTGCCGCCGTGGATCTGCAGGGCGTTGTCGGCGTTCGACCAGGCGATGCGGGCGGCCAGCAGCTTGGCCATGCCGGCCTCCAGGTCGCAGCGCTTGCCTTCGTCCTTGGCGCGGCCGGCGAAATAGGTGAGCTGGCGGGCGATCATCAGTTCCGCAGCCATCATCGCCAGCTTGTCGGAGACGCGCGGGAAGCTGATGATCGGCTTGGCGAACTGGATGCGCTCCTGGGCGTAGCGCAGGCCGACTTCCAGCGCCGCCTGGGCGACGCCAACGGCGCGCGCGGCCGTCTGGATGCGGGCCGACTCGAAGGTCTGCATGAGCTGGCGGAAGCCTTCACCCTCGACGCCGCCGAGCAGGTTCTCGCCCTTCACCTCGAAGCCGTCGAACGCCAGTTCGTATTCTTTCATGCCGCGGTAGCCGAGCACCTCGATCTCGCCGCCGGTCAGGCCGTCGACCGGGAACGGGTTGGCGTCGTCGCCGCGCGGCTTTTCCGCCAGCAGGAGCGACAGGCCGCGATAACCCGCGACGTCGGGCCTGGTGCGGACCAGCATGGTCATGACGTCGGCGCGGACCGGGTGGGTGATCCAGGTCTTGTTGCCATAGACCTTCCAGACAGCCGCGTCCCCTTCGCCTTCCTTCACGGCGCGGGTGCGCAGCGAGGCGAGGTCGGAGCCGGTGTTCGGCTCTGTGAACACGGCGGTCGGCAGGATCTCGCCCGAGGCGATCTTCGGCAGCCAGTGCTGCTTCTGCGCGTCGGTGCCGCCGCCCAGGATCAGTTCGGCGGCGATCTCGGAGCGGGTGCCGAGCGAGCCGACGCCAATATAGGCGCGCGATAGCTCTTCGGAGACCACGCACATGGAAACCTTCGACAGCCCCATGCCGCCGTATTCTTCCGGAATGGTCAGGCCGAACACGCCGAGCTGGGCCATGCCGGCCACCACGTCGAGCGGGATATATTGATTCTTCAGGTGCCACTGATGGGCGTGCGGAACCACTTCGGCGTCAGCGAAGCGCTTCATTTCAGAGCGGATCGCTTCCAGCGTCTCGTCAAGACCGGTGGCGCCGATGCTGGAGCCGCCGTCCATGTCTTTCATCAGCGCGACGAGGCGCAGGCGGGTGGCCGGGGTGTTGCCGATGGCGATCAGCTCTTCAACCGCGGCGGTGCGGTGGCCGGCGACCGTTGCAGCGTCGACGCCGAGGTCGCCGAGGCGAACCATCTCGTTCTGGCTGATCGGAATGCCGCCAAAGATCTGCGCCGTGTACTCGCCGGCGGCGATGCCCAGCAGCAACTGCTCCACTTCGCCGAACCGGCCCTCATCGCTGAGGCGCTGCGCCCAGCCGGCGGCCTCGCGCACGCCGGTGACATAGGTGGCGAGCCAGGACAGGCCGTGGGCGGCGTGCTGCTCGGCGTCGATGCGCGCGGCGGAAACCTTGCCATTTTCAGAAACGCGGGCGCGCACAGCAGAGGTGGCGGCGGCCTGCAACGCCTCCAGATCGCCGGAAACCCGGCTGACCAGGGAGATGAGGTCGGAGGCGGCGGGAAGGGTGGCGGTCGCCACTTGGCTCATGACGCAGTTTCCTTGTTACGCGACGGCCATCGGGGGCGTCGCGGCGCTGTATTCCGGAGCCGGTCCTGTCCAGAAGGCATCGCAGGGCGATCCCGACCGGACGCGAAACCGTCTCGTTGTAAATCAGGGCCGGCATGGACCGACCGTCAGGGCAGGCTCCGCTCCTCATGAAACGGAACCTGGCCAGTTTCCGGTTTGACGTGTCTTCTCCATGCAAAGTGAGGCCACTTTGCTGGAAAACGCTCCCGGCAATCCGGACGCGCGCCCGTTGCGGGCGCGGCCAGCCGGCCGGGAATGGGTTGCGGAGTCACATTGCGCTGGATGGCGCACCGGTGACAATCCGGCAAAAGTCACAACAGGACCGGTTGTTGGCGGCACAATAAACAAGCTGCCCGCGCAGGCAACGGCGTTGTGACGGCGAGAGCCGCGCAGATGGGAGCAGGCGTCATTGGGGCGGGGCGGCGGCGGGCCGCGTCGGAACCGCCCGGGGCGCGCGGTTGGCCAGCCAGACGCCGGCGACGGCGATGACCATGCCAAGAATCTGCACGGGCGTCAGCGTTTCGCCGAAAACCAGCCAGGTCATGGCTGCGGCTGTGACAGGCACAAGGTAGAACAGCGCCGACATGGCCGACACCTGCATGCGCCGCAACAGCCACAACATCAGCAGGATGCCGGCTGCCGAGGTGCCAAGCACCGACCAGGCCATGGCGATCCACAATTCGCCGGCGCCATCGAAATGCAGGTCCTCGACCAGCAGCGCCAGCGGCGTCACCAATACAAAAGCGGCGAGAAACTGGATGGTCACGTTGACTCTGAGGTCGCCGGTCTGCCCGGTTTTTTTCTGCCAGAGCGTCCCGATGGAAATGGCGACCAGGCCGCAGCCTGCGGCCAGAATGGCGGCGGGCGGCAGGGCGTCGTCGCCGGCAATGCGCGGCGCCAGCACCATGCCGGCGCCGACCAGCCCCGCGCCCAGCCCAGCCCAGGCGCGCGCGGTGACGCGTTCGCCGAGGAACGGGCCGGCCAGCAGGCCGGTGAGCACCGGCTGCAGGGCGAGAATCAGCGCGCAGACGCCGGCGGGCAGGCCGTGGCGGACGCTCCAGAACACTCCGCTGAGCATGACGCCCTGCAATAGCGCGCCGGCGATGGCGATGTCGCGCCATTCCCGGACTGATGTTGGCCATGGCGCGCGCGCCGCCACGGCGATCACGCCCATGGCCAGAGCGGTGGCGGCGAAACGGAGGGAGAGAAAGGTCAGCGGCTCGGCGTGCGGAGCGACGTAGCGGGCGACGATGTAGCCGCTGGCGAGTATGACGACCAGGGCGGCGCCGGCAAGGCGGACCGCCGGAGCGGGATGGGGCATGGGAACGGCGTTTCCGGATGTGGCTCTCACAACAGCGCGGCGGGCTGCTGTGTCGAAACTGCAGCAATGCGCCTGAATTTCCACACAGCGCGCGGCTCTGCGAAATTCCGGCGACGCTGTTGTTTCAGGGCTTCTTGTCGGGGGCTCGGAAGACAACGGCGTCCGGGAAGCCAGCTTTGGCGGTCATCAACGCGGCAAGCCCTGTTCCCGGCCTGACAGTGGTGGGATTTTTTCCATTCAAAAGCAATCGCCCCGGCGCATGAGGTTCGTGATCCGGATGGGACAGGCCGGGAAACCGTCAGGCGGGGTTGCCTTTTGATCCGGCCCGCGTTGTGCTTTGGATGGACGCGGGGTTGGGTGCGCGTGTGGCAAATTTTGTGGCAAATTCTGTTCATCGTGAACCTGAATTTGTTCCATCTGTCTGGTCGGGCGCATTTTGTTCATGCAGGGGGAGGCGCCCTGTATCAGCAAGGCGCTCCAGGCAATCGAGGGGGGGTGAGCCATCACAGCGATCTACCGGGTGTTCAGCGCCGCCATTAACCGCTTTCTTGAGCATGACGGCTGGGCGCTTGCCAGCCATATCGCCATGTCGGCGCTGATGGCGCTGTTTCCGTTCATGATCGTCATTGCATCGCTGGCAAGCATGATCGGCGCCGCCGGTCTGGCCAATCGCGCCGCCACCCTGCTGTTCGAAATCTGGCCGGCGGACATCGCCGCGCCGCTGGCCAGCGAGATTCGCAAGGTGCTGACGGTGACGCGCGGCGACGCGCTGACCTTCGGCGCGCTGTTCGCCGTCTACTTCGCCTCCAACGGCATTGAGGCGTTGCGCATTGGGCTCAACCGCGCCTACGGGGCGGTGGAGTGGCGCGCCTGGTACTGGACGCGGCTGGAATCCATCCTGTTCGTGCTGGTCAGCGCGGCGGCGCTGATGATCTTCGCCGTGCTGGTGGTGCTGTGGCCTGTGCTCTGGCAGACGCTGATCGCATGGGCGCCGGCGCTGGAGGCGCAATTGCAGCCGCTTCGCTTCCTTGTCGGCGTGGTCCGCTACGTGGTGACCGGCGCCGTCATGTTCGTGGTGCTGACGGCGGCGCACATGCTGATCGCCGCTGGCCGGCGCAGCTTTCGCCAGGTGATGCCGGGCGTGGCCCTGACCATCATCGCATGGTTCGTCGGCGGCGCGATTTTCGGGGCCTATATCGCCGACTTCGGCCAGCGGGGTTATGTCACGACCTATGCGGGCCTTGCCTCGGTCGCCATCGCGCTGGTGTTTCTTTACGTGCTGGGCGCGCTCTTTCTGCTGGGCGGCGAGGTCAATGCGGCGCTGATCGATTATGCGGAGGAGAGCGGCTGAGGAATTGGGTTCGCTGGAATTGGGGTTCGCTCGTAAAAAAACCGGCCGCCAGGGCCGGTTTTTTTGTGTCGATCAGGCGTTCTGCCCGGGAGGCGTGGCGGCGGGATGGTCGCCGCCTGTCTTGCCCGCGAGGTCCGCCATGACGGACCTCAGCCGCCCTTGCTGGCCTCGATGACGTCGTCGAGATTGCGCAGGCCGGCGCGGGGCGCATTGACCAGCACGGCCATGTTGCCGGGCGCATGGCGGTTCTGCCACATCTTCATGTGGGCGTCCGGAATGTCGCTCCACTGGAAGACCTCGGACATGCAGGGGTCGATGCGACGGTCGATGACGAACTGGTTCGCCGCAGAGGCCTGCTTGAGATGGGCGAAGTGCGAACCCTGGATGCGCTTCTGCCGCATCCAGACGTAGCGGGCGTCGAAGGTGATGTTGAAGCCGGACGTGCCGGCGCAGAACACCACCATGCCGCCGCGCTTGGCCACCAGGGCCGACACCGGGAAGGTCGCCTCGCCTGGATGCTCGAAGACGATGTCGACGTCCTTCTTGCCGGTGATGTCCCAGATCGCCTTGCCGAAGGCGCGGGCGTTCTTCGTCCAGGTGTTGAACTCGGGCGAATTCACCTTGGGGAGCTGGCCCCAGCAGTCGAAGTCCTTGCGGTTGATGACGCCCTTGGCGCCGAGTTGCATGACGTAGTCGCGCTTTGATTCGTCCGAGATCACGCCAATGGCGTTGGCGCCGGACGCGGCGCAGAGCTGCACGCCGAACACGCCGAGACCGCCCGAGGCGCCCCAGACCAGCACGTTGTCGCCGGGCTTGATGGTGTGCGGCGCGTGGCCGAACAGCATGCGGTAGGCGGTGGCCAGCGTCAGCGTATAGCAGGCGGCCTCTTCCCAGGTGAGATGGCGGGGCTTCTCCATGAGCTGGCGCGACTGCACGCGGCAGAACTGGGCGAAGGAGCCGTCCGGCGTCTCATAGCCCCAGATGCGCTGGGAGGACGAGAACATCGGGTCGCCGCCGTTGCACTCCTCGTCGTCGCCATCGTCCTGGTTGCAGTGCACCACGACCTCGTCGCCGACCTTCCAGCGCTTCACCTTGCTGCCGACGGCCCAGACGACGCCAGAGGCGTCGGAACCGGCGATGTGATACGGCTGCTTGTGGGCGTCGAGCACCGAAATCGGTTCGCCGAGCGCAGCCCAGACGCCGTTATAGTTGACGCCGGCGGCCATCACATAGATCAGCACCTCGTCCTCGCCCACCGTCCAGGTCGGCACGGTTTCCAGCAGCATGGCGGTGTCTGGCGGGCCGTGGCGTTCCTTGCGCACCACCCACGCCGTCATGTTGGCGGGCACATGGCCGAGCGGCGGCACTTCGCCCATGCGGTACAGATCCTTCTGCTCTCCACTGGACGACTTCTGAACGGCGGTCATGATGATGTTCCACTCCATGGCCCGGACGGAAGGCCTATGATAACTGGCGGGAGCCGTTCCGGTCCGACCGGATCGTGCGCCGCCTTCCTGATGCGTGGCAGTTGCCTGCCGTTAGCCGGAGGCGTCGCCACATAAAGACAATGCTCGGTTACGCCAGCTCCGGCGCGAGGCGCGAAAACCGGCGCGGCTGGCGGCCAGACAGCGATCCCGCTCCGGAACCGCAGATCGCGCCAGCCTTCGAGATATAGACACGCCAACCGGAGCCCGGAAGTTGGCCAAAAGTTTGATGCGCTTCCGTTGCGCGCCCGGCAGACGTTTGGACATCTTCGGGCTAGATTGGCGTTTCATGCAACAGCCCCCGCGTGGGGCGCAGGTTTTTGTCCGCCGCTGACGCTGATGTTGACGCCAGGCGACCGGACCTTATGAGCGAGTGGCTTGATGAGCGCACAGGACAGCACCGCAGCAGGCGCCGACGCCGGCAAGACGGTCGCACGCGACAAACCCTGGATTTTCCGCACCTACGCCGGCCACTCCACGGCGGTCGAGTCCAACCGCCTGTACCGCAGCAATCTCGCCAAGGGCCAGACCGGCCTGTCGGTCGCCTTCGACCTGCCGACCCAGACCGGCTACGATCCGGATCACGAACTGGCGCGCGGCGAGGTTGGCAAGGTGGGCGTGCCGGTGTCGCATATCGGCGACATGCGGGCGCTGTTCGACGGCATTCCGCTGGCGACGATGAACACCTCGATGACCATCAACGCCACGGCGGCCTGGTTGCTGGCGCTGTACATTGCGGTGGCCGAGGAGCAGGGCGCTCCGCGCTCGGCGCTCACCGGCACGACCCAGAACGACATTATCAAGGAATACCTGTCGCGCGGCACCTATGTGTTTGCGCCGGCGCCGTCCATGCGTCTGATCAAGGACGTGGCGCTGTTCACCACCCGGGAGGTTCCCAAGTGGAACCCGATGAACGTCTGCTCCTACCATCTGCAGGAAGCCGGCGCGACGCCGGTGCAGGAGCTCTCCTACGCCCTCGCCACCGCCATCGCCGTGCTCGACACGGTGAAGGCCTCCGGCGAGGTTGACGAGATCGGCTTCGGCAAGGTGGTGGCGCGCATCTCGTTCTTCGTGAACGCCGGCCTGCGTTTCATCACTGAAATGTGCAAGATGCGGGCCTTCGTCGAACTGTGGGACGAGATCTGCACCGAGCGCTACGGCATTACCGACGCTCGCCAGAAGCTGTTCCGCTACGGCGTGCAGGTGAACTCGCTGGGCCTGACCGAGCCGCAGCCGGAGAACAACGTTTACCGCATTCTCATCGAGATGCTGGCGGTGGTGCTGTCGAAGAACGCCCGCGCCCGCGCCGTGCAGTTGCCGGCGTGGAACGAGGCGCTCGGCCTGCCGCGCGCCTGGGACCAGCAATGGTCGATCCGCATGCAGCAGATCATGGCCTATGAGACCGACCTGCTCGACTATGGCGATATCTTCGACGGCTCCGTCGAGATCACCCGCAAGGTGGAGGAGCTGAAGGCGGCGGCCCGCGCCGAGCTGGCCCGCATCGACGCCATGGGCGGCGCCATCGTCGCCGTCGAAAATGGCGCGATGAAGCGCGCTTTGGTGGAATCCAACGCCCGCCGGCTTGCCGCTATCGAGGACGGCTCGCTGGTGGTCGTCGGCGTCAACCGCTGGATGGAGAGCGAGCCGTCGCCGCTGACCGCCGGCGAAGGCGCCATTCTCACGGTTCCCGAGACGGTGGAAATGGAGGCGGTGACCAAGATCCGCGCCTGGCGCGCCGGCCGCGATCAGGCGGCGGTGGACGCGGCGCTGGCTGATCTCGCCGCCGCGGCGCGCGAAGGCCGCAATATCATGGAGCCGTCGATCGTCTGCGCCCGCGTCGGCGTGACTACGGGCGAATGGGGCCAGACCCTGCGCGACATCTTCGGTGAATACCGCGCGCCGACTGGCGTCACCATCGAGACGAAGTCGCCGGAGATCGAGCGCGAGGTGCGGCTGCTGGTGGCCGATCTGGCCGACCGCATCGGCGCGGCCCCGCGCATCGTTGTTGGCAAACCGGGCCTCGACGGCCACTCCAACGGCGCCGAGCAGGTGGCGCTGCGCGCCCGCGACGTTGGCATGGACGTGACCTACGAAGGCATCCGCCAGACGCCGGCCGAGATCGTCCGCCGGGCCCGCGAGACCAACGCCCACGTCATCGGCCTGTCGATCCTCTCCGGCTCGCACGTGCCGCTGGTGCGGGAGGTGAAGGCGAAGCTGCGCGCCGAGGGGCTCGACCACATTCCGGTGGTGGTCGGCGGCATCGTGCCCCCGGAAGATGAGCTGGTGCTGAAGAACATTGGCGTCGCCGCCGTTTATACGCCCAAGGACTACGCCCTCGACGAGGTGATGAAGGGCATTGTTCACGTGGTCCAGCGCTCGCTCGACAACCAGGACAAGGCCGGCGCGGCGGAGTAACGCAACGGCCTGCCAGCTCCCCCGGAGCCTGGGGGAACTGGCCAATAAAAAAGCGCCCTGTCGGGCGCTTTTTCGTATTCAGGCGAGGCCAGAACCAAATCCACGCATGCTCTGATGCGGATTTGGCTCCATTCATCTGGCGCCGTATTTTCCTGGCGCAAATGGCGTCTGTCTTGCCGGGAAACCTTCCCGGGATCAGGCCTTCAGCTTCTTGCCGCGCTCGATGGCCTCGGCGATGTAACGGCGCGCTTCTTCAGCGTCGCCCCAGCCGCTCAGCTTGACCCACTTGCCGGCTTCCAGATCCTTGTAGTGCAGGAAGAAGTGCTCGATCTGCTTCCAGGTGATCTCGGGCAGGTCGGTGTAGTTCACCACGCTCTCGTAGCGGCGCGTCAGCTTGGTGGACGGCACGGCGATGATCTTCTCGTCGCCGCCGCCGTCGTCTTCCATCTTCAGCACGCCGATCGGGCGGCAGTTCATCATCGCGCCAGGCACGATCGGACGGGTGTTGGCCACCAGCACGTCGATCGGATCGCCATCCTCGGACAGGGTGTGGGGCACGAAGCCGTAGTTCCCCGGATAACGCATCGGAGTGTAAAGGAAGCGGTCCACGGTCAGGATCTGCGCATCCTTGTCCATTTCGTACTTGATCGGCTCGCCGCCGAGCGGGACCTCAATGATGACATTGATGTCGTGGGGCGGGTTCTTGCCGATCGAAATTGCGTCAAGGCGCATGAGAGTCTTCCGGTAAAAGCCGTGAATGGATTGCAGGACGGTTTGTCCCGTGAACGGCGTCTGTTTAGGTCCGATCGGCCACAACAACAAGTGAGACAGAGGTTTTTTTCGTCCGGAGGCGGGAATATGGCGCGGCCAGTCCCGCACGAACGCACGTTTACGCGCGCCTAGCTGAACGCCCAGGCGCTGGCGGGGAAGTCCACGCCGCCAATGCGGAAGCCGGCGCGGGTATGGAGCACGCCGCCAAGGCCGGCGTAAAACTGGCTGCCGCGCGTGTTGGCGTCGAGGCACCAGATGACGGTGGAGCCGAGCGAGCGGCCGGACAGATCACGCCGGGCCGCGCGAAACAGCCGGCGGCCAAGGCCCAGCCCCTGGCAGACCGGGTCGAGATACAGCGCATCGATTTCACCGCGCTGCGGCAGGGAAAGCATGCGGTTTGGGCCATAAATGACATAGCCGCCGACCTGATCGCCGACCTCCAGAACCAGCATCTGACGGCTGCCAGGTTCTTGGCCCCGCGTGGCGCTCTGCCGCCACCAGTCCGGTCCGCGCCGGGCGATCATCCGCTCGAGGGCGACGCCGGGCAACACGCCCTGGTATGCTTCTCGCCACGCAGCGTCATGCACGATTGAAAGACCCTCGGCATCGGAGAGTCTGGCGCGACGGATGCTGATGACAAGTTCACGCATGACAGGAGCGTATGAAACAGCTCCGGGATCGACAAGCTTTGCCGTGCTGACGAAAGCGTGAAGCCGGCGCGGAGGAATGCCTGCGGAAGCGGTCTGGCGGATTTTCGGGAAAGTATGTTCCGCTTTTCGCCAGGAAAGCGCGTCATGCGAGGCCAGGCAGACGCCGGAGCGTCCGCTGCCTGCGACGTCCAGGCGCCGCCGGACGTCGCCAGACCCCCTCCCCAGGAATTCAGTGGGCCAGGTTCACTGGGGTTCGGCAACCGGCCAGCCAGATGAAGCGCATCCGGCGATCCTGGCCTTTTCCGGAAGCGATCCGGAAAGACGGCGGGCGCCATGAGGCCGCTGGCTAAAGTCGATGTCCGCTTTGGATTGTCGCGACTGTCTGTTACACAGCGCCGCCCGGCGGGCGGATGTTCTTGATCAGGAAGGCAGATGGGGTTCGGTCGACCACTGAAGGATGAGGAGCGCTATGCGCGGCGCATGGCGCGGATCGCTCGCTGGGACAGGCCCGTGGGCGGAACGTGGGATCGCATGCGCGCGTGGACCAATATGCTGTTGGTGGATCACGGCGTGTTCCGCGTCGCTTACCTCAATCTGTTCCGGGTGACGCCGAAATTCTGGCGCGCCGCCCAGCCGACGCCCACCCAGATCGGCCGGCTGGCCAGGCAGGGCCTGCGCACCATTGTCAATCTGCGCGGCGGCCGTGAATACGGCTCATGGCCGCTGGAGCGCGAGGCCTGCGAGCGCCACGGCGTGACGCTGACGGAATTTGTGGTGCGGTCGCGGGAAGCGCCGGACCGTGAAACCATTCACGCGGCGAAACAGTTCTTCGAGACGCTGGAATATCCGGCCCTGGTGCATTGCAAATCCGGCGCCGACCGCGCCGGCATGATGTCGGCGCTCTACCTGATCCTGCACGAGAATCTGCCAGTGCGGGAGGCGATGCGGCAGCTGTCCTGGCGCTATGGCCATTTCCGCTTCGCCCGCACCGGCGTGCTTGACGCCTTCTTCGACGCTTATTTGCGCGAGGGCGAGGCCAATGGCGTCGACTTCCTGACCTGGGTGGACGCCATCTATGACCCCGAAGCGGTCAAGCGCGACTTCAGGCCGGGCCTGCTCTCCGACCTGGTGGTCGACCGCATCATCCGCCGCGAGTGATCGCGCATCATCGCCCCTGGGGCGGGAACCATCTCACCCGGGCAGGAGCTTCGTGGGCCCGGGCGCTTTTTCAGACATGACGCAACATCTCAGGCCAGGTCAGGCGAGACGGCGACGACCGGGCTGTCGTCCACCAGCTGCATGCGGCTGAGGCGGGCGTAGACGCCGCCGGCTTCCACCAGCGTTGCGTGGGTCCCGGTCTCGATGACCTGTCCCTGATCCATCACGACAATCTGGTCCGCTTCGCGCACCGTGGCGAGACGGTGGGCGATGACGAGCGTGGTGCGCCCCCGCATCAGTTGCGCCAGGGCGGTCTGCACGATCTGTTCGCTCTCCGCGTCGAGGGCGCTGGTGGCCTCGTCCAGCAGCAGGATCGGCGCATCCTTGAGAATGGCGCGGGCCAGCGATATGCGCTGGCGCTCGCCGCCGGACAGGCGTGAGCCGCCATGACCGACGCGGGTCGCGTATCCTTCCGGCAGGCGGCTGATGAAGCCGTGCGCCGCCGCCGCTTCCGCGGCCGCCTGGATCTCGGCGTCGGTGGCGTCCGGCCGGCCGAAGGCGATATTGGCGCGCACGGTGTCGTCGAACAGCACCACGTCCTGGCTGACGACGGCGATCTGGCGACGCAGCGATTGCAGCGTCACCTCGCGCACGTCGGCGCCGTCGATGCGCACGGCCCCGTCCGTCACGTCATAGAGGCGGGGAACCAGCGCCATCAGCGTTGATTTGCCGGAGCCGGAACGACCGACGAGCGCCGTGACCGCGCCGGCTGGCGCGTTCAGGGTGACGTCGCGCAGCGCCGTCGCTTCGTTGTGGTAGCGGAAGCTGACGCGATCGAAGGCGATGGCGCCGGCGCTGACCTGCAGGTCCCTGGCGCCGGGGCGGTCGACGATGGTCGGGCTCCGGTCCATGATGGCGTAATAGCGTTTCAGCGCCGCCATGGCCTCCTGGACGATGGCGTTGAGATTGCCGATGGAGCGCATGGGCTGGGCGGCGAGCAGCAGCGCCGTAACGAAGCCGGTGAATTCGCCGACGGTGCTCTCGCCGCGCGAAATGCGCAGACCGATCAGCACCAGCACGCCGGCCACGGCGACGCCGCCGCCGACTTCCAGCAGTGGATCAAGGCGGCCGCGGGCGTTGGCGGCCTTCATCTTCAGCTTGCGCACCTCGTCGAAGGCCTGCCAGGCGCGCTGCTTGAGATAACCCTCCAGGCTGAAGGTCTTGGCGACGCGGGCGCCCGAGAGGCTTTCCGACACCAGGCCGGCCATGGCGCCGATCTGCTCCTGGGTGGAATTGGCCACCCGGCGCAGTTTCTTGCCGATGCGACCGATAGGGATGGCGGCGAAGGGCACCACCAGGGCGGCGGCGATGGTCAGCACCGGATCGATCCACAGCATGGCGCAGACGAGGGCGATGATCTGGGCGACATCACGCAGGAAGACGGTGGAGATCCGTGTCAGCGCCTCTTTGATGAAGGCGAAATCCGTGGTGAAGCGCTGGGTCAGGGCGGCGGGACTCTCCTCGCCGAGTTGCGCCAGATCGGCGTCGATCAGATGACCATACAGCTCGGTCTGCATATCCGCTTCGACCTGCGTCACCACCTTGTTGGTGAGCACGCTCTGCGCCAGTAGCGAGAAGCCGCGCACCGAGGTGACGGCGATGACGAACAGCGGCGCATACAGGATGGCCTGCGTGTCCTTGTTGGTGAAGGCGTCGAAGGCGTGCTTGATCAGCACCGGATAGAGGCCGGTCGCGGCTGCGACCAGGCCAATGCAGGCCAGCACAACCGCCAGCATGCGCCAGTGCGCCCGCATCTGGCTTTGCCAGAGGCGGCGGATGGTGGCGATGGTGTCGCCGCTCAGGTCGAGGGCGGCGCTGCGCTTCGGCTTGCTCATGCGGCGCTGGCTATCACGCGGGCGGATCGCCGGCAATTCGGCGCCAAAGCAACAGGGGGCGGCGAAATTCGTCCGCAGACGCCCGTCGCGTCGCTGGCCCGCGGCGGGGCAGCAGGCTGCGCAAGGCGGAAAATGGCCTCCCGGAAGGGATTCGAACCCCTGACCTACGGTTTAGGAAACCGTTGCTCTATCCTGCTGAGCTACCGGGAGTCCCACATGGCCGCAGCGGAGGCGGGCATGTAAGATATGGCGGATCATATAACGCGGACGCGAGCCGTCGTCACGTATGATCGCGGTTTTTTCCAGAATGCCGTGGACCGGGCTGATTTGCCGGCTGGTTTCTGGCTGGCCGGCGTCGGCCGGATGATCTGGAGGGGATATGGCGACGGCGCGTGTGGCGGCCGGACGGGTGACGGTTGCGGAAGCAACTCTGCTGGCCAGCCTCGTGTGGGGCCTTCTGCCCGGGCTTGCGCCGGGGGGCGCTCCCGCCTGGGCGGCCGATGGCGGCGCCTGCCGGTCCGCGTCCGATGACGTGTGGTTTCCGGTGGCCAGCGTCACGACGCAGGGAAGGTTGTTGCTGGCCAGCGGCGAAGTCGCGCGCTTGGCCTGGCTGGATACGCCGGAGACTGTTGCGCCAGGGCGCAAGGCCGCGCTTGACGGGTTGCTCGGCGACGCCGCGCCGGAAATCCGGGCGCGCAATGGCGGCGCCCGCGATCGCTGGGGCGTGCTTGGCGTTGTCGCTGATGTCGACGTTAAGGGCCAGTGCGTCAATGTCCAGACGTGGCTGCTGGGGCGCGGGCTGGCCCGGCTGCGGCCCGAGGCGGCCAACGAGCCGGCTCCGGCGGATCTGCAGGCCTGGCGCGACGCGGAGAAGGCCGCCGAAACCGCGAAACTTGCGCTATGGAGCGAACCGGCTTATGCGCCGCTGCCGGCAACGCAACCGGGGGCCATTCTCCGGCAGGAGGGCCGCTTCGTGATTGTCGAGGGCCAGGTGGCGAGCGTTAACGAACAGACCGGCCAGACCTGGCTGAATTTCGGCTCACGATGGTCGGAAGACATGACGGTCTCGGCGCCGGCGCGAATCTGGCGTATGGTTAATAGGAGCGGGTTGACGGCCGCCCGGCTACAGGGCGGCTTGGTCCGCGTCAGGGGTATTGTCGAGAGCAGGGGCGGTCCGATGATCGAGCTTGCCTCGCCCGCCGAGCTGGAAGTTGCAGAAACGGGAAGTCGCCCTTGACGAGACGAGCGCTGTGTTTCCCCGGCTTCACGCGACGGGTCGTGAGCGTTCCGGCGATCGCGCTGCTCCTCGCGGGGTGCGTGTCGGCGGACCCGGACGCCATCGCCAGTCTGAAGGTTCCTGAAAGCGCCCCCCGGGTCACCGGCGTCGAACGCGCCGTGGAGCGCGAGCAGCAGCGGCTGGCTGCGTCGCTCGGCGGCCGCTACCGCTGGGAGCCCATGGACAGCTTGCTGAACCGGGTGGTCGAGCGCATCGCCAGGGTGACCGGGCGACCGGCCAACACGTATGACGTCGAAATTCTGAATTCGCCCACCATCAACGCTTTCGCCTTGCCGAATGGCAAGGTGTACGTCACCCGCGGTTTGCTCGAGCTGGCGCGGGACGAAGGCGAAGTGGCGGCCGTGCTCGCCCACGAGATCGCCCATGTGACGCTGGAGCACGCCAGGGCGCGCGCCGAGCTGGCGCAGCGTTCGGCCCTGGTGACGCGCGTGGTGGCCGACGTGCTCAATGATCCCAACGCCAGCCGCGTGGCGAAGAGCGAGGGCCGGGTGACCCTTGCCCGGTTCTCGCGCGCCCAGGAGCTTGAAGCGGACCGGATCGGCGTCAACGTCATTGCCCGCGCCGGCTACGATCCCTACAGCGCGGCGCGCTTCCTGGTGGCGCTGGATCGCCATGCGAAGCTGCGGAGCGGCAACGGCGCCAAGACGGTGGACTTCCTGTCATCGCACCCGTCGACGCCGGAGCGCGTCGCCGCGGCGATCTCCGTGGCGCGCGAAACAGGCGCCAGCGAAACCACGGCCGGCGCGGCTGAGGACTACGCCGGCGCCATCAACGGCATGCTTTACGGAGACGATGCGGCCGCCGGCGTGGTGCGTGGGCGGATGTTCGCCAGCCCCCGTCTGGCCGTAACGTTCATCGCGCCGGAAGGCTTCCATCTGGAGGCGTCCACGGAAGCGGTTATTGGTCTGGCGCACGGCGGTTCGGCCGGGGCGCTGCGGTTCGACCACATCGCCGACGTCGGCGACACCCTGGAGACCTTTATCGCGTCCGGGTGGATCGATGGCCTTGAGGCGCGGAACATCCGCCCGCTTGAGGGCGGAGCCGGGCCGATGGTGGTTGCTGAAGCCCAGGGCAAGGACTGGATGTTCCTGCTTGGCGCCGTTCGGATCGACAACGTCACCTATCGCCTGTTGTACGCCACGCGGACGCCTGGGGCGCAGGAGCAGGCCAGGTTCGAGGAAAGCCTGCGCAGCATCCGCAAGCTGACGGCCGAGGAGGCGCGCTCCGTGGCGCCGCTGCGCATCCGCATTGTCACGGCCCGGCCGGAAGACACCCAGCAAAGCCTGGCCGCGCGCATGCAGGGCGTCGACAATCCGCTGGCGCGCTTCGCCGTGATCAATGGATTACGTGACGGAGAGGTCCCCGTTCCCGGCTATTCCTACAAGATCGTCAATTAAGCGCCTTCGGGATTGTCGCCTTGCAGGGCGCACGAATGCAGAAGGCCGCAAGCGCTTTTCCGTCGCCGGGGAGCCGGGTTTTGCCAGGGGGCGGCGATCCTCGCCTGGCCTGCGACGTCTTGCCCACGACGCCTGCCCTCGTGGCCCTGCTGACGGAGGCAGGTCTTCCTGTGCAGCCAGCGTCTCCCGGCGCAAAAAAAACGCCCCCGGTCACAAGGAGCGGGGACGCCAATATGATCGGGCAACAACAGCCCTGGCTATCGCTGTCTGCGCGGTCTGCCGCTCTCAGGCGGCTTCTTCCTGCACATCCTCATCATCCGAGGTGGTCGCGGCCGCATCGGCCTTGCCAGCGCCGCGCGGGCTCTTGGCGAGGGCTTCCTCGACCAGCTTGCGGCCCTCGGTGTCGGTGATGCGATTGACGGCGGCGAGCTCGGAAATCACACGCTCCAGCGCAGCTTCATAAAGCTGGCGCTCGCTGTAGGACTGCTCCGGCTGGGCGTCCGAACGGTGCAGGTCGCGCACGACTTCGGCGATGCTGACGAGGTCGCCGGAATTGATCTTCGCTTCGTATTCCTGCGCCCGGCGCGACCACATGGTGCGCTTGACGCGGGCGCGACCGGTAAGGGTCACGAGCGCCTTCGACACCACTTCGCCGTCCGCCAGCTTGCGCATGCCGACGCTCGTCGCCTTTGAGGTCGGAACCCGGAGGGTCATCTTGTCCTTGTCAAAGCTGATGACAAACAGCTCCAGCTTGAAACCGGCGACCTCCTGCTCCTCGATCGCAAGGATGTGGCCAACCCCGTGCGAGGGGTAGACAATGGCCTCTCCAGTCTTGAAACCAAGCTTGTTAGCTGTTTTCTTTGCAGTCATGATTCGGAAAGCCTCCTGATCACGGTCCATTGGGACGTGGTCGTCGACGTCAGGGCGGACAATCGCCATTGTCACGCGGGTTCGATGCAAGCGCTGAACCTGCGCGCTACAAGGTGCTCGCAAAACATTCCCACTTGCGGCGTCAAATGCATTGAGGCCACAAACAGGGAATCATTTGCCTGGTGCTTGGATGCGCTATTGCGCCATCTTCATGGGGCAACGGCCATTCAGCACATTGCATATCACAAATTTGCAAAGAATCAAAGCATCCGGCTGACGCCATGCGCGCCAGGCGCATGTCTGCGTCCGGTTGCCGGGGGCATCCTGCCGCTAGGGCAGGGAAGCTATTGCGTGATTTACCCCGGGGGCGGCTCGTCGCCAGATCCTGAAACGCTCGTGGCCGGCCAGACACGGCGGCGCGCGACGCCGCGCGGGCGCGCTTGCGCCAGCGTCATGTCCGGACAGGGGCTGGCTGGGCCGGCAGGCTGCCGAGGCGCGCCAGAAGCCAATGAGCCGGGCCCATCGGGTTCTGGAGGGGCTGGCGGCGCGACGGCGCAAGGCATGTCCTGAAGGCGCGCGCCTTGCGCTGACCTGCGCCTCGCGGATCGCGGATGCGCCAGCGCCTTCGCGATCCTGTCTCAGTCGCCTTCGCCGGGCTCCTGCGACAGCAGGGGCAGCTTGCCCGGCTTGCCGTCCCATTCCTTGGCGTCCGGCGGCGCGTCGCGCTTGCGGGTGATGTTGGGCCAGGAGACGGACAGGTCGGCGTTCAGCTTCAGCCAGTCCTCAAGCCCCGGCTCGGTGTCGGGTTTGATGGCTTCGGCCGGGCATTCGGGCTCACAGACGCCGCAGTCAATACATTCGTCCGGATTGATGACGAGGAAGTTTTCGCCCTCATAGAAGCAGTCAACGGGGCAGACCTCGACGCAGTCCGTATACTTGCACTTGATGCAGTTCTCAGTGACGACGTATGTCATCGCGACCTCGTATGGGCCCTGGCGGACGACGCCAGAGGCATTCCTGGGCGTTTTCCGGGCGGAATCGGCGACCCGCGCCTGCGGACAACGCATCAATGACGGAGCCCCGGTCCGCCTGGACCGGAATTCTGCCTGACAGCCGGCCCCCGGGGGGCCGGCATTCTTGCAAAACGCGCCTGACAGGCAAAACGCGCCTGACAGGGAAGAGCGTGTTTCCGGCGCAAACAGTTCGCGCACGGGGCATCTCCCGGCTGCTCCGGACGATGCTGAAATAATCTGCGGCGCGGCGATACTCAACCGGGAATGTTGATTAAGTTAATTCACATTCCCTGTGCGGTTGAACGGGCGCCGCCGCCAGCGGAGCCGCTTCCCTGGTCATTGTCCCCCAATGCGCCCTCTGCGGTCATGTCCTGCCAGAATGAGGCCGCTTCCGGCGCAGGGCCGCGACGCGCCGGCAGACCAAGCACGCGCGCCACGCGCACGCCTTGCGGCAGATTCAGGGTCAGCACGTCGCCGACCTTCACGCCCTTTCCAGCCGCGTCGACGCGGGCGCCGTTGAGCCGGACCTTGCCGTCGGTGACCAGCGCGACCGCCAGCGGCCTGGACCGCGCCATGCGCGTGAACCAGAGCCATTTGTCGATGCGTTGCCGGTCTGCGGTTTCGGTCATCCGGTCAGACGTTCCTGCGCCTGGGCGTCATGCGGGGAAGTTGTGACGCGCCGCCGGCAAGGCGGCGCCTCGGCAAAACGTTTCCTGACCGAAACGGGTTCCTGGACAGATCAACGGGCCGGAGCGTTCAACGACCGGATGACAGTCGCAGGACGAGCCGGCTATCTGGCCTGATGCAATCCCGGATATGACAGACGGGGCCGTCTTGACCCGGGTCCCCGCGTCAAGATCCGGTCGCCGGAATCCGTTTGCGGCGAACCGGATGCTGACGTGCATCCTTCCGTGAAGCGACGCCTGCTTCACGGGGAAACACTGCGACGGATCAAGACTTTTTGTCGCTGGACTGCATCCGCTCCTTGAGCGCCAACAGCTTGGCGAAGGGCGAATCCGGGTCCGGCTGCTTTTCCGCCCGCTGCGGCTTGCGATCACCGCGCTGGTCGCCCCGCGCCTCGTGACGGCTGTCCTGACGGCCTTGCCCCTCATGCCGGGGACGCGGCGGACGACCACCGTCGCCCCGTCCGCCATCCTGGCCAGGCGTAAAGCCGCCACGGAAGCCGCCCTTGCGCCGGTCGTCGCCGCCACGACGTCCGCCGCCTTCGCCGGCTTCACCCTGACGCTGGCCGCCGCGATAGCCGCCGCGCTCACCATCCTGCTGGCTGGCTTGCTGACCACCCGGGCCGCCGCGCCCGCGTCCGCCGCGTCCGGCGTTGTCACGCCCGCCGCGACCGTGGCGATGGTGCTGATGGCGTTGTGGGCGCCAGATATCGAGCAGCGTGGGTCCAGCGTCTTCCTCTGGGCCAGCTTCTCCGGTTGCCTCTTCCGCCCCCGACTCTTCTGCTGCGGGCTCGTCGGCCTGCGGTTCGGCAACGTCTTCCGGAGCCGCAATGTCTTCCGGAGCCGCTTCGGTCACCCGGGTTTCGGCGGGCGCCTCGCTCCCGACGGCCGGCGTCGTTGCTTCTGGCGCTTCCACAGCCGGAGCACCCGCGTCTTCCGTCACGGTTTCGGCCGGAGCGTCGTCCGACGCGGCCGTTGCTTCGGTGACAACCGCAGCCGTCGCGGCTGCATCCGTTGTGGCTTCCGCCGGCGCGGTTGCGGCCCGGGGAACCAGCGGCACGGTGATGGCCGGGCCTTCGCGCTGCTCCGAAGCATAGTTCAGCGAGCGCAGGATCGAGGCGAAATCCTCGCCGGCGCAGCCGACGAGCGACGTCATGGCGACGGTGACGACGAAGCCGTCGCCATCCGCCGCGCCAGCCGGCGGTTCGCCCGGCGTTACGCCAGGGCGGTAGGTCACCGCCGGACGGATCAGGTCGGCCAGCCGCTCCAGGATGTCGACGCGCACGGCGCGGGCGCCGCAGACGCGGAAGCCGGCCGCCCGGTAAAGGTCGCGGCCGATTTCCGGATCAAGCACGATCGAGGTGCGGCCAGATGCGGCCAGATGCGGCAGTTCGTCCAGACCCTTCGTCTCGGAGCCGCCGTGCTTGAGGACCCAGAGCTGCACGGCGAGCGCCCGCGGGGCCGGCTTCAGCAGGGCTGGAAGGTAAATGTGATAGGCGCCAAAGCGCAGGCCGTACTTGCGCAACTGGGCGCGGCCGTTCTGGTCGAGCGCCTTGACGTCCTGGGCCACCTTGGCGCGCTCCAGCACGCCCAGCGCCTCGACCACCTGGAAGGCGACGCCGCGGGCAAGGCCCTCAATGTCGGTTGCTTCCTCCAGCGCGGTCAGCGCGCCGAGCAGTTTGGCGATGTGCGACTTGACCCAGAGGTCGACGCGGGCCTGGGCTTTCTCGCGCGCCTCGCCGGCCAGCATGTCGTCGGCCAGCAGGATGACGCGCGGCTCCAGCAGTTTGTCGCCGGGGGCCAGCTTCGCGACGATGTCGCCCAGCCAGCGCAGCGAACCGTCGTTGGACAGTACGAACGCCTCGTCCACCGCCATCGACACCCGTTCGGCCCGGGCTTCGAGCTCGGGGCCGAGCGATTTCTGCGCGGCGGCGCGCAAGGCGCGGGCTTCCGATCCATCCGCCTGCGGGTCAGGAACGAAATGAAGGCCGCGGAGATTGCCCACGTGCTGCCCTTCAACGCTGACTTCGCCCGTGGGCGTGACTACTGCTTCCATATGCGCGTTCTCTCTGAGGCGCCGCATCAGCACGCTTGTGCGCCGGTCCACGAAACGGCTGGCGAGCCGCTCGTGCAATGCATCCGAAAGTTTGTCCTCTACCTGACGGGCGCGCTCCTGCCAATGCTCAGGATCGGCCAGCCAGTCGGGGCGGTTGGCGACATAAGTCCAGGTGCGGACCTGGGCGATGCGCGCCGACAGGGCGTCGATGTCCCCATCGGTGCGGTCAACAGCGGCTATTTGCCGGCCGAACCAGGTTTCATCAAGGCTGCCGTGGCGCATCAGAGCACGAAATATCGTGCTGACAAGGTCTGCATGGGCGTGTGGCGAGACTTTTCTGTAATCCGGCGTCTGGCAGACGTCCCACAGACGGGCGATATGCTGGGGGTGACGCACCAGGGCGGCCACCTCGATATCGCCGGCCAGCGCCTCCAGCACCGCCATGTCGTCGGCGGTCTGGGCACGCGTCAGGCCCTCTTCCTTTGGCGTGGCGGCCAGCGAGGCCAGCAGGCCCCGGACCGAACGAAAGTTCAGCTCGGGGTTGCGCCATTGCAGCACGCGCATCGGATCGAAGCGGTGTTCCTCGATGGCTTCGGCCAGCTCCGGCTCGAAAGCCGGGCAGCGGCCGGTCGTGCCAAACGTTCCGTCACGCATGTAGCGCCCGGCGCGGCCGGCGATCTGGCCAAATTCCGACGGATTGAGCCGGCGGAAGCCGAAACCGTCGAATTTGCGGTCGCTGGCGAAGGCGACGTGATGCAGGTCGAGATTGAGCCCCATGCCGATGGCGTCGGTGGCGACCAGATAATCAACCTCGCCGGACTGGAACATCTCCACCTGGGCGTTGCGGGTGCGCGGCGACAGGGCGCCCAGCACCACGGCCGCGCCGCCTTTCTGGCGGCGGATCAGCTCGGCGACCGCATAAACCTCCTCCACCGAGAAGGCGACGATGGCGGAGCGCGGCGGCAGACGGGTGATCTTCTTGCCGCCGGCGAACATCAGCGTCGACAGGCGCGGCCGGGTGACGATCTCCGCGCCCGGCAGCAGCTTCTGGATCAGCGGCTTCATGGTCAGGGAGCCGATGATCAGGGTTTCGTCGCGGCCGCGCATGTTGAGCAGCCGGTCCGTGAAGACGTGACCGCGGCCGAAATCCGCCGCCAGCTGGATTTCGTCGATGGCGCAGAAGGCGACGGAGATGTCGCGCGGCATCGCCTCGATGGTGCAGATCCAGTAGCGCGGGCGCGGCGGCTTGATCTTCTCCTCGCCGGTGATCAGGGCGACATGGGCCGCGCCGACCTTCTCGACCACACGCTGGTAGACCTCACGCGCCAGCAGCCGTAGCGGCAGGCCGATCATGCCTTCGCCATGGGCCACGAGACGCTCGATGGCCAGGTGGGTCTTGCCAGTGTTGGTGGGCCCAAGAATGGCGGTGACGCCACGGGCGCGCTCGGCGGGGGCAAGGGAAGCCCGGGCGGAGGAAGGGCGTTTGCTCATCAAATGGCCGGAGCGCCAGCGCCTTTCCGGGGAGCTGCCGTCACTTCCCGAAAAGGCCGTGGACCGGATGGCCGGAGCGGACTGCGATGCTCCGGCATGGTCGGCGCCTTTTGTGTTTGGGGAGGGCGCCTCCAGGTGGAAGCCCCCTCCCTATATGGGCATGCCGCAGCGGTTTGTCGCGACATTGCGTGCTTCCGGGAGGCAGCGGCGCCTGGCGCGTGTGTTCCGCCCCACGCCGCCGCGCCCTGAAGTTCAGCCCTGGCGGGCGGCGATGGCGTCGGCGACGGCGACGACGCGCCTGCCCATTTCCGCGTGCAGGATCTCGACCATCTTGCCGTCCACCGACAGCACGCCCTTGTTGGCGTTCTCGGGCTGCTGGAAGGCGGCGATGATCTTGCGGGCCCATTCCACCTCGGCGGCCGGCGGCGCGAAGATGTCGTTGGCCGGCTCGACCTGGGTCGGGTGAATCAGGGTCTTGCCGTCAAAACCGAAATCGCGGCCCTGCTCGCACTCGGCGCGGAAGCCGTCCATGTCGGAGATGTTGTTGTAGACGCCGTCGAGAATGTCGAGGCCTTCGGCGCGGGCGGCGGTGAGGGCCAGCGACAGCCATGGCAGCATCGGCGCGCGGCCGGGCACGAAGCGGGCGCGGGTTTCCTTGGCCAGATCGTTGGTGCCCATGACGAAGCAGGCGAGGCGGGTGGATTTGTCGCGGGCCGCAGCGGCGATGCGGGCAATATCGAGCATGGCGGCCGGGGTTTCGACCATGGCCCAGACGCGGATGGCGTCGGGGGCGTTGGCCAGCAGCTTGCCGACCTCCAGCAGGGTTTCCGGGTTGGACACCTTGGGAATCAGGATGCCGTCAGGATTGGCGGCGGCGGCGGCCAGAATGTCATCGCGGCCCCACGGGGTGTCGAGGCCATTGGCGCGGATGATGATCTCGCGCGGGCCGTAGCCGCCGGCCTTGACGGCGCCGCACACCTGTTCGCGGGCGCCAGCCTTGGCGTCCGGCGCGACGGCGTCCTCAAGGTCGAGAATCAGGGCGTCGGCGGGCAGGGTTTTCGCCTTCTCCAGCGCGCGGGCGTTCGAGCCCGGCATGTAAAGAACGCTGCGGCGGGGGCGAATGGCGGTCATCAGGAGCTCCTGGAGTGTGGGGTCGTCTGTCCTGTCCGGATCAGTTCATGTTCCAGAGGTGTTTGTGCCGGATTTCCGCAATTTCGCAAGCCTGGCGCCGGAGCCTTTCAGACAGGACGCTTCAGCGATCCGGTGCGAGGGGTAAGCGCGGCCCCGATCGCACGCGTTCAGGACGGCGATCGCGCGTCAGGCGCCGTTATCCGCTGTTGCGCCGGCAAATTCTACATTTTCCCATGGTGCATAAAATGATTGCGTACAAGGCTTTGCGGGCGCAAACGGTGTTGCAATCCGTCTGCGGGGCGCCGGTCGTGCGTGCTGTCCTGGCGCGCGCCATTGCGTCGCGCGCCAGGGGCCGCCGGCCGCGCCGCCCCGTGACATTGTCCCCATGACATGGAGCGCCCATGGCCAGAGAAGCTGTCACCAACGCATTCCCCACCCGTCTGACGGAAGGGTACAAGGCGTTCCTGAACGAGCGTTTTCCCAGCGAGCGCAACCGTTTTCAGGTCCTGGCCGAGCGCGGGCAGAGCCCTGAGACGCTGATTATCGGCTGCTGCGACAGTCGCGTGTCGCCGGAGGTGATTTTCGACGCCAGCCCGGGCGAACTGTTCGTGGTCCGCAACGTGGCCAATCTGGTGCCGCCTTACGAAACAGGCGGTGATTTCCACGGCACCTCGGCGGCGCTGGAATTCGCCGTGCAGGCGCTGAAGGTGAAACACATCGTCGTGCTGGGCCACCAGATGTGCGGCGGCATCAAGGCCTTCGCCAACCATGCCGATCCGCTGTCGCCGGGCGACTTCATCGGCAAATGGATGGCGCAGATCCAGCCGGCCGCCGACGAACTCGGTCCGCAGGCCAGTACGGCGGCGGACTACATCACACGCCTGGAGTTCGCGGCGATCGAACTGTCGCTGCGCAATCTGCTGACCTTCCCCTGCGTTCGCATCCTCGCCGAGCGCGGCCAGATCGCGCTGCACGGCGCCTATTTTGGCGTGGTCGACGGCGTGCTGCGGGTGCGCAATCCGGAAACCGGCGCCTTCGAGCCGGCGGTGGAAGGCCTTGAGGCGCTGGGTCGACTGGCGCCGCGCTGCGACTGAAGTGATTGCCGCCACATCGCGGCCAGCTAATCGCGACAAGCCAATCGCGGCGAGCAATGGGGAAAGGCAAATCACCGGTTCAGCATGAACGGGGTTTTGTCTGGAACCGTCGCCGCCTGAATGCAAAAACGCCGCCCGGATGGGCGGCGTTTTCGTTTGGGAAACCTGGTGGCGTCAGGCCGCCTGCTTCTTTGGCGTCAGCAGCTTGCGGTTGATCAGCGCTTCCGCGATCTGCACGGCGTTGAGGGCCGCGCCCTTGCGCAGATTGTCGGAGACCACCCACATGGCGAGGCCGTTGTCGACGGTTGGGTCCTCGCGGATGCGCGAGATATAGGTGGCGTCTTCGCCGGCTGCCTCGTGCGGGGTGATGTAGCCGCCAGGTTCGCGCTTGTCGATGACGATGCAACCCGGCGCATTGCGCAGGATGTCACGGGCTTCGTCAGCGGTGATCGGGTTCTCGAATTCGATATTCACCGATTCCGAATGGGAGATGAACACCGGCACGCGCACAGCCGTGGCGGTCAGCTTGATCTTCGGGTCGAGGATCTTCTTGGTCTCGGCCACCATCTTCCACTCTTCCTTGGTGAAGCCGTCTTCCATGAAGACGTCAATCTGCGGAATGAGGTTGAAAGCGATGCGCTTGGGGAACTTCGTGGTCTTCAGTTCGCCGGCGGTGAAGATCGAACGGGTCTGGTTGAACAGCTCGTCCATGGCGTCCTTGCCGGCGCCGGACACCGACTGGTAGGTCGAGACAACGACGCGCCGGATGGTCGCCTTGTCGTGCAGCGGCTTCAGCGCAACGACGAGCTGGGCGGTCGAGCAATTCGGGTTGGCGATGATGTTCTTCTTGCCGAAGCCACGCACCGCGTCGCCGTTCACTTCCGGCACGACCAGCGGCACGTCCGGATCCATGCGGAAAGCCGACGAATTGTCGATGACGACAACGCCCTGGGCGCCCAGCTTCGGCGACCATTCCTTCGACACGTCGCCGCCGGCGGACATCAGGCAGATATCGACGTCGGAGAAGTCGTAGGTGGCGAGATCCTTCACCTTGAGGGTGCGGTCGCCGTAGGAGACCTCCTGGCCGAGGCTGCGGCGCGAAGCCAGCGGCACGACCTCGTCCGCCGGGAAGGCCCGGTCGGCAAGGATCTCCAGCATCTCACGCCCGACGTTGCCGGTGGCGCCGGCGATGGCAACCTTGTAACCCATCGTGATGTTCCTTTCCGCCTCAGAGCCGGTTGGAAGACAGTTCCGTTCCAGAGTTTCTGACGGGGGTTGTCCGCGCATATGGGAAGCGGGCGACAGACAAACCACGTCCGGGCGTTTCCGTTCGCATGCCGAAGTTGCGGAAACGTCCGTATTCCTGATCTGACGCAATTCCGGCCCAGCTCTGGCGCCGTGGAATTATCGCCACCCCCGCACCGGCCGCGCCGGTCGTCAACACGCCGTCCTCACCCGTCGGAGGACGCGGGAGAGGGCGCGATTCAGGGTTTCGCCGTTTTTATCCGGAGAGTGGTCAAGGACGGGCTGGTGGATGCGGCGGCGGTCGCCGTCCCCAGCGATGCGCCGTTCGCCAGATTTCCAGTGAACCTGAGCGGAAGCATGTCAAACGTCCCGTGCGCCGCTCCTGTCGCGGCCGGCTTCCACAAGCACAGGACTGGCGTTGTTGTCAATATTTCCGTGAACAACGCCGTCCGGCCGCCGTTCGCCGCCCGGCGTGAAGCTGACGTTAACCGGACGAGGCGCACTGCTTGCGCTGGTAACGGTCTGCTCACGGTCCTGGCGCCATGATGCGGCCTTCCCTCCTTGACGCGGAGCTGGCTGCATGGCGGCCGGCTCCGGATAAACCACGCGCGGCGGCGACCGCGCCCCAGGGATGTCGCATCCATGAATCGCATCGGAAAGCTGGCGCGCGCAGGATTGACCGGAAGCACGCGTGCTCCCGGCGGACAGGCGCGGCGCGCGCCGACGCCGGATAACGCGCCCGCCCGCAAGGGCTCGTGGCGCGGCGTGGCCGTGCTTTCTGTCGTGTTGCTCGGCGGTTTCGCCGCCTTCACCATGATGTCCGGCGACGAAGGGCCGGCGGCGCCGGCTTCCGCGCCTGCTGCGACTGCCGGGGATAGCGCCGCTGGAACCGCCGCGACCGCGGCCGGGCGCGCCGCCGCAACGGGCGCGCAAAACCAGCCGGCGGGTGCCCATGCCGTGAACCTCCAGGCCGCGAACGTCCATGCCGCGAACGCCCGGGAGGCCAGCGCCACGGACGCCAGGCCTCAGGAACCTGGCGCCCAGCCGGAAAAATCACCAGGAGCCGGGTGGGTCGCGGCCAGCGAGGAGCAGCCAGCGTTTCGCCTCGCGCCGCTGCCGCAATTACCGGGAACCGCGACCCTCAGGGGGCTGATGGCCATGGCTGGCATGGTCGAGGGCGTGCGCCATGCTTCCGGCGGCGGTCGCGACGACGCGCTGATCATCGGCGATCCTGGACAGGCGGGGCCGCTGCTGCGCCTGTCCCTTTACCGGCCCGGTTCCGAGCCTCAGCCAGGCGGCTCATTCTTCGTCGACGTGGCGCGGCGGGCTGGCGAAACCGGCATGTGGGTTGAGCGCTTTGCGCCATTGCCGGCGCTGGAGACCCGGCTCGGCCCGGTTGATATCGCCGTGGCGCGCCTTGGCGGCCAGGCTGGCGCCCGCAGTTGCGTGACGTTCAAGCAGATGCGCGCCCAGCCCGATCTGCGTCTCAGCGGGTGGGTTTGCCTTGATGGCGACGCTCCGCCAGCGCCAGAGGCCGCAGCCTGCATCATCGACGCCGTCCGCTGGCAGCGCGAGCAGGACGAGCCGCAGATTGCGGCGCTGTTCGCCGCCAGCGCCGCGACGACATCCGCCTGTGCGCCGCCAGCCGCCGGCGACCTGACCAGCTCGATCCGTCCCGCCGACGCCACACGACGCTGAAATCATCCCGCCGCCGCCGGCCAGGCCCTTGCATGGCGGCGGGCTGGCGACAATCATCCTCCAGGGTTGGCCGCGTCGGGCAGAATCGCTTGAGCGATTCCGTCGACGTGCGAAGGCCGTCGGCCCGCAGGGCGACGCCATGTCGTAAGGCGGCGGGGTTTTGTCCTGTGAATTTGAATGGATGCGTTTTCTTTCCGTGGAATGATCTCCATTCCGCATGAAAGCGCTCCGGACCTCCAGATCGCCCTGGCGTCCTGCCGCGCGGGGGGGGGCCAGCGGGCAGGTCCGGCATTGCTTCAACGCGAGAGGGCTCATGGACAGGCGCACACTCCTGCTTGCTTCACTGTCCGCTGTGACGACCGCCAGCCTTGCTGCGCCAGTTTCAGCCAGGCCGCCGCGCCGCCAGGCCGCGAAGAGCGAGCCGGCTTCAGGGCCTGCACCGGACCCGGTGAACGAAGCGGTGCGCGCTTTCGCCGCCATGGATCTGGGGCCAGAGGGCCGCGCGTCCTGCCTCATCGTTGCTGACGAACGCGCCAGCGCGGAGGCTCAGGGGGGCGCACAGGAGGCGGGCGCAAAGAAAGAAGACCGGACTTTGTGGCGGGCGGCGCACGCGCCGGACGAGGCGCTTTTTGTCGGCAGCGCCGTCAAGACCTTCATTCTCGCCGGATTCCTGCAGCAGCAGGAGGCTGGCAGGACCTCCATGAGCGCCCAGGCGGTCATTGATGATTCGGTCCGGTCGCTGTCGAGCCCGGTGTTCATCAATCTCACCGGCCGCACGCCCTATGTCAGCGTGCTGGAGGCGATGATCACCCACAGTGACAACACCGCGACCGATGTTGCGCTGGCCGCAACCGGGCCCGCCAACGTGCGCGCGCTGATCCAGAAAGCCGGGCTGACAAAAACCCGCATACCGGATTCAACCCGGGCGTTGTTCGGCTGGCTGGCTGGCGGCGCCCAGGGCGTCGACCCGGGCTGGCAGGGGTTGCAGGCCATTGCGGCCGGTCCCGCGCCAGCCAGGAGCCGCAGTCCGGTTGGCGGCGACGGCCCGACCATGCAAAGCACGGCGAGCGACCTGGTGAACTGGCACCGCGCCGCCATGACCGGGCGTTTTTTCGAGAAGCCCGAAACTTTTCTGCAGTACCGGCGCATCATGGCCATGGCGGACGCCCTGCCGCAGGTCACGCCGCCGGACGCGCTGGCCTGGGGCAAGGGCGGCAGCATCGACTGGGCCGGATTTCACTGCTTCAGCCTTGCCGGCCAGATGTTGACGGCGGGTGGGCCGGCGACGTTCTGCTTCACCATCAACTGGCGCGGTCCGGACGCCGACACGCCGCGGGTGTTTGCTGTTTACCGGGATGCGGTGCGCAAGGCGCTGGCCGAGACGTACAACGCCAGGTCGTGAGACGCCCCGCCGGGAAGGCGACGCGTCCGCGACCCGCAACCGGAGGCATCGCCAGGATTGCGGGCGAAGGGCGGAGCGTCTGGCGGAATGTCCACGGCGCGGTTCATCACGATCACGCCGGCGAGCGCCTGAGGAATGCGGGCGCAGGACAATTGCTGATTTCGGTAGCGAAGGCGCCGCCGGCGCCCTATCTGAGGAAGCGGGACGGTCTGCCGGGCGCGCTGCTGCTGCTGCGTTGCCCGCGGAAGGCCGTACGCAAGAACATCCAGGTTCATCGTCAGCCGGGCCCCCGGGGTCCGAATTCGGCGGAAAGGCAGGGAGAACGTCATGCGCGATTACACGAAGTTCTATATCGACGGAAAATGGGTTGAGCCCGCCGCCGGCGCGAAAACCCTCGACGTGATCAATCCGGCTGACGAATCCGTTGCGGGTCGCATCTCGCTGGGCGCGGCGGCGGATGTGGACGCCGCTGCAAAGGCGGCGCATCGGGCGTTCCAGACGTTTTCGCGCACCAGCCGCGAAGAGCGCATCGCCCTGCTCGAGCGCATCATTGAGGAATACAAGAAGCGCTTCGACGACATGGCCGCGGCCATCACCGAGGAAATGGGCGCCCCGACGGTCCTTGCCCAGCGCGCCCAGGCCCCGATGGGCGTCGGCCACCTGCAGACGGCGCTGAACGTCCTCAAGAACTACAAGTTTGAGGAAGAGCGCGGCGGCACCGTCATCGTCAAGGAGCCGATCGGCGTCTGCGGTTTCATCACGCCGTGGAACTGGCCAGTTAACCAGATCGCCTGCAAGGTCGCTCCGGCGCTGGCCACAGGCTGCACCATGGTGCTGAAGCCGTCCGAGATCGCGCCGTTCTCCGGCCAGATCTTCGCCGAGATCATGGACGCCGCCGGTGTGCCGGCTGGCGTGTTCAACCTGGTCAATGGCGATGGCCCGACCGTTGGCGCCGCCATCAGCTCGCACCCGCTGATCGACATGGTGTCGTTCACCGGTTCGACCCGAGCCGGCATCGAAGTGGCGAAGAACGCTGCGCCGACCGTCAAGCGCGTGCACCAGGAACTGGGCGGCAAGAGCCCGAACATCATCCTTGATGACGCCGACTTCGACCGCGCCGTTTCCGGCGGCGTGCGCAGCGTCATGAACAACTCGGGCCAGTCTTGCAACGCGCCGACCCGCATGCTGGTGCCGGCCGCCCGCATGGAAGAGGCCATCACCATCGCCCGCGCGGCGGCGGAAGCCACCGTGGTCGGCAAGCCCCAGGACAAGGTCACCATCGGTCCGGTGGTGTCGGAGACCCAGTTCAACAAGATCCAGGGCCTGATCCAGAAGGGCGTCGATGAGGGCGCGACCCTGGTCGCCGGCGGTCCTGGTCGCCCGGATGGCCTGGACAAGGGCTACTACGTCAAGCCGACCGTGTTCGCCAACGTCACCAACGAGATGACCATCGCCAAGGAAGAGATCTTCGGGCCGGTGCTGTCGATCATTGGCTACAAGGACATCGATGAAGCCGTTCGCGTCGGCAACGACACCGAGTACGGCCTCGCCGCTTATGTCTCTGGCTCGGATCCGGCCAGGGTGCGTGAAGTGGCCTCGCGCCTGCGCGCTGGCCAGGTCATCCTCAACGGCGCCGCGCCGGACCTGATGGCTCCGTTCGGCGGCTACAAGATGTCCGGCAACGGTCGCGAGTGGGGCGATCACGCTTTCGGCGAGTTCCTTGAGGTCAAGGCCGTGCTGGGCGTGCCGAAGCAGGCCGCCGAGTAAGACCGGAACAGGCTGGAAACATGAGGCCGGGCGAAAGCCCGGCCTTTTTTTGTTGCGCTGCGCCGACTGGCGGCTTCAGGCTGCGGAATCCGGGGACTCCGTTGGCTTTTGGTCCGTGGATTTCGGGGTCTTGATGAATTGCGGGCGCCAGCGGCGGTGCATCCACAGCCACTGTTCAGGATGCTCCAGCACCCAGTCCGCCACCACGTCGGTCATGGCCTGCATGGCCCCGGCCACGTCGATTTCGCCGCTGGCGTCGCGCGGCAATTCCAGTGGCGGCGTCAGTTCGATGCGGAAACGGGCGCCGTCAAGGCGGATGACGCGGGCGCCGTGCACCGGGCAGTCGAAGCGGCGGGCGAACTTGCCCATGATCGGATTGGTGAGGCACGGACGCCCGAGGAACCGGGTGACCACGCCACGGGTAAAATGCTGGTCGATGAGCATGCCGAGGTGACCGCCCTTTTCCAGCGCCTCCACCATGGCGAAGGCGGCGCCTGGCCGCGCCGCTTCGAGGCCGCCCATGGTCTGGCTGCGAATTTCCTGCACCGCGCCGGCGATGGCCGGATCATTGGGAGCGCGGAACACCGCGGTCACGGCCAGATCATAACGGGCGGCGCAGATCGCCGGCAGCTCCCAGTTGGCCAGATGCGCCGAGAAGATGATGCCTGGCTTCTCGTCCTCCCGCAGGGCGATGAAGTGCTCGATGCCGGAAACCTGGATGCGACCGTTCGGATCGGGATTGTCGTAATCGTAGTCGAAAATCTCCGCCAGATGCGGATATTCGCCAGCGGTGCGTCCCAGATTTTCCCAGGACTTGCGGGCGATCGCCTTCAGCTCCGCGTCTGGCTTGTCGGGAAAGGTCGCTCGCAGGTTGGCCATGGCGACGCGATTGACGCCCATCAATGGGCCGATGGCGCGGGCCAGAGCGCCGCCAAGGGCGCTGGAGCGGTCCGGCCCGAGCAAGCGAAAGAAGCCAAAGATGGCGCGCACGGCGCCAAGCATGAGGACGCTGGCGACGCGGGAGCCGGTTTTGCGAATAACTGTCTGGAAGCGTGACACTTGTGATCCGGGGTGCGAACGATGCGCGCAGATAAACCAATTTGCGCGAAAGGGGGAGCTGCTATTGCAGAAAAACGCGGCGGCGCGGCGCTGCGGTCGGTTGCGCCGCCATTGCGCGCGGAGAGCCTGCAAGATGCGTGAAGGCCTTCATCACAGGTTATGCGCGCGCCAGCGGTGGTGATAAAACGGGTGGAGCCCATTTGACATCGGCGTCCACCTTCAAATCACGCTGCGGGCAAATGTCAAACCCACAGGTTTCGCCAGAAAAACAACAGGTTGCTGGTTGTCTTCTGATGGCGCCCGTCGCGCCGCCCGGGATCGGGGGATGCGAATGCCGGAATCAGACCGCGAGGGCGCGCCGCGCCAGATCGGACCGGGTCCCGGTGAAATCCGGACGGCGCCAGCCTTCGCCAGCGCGCGGATGCCGCAGCATCCTCGCGATCAGGTTATAAGACGTTTTCCTGGAAGCCAGGTTTGATTGCAAGGAAATGAGGCCTGTGAGCAACGATCCATCCGCGTCGTCCCCCCCTCGCACCGATCCGGCGGAAGTCGCGCATTTCGACGCTTTGGCGCGGCGGTGGTGGGATCCTGACGGGCCGATGAAGCCGCTGCACCGGCTGAACCCCGTGCGGCTCGCCTTTATACGCGATGTGGTTTGCGAGCATTTTGGCCGCGACGTACGGGAAGCCGCGCCACTCTCGGGTCTCACGGCCCTTGATGTCGGTTGTGGCGCCGGCATGTTGTGCGAGCCAATGACCCGCATGGGCGCCTCGGTCACCGGGCTCGATCCGGCGCCGGAAAACATCGCCGTCGCCCGGGCGCACGCGCAGGCCGGCGGCCTTGACATCAGCTATCGCGGCGAACTGGTTGAGGACGTGGCGGCGGCGGGCGAGCGCTTCGACATCGTCACCGCGATGGAGGTGATCGAGCACGTGCCTGATCCGGCAAGTTTCGTGGCCGCCTGTTGCGACGCCGTGAAGCCGGACGGGATCCTGCTCATGGCGACCCTGAACCGCACCCGCAAGGCGTGGGCGCTGGCGATTGTCGGCGCCGAATACGTGCTGCGCTGGGTGCCGCGCGGCACCCATGACTGGAACCGGTTCGTTACCCCCGAGGAGCTCGCCGCCTTCATCGCCGGCGGCGGCATGGGGGTGCAGCGCACGGAGGGCGTGGTTTACGAACCCTGGCGGGACGTCTGGCGGCGTTCGCCGGACACTGACGTCAACTACATGCTTTCCGCCCGCCGGCCGCGCGGTTAGGCGGAGGTCCGCCGTTCCGTTGCGGCCTGGGTCAGCCCGCGCGGCGGAACGCCCGGATGGCCATGGCGACCATGGCGACCGAGAATACGAGGGAGGCGAGGGCGCTGGCGAGATAGACGCCCAGCACATCGCCCCACAGCGCCAGCGCCAGCCAGCCGCCGCCGATGGCGATGACAAAGCGGACAATGGACAGGATGAATGGCCGGCGGATGTCGCCAAGACCCTGGCAGGCGAAGTAGGCGGCGAGGCCTGCGCCGAGGATCGGAAAGATCGGCGTCAGGCAATGGAGGTACAACTCGCCGTAACGGGAGACTGCCGGATCGGAGGTGAAATGCGCCATCCAGCCCTGGGCGTTCCACGAAACGAGGCTGAACGCCAGGCCGATGCCGGCGGCGATGGTCATGCCGGCCCAGGCCGTGTGGCGGGCGCGGACAGGGTTGCGGGCGCCGACCGCCGTGGCGACCATGGCGATGACCGCTGAGCCAAAGGCGAAGGTAATGGGCGCCTGCAGCAGGTCGAGACGGGCGGCCGCGCCGTAGCCAGCGATGGCGGCGTTGCCAAAGCGGCCAACCATGCCGGTGACGAGGAACAGCGCCATCTGGAACAGCAGCGCCGAGATGGCGGCCAGCAGGCCGACGCTCATGATGTCGCGGACGTGCGGCCAGTCAAAGCGGATGGCGCGCAGGCGCAGCCGCGCCAGCGCCCTGGGCGACGTCAGATAGGCGCCGATCATCAGCGAGCCCACGGCGTAAGCGGAGAGGAATGCGACGCCTGCCCCCGCCACGCCCAACTGGGGAAATGGTCCCCACCCCATGATGAGCGTCGGCGACAGGATCAGGTGCGCCGCCTCGCCAACGACAATCGCCATCGCCGGCGCCAGCATGTTGCCGGAGCCACGGCAGACATTGGCGAAAATGTTCTGCAGCCAGATCAGCACGCAGCCGCTGAAGCCGACGATGCTGTAGATGACGGCGGCCTCCAGGGCGGCGCCGCTGAGGCCCATGGCCCGGTAGAGCGCCGGTCCCCCCGCCAGCGCCAGCGCGGTGAACAGGGCGGCTCCCGCCAGCGCCAGCGCCACGGACACGCCGGCAAGCCGTTGGGCGTTATCGATATGGCCGGCGCCGAGAGCCCGGCCCACAGCGGATGACACGCCAGCGCCGACGCCGGCCGCCGTCATGGTCTGCATGATGATAAGCAGGGGGAACACCACGGACACGCCGGCCAGCGCTTCCGGGCCCAGCCAGGAGACGAAATAAGCGTCCGCGACAATGAAGGTGACGCGGGCGATGGCTTCGCCGACATTGGGAGCGGCGAGCACCAGCAGGCGCCCGAACACGGGACCTTCCAGCAACCAGCGGGTCCGCGGCGACAGGCTGGCGTGGTCAGCCGCCTGTGGGACTGCCGGATCCTGATCGTCAAGGGTGGCGGTGATGGACATGGCGTTTCCCCGATCATTCCCCTGGCCTGGTGAAGGGCCGGAGCCGTGGCTTGGCTCGGTCTCTCTCTGAATTGACGCGCTTCGTTCACGCGAACCGGCGTTCGCCCCGCTGGAAAGCATTCTGGCAAATGGCTCGCCAATCAGGCCACGGGGAACAATCAGCGTCCATTACGCCTCAGGTCATGGCGATGCGCGCTGGCTGCATGAACCCGGCAGAAGCTGGTCTCGCGCGCACCGTCATCCACCCTGGGGGCCGGCCTCGCCTGCGGGTGGGGTGCCGCGCGCACAAAAAAACCGGGCGACAGATGTCGCCCGGTTTTCAAAAAGCTCGATAACAGGAACGGTCAGCCGGCGGCTGACTGTTCGATGTCGGCCGGATCGGCGGCTTCACCGGCGCGCGCGCGGCCACGGCGGCGGCGGGCGCGAACGGGGAAGCGCTCGCCCGTCTCATCAACCCCGGCGTCCTCCTGCGGCGCCGCGTCCGCGGACAGGTCCGCGCTGCTTTCAGCGACCGGCTCTGGCTGGGCCTCGACGGGAGCTGAAGCTGGCGCGGCGCGCAACGGCGTGGTCAGGAAAGCCGGCAGACCTGCTGCGGCGTCCGCTTCATCCACCGGCGTCTCAACGTCGCGGGCCGGGGCGGCCTCGCGGTCACGCCGGAAACGTTCGCGCCTGCCGCGCGGCTCGCGCTCGCCAGCCTGGCGGAATTCGCCGCTCTCATTAGCGTTGACGCGCGGCTGGCGTTCGCCGCGCGCGGCGCGCTCCTGCCGCTCCGGGCGGTCTGACCGCTCCTGCCGCTCCGAACGATCCTGGCGGTCTGGCCGCTCCTGACGCTCCGACCGGTCCTGACGCTCCGAACGATCCTGGCGCTCATAACGTTCGCCGCGCTGGGGGCGCTCGAAACGCTCCTGCCGCTCGCGATAGCCAGAAGAGGCGCCCTGACCGGGCTGCGGCGCGCCGACGGGATAAGCTTCGTCGCCAGGCGCGACCTGCGGCGGGCGCTGGGTCGCCGGGGCGTCCATGCCGTACTCTTCATCGATCTCGCCGTCGTCAGCGTCGTCGAAGGAGCGGGGCAGGGCGCCATAGGCCTGCTGGAACTGCGCCTGAGCCGCAGCGATAATACGGAAGTAGTGCTCCGCGTGCTGCAGATAGTTTTCGGAAGCGACAGGATCGCCAGTGACCTGCGCGTCGCGGGCCAGTTGCGCATACTTCTCGGCGATATGCTGGGCCGTGCCCCTGATCTTCACATCCGGTCCATTGGACTCGTAGCTGCGCGTCAGGGGGTTTGGGCCCTTGCGGTTACTCCGTCCCCGCACGCGCCTGTTCTGACCTGGTCTCATCTGTCTCTCATGTGAAGCCATTGTCTTGCACTACTTTCCGCTCCGCGCCGGCTTCGCGCGCTGGACGGCCGGGATCTTCATCCACAGCGAGCTACAGGCCGCTTCTCTCCGGAGAAGCCGATAACCCTGGCTCAGGTGATCAACTGATGACGGCGTGCATCCGGCGGCCGGGCAGTCCCTGAAACGCGGCCGGTTGCTTAACCCGCCGTCGCTCCAGACAGACGCCAGACCAGGTTCCTTGTCCACCTGGTGCATTCCTGTCCGCGAACTGGTTTCTCTCGCGTGCAAATGCTCTGGTCTGCGGATGCTTCCGTAATCGTCCATCGGCCGTTGTCAGAGCACAACCGATCCAGTTCCACCACATGGCGACCAGACCAAACTCCAACCATCTGAATCCTGGGACCTTTCCGACGGTCAGGCGTCTGCCTGACAGGAAAGGGCGCTGGATCGGCGCGGCCGATCGACGCACCCATAAGGCGGCTTCTCCCTTCGAAGCGCCAGATTACGGGCTCAAATCACGTCGTATGGCTGGCACATTACCTGTTTCGCGCGCCATCGCCAAGCAGAAATTCAGGACCACCGTCCTCGCCCTTCACGGCCTGACGCCTGAAACCACCCGCATTACCCCCGCCAGATCCGCCGCAACCTGCGTCGCCGCGAAACCGGCGACGCGCATCAACGCCGCGACATCAGCGGCCTGGCCAGCGCCCACCTCGAACGCCGCGACGCCGCCGGGCCGGAGCAGTCGCATCGCCTGCGGCGCCAGCAGCCGGTAGGGCGCGAGCCCGTCAGGGCCGCCGTCGAGCGCCAGAACCGGATCGTGCAGGCGCACCCCTGCGTCGAGGCCGGCGAGCGCATGGCTTTCGATATAAGGCGGGTTGGAGACGACCAGGTCGAACAGGCCCGTCGCAATGGCCTCTGTCCAGTCCCCGGCCATGAAGCCGCTACGCTCGCCCACGCCGTTGGCCAGGGCATTGTCGCGGGCGATCGCCGCCGCCCCGGGAGCCAGATCGACGCCGACGCCAAAGGCGCCCGGCAATTCGCTGAGCAGGGCGATCAGTATGCAGCCCGTCCCGGTCCCAAGATCCAGGATCTGCAACGGGTTGCCAGCCTTTTGCAGGTCCAGGCGGGCGAGCGCCGTCTCCACGAGGGTTTCCGTGTCCGGGCGCGGTTCGAGCGTGTCCGGACCTAGGCGGAACTCCATGCCCCAGAACGCCCGCCGCCCCAGCACCCGCCCCGGTGGTTCTCCAGCCAGGCAACGTTCCGCCGCGGCGCGCAGCAGCGCCCGCTCATCGCCGGACAACGGGGCCTCAGGCCTGGCGATGATCTGGACCAGATCGAGGCCCAGCACGCCAGCGAACAGGATGCGGGCCATGCGGGGACCTTCGCCGGCGTCGGGTCCGGCCAAAGCCTTGCCCAGCGCGGCAAGCGTGGCGCTCCGCCCGGCTCCGGCCGGCAAGGCGTCGAACGGCGCCAGCCGCGCGTCAGGCTGGCCTCCGTCTGGCGCGCCGGTCATGCCTCGCCGTCCGAGGCCAGCAATTCGGCCTGGCGGGCGGCGGTCAGGGCGTCAACCAGTTCGTCGAGGGCGGCGCCGGCGATCACTTCGTCGAGCTTGTAGAGGGTCAGGCCGATGCGATGATCGGTCACACGTCCCTGCGGGAAATTGTAGGTGCGGATCCGCTCCGAGCGGTCGCCGGACCCCACCTGGGAGCGCCGGTCGGCGGCGCGCTCGGCGTCCTTGCGACCGCGCTCGGCGTCGTGCAGCCGGGCGCGCAGCAGGCTCATGGCTTTCGCCCGGTTGCGGTGCTGCGAGCGCTCTTCCTGCACATGCACCACCGTGCCGGTGGGAACGTGGGTGATGCGAATGGCGGACTCGGTTTTGTTGACGTGCTGGCCGCCGGCGCCCCCCGCCCGCATGGTCTCAATGCGCAGGTCGCCCTCGTCGATGTCCACGTCGACGTCTTCCGCCTCCGGCAGCACCGCCACCGTCGCCGCTGACGTGTGGATGCGTCCGGAGCTTTCCGTCGCCGGCACCCGCTGCACCCGGTGCACGCCCGATTCGAACTTCAGCCGGGCGAAGACGCCAGCGCCGCGCACCTCGGCGATGATTTCCTTGAAGCCGCCAACCGCGCCTTCGCTCACCGAGAGCGGCTCCACCGTCCACCCCTTCATGGCGGCGTAGCGGCTGTACATGCCGAACAGGTCGCCGGCGAACAGCGAGGCTTCGTCGCCGCCGGTTCCGGCGCGAATTTCCAGAATGGCCGATTTCTCGTCCGCCTCGTCGCGCGGCAGCAACATCAGCCGCACCTCGTGAGACAGCTGCTCCAACGCTGCCGCCGCTCCGGTGATTTCGTCCTGGGCCAGCGCCTTCAGGTCGGCGTCGGAGGCAGGATCATCAAGCACGCTCTGGAGACCGGCGAGATTGTCGCGGGCCGCCTGCCAGGCGGCGATGGCTGCGGCGACCGGCTCAAGCGTCGCCAGCTCGCGCGAGGCGCGCGCGAAAGTGGCGCCGTCCGGTCCCTCAGCCAGGATGGCGTTCAACTGGGCGTGGCGCGCGAGAATCGCGTCCAGCCGGTCCTCGGGAGGCCTGAATCCGTTCATGCCTTCGCAATGGCAGAAAGCGCGGCGGGTGAAAAGCCGCGAGAGCGTTTTCCAGCAAGGCGGAGGCGACCTTGCCTTGAGAAAACGCGACTCGTCAGGGCGATGGAACGGGACCCCGCTTCAGCATGGCCGGTTTTTCGCCGGATGCGGGAGGCGCGCCGGCGAATCGCGCATGCATCCAGCGGCTTAAACCGGGATGCAATTGGCTTCGGCAAAGGCTTCCAGCCGCGGCCGCAACGTCTCCAGCTGGCCGTCGCAGCGCAGGACCTCGTCGAGGAAGGCCGTGAGCGGGCCCACCTCCAGCGCCAGCAGCATGGCCTTGACCGGTCCCACCGCAGCCGGCGGCATCGACAGGGCGCGGAAACCAAGGCCGATGAGGGTCATGGCTTCCAGCGGTCGTCCCGACATTTCTCCACACACCGTCGCCACGCAATCGTGCCGGGCGGCGGTGTGGGCGATGTGCCGCAGGGCGCGCAGCGCCGCCGGACCCAGCGGATCGAAACGTCCGGCCACATGACGGTTCTCGCGATCCGCCGCGAACAGGAACTGCATCAGGTCGTTGGAGCCCACCGAGATGAAATCGGCCTCGGCGCAGATCTCGTCGAGCTGGAACAGCAGCGACGGCACCTCGACCATGACGCCCAGCTTCACTTCCGCCGGGTCCGCATGGCCGTGCCGGTTCAGATAGGCCCGCTCGCGCGCCACCAGGGCGCGGGCGCGCAGGAACTCGTCGATGGTCGCCACCATCGGGAACATGACGCGCAGGGAGCGCCCGGCGGCGGCGCGCAGCAGGGCGCGCATCTGCGCCCGCAGCAGCGCCGGCCGGTCGAGGGCGATGCGGATGGCGCGCCAGCCGAGGGCGGGATTTTCCTCCTCGACGCGCTCCATGTAGGGCAGCACCTTGTCGCCGCCGATGTCGAGCGTGCGGAAGGTCACCGGGGCTTCCCCGGCGCCCTGCAGCACCTGCTCGTAAAGCAATTGCTGCTCGGTGGTCGACGGCAGCTTTTCCGCCACCATGAACTGCAGCTCGGTGCGGAACAACCCGACGCCCGCGGCGCCGGATTCGGCCAGATGCGGCATGTCGACCAGCAGGCCGGCGTTAATGTTCAGCCTGACGTTGACCCCATCCTTCGAGGTGGACGGCAATTTGCGCAGCCGCTTGTATTTGGCCTGGGCGCGGGCGCGCAGCCGCGCCTTTTCCGCATAGGCCGCCTCCACATTTGGCTGCGGGCGAATCTGCACTTCACCGGCGACGCCGTCGACGATGATGGCGTCCCCGGCTTCCACGAGCGAGACGATGTTGTCGATTTCGCTGACCGCCGGAATGCCCAGCGCCCGGGCGACGATGGCGATGTGGCTGGTCTTGCCGCCTTCTTCCAGCACCAGGCCGCGCAGGCGGGAGCGATCATAGTCGAGCAGGGCCGCCGGCCCCATGGAGCGCGCCACCAGAATGGCGTTGTCCGGCAGTTCCTCGCGCGCGGCGGTGAAATTGGCCCCGGAAAGTTCATGCAGCAGGCGGTTGGCCAGCTCATCCAGGTCGTGCAGGCGCTCGCGCAGATAGGGGTCGGTCTGGCGCAGGATGCGGGCGCGCGTGTCGGACTGCACGCGCTCGACCGCGCCTTCCGCCGTCAGGCCGGTGTGAATGGCCTCGCGAATCCGCCGCAGCCAGCCCTGGTCATTGGCGAACATCCGCACGGTTTCGAGCACGTCGCGGTGTTCGCCGCTGTGGGCGACGTCGCCGCGCGCCAGCAGATTGTCGATGCGCTCCCGCAAGCTGGTGATGGCGCCGTCGATGCGCGCCAGCTCGCCGGCGACGTCGTCGGCGATCAGCTTCTGCACCACCACGCGCGGTTCGTGCAGCACCACATAGCCGAGGCCAATGCCTTCCGACAGGGAAGCGCCGCGCTGCGCCAGCGAGCGACGGATGGCGATGTCCTGGCCGGGCTCCACCAGGGTTTGCAGATCGCCCGAGGCCACCATCTCGGCGATGACCATGGTGGTGGTCTGCAGCGCCTCGATCTCTTCCTCGGTGTAGATGCGGTAGGCGCGGTTCTGCACCACCAGCACGCCGAGGGTGTTGCCGGCGCGCAGGATCGGCACGCCGAGGAACGAGTGATAGATTTCTTCGCCGGTCTCGGGCCTGTAGGAGAACGCCTCGTGGCTCTGGGCGTCTGAGAGGGCCAGCGGTTCAGCGCTCGAGGCGATCAGGCCGACGAGGCCCTCATCGGAATTGATGATGGTGCGGTGCACGGCCTCGCGCTTGAGGCCTTCGGTCGCATAGAGCTCCAGGTTGCCGTCGGCGCGCAGCACGTAGACTGAGCAGACCTCGGCCACCATGTTGCTGGCGATCAGGACAACGATGCGGTCGAGCTTCTCCTGGGCGCTGACTGTCTCCGCCATCACCTCGCGGAGACGACGCAGGAGCACGCGTGGGCCGCCAAGAGCGCCTCGCATCAGCAAGCACCTCGCTCAGCCGGATTTCCGGCACGTTCCGCCACCGGGGACCAGTCGCGCGGAGTGGACGAAAGACAGCGTTGTTCGCCGCCCGTTCTGATAGTGTTCTATAAGGGAGTCGCAACCATTCCCGCAAGTCGCGCGCCTTGTGGCTTTTGCTTTTGACGCATGGGTCTTTGGTCGAACGGAACGCCAGGCTCGCGCTTGCGCATGCCTGATCCAGGGCGCGCCGGCCGCTACCAGGCCGCCTCGTAAATCGCCAGCGCGTCGGCTTCCGAAACGGGGCGCGGATTGTTGACCAGCAGACGGGTCTGCTTCATGGCGTCGCGCGCCAACTCGGGCAGGACGTCCCTGGAAGCGGCGCGCGCGACCTCGCGCAGGCGCGTGGGCAGGCCGATTTCAGCAGTCAGGTGGGCCAGCGCGTCGGCCAGCGCCAGGCCGCGCCTGGAGGCTGGCGTTCCGGCCAGGAACGGAAACAGCGCCGGCGCGACCTCGGCATAGGCGCCGCCATCGGTCCCACAGTTGAAGCGCAACACATGCGGCAGCACCAGCGCGTTCGACAGGCCATGCGCCACATGAAAGTGCGCCCCGACCGGATAGGCCAGCGCGTGCACGGCGGCCACGGGTGAATTGGCGAAAGCCTGGCCAGCCAGCATGGCGCCGAGCATCATCTGGCTGCGCGCCTCCGGGTGGGTGCCTTCGCGCACGGCCGAGCGGACGCCATCGCCGAGCAGACGCAACGCTTCGCGGGCCAGCAGTCGCGACAGCGGATTGTTGTTGGGACTGAGCGATTCGTGCGCCTCAATGGCGTGAACCATGGCGTCGACGCCAGTCGCGGCGGTGACGTGGTGCGGCAGTCCGTAGGTCAACTCTGGATCAAGCAGCGCCACGTCAGGCAGCAGCAATGGCGACACCACGCCCTGCTTTTCGCGGGCGCTGGTGGTGACCACCGCCACCGGGGTTACCTCCGAGCCGGTGCCGGCGGTGGTCGGAACCAGCATCAGCGGCAACCGCGGCCCGACAGCCCTGCCGACGCCATAGATGTCGCCCAGCGCCGCGCCGGTCCGCGCCAGCAACGCCACCAGCTTGGCCGTATCCATGGGTGAGCCGCCGCCGAAACCAATCACCGCCGTCGCCCGCATGGCCTGCGCCTGCGCGATGGCGGCCTGCACCACCGCTTCCGGCGGATCGGCGACGACGCCGTCGAACACTTCAGCCGTGAGGCCTGCGGCGCGCAGGGACCGCAACGCCGGATCCAGCAGATGCGCGGCGATGACGCCCTGGTCCGTCACCACCAGTATCCGGGCGCGGGCGTCGCCCGAAACTGCTCCGCCAAGCCGTTGCAGCGCCAGTTCGCCAATGCGCTCCGAAACGCCTGCCCCGAATACAATGGAATGCGCGGTGTCGAAGGTGAACGGCTTCATGACGACAGCTCCCGGCATGCAGGAGCATTCATGGCCCTGCAACCGAATGGCGCAGATCCCGTCGCTCCGGCGTCATCTGTCGGAGCATCCAGGCGGCCGGGCGTCACGCCCCGGCCAGGACAGGCTCCGCTTCGCTGGAGACGCAGTGCGCGGACCCAAAATCCCCAGGCGCGAACGGCTCTGACAGCGCCCGGCAAGCCTGGCCCCAATTCGTTCCGATGTCATCTGTCCGGCGCATCATTTTCCCGCAAGGCGGGCTGTTTCCGTGCGGCGCGGCGATGCCCTGTCCCACCAGGGCCGCCAGGAGGCTCATGCAAGAACCCCATGAGTTCCGACACATTGGGCTTTGGCGTCAGCCCGTGCGATCAGGAACCGGCGCCATGGCGGCGGCGTCCACTTTCAGGGCGTCGATGAGGCGGGCCTTGGCGGAGCCGGGCCGCAGCGGTTTCTGCTGGCTCTCATGCGGCGCCCACCCCGACATCCACACCAGCTCAAAGGTGGCACGCACCCGCCCGTCCGGATCGGCGAAACGCTGCAGATACACCTCGGCCATGCGCATCAGCGTGTCGCGGCGCAGGGGTTTGCGCAGGCGGTCGACCAGGGCGTTGCCAGCGCCCATGGCGCGCAGGTCGGCCGCGAGGCGCAAGGGGTGGCCGTAGCGCACCGTCAGGCTTTCCAGGTCGGCGACGGGTAAAGCGAAGCCGGCGCGTTGCAGCAGGGCGCCCATGTCGCGCACGTCGGCGAAGGGGGCCACGCGCGGGCTGACGCCGCCAGTGGTCTCGGCCTCAGCCTGGGTGAATGCCTGGCGCAGTTCGGTGAGGGTGGCGCCGCCAGGCAGGCAGCCGATGAACAGGCCGTCCGGCTTCAGCGTCCGGCGAATCTGCGCCATGGCCCCGGGCAGATCGTTGACGCCCTGCAACGACAACACGCCGACGATCAGGTCGAAGGATTCCGGCGCGAACGGCAACGCCTCCTCATCAACCACCACGTCGCCGCCGAGCCCCTGACCGATGGGCGCGCGCACCACCCGCGCCACGCCGCGCTGGCGCAACACGTCGCGCACCTGTTCGCCTGGCCCGCCAAGATCGAGGGCGCAGGAAAAGTCGCGCTTGATCGCTGACAGGCGCAGGTCGAGGTCTTCAGCCACCCGGTCGACCAGAAAATCCGCCAGCCCGGCCCTGGCGGCGCGCTCGAGATAATGGCGCGCCAGCGGGCGGTCGAAAACCAGCGGCGCGGCGGAGGCGGCGTGACCCTGGGGTGTATCTGGCGCGGACATGCGGCTTTCCTGTTCCGGGCTTCCGGCTTCGGCGACTTCTGGCGATCGCGGCCGGGGATGGCGCGAAATCCGCTTCATCCGGCGCGACGGCGCCATCTATGATGCCGCCTTATATGGCGTGTGGCCGGGCCACGGTCAAAGTGGGGAGTTGTCGGCATGACGGATATTCCGGAAGACGCCGCCCAACGCAGTCCGCCGGCCTGGCGGCGGCTGCCAGCCCTGCTCGCCGGCGTCCGCCGCGCCGCCCTCGATGCGCTCTATCCGCCCATCTGCCTGCATTGCAGCCAGGCCGTCAGCGCGCCGCAGGCCTTGTGTCCGGTCTGTTGGCGCAGCCTCGGCTTCATCACCCGTCCCTGCTGTGAGCGCCTCGGCGCGCCCTTCGCCGTTGATCCCGGCGCCGGAACGACGTCGCCCGCGGCGATCGCCGATCCGCCGCCATGGGGCAGGGCCCGGGCGGCGGTGCGTTATGACGGCGTGGCGCGTGATCTGGTGCATGCCATGAAATTTGGCGATCGCCCTGACATCGCCCGTCTGCTGGGACGGATGATGGCGACCGCCGGCGCCGAGTTGCTGGCGGACGCGGAGCTGGTCACGCCGACGCCGCTGCACCGGACGCGCCTGTGGAGCCGGCGCTTCAACCAGGCGGCGGCGCTGGCGGAAACGGTGAGCCGGCATGGCGGGCGGCCGATGGCCCCGGATATCTTGCGCCGCGTTCGCCGCACCGCGCCGCAGGTTGGGCTGACGCGCACGGCGCGGGCCAGCAACCTGCGCGGCGCTTTCGCCGTGGCGTCCGGCGCCCGCGCCCGGATCGCGGGCAAACGGGTGTTGCTGGTCGACGATGTGATGACCTCCGGCGCCACCGCCGCCGCGGCGACGCGGGCGCTGCTGAAGGCTGGCGCGGCGCAGGTCGATGTGCTCACCTTCGCTCTCGTGGTCCGCGCCCGGTAGCCATCGCCGAATGGACGGGTGACGGAGACGGCGCGTCGGGCCATATATTTATCGAACAGTTCTCATGACGGTCCTCATGACAGGTCTTCTGGAGTTTCCGGTGCAGCGCATAACCATTTACACCAAATCCACCTGCCCCTATTGCCACGCAGCCAGGCAGTTGCTGAACGCCAAGGGGGCGGCGTTTGAGGAAATCGACATCCTGCAGCACCCGGAGCAGCGGGCGACGATGATCGACCGGGCTGGCGGGCGCACCACCGTGCCGCAGATCTTTATCGGCGGGCAGCATGTGGGCGGCAGCGATGACCTGCATGCGCTTGACGCCGCCGGCAAGCTCGACGCCCTGCTCAATGGCTGAGAGCCCGCCCGGGCATTCAGCGGATTGGCCTGTCCGGTGTGTCCGGCGGGCCCCGCAGGGACGGGATCCTGGCGCCGGCAAGCCGGGACGCTCCATGGCAGGGCGAATCGCCTGCAATGAATGGGCTGGAGCCGGGCCTGGCTCCGGCGGCCTTTCGGGCGCCATGACGCCCGGTACAACAGGGGGGAGCAAAGCGCCGTTCGACCGGGCTTTGCCCTGACGGCGCTGCGCCGGGGAGGGAGTCGCCATGACCGAGGAAGCAGGGCCTGTCACCGCATCCGGGCCGCAGGATGCGCCTTCGCCGGCGACCGGCGCGACGCGGGGGCCTGACCTGCGCGGAACGCCGCCGACCACGCCGCTGACCGTCGCTTGCGTGCAGATGCGCTCCAGCCGCGATCCGGCCGAGAACCGCGAAACCGCGATCCGCCTGATCGGCGAGGCGGCGGACGCCGGCGCGACCTATATCCAGACCCCGGAAATGACGGGCCTGGTCGAGCGCTCGCGCACCGATCTGATGGAAAAGATCCATAGCCAGGATGAGGATCCGCTGATCCCGGCCGTCCAGGATCTGGCGCGGCGGCGCGGCCTCACCATCCACATCGGCTCGCTGGCGCTCCGCGCCGGCGACAAGATCGCCAATCGCGCCATTGTCATCGGCGCCAGCGGCGACATTCTCGCCACCTACGACAAGATCCACCTGTTTGACGTCGATCTGCCCAATGGTGAGAGCTGGCGCGAATCGCGCGCCTACACCGGCGGCGACGTGGCCCCGCTGGTGAGCACGCCGGCCGGCCGCGTTGGCGTCACCATTTGTTACGATCTGCGCTTTCCCTATCTGTATCGCGCTCTTGCCGAAGCCGGCGCCGATGTCCTCACCGCGCCCGCGTGCTTCACCCGCCAGACCGGCGAGGCGCACTGGCAGGTCCTGCAACGGGCCCGGGCCATCGAGAACGGCGCCTTCGTCATTTCGGCGGCCCAGGGCGGCCTGCACGAGGATGGCCGTGAAACGTACGGCCATTCGATCATCGTCGACCCGTGGGGCGTGGTGCTGGCGGAGGCCGGCGACGCGCCCGGCGTCATTCTGGCCAGCATCGATCTGGCGGCGGTGGCGACGGCGCGCCAGCGCATTCCGGCGCTGCAGCACACCCGGCCATTTTCCGTGCGCCGGGTCGGCTGAACCGCTGGGTGGAAAAGCCCGGCGAGAGCGCTTATCTGACGCACGTATGACATGATCCACGGTGGCCCGGCGCAGTGGCTCCCCGGGGATGTTGTCGCAATCAGCATTCAGGCTGGCGCCGTCAGCCGGCAAACACAGGCGAGAGGTCGCCGCGCGGATGATCCGTTACACATTGGCCTGCGATCAGGGGCACGAATTCGAAAGCTGGTTTGCCGACAGCCAGGCCTATGACGCCCAGGCGGCGGCTGGTTTCGTCTCATGTCCGCAATGCGGTTCGCTGAAGGTCGGGAAGACCGTCATGGCCCCGGCGCTGGCCCGCTCCGCCGTGCATGACCGCTCCGTTGCCACTGAAGCTCCGCCAGTTCCCGCCGGACCGGCGCAACAGGCGCAACAGGCGGCGTCCCTTCCCGACGCCATGAGCGACGAAGCCGCCCGGCGGGTGCGGGCGGTGATGCGCGCCGTGCGCCACTACGTGGTGCAGAACACTGTCGATGTGGGGGCGCAGTTTCCCGACGAGGCGCGGCGCATCCATTCAGGCGAAGCCGAGGCGCGGGCCATTCGCGGCGAAGCGCGCCCGGAAGAGGTCCGGGCGCTGCTGGAGGAGGGCGTCGACATCATGCCGCTGCCCTCCCTTCCTGATGATCTGAACTGACCGGCGGCCTCACGCCGCGGGCGCCGCAATGGCCTGCCGCCGCAGGCAGCCATATTGCAGCGCGGCCAGCGCGGCGACCCACACGGCCTGGGCGAGAACAAACGCAACCCCCAGGGCGTTGGGCGTCACCCAGCCGGCGACGATGATCGCGACGGATTCAACCGCCCACAGAGCGTTGCAGACGATGACCGCCACGACCGCCGCCCTGGGAGGCCGGGCGCCGCGGGCCAGCAGCCCGACGGCGCCGCCGAAGACAATCAGGAATGCGCCGGCATAGCGCAGCAACGGTTCTGGCAGGGCGAGCAGCGACGCGAGGTAGCCGCCGCCGATCGCCATCAGCGCGCCCGCGCCAAGGCAGGTCACGGCGTCAAGGATGAGAAGGTTGCGCAGCATGGGGCTGGTCTGAAAACGGGTCATGACTGGACTCCCTGGTTGGTGTGTTGCTCTGGGCGGCGGATGCATCAGCCGGCGGGCGGCGGATCGCCGGGCTTCTGGTCGATGAAGCCGGTGACGGCGCTGAACCGGCCGCCGTTGACGCGGGCGAAGTCGGTTCCGGCGGCGATGGAAGGACCACCCTCCGGCCCCAGCGACCAGGAGAAACGCACGCAGTCGCCGGTGGCTTCGGGTTCGCCGCGCAGGCTGAATGACAAGCCGGCAAACTGTTGCTGCGCTGCGCCGACCATGCCGGAGATGCCGTCAGGGCCTTCGCCGGCCATCACCGGATCGAGATAGGCCGCGCCGCTGGTGAACAGCGCGCCGGCAAGAACGCTCCGCCGGGTGGCGTCGGCCTCGTTCCACAGGGCGATATACTGCGTCGCGAGACGGCGGGCGGCGTCCGCAGGGACATGGGCTTGCTGTTGCATGGCGTATCCTTTCGCGTTGATCCTGAAGTGGACCGTGACGCCATGATGCGCGGCCACCTGAGCCCTGGCGATTACGCGCGAGGTAACGGCGGCGATTTCGCCATCGCGCACATCCCGCCAGCGGCGGGCTGGACCGTGGCGACGCGACCATGCACATTGCCGGCAACGCGATAACGGGCGGCTGCTTCGCCTGAAAATATCCGGCGGCTCCGGACAGCCTGTCGGGGGAGGGTCAATCAAATGGGGCTGGCGCAGGATGGCGATGCCGGAGGCAATGGCGACGGGGCGTTGCATCCGCTGGATGAGGCGACGCGCCTGACCTGGACGGGCGACGGCTTCACCGGTCTGATGACCCGCGCCTACTGGAATTTCGCCGGTCCCTATGGCGGGCTGACCGCAGCCCTGCTGATGCGGGCGCTGTTGCAGCACCCGGAGCGGCGCGGCGATCCCATCGCCCTGACAGTGAATTATTGCGCCACCATTGCTGAAGGCCCGTTGCGCATCAGCCTGAGAGCGGCCCGCACCAACAGATCGACCCAGCATTGGTTTCTGGAGCTTTCCCAGGGCGACGACGCGCCGGCCATCACCGCCACGGCCATTTGCAGCGCCCGCCCTGAAACCTGGAGCCACCGCCCGGCCCAGCCGCCGCAACTGCCGCCAGAGGCGGAGCTGGTGCGTTTTCCATGGGAGAAATCACCCTGCGCCTGGATGGCGCGCTATGACGTGCGGCTTGACCGCTATACGCCGCTGGCGTCGCAACCCCTGGCGGAGCCGGTCGCCGGCGCCCAGACCGGTCTGATGCGCGACGAGCCGCCAAGGCCGCTCGACTTCGTCTCGCTGGCGGCTTTCGCCGACTGTTTCTTCGCGCGGGTGTTCGTGGCGCGCGGCGCGCTGATGCCGGTGGGCACCATTTCCATGACGACCTGGTTCCACGCGACCGCCGACGCCCTGGCGCGGCAGGGCGAGGCGCCCCTGATCGGCCACGCCGATACGCGGGTCTACAACCACGGCTATCATGACCAGTCGGCTGAGTTGTGGAGCGGGGATGGAACCTTGCTGGCCACCAGCCATCAGCTTGTCTATTTCCGCGATCCGCCTGTACATCCCGCTTGACGGCGGGGTGCAAACAGGGCGCCATGCACGACAAGGTCTGGACGGAACGAATGTCCGGAATTCAGACTCATCGGGAGGAACATATGCTTGGCTACATGACCCTCGGCTCCAACAACCTGGACGCCGCCGGCAAGTTTTATGATGCGATTGCCGCTGACCTTGGCGCCAAGCGCACCGTCAACAACGACCGCATGATTGGCTGGGGCCGCAAGGGCGCCGCCGGAATCATGATTTGCAAGCCCTATGACGGCAAGGCGGCGACCGTGGGCAATGGCGTGATGCCGGCGCTCGCCGCGCCAGACCGCGCCGCCGTGGACAAGGCCTACCAGACGGCCCTGGCCAATGGTGCCACCGACGAGGGCGCCCCTGGCGAGCGCATGCCAACCTTCTACGGCGCCTATTTCCGTGATCCGGAAGGCAACAAGGTCTGCGTGTTCCACATGGGCTGAGCAGAACCGGGCTGACGCATTGTCGCGTGGCTTCGCAGAAAATTGCGCACATGATCTGGCCGGTCTTCCCGGCCAGTTTTTTGTCTGAAACTCACGGGTGCATTTGGGGGAAAAGTGGCCCCGGTTTCGTGAGGGAGGAGGGCCAGAGCCTCTTCCAGCGACGCGGAGGCCACCGCGCTGGAACTGGCGCATCAATCCAGGGCGGTGGAACGAAATCCCGTTAACAGGAACGGGCCTTCGCCCTAAATGGCCCGGGCGTCGCGCAGGCGCGCAATTTCCGCGTCATCAACCCCGATGCTGCGCAGGATCTGGTCGGTGTGTTCGCCGTTCAGGGGCGCCCGGGAACGGATCTCGCCCGGGGTGCGCGACAGAACCATGGGCGGCTGTGGCAGCAGCGCGGCCTGATCCATGCCGGGGAAGTCGACCGGCTGCAGATAGCCGGTTTCCAGCAGGTGCTGGTCGTCGAGCACTTCCTGGGGCGTCAGCACCGGCGCGGCGGGTATCCGCGCCTGCGCCAGCGCGGTGATCGCTTCGTCCGTGGTGCGCTCCGCCAGCCAGGCGCCCAGCCGGGCGCTGATCAACTCGGCGTTCTCACCGCGCACGAGATCATTGGCGAATTTCGGATCGTTGAGCCAGTAGTCCTCGTCGCCCATCAGCTTCACCCAGCGTTTGTAGATGGGCTGCCCGGTCACGGCGACGAGCACGTGTCCGTCCCTGGTCGGCAGGATGTCGGAGGGCGCGGAGGTCTGTCCGCGGTTGCCCGTCGGCGTCCGGTTGATCTGGATGGCGGCCTGCTCGATGAGCGTTGAGCCCATCATGTTGACGGCCGTGCGCAACAGGGCGCCCTCGACGATCTGTCCCTTGCCGGTGCGCGCCCGGTCCATCAGCGCGATCAGCGCGCCGAAGGCCATGCCGAAGGCGGTGCCGAAATCCACGTAAGGCGCGGCGGCCCGCACCGGCTGGCCGGGCTGGCCTGTCATGTAGGCGGCGCCCGACATGGCCTGGCCGATGGAATCGAAGCCAACGCGATCACGATAGGGACCGACGGCGCCGAAGGCCGAGGCGGTGACGAGGATGATGTCCGGCTTCACCGCCGTGAGACTGTCGTAGTCCAGTTTCATGGCCCGGAGCGTCTCGGGCGGCAGGTTGGCGATGACGATATCGGCGGAGGAGACCAGTTTGCGGACGACGGCGGCCCCGTCCTCGCTCATGGGGTCAAGGGTCATGCCGCGCTTGTTGCGGTTCATCTGCATGAACATGCCGCCGGCCCCGGACTCGCAGATCGGCGCGATGTAACGGTCTTCGCCGCCCTCGCGCTTCTCGATGCGGATGACGTCGGCGCCAAAATCCGCCAGCAGCGCGGCGCAGTAGGGGCCGGCGATGAAGCGGCCAAAATCCAGCACGCGGACGCCGGACAGCACCTGCGACATGACTTTCCTCCCAATATGTTACGGGTCTTCGCCCTTGGGTGGCAGTCTAGGGGAGCATCGGCCGGAGTGGAATTGAATTTCGCCCGGACGCGTGAGGGCCGGAAGGCAATGTTCCTTGCCCGCGCCGGAGCGCGCGATCGTGAAACGGCGCTTCCCCGCCGCCATGCACGGCGCTGAAACCTGTGCATTCCATGGGCTTGCGCCCATCCCGGGCCTGGCAATGTCCGTTAGCGCCGCCCACATTCCTTGCCGGGCCAGCATCCAGTCTGGCGCATTGCCGGCGTTTTCTGGATGACGCTGACGCATGCGGATCGGGTCGGGCGCCGGAAGCCCGGAGAAACAGGACTTTCGGGCGGATAAAAAAAACTTGTTCCCTCTGGTGTTGCCAGCCAGCAACACCCAGATAGGGTCTGTGCCGGCGCTTGGCGCCAGCAACGTATTCCGGCGGTCGCCTCCCGAGGGGCCGCCATTGCGGATCGCCCCATATGCGGGGATCCGAAAGGAGATGCGCATGAACATTGATAAATACACTGACCGCTCGAAGGGTTTCCTTCAGTCGGCGCAGGGGTTGGCCCTGCGCGAGAACCATCAGCAATTCACGCCCGAGCATCTGTTGAAGGTGCTGCTTGATGATCCGGAAGGGCTTGCCGCCGGCCTCATCGATCGCGCTGGCGGCAATTCACGTCTGGCCCTGCAGCAGACCGAGCAGGCGCTGGCCCGCCTGCCGAAGGTGCAGGGCGGCAGCGGCCAGGTGTACCTCTCGCCGGCGCTGGCCCGCGTCTTCGAGGCTGCCGAGAAGGCCGCCGACAAGGCGGGCGACAGCTTCGTGACGGTTGAGCGGCTGCTGCTGGCGCTGGCCATCGAGAAGGACAGCGAGGCCGGCAAGGCGCTGGCGGCCGCTGGCGTCACCGCCCAAGGGCTCAACGCCGCCATCGAGGCGCTGCGCAAGGGGCGTACGGCTGATTCCGCTTCGGCGGAGCAGGCCTATGACGCCCTGAAAAAATACGCCCGCAACCTCACCCAGGCGGCCCGCGAGGGCAAGATCGACCCGGTGATCGGCCGCGACGAGGAAATCCGCCGCACCATCCAGGTGCTGTCGCGGCGCACCAAGAACAATCCGGTGCTCATCGGCGAGCCTGGCGTCGGCAAGACCGCCATCGTCGAAGGCCTGGCGCGGCGCATCGTTGACGGCGACGTGCCGGAGAGCCTGCGTGACAAGCAGTTGCTGGCCCTGGACATGGGATCGCTGATCGCCGGCGCGAAATATCGCGGCGAGTTCGAGGAGCGGCTGAAGAGCGTGCTGGAGGAGGTGCAGTCCGCCGAAGGCAACATCATCCTGTTCATCGACGAGATGCACACGCTGGTGGGCGCGGGCAAGACCGACGGGGCCATGGACGCCTCCAACCTGCTGAAGCCGGCCCTGGCGCGCGGCGAGCTGCACTGCGTTGGCGCCACCACGCTCGACGAGTACCGCAAGCATGTGGAGAAGGATCCGGCGCTGGCGCGGCGTTTCCAGCCTGTGTTCGTTTCCGAGCCGACGGTCGAGGACACCATCTCGATCCTGCGCGGCCTGAAGGAGCGCTATGAGCAGCACCATGGCGTGCGCATCCAGGACGCGTCCCTGGTCGCCGCCGCCACGCTGTCGAACCGCTACATCACTGACCGCTTCCTGCCGGACAAGGCCATCGACCTGATCGACGAGGCCGCCGCCCGCCTGCGCATGCAGGTGGACAGCAAGCCGGAGGAGCTGGACTCGATCGACCGCGAGATCGTTCGCCTGAAGATCGAAGCCGAGGCGTTGAAGAAGGAGAGCGACGCCGGTTCGAAGGACCGTCTGGCCCGGCTGGAAAAGGAGCTGGCCGACCTTGAGGAGCAGTCGTCCGCCCTGACCGCGAAATGGCAGGCGGAGAAGGACAAGCTTGGCAAGGCCGCCGACCTGAAGCGCAAGCTTGACGAGGCGCGCAACGAACTGGCCATCGCCCAGCGGCGCGGTGAGTACCAGCGCGCCGGCGAGCTGACCTACAGTGTCATTCCTGGCCTGGAAAAGGAGCTGGCCGACACGGAGAGCAGCGGCAAGGACGTGGTGCAGGAGGCCGTGACGCCCGACAACATCGCCCAGGTGGTGTCGCGCTGGACCGGCGTGCCCGTCGACCGGATGCTGGAGGGTGAGCGCGACAAGCTGCTGCGCATGGAGGAGGCGCTGGCGAAGCGCGTCGTCGGCCAGCACGAAGCGGTGGTCGCGGTGTCGACGGCGGTGCGGCGCGCCCGCGCCGGTCTCCAGGACCCGAACCGGCCGATCGGCTCGTTCATGTTCCTTGGCCCGACGGGCGTCGGCAAGACCGAGCTGACCAAGGCATTGGCGTCGTTCATGTTTGACGACGAGAACGCCATGGTGCGCCTCGACATGTCCGAGTACATGGAGAAGCACTCGGTGTCGCGGCTGATCGGCGCGCCTCCCGGCTATGTGGGTTATGAGGAAGGTGGTTCGCTGACCGAAGCCGTGCGGCGCCGGCCCTACCAGGTGGTGCTGTTCGACGAGGTGGAGAAGGCGCACCCGGACGTGTTCAACGTGCTGCTGCAGGTGCTCGACGACGGCCGTCTCACCGACGGTCAGGGTCGCACCGTCGACTTCCGCAACACGCTGATCATCATGACCTCGAACCTGGGGGCCGAATATCTGGTCAACCAGAAGGATGGCGAGGATTCGGATGCGGTGCGCGACGAGGTGATGGCGGTGGTGCGCAGCCACTTCAGGCCCGAATTCCTCAACCGCATCGACGAGATCATCCTGTTCCACAGGCTGAAGCGCGACCAGATGGGGGCGATCGTCGACATCCAGCTGAAGCGCCTGTCGCGGCTGCTGGAGGAGCGCAAGATCACGCTCGATGTCAGCGACGAGGCGCGCGACTGGCTGGCTGGGCGCGGCTACGATCCTGCCTATGGCGCCCGTCCGTTGAAGCGGGTGGTGCAAAAGAACGTCCAGGACCCGCTGGCGGAGCTGATCCTGGCTGGCAAGGTGAAGGACGGCGACGCGGTTTCGGTGAACGCCGGGCCGCTTGGCCTGACAGTTGGCGACATGGCGGTTGGCCCGGAGGCCGCCCGCCCAGCCGGCGCCGCCCTCAACTGAGGCGGGGTCACATCGCGTACGAACGCCGGGCCGCTCGCCCGGCGTTCTGTTTTATGAGGCTTCCGCTTCGTCCGAAACGGCCGGCTGGTCGTCAACGAAACCGCAGGCCGCCAGTTGCGCCAGCATGTGGGGCGGCGGCGGCGCGACGACGGTAATGGGCGGCCGGCTGGCATGGAGCGGAATGGTCACGGACCGGGCGTGCAGATGCAGGCCGGGGCCGCCATGGCGCGGCGCGGAGCCGTAAACGGCGTCGCCGAGGATCGGCCAGCCCATGGCGGCGCAGTGCACGCGCAACTGGTGGGTGCGGCCGGTGACGGGCGCCAGTTCCACCAGGGCGCGCGGCGCACCGTCATCGGTCGTTGCGCCGAGCAGGCGCCAGCGGGTGAGCGATGGCAGCCCGGCCGGATCGACCTTCATCCACCAGCCGCGATCCGGATCGCGCTTGCCCAGCGGCAGGTCGATTTCGCCGCTCGCCGCTTCAGGATGGCCCTCCACCACCGCCAGATAGGTCTTGTCGATGTCGCCCGCCTTGAACATGCGGCCGAGCTTGTCCAGCGCCTTGCGGTGGCGGCCGAGCACCAGGCAGCCAGAGGTGTCGCGATCAAGCCGGTGAGCGAGGGCGGGGATGCGTGGCAGGCCGAAGCGCAGCACGTCGAAGGCGCTTTCCAGATCCGGCGCATTTTTCCAGTCAGCCGCGGCCGGCCCGCGATGCACCGGCACGCCGAACGGTTTGTTGATGACCAGCATCAGCCCATCGCGATACAGCACCCGCCCGGCCATGTCGGCGCGCAGTTCATCGAGGGTTGGTGGGGAGGGCGCTTCGGCGTGGGGCATGGTCGTCATCGGGTCCGATCGTTCGCTTCGCTGTAAAGCGGCGCGGCAGGCGGCGCAAATTTTGCAGTGGCGGCCCATATTCCGCCAGCTTGCGGTTGCCATCGCGGCGGCGGTGGTTAAGACCATAGACAGGCGGCGCAAGCATGCATGCACGCATGATTGCATGCACGCGGACAGACGACGGCGGTTGCCGGCGATCATCGGGAATGACATGAGCGACAACGACAGGAAGGGCTTCTTTTCGCGACTGTTTGGCGGCAAGAAAAACGCCAGCGAAGCGGAGAAGCCTGCCGGGACGCCCGAAAAGCCCGATCAGGACACGGCGACGCCGGACGCCGGGCCGGCTGCGAAGCCGGATGACGTTGCTGCGCCCGCGCCTGTACCCGAAGCGCCGGTTGCCGAAGCAACGCCGGCGCCGGTATCCGCATCCGGGACGCCGCCCGCGCCCGCTCCTGTCGCGCCCGCTCCTGTCGCGCCCGCTCCCGTTGCGCCCGCTCCTGTCGCTCCAGTAATCGCGCCGGAGCCGCCGTCGGCTTCCGCGCCGCCTGTCCCGCAAGCCTCCGTCACGACGTCGCCGGATGCGCCAGCCACGCCGCTACAGCCGTCTCCGGCGCCCGATCCTGCCCCTGCGTCCGGTCCTGCCCCGGCGCCCGCTCCTGCCGCGACTCCCGTCGCTGTCGTTGCGCCCCAGCCGGTCCAGCCGGTCAAACAAAGCTGGTGGCAGCGGCTGAAGGGCGGGCTTTCCCGCACCTCATCCTCGATCGGGACTGGCATCACCGATCTGTTCGTGCGTCGCAAGCTTGACGCGGCGGCGCTGGAGGATCTGGAAGACATCCTGATCCAGGCCGACCTTGGCGTCGACACGACGGACCGCATCATCAAGGCGGTCAGCGCCGGCCGTTACGACAAGGAGATCTCCGCCGACGAAGTGAAGCAGGTTCTGGCGCGTGAGGTGGAGACGACGCTGACGCCGGTGGCGCAGCCGCTGATCATCGATGCAAGCCACAAGCCTTTCGTCATCCTGATGATCGGCGTCAACGGCGCCGGCAAAACCACCACTATCGGCAAACTGGCGCAAAAATTCCGCGCCGAGGGCCGTTCGGTGATGCTGGCGGCGGGCGACACCTTTCGCGCGGCGGCCATCGAGCAGCTCAAGGTCTGGGGCGAGCGCACCGGCGCGACGGTGGTCGCGCGCCCGCAGGGATCGGACGCGGCGGGCCTCGCCTTCGACGCCCTGAAAGAGGCAAAGGAACGCGGCGTCGACGTGTTGATGATTGACACCGCCGGCCGCCTGCAAAACAAGGCCGGCCTGATGGCCGAGCTGGAGAAAATCGTTCGCGTGGTGAAAAAGTTCGACGCCGGCGCGCCGCATGCGGCGTTACTGGTGCTGGACGCCACCACCGGCCAGAACGCGGTCAATCAGGTCGAGATTTTCGCCAGGACTGCCGGCGTCACCGGCCTGGTGATGACCAAGCTTGACGGCACGGCGCGCGGCGGCATCCTGGTGTCGATCGCGGCGAAATCGGGCCTGCCGGTGCATTTCATCGGAGTTGGCGAAAGCGTTGACGATCTGGAGCCGTTCTCCGCCCGGGATTTCGCCCGGGCCATCGCCGGGTTGCCAGAAGAGCATTGAGGTTTTTGACGCGCCGCGCGTGTCACGCGGCGCGCGTCATTGGCAAGTCGCGCTGGACAATGCAGGCGCCGGGCCGGTCTGACCGGCTGGTCGCGGGCCAGTTTCGTCAGGCGCCGTGATCAGCGCGCACCTGTGTAACCGCCATGGCGGGAGAGAAGCATGCGCGTCCTGTTACAGGCGGCTGTGCACTGGGCGATGTCGCCTTGCTGTCGGTGCACGACAAGTTTCCGGATGCAGGTGCGGAGGCAGGAGCGATGGTCGAGGTCGTCGGGGCTGGCGGCGTCAACCGGGGCGGCGACGACGAATGGCAGGATCAGGACGAGTTTCTTCAGCATGTGGCGCCCGAAAAAATTGATATGCCAACAGGTGGCCGGCGAGGCGTGACCATCCCGGCATGATTGCGCGAGGCGTCGCCGCCCCGCGCGTGGCCGTGTGGGAGCGGGCCGGTTCAGGAGCCAGGCCGGCAGATGGACGCGCGCATCCCGGTCGCGGGAGTCGCCGGCTGCGGAAGGCTTCGCCATTGGCGCCAGCCCTCCGGGCGACGCAACTCATGGCGGCGCTCTCCTGATGTCGAAAGGCTGACAGGATCCAGGTCCTCAAGGCAGCCGTCCATGCAGTCCAGGTAGTCGTCCCCCCAGTAGTGGTCGCAACGCTGTTCACAGACCAGTTGGAAGCGGCTCGCGCCGGCGGAGCCCGCGCAGACCAGCGACGCGGTGAGCAGAAGGGTGATCCGCGCCGCCCAGCGCGACGTTCCTGCTTGCATCAGGCTCGTGGCGTTTCGCCCTCCCGGCTGCTGGCGCAGATTAGCGGGCTGCATTCGCTCGTCGCCGCCGGGAAGGCGACGGTGCAGATCCGGTAGCAGAGCGGTGGCGGATTGGCTTCATCGGCGCGGCCAAACGAAGTGGATGCGGCGAACCCGACCGCCGCCAAAATAAATATAAGATTAAATCTGCAAAACATTTTCTGTCCAATACAGTTCTTCATGATTTCAGATGTAATTCGCAAATTATTATGTGAATTGTCGTGATTGCTTCAATCCGGACCGCCCAGACGCTGGATTGTGGTGCGGCCGGTCTCTGAAGTCCGCGCCGGAGTTTCCCCTGACCCCGGGTTGTGATGCGTCGTGATCGGAGTCGGGCGGTGGGCTGAAGAAAACGCGTCTGACGTTGGCGCTCCCCTCCGATCGCGCGGCCTGATGCCTGCACAGTCTGATGCAATGCGCCAGGAGGCGGGATTGCGTTTTCATGCAAAGTTTCCGGCAGTTCCTGTTGATTTGTGCTTCGGTCCGGGCGTCCGCTTGCGCCGCCACGAACGGCAGACCAGACAGCAGCCCGGACAGGGCGCCAACGACACAGGTTCTCGCGATAAAGCCGGACGCGATGTTCCGGCCCCGGGTTCCGGCGCAAAATCCGTTCGCGCAGAAACCGGCTTTTGTCCGGATCGCCTGGTTTGAGGCGGTTCTCACGCTGCTGGCGCGCGCGCCTTTGCGCGAAGTCGTCGCCGCATTGCCGGAAGGCGCCCTTGCCGCGCAGGGAGGCCAGATCACGGCTGGGCGCCGCTGGTCTTCGACTGGGCAAGCAGATGGTCGACGATGCACAGCTTGAGGCAATGGCCGAGCTGCAGGGGGTGATCGACCAGGCAAATGGCCCAACATCTGTCAGCGTCGCTGTCGGTCAGGGCGCTGATGGCCGGGGTGGCCATCAGCAGGGCGCTTGCGACAATCGCGGAGGCGCGGGGCGACGAATAGGATGTGGTCATGGGAGGTTCTCCCTGATGGCGGCCTTGCGCGGCAAGGCGTCTGCTAGGGATCATCCCGGTTATGGTGGCGCCAACATATCCACAACTGGGGATTGTGTTCGCCGTGGCCGTTCCTGACGGAGAGCGGACAAGGATTTCCTTGCGATCACAATTCTGGCGCCGGTTCTGTGGTCCGTAACCTGCAAAGAGACGCGTGGCCGGATACAGCTTCTGATTGCAGCAGGGCAGGCCCGGCGGCGGGGCGGACGCCCCCCGCGCCGGAAAAATCCGGGAGCCCGCCCGCCGCGAGCGGCGCGCCGGCGGGATCAGCCCGCTGGCCCGCCAGGCGTTCCGTCAGCCCCGTTTGTTTTGCCGGTTATTGACCAGTTCATCCACCACGGCCGGATCCGACAGGGTGGAGGTGTCGCCGAGGGCGCCGAAATCGTCCTCGGCGATCTTGCGCAGGATGCGCCGCATGATCTTGCCCGAGCGGGTTTTCGGCAGGTTGGGCGCGAACTGGATCAGGTCGGGCGTGGCGATCGGTCCGATTTCCTGACGCACCCAGCCCACGAGTTCCTTGCGCAGCGTCTCGGTCGGCTCCACGCCGGACATCAGCGTGACGTAGGCGTAGATGCCCTGGCCCTTGATGTCGTGCGGATAGCCGACGACCGCTGCTTCAGAGACGCTGGCGTGCGCCACCAGCGCCGATTCCACTTCGGCGGTGCCCATGCGGTGACCGGAGACATTGATGACGTCGTCGACGCGGCCAGTGATCCAGTAATAGCCGTCGGCGTCGCGCCGGCAGCCGTCGCCGCTGAAATACTTGCCTGGGTAGGTGGCGAAATAGGTGTCCATGAAGCGCTGGTGGTCGCCATAAACCGTGCGCATCTGGCCAGGCCAGGAGTCGGCGATGACCAGATTGCCCTCGGCCGCGCCCTCGAGCACCTTGCCGTCGGCGTCGACCAGTTCAGGCCGGACGCCAAACAGCGGCAGGGTGGCGGAGCCGGGCTTCAGGGTGGTGGCGCCTGGCAGGGGGCTGATCAGCACGCCGCCGGTCTCGGTCTGCCACCAGGTGTCGACGATCGGGCAGCGGTTATCGCCAACGACCCGGTGATACCACTCCCAGGCTTCCGGGTTGATCGGCTCGCCCACCGATCCCAGCAGGCGCAGCGAGGCGCGGGAGGTTGCCTTCACCGGCGCGTCGCCGGCCTGCATCAGCGAGCGCAGGGCGGTGGGGGCGGTGTAGAAGGTGTTGACCTTGTGCTTGTCGATCACCTGCCAGAACCGCGACATGTCCGGATAATTGGGCACGCCCTCGAACATCAGCGTCGTGGCGCCGTTGGTCAGCGGTCCATAGAGAATGTAGCTGTGGCCGGTCACCCAGCCCACGTCGGCGGTGCACCAGTAGATGTCGCCGTCATGGTAATCGAAGACATATTTGTGGGTGATCGAGGTGTAGACCAGATAGCCGGCGGTGGTGTGCAGCACGCCCTTCGGCTTGCCGGTGGAGCCGGACGTATACAGAATGAACAGCGGGTGCTCCGCGTCCACATGGGCGCACGGGCATTCAGCGGTGACCATCTCGCGCGCCGCGTCGTACCAGACGTCGCGCAGCGGATCCATGGCGACATTGGCGCCGGTGCGCCGCACCACGATGACGTGGTCCACGTCGACGCCCGGCGGCAGGCGGTCGATGGCGGCGTCGACATTGGCCTTCAGGGCCACCTTGCGACCGCCGCGCAGCCCCTCGTCGGCGGTGATGACGACGCGCGAGCCGCAATCCTCGATGCGACCGGCGAGAGAATCCGGCGAGAAGCCGCCGAACACCACCGAGTGCACGGCGCCGAGGCGGGCGCAGGCCAGCATGGCGTAGGCCGCCTCAGGGATCATCGGCATGTAGATGGTGACGCGATCGCCCTTGCTGACATTGCGGTTGCGCAGCACGTTGGCGAAGCGGCAAACCTCGTCGTGCAGCTCCTGGTAGGTGATGTGCTTCGACTCGGAAGGGTCGTCGCCTTCCCAGATGATGGCGACCTGATCGCCGCGCGTCTCCAGGTGACGGTCGATGCAATTGTAAGCGGCGTTGGTGACGCCATCCTCATACCAGCGGATCGACACGGCGCCGGGGGCGAAGCTGGTGTTCTTGACGCGGGTGTAGGGTTTGAACCAGTCGATGCGCTGGCCGTGCTCATCCCAGAACAGCTCCGGATCGGCGACGGAGGCGTCGTACATCTCCTGGCTGGTCTGGGGATTGACCCACGCGCGCGCCTGCCATTCGGGTGACGGCGGATAAGTCTTGCCGTGGGACAGATCGGTCATTGCGTGCTCCCCGAAATTCTGGCGCCGCCAGGCGGGACCGCTGTCCCCAGGGCGCGCGTCGTTCATATGGACGTGTTGGCGGCGAGGTTAGCCGCGCCCGGCCTCACGGCGCAAGGCGACCAATGGATCAGGACGGTGGACGCCGCATCGTTGCGGCGTCATTCGGCTGGCAGGCCGCCCAGTTCGCGGACCACGCGCCATTCCGCCTCGCTCACCGGCTGGACCGACAGGCGGGAATTGTTGACCAGCACCATATCCTTCAGGCGCGGCTCATGCTTCGCCTCTTCCAGGGTGACGGGGCGCGGCAGCGGTTCGATCGCCTTGATGTCGACCATGCCGAATTTGCCGGTCGGGTCGGTGTGGTCCGGATAATAGGGCTTGATGACCTCGACGATCCCGACGATCGCCTTGCCCTGGTTGGAATGATAGAAAAAGCCGCGATCGCCGACCTTCATCGCCATCATGTTCTGTTTGGCGACGTGGTTGCGCACGCCGTTCCAGTGCTCGCCGGCGTCGCCGCGCGCCACCTGCTGTTCCCACGACCACGCATCGGGTTCGGATTTGAACAGCCAGTAAGCCATGAATTCTGCTCCTGCCCTGGATTTGGCGGTTGATCTGGAAGCGCCGCGATCCGCCAGTCAGGGCAAATCCGGTCATGCCGGGCCGGATCCCGCCCTGTCCTTCCGATGTGACGCGTTGTGCACGCTGTTCGCGCTTCTCTTCACGAAAAGCGCCATCCACTTTTACCGAAAACGCCCTAGCCTTCGCGCCGCAGCGGCCGCATCATCAGCGCGTCCACGGCATCGTCGATGCTGAGGCGTCCGTCAAGGATGTCGGCGACAGCGCTCGCCACCGGCATGTCGACGCCAGCGGCGCGGGCGCGCTGCAGCAGCACCGGGGCTGTGGCGGCGCCTTCGGTAAGCTTGCCGCCGCTGGCCGCCGCCAGGTCAACGCCGGCGCCCAGCGCCTGGCCGAAAGCGAAATTGCGCGACTGGGCCGAGCCGCAGGTCAGCACCAGATCGCCGAGGCCCGACAGCCCCATCAGCGTCGCCGTTTCGCCGCCGAAGGCGGTGGCGAAGCGCACCATCTCGGCGAAGCCGCGCGCCACCAGGGCGGCGCGGGCGCTTTCGCCGAGGCCGCGCCCCATGACGATGCCGCAGGCAATGGCCAGAACGTTCTTGGCCGCGCCGCCGATCTCGACGCCGCGCATGTCGCCGCTGTGATAGACGCGCAGGGTCGGGCCGGAGAGGCGTCGCGCCAGCCGCGCCGCCAGCCGTTCGTCATCGGCGGCCAGAACCACCGCCGTCGGCAGGCCGCGCGCCACGTCAGCGGCGAAGCTGGGGCCGGAGAGCACGCCTGGAACAGCTTCCGGAAGCGCCTGGCGCACCACGTCGGACATGAACAGGCCGGAGCCGCGCTCGATGCCCTTGGCGCAAATGATGACGGGCAGGCCGGGGCGCGACAGATGTGGCCGCAGCCCCGCCAGGGCGGCGCGGATCTGCTGGGCCGGAATGACCAGCAGCACCGCGTCGGCGTCGTCCATGACGCCAGGGTCGGATGACGGGGCGACGCCGTCCGCCAGGATGACGCCTGGCAAAAACCGCGCGTTTTCGTGGCGCGTCGCCATGGTCGCCATGTCGGCGGCGTTGCGGCCCCATAAAGGAACCGATGGCGCGCCAGGCGCGGCGCTGGCGTCAGGCTGCGCCCGGGCGGCGGCGTTGGCCAGGGCGGTTCCCCAGGCGCCGGCGCCGATGACGGCGATGCGGAGCGGACGTCCGGAAGCGTCTGCGGCGTGCGTCATCGCAGTCAGGCCTTGGCGCCGGCGCGCGTGTCCTTGCTGGCGTCCAGAGGCCAGCGCGGACGGGCGGCGACGGTGAGATCGTCCTGGATGCCCATGCGCAGCCGCTCCAGCCCCGCCCAGGCGATGATGGCGCCGTTGTCGGTGCACAGGGCCAGCGGCGGCGCCACCAGCCGCACGCCGGATTCGGCCGCCAGCCGCTCCAGCCCGCGCCGGATCGCCATATTGGCGGCGACGCCGCCAGCGACGACCAGCGCCGTGGGGTGGCCGGCGATGTCGCGGAAGCCGCGCAGGGCGACGCGGGTGCGGTCAGCCACCACGTCAACCACCGCCGCCTGGAAGGAGGCGCACAGGTCCGAGACGTCCGAAGCGCGCAACGGCAGGATTTTTTGGGCTTCCTGACGCACGGCGGTTTTCAGGCCGGACAGGGAGAAATCGGCGACCGGCCGGCCCTGCATGGGACGGGGTAGGTGGAAGCGCTCCGGGTTGCCTTTCGCCGCTTCGCGCTCGACCTGGGGGCCGCCGGGGTAGGGCAGGCCCAGCATCTTGGCCACCTTGTCAAAGGCTTCGCCGATGGCGTCGTCAATGGTGGTGCCGATGCGGACATAATCGCCGACGCCGCGCACGGCGATGAGCTGGGTGTGGCCGCCTGAGGCCAGCAACAGCAGATAGGGAAACTGCACCTGCTCGACCAGGCGCGGCGTCAGCGCGTGGCCTTCCAGATGGTTGACGGCGATCAGTGGCTTGCCGGTGACAAGGGAGAGCGCCTTGGCGGTGGTGAGGCCAATCATGACGCCGCCGATCAGGCCGGGCCCGGCCGCGGCGGCGAAACCATCGATATCGGACAGTTCGACGCCAGCGCGCTCCAGGGCGCGGGCGACCATGTGATCCACCGCCTCCACATGGGCGCGGGCGGCGATTTCCGGCACGACGCCGCCATAGGCGGCATGGGCGGCGATCTGGCTCAGCACTTCGCTGGAGCGGATGATCGGGCGCCCGGCGCCGTCGGTTTCAACCACGGCCGCCGCCGTTTCATCGCAGGTGGTCTCGATGCCGAGGACGCGCATGATGCTCCCGTAACTCCGCCGCTGACGGGCTTCCGGCCAGGATAAGGCCCTGCCGGTTGAAAAGGAATTCTGCCCTATCGTTTTGATTTGACGCGTTTTCCTGATGCGAAGCAGCGCCGGATCCGTCCGTGAATGCTTTAGAGCATGTTGCGGGCAAAGGAAATTGCCAAGCGCATGAAGCGGGCGCCGGCAAGGCGCGGCCGACCGGCGGCGCCGGACGCCCTGTGGACGACAGGCGGCCGGTTGCGGCAACCTGTCCGCAAATCGGTTCCCACTTTTGCAACCAATGTTTTATAGAGACCGCGCTGGGGCGCGCCTGGCAATGGTGTTTTTTGCCAGACGCGCGCCGTGCGACACCCGGATTCGCAGCGAATGCTGCAGCGGGCGTTCCGGCTGGCCGCCGGGACGCCCGCCTGTTTTGAGACAGGACCGCCACATGTCCATTTCCCGCCTTGTCGTCGGCACGCGCGGAAGTCCGCTGGCCCTCGCCCAGGCGAACATCGTGCGGGACCGTCTGATTGCTGTCATCGGTCTCGATCCCGATCAGGTCGTGCTGGAGGTGATCCGCACCACCGGCGACATGATCCAGGACCGCGCCCTGTCTGAGGCTGGCGGCAAGGGGCTGTTCACCAAGGAGCTGGATTCGGCCCTGCAGGCTGGAGCCATCGATCTGGCGGTGCATTCGGCCAAGGATCTGCCAACCTGGCTGCCCGACGACCTGACCATCGCCGGCTATCTGGCGCGCGAGGACGTGCGCGACGTGCTGATCGCGCCCGGCGCGCGTGGGCTGGCTGATCTGCGACCGGGCGCCGTGGTGGGCACAGCCTCGCTGCGCCGCGCAGCCCAGGTGCGCCGTCTGCGCCCTGACGTGACCACCGGCCTGTTGCGCGGCAATGTGCAGACCCGTCTCGCGCGTTTGCATGAGGGCCGCTTCGACGCCACGCTGCTGGCCTCGGCCGGACTGCGGCGTCTTGGGGTTTCGGACCCTTCGGCCACGGTTCTTGAACTGGACGAGATGCTGCCGGCCGTCGGCCAGGGGGCCATCGCCATCACCGCGCGCACCGGCGACGGGACGGTGCTTGCGGCGCTGGACAGCATCATCTGCCCCGACACCGGCCATGCGCTGGCGGCTGAACGCGCGTTCCTGACGGTGCTGGACGGGTCCTGCCGCACGCCGATCGCCGGCCTCGCCCAGGTGCAGGGCGGGCTGCTGCGATTGCGTGGCCTGCTGCTGGCCCTCGACGGCTCCGAATGGGTGGAGACGGTGCGGGAGGGCCCCGTCAGCGACGCCCGCGCGCTTGGCGACGACGCCGGCCGCGATATTCAGGCCCGCGCCAATCCGGCCCTGCTGCAGCACCAGGGCGACCGGAGCTGAGGCTGTCGCCAGCCGGCTGAATTTACTGGCCGCAGTCGCCTTTTCTCCGGATACGGTTCACAATGACGCCGAAAAGGCGCCTGGAGCCGGTTTGACGTGAATGCGGGACCCTCTGGCGAAGGTTGCGGCGATCGGGAGAGTCGGGAGAGGCCCATGCGGATACTCGTCACGCGTCCAGGATCACGCGCCGGCCAGACGGAGGAGCGCCTGCGCGGGATGGGGCATGATGTGGTCCGCGCCCCGGTGCTGACGATCGCTCCCAGCGGCCAGCCGATGCCGCATGGCGTGTTCGACGCCATCATTCTCACCAGCCCCGGCGCCCTGCTGGCGTTTCCAGAGCCGCCCGTGCACCTGCCGGTGCTGGCGGTGGGGGATCGCACGGCGGAAGACGCCAGGCGCGCCGGTTTCCTCCATGTGATGTCCGCCGCTGGCGACCGGCTCGATCTGGCCGACATGGCGCGCGAAACCCTGCCGCCGGAGCGCCGCCTGCTGATGGCCGTGGGGCGCGAACGCAAGGAAGATCTGGCCGACCTGCTGCGCCACGCCGGCCACGATCCGGTGATCTGGGTGTGCTATCACGCTGACGCCGTCGAGGCCCTGCCTCCGGAGGCGGCGCGCGCCCTGGCTGGCGGGCAGATCGACTGCGCGCTGCATTACTCGCCGCGCAGCGCCGGAGTTTTCATCGAGCTGGCTGAGCAGGCTGGCGTGCGCGACGCTGCGGAGGCCATCGCTCATATCGCCATCTCCGATGACGCCGCGGCGGTGCTGCGCTCAGCTGGTTTCGGGCGCATCGTGACCGCGCGCCATCCGGACGAAGATGGCATGATGGCCGCGCTGGAGGAACTGGAGGCCGTGCGGTAGCGCCGGCGGGCCAGCTTTCCAGGCAGATTTTTGGGACAACGCTTTCACGGAGAACGACGGACGATGACGGACAGCTCTTCGACTGGAAAAGGCTCCCCTGGCGCTGGCGGCGCCGCCGGCGGCTCAACAGGAGGGGAGGGCAGGTCCACGGCCGGCAAATCATTGCGCCAGCCAACGACGATCGACCTGAAGGCGACGGAGTCCTCGATCGTCGAGCCTGGCGGAACGGCCCCGCCTTCCCCCGCCGGCCGGCCATCGCCCGGGCCGGCGGGCGCATCCGCGACGGCGGCTTCAGGCGCGTCGTCCTTTGGCGCGTCGTCCTTTGGCGCGACATCCCAGGGCGCGTCATCGACGACAGGTCCGAAAACCCCTTCCCCGCCTGAGACCGGAGCCTCCGTCAAAGCGTCTTCCGGGGCGTCTGCCGATTCCGCGCCGTCTTCGGAGCCATCTTCCGCGCCGTCCCCGACCCGGGCTGGCGAGCGGTCGGCCGCGCCCGGGGCAACGGAGACGGCGTCAGCCAGTCCGCAGAAACCGGCTGCGGCCGGAGCCGCTGGCGGCGGCCAGGCAACGCCGCGCCCCCCGGCGGGGGCGCCTGAAGCGCCGCCGGCGCCGACCCGGTCCGGGCTTGGTTTTGCTGGCGGGGTGCTGGCGGCGGTGATTGGCGCCGCCGCGGGCGTCGCCGGCGCCTGGGCGGTCACGGTGATTCGTCCCGGCAGCATCGCGACGATCCAGCAGGACGGCTCCATCGAGCAGCGGATTTCGGCTGTCGAGCAGGAGCTGTCGGTTCGCATTGCGGCGATGGCGCCGAAAACCGACGTGGCGGCCCTGGCTGAAAGGCTGACCGCGCTCAACCAGCAGCTTGCCGCCCTGAGCGACAGGACCGGCGCAGAAATCCGCGCCCTGGCGGCGCGGCCGCCCAACCCAGGTTCTTCCGGCGCCCAGGTGGAGAATGACGCCACGGGCGCCGCGGCTCTGAAGTCACAGATCGCCGCGCTGGAAAGCCGCCTCGGCGGCGTTGAGCAGGCGGCGCGGGAGGCGAACGCGCTGGCAGGCGCCGTGAGCGGCCAGATCCGGACGCTGGACGAGGCCGTGCGGAAGGTTGATCCGGCGGCCGCGCAGACGGCGGCGCAGCAGGCGGCGCGGCTGGCCGAGCAGGCGGGGGCGCGCATCGGCAGCATTGATGCGCGATTGAATGATCTGACGCGGCAGGTCGCGGGCGAAGTCAATGACCAGCGCATCGCCGCGCTGGCCCAGGCCGTGGCGGCGGCGGATGCGCTGACGGCCATTCGCAATGGCCGGCCATTGCCGCGCGCCACCGCCAGTCTGGCTGGCGCCAGCCTTGCCGCCGCTGGCGGCGGGAGCAGCGCCGCGCCGCTGATGAGCGTGGAGACGGGCGGCGTCGCAACCCTGGCCAGGCTACAACACGATTTTGCCGCCGTGCGTGACCGGCTCGCGGCCTTGCAGCACCAGAATGAGGGCGTGCTGGACCGCCTCACGGCCAGCGCCTCGCGACTGGTGCGGGTGCGACCGATCGATCAGGAGGGACGCCCGGTCGCCGACGCGGAGGGCTCCGTGGACCGGGTCTCCGACATGCTCGCCGCCGGAAACCTGACTGGCGCCGAAACCGCCTGGCGGGCCCTGCCGCAGGCCCTGCGCGACGCGGCGCCGGATTTCGGCGCGGCGTTGAGCGCGCGGGTCAACGCCGAGCGCGCGGCGCGCGGCGCCCTTGACGCGGCGCTGGCGACGCTGGCCCAACAGGATGCGGCCAAACCTGCTGACCCAGCCAGGCCCGCCCAGCCGGGCCCCGGCAGATCAGATCAGGGGGGCCGCCGATGATCCGGATCCTCTGGTACATCGTCATTATCGCCATTCTGGCCACTGGCGCCGCCTGGCTGGCGGACCGGCCCGGCGACGTCGCCGTGGTCTGGCAGGGCTATCGCATCGAAACGTCAGTGGCGGTGGCGGTGCTGCTGGTGCTGGCGGTTGTTGTCGTCGCCCTGCTGGCCTGGTCCGTTCTGCGCATGATTTTACGCACCCCGGATCTGCTGGGTTCAGCGACGACCGGCCGGCGGCGGGCGCGTGGCTTCACGGCCCTGTCGCGCGGCATGATCGCTGTCGGCTCTGGCGACGCAGCCATGGCGCGCCGTTACGCTCTTGAGGCGGGAAAGCTGCTGGGTCGCGAGCCGATGACGCTGCTGCTGCGCGCCCAGGCGGCGCAACTTGCCGGTGACCGGAAAACGGCGGAAGCTGCATTCAACGCCATGCTGGAGCAGCCGGAAACCCGGGTTCTGGGCCTGCGCGGCCTGTATGTGGAGGCGCGGCGCAAGGGCGACCTTGCCAATGCCTTCATCTTCGCGGGCAAGGCGGCGCAACTCGATCCGGCGGTGGGCTGGGCCAATGAGGCGATGCTGGAGCATCTCGGCGCGCAGCGGCGCTGGCGCGAGGCGCTGACCATGCTGGAGCGCCGTCTCGCCACCGGGCGCATGGACCGGGATCTCGCGCGTCGCCAGCGCGCGGTGCTGCTGACCGCCGACGCCATGGACAGCGCCGACGCCGACCCTGACGGCGCGCTGGACGCCGCGCGCCAAGCGGCGAAACTGGCGCCGGATCTGGTTCCGGCTGTGGCGCTGCACGGGCGGCTGCTGTCGCGCCAGGGCGCGCTGCGCAAGGCGGCGCGGGTGCTTGAGGCCGGCTGGAAGCAGTCGCCACATCCCGAGATCGCCGCCGCTTACATTGACATGCGGCCGGGCGATTCGGCGCTCGATCGGCTCGACCGGGCCCGCAATCTGCAACGACTGACGCCGGGCCATGCGGAGGCGCGCATTATCGTGGCGCGCACCGCCATTGACGCCCGTGAATACGATCGGGCGCGGGCGATGCTGGAGCCGCTGCTGAAGGACCGCCCGCCAGCGCGCGTCTGCCTGATGATGGCCGAAATCGCCGAACACGGCCCGGCCGGCTCGGGCGCCGTGCGCGAATGGCTGGCGCGGGCCTCGCGGGCGCCGCGCGATCCAGGCTGGATCGCCGACGGCGTGGTGTCCGATCATTGGGAGCCAATTTCGCCGGTGAGCGGCAGGCTTGACGCCTTCGTCTGGGCGACGCCGACTGAACTGCTTGGCGCCCACCCGGCCGCCTGGGCGTCGGAAGACGTGATCGCCGACGGGGACGAGGCCACGGCGGTTGGCTATCTGCAGGGCGCGGAGGCAGAGGCCGATGTGACCACCCGGTCCGCTGGCAAGGTGATCGAGGCGACGGTGGCGCCGCAGGGGGAGGCAGCCATCGGCAAGTCCGCGCCAACCGCTGCGCCGCCGCCCGCCGCGGCGGTGGTGAAGCCGCCGGAACGTCGGGATGGAGCGGAAAAGTCGTCGGCTGCATCTCCGTCTCCGCCGGCGACGGTGGGCGCTGAACCCCGGCCAAAGGGCGACGCCGCCGTTACGGCTGGGCTGGCCAGCAAGGCGGAGGCCAGGGCCGATGAAGAGGCCGCCGCCAGGCCGCGCGTGGTTGCGTCGCGCCCGCAGCCTTCCGAAGTGGTCTTCCCCATGGCGTATGCGCCGGATGATCCGGGGCCGGTTCGGGACGACGACGAGGCGGTTCAGCCGATCTCCCGGCGCATCAATCTCTGAGGCCTGGCTCAGGGGGATGAAAGCGGTCCGCCTGAACTGCTTTGCCGGCGTTGAGATTGCGCCCGTCCTGACCAGGGCGGGCGCGGCTCCGGCCAACCGCGAGATATCTGACGCACGAGAAAATGCTGACGCATTCGCGACCGCCAAAGCCCGGACGCCCGTTCAGGGTTGCCAAAATCCGCAGAGCCAGGCTCACCGGACCCTGACGTCAGGCCGCCGCCTTGACCCGGATATCGGTGCGCGGGGCGTCGGCCGGCGCGAAGCTGTCGGCGCGGGCGATGCGCCAGGCGTCGGCATAGAATGGATGGGCGCCGCCGCCGCCCAGCAGTTCACCCTCCTCCAGGAACGGGAACAGGTGCGAAAACAGGCGTATTTCCGTTGAATTGACCCGGCGCGCAATATGGTGCGGCGCGATTTCCGAGGGGTGGCGCAGGCCGGCCGCCGCCAGCAGCTCCGCCAGCGCATGCAGGGTGCTGCGATGGAAATTGGCCACGCGCTGGGCCTTGTCGGTCACCACCACGGCGCGCTGGCGCAAGGGATCCTGGGTGGCGACGCCCGTGGGGCAGTGGTTGGTGTGGCAGGTGCGCGACTGGATGCAGCCGACGGCGAACATGAAGCCGCGGGCGCTGTTGACCCAGTCCGCGCCCAGCGCCATGGCGCAGGCGATGTCGAACGCCGAGATGATCTTGCCGGCGGCGCCGACGCGGATCTGGTCGCGCAGGCCAGCGCCGACGAGTGTGTTGTGCACGAACAGCAGCGCTTCGCGCAGCGGCACGCCCATATTGTCGGTGAACTCCACTGGCGCCGAACCGGTGCCGCCCTCGGAACCGTCGACCACGACGAAATCCGGCGTGATTCCCGTTTCCAGCATCGCCTTGACGATGGCCATGAATTCCCACGGCTGGCCGATGGCCAGCTTGAAGCCCACCGGCTTGCCGCCGGACAGTTCCCGCAGTTCCTTGACGAAGGCCATCATCTCCAGCGGCGTGTGAAAACGGCTGTGAGACGGCGGCGAGACGCAGTCGTGGCCCATGGGTATGCCACGGGTTTCGGCGATCTCGGGCGTGATCTTGGTGGCTGGCAGAATGCCGCCGTGACCAGGCTTGGCGCCCTGGCTGACCTTGATCTCGATCATGCGGATGCGCGGATCGGCGGCGCGGGCGGTGAATTTTTCAGGCGAGAAGGAGCCGTCCGGGTTGCGGCAGCCGAAATAGCCGCTGGCGATCTGCCAGACGAGATCGCCGCCGTGGCGCAGGTGATAGGGGCTGACGCTGCCCTCGCCGGTGTCCTGGCAGAATTCGCCGAGCTTGGCGCCGCGGTTCAGCGACATGATGGCGTTGGCGCTGAGGGCGCCGAAACTCATGGCCGAAATATTCAGCACCGACCCCGAATAGGGCTGGCTGCACTGGGCGTTCCCGATGGTGATGCGGAACGTTTTCGGGTCCGCCAGCGGGGCCGTGCGGATGGAGTGGCCCATGAATTCGTAACGGTCCGCATAGGTGTCGAGGGTGGTGCCAAACGGACGCTGGTCGGCCTCCGCCTTGGCCCGCTGGTAGACCAGCGAGCGTTGCGCCCGCGAGAACGGCAGGCTTTCCGCATCGGTCTCGAAGAAATACTGGCGCATTTCCGGGCGCACGGCCTCGAAGATAAAGCGCATGTGGCCAATGACCGGATAGTTGCGGGTGATGGCGTGGCGGGTTTGCAGCAGGTCATGGACCCCGACGAGCGTCAGCGCTGCGAACAGCCAGGCCCAAAACCGGCCGAACGGCAGATGGCTGGCGAACAGCCCGCACAGAATCACCAGCGCAATACAGGCGATGAAGATGGTGTAGCGACCCGGAGGGCGCAGTCTGGGCAAGCCATGCATGGAGCGGTCTTCCTGCTGTTCGACAAAAATCCGCATGACCTGAATCCGGATTTTGTCCTGTTTTCTTGAACTTACGCGCTTTCTTCATGTGAAGCGCGGCGAACCTGGCGAAAAATGTTCGAGGCGCGCAGCCTGGGCCAGCTTTTGCCAGGAATATAGCGACATTGTTGGCCCGGGTCATGGAAGCGTCTGACGCGCGCGCCAGAACCTCGACGTGGAAGCATTTCAACGGCAGGCTCCGTCCTGCCCTGCGGATGCGACAGCGGCGCGACCGGACGCCAGAGCATTCACCGGCGATGGACTGGCTCGCGTGAAGAAGCCGCGTCCATTCAAGCAGACAGGGCGAACGTCCGGCCTGGTGCGACCGGATGTTCCTCCACCCGCCCGGCGCGCGCCGGGAGCCATCGCAGCCTGTCCGCCGCGACGCCTGTCCCGCGCCGGTTGTCCGTTCCTTCGCCGGACGATCCTCTGCCGGATGGAGCGATTGTTGTCCGTGCGTGATCACACAGCCTGTGATTTGCGGCGGATGGGCCTTGCAAATACCCGCCGTTTGGGGCAAGGAAGCGCCCGGAAGCCGCTTTAGCTCAGTTGGTAGAGCACATCATTCGTAATGATGGGGTCGCGTGTTCGAGTCACGCAAGCGGCACCACTTTCCCTTCAGAAAAACCGGTGGTTTCAGGCGCGTTGCTTCGCGCATACAGCCTGCGCGCGTCGCGGGCGGCGACGACCCGTCGGCCGGCCCCAAATCGGCATGCGCCGGTCAGGTCCTGGGATTTTCCTGCGACGCCATGTCGACGCCATGCCAGAGCGCCGGCGGTCCCGGGCGGCAGACGGCCTGACATTGGGCAGCGGACGATTCCTTCAGATCGCAGCCTTTGCGGGCTGCTCCCGCGACCTGTTGGCCAGCGGCGTTTCCAAAACCTCCATTCACAAGGCGGCGTATCGGAGCGGCGGCGGCGTTCAGGCGTCGGGGCCCTGGCCATGCCGTTGCCCGGGACAGCGAATTTGCTGGCTTCACAAGGCAATATGTCCAGTCAGACTGGCCGCCTCCCTTGAAAGCACCAATTAAGTGCTTTAAGCTGACGGCATGATCGAAAGGCCTGCGACGACCATGGCGCTGGAGCTGGCGCCTTCTTCTGAAGACCGCAATGCGCTCACGGCGACGCTCGCGGCCTACCGGCAGGCGATGGCCATCCTCGACGGAACCCGCGGCGCCAATCTCGTTGCTCTCCACGAGGAGGCTTACGAAGACATCCGCGCCCGCACGGGCCTGCCAGCCCGCATGGCGACGCTGGCGCTGCGCGATCACAGCCGGCGCCAGCCAGGCGCGCCGATCAACGACATTCCGCTCGACGCCAAACTGTTCGCCGTGAAGGGCCCAGACCGGATCAGCATCGCCACTGTCAGCGGCCGGGCGATCGTTCCCTATGTGGTCGACGGCTATCGCGGCGGCTGGAGCGATTTCGCCGAAGCGCGCCTCGTTTTCGGCGACGCCGCCATTCACGTGCGCGTCGGCGTTCACGCCGGTCCGCGCGACGCCAGGGAGACCAGGGAGACTAACATGACCAATGAAGGCATTCTCGCGCGTCTGGGACGGGTCATTGCAGGCGTGGTCAATACGGCCGTCGACGCGGCGGAAGCCGCCAACCCGGTCGCGGTCGCCCAGCAGGCGGTGCGGGAGATCGGCAAGATTTCCGATGAGGCGCGGGCCGCGCTGGGCGCCGCCATTGCCGCCGGTCACCGGCTGAAGGCCAAGGCCGCCGATCTGGAGGCGGAAATCGCTGATCTCGACGGCAAGATCCGCACCGGGCTGGCCAATGGTCGCGAGGATCTCGCCCGCGCCGCCGTCGGCGTGCAGCTTGACCTGGAGGCGCAACGCGAGGCGCTCGGCAAGGCGATCAGCGACAACGCCGCCGAGATCGCCGAGGCGGAAACCACCCTGCGCAGCATCGCCTCGGCCCGGGCCGACGCCATGAAGCGGCTGGATGATGCGAAGCGCGCCGAGCGGGCGGCGCCGGTGGCGGCGACCCCCTCGCAGCGTAACGACCAGCGGCTGGCCGACGCGCTCGCCGCCGTGGAGCGCGTCACCGGCGCGCCGGCGAAACCGGCGGGCGGCGAGGCCGAGATCGAGGAACTTGGCCGCATGCAGAGACAGGACGCTATCGAGGCGCGCCTCAAGAGCATTCGCGGGGACTGACGCCGATGGGCGAACTTGTCCAGTCAGGAGGCATGATTGCGCCAGGGACCTGGCCGTTCTGGCTGGCGCTGCTGGTCGTCGCCGGCCTTGGCGCGGTTGAGGTGATTTCCGTGCTGCTCGGCGCCTCGGCCTCGGGGCTGCTCGACGATGGCCTCGGTCACCACGGTCCGGATTCCGACGCCGGGCTGCTCGGCGGCTGGATGTCCTGGCTCAACCGGGGCGGCGTGCCGGTCCTGGTGCTGGCGGTGATCCTGCTGTCGATGTTCGCCATCGCCGGCTTCGCCCTGCAGGCGCTGGCCGCCGCTGTCGCCGGGCCGCTGCCGGCGCTGGTCGCGGCGCCGGCCGCCTTCGTGGCGGCTCTGCCAGCCACCCGCTGGATCAGCCGCGGCGTCGCCCGCATCATCCCGCGCGACGAAACCCATGTGGTCGCCCAGGCCGAGTTCATCGGTCTTGCCGGCGTGGTCACCATCGGCCCCCTCGACCAGGGACATCCCGGCAGCGTGCGGGTGAAAGACCGTTACGACAACTTCCACAGCCTGCTGGCGCGGGCGGCGCCCGGCCACGCCATTCCCACCGGCGCCATGGCGCTGATCGTTGACAGCGCTGACGGCGCGTTCGTGGCGGTTCCGGCGCCGGACGCCCTGTCGGCGCAACAAGGACACGAGGACTGAACAGGATGGAGCTATCTTCTCTGGCCCTGATCGCGGGGATGATCGTCATCGCGATCGTGGTGATCGGCGTCATCATGACGTCGCTGTACACGCGCGCCACCCGTGACAAGGCCTATGTCCGCACCGGGCTCGGCGGCAAGAAAGTGGTGCTGGACGGCGGTTCGGTCATTCTGCCGATCTTCCATTCCTATTCCTGGGTGTCGCTGAGCACCCTGCGGCTCGAAGTGAAGCGGGCTGAAAACGAATCGCTCATCACCAAGGACCGGATGCGCGCCGACATCACCGCCGAGTTCTATGTGCGCGTGAAGCCGGACGCCGAGAACATCGCCCTGGCGGCGCAGACCCTTGGCGATCGCACCAATGACGCCGACGCCCTGAAGACCCTGGTGGAAGCCAAATTCGTCGACGGCCTGCGCTCGGTGGCCGCCACCATGTCGCTGCGCGATTTGCAGGAGCAGCGGGCCGAGTTCGTCAAATCGGTGCAGGCGGCGGTCGCCCACGATCTGCAATCCAACGGCCTGGAGCTGGAATCGGTGTCGCTGACCCGGCTCGACCAGACCGACATCCGGCACTTCAACCCCAACAACAGCTTCGACGCCGAGGGTCTGACCGCCCTGACGCTGATCACCGAAGAACGCAAGCGCGAGCGCAACCAGATCGTTCGCGACAACGAGGTTGAGATCGCCACCAAGGACCGCGAAGCCACGCTGCGGCGGCTGACGATCGAACGCGAGCAGCGGGACGCCGAACTGACCCAGGAACGCGACATCGCCAACAAGACCGCCGAAACCCGCGCCGAAGCGGCCAAAGCGGAGCAACTGGCGCGCCTGAGCGAGGAGACGGCCAAACTCGACACCGAGCGCGGCATCGCCGAACGCGAGGCGGAGGCGCGCCAGGCGCGCGAATCAGCGCGGATCGAAGCAGAGCGGGGCATTGCCGAGCGGGAAGCCGAAGCGCGCAAGATCACCGAAACCGCCCGCATTGACGCCGCCATCACCGTGGCGCGCAAGATCGAGGAAGAGCAGGCGGCGCGCGCCCGGGCCGATGAGGCCAAGGCCGCCGCCACCACCGCCGAGGAACAGGTCGCCACGGCCCGTGACATTGAGATCGCCGAACGCGCCCGGCGCATCGCCGTGATCGACGCCCGCCAGGCCGCGGAGCAGGAAGCCACCGCCATCACCGTCAAGGCGGAAGCCGAACGCCAGGCCGCCGAAAATCTGGCGGCCGCCGTCAAGATCCAGGCCGAGGCCGAAGCGGAGGCCGCCAAGATTCGCGCCGCCGGCGTGATCGAACTGGGCGAGGCCGAGGCGCGGGCCGAACGGGCGAAAAACGAGGCGCGCAACGCGCTGTCGTCCAGCATCATCGAGTTCGAACTGGCCCGGGCGCGCGTCGACATCGTGCCGAAGGCGCTGGAGCAGGCGATGAAGCCGGTGGAGAAGATTTCGGATATCCGCATCTTCAGCGCTGGCGGACTGTCCGGGGCGCTGTCTGGCGCTGCAGGCGGTGGCCAGGCCGGCAATCCGGTCGGCGACCTCTCCAGCCAGCTGCTGAATTTCACCGCGCAAAAGCCGATTCTCGATGAGATCCTGTCCCAGGCGGGGTTCAGGGGAGCTGATCCGACCCAGGCGCTGCTGGCGGCGTCGGTGGGCGGACTGGCCGCAAAAGCGGCGGGCGCCAGCCAGGTTACGGCGCGCTACGAGACGCCGGTCACCGCCCAGGCCGCGCCTTCCGGGCCGAACGCGCCGTCCCCCGGTGAAGCGGGCGCCGCTTCGCGTTAAGAGAAGCGCGCGCCGCCCGGAAAAGGCGTCGCATCACGGCGAGGAAGCAACTTCGCCCTGATTTTGCCCCGGCGGCCCCGCTGTTGAAGAACGTCAGGCAGGTCGCCCCAATGGGCGACCTGTTTCCATTTGGGCGGGTGAAACTCAGCGAGCGTCAGCATCCGGACGCAGGCTGGAGAGGATGGCGAGCCCGTCCTGGTGGCGGACCGCGCCGCGCTCGCAGGTTTTGCAGATGCCGCCGACATAACGCCCGTTGACCACCGTTTCGGCGAACAGGCCGGATTTGAAATTGTGCCGCGCGTCGGTTTCCACCCGCTGCCAGTTCCGCTCGCCGATGCGGGTCAGTTCGAGCGGCTGGCGCAGCTCCGCGTCGCGGCCGGTGGCTTTCAGCACCGCCCGCAAGCGGAAATAACGTTTCATCGGCGATGCGTAGAGGGCGCGGGTCCTGGCGTCGTCGTCCGCGCCTTCAATGTCAGTGTCGCGCATCAGGATCGTGCAGGTTTCTTCGGTCTTCTGGCAGCGTTCGCTCTCGCAGACGAACTGCACCCGGCGCAGGCCGGTCCTGCTCACCTGGCCGCGGGCCGGGCCGTCGAGGCGCCAGCCTTCCGGCAGGTCGACGACGACGCCATTTGGCAGCTGCACGCTGGCGGCAGGCGGCGTCCGCGCGGCGTTGGGGGGCGCCGCGCCCGTTTCCTGCGCCTGGGCGGTTGTCCAGATAACCAGCGCAAGCACTGTCGCCGCCACTCCCGCCGCGAAATTTTCCGGTCTTTCCGTCATGCGCCCGCCTCCGCCGCGTTATCGCGTGCTCCGGACATGCCGGTTCGCCGCGCCACCTCCCGCCCGAATGCCGCGAGCTGGCCGGGCGGAAATGCGCGCGCCGGGATGAGGACCGGATCGCCGCCGCGATAGATCAGGAACACGTCATCGCCCCGGCGCTCCAGGCCGTCGAAGCCCTTCCAGTCCACCTGATTGTAGAGCCCGTCCTGCCGCCAGACCAGGACGTCCGGATACACGCTGAAACTGACGGCGTTCTGTCCGGCCGGATTCGTTTGCCGCGCATGCAGCCGCGCGCCGAGTGTTTCGGCCTGTCGCCGCCGCAGCCACGGGTGGATCAGCAGCAGCAATCCGGTGACCGCCCAGAGCGCCAGGATCCATTGCCAGAAATCGGTCGCGAACATCTCGGCCAGCAATGGCGCCGCATATCTGGCCGGCACGCGCTCGGGGTCCAGCAGCCACAGCAACACCATCAACGCTGGCGGAAGCAACGCGGTGAGAATGAACGCCAGCGCAAAGCCATTGCGCCGGCGCCGGCGAATGGCTGGCCGCTCCATTTGCCAGGCGAGACCGGCGGCCCGATCGGCGGCCGTCGGCTGATAGCCCATGCTCATCAGCGGGTCGCCCGCGGGCGGGTTTTGCAGGGCGTGCGCCGGCGGATCCAGCACCGCGCCCGGGCCGGCTGCGTGGCAGAACGCCGACCATTGCCGCAGATGCGCCCTGTCCTCCCGCGTCAGGTCGCGTTCGGGCAGGGCGATGACGTCCTCAAGGTCGCGCAGGCCGATCATGACGTGGCTTCCAGTCCAGACGACGCCCGTCACGCGCCGGCAGGCGATGACGCTGACGTGGATATTGGCGCTGGACGTCAGTCCGCCCGGCCAGAATTGCACGACAAGCGGAAACGGCTGGTCGCGCTGCTCGTCGCGATACCAGCGCCGGAGCCTGCGCCGGACGATCGCCGGTTGCAGCAGGTAGCCGATCAGCGTCGGGATGGAGATCAGGGCGATTGGCAGGCCGCCGAGGCCCAGCAGATCGCCGCCGAGCCTGCTCAGAAAGGCGATGAAGCCCTGGCCGGCGGTCGCCTGCCAGGCCGTATGGCCCGCCATGGCCAGCAGCAGCGCCAGCACAACCAGCAGAAACGCCAGCAGTCGCTGGCGCGCGGCGCGAAACAGGTCCTGGTAGATGAACATCGCCGCCGCGACCCGGTCCTCAAGTCCGATGACCGTCTCGATGATGAAGGTTTCAGGTTCGCCGGATTCACCCTGCGTGGGCGCCGACTTCATGAACGCCGGCTCTGTGGACGCTGTCTCTGTGGGCGCTGATTCCGGGGAGCGGGACGGCAATGGAATGGCCGGCAGGCGCATGTTGGCTTCCTTTGGGCAGGTCCGCTGCAAAGCTGGATCACCTCCCCGAGCTGTTCGCAGCGTCGCGGATGATCCGGCGGCAAGGATGGCGGGCGAAAGGATGGCGGGCGTGCTGGTGGTTGGAGCTGCGCCGCCGCATCGCCGCGCGAGCCGCCGCGGTCCGCGGCAGGCGTTCAGAAGCGTCGCGGATAAATCCGGCCAGCTGTTTTCCGGGGTTTCCGCAAGGGCGTTGGGTAAAGATCATGAAAAACAGGCTAAATTTCGCTGGCCTGGCGTCAGGTTGTCATGGCCGAGAGAAAAATATCATCCAGTCCGCCCCGGTTTGAGTCTTCCAGCATGGGATGCGGCGCGCCATTCATGCTTCTGCGTTGGGTAGTCCCCAATGTGACTGCGTCGAGGCTAGAGAAATTGCCGGAGGGAGGCAATTCATCCTCAACAGGACGTTAGAAGCGCCGCCATGATGTGAATGGATGGCGATCTGCTGGAGCGCCGCCGGAGGAACCAAACATCGCCTGCGCGGTTCCTGAACGGGAGCAGCAGCCGACATGGTCAAGTTTTTCACCAACCTGTCCCAGAAAACCGCAAGCCTTGCGGGCTCGCCTTACGCCTTTGGCGTGGCTGCGGCGTTCATTGTGGTCTGGGGCGCTTCGGGGCCGTTGTTTGGCTTTTCCGATACGTGGCAACTGGTGGTGAACACCGCCACGACGATCATCACGTTCCTGATGGTGTTTTTGATCCAGAACTCCCAGAACCGCGATTCGGCGGCGGTGGAGGCCAAACTGGACGAGATCATCCGCGCCACGGAAGGCGCCCGCATGCAACTGATCGGCATTGAGCACCTGACCGAGGAAGAGGTCGAGCAGATCCGCCGCACCATTGAGGATGAGTGTTCGGAAGGCGACGAGGCCGATATTCCGGCGCTTCTGAAGCAGGCGCTCCAGCGCAAGCGGAGGCATGAGGCGCAACGCAAGGCGAAAAGATCTGGAGCCAGCCCGTCTGCCTGATATGTCATAACGCGCCGGCTCACGACATGCGCGCGCGCACATAAGCCCCGGGACAGGTGAGCGCAACATGGCCTCAACAACAACAGCAAAGGGGCTCAAACAGACATCATGGGAATGGGAACAGAGGTGCTGATTGAAACGGTTTTGATTGCGTTGATTTTCACCGGGCTGGCTGCGCTGCTGATCCGCCAGCGCCGTGGATGACAGGGGGGACAGTCCGGGGCGGCGATGGCCAGCGGACGCCCGCCGCCTTCAGGCGTCTGCGGGACGACGCCAGACATGCGTGAGACCGCTCAGTCCTCCGCCGTCGGCTGGGTGGTGAAGCCGGTCAGCGGGCCGAGGTCGACGGCGTCGCGTTCGATCTCGATGTCGCTGCTGACATAGGCTGCGGTGAGTTCGGCGACGGACCGCAACGCGTCGAGGTGGATGCGCTCGTAGCCGTGGCTGGCGTCGACGCCAAAGGTGATCAGCGCGGTGCGCACGTCATGGCCGGCGACGATCGCCGAGGCGCTGTCCGAGCGGTAGAAGCGGAAGATGTCGCGCTGGAAGGCGATGGCGTTGTCCTGACACAGCCGGATCAGCTTGCGGGTCAGGTGATAATCGAACGGTCCGCCCATATCCGCCATGGCGATGGTGACGCCGGTTTCCCGACTGTTCTGGCCTGGCGCGGTGACCCCGTTGTCGACAGTGACCATGGAGGCGATGTCGCCGGTGAGCACGGCGGCGGCGCCGACGCCGACCTCCTCGGTGATCGAGAAGATGAACCAGGTGTCGACCGGCGGACGCTGGCCGGCGTCCTTGCCGGCGTCCGCCAGCGCCTTGATCGCCGCCAGCATCGCCGCCACGCCGGCCTTGTCATCGAGGTGGCGCGAGACGATGAAGCCGTTGTCCAGGAACTCCGGCTGCGGATCGATCGTCACCACGTCGCCGATGGCGACGCCGATGCGGTCCAGATCGGCGCGGGTGGTCGCGTGTTCGTCGATGCGCAGTTCAACGTGGTCCCAGCCGGTGGGCTGCGTATCGACCGCGTCGCCATAGGTATGGCCGGAGGCTTTCAGCGGCAGGATGGTGCCGCGGCAGGAGCCGTTCTCCATGAATATGGTGCAGCGCGCCCCCTCGGCGAACCGGGCCGACCACGTGCCGATCGAAACCAGCTCAAGCCGGCCATTGTCCTTCAGCGCCCGCACCTGGGCGCCCAGCGTGTCGAGATGCCCGATGACGGCGCGGGCCGGGCGACGGCTTTCGCCGTACAGGCAGGCGCGGATGGCCCCGCGCCTGGTGATCTCATAATTGACGCCCAGCGCCGACAGTTCCTCGCAACAGGCGCGGACCACATTGTCGGTGAAGCCCGACGGACTGGGAATATCCAGCAAACGACGCAGGACGTTGCAGAGGTAGACGGTGTCGATCACGGGCCGGGAATCCTCTGACGACGTCGGGGATGGTTCCGTTGGCATGCGGGTCATGAAAAAACCTGGTCTCCCTGATGGAGCAATGTCTGGCGCAGCGGTTTATGGCCGGGATGCAGCCGGGAGCGAGTGCGGGAACAGCAGGTCGACGAAGCGCTGGGCTGTCGGTTGCGGCTCGTGGTTGGCGAGGCCGGGGCGTTCATTGGCCTCGATGAAGACGTAGTCCGCTCCGGCCGGGTTCGGGACGATGAAATCAACGCCGGTGACCGGAATATTGATGGCGCGCGCCGCCTTCACGGCCGCCTCCGCCAGCGCCGGATTCACCGAGCCGGTGACGTCGTGGATCGCCCCGCCGGTGTGCAGGTTGGCGGTCTTGCGCACCTGCAGTTCGACGCCGGGCGGCAGCACGTTGCGCATGGCGTAGCCGGCGGCGGCGACGCAGCGGCGGGTTTCATTGTCCAGCGGAATTTGTGATTCGCCGCCGGTCGCGGCGGCGCGGCGGCGGCTTTGCCGCTCGATCAGGTCGACGATGGTGTGCTGGCCATCGCCGATGATGCTGGCCGGGCTGCGGATCGCCGCCGCCACCACCTGATAGTCGATGACCACCAGGCGCAGGTCCTCGCCTTCCACATACTGCTCGACCAGCACCCGGTCGCTGAAGGCGCGGGCGGCGGCGATGGCCCCGGCTATGTCGTCGCTGGCGTCGAGGCCGACGGCCACGCCCTTGCCCTGCTCGCCGCGCGCCGGCTTGATCACCACCTTGCCGTGCCTCGCCACAAAGGCGTCGACCCGCTCGATGTCGTCGGCCTCGATCTGGTCCGGCACGCGCACGCCCGCCGCCTTGACGAAGCGGCGCGTCACCTGCTTGTCGTCGCAGATCGACATGGCCACGGCGGAGGTCAGTTCGCTGAGGCTCTCGCGACAGTGGATCGTGCGGCCGCCGTGGGTGATGCGGAAGAAGCCGCCCTCGGCGTCGGTGACCTCGACCAGCAGGCCGCGCCGGCGCGCTTCCTGGACGATGATGGCGGCGTAGGGGTTGAGCTGCTCTTCTTCGGCGGGCTGACCAATGAACAGAGGCTCATTGATCGGGTTCTTGTGCTTCATTGAGAAGAACGGCACGCGCACGAAACCCAGCTTTTCGTAAAGCGCGATGGCCTGGGCGTTGTCGTGCAGGACCGACAGGTCCATCCATGGCGCGCCGCGCGCATGGAACAGGCTGGCGAGATGGCGCGTCAGCGCCTCGCCGACGCCGGGGCGCGGGGCCTGAGGATCAACCGCAAGGCACCACAGCGACGAGCCGGCCTCGGACACGCCCTCGATGCGCGCGTGATCGACGCCGGTCACGGTGCCCAGCACCCGTCGGGTGTCCTGATCGATGGCGACGAGGTGGATCAGCGCGCGGGCGTTGCGCGCCTTGGACAGAAAGAATTCCGGCCGCACCGGCGCCATCTTGCGACGCAGGTAGATGTTGTTGACCGCGTCCGCCTCGGACATCGACGACAGCCGGCGGATGGTGAAGCCACGCCCGCGCCGGTGTTCGGCACGGTAGGTCGCCAGATCAAGCCGGTAGGTGTGCGAGGGGTCGAGAAACAGCTCCTGCGGCGCGGTGGCGATGGCCACGTGCGGGTCGCGGATATAGACGGCGATGTCGCGCTGGCCAGGCTTTTCGGCGCGCATCGCCGCGGCCAGGTCCTCCGGCGTGCGGAAGGTGTGGCTGAACAGCAGCCGCCCCCAGCCGCATTCCAGCGCGACGTTCTCGCCCGACGGCTCCTGGTCGTGCTCCATCGGTGGCTTCAGGCCATGCTCGCGCAGCCGCTGCATGCGGTGGGCCAGCATGCGCGAGCGGGTCTTGCGTTCACGGGCGCTGTTCTTCGCGCCGGTTTTCGGGTCGTTCATCGCCGCGGCCTCCCTCAGACGCCCTGGGTCTGCAGCCACATTTCCAGCAGCGCCGCCTGCCACAGCTCCGAGCCGCGCAGGGGCGTGATGTGCGCGCGCGGGTCGGCGAACAGCGTCTCCAGCCACTCCTCCCTGAACAGGCCGCGCTGGCGCGCCGCCGTGGAGCCGAGCGCATCGCGCGCCAGCTCCAGATAGGGCCCGTCGAGATATTTGAGTGCCGGCACGGGGAAATAGCCCTTGGGCCGGTCGATGACCTCCGGCGGAATGACCGTGCGCGCCACGTCCTTGAGAATGCCCTTGCCGCCATCCGCCAGCTTGAGGCTGGCGGGCATGCGCGCCGCCAGCTCCACCAGATCGTGATCGAGGAACGGCACGCGGGCTTCGAGGCCGGCGGCCATGGTCATGTTGTCGACGCGCTTCACCGGGTCGTCGACCAGCATGACCGTGGTGTCGAGGCGCAACGCCTTGTCCACCGGATCGTCGGCGCCGGGCCCGGCGAACTGTTCGCGCACGAAAGCCAGCGCCACGTCGTCGCCGGCGTAAGCCGGGCCGATCTGCCGGCCCAGCGTGGCGTTGTCGCGGTCAAGGAAGGCCCTCGCATAAGCGGCCACCGGATCGGGCGCGTTGGCCATCGGCGGATACCAGTGATAGCCGGCAAATACTTCGTCGGCGCCCTGGCCGCTCTGCACGACGCGGACATGCTTCGCGACTTCGCGCGACAGCATGTAGAAGGCGACATTGTCGTAGGAGACCATGGGCTCCGACATGGAGCTGATGGCGCCTGGCAGGGCGCCGAGCAGGTCCGCCGAAGGTACGAAGATTTTGGTGTGCTGCGTGTGGAAGTGGCTGGCGATGAGGTCGGAATAGACGAACTCGTCGCCGGATTCCTGATTGGCCGCCTCGAAGCCGATGGAGAAGGTGCGCAGGTCTTTCTGGCCCAGTTCGTCGAGCAGACCGACAATCAGGCTGGAATCGACGCCGCCGGAGAGCAGCACGCCGACCGGCACGTCCGCCACCATGCGCCGGCGCACGGCCTGCGTCAGCGACGCCTTCAGCATCTCGCGCCATTCCGCCGCCGGGCGGGCGGCGTCCTCGCGCGAGCGCTCATAGGAGACGCGCCAGTAGACGTGATCCGTCTCCGCTCCGTCGGCGTCGATGACGCGGATGGTGGCCGCAGGCAGCTTCCTGACGCCGTTCAGAATGGTGCGCGGCGGCGGCACGACAGCATGGAAGCTCATGTAGAAGCGGAAGGCGACCGCGTCGATCGACGTATCGACGCCGCCGCCGGCGAGCAGCGCCGGCAGGGTCGAGGCGAAGCGCAGGCCGCCGGCTGTGCGGGCAAGATAGAGCGGTTTGACGCCCAGCCGGTCGCGCGCAAGGATCAGCCGGCCGCTGTCGCGCTCGACGATGGCGACGGCGAACATGCCGGTGAGATGGCTGGCGAAATCCAGACCCCATTGGGCGTAGGCGCGCAGCACCACCTCGGTGTCGCCCTCCGAGAAGAAACGGTGCCCCAGCGTCTCAAGCTCGGCGCGCAGGGCGCGGTAATTGTAGATGCAGCCGTTGAACACGCCGGTGAGGCCGAGATCAGGGGCGGTCATTGGCTGCTCGGAACGGGCCGACAGATCGATGATCTGCAGGCGGCGGTGGCCGAGCGCCCAGCGCCCCCGCGCCACCACGCCCTCGGCGTCCGGGCCGCGCGGCGCCAGAACCTGGTTTATGGCTGCGATGGCGGATGGTGAGGCTTGCGTGCCGTTGAATGTAACTTCGCCGCAAATTCCACACATACCGCAATGCTCCTGTCAGTCATCGTGTCGCCGCGTCCATCGTGGATGGGGAGGCAAAAAAGAATGCGGTGGGTAAACGTTTGCAGAGCGAAATTGTTCCGGATAAATTTGAGAAAATCTGAGCAAGTGCGTGCAAATTTGCAAATACATTCTTCATGCTCAATCAAATATTGGCAAGTTTTGTAAAATAACAAAAATTAATCTGTAGACGCCTCGCGCGATTTATACCTGTCTGTTCAGTGTCCGGCAGGCAAGCGGGCGATGAGACGGAATGATTGGAAGAAGTTGGCAGGCCGGACGTCGCGAACGGACTGGCGACCGTCGACGTCCGGGCGGCTGGGCCGGGCGCCGATGGCGGCGACCGTCAGCCTCGCCCGCCCGTAGAGCGCATTTGACAGGCGCCGCCTCCACATCACACGGCGAGCAAACGCTGAATTCATTCGGAAAATCAATTTGTTGCTGACGATTTCGCCCCATTTCAGCATTCGCTCCACGGCTCCGTTGCGCGGATGAGAATGTGGCAGGCGGACCAGCAAAAAAATCACGCGAAGCGGTTTCGCCTCGCGTGATCAGGACATCAGGCCAGGGTTGCCGGCCAACGTCTGGCAGGCGCCGCCGCGGCGCCTGGCCTTGTCTGTTGGCGTTCACCGGGCCTTGCTGCCCGGAAAACGCGCTCCCCATCCATGCAGGCCTGAGCAGTTCCGGGGGTGACGGGGCGTTCAGCTCGAGAGCGCTTTCCGACCAGACGGAATCGTCTGGTCGATCAGAATTCGCTCAAAACAGGGAAAACTGGAGCAATCCCCGACCCATGCAGATCGGGAATTGCTCTAGCCGCGGGCCACGTAAATCGCTTGCGGGACCATGTATTCCAGCAGGCCTTCCATGCCGTTCTCGACGCCGAAGCCGCTCTGCTTGTGGCCGCCGAATGCGGTGTCCGGGCGCAGATTCAGGTTCTGGTTGATCCACACCGTGCCGGTTTCGATGCGGCGGGCGATCTCCACCGCCTTGTCGGTGTCTTTCGACCAGACGGCCCCGGCGAGGCCGTAGTCGCTGGCGTTGGCGCGGTCGATGACGTCATCGACATCGCTGAACTTCAGCATGGGCAGGATCGGGCCAAAAGCCTCTTCCTGCACCACCCGCGAATCCTCCGGCGGATTGTCGACGATGGTGACCGGGATGAAGTAGCCGCCGTTGGCGGGCACGTCCGCGCCCTGCAGCAGGGTGAGATTGCTCTTCTTAGCGTCGTCCAGCAGGTTCATCACCCGCTCGTACTGGCGCTGGTTCTGGATCGGTCCCAGCACCGTGCCCTGCTCGGCGCCGTCGCCCACCTTGACGGCTTTGGCGATGGCCGCGAGGCGATCGCGCAGGCCGTCATAGACGTCCTCGTGCACGTAAAGCCGCTTGGTGGCGACGCAGATCTGCGCCGTATTGTAGAAGGCGCCGAAGAAGATCTTCTGGGCGACGGCGTCGAGATCGACGTCCGGCATGACGATGGCGGCGTCGTTGCCGCCCAGCTCCAGGGTGACGCGCTTCAGGTCCTTCGCCGCCGAGGCCAGCACGCTCTTGCCGGTGGCCGTGGAGCCGGTGAAGGAAATCTTGGCGAAGCCCGGGTGCGAGGTCATCTGCGGGCCGAGCTGGTCGCCGCCGGAGATGATGTTGAGCACGCCTGGCGGGAAGATGTCGCGGAACAGCTCGCCGATCTTCAGCGTGCACAGGGGCGTGAACGGCGAGGGCTTCAGCACCATGGTGTTGCCGGCGACAAGCGCCGGGGCGACCTTCCACATGGCCAGCGTGACCGGGAAATTCCACGGGGCGATGGCGCAGATGACGCCGAGCGGCACGTAGCGCGTTTCGATGAACTGGGCGTCGGAATCCTCCGACACATGCACCGGCGGGCTCATTTGCGACACCGCCTGCATCCACTGGGCTGCGCCATGCACCTCGGTCAGCGCGGCGTCGACCGGGCGGCCCTGCTCACGGGTGAACAGGCGGGCGAGGGCTTCGGCGTTGGCGGCGAGCGCCTCGCCGGCCTTGCGCACCATGGCCTGACGCTCCTCGATTGGCGTGTTGCGCCAGGATTTGAAGGCGGCGCGGGCAGTGGCGACGGCTTCATCAAGCTGCTGCGGCGAGCAGTCGGGCGCCCTGGCGAAAGTCTCGCCGGTGGCGGGATTGACCACGTCGATGGTGGCGGAGGCCGCCACGCCGCGGCCATTGATGGTCATTTCATAGGCGTCGTTGAAATTCATGGCGTATCCCCCTTCAAGGCATGTCGTCGAAGCGGATGTGACGTCGCGCGCCAGTGCGTCGGCCCAGGACGATAGAGCAATAATCCGGCGCAGGGCGACCGAATTTTTCCCAGGGATTTTCTCCCGCGCCGCGTGACCGCAGGGGCGCAGAAAATCTCCCGGAACAGACAGGCCCGGCGAGGCTCTCCCGCCGGGACTGCGTCACGCCGCGTCCATCAGCAGCACGACCTTGACGCACGCGCCCGCATGCTGGGCGGCGATGGCTTCATTGATTTGCGTGAACGGCCAGGTGCGGATCATGCGATCGAAAGGCAGCTCGCCCCTGCGATAGTGCTCCAGCAGTTCCGGCAGGAAAACGCCGGGGTCGCTGTCGCCCTCAATGATGCCGCGAATGGTGAAGCCAAAGGTCATCACCGTGTTGATGTCGCCAGGCAAAGGCGTCTCAGGCGCGGCGACGCCGACAATGCCAAGCGTGCCTTTGGGGGCCAGCGCGGCGAGGGCCGCCGCGTGCAGGGCGGGGATGCCCGTGGTGTCGAAGGCGTAATTGACGCCGTCCGGCGTGATGGCCCGCACCGCGGCCGCGAGGTCCGGCGTCGCGGCGGGATCGATGACGTGGGTTGCGCCGAACTCCAGCGCCAGTGCGCGTCGCGCCGCGTGCGGCTCGACCACGATGACCGTGGCGCACTGACGGATCTTCGCGCCCATCACGGCGCTGAGGCCGACCGGTCCGCCGCCGGTGACCAGCAGCGACGAGCCGGGCTCGCAGGCCATGGAGCGCATCACCGCGCCGGCGCCGGTCTGCACGCCGCAGCCGAGCGGCCCCATCAGTTCCAGCGGCAGGTCGTCGGGGATTTTCACCAGATTGCGCTCATAGGTCAGCGCATGGGTGGCGAAGGAGGACTGGCCGAAGAAATTGCTGCCGACGGAGCCGCCGTCGTCAGCGCGAAAAGCCCGCGTGCCGTCGGTGCGCATGCCCGCGTAGTTGAGCTGGGGCATGGTCAGGCAGTAGGCGGCGTCGCCGCAGCCGCAGCGCACGCAGTCGCCACAGGAGCGGAAAGTGATGGCGACCCGGTCGCCCGGCGCGAACTTGCTGATCTTCGCGCCGACCTTCTCGACGACGCCCGACCCCTCATGCCCGAACACGGCGGGAGCCGGGATGGCGCCGGCCTCGCGAAACACGAGGTCGGTGTGGCAGACGCCGACGCCGACGATGCGCACCAGTACCTCGTCATCGCGCGGCTCATCCAGATCAAGTGTCTGTAATTCAAATGGTTGTCCGGCGCCAACGGCGACAGCGGCCTGAACTTTCATGATGAACTTCCGGCAAACAGAAAACCTCCCGCCCGGCTGGTAAGTCAGGGCGGAGATGTCCGACGGCAGGGGCGGCGCGGCGGGCCGCGCCGGATGCAGCTTCAGGCGTTACGCCGCGGGCGCCGACGCATCGCGCTCCCACACGATCGGCAGCGTCTTCAGTCCACAGACGAAGGTGCTCTCGGAGATGCGCTGTTCGCCATTGCGCCGGACCGAGGCCACATACGGCAGCAGCTCTTCGTAAAGGATGCGCATTTCCATGCGGGCGAGGTGCTGGCCAAGGCAGACGTGCCCGCCGCCGCCGAAAGAGATCTGGCGGTTCGGCGTGCGATCCAGGCGGAACTCGTAGGGCGTCTCGAAGACGTCCTCGTCGCGGTTCGCCGATTCGTAGCAGAGCATCAGCCAGTCGCCTTTGGCGATCTTGCGGCCGCGCAACTCCGTGTCTTCGCTGGCCGAGCGCATGAAGGTCTTCACTGGCGCCGCCCAGCGGATGGCTTCGTCAATGAAGGCGCCGATCTTCGACGGATCAGCCTTCAGCGTGCGCAACAGCTCCGGATTGTCCGCCAGCGCCGCCATGGCGGTGGCGGTGGTGGTGGAGGTGGTGTCGTGGCCGGCGGTGGCGACGATGGTGTAGTAGCCGGCGGCTTCGCGATCGGAAATCGGCTCGCCGTCGACGATGGCGTTGGCGATCACCCTGGCGAGATCGTCTTTCGGCTCCTTGCGACGCGCTTCGCTGATCGCGCCGAAGTAGGTGGCGAAATCATCCAGCACCATCTTCAGCATCATCGCCAGCTGCTGGGGCGTCATTTCGCCCATGACGCGCGTCTGTTCGGGGTCACGCGCGCCAAACAGCTCCTGGGTGAGCTTCAGCATGCGCGGCTCGTCCTGCTCCGGCACGCCGAGAATGCTCATGATGACGTGCAGCGGATAGCCAAGCGCCACGTCCTTGACGAAATCGCACGTCCCGTTGGTGTCGAGGAATTTCTGGACGTTCTTGCGGGCGATTCCGCGAATGGCCGCCTCAAGCTTTTTGACGTTCTGCGGCATGAACCAGCCCTGGGTCAGGGCGCGGTATTTGGGGTGGTCCGGCGCGTCCATCTGCACCAGCGAGCGCACCAGGTGGGGCGAACCGCCGGTGATTTCCCGCGCCCGCTCGTCTGTCGCCCTGTCGGTGAGGGTGGTTGGTTTTTCACCGCTGAGGAACAGCTTGTTGTTGCGGGAGATGGCCGAAAGATCTTCGTGTTTGGTGACAACCCAGAACGGGTCGAAGCCTTCCAGGCGGGCGAAGCCAAGCGGGTTGTTGGCGCGCAGCCAGCGGTGGGCGTCGGTGGTCTCGCCATTGGCGTAGCTGCGCGGCGTAACCAGGGCCCGCGCCAGGTTTTCAGGAATATCGATTTCCAGAGCGGGCGATGTCGCCGCTGTTGTCTGCTGCGTCATATGCGTCCTCCCGGGCTTGCGAATCTGTCCGGATTTTTTGCCAATCCGGTACGCGCCGCGCATGGCGGTCATGATGATTTTGCCCTGGGAGGCACGATATACGGTACACGTGTTCCGTGTCACCTGTTTTTATGTAGTCCAGTTCTGAAGTTTTCCTGGTCCAGATGTTTTCCTGGCCCTGTTGTTTTTTATCGGGCGCCGCGACAGCTCGCCTTGCCGGCGCTGACGGAAAAACGGCGCGGTCCGACCATGCCGGAGGGCAGGGGCTGGCCGACGATGCGCACGGACAGCTGACAGGTCTCGCTGGCGACCAGATAGCTGTCGGGGCCAACATGCGCGATGCGGGCGATCGGCGCGACGCCGAACGCCGCGATCACCGCCGGGTCTTCAAGAATGGCGCGCAGTTCCGCCAGCCTCTGGTAGTTGGGAGCCAGCGCCGCGCGCGCCTCCGCCAGGCCAGCCATGCTGGCGGGCAGCAGAAATGCCAAAGTGAGATATGCCCGTCTCATGCCGCAATCTTCCTTCAGGTGATGGTCAGCGCCAGATCCGGCGTTTCTGCGGATCCGGCGTTTCTCCAGGCCCGGCGTTTCTCCAGGTCTGCCAGTTCGCCAGGTCTGTCAGTTCGCCATGCCCGGCGTTTCGCCGGACCGGAGGCGCGCTGGTTGCAACGCCGCCCGCCGGGGCGTGCGTTCGTGCAAATGGCGCCCTGGACGCACCGCAACTATATTAACCTTATGGAGAGGCGCGCGATGGAAGATTCGTCTGTCGCGCTTCCGGATTTTCAGAACGTTGACCATTGGCTGACAGGCGCGCCGGCAGAGGCGCGGGCTGGAGGCAAAGCATACCGGAGCTGCGCGCTGCGGCAGGACTGGGACATGGTGATGAAATTCAGTGACGCCGCCGCGCGGCGTGATGAACAGCTTGTCAGGCGCCCTGCGGCGACTGCGGACAAACTGCCGGTTCTCATCATTCTGCATCAGGAAGGCTCGACGCCGGGGCGTGTCGGCCGCCTGCTGGCGGAGCGCGGTCACCCGCTCGACATCCGGCGCCCGCGTCTCGGCGACCGTCTGCCGGAAACCCTGGCGCTGCACGCCGGGGTGGTGATTTTCGGCGGGCCCATGAGCGCCAATGACGCCGATGACTGGTTGCGGGCGGAAACCGACTTTATCGGTGTGGCGCTGAAGGAGGAGAAGCCGTTTCTCGGGCTGTGCCTCGGCGCCCAGATGCTGTGTCGCCACCTTGGCGGCAATGTCTGCGCCCACGCGGACGGCCGCGCCGAGATTGGTTACTATCCCATTCGTCCGACCGGGGCTGGCCTTGATTTCGCCGATGAGCTCGGCGCGCCCTGGCCCACCCATGTCTATCACTGGCATCGGGAAGGGTTCGATACGCCGCGCGGGGCGGTGGCGCTGGCCGAGGGCGACGATTTTCCCGTGCAGGCCATCCGTTATGGCGACGCCGCGTTCGGCTTCCAGTTTCACCCGGAAGTGACGCACGCCATGGTGTATCGCTGGACCACCCTGGCCGCAGCCCGCATGAACGTGCCGGGCGCCCAGGCGGCGCCGCTGCACCATCGCGGCCGCTTCATGTATGACCCCGCCGTGCGGTTGTGGCTGGGCATGTTCCTTGATCGCTGGCTCGACGGCGGGCGTCCCGCCCAGTCGCTCAGGGGCGTGGTTCCGGCCCACCCGGTTGGCGATGATCCAGGCGCGCATCCCGCGGCGCCTCACCATGGCGACCGGGCGTTGGCGGACGCTGAAGGCGCGCCGCATTTCGTGGAGCCGGACCTGCCGCGCATCATTCGCCGCGCCCGCTGACGGCGGGGTCCCGGACCTCGCCATTCAGCGCCAGAAGGCGCCATAGCGTCATGTGCTGGTCGCCGATATGGTCGCCGGTTCATGCTCTGGTGAACATTGCCGCCCCTGGACAAGCCATGTAACGTGTCCCCAATCAAACGATTGTTCGGGAGAAGGCATACCATGGCCGGCAAGAAAGCCGTGAGGATTGGCGGCGCAGGCGGATTTCTGGGCGACTCATCGGTCGCCGCGCCGCAACTGATCGCCGGCGGCGACCTCGATTATCTGGTTCTGGACTATCTGGCCGAGGCCACCATGTCGGTGCTGGGCCGTGTGCGCCTGAAGAAGCCGGACGAAGGCTATGCCCGCGATTTCACCGACTGGGTGTGGAAAGACAATCTCGCCGCCATCCGCGAAAAGCGCGTGCGCATCGTCACCAACGCTGGCGGCGTCAATCCGCACGCGTGTCGGGCGCGCATGGAGAAAATCGCTGCTGACGCGGGTTTTTCCTTCAAGATCGCGGTGATTGAGGGCGACGATCTTATTGGCCGCCTGCCGGAGTTCGCCGGCAAGACCGAGATGTTCAAGGGCGACGCTTTCCCGGCCGCCGACGCCGTGCTGAGCGCCAACGCCTATCTGGGCGGCTTCCCGATCGCCCGCGCCCTGGCCGAGGGCGCCGATGTGGTGATCACTGGCCGCGTGGTCGATTCCGCCCTGACGCTTGGCCCGTTGATCCATGAGTTCGCCTGGAAGGACACGGATTACGACCAGCTCGCCGCCGGTTCGCTGGCCGGGCATGTGATCGAATGCGGCGCCCAGGCGACTGGCGGGCTCTTCACGGATTGGGAAGACGTGCCGGACTGGGCCCACATTGGCTATCCGGTGATCGAATGCCACGCCGACGGCAGCTTCGTCGTCACCAAGCCGCCGGGCACCGGCGGGCTGGTGTCGCCAGCCGCTGTGGCCGAGCAGATCCTCTATGAAGTGGGCGATCCCCAGGCCTACGCCCTGCCGGACGTCGTGTGCGATTTCTCCGCCGTCACCGTGCAGGCGGTGGGCGAGAACCGCGTGCTGGTGGACAATACGCGCGGCTATGCGCCCTCCGGCTGTTACAAGGTGTCGGTGACGTGGACAGACGGCTGGCGTTGCATAGCCGCCAGCCCGGTGGTGGGCCGCGACGCGGCGCGCAAGGCGCAGCGTCAGGCCGAGGCCGTGCTGATCCGTCTCGATGAAATGCTGCGGCAGCGCAATCTCGGTCCGTTCCGCGCCACGCGCGTGGAAGTCCTCGGCGCTGAAGCCAGCTATGGCGCCCAGGGGCGTGATCTGGGCGCGCGCGAAGTCGTGGCCCGCATCGGCGTCGAGCATGACGACCGTCGCGCCATGGATCTGTTCCTGCGCGAGTTCGACGCCCCGACCACCTCGATGTCGGTGGGCACCACCGGCTGGTTCGGCGGCCGTCCGGCGATCTCGCCGGTGGCGCGCGTGTTCTCCTTCCTGATCCCGCGCGGCGAGGTCACGCCGGTGATATCGCTGGGCGACCAGCGCATCGCCGTGCAGGAAGGCGCGTCGGCCCAGCCGTTCGACCCGGCCCGCCTGGTGCGGCCGCAGATCAGCGAAGCGGCGCCGCCGGCCAACGACGACGAGGTGGAGGTTCCGCTGGTCGACATCGCCTGGGCCCGTTCCGGCGACAAGGGCGACGCCTTCAACGTCGGCGTCATCGCCCGTGATCCGGCGCTGCTGCCGGTGATCCGCCGGGCGCTGACCCAGGAGGCGCTGCTGAAGTTCTTCGCCCATGAATTCGAGGGCGCGGCCAATCCGGAAGTGCGGACCTACGAACTGCCCGGCCTCAACGCCATGAACTTCCATCTGATGGATGCGCTTGGCGGCGGCCAGTTCGCCAGCCTGCGCATGGATCCGCTGGCCAAGGGCAAGGCGCAGCAGCTGCTCGACATGCCGGTGAAGGTTCCGGCCAGCCTGCTGCGGCGCTAGGACCCTGTCAGGATATCGGCGGCGACGTCCTCTCCGGGCGACGCCGCCGCACATTGCGGTAAAATAAAAAAGCGCGGGAACGCCTGAGCGCGCGCCAACGTGTCAAAACGGGATGGAGGCGCCATGCATGTTGAGCCGCGAAAGCGCCTCAACATCAGCGGATCCGGCTCCAGAGCGCTTTCCGACCAGACGGAATCGTCTGGTCGATCAGAATTCGCTCAAAACAAGAAAAACTGGAGCAATTCCCGATCCATGTAGATCGGCAACGGCTCTAACGGGAGAAACGTCATGACCGAGCCGGCCGGCAACGCCGCGCATCAATCCGCCGCAAGCTGGATGGCGGAAGCGAAACGGCGCGGTCTGTTCCGTGTGGGCGTTCCGGCGCCGTGGGGCGACGGCGGCGGCTATGCTGACATCGCCGCGACATCGCGGGCGCTGACGCTGGAGTCTGGCGACCCCGCCGTTGGGATGGCCTATGCGGTGCGTCAGATAGCCAGCCGCGCGTTCATTGGCGAGCACGGTTCGCCGGCGCAGAAGCAGCGCTGGCTGCCAGCCCTGGCCTCGGGCGACATCATCGCCCTGTCGCTGGCCGTCTCCGAGCCGGACGCTGGCGCCCGCCCGAAATTGTTGAAAACCCGCGCTGAAAAGGCGCCCGGCGGCTGGCGCTTGAATGGCCGCAAGGCCTGGGTGACCAACGCGCCGGTCGCCGGGTTGATCATCGTGATCGCCATTGTCGAGGAAGTGGAGGGGCGCAAGCGCTTCGGCGCTTTCCTGACGCCCCGCGACGCGGAAGGGCTCGATATCCAGGCCGGCGATGATGCGGGCAAGCATGGCAAACACTGCCCGGTTGTGCTGGACAACGTCTTCCTGTCAGATGACGCGCTGCTGCCGGTTGACGGCGACGCCTTCACCCGGCTGGCGCTGCCGTTCCGCACGCTGGAGGATTCGGTTGGCCTGAGCACCCAGGCGGCTGCGTTTGAGACGCTGCTGGCGCAGGTGGCCGCCGCGGCGCCGGCGGAAGCTGACGGCGAGATCGGCGCGCTGGCGGGTTTCGCCGCTTTGATCAATGTGGGCGCGGAAACCGCCGCCCGCGCCCTGGACGCAGGCCCGGGGCGTGAGCACCACGACGTCGCCACGCTGGTGGGGGTCAAGAACCTGAACGCGCTGGCGCTGGAGCGGCTTGCGGCCCTTCCGGGCGGCGGGGCTGACAGCGAGCAGGCGCAGCGACTGTTCAAATGGTTCGCGCTGATGGCCACCGTGGCGCGTCATGCCCGGGGCGTCTACCAGGAGCGCCTGGCGGAGCGGGTTCGCGCCGGCGCTTTCAGGGCGTAAGGCGACGTTTGCGTCGCCGGTGCATTTGCGCGAAAGGTGGATCCCACTTTTCGCGCAGAAACTGTGCGAGGCCAGAAAAATCGCGCATTGGCGGGCCCGTTTCAGCGGAAGCACGCCAGACTGAATGAGAATGCATTTTCACCGGTTATCTTCCTGGATGTGCTCCAGCAAAGGTATCCCCCGGCAGCTTGCTGATCCGGATTAAAGAGGCCAGATCACGTCCATGACCACCGCCATTCATCAGAACGCGCCCGCCGGCGACCAGGCCAGGGATGGCCTGCTCGCGGCGAATGACGCGGCGCACACGCCGTCCGAAAGCGTCGCCAACATTCATCGCCTTCTGGGCGCGCAGGGTTATATTTCTTCCGAGGCCATCGCCACGGCCCTTTTCATTGCCCAGAGCCTTGAAAAGCCGATGCTGGTGGAAGGGCCGCCAGGCGTCGGCAAGACGGAACTGGCCAAGGCGGTGAGCGCCATCACCGGCAAGCCGCTGATCCGCCTGCAATGCTACGAGGGCCTCGACGAGGCCAAGGCGCTGTACGAGTGGAAGTACTCCAAGCAGTTGCTCTACACCCAGGTCCTGAAGGACAAGCTGGCCGACGTGCTCTCCGGCGCCGAGGGGCTGAAGGCCTCGGTGGCGCGGCTGCACGAGTTCGACGACACCTTCTTCTCCGAGGAGTTTCTGGAGCCGCGCCCGCTGCTGAAGGCCCTTTGGGAGCCGGAAGGCGCGGTGCTGCTGATCGATGAGATCGACAAGGCGGACGACGAGTTCGAGGCCTTTTTGCTGGAGCTGCTCTCGGACTACCAGATTTCGATCCCGGAGCTGGGCACGATCAAGGCGCGCCAGAAGCCGATCGTTTTCCTCACTTCCAACAATACCCGCGATCTCAGCGACGCCCTGAAGCGCCGCTGCCTGCACCTGCACATTCCGTTCCCGGACCAGGCGCTGGAGCGGGCGATCATTCGCTCGCGGGTGCCGGACGCCGAGGAAAAGCTGCGCACCCAGCTGGTCGCTTTCGTCCAGTCGCTGCGCGAGATGGATCTGAAGAAGGTCCCCGCCATCAGCGAGACCATCGACTGGGCCCGCACCCTGGTGTTGCTGCACGCCCGCGAACTCGACCGCACGCTGGTGGAGAACACCCTCAACGTGCTGCTGAAGTTCCAGGACGATATCGAACGGGTTGGCGAGAAGCTGAACGATCTGGTCGGCAAGGCCAGATCGAACCTGCGCTAGGGCGCTTTCCGACCAGACGGAAGCGTCTGGTCGATCAGAATCCGCTCAAAACAGCGAAACATGAACCATGTCCGATCCATGTTGACCGGATATGGCTCTGGATAAAGAGACAGGAAACGGCGGCGCGGGTCCCCGGCCCGCGCGTTGCTGCTCCGGAAGGACGCCATGACCCAGGTTCTCGGCGAGTTCATCAAGGCCCTGCGCGAGGCCGACGTACGCATTTCGCCTTCCGAGGTGATCGACGCTGAGGCCGTGCTCGGGCTGGTGGGCTATGAGGACCGTATGCTGCTGGCGCATGGGCTCTCCCAGTCGCTGGCCAAGTCGGACGCCGACAAGGAGGCGTTCTGGGGCGTCTTCGACAGGTTCTTCGCCTTCGCGCCATTCACGCCGCCGGAGCCCGCCAACAGCGCCGCCGGCGACTGCGACGCCGGGGAACAGGGCCCTGACGAGCAGGCCGACGGCGACGACGAGGGAGCCGGCGTCACCGGCATGGCGTCCTCGGGTGGTTCGGGCCAGGGCTCCGGCAAGGCGACCGGCAAGGGCGAGGGCAAACCTGGCGACAAGGCCAGCAGCGGCCAGGACGCCGGGATGCTTGGTCCATCTGGCGAGAGCCTGACCATGGCCGAGGAACTGGCGCAGCTGCTTGAGGCCGGCGACAGCGCCAGCCTGGCGTTGCGTCTGGCCGAAGCGGCGCAGCAGGCCGGGCTTTCCGACATCCGGTTTTTCACCCAGCGCGGCATGTATCAGTGGCGCATCCTGCAATTGATGGGCAGCGAGGAGCTGGGCCGCTGGATCGATCAGGCGGAAGGCGGCTCCAACGCCGCCGCCGCGGCGCGCGCGACACGGCTGCGCGGCCTGCGCGCCGGCCTGCACGAGCAGGTGCGGGAGTATGTGGAAACCCAGATGCAGCTGTTCGCCGGCAATGAGGGCCGGCGGCTGCGCGAGGACATGCTGGCCAGCCAGCGCATCGGCCTGATCGAACGCTCCGACATGCAGATCATGCAGGGGCTGGTGCGCAAGATGGCCAAGCGGCTGGTGTCGCTGCACTCGCGCCGCCGCACCAGGGCGCGGCGTGGAACCCTGGACGCCCGGCGCACCATCCGCGCCAACATCCAGTTCGAGGGCGTGCCGTTCCACACCATCTGGAAGCGCACGAAGGTTGACCGGCCCAAGGTGATGCTGATCTGCGACGTCTCGGGCTCGGTCGCCCAGGTGTCGCGCTTCCTGCTGCTGTTCCTGCACTCCCTGCACGAGGTGCTGCCGGAGGTGCGCTCCTTCGCGTTCTCCAGCAATCTGGGTGAGGTGACCGAGCTGTTCGACAATTATCCGCCGGACGTCGCCATGGGCCGCACGCTGCAGCGCTTTGGCGGCTCCACCGACTATGGCCACGCCTTCCGCGATTTCGAGCAGCTGGCGCTGGACGACGTGGACCGGCGCACGACGGTGATCATCCTCGGCGACGCCCGCAACAACAACGGCGACCCCCGCGCCGAAATCCTGCAAACCATCCAGCAGCGGGCGAAACGGGTGCTGTTTCTCAACCCCGAACACCGCAGCCGCTGGGGCAGCGGCGACAGCGTCATGCCGATCTACGCCACCTATTGCAACCGCGCCATCAGCTGCGGTTCATTGAAGGACCTTGAGCGGGTGGTCACCGACCTGCTGCGCACGGCGGCCTGACGCGCCGACGGCGCGCGCGTGCGTCAGCACGCTTGTTCGCGCTATGGTTCCGGTTTAAACCGGCGGCAGGTTTCTGTTGCTGGTGAGAGGGCTTATGCGCGCTATTCTCGACGTCCTCATGGTCGTTCTTGAGATTTACACCTGGCTCATCATCGCTTCGGCGATCCTGAGCTGGCTGGTCGCCTTCAATGTCATGAATGTCCGCAACGATTTCGTGCGCGCCATATGGACATTCCTGGAGCGCGTCACCGAGCCGGCGTTGCGACCGATCCGCAATATCCTGCCCAATCTGGGCGGGGTCGACGTGTCGCCGGTGATCCTGCTGCTGATCATCTTCTTCCTGCAGCGCGTCATCGTGCTCTATCTCTACCCGGCGGTGATCTGACCGGAGACGGACAGATCATGACGGACGCGGAGCTCCCGTGGCGCATCGACAATGGCGCCTTGCGCCTGATGGTGCGTCTGACGCCGCGCGGCGGTCGCGACGCCCTTGAAGGGGTGGAGATCCGCGATGACGGCCGGCCGGTGCTGAAAGCGCGGGTGCGCGCGGCGCCGGAGAACGGCCAGGCCAACGTCGCCCTGACCAGACTGCTGGCGAAGAGCCTTGGCGTCGCCGCGTCGCAGGTCGAGGTAACCGGCGGTCATACGGCCAGGGTCAAGACGCTGAGCATCGCCGCGGGCGCGACCAGCCCGGCTGAGCTTGCCGCCAGGCTGGCGCAACTGGTGGGCGCCGGTTGATCCGGGGTGACGGCCAGGGCGCGGATTTGTGCGCGCAAGGCAGTTTTCACCGCGCCTGAAAATGTTATAGGAGCAGGCGGAATTTTATGACCGGAATGGAACCGGCGGGGCGGTCGCCCCGACCGGCTATTGGCATTCCGGGGCCGGAATAGCCGGGCAGGCGCTTTTTGCCGCCCTTTGGAGACCGACATCCATGAGCGCCACGATCATTGACGGCAAAAGCTTCGCCGAAGACCTGCGCGGCCGGATCGCCACTGCGGTGGAGGCGATGAAGGCCAACGGCGTGCATCCCGGTCTCGCCGTGGTGCTGGTCGGCAATGATCCGGCCAGTGAAGTTTATGTGGGCTCCAAGGCGCGCCAGACCGTTGAGGTCGGCATGCGTTCGTTCGAGCACCGGCTGCCGGCCGACGTGTCGCAGCAGGAGCTGGAGGCGCTGGTGGCGCGCCTGAACGCCGATCCGGAGGTCGACGGCATTCTGGTGCAGTTGCCGCTGCCGGCCGGGCTCGACGCGGAGCCGGTGATCGCCGCCATCCACCCGGACAAGGACGTGGACGGTCTGACCCACGCCAACGCCGGCCGTCTCGCCAATGGCGCCGTTGGCCTGGTTCCGTGTACGCCGCTGGGTTCGATGATGCTGATCCGTTCGGCGCTGCCGGATCTGTCCGGCAAGGAGGCGGTGGTGGTTGGCCGCTCCAACCTGGTCGGCAAGCCGATCGCCCAGCTGTTGCTGGCCGCCAACGCCACCGTCACCGTCGCCCATTCGCGCACCCACGATCTGCCGGCGGTCTGTCGCCGCGCCGACGTGCTGGTCGCCGCCGTCGGCCGCCCGGAGATGATCCGCGGCGATTACATCAAGCCAGGCGCCGTGGTCATCGACGTCGGCATCAACCGGATTCCGGCGCCTGAGCGCGGCGAGGGCAAGACCCGGCTCGTCGGCGACGTGGCCTTCCAGGAAGCGAAGGACATCGCTGGCGCCATCACCCCGGTTCCCGGCGGCGTCGGGCCGATGACCATCGCCTGCCTGCTGGCCAATACCCTGACGGCCGCCAGCCTGCGCCGCGGCCTCACCCCGCCCACATTCTGACCGTAGTAAAACGCCATGACCGTCCTGATCGATCTCAACTCTCCCGCAAAGCGCCCGTCCGCGCCGCCTGCTGCGCCGCAGCCCGAGGCCGCCGCGACGGCTGGCGCGGCTGCGCCCGTGCGGCGTTCGCTGGCGGGCCTGTCGCGGGACGGGCTGCGTGAGGCGCTGGCGGAAATTGGCGTTCCGGACAGGGAGCTGCGCATGCGCGCGGCCCAGCTGTTCAACTGGATTTACGTGCGCGGCGCCGTCAGTTTCGATGAGATGACCACCATCTCGAAGGTGCTGCGCGCGGCGCTGGCGGAGCACTACACCATTGACCGGCCGGAGGTGATTTCCGAGCAGATTTCGGTGGACGGCACCCGCAAATGGCTGATGCGCATGCCGCCGGCCGGGCCACATGACAAGGGCGCGGAGATTGAGTGCGTCTACATCCCGGAGGCGGATCGCGGCACCCTGTGCGTTTCCAGCCAGGTGGGCTGCACGCTCACCTGCACCTTCTGTCACACCGGCACCCAGCGCCTGGTGCGCAACCTGACCGACGCGGAGATCGTTGGCCAGGTGATGGTGGCGCGCGACCGGCTGGGGGACTGGAGCGTTCCGGGGCCCAACAAGGTCTCGAAGGCGGTCCAGCACGATGACGACGCGGCTCCGGCAGGGCGGCTGGTCACCAATATCGTGCTGATGGGCATGGGCGAGCCCCTGTACAATTTCGACAACGTCAAGGCTGCCGTCGACACCATGAGCGACGGCGACGGCATCGGCCTTGGCAAGCGCCGCATCACCCTGTCGACGGCTGGCGTGGCGCCAATGATCGAGAAGGCGGGCGCCGAGATTGGCGCGATGCTGGCGATCTCGCTGCACGCCACCACCAACGAGATCCGCGACGGCCTCGTGCCGCTCAACAAGAAGTACAAGATCGACGAGGTGCTGGAGGCGTGCCGCAACTACCCTGGCCTGTCGAACGCCAGACGCATCACTTTTGAGTATGTGATGTTGAAGGGCGTCAACGACAGCCCGGCGCATGCGCGCGAGCTGGTGCGCCTGCTCAAGGGCATCCCGGCCAAGATCAATCTGATTCCGTTCAACCCGTGGCCGGGTACGAAGTATGAGTGCTCGGACTGGGACACCATCGAGGCGTTCTCCGAGATCGTTTTCCGCGCCGGCTACGCCAGTCCGGTGCGCACGCCGCGTGGCCGTGACATTTTCGCGGCCTGTGGCCAGTTGAAGAGCGAGACGGAGAAGCTGCGCGCCCGGGCCCGGCTGATGCTGGAGAACGGTGGCGATCCGGCGGCGGAAGCCGCTTCCTGAGGCGGGAGCTTCCGGGAGAGGGATCTGCCCTCAGGAAGCACGCTGTTCGCTGGACATTCTGAAGGAGCCGCCATGGGCGTGATCGGTCGGGCTTTTCTCATCCTGTTCGCCCTGTGCTGCGCCTTCTCGGTCGGGGCGTTGACCCTGGGCTTCGCGGCTCTGGCCGAGCCGGCGTTTGGTCGCATGATCTCGCTCGCCGCCCGGTCGCTGATCAACTACGCGTTCAGTTCCGCCCTGGCCTACGACGATCCGCGCGCCGCGTTTGAGCTGCTGATGCGCATGTGGACGGTGCTGGCCATTGTATTGGCTGGCCCGCCGACGCTGATCGGCCTGATTGGCGAAATAGCCCGGGTCCGCTCGTTCATCTGGTATTCCGGCGCGACCGGCTTGCTGACGGCGGCGCTGCCATGGGCGGCGCGCACGGGATATTCAGCCGATCCGCTGTCCGGAAACTGGGGCGAGGGGCGGGTGACGCTGGCGCTGTTCCTGTGCGGCGCCATGGCCGGGCTGGCCTACTGGCTGGTGGCCGGCCGCAGCGCCGGCGGCGGGCCTGACCAGCGTGCGCGGGAGATCGCGCCGGGCGCCGGCACGCCGACGGCGCCCTAGGGCCTTATCCGGATCCGGCAAGACGGAATCGCCCGATCGGTCAGCGTTCGCTCCGGACCGCGAAACCATGAGCATTTTCAGATCCCTGTTGATCGGAGAACGCCCCATTTCTTCGCCCCATTTCTTCAATCTGGCGCATGTCCTTCGCCGAAACCCGGCTTCACCTTTCCCGAAAATGCGCTAGAGCGTTTTTCGATCATTCCGGCTCATATCCGCATGAAACGAAGTAGTTCTCACATT
>NZ_BNCG01000004.1 GCF_014656355.1 Camelimonas fluminis
TCCGGCCAGCCGGCCTTGCGGACCTCACAAAGGTCCGGGGAGCAAACTGGATAAACCAATCTGCAAAAAGCGTCCCAATCAGAAATCACCATCTCATGCTACGCTGTCATTCGCCGGCCCGGTGGCCCAAGCGGGGAGACAATACCCGATCCCATCCCGAACTCGGCCGTCAAACTCCCCAGCGCCAATGGTACTGTGTCTCAAGACCCGGGAGAGTAGGTCGTCGCCGGGCCCGCAAATGACAGTCAGAACACTCCTCACGATCTCTCACCTTCCCACAAAAAGGGAAGATGGCTTCCAGAACCATACCATTGACGCGGGGTGGAGCAGCCCGGTAGCTCGTCAGGCTCATAACCTGAAGGTCGCTGGTTCAAATCCAGCCCCCGCAACCAATCCATAAAACCCGTCGCTCAAAGCGACGGGTTTTTGCGTTTGGGGACGTTTCGGAAGGCAAATCTCAAATTACCCCGTGACCGTCTCAGGTCAGCAAGCCGAGCAGCCCTTCCGCTGTTTGGTCAGGGTGTTCTTCGTAAAATGACAGTTTGCCCTGCGCGACGGACAATGACGTCACATGGGGCAGGGCGTTCAACGCTGCGATCTCGGCCATGGTCTTGCGCGGGGTTCGCGCGCCATACAGCACGTTGATCCGCGTGGACGCCTGCGAAGCCGCTGCCAGAAAATCTTCGCGGCTTGTGAACGGATCAAGCTCTCCGGTCACGAAACGGAATGAGGCGTGCCGGGCGCCAGGCGATTCTGTGACCTTGCGCTTCTCCGCCATCCGCTCCGGCGTGAACCAGGCGGGATCGCCATAAACATGCCCGCGCGCCATCATGCGGATGACTGGCCCATTCACATTGAGCCGGTAGAAAGCCGCCCCGGCCACCGGCGGATCAACCGCACGGGCCATGGCGCCGAATATGGGCAGGCGCTTGCCGGCCATGGTGGGCAGCGGGCCGCGCCAGGTTGGCGACAACAGGAGCAGGGGGCCGGTTCCTCCGGGATGTCTTGCCGCGTGATCGATGACGTAGCCAGCGGCATGCCCGGCCGCGACAATGGCGTCAGGTTTGACGATATCGCGCAGCAGCAGGCTGATCCAGGACCGCAGGTGGTCAGGCCGCCAGTCGATCTTCGGTTTCGGCCCTTCGCCGAAACCTGGCAGATCGGCGGCGATACATGTGTACCTGTCCGCCAGCCGCCCCTGCAAAGGCCGCAGTTCGGCGCGCGTTGAAATTGAACTCGGGGCTGGCAACATGAGCAGGCGTGGGCCTGTTCCAGCGCGCGTCAGGCCAATGCGGAGTTTGCGCCCGTCGGCTTCCCATTCGATTGTTTCGTCGGAAAATGTCATGTGGCCCTCGCCGTCGGGTGGCTTTGGTCAGATATACTACATCGCATGGCTGGCGGCGCCTGTGCATGGCGGGCGGCATCCGGTGCGCCGCGTCAGGTATCCGGGCGACCGGTCTGCCGGATATGTTGTCGGCCTCCCTCATCGATCAGAAAGGATACGGCCATGAAAATCACCCGCGCCGGCGCCAACGCTTCCACCAAAGGCCCGCAGGACTGGTTTTCCGGGGTTGTGCGCATTGATCCCCTGTTCGCCGCCGAGGCGCCGGGGCGTGTCGCCGGGGCCAGCGTCACGTTCGAGCCGGGCGCGCGCACCGCGTGGCACACCCACCCTGCCGGACAGACGCTGATCGTTACCGCAGGTGTTGGCCGCGTGCAGCGCGAGGGCGGCCCGGTGGAAGAAATTCGCCCCGGCGACGTTGTCTGGTTTCCGGCTGGTGAGAAACACTGGCACGGCGCTGCGCCGGACGTGGCGATGACCCACACGGCCATCCAGGAAGTTGTCGACGGCAGCGCCGTCACCTGGCTGGAACATGTGAGCGACGCCCAGTATGAGGGGTGATGCCCGAATCCAGTGAGCCTGCCTCAATGGGGCGGTGAAGCCCGAGAGGCTTGGGTTTCGCAGATCGCGGATGTGTCAGCGCCTTTGCGGTCCGGTATGAGACGACGCGCGCCGTTCGGGCCCGACCGGGCGCTAACGATCTTCTGGCAAACGACTTTCTGGCAAGCCCATTGCGCAAGGACCTGACCCGGCATGAGCGGATCCACCCCGACCGGAGAGCCGGCACAGCCGGCGGCGCATGGGATCGCCGCAGGCGTTGTGCTGTTCGGCCCCCAGCGCGCGCGTTTGCTGGCGCTGGTCAACGCTATCTTGCCGGAGTTCGGCCGCGTCTACCTGTTCGTGAATGGTCGGCTGGATGCGGGGCTGCGCGACGAACTGCGGGGCCTGGCGCCAGGGGTGGAACTGATCGACGCTCCGGTAAACTTCGGCATCGCCACGGCGCTGAACATGTTGACGCTCGCCGCCGCCCTGGCCGGTTTCGACGCGATCTGCCTGTTCGATCAGGATTCGCGGCCGGCGCCAGGCATGGTGTCGGGGCTTGCCGCCACGCGCAAACAACTGGTGCTGGCGGGGGCGTTTCCGGCGATCGTCGGGCCATTGATGGTGACCCCGACGGGCGAGAGCTACAAGGCGCCGCGCGTGTTCCGCCGCGCCGGCGAAAACGAAACCGCAGGCGCCATGCCGGTGGATTTCCTGGCCACCTCCGGCTCGCTGCTCGACATCGCCGTGTTTCGCCAGGTGGGCCCGTTTCGCGACGACTATTTCATTGATGCGGTTGATCTGGAGTGGTGCTTTCGCGCCTGGGCGGCGGGTTTCTCGGTCTGGCTGGATCCGCGCCAGACCATGCCGCACACGGTCGGCGAGGGGCAGATCCGCGCTGGCTCCGTGACCATGCCGCGCCAGAAGCTGTTCCGCATGGCCACTTATGTCCGCAACAATGTCTATGGCCTGCGCTTGCGTCATCTGCCACGGGGCTTCCGGGCGCGCCAGATGGTTTACCTGCCGGCCCAGTGTCTGCTGTACTGGCGCGACCAGCGCTATGCGCCAGCAGTCGCGCGGCGGCTGTTTCAGGCCGCCGTTGAAGGGCTGCGCGGCCGGCTTGGCCCGCCCCCCGATGCGCCGGAAAACTGAATTCAGCGCCGCGCCGCGTCCCTGAGCTTTCCCGCAAGCGCCGGCAGGTCGCGCAACAGCATGCTGGCGCCGCGCAGAACCTGGCGCCATTCGTCTTGACGCGCGCCTTGCCGCCGCCGCGCCAGCGTCTGGGCCACGCGCAGCGGCGTTTGCACCAGCAACTGCGCCGCCAGCACGGCCCAGGCCGTCGCCAGGCCGTAGTGCTTCGCCGCAAACAGGGCCTCACTGCGCCAGAAATAAAACTGACGTCGATCCTTCACCTGCGCCGTTGTGCCCTGGCTCTGATGCCAGACCCTGGCGTCGGCGTAGTGCACGACGGAGCGGCCGGCTCCACCCGCGCGCACGCACAGGTCCATGTCTTCGTAATAGACGAAGAAACGCTCGTCGAAGCCGCCGAGTTGCACGAACAATGGCCGGCCGATGAGCAGGAAGGCGCCCATTACCTGGGCCACCGGGCGGGTGTCGCCATGGTCCCAGCTGGTCATGAACAGCGGCGTCACCAGCCCGGGCGCAACCTTGTCGATGGCCAGCGCCCGTCCCAGCAGACGAGCGGCCGAGGGGGCGTTGGCGCAGGTGCGTTGAACCTCGCCCGTATCATCGACAAGCTGCACGCCCGCGACGCCCGGGGTCTGTCCGCCCTGGAAGGGCCGGGCGATGAAGGCCAGGGCTTTTTCGAGCGTATCGGGAAATACCCGGGTGTCCGGGTTGAGAAACAGAATGTGGGGCGCGGTTCCGGCGAACGCCGCCTGGTTGCAGGCCGCGCCAAAGCCCCGATTGTCCGGGTTGCGCATCAGGGTGACCCGTATGGGATATGCGGCTTCGGCTGCCTGCCATGAGCCGTCGTGCGAGGCGTTGTCGACAACGAACACATGCAGGTCGCCGGCGATTGTGCTGCCAGCCAGGGCATCCAGGCAGTCAGCCAGCAGCGCGCCCGAATTCCAGTTGACGATGACTATGTCGAGCCGGGCGGAAGCCTGGCGGCTGGCGGCGGCGGGGTCTGGGGAGGCTTTTGTCATGGGCGCCTTTGCCGCGTTCCGGGGCTGGAGCATTTTCGGCGAGGGCCGCCCAAAATGCTCCATCGCTTTGGTTTGACGCATTTTCTTCCGGAAAAGTGAGCTTCACTTTTCTCGAAAATGCTCCGGGCGCCCGCAATAGGCGCGGGCGTCATGGCGCGGAGATTTCCGGGAATGCTTCCATAGCGCTCATGGACAATACCTGCAAAGCGGCGGGTTGATGCGGGGCGCGGCGTCGGTGTTGCTGGCGCCAGTCCTGCCGGGGGCAGAGGAAAATGCGCAAGGCCCGCGGTCCGCCGTCAGGGCCGGGCAGGTTCCAGTTGTCCATGACCGCGCAACGCCTCTGTTCGCAACCTGCCGGACGGCCACCGCGTCATGCCCGCAACAGGCGCGGGCATGACGCGGCGCGGTTCTGCCCGCAGGACCAGCCGTCGCGGCGTCGCGGGTCAGCGGTTGCCGACGACGCCGCGCGCCTTCATGTCGGCGATGCGTTCGGCGGAAAAGCCCCATTCGGCCAGGGCGGCTTCGGTGCCGGCGCCAGGCAATTCGGGGCCGGTCGGCTTGGCTGGAACGGTCTTGCTGAAGCGCGGGGCCGGGCCGGGCTGGGTGACGCCGTCGATGTCGATGAAGGTGCCGCGGGCGACCAGATGCGGGTGCGTCGGCGCCTCCGCCATGTTCAGCACCGGCGACACGCAGGCGTCGGAGCCTTCAAAGGCCTTCTCCCACTCGGCGCGGGTCTTCTCGCGGATTTTCGCGGTCAGAACCTCGCGCACGGCCGGCCAGTTGGCCTTGTCATCGTCGTTGCCCAGGCTGGCGCGATCGATGCCAACGATCTGGTAGAACTCGTCGCGGAACTTCTGCTCGATCGGCGCGATGGCCAGAAGGCCGCCGTCGGCGCATTCATAGACGTCATACCAGGGCGCGCCGGAATCGAGGATATTGTCGCCGCGCCTGTCGCTGTACAGGCCAGCTTCGTGCAGGCCGTAGGCGGAGAGCATGAGCGAGGCGGCGCCGTCGACCATGGCGGTGTCGACCACCTGGCCTTCGCCGGTCTGACGCGCCGACAGCACCGCCGACACCAGGCCGAAGGCCAGGTACAGCGCGCCGCCGCCATAGTCCGCCACCAGATTCAGCGGCGGCGACGGCAACTGGTCCTTGCGGCCAATAGCGGCCAGGGCGCCGGTGAGGCCCAGATAATTCATGTCATGGCCGGCGACCTTGGCCAGCGGACCTTCCTGGCCCCAGCCGGTCATGCGGCCGTAAACCAGCTTCGGGTTGCGGGCGAGGCAGACATCCGGGCCAAGGCCGAGCCGCTCCATCGTGCCCGGGCGAAAGCCCTCGATCAGCGCGTCGGCCTGCTCGATCAGCTCCAGCGTCGCCTCGATGCCTTCCTTGCTCTTCAGATCGAAGGAGGCGGAATGACGGTTGCGGTTCAGCAGATTGTACTTCGGCGGCCGCGGCACGCCGAGACCGCTCGGCGCCTGGCGCTCGATGCGAATGACGGTGGCGCCGAGGTCGGCCAGCAGCATGGCCGCCATGGGGGCCGGGCCGATGCCGGCCATTTCAACGACGCGCAGGCCGGCGAGGGGTCCGCTCATGATGTCAGTCCTGTTATTCAAGGTCAGATGAAACGCGCAGGCGCGCCTGCGGGTGATGAAACCGGATCAGCAGACTGGCGCGCAAATCCGGAAAAGCGGGTCGTCGTCCGCCCTTACGCCCCGGCGGCGCGGAAAAATGCGTGCGCCGCCTGCTCCAGCTCTTCCCGGAAATCCGGGTGGGCGATGGCGATCATCCGCCGGGCCCGCTCCGCCAGCGACTGGCCGCGCAACTCGGCCACGCCGAATTCGGTGACGAAGGTGTCAGCGTCGCCCCGGGCCGTCGTCACCGGGCCGGAGAGGGCGGGCACGATGCGGCTCAACGCGCCGCCTTTCGCCGTCGCCGGCAGGGCGATGATCGAGCGGCCGCCTGGCGCGGCCATGGCGCCGCGCACGAAATCAACCTGGCCGCCGATGGCCCCCACATAGGCGCCGCCCACCACCTCGGCGTTCACCTGGCCGGTGAGATCAACCTCCACCGCCGAATTCAGGGCGGTGAACTTCGGCAGTCGCGCCAGCGCCGCGAAGCCATGGGTATAATCCGGCGTCCGCATCTGCAACGCCGGATTGTCGTGGGCGAAATCGAACAGCCGCCGTCCGCCGAACAGGCAGCCGGCGATCGAGGCGCCCGCATCATACGGCTTCAGCGCATTGGTGATGACGCCAGCCTCGATCAGGTCCACGGTGCGGTCGCTGATCATGCCTGAGTGGAAGCCCAGGTCGCGGTGGCCTTTCAACGCCGACAGAATGGCGTCTGGCATGGCGCCGATGCCGATCTCGATCACTGCGCCGTCCGGAACCAGGCCGGCGACGTGCGCCGCGATGGCTTCCTCGGTTGGGCCAACCTTCGCTGGCGCCAGGATCACCGGCTCGCGGTCATCCTCGACGCATACGTCGACGCGCAAACCAGCGGGCAGTTCAGCCCCGAACGTCCAGGGCGCGCGGGCGTTGAGCTGGGCGATCACCACCCGCGCCTTGCGGGCGGCGGCGGCCAGATAGTCGGAAATCATGCCCAGCGACGGCGCCCGGCCATCCGGGCCGGGGCTCAACTGCATCATCACCACGTCAGCCCGCTGGAAGTCGTTGTCGAACAGGCCGGGCAACTGGCTGTAGTGGGTGGTCACCGGGTCGAGCCGGCCGGCGCGGGCCAGCGCCCCGGCCTGCTGGATGCCGCCGTAGCCGGTGAACGACAGGTTGGGGGCGGCGTCCGGCGCGAAGGTGCGCGAGAACAGGGCGCCGAGAAACACCCTGGCCGGCCCGATGTCGCCCGCCTGCGCCACCAGCGCTTCCGTCAGCGCCGTCGGCTCGCCGGTGCCCTGACCCACAACGATCGTATCGCCGGGCCGGATCAGCCCCTTGAGGTCGAGGGCGCTGACGGAGATCGGGGTGGGCAGGGGCATTGAAGGTTCCGTGAAAGCAGGCGGTTGGTTGATGCGGCTGACGCTTCAGGAGGCGTGCTGCGCGAGAATTTTTTCGTTGACGGCGGCCGCCCGTTTGGCTCCGGGGCGATCACCCAGGCGCTCCAGATAAGCGGCGATGTCCGGCGTCTTTTCCACCAGACCGAATGAGGTCATCCAGCCCAGCGCCGAGGCCCACAGCACGTCGGCGGTGGTCATGCGGTCGCCAAGGAAATAGCGGCCCTTGCCGATCTGCCCCCGCACCGTCTCCATCACCAGGTCGAAACTGCCGTAAGGCGACGACATTTTCTGCGGCGCCTCGCGCTTCAGCGCCTTGTCCATCATCGCAGGCTCAAATGCCGCGGCGTAATACACCAGCCAGCGCAGCCACGGGCCGCGTAGCGGATCGTCGATCGCAGGCGTCAGTCCTGCTTCCGGGAACAGGTCCGACAGATAGATGAAGATGGCGACCTGCTCGGTGACGACCGCATCGCCCACCTTCACCGTCGGCAATTTGCCCATGGGGTTGATGGCCAGGAACGCCGGCTCGTTCTGGACGCCTTTGGTGATGTCGATCACTTCGAGACGGTAGGGCGCGCCCAGTTCCTCTATCAGCTCCAGCGCCGTGGCAGAGCGGGAGTGGGGCCAGTGATAAAGGGTGACTTCAGGTTTCTGGCTCACGCTGTTCTCCTGTCCTTCATGTGCTGGCCTTGATTTTCTGGGCCTGCATTTCCTGGGCGAGCATGCCCTGGGGGGCCTGTCCGGCGACATACTGTTCACGGGAAATGCGCCAGCCCTTTGGTTAGAGGCATGTTCCCGTCAAAACCCGGGCCGCGTCTGTCGCGGGAGCTGCGATCGTCGCGCGCCAGGGCCCCGTCGCCGCTCCATCAGTAGGATTTCGGCAGTCCCAGCACTTTCTCGGCGATGAAGCACAGGATCAGTTGCGGGCTGATCGGCGCGATGCGCGGGATCATCACCTCGCGCAGATAACGCTCCACGTGGAAGTCGCGGGCATAGCCGAAGCCGCCGTGGGTCATTACCGCCGTCTGGCAGGCCTTGAAGCCGGCCTCGGCGCCCAGATATTTGGCGCTGTTGGCCTCCGCCCCGCAGGAGAGGCCGTTGTCATAGCGCCAGGCGGCGTTCATGGTCATCAACCGCGCCGCCTCAAGCTGCATCCAGCTTTCCGCCAGCGGATGCTGGATGGCCTGGTTCTGGCCGATCGGCCGGTCGAACACCACGCGCTCCTTCGCATAGCCCGTGGCCCGCTCCAGGGCGACGAAGCCGAGGCCGATCGCCTCCGAGGCGATCAGGATGCGCTCGGGGTTCAGTCCGTGCAGAATATAGTCGAAACCCTTGCCTTCCTCGCCGATCAGGTCACTGGCCGGCACGGGCAAGCCGTCGAGGAACACCTGGTTGGAGTCGATGGCCTTGCGGCCCATCTTGTCGATCTCGCGGATCTCGACGTAGTCGCGATTGACGTCGGTGTAGAACAGGCTGAGCCCGTCGGTGGGCCGGCGCACGTCCTCGATTGGCGTGGTGCGGGCGAGGATCAGCGCCTTCTCGGCCACCTGGGCGGTCGAGATCCAGATTTTCTTGCCGCTGAGGATGTAGTGGTCGCCGCGTCGTTCGGCGCGGGTTTTCAGCCGCGTGGTGTTGAGGCCGGCGTCTGGCTCGGTCACCATGAAGCAGGCTTTTTCTTCGCCGCGCACCAGCGGCGGCAGCATGCGGCGCTTCTGCTCGTCCGTGCCGAACACCACCACCGGGTTGAGACCGAAGATGTTCATGTGCACCGCCGAAGCGCCGGACATGCCGGCGCCCGACTGGCTGATGGCCTGCATCATGACCGCCGCCTCGGTGATGCCGAGGCCGGAGCCGCCATATTCCTCCGGGATGCAGACGCCCAGAAAACCTTCATCGGCGAAGGCCTTGTGCAGCTCGAACGGGAAGCCGCCGACCTTGTCTTTCTCCAGCCAGTAGGCGTCGTCAAACCGGCCGGCGATATCCGTGACCGCGTCGCGGATCGCTTCCTGTTCCGGCGTCAGGGCAAAGTCCATGCCGTCCTCCCGATGCTGCTGCGGATGCTGCGTTCCTGGGCTGTGCGTCTCAGACTTCGGAGAACCGCGCCTTGCGTTTTTCCAGGAAGGCGCTGACGCCCTCGGCGAATTCCTTGCTGTCGAAGGCGATGGCCTGGGCCATCGCCTCGAAGGCCAGGAAGTCGTCCATCTGCTGGTAGGCGTTGTTGAGCATGGTCTTGGTCAGGCCCAGCGACACGGCCGGGCCTTCCGCCAGCTCTTCCGCCAGCTTGATGGCCTCTTCCAGCACCTTGCCATCGGGAATGACGCGCGAAACGATGCCCATGGCCATCGCCTCGTCGGGCTCGACCCGGCGGTTGGTCAGCAGCAGGTCGCGCGCCCGGGCCTGGCCGACGGCGCGCGGCAGCGTCATGGCCAGCGCCAGATCAGGCACGGCGCCGAGACCGGGGAAGCCGGCCTTGAAGAACGCCTTGTCGGACGACAGCACGATGTCGCACAGCAGCGCCAGCGACAGGCCGGCGCCCGCCGCCGCGCCATTGACGGCGGCGATCACTGGCTTTTCGCCGGCCAGAATGCGTTCGGCCCAGGAGTGGGAGCGCTGCAGGCGGGCGCGGATGGCCGGGCCGCCGCGCTCCTGCATGTCGCGGATATCGCCGCCGGCGCAGAACGCCTTGCCCGTGCCGGTCAGCACCAGCGCGCGCACGGTGGGATCAGCCATCAGAACGGGGATGTGGGTTTGCAGGCCGGCCTTGATCGCTGGCTGCAGGGCGTTGCGGCTCTCCTCGCGGTTGAGCCGCACGATGGCGATATGCCCCCGGCGCTCGACCAGCACCGCATCCTGCTGAACCGCATCTCCCATGACGTCCTCCATCCGGCTGCGCCGGCCCGTGTGTCGCATTGCCTGCGTCGTTGCGCGCCGTATCCGGCCCGCCATGTCCTGAGCGAATGGCAGGGTCGGAAAACCCCTCTCCACATTCAGGCTGGTTTGGCTAAAGTGCGCGACCGACTTTGCGAAACTTTATTTCGCATTGCGAATGAAAGCGCAAGCGATCGCCCCTGGAGCGGTCCAGGCGGGGTGGAAACCGCTCCGCATCAGCCAAATGCGTCCGGTCGGACAGACAGGATGCAGACGAGACGACCAGGGCGCGCGCTGTACGACGGGACACGAAGACACATGACAGGCCTGACGAACGGCATTGCAAGCGGACACGTCATTTATGATGCGGCGACCTTCGACGAGCGTCTGCGACGCGCGGCCAGCGCCTTCGCGGCGCTCGGCGTCAGCAACGGCGACTGCGTCGCGGTGCTGATGCGCAATGATACGCCCTTTCTTGAGGCCAGCCTTGGCGCCCAGCGCCTCGGCGCCTACGCCGTGCCGGTGAACTGGCACTTCAAGTCCGAGGAAGTGCGCTACATTCTTGAGGATTGCGGCGCCCGCGTGCTGGTCGCCCACGCCGATCTGATGCGCGGCCTTGACGACGCCGTGCCGGACGGCGTCGCGGTGATCCAGGTTCCGACCTCGCCCGAGATCGCCGCCGCGTGCCGCGTGCCGGCGGATCAACTGGCTCCGACGCCCGGCGCCCTGGTGTGGGACGCATTGCTGGCGCAGCACGCGCCGCAGGAAGGCCCGCCGGTCCCCGCCGCCGACAGCATGATCTACACCTCCGGCACCACCGGCCACCCCAAGGGCGTGCGTCGCCGCCCGGCTGACGCCGATGGCCGCGCCAGGGTCGAGAAGATGCGCGACCTGGTCTATGGACTGCAGCAGGGCATGCGCACCGCCGTCGCCGCGCCGATGTATCACAGCGCCCCCAACGCCTTTTCGTTGCGCGCCGTGCGTCTCGCCGAGCTGTTCGTCTGTCTGCCCAAGTTCGATCCCGAGCAGTTGCTGGCGCTGATCGACAGCGAAAAGCTCACCCATCTGTGGCTGGTGCCGACCATGTTCGTGCGCATGCTGAAGCTGCCGGCTGAGGTGCGGGCGAAATATGACGTCTCGTCGCTGAAGTTCGTCATCCACGCCGGCGCGCCGTGCCCGCCGGACGTCAAGGAGGCGGTGATCGGCTGGTTCGGCCCCATCGTCCATGAATATTACGGCGGCACGGAATCCGGCCCGGTGGTGTTCTGCGACAGCAAGGAATGGCTGGCCCACAAGGGCACGGTCGGCAAGCCGATCGAGGGCTCCATCGTCGAGGTGCAGGACGAGAACGGCAATGTGCTGCCGGCTGGCGAGCGCGGCGAGATCTTCATGCGCATCGGCTTCTATCCGGACTTCACCTACCACAACCTGCCGGAGAAGCGGGCCGAGATCGACCGCAAGGGCCTGATCACCTGCGGCGACGTCGGTTATTTCGACAACGATGGCTATCTCTATATCTGCGACCGCATTCGCGACATGGTGATCTCCGGCGGCGTCAATATCTATCCGGCCGAAATCGAATCCGTGCTGGCGTCGCTGGATGGCGTGCGCGACTGCGCCGTGTTTGGCGTGCCGGATGCGGAAATGGGCGAGGCGCTGCTGGCGCTGGTGCAACCGCTGGAGGGGCGCACGCTCGATCCGGAGGCGTTGCGGGCCGAACTGCGCAAGCATATCGCCGACTACAAGGCGCCGAAGCGCATCGAGATCCGTGAGGATCTGCCACGCGAGGACAGCGGCAAGATATTCAAGCGCAAGCTGCGCGAGCCGTACTGGCAGAACGCCGGCCGCGCCGTCTGAGCGCATTGTCGCGGGTTTTGCTGTAAGGCTGCTGCGTGATCGCGGGCGCTGGAGGCGGAACGATGCGGGAAACCATCATGTGGCAGCGCGCCGAGGGCGCGCTGCTGTTCGTAGCGGGGCTGGCGCTGTTCCATCTGGCCGGTTCAACCATCCCGTGGTGGGCGGCGCTGCTGGTGTTCTTCGCGCCCGATCTCACCTTCGCCGCTTACCTGGCGGGACCGAAGATCGGCGCCTTCTCTTACAATCTGGCGCATCTCTACGCGGTGGGAGCCGTGGTTTACGTAGCAGGGCTGGCGCTTGCTTCGCCAGCCGCCGCCGCCGTGGGCGCGCTGCTGCTGGCCCACGCCGGTTTCGACCGCATGCTGGGTTATGGACTGAAGACCAACGCCGGCTTCAAATTCACCCATTTGGGGCGGATTGGCTGACAGGAGCCATGTCGCATGGAGACGCCGCCCGTTCCGCAAAGCGCCTGGCGCGCCTGGACGCCGGATGAGCTGGCGTTGCGCCTCGCTGGCGCGCCGGCCGGCTGGTATGTCGCCGGAGGGTGGGCGCTCGACCTGTGGCGTGGCTTCCAGACGCGGGCGCATGACGATCTGGAGTTCGTGGCGCCGGCGGACGGACTCGCGGCCTTTCGCGCCGCCCTCGCTCCCATGTCGTTCTGGACGGCGCATGCAGGGGAGCTGCGACGCCTGCCTTTCGGGGAGCCGCCGCCATCGCATGTCTGGCAGATCTGGTGTCTGGATGAGGCCGCCGCCTGCTGGCGCGTCGACCTGATGATCGACCGGGGAACGCCGTCGCGCTGGCTTTACAAACGCAATCCGGCCATCAGCGCGCCGCGCGGCGACATGGTGCGGACGACAACGGCGGGCATTCCTTATCTGGCGCCAGCGGCGGCGCTGCTGTTCAAGGCAAAATACCGCCGGGACAAGGACGAGACGGACTTCGCCATGGCCGCGCCTCATCTGGCGCCGGACGAGCGGGCGCAGTTGCGGGCGTGGCTGGACATGGAGCATCCAGGGCATCCCTGGCGGGACGCCCTCCAGCTTGAGCATTTTCGGAAAAGCGGAGCCCGCTTTCGCGTAGAAAATGCATCAAATCAAGGAGCTGGAGCATGTCGCCGAAAACGCTCCAGAGCATGTTCATTGTGAGGGGCGAGTTCAGCCCGGAAAACGCCTCAGCGGCCGCCGAGAGCCCGGTAGACCTTCGTGCCGGCGCGGCCGGTTTCCGGCATGCCGAGCTGACGCTCCACCTGGGCGATGGCGGCGCGGGAGGCCGGGCCGATCTTGCCGTCCGCCGGGCCGCCAATGTCAAACCCCTTTGCCACGAGCAACTGCTGCAGGTGCAGGCGCTGGGCGCGCGACAGGCCCGGGTCGTCGGTCGGCCACTCGCCCGCGAGACGCTGCCCGCCGGCCAGACGCTGGGCCAGATAGGAAATGGCCAGCGCGTAGGACTCGGCGCGGTTGTAGGCGTAGATGGCGTCGAAGTTCTTGTAGACGAGGAAGGCGGGGCCGTTGCGGCCAGCCGGCAGCAGCAGGCCGGCGGGCAGGTTGCCGGAAATCGCCCGGCCGTCGACGCGCTTCACGCCCAAAGCGGCGTAGCGCGAGCCAGGAACGCGGTTGGTGCGCCCGGTGGGGCCGCTGTAACCGGAAGGCAGGATCACTTCGGCCATCACCGGCTCGCCGGTGCGCCAGCCGGAGGCGCGCAGATAGTTGGCGGTGGAGCCGAGCGCGTCGGCGGCGGACTTCACCAGATCGCGGCGGCCGTCGCCATCCATGTCCACGGCGAGCCGCTGGTAGGTGGAGGGGATGAACTGGGTCTGGCCAAACGCCCCGGCCCAGGAGCCATACAGCTCGTCCAGCTTCAGATCGCCGCGCTGCACCAGCTTGAGGGCGGCGGTGAGCTCGGTGCGCCAGAAATTGGTGCGCTTGCCGCCTTCGCAAACCAGGGTGGCCAAAGCATGCGGCAGGTAGCTGGAGCCGGTTTCACGGCCAAAATCCGTTTCAACGCCCCAGACGCCGGCGATGTAATAGCGGTCGACGCCGAAACGCTTTTCAGCGGCGGCGAGGGCGCTGGCGTATTTACGCATCATCGCCCGGCCTTCCTCGACGCGCTGCTCATCGACCAGAAAGCCCAGATAGTCCCAGATCGGCGTCTTGAACTCGGGCTGCACCTTGGAAAGGCGCAGCACCTTCTCCTCGGGCGCAGACTGGTTGAGGGCGGCGTTGACGAGGCTGGAGTCAATGCCCGCCGACACGAGATGGCTTTTGAGACCCGCCACGCACGACTGGTAGTTGGCCGAGGCGGCGCCAACGCCAGCGAGGGTGGAGGCGGCGAGGGTCGTGGCCAGCAGGGCGGCGGCGCGCTTCATAAAGGTCTCCGTCGTCATTGAGTGCGAATCAGGCGCTCCCGAAACTGTGACATGGGTATGGTTTCCATATGGTTGCGAAGGCCAGCGGTGGCCGGCCCACCCGTCCGTATGGCAGGGGCCAACGTCAGGTAGAGCCCAAAATGACTGGGGATAAAACCCGCGCATCCGCTAGCGTAAAGTGTGGCAAAATCGGGGCAAGTATTGAGTTTACGATCGCTGTCGAGAAACGTTCGGGCGGATATGCGTCCTTCGTCCTGGTTTACCGACATCTTCCTGCATGCTGCTGATGAAAGCGTCTGTTGGCATGAAGAGGGGGGATTGCCGTGTACAGGATGTTTTTTGTGGCGGCGCTTGCATTGCTTGTCGCCGGTTGCGTCACCGTCAACAATTCACTGACGCCACAGCAGGTCGCGGACTTCCGGTTGACGGAGGTTGACGTGACGTTCGCGCCGGACGCCAACATCTGGTGGGGCGATGGTGAGCGCGAATATGCCGCGACAAAGGGCGTCGCTGCGCACAATGCGGAGCAGATCGCCAAAACGCCGGAAGGCATGCAGTACGTGCGCGGTCGCCTGACCCAGAAGCTTACGGACGCATTGCGCCGGGATCTGGCGCCATATCTGGTTGGCCGCCATGCGGTGCGGTTGCAGGTCGTCGTGCGCGCGGCGCACATCTCATCGCCCATCCAGCGAATTCTCGTAGGCGGCGGGCATTTCCTGAAGGCGGACGTGACCGTAGTCGATGCGCGAACTGGCCAGCCGCTGCTGACCTATCCGAATTTCATCGGCTCGGCGATGGCCGGACAGGGCATTGTCGGAACCATGGTTGAACACGCCATGGCCGGCGCGCCAATGGATCGGGTGGTCGCCGGCTTCGCTACGGGATACCGCAAGTGGCTGTTGCGCCAGTAGGCGCGAGGCTGGCCGGCGGCGCGCCGGCGCCCGCAATTACCCTGACGCCCGGCCCATGTGGCCGGGTGTTTTTTTTGCCAGAACGGCCAACGTCCTGCATCGGAGCAGGTGTGGTCAGTCTCACGCGGCCTGGCCGGCGCACCAGCCCGAGGCCCAGGCCCACTGGAAGTTGTAACCGCCGAGCCAGCCGGTGACGTCCACTGCCTCGCCGATGACATACAGGCCAGGCAGGGATTTCACCGCCATGGTCTTCTGGTCCAGTTCGTCGGTGTCGACGCCGCCGAGCATCACTTCCGCCGTGCGGTAGCCTTCCGTGCCATTGGGCCGGATCACCCAGGCGTTCACCGCCGCGTCGAGCGCGCGCAAATGTTTGTCGTTGCAGTCGGCCAGCCGTTCGGGGCCGGGCGTCATCTCGACGATGGCCTGGGCGAGGCGCTTCGGCAGGATGGCGGCCAGCGCGGTCTGCGGCGCCTGGCGGCCATTGGCGACGCGGGCCGTTTTCAATGCCGCGAACACATCGACGCCCGGCGCCAGCGACAGGGTGATGGCGTCGCCCTCGCGCCAGTATGACGAGATTTGCAGAATCGCCGGCCCGCTCAGGCCCCTGTGGGTGAACAGCAGCGCCTCGGCGAAACTGGTTTTGCGTCCGCCCGGCGCCGTGTGGCTCACGACGGCGTCCACCGCCACGCCGGCCAGGGGCGCCAGCGCCGCCAGTTGCTCCGGCGCCAGGGTGAAAGGCACGAGACCCGGGCGCGGCGCGACGATGTCGAGGCCGAACTGGGTCGCAACCTCAAAAGCGAAGCCCGTCGCGCCCATCTTCGGGATCGATTTGCCGCCGGTGGCGATCACCAGCGAGGCGCAACTGACCTGCATCGGGGCGGCCGGGCCTGACGGGGGGACGCTTTGCGCGGACCCGCGTCGCGCGGCTTTGCCGGCGACCGGCGACAGCAGCACGGTGAAGCCGTTTCCGGCGCGACGGATGTCGCTGGCGGCTGTGGCCAGCATCAGGCGCGCGCCGGTCTGGCGCAGGTGGCCGGTCAGCATGTCGACAACCTGCGTGGCCGGGCCGTCACAAAACAGTTGCCCCAAAGTCTTTTCATGCCAGGCGATGCCGGCGGCGTCGACCATGGCGACGAAGTTGCGCCAGCCGTAACGGCGCAGGGCCGAAATGCAGAAGGACGGATTCTGCGACAGGTAGTTTTTCGGCGTCGCGTTGACGTTGGTGAAATTGCAGCGTCCGCCGCCGGAAATGCGGATTTTCTCGCCAGGTGCGGCGGCGTGGTCGACGATCAGCACGCGCCGTCCGCGTTTCGCCGCCTCGATGGCGCACATCATGCCGGCGGCGCCGGCGCCAATCACCAGGACGTCGACCTCCATGGCCGCGGGCGGGCAAGCGGGGGAGGGCGGGGCGGAAGCGGTCAAGATGGGATCCTCTGCGCCGGCATGGACCGGCGCCGCTCCGTATAGGGTATGATGGGGCCTGACTGAAACAGCCAGTGAGACGCGGCCTGCGGCCTGGCGGCGAAATGCCCGGTCGCGGCAAGATCGCGATGAATCATGAGCCGCCTGCCGTTCCAGAAAGGCGTGATCCCTGAAAAGGCGGTCCTGAAGGCTCGCACAACACCGCTTCCCGGCGCCGTCGCCTCCGTGAACCGGGAGATCGGGGCGCGGCGAAGCACAAGGCCTGGAGGCGGGAGGGCGGGGAGGTTTCGCTGACGGAGCCGCCGCGGCGGAGCCATGCGCTGCGTAATTGCGAAACTCGATTTCGCATACGTTGACTTGCTTCTTTCTCCCATGCCAATGAATGTCCAGCGTGGCGCAGAAGCGCCCCTGTTCACGCCTGCATGCGTTCCGGCGCCCATGTGTTTGGGGCGCCAACGTTTTGGGACGCATGTCCGGCGAAGGTCATCAGCATTCACGAGGAGAAGCGCTCATGGGTTGTCTTGACGGTAAGGTCGTCCTGGTTACGGGCGCCGGTCGCGGCATTGGCCGTGAGATCGCCATTCTGGCGGCGAAAGAGGGCGCGAAGGTTGTGGTGAACGACCTCGGCGGCGATCCCGAAGGCGAAGGCGCCGACGCGGGCCCGGCCAATGAAGTCGTCGACATCATTCGCTCCGCCGGCGGCGAGGCCATCGTCAACGGCGGTTCGGTCGCCGAGCCTGGCGAAGCCGAGAAGATGGTGCAGGACGCTGTCGACAAGTGGGGCCGCATCGACTCGGTGATCAACAACGCCGGCATCCTGCGCGACCGCATCTTCCACAAGATGAGCGTCCACGACTTTGAGTCGGTCATCAAGGTGCACCTGCTCGGCTCGTTCTACACCTCGCGCGCCGCCGCCCAGTATTTCCGCCAGCAGAACAGCGGCAATTTCGTTCACTTCACCTCGACCTCGGGCCTGATCGGCAACTTCGGCCAGTCCAACTACGCCGCCGCCAAGCTCGGCATCGTTGGCCTGTCCAAGTCGATCGCCCTCGACATGGCGCGCTACAACGTGCGCTCCAATTGCGTGTCGCCGTTCGCCTGGAGCCGTCTGATCGGCACCATTCCGGCGGAGACTGAGGCCGAGCGCCAGCGCGTCGAGCGCATGAAGCAGATGGGCCCGGAGAAGATCGCGCCGCTCGCCGTGTTCCTGGCCAGCGACCAGCTCGCCAAGGACGTCACCGGCCAGATCTTCGCCGTGCGCATGAACGAAGTGTTCCTGATGGGCCAGTCGCGCCCGCTGCGCGGCATGCAGCGTTCGGAAGGCTGGACCCCCCAGTCGCTGGCCGAGCACGCCCTGCCGGCGCTGAAGTCGTCGTTCTACCCGCTCGACCGCTCCGCCGACATCTTCGGCTGGGATCCGGTCTGATCCCATGGCGTTTTCAAGAAAAGTGGGAGCCACTTTTCGGTAAGAAAACGCGTCGCCAACGTGGCGCGCCCCCTGCCTGGGGCCGCCAGAAACATGACGCGCGCCGGACCCCGCCGCCCGGCGCGCCAATACAAATTCAGGTCATGGGCGTCGCCCGTCGGCGTGCATGACGCGACAGGAGACGCCATGTCATTCGGAATTCTGTCTTACGGAGCTTACGTTCCGCGCCTGCGCCTGCAGCGCAAGGTCATTGCGGACGCCAACTCCTGGTTCAACGCCGCCCTGAAGGGGCTCGGCAAGGGCGAGCGCGCCATGGCCAACTGGGACGAGGACCCGGTGACCATGGCCGTCGAAGCCGCCCGCGACGCGCTGGTTGGCCATGATCGCGACGGCGTCACCGCCGTCACGCTGGCCTCCACCACCTTTCCCTTCCTCGACCGCCTTAACGCCGGCGTGGTGACGGGCGCTCTCAGTCTCGACGAGAGCACCGCCTCCAACGACATTTCGGGCACCCAGCGGGCCGGCACCACGGCGCTGTTGCAGGCGCTGAACAGCCGTGGCCAGACCCTGGTCGCCGCCGCCGAGAAGCGCGATTCCAACGCCGCCAGCCCGCTGGAGATGCAGACTGGCGACGGCGCCGCCGCGCTGCTGATTGGCGAAGGCGAACCCGTGGCGAAGCTGCTGGCCTCCTCCACCCGCTCGGCCGATTTCGTCGACCACTTCCGCACCATCGATTCCGGCACGGACTATGGTTGGGAAGAGCGCTGGATCCGCGACGCCGGCTACATGACCATCGTGCCGCCAGCCATCAAGGCGGCGCTCGACAAGGCTGGCCTCACCCCCGCCGACGTCAACCATTTCGTCATGCCCGCCGTGCTGCCCAAGCTGGCTAACGCCATGGCGAAAAAAGCCGGCGTTCCTGACGCCGCCGTGCGCGACAATCTCTCGGCCGTTTGCGGCGACACTGGCGCGGCCCACGCGCTGGTGATGCTGGTGCACGCCCTGGAGCAGGCGAAGCCCGGCGAGCGCATCCTGGTGGTCGGTTTCGGCCAGGGCGTCGACGTCATGGTGTTCGAGGTGACGCCGGCCAATGAAAAGAAGACCGGTCGCCTCGGCGTCTCCGGCCATCTGGCCCGTCGCCGCGAGGAGACCAATTACAACAAGTTCCTCGCTTTCAACGACGTGGTGGAGATTGAGCGCGGCATGCGCTCCGAGGCGGACAAGCTCACGGCCCTGTCGGCCATGTGGCGCAACCGCGGCGCGGTCACCAGCTTCACGGGCGGCAAATGCGAGAAGTGCGGCACGCTGCAATATCCGATCAGCCGCATCTGCGTGAACCCGAACTGCGGCGCCGTCGACACCCAGAAGCCGGAGCCCTTCGCCGACAAGACCGGCCGGGTCAACTCCTACACCGCCGACCGCCTGACCTATTCGCCTGATCCGCCGGCCTGCTACGGTATGATCCAGTTCGAAGAAGGCGGCCGCTGGATGATGGACTTCACCGACGTCGACGAGAAAGACCTCGAGGTCGGGCGCAACATGCGCATGATGTTCCGTGTGAAAGACATTGATAACCAGCGCGGCTTCCGCCGATACTTCTGGAAAGCGGCGCCCGTCGCCGCAGGAGGAAACTGATCATGGCCAAGGGCATTCGCGACAAGGTCGCCATTCTGGGCATGGGTTGCTCGAAGTTCGGCGAGCGCTGGGACATGAACGCCGAGGACCTGATGGTCGAGGCCTATGTCGAGGCGCTGTCCGACGCGGGCATCGAAACGAAGCAGATCGACGCCGCCTGGCTTGGCACCGGCATTGAGGAGCAGCACGTCGGCAAGTCGGCTGTGCCGCTCGCCGTCGCCCTGCGCCTGCCGTTCATCCCGGTGACCCGCGTTGAGAACTTCTGCGCCTCGGGCACCGAGGCGTTCCGCGGCGCGGTCTACGCCGTGGCCTCCGGCGCGGCGGACATCGCGCTGGCGCTCGGCGTCGAGAAGCTGAAGGACACGGGCTACGGCGGCCTGCCGCAGCGCGGGCGCGGCACGGTCAACAACATGACCTGGCCGAACCTGTCGGCGCCCGGCTCCTTCGCCCAGCTCGCCGCGGCCTACCGGGCCAAGCACGGCGCCTCGCCGGAAGATCTGAAACGCGCCATGGCGCACGTCTCGGTCAAGAGCCATGACAATGGCGCGAAGAACCCGAAGGCGCACCTGCGCAACAAGATCGACATCGACACCGTGCTCAAGGCGCCGATGATCGCCGAGCCGCTGGGTCTGTTCGACTGCTGCGGCGTGTCCGACGGTTCGGCCTGCGCCATCGTCACCACGCCGGAGATCGCCCGCAGCCTCGGCAAGACCGACCTGATCACCGTCAAGGCTTTGCAGCTGGCCGTGTCCAACGGCTCGGAAGCGCAGCACAACTCCTGGGACGGCAGCTACTTCGCCACCACCCGCATCGCCGCCAAGCGCGCCTATGCGGAAGCCGGCATCGAGAAGCCGCGCGACGAGGTCAGCCTGGTCGAGGTGCACGACTGCTTCTCGATCACCGAACTGGTGACCATGGAAGACCTGTACCTGTCGCCGGAAGGCGGGGCCATCCGCGACATTCTCGACGGCTTCTACGACGCCGACGGCCAGTTGCCGTGCCAGATCGATGGCGGCCTGAAGTGCTTCGGCCACCCCATCGGCGCCTCGGGCCTGCGGATGATCTACGAGATGTATCTGCAGATGCTCGGCCGCGCCGGCGAGCGCCAGCGCCAGGAAACCCCGCGCATCGGCATGACCCACAACCTCGGCGGCTTCCCGCACCAGAACGTCTGCTCGATCTCGATCGTCGGCCGTTACGAGGGCTGAGGCTTTCGTCTGGACTGAATGCGAAAGGCGGCCCCAGGGCCGCCTTTTCTTTTGCAAAATCCGGCGCCGGATTTCTGCATTTATGGACAGCTTGTCAGTGAAACAACGCGGTGAGATCGTCCAGCGTTCTGGTTTGCCGGGGGGCATGAATGATCGGGTTCAAAACGTGTCTGGCGAGCGCCGCGGCGGCCTGCCTGCTGGCGTCGTCATCGGTTCTGGCGCTGGAAGCCGTCACCGTCAAACCGCTGGCTGAGAAGACCGAAACCGCATCCGGCCAGCCGATCGGGTTGCCGCGGAAGGACGTGCGGGTTCTCGTCTCCACCTATGACATCGCGCCAGGAGCCAGGCTGCCGGTCCACAAGCACCCGTTCGCGCGCTATGCGGTGGTGCAGGGCGGGACGCTGGAAGTGACCAATACCGCAACAGGAGCCAGCACGACCTACAGAACGGGCGATGTCGTCATCGAAATGATCGACCAGTGGCATCATGCCCGCAATATTGGCGAGGACGCTGTCAAACTGCTGGTCATCGACCAGATTGAGGGCGCTGGCGGCAATACGGTGCTGCATCGCGATTGAGCCTGTGTCCCCGTTCCGGCGGCGTGAGGCGCGCCAGCTGGCTGTTGGCGCCGCGTCATTGAACTGGCGCGCATTTCGGCGGCGCCTGACGTTTTCCGACGCCGGTCGTCGGCGTCAGTCGAAATAGTCCGGCAGGCGAAAGCCATCGTAAAAGCGGTCGTCGCGGATGGTTTTCTGGAATTCCCGTGACTTGTAGGCCGCCGCGATATCCCGGGCCCAGGGCGCATCGGCATTTTTCTTCTTCACGGCAACCACATTGACGTACGGCAGCGTCATCTTTTCGAGCGCCAGGGCGTCGGTCAGCTTCAGGCCGCTGTAGATGGCGAAGTTGCCCTGGACAGCGGCCAGCTCCACGTCCTCCAGGGCGCGCGGCGCCTGGGCCGATTCCAGCGGCGTGATCTTCACGCGCTTGCTGTTGCTGGTGACGTCAAGCTCCGTGACGTCAATCGGATTGGCGGCCGGTTTCAGTTCGATCCAGCCAAGATCACGCAGGATTTTCAGCGCCCGCTCCAGGTTCACGGGGTCATTCGGAACCGCCACCCGCGCGCCGGATTTGACATCGGCGGCGGCTTTGTAGGTGCGCGAATACAAGCCCATGGGCGGGGTGGGCACGTGAACGATGCCGGCGAGGTCGGTTTTCTGGCGCTGATTATACGCCTCCAGAAACACCGAATGCTGCATGATGTTGGCGTCGATGTCGCCAGTGAAAACCGCGTTGTTGGCCTCCAGTCCCGAGCTGAAGCTGACATATTTCACGCGGTAACCCTGCCGCTCCAGGATCGGCGCGACGCCCTTGCGGAATGTATCCTCATAGGGGCCAGGCACAAATCCAAGCTTCAGGTCTTTGTATGGCGGGTCAGCCTGTTGCGTCGTCGCAGCCAGTCCAGACGCCAGAGCAGCGGACATGGCCAGTGTAAGGGCCAGGACAAACGTCCGTCGTATCGGGTTGATGCGCACGTTCAATTCCAGTTTTGCTTCATGAGCACAGAAATATACGGCAGCTTGGCTGGATAATTTTCCAAAGCGCACGGCCCTCCGCGCATGGCGTTCCGATTCTGGCTGGCGATTGGCAAAAGCTTTCCAGCCCTGACCCCGGTTGCTGACGCCAACTGAACGGGCGCGCAGAGCCCGCGCCGGATCGCTCCAGGGGGGCATGCATCCTGGCCGCCGCCTGCGGCGCAAGGCTGCGCAGCGCAATGATCCCCCTGAGCGTTCTTGCTGAATTGACAGCCGGTTATCTGGTATATTACCGTTCGGTCATAAATAGTCTTTCCGGTAGATAACAAGGAGGGGGAACATGGCCAGGAGGAAAAGGCGGCTGCTCGCCGCGACCTGTCTCGCGATCGCGGGAATTATGGGATCGGGCGCCGGTCGCGCTGCGTCGATATCCAACGACGTCGTGAAGATCGGCGTCATGAACGACCAGTACGGCCCTGGCGCTGAAGTCACCGGGCCGGGTTCTGTCTACGCCGCCCGTCTCGCCATCGAGGACTTTGGCCCGACAGTTCACGGCGCGAAGATCGAGCTGGTGGTCGGCGATCACCAGACCAAGGCCGATCTTGGTTCGGCGGTGGCGCGCAAGTGGTATGACAGCGACGGCGTCGACATGATCGCCGACATCGGCAGTTCAGCTGTGTCGCTGGCGGTGCAGTCGCTGGCCCGCGAACGCGGCAAGGTCGTCATGCACGTTGGTTCGGCGACGGACCGGATTTTCGGGCAGGACTGTTCGCCGACGGGCTTCATGTGGCTGTACGACACCTATGCCATCGCCCAGGCGCTGGCGAAGGGTAACGTCGCAGTCGGCGGCAAGACCTGGTTTATTCTTGCCGTGGACTATGCTTTCGGGCATTCCATGGAAGCCCAGCTCAAGAAAATTGTCGCGGATACGGGCGGACAGGTGGTTGGCTCAGTCCGGCACCCGCTCAATGCGTCCGATTTTTCGTCGTTCGTATTGCAGGCGCAGGCGTCGAAAGCCAATATTATCGCGCTGGCCAACGCCGGCCCGGATACGGTCAACGCCATCAAGCAGGCGGCGGAATTCGACGTGCATGGTCGCGGCCAGAACCTTGCCGCCACGACCTTCTATCTTCCCAACGTTCATAGTCTGGGTCTGCAGACCGCGCAGGGGCTGCGCATCGTCACCGGCTTCTACTGGGACCGGAACGACGATACCCGCGCCTTTGACAAGCGCTTCCGGAAGCTGTCGGGCGGCGTTCCAGCGGACCATGTCCATGCCGGCGTTTACAGCGCGGTTCTGGCCTATCTGCGCGCCGTTCAGGCGGCGGGAACCGATGATGGCGCCAAAGTCGCCGAAACCATCAAGTCGCTCCCCGTCAATGACATGTTCGCGGAAGGGGCGAAGGTCCGAAAGGATGGCCGCCTGATGAACGACCTGTTCCTCGCGGAGGTGAAGAAGCCGGCGGACAGCAAGGGGCCGTGGGACTACTACGACATCAAGACCCGTCTCAAGGCCTCTGACATCATCCGCCCGCTGGACCAGGGCGGCTGCAAGCTCTGAGCCAGACTCTCCGGTCCCGGCGCCTGAGCCGAAAGAGGCTCAGGCGCTTCCCCAGCTATCCGTCTGGCGACCGGACGCGACCGGTTTGATGGCTATCTCTATTCCGAAATTGTCTGCGAATACCGGTATTCATGTGGAATGATCATCCGCCGCCCCAGAGAGGGCGCCTTGGGGAAGGTTGCGCGATGAAACTGTCCTGTCTGGCTATTGTGAGCGCCATCGCCTGTTGCGGCCTCGCCGCATGTGTTTCGCCGGAGCAGCAGCGGGCCCAGGACAGCGCGCGGTGCAGCGGCTATGGGTTTGCCAGCGGCAGCGAGGGCTACGCCAATTGCATGATGCAGACCAGCATGGCGCGTGATCAGGGCGAGCGGGACAAGATGGCCCAGTTCTGGGCCCAAGACAATGCAACCCGCCGCGAACGCGAGCGTCTGGCAGGGTTGCCGCCGCGTGGTTATTGAGCGCGGGCGCCAGGCGATGAAGCGGAGAGGCGGCTTGCGCCGGTCAGGCCGCTGCCGTTCGGGCAAAAGCCGGTTCACGGACAATGCCCTGACCGGTTGATCCGGCGCAATTGCGGGGCCCGGGAGCGCCCTGCATCCGCATGGTTTGAGCAAATTCCGGTCGATCAGCCGTTTCCGGCTGATCGGAACCCGCCCTATCCGGCGTGCAGGCCGGGCGCTTCCTGACCGGTGGCGGCGACATATTCCGTGTAGCCGCCGCCATACTGATGCACGCCCTCCGGCGTCACCTCCAGCACCCGGTTGGAGAGGGCGGCGAGGAAGCGTCGGTCGTGCGAGACGATCAGCATGGCGCCTTCATAGTCCGCCAGCGCTTCGATCAGCATTTCCTTGGTGGCGAGGTCGAGGTGGTTGGTCGGCTCGTCCAGCACCAGGAAATTCGGCGGATCGTAGAGCATCCGCGCCATGGCCAGCCGCGCCTTCTCGCCGCCGGACAGCACGCGGCATTTCTTCTCCACGTCGCCGCCGGAAAAGCCAAAACAGCCGGCCAGCGTGCGCAACGAGCCCTGGCCTGCGTGCGGGAAAGCGTCCTCCAGCGTCTCGAACACGGTGCGCTCGCCGTCCAGCACGTCCATGGCGTGCTGGGCGAAATAACCCATCTTCACGGCGCTGCCGATCGCGGCCTGGCCGGCGTCAGGCTCCGAGGCGCCGGCGACGAGCTTCAGCAGGGTGGACTTGCCGGCGCCGTTGACGCCGAGCACGCACCAGCGCTCCTTGCGGCGGACGACGAAGTCGAGCTTGTCATAGATGCGACGCGCTCCGTAAGCCTTGTCGACGCCCTTCAGCGACGCCACTTCTTCGCCCGAGCGCGGCGCCGGAGGGAATTCGAAGCGCACCGTCTGGCGACGCAATGGTGGTTCGACGCGCTCGATCTTGTCGAGCTTCTTCACCCGGCTCTGCACCTGGGCGGCGTGCGAGGCGCGCGCCTTGAAGCGCTCAATGAACTTGATCTCCTTGGCCAGCATGGCCTGCTGGCGTTCAAACTGCGCCTGCTGCTGCTTTTCCTTCAGCCCCCGCTGCTGTTCGTAGAATTCGTAGTCGCCGGAATAGGAGGTGAGCGCGCCGCCGTCGATCTCGATGATCTTGTTGACGATGCGGTTCATGAACTCGCGGTCATGCGAGGTCATCAGCAGCGCCCCCTCGAAGTTCCGCAGGAAGCCCTCCAGCCAGATCAGGCTTTCCAGGTCCAGGTGGTTGCTCGGTTCGTCGAGCAGCATCACGTCCGGGTTCATCAGCAGAATGCGGGCCAGGGCGACGCGCATCTTCCAGCCGCCCGAGAGATTGCCGACATCGCCGTCCATCATCTCCTGGGTGAAGCTCAGGCCGGCGAGCACCTCGCGGGCGCGGGCGTCGAGGGCGTAGCCGTCCAGTTCCTCGAAGCGGCCCTGAACCTCGCCGTAGCGCTCGATAATGGCGTCCATGTCGTCAGCCCGGTCCAGATCGGCCATGGCGGCCTCCAGTTCGCGCATCTCGGCGGCGACCTCGCTGACCGGTCCGGCTCCGTCCATCACCTCGGCCACAGCGCTGCGGCCAGCCATCTCGCCCACGTCCTGGTTGAAATAGCCGATGGAGACGCCGCGATCGACCGCCACCGCGCCCTCGTCCGGCGGCTCCTCGCCGGTGACCATGCGAAACAGCGTGGTCTTGCCGGCGCCGTTGGGACCCACCAGTCCAATGCGCTCGCCCCGGTTCAGCGCGGCGGAGGCCTCCACATAGAGCAACCGCTCGCCGTTCTGCTTGCTGATATTGTCGAGACGAATCATGGAAACCCTGCGCGCGCAAAAGCATGTCCAGGCCCGGCGGAAGATCGCGCCACCCGGACATGCATCAGATCTGGAGACTGGGCGGGTTCCGGTTCGACCCGATTTCGCCCAACCCGTCGCGCGGGTGTTAGAGCATGTTGCGCCTGTACGGAACCACCATTGCCCTGGCGGGACGCCAAAACCCAACTGCGTGCGAGCGGCCCTTTGGGAATTGGGCCGCACGTTTCGTGAGGAAAGCTGGCGGACAGCATGCAGGATACGCCGGGCCAAAGCGGTGGGGGGCGCCGGGTGACGCAGGCTTCATTCAGGGCGTTTTACCGGGGGAGCGGCCGTGTCGGAGTGGAGCGCGGATAGCTCACCTTGTCCGCCGGGGGCGTCAGGCCCTGCATGTAATAGAGCACGTCATTGGCGATGGCGGCGGTGATTTCGGTGTTATTGCCCGCGCCACCGTAAAGTCCGTCCGAATTGGTGAGTACGAAGCATCCGGCGGCGGAGGCCTGCTGCCCCGGCGCGTCGCTTGGCAACAGCGCGATGTAGCTGTTGAAGCCCTGCAATCCGCCGTCCTTCCAGACCGTGGGGAAGTCGGCGTTGCCAGCGGGCGTCAGGAACCAGCCGAGGCCGAGGTTGTCGCCCCAGGGGGTTTTGGCCGGGGTGGCGGGGCTTTGCAGGGCAGGCAACAGTGGCGTCAGCGTATCGTTGGTGATGAGGCCCATATTGAATTTCAGCCATTGCATCATGTCATTGGGCGTCGCCACGACGCCGCCGGCGCCGTTGTAGGCGGGGAACAGCTCCCAGCCTGGCTGGGCGGGGCTGGGAGTGGAGCCGGAATATTCATAACCGACGGGCAGCCTGTTCAACCTGATATTGTCAAAAAAGATGGCGTAGATATCGAGCGGGCTGAAAACGTTTTCGGTCATCAGTTGCTGGAAGTTCTGGCCATTCCCGGCCAGCAGGGGCGCCAGTGCGCCGCCCATGATGCCGAAGCCGAGATTTGAATAGGTATAGCGCTCATTCGGCGGTTTGGGCGTCATTGACGTGGAGGCAAGATAGCCCAGCATGCCCGGCACGCCGTAGGGCATGGGCAGATAGGGTGGGCTGTCATACGCGGCGGTCTGGTTGTCCTGCGGCAGGCCGGAACTGTAGGTGACCAGGCTGGTGATCGGGATGTCGGAGAACTGTGCGCCGATGCCGAGCGGGAAGTCGCCGAGCGTCAGGTTCTGGTTCGACTGCCCCTGCATCTGCAAGGCATAGAGCGTTGCGGTGAATGTCTTGCTGACCGAGGCCAGTTCAAACGGCGTCCCGCCATTGAGCGCCAGCGACTGCCCCGCCTGATTGGCGAGATTTCCGGCGAAAAAGATATTGCTGAAGCCTTCGGCCGCATAGCCGATGACGAAGCCAAGGCCGGTCGGCTGATTGGCGAGATACGACTGGACCAGACCATTGAGCTGGTCCTGGGTTGGCGCGACGATGTCCGTGACCATGCCATCCTCCCACTGCCGTAGCGTCCGGCGCGTGTGTTGTTGCGCATTATTTGCTTTGCGCGACATGGTTGTAGGTATCACCAGTAAAATGCGCCATTCACCGTTATGTGTGATAACGCGAGCGTGTGGACTTCGACCGCAATTCAGCCGAACAGCTTCGGCCGGCTCATGCCCGGAATGCTGTTGGCCAGCGCCACCGCGATGCCCGCGGCGACAATGGCCAGGCCGGCCGGGAGGCGGCGCCATCATGTTTTTCCTGGAGCAGCGTAGCCAAAGAGCATCATGCCGCAAACGGCGGCCGGCAAGCGCTCATTCGTGTGTTCCTGGCCGCGTTGACTGCCGGGGAACGCCATGGTCTTGCCGGCTCAATCGTTTTTGGGCTCGTTGGGTGGAGGAGGGGCTTTAAAGCCTGTGTGACATGGCAAAACGCAACCCCGATGTATTGTGGCCGCCGATGCCGGCGTTGACCGTTACATTCAGGGCCGTGTTATCGCTGATGGCGTAGTTCATTCCGAAATTAAGGGTGCTCCGGACGCTTGATGCATGGGATGGCGGCTGGCAGCGGGCCGGCGTCATGTCGGCCTCGGCGCTCGCGCCCCAGAACAACGTCATATCCGGATTGACGGAGAAGGCGATCGTTGGGCTGACAGCTATGGTTTGTCTGAAATATGCGCCCCGGTCGCTTGCTGCTGTATCATGCAGGCCGCTCCAGGTTACCGACAGACCGAGCGCGACCGGATCGCTCGTCCACCATGCCCCAACGCCGGCGGCGGCGAAGTTGCCGGTCTTTGGCTGGCTGCGGCCATCAGGCTGCGCGCCCACAGACAGGAAGGCTGTTCCGAGCAGCCGGTTGCCGACAAATGGCTTTTTGAAATCCATGCTGATAATCGCGCCGCCTATGCCAACGCTGGTGGCTGCGGGCGTCTCCCACCGGGGAGGTGGAGGTTTCGCGTGTTGCGTTGCCGGAATTCTCAGCCGAGAGGCCGATCGCCGGTGTCAGTCGGGTTCGCAGGGCGACATTGCCGGACAGGTCATCCAGCCGGTCGCCAGACGCGCGACATGGATGAAGCCCGAGGTCGGATCATAGACAACGCCGGCCATGCCGGTGCTTCGGTGCACTGCAAGATAATCAGCGCCCAGACGCAGGCTATAGCCGCCGACCTTGGGCTCCATGCCGCCAATTTCGAATAGCGGCATGTCGAGGATATTCGTGACGGGTTCAGCAATGCACGAAGATGATGATATTGCCAGCAATAGTATTGAGTACGGCATATGGGTTACATGCTATAATATTCACAAATTTAAGTGCGATATATATATTTACATAATATCTTACGGCGTTTAGAAGTATTTTATAGATATGAAAATGGATTTGAGTATGAAGCTTGTTTATTCTGGTGTTCTGGCTTTTGTGGTTATGGCTTTCCCTACGGCTGGGAGCCTGGCGGGCGCGGGCGCGGGCGCGGGCGCGGGCGTAGGCGGTGGCGTTCTGGCAACATTTGGAGGTGGGGCCGGGGCGGCGTCCTGGGGCGCGTGCGCGGGTGGTTTTTGGGGGGCGAATCTGGGAGCCGGCTTCGGGGGCATTGGGACGAGCTATGGTTTGCGCCATCCCGGCCCGGCTTGGTAGCGGCCATGATGCGCACCTGTAAAGCGTGCATTGGGTTTGGAATCAGCATTGGATGCGGCTGGTTCTTTAGTTTTTGTCTATCGGCTGTGTTGTTTTCTGATCTGCCTTGGCAAAAATTTGTTCCAGTTTACGCTATTGGCGGGTGTGTAGTGTCGTTTGGTATGTTCTTTTTATGTATGTATTTACGTCGCCGCGATAGATGACAAATGGGTTGCGGAGGGTAAGGTTGCGCGCCGCAAATACCTGCCCTCCGTGCTGATCATGCTTTCTGTTCGCAGGTAGAGTTGCGCAAGAGAGAGGCTTTGATGTGTATGGGAAAATCTATCCGTTACGGACGCCCAGCCTGATGGTGGCGTGATGCAGATCCGTAAAATTTACTCATGATTTGCGGTTTATATGAACAAAATCGTATTTATGCCTTTGTATCTTCAATGGTGGATCGGCAGTGTGTCGAACTCGATGGAGTAATGATTCCTCTGTTGTTCTGGTCGTCATGTTTTTATTTTGAATTTTCCGAGTGATTTGTTTATATTTTATATATTTGTGCGGCAAATTGGAATTTAATATTTAAAAAATTTATGGATTCATGCGTATGATTGCCCAATGTTTCGTGGAGCGAGGATGCGTATGGTCATTTGCTGCGATCATGCTCCTCCATGGCGCGGCCAATGCAGCGCACGCTGGCGCCGAGACGTCGTGGCGCCGTTCCCACTCCTGGAACAGCATCCGCAATGAGGGCGTCGCGCGCCAGTCGCTCGATATGTCATGTGGCGCGGCGGCTCTGGCGACGTTGCTGACGCATTACCATGGGGCAAATGTCACGGAACGGGATGTTCTCCGGGTCTTTGGTCTGAACGCGGACTATTCGTTGACAGACCTGGCGAACGCCGCCGCGGCCTTTGGTTTTCGCAGCGCGGCGCTTTCGGTTGATATTGGCGCCCTGGAGCGGCTGCGCGCGCCGGTAATACTGTTCATGGACGAAAGGCGCGGCGGGCATTTTGTCGTTCAGCGCGGAGTCCATCCATCTGGCGAGGTCTATGCGCTGGCTGATCCGGCCTGGGGCAATGTGCGTCTTGTGCGGGCGCAATTTCTGCAACGCTGGCGTTCGGAAGGGAGCGCTGAAAACACGGGCCGGGTATTGCTTGTGTTAAAACCCGGCCAGCCAGTGAATGATCAGTTCTTTGGCGAGAGCCGCGCCAGACGCCAGCGTTTTTTGCTGCCGTAAATCACTCCCTGGCGCGCCCTCACAACAGATTGCGAACATGCTCACACATCCGCGACCTGCCAAACCCGGATTGGCGCAATGCATATCCTTGCGGGATTGTCTTCGCGCCGCCGCAGCCTCGCCAGAGGCCCGTCAACGAAACGCGATGTGTCAAGCTGACAGGGTTTCGGTCTCAACCTTTCTCCCGGTCCCACGTTCCCGCTGACACGCCTGTCTGGCGCAGTTCGGTCTTGCGCACCTTTTCGGTCGGCGTCTTTGGCAGCGCGTCGACGATGTCGATGAAGCGGGGGCGGGCGAAACGGGGCACTTCGCCGTCGGTGTGGGCGGCGATCTGCTGCGGCGTCAGCCGGGCGCCGGGGGCGGGAACCACGGCCAGCATCACCTCGTCCTCGCCGCCGGCCATGTCCGCCGCCACGGCATAGGCGGCTACCTCGGCGACGCCGTCCAGCCGCAGCACCGCCTGCTCCACCTCCCACGACGAGATGTTTTCGCCGCGCCGGCGGATGCAGTCCTTGATGCGGTCGACGAAGAACAGGTTGCCTTCATGATCGATGTAGCCGGCGTCGCCTGTGTGGAACCACAGATTGCGCCACGCCTCCATGGTCTTGTCCGGCAGGCCGAGATAGCCGGCCATCATGGTCCAGGGCAGCTTCGGCCGGCTGGTGATCTCGCCGGTCTGGCCCGGGCCCAGCTCCGCGTCGGTTTCGGGATCGCGGATGCTCACCTCAAAGAAGCGCGCATAGGGTTTGCCCGCCGAGCCGGGCTTTGAATCGGTCGCGCCGCCCCAGGAGATAATGTTGTTCTCGGTCATGCCGAAGCCGGAGCTGACCGCCGGCACGCCGAAACGCTCGTGCCAGACCGGAACATGCTCGGCCGGGTTCGGCGCGCACAGGATCAGCCGCAATTGGTGGTCCCGGTCGTCCGGGTGTGGCGGCGTATCGACGACGAAGGCGCTGACCACCCCCAGAGAATTGGTGATGGTGGCGCCATGGCGGCGCACGTCGTCCAGCCAGGCCGTGGCGCTGAACCGGCGGCGCACCACGGCGGTCGCGCCGGTGATCAGGCAGCAGTAGAGCTGCATCAGCAGGCCGTTGGCGTGAAACAGCGGCAGCACGATGTAATAGACGTCGTCCGCCGTCACCGCGAGATTGTCGGCGGCGCCGTAGCCGTAGAGGAAGCAGTGGGCGTGCGGCATCAGCACGCCCTTGGCCGGCCCGGTGGTGCCGGAGGTGTACATGACCGCGGCGATGTCGTGAGCGCGCGGCGTTGGCCCCTGCCAGCGTTCGGCGTCGCGCCAGCCGGCGAAATCGATGACGCGCCAGCGGGCGTCGGCCAGATCGGCCGGCCCTCCGGCGCTGTCCGGATCGGCGATGATCACGGTCTCAAGTTTTGGCAGGCGCGGCGCGATCTCCAGCAGCACCGGCAACAGATCGGCGCCAACGATGGCGACGCCAGCTTCGCAATTGACCAGCTGATGTTCGAGGAAGGCGCCTTTCAGCTCGGTGTTCAGCACCACGAAAGCGGCGCCCAGCCGGCCGAGGCCCAGCCAGGCGCGGATCAGGTCAAGGCTGTTGCGGGCCAGCACGGCGACCCTGTCGCCGGGATCGACGCCGAGATGGTGCAGGAATCCGGCGACCAGTTCCCCGGCCGCGTGGGCGTCGGCGAAGCTCATGGCGTCGCCGTCGACCATGCGCACGAAGGTCTTCTCCGGCCGCTGCCGCGCCTGAAACGCCGTGACCTCGGGCAGAATCCAGCGGGCCGGGTCGTCCGGATAGATGGTCATGGTCGCTTCCCTGTCGTTGGCGCGTTTCGCGCAATATCGCGGGGAAGCTGCAACGGCGGAGCGGCTCTGGCAAGGGGGGACGCAAGGGGAGGCGCAAGAGGGCGGAGTAGCAGGCGCTCAAGAGAGCGGGCGCGTGAGGCGGCAAAGGGCGCAAGCTGGCGGATGCCCGCCCTGCATTTCCGTTTGCCCTGTTTTCACTCTGGCGGGTGAATGACGCCGCCCAGCTGATCAGCGATGGCCCGGGCGGTGCGCGCCAGCATCGGGCCGTAACGGTCGTTGATGTCCTGTTCGCCCAACAGGTAGGCCGGGCCGCCAAGACCCAGCGCATAGACGCCCCGGCCGTTCGGCAGGATGATCGGCGTGCCGGCGCCGTTAATGTCGCGCTGCCATTCGCCGATCGACGTGCAGAAGCCCTTCTCGCGCACCTCGGCGACGGCGGCCTGCACCGCCTCGCGCAGCCTTGGGTAGTCCGCCGGCTTCTGGCGCTTCAGCTCATCCAGCACGGAAACGCGCTCTTCCGGCGTCGCTCCGGCCAGCCAGGCCTTGCCGCTGGAGGTAGTGGCGATCGGCATGCGCGCGCCCACCGGCAGCCGCAGGCCAATCAGCGCCGGGCCTTCGCAGGTTTCGATGCAGATCACCGACAGACGCTCGCGTAGCGTCAGCGAGATGTTCATGTCGCCATTGTTGGCCAGTTCCTGCATAAGCGGCCGGGCGATGCGACGGATGTCGAGCCGCTCCAGCGCGGTGAAGGCGAGCTTCAGCGTGCGCCCGCCCAGCTCGTAGTTGGCCAGGCGCGGATTGTAGCTGAGATAGCCCAGCTCCATCAACGTGTGGGTGATGCGTGAAACCGTGGGCTTGGGCAGACCTGTGCGCTCCGCCAGCTCCTGATTGCCCAGCGGCCCGTCCGGGGCGCGGAACGCCGACAGCACGTCAAGGCCGCGGGCGAGGGCGGTGACGAACAGCCGGCCGCTGTCGGCGCCGTCGCCGCCGCGCGGCCGCCGGCTGGCGGCGCGGGCCGGCGGTTTGCGGCCGGCCGCCGCAGAGCGCCCCCCCGTGGTTTCCGTCCCGTCATCCGCCTCCCCGGCGTCGTCGACGGAAGGCGTGGGGGACTGGTTGGCGTCGGACATGACAGCGCTCCGGCGTCAGGGCGCGGGCCAGGCGAAGATGGAGCGCGGCGCCGCAAAACAGGAAATATCGGGCGGGCCTGCCGCCTGCTCGCAGCACGCTCTAACCGCGCCTGCGCAAATCTGCAAAAACCATTTTCGCAGATTGCGGGACGCGGAGCCCTATGACAAGTTGCCTGCGACAGCCTTCAGGCTTGCCCCAACCAGAAACGAGACAAGGAAACGCAGATGGCCATTGACGCGGACCACCTCATGAACTGGCCGTTCAAGGATCTGGAGCATACCTATGCCGAGCGCGACACAATCCTGTACGCCCTCGGCCTCGGCGTCGGCTCCGACCCGCTGGACGAGAGCCAGCTCCGCTTCGTTTACGAGGATGGTCTGCGGGCGCTGCCCACCATGGCGGTGGTGCTGGGTTACCCGGGGTTCTGGCTGAAAGATCCGGGCACGGGCGTTGACTGGACGAAGGTGCTGCACGGCGAGCAGGGGCTGCAGGTGTTCAAGCCGCTGCCGGCCTCGGGCACGGTGATTGGCCGCACCCGCGTCACCAACATCATCGACAAGGGGCCGGGCAAGGGCGCGATCCTGTATTCCGATCGCGACATTATCGACAAGGCCACCGGCGAGCTGCTGTGCCGGGTGACCGGCTCCAGCTTCCTGCGCGGCGATGGCGGCTTTGGCGGCAAGTCCGGCCCGACGCCGACGCCGCACCAGATCCCGGATCGTGCTCCGGACGTCACCCTGGCTCTGCCGACGCTGCCGCAGGCGGCGCTGATCTATCGCCTCTCCGGCGACTACAACCCGCTGCACGCCGATCCGAAGGTGGCGACGGGCGCTGGCTTCAAGGCCCCGATCCTACACGGCCTGTGCACCTATGGCGTCGTCGGTCGGGCGCTGCTCCAGGCGGTGGGCAATTCCAATCCGGATTCCCTGCGCCGCATGGACGTGCGCTTCACCTCGCCGGTCTATCCGGGTGAAACCATCGTCACGGAGATCTGGCGCGGTGAAAACGGTTCGGCGTCGTTCCGCGCTCGCGTGCAGGAACGCGACGTGGTGGTGATCAACAACGGCTACGCCGAACTGGTTTGAGGCTTTCGCGAGGCGCGCGTCGCGGCCAGCGGCGCGTTGCCCCCGGAGCCGGCGAGCGCGCGCTGACCGCGCCCTCCGCCGGCCATCTCCGCCGCCATTGTGATGCCCAGGCCTGTCGGGGGCATCCACGCCTTGCGCCGCAGGTCCAGCCCTCGCGCTCGCCGTAGCGCCGCTTTCGTGGATGGCCGGGGCAAGCCCGGCCATGACGGGGTGGGCGCGGGGGGCGCCCAAAGGCTGGACAGGGCGCGTCGCCCTGGAAAAATGCCCCGCTGGCGGCGCCAGCAGCCCATGGCGGCGTCCGCTCACGGCCCCGTCGCCCTGTCGCCTGATCTTTTGTTCGGCCAGGGCCTTCAGTCGCCCACGCCCCACGGCGGCGACGGGATATCCATGTGCGCAGCGCGTAGCGCCGCCGACCAGCGGTCACTGAGGTCGCGAAAATATGGATCGCCATTCTCGATGCGGCGGCTCACGGTGATCTCCAGCGCGTCGCGCGGGATCACGGCGATGTCGAGCGGCAGGCCGACGCCGAGGTTGGAGCGCAGCGTCGAGTCCATGGACAGCAGGCCCAGCTTGATGGCGTCGTTGAGCGTCGTGTCCCACTGCACCGAGCGGTCGAGGATCGGCTTGCCGTATTTGTGCTCGCCGATCTGGAAAAATGGGCTGTCACGGCCGCATTCGATGAAATTGCCGGCGGCGTAGACCATGTACATGCGCATTTCACGGCCGGCGATCTGCCCGGCGAGCAGGAAAGCGACGTCGAACGGCAAGCCGGCTTCCTCCAGCGCCTCGCCCAGCTCCTTGCGCATGCGCCGCACGGCGAAGCCGACAAGCTGCGCCGCCCGGAACATGCTCGGCATGTCCTCGATGCGTTCGGTCTCGCCGGTTTCCGGATTGACCACGCCCTCGGAGACCATGGCGATCACCGATTGGGAGATCGATAGGTTGCCGGCGCAGGCGATGGCGATGGCCCGTTCGCCCCCGGCCCCGAACAGATGCAGCTTGCGGAAGGTCGACACATTGTCGATGCCGGCGTTGGTGCGCGTGTCGGCGATCATCACGACGCCGCTCTGGACAAGCAGTCCGACGCAATAGGTCATCGGGGAACTCTCCGGCTCGCCCATTCCCGCGCCGGGAGGGAGACTCCCCGCAAATGTGACTCAGGACTGGGTCTGCCGCGAGGCCTGCGCGACGTGAAGCGCCACGTCAAGACTTTCCATCCCGCCGCCTGCGCGACTGCCGCGGATCGGCGCGGCGCCGTGGTAATCCAGCCCCACCGCCACCCTGACGTGAGCGTCGGTCGGGCAGATGCAATTGGCCGGGTCGAAGCCAATCCAGCCGACCTCCGGAACATGGGCCTCGGCCCAGGCGTGCGCCGCCTCCTGCTCCACCACGCCGTCGTTGCGGACGAAATAGCCGGAGACGTAGCGCGCCGGTATCTCCAGCGCCCGGCAGGCGGCGATGAACACATGCGTCAGATCCTGGCAGACGCCCTTGCCGAGAGCGAAGGCCTCGCTGGCGGTGGTGGCGGCGTGGGTGCCGTCAGTGTCGAAGACGATGCGGGCGTGGACGGCCGCCATCAGCTCATGCAACAGGTCGAGCGGCTTGAGGCCAGGGCCGGCGACCGCATGGGCGAAGGCGCGCAATTCGGCGCTGGCGTCGGTCAGCGGCGTGTCGCGCAGGAACAGCCCTGGCGGGAACCGCTCGGCCGCGCCGCGCAGGATGCCGTGGGTGTCGCTGGTCTGCGCCTCGCCGATCACGCTGATGCGGATCGACTGGGTTGGCCCCTCGACGCACAGGCGCAGCAGATGATTGCCCAGCATGTCCTCGTCGTGCCGCAGCCTGGCGTCCGGCTCGACGAGGACCCGCCAGGACATGATGTGCTGGCTGTCGTGCGAGCGCGGCGTCAAGCGCAACGCCTGGTGCACGCGGCGCGCCGGCAGTTCGTAGCCATAAGTGGTGGTGTGTCTGATGCGGATGCGCATGGGGCGCTCCTTCAACTCGGGTCAGGACAGCAGATACTGATTGGCCAGCGTGTTCCCAAGCCGGTTGTTATCTTTGATGAAATCGGTGATGAACTCGTGCAGGCCGCTCTGGAAAATGTCGCCGATGCGCAGGCTTTCCAGGCGGGCGAGGGTGTTGCCCGCCTGTTGCTGGCCAGGGCCGTGCTGGCCATAGGCGTCGGCGATCAGGTCGAGATTCTGCGCCAGATCGGCGTAACAGGCGGCGAGCGAGCGCGGCATCTGCCGGTTGAGGATCAGCAGGTCCGCCACCAGCCAGGGCCGGACGCTTTCCCGATAAACCCAGTGATAGGCGGTGAGCGCCGACACCTGACGCAGGATGGCGGTCCACTGGAAGTAATCGAGACTGCCGCCGATCCGCTCGTTGGCGGGCAACAGCAGATGATATTTCACGTCGAGAATGCGGGCGGTGTTGTCGGCCCGCTCGATCGCCGCGCCGATGCGGGTGAACCAGTAGGCGTCGTTGCGCAGCATGGAGCGGTGCATCGCGCCTTCCACGGCGCGGGGAGCCCGCTTGACCCATTCCAGAAATCGCAGGGTTTCCTCGCGCCCCATGTCGCGGTCGCTGATGGTTTTCAGCTCCAGCCAGGTTTCGTTGATCGCCTCCCACATCTCGCTGGTGATGGCCGTGCGCACCGCCCGGGCGTTGGCGCGGGCGACGGCGAAGCAATTGCGGATCGAGGAGGGATTGTCGCGGTTGAACAGAATGAAGTCGCGGGCGGTTTCCTCGCTGATGACGTCGTAGTGGGCGTGGAAGCAGGCCATGTCGCCGGAGGCGGCGACAGCGCTTTCCCACTCATTGCGGGGGCCATTGATGGAGGGCAGGCTGGCGAGGCGCAGCCCGGTTTCAAGGATGCGGGCCTGGAAGTCGGCGCGCTCCAGGTAACGGGAGGACCAGAAGAGGCTGTCGGCGGTGCGGGAGAGCATGGCGTGCTCCAGGCAGGAGTGAAACGGGCGCGTGGCGGCAGGAAGGGACAGCGTCAGATCCGTTCAGACAGCACCGGATTCTGGCTCCCCCCGTCCGGCTGGACGCGTTTTGCGCGCGGTTGGCGCGCTTGTTGTCACGAAAGCGGATTCCACCTGAAAACGCTCTCAATGCTCCAGCACCCAGGTGTCCTTGGTGCCGCCGCCCTGGCTGGAGTTGACCACCAGCGAGCCTTCCCGCAGGGCGACCCGCGTCAGCCCGCCCGGCACGATGCGGATCTCGTCGGAGCCGCACAGCACGAACGGCCGCAGGTCCACGTGGCGCGGGGCAACGCCCGATTCCACATAGGTGGGGCAGGTGGAGAGGGCGAGCGTCGGCTGGGCGATGAAGCCCTTGGGCGCATGGATCAGCTTGCGCCGGAAGGCCTCGATCTCGCTGGCGCTGGCGTGCGGCCCCACCAGCATGCCGTAGCCGCCGGAGCCATTCACCTCCTTCACCACCAGGCTCTCCAGATTGTCGAGCACATGGGCGAGAGCGTCCGGTTCGCGGCATCGCCATGTCGGAACGTTCTTCAGCAGAGGCTCTTCGCCGGTGAAGAAGCGGATGATCTCCGGCATGTAGCTGTAGATCGCCTTGTCGTCGGCGATGCCGGTGCCCACCGCGTTGGTCAGCGTGACGTTGCCGGAAAGATAGGCGTCCATCAGTCCCGGCACGCCGAGGATGGAGTCGGGCCGGAACACCAGCGGATCGATGAAATCGTCGTCGAGACGGCGATACAGCACGTCGACGCGCTTCGGCCCCTCGGTGGTGCGCATGTACAGCACGCTGTCGCGGACGATCAGATCCGAGCCCTCCACCAGTTCGATGCCCAGCTTGTCGGCGAGAAAGGAGTGCTCGTAGAAGGCCGAATTGTGCTGACCCGGCGTCAGCAGGGCCACGGTGGGATCATGGCGCGCGCCAGGCGGCGCCACCGAGCGCAGCGTCTCCAGCAACAGGCTGGGATAGGTCTCCACCGGCGCGATGGCGTTGCGGGAGAACAGGTCCGGAAACAGGCGCATCATCGCTTCCCGGTTCTCCAGCATGTAGGAGACGCCGGAGGGCGTGCGCACGTTGTCCTCCAGCACATAGAACGAATCGGCGTCGACGCGCACCACGTCGATGCCGGCGATCTGCACGCGCAGGTCGTGCGGCACGGCGCGCCCGGCCATCTCCGGCGCATAGGCGGGATTTCGCCAGATCAGTTCTTCCGGCACCACCCCGGCGCGCAGGCATTCCCGCCGCCCATAAATGTCGGAGAGGAAGGCGTTGATCGCCCGCACCCGCTGGCGCAGGCCGCGTTCGAGCTGCTCCCATTCGTGCTTTTGCAGGACGCGGGGAATGATGTCGAAGGGGATCAGCCGCTCGCTGGCCTGGGCGTCGCCGTACACGGCGAAGGTAATGCCCAGGCGGCGGAAGAAGATTTCGGCCTGGCTGCGCCGGGTTTCCAGCAGTTGTGGCGGCGCAGAACCCAGCCAGGCGTCGAGGGCGACATAAGCGTCGCGCACGCTCGCCGGGTTTCCTGCGCCACGGCGGAGGAAACCGTACATTTCGTCGAAGATGGCCGGGGCTTCAATGACGTCCGTCATGGCGTCTCCCTCCCTTGTCAGGCGGGCTGGCCAGGCCCGCGAGAGCGGGAACGTCGGACGGCTCCATGCGAAACCGCTGACGCGCCGCTGGATAGATCGTGTCATCATCATGGCGGGCGGTTTTGCGCCTGGGAAGGCTGAAAATGCGCTTCTGGCGGCGCCTCTGTCTGTTTTCTGGGCCGGATGCTGGGCGGAATGATGATATGTGCGCCAATTCCGCCGGGCGTCGTGATTCCACGGCGCGCTTTTGTCATGAGGCGCAACACATGAAACGGGCCACAGTCCTGCTGGTCGCCACCGGCGGCACAATCGCCATGACGCCGCGCGCCGATGGCGCCGGCGTCGCGCCGACCCTGGACGCCGCCGACCTGGCCGCCGCGGTTCCCAGTCTTGGGACGGCGGCGGAGGTCATTCCGGTCGCCATGGCGCGCAAGCCGTCGGCATCCCTGACCCTGGCGGACCTCACCGCCGTGGCGGCGCTGGCGCACGATCGTCTGGGCAGCGACGCCGACGGCGCGGTGATTGTGCAGGGCACCGACACCATTGAGGAAACCGCCTTCGTTCTCAGCCTGCTGCTCCCCGACAGCAAGCCGGTGGTGGTCACCGGCGCGATGCGTTCGCCCGCCATGGCGGGAGCGGATGGCCCGGCCAATCTGCTGGCCGCCGTCACCGTCGCCGCTGCGCCGGCCGCCCATGGCCTTGGCCCGCTGGTGGTGCTCAACGATGAAATCCACGCCGCTTTGCTGGTCCAGAAGGGCCACACGGCGCTAACCTCCGCTTTCGGCTCCCCCGGCTTCGGTCCGGTCGGCTTCGTCGCCGAGGGCCGGGCGCGCATTGTCTTGCGCCCGGTGGCGCGGCCGCCCCTTGCCGGACTGCTGGATCGGACAGCGGCGGACGTTCTCGCCATCCTGGCGGCGCAAGCGACGCCGCCAGCCGTGGCCCTGCTGCGCATCGGCCTTGGCGACGACGGCCGGTTACTGGCGGCGGCGCCGGATCTCGGATTCGCCGGCGTGGTGATCGAAGGCGCCGGGGCGGGCCATGTGCCGGAGCCCCTGGCTGACATGGTTTCACAGGTCGCCGCGCGCATCCCGGTGATTCTGGCCTCGCGGGTCAGCGCCGGGCCGGTGTTTGGCGCCACCTATGGCTATCCGGGGTCGGAGATCGACCTGTTGCAACGCGGCGTCATCGGGGCGGGGATGTTGTCCGGGCTGAAAGCGCGGTTGCTGCTGCAACTGCTGCTGGGCGTCGGGGCTGACGCCGGGCAGATCCGGGCGGCGTTCGCCGCTTATGACGACTGAACCGCCCCGCATCGCTACCGGCGGCTTGCCCGTCGTGGCGCGCCCTGTCAGGCTCCGGCCGCGCGGCGAGGGCAAATCGCCCTTGGGCTTGCTGGATGGAGACGGGAACGCCATGAGACTTGTGCGGTTTGGAGAGCCGGGCGCCGAAAAGCCCGGTCTGCTGGATAGTGAAGGCGCGATTCGCGACCTCTCCGGCGTCATTGCCGATATTGCCGGCCCCACCCTCGACCCGGCCGCCCTCGATCGTCTGCGTGGTCTCGACCCCAGCGCCCTGCCGCTCGCCCCTGAGGGTGCGCGCCTTGGCCCTTGCGTCGGGAGCGTCGGGCATTTCATCGCTGTTGGCCTCAACTACGCCGATCACGCCGCCGAGGCTGGCCTGACGCCGCCGGCGGAGCCAATCCTGTTCAGCAAGGCGCCGTCCTGCATTATCGGCCCCCATGACGATGTGACGATCCCGCCGGGCTCGACCAAAACCGACTGGGAGGTTGAACTGGCGGTGGTGATCGGCTCCCCGTGCTCCCGCGTCAGCGAGGCTGAAGCGCTCGAACATGTGGCCGGCTATTGCCTGTGCAACGACATTTCGGAACGCGCCTGGCAGAACGAGCGCGGCGGCACCTGGATGAAGGGCAAGGGCGCGCCGACCTTCGGTCCGCTCGGCCCCTGGCTGGCGACCCGTGATGAACTTGGCGACGCCAACGGCCGCGCCATGTGGCTCGATCTCAATGGCGAGCGCATGCAGACTGGCAATACCGAAAACATGATTTTTCGGGTTCCGTTCGTCGTCTCCTACATCTCGCAGTTCATGGACCTGCGCCCCGGCGACGTCATCGCCACCGGCACGCCGCCTGGCGTCGGCATGGGCCGCAAGCCGCCGCTGTTCCTGAAGGCTGGCGACCGGATGACCCTGGGCATCGACGGCCTCGGCGTGCAGGACCTGAACGTCCGCGATGCGTCCCGCCAGGCCGCCGCCTGACCCACGCCGGATTGCGCTGACCGCATGGTGGGGCTGGTTGTCCCCCCATGGCGACATTGACAGTAAATTGGAGGGTTTCTAGATTCTGTCCATGAGTGGTGGCCACAGCGGGAGATTTTCCGGGGCCGGATAGATCGCGACAGTCTGGTCAGGAAGGTTCCGTTGCGCAGGGCCGCCCAAAAAAGGGTGGAAGCCTATGGCCACGGACGCATCCGTTGTTACGTCACCTGCCGCCGCCAGCGGCGCCTCGCTGGAAAACGTTACGCTCAACGACAAATATCTGCTGCCCTCGGGACGAATTTATCTGTCCGGCATTCAGGCCCTGGTCCGCCTGCCGATGATGCAACGCCAGCGGGATCTGGCCAACGGCCTGAACACCGCCGGCTTCATCTCGGGTTATCGCGGTTCGCCGCTTGGGGTCTACGACAACGCCCTCTGGCAGGCGAAAAAACTTCTCCAGGCCGAGAACATCACCTTCCAGTCCGGCCTGAATGAGGACCTCGCCGCCACGGCGGTCTGGGGCAGCCAGCAGGTCGGTCTGTTCCCCGGCGCCAAATTCGACGGCGTGTTCGGCATCTGGTACGGCAAGGGCCCCGGCGTCGACCGCTCGATGGACGCGCTGAAGCACGCCAACTCCGCCGGCACGTCGAAATATGGCGGCGTGCTCGCCATCGCCGGCGATGACCATGGCTGCCAGTCGTCGACGCTCGCCCATCAGAGCGAGCAAGTCTACATGGCGGCGATGATGCCGATCCTCAATCCGGCCAATGTGCAGGAATATCTGGATTTCGGCCTGCGCGGCTATGCGCTTTCCCGCTACAGCGGCTGCTGGGTCGGCTTCAAGGCGATTTCCGAGGCGGTGGAAAGCTCCGCGTCGGTCTGGGTTGATCCCGATCGCATCCGCATCATCACCCCCACCGATTTCGAGATGCCGCCCGACGGCCTCAACATCCGCTGGCCTGACCCGCCGCTGGAGGCGGAGGCGCGCCTGCATGGCCCGCGCATGGAGGCCGTGGCCGCCTTCGCCCGCGCCAATCCATTCGATGAGATCGTGCTCGACAGCCGCGACGCCGGCGTGCCAGGGCGACTTGGCCTGATGACCACCGGCAAGGCGCATCTCGACGCTCGCCAGGCCCTGGCCGATCTCGGTATCTCCGATGACCAGGCCCGCGCCCTTGGCATCCGCATCTACAAGGTCGGCCTGACATGGCCGCTGGAGCGGGAAGGGGCGCTGCGCTTCGCTGAAGGTCTGCAGGATGTGCTGGTGATCGAGGAGAAGCGCGGCTTCATCGAAGACCAGCTCATCCGCTATCTCTACAATATGGACGCCGCGCATCGCCCGATGGTGGTCGGCAAGCGCGACGAGAGCGGCGCCATGCTGCTGCCAAGCGAGGGCGAGTTCAATCCGACGCTGGTGGCCCGCGCCATCGTCTCGCGCCTGCGGCGCATGGGGCACAAGGACCCGGCCCTCGACCAGCGCCTCGCCCGTCTGGCCTCCTTCGAGCAGATGGGCGCGACGCCCGCCACCAAAATGGCCCGCACGCCATTCTTCTGTTCGGGTTGCCCGCACAACACCTCGACCAATGTGCCGGAAGGCTCGCGCGCCATGGCCGGCATCGGTTGCCACGGCATGGCCTCCTACATTCCGGCCCGGCGCACCGCCACCATCACTCACATGGGGGCGGAAGGAACCAACTGGATTGGCCAGGCGCCGTTCACCACCGAGCCGCACATCTTCCAGAACCTCGGCGACGGCACCTACACCCACTCCGGCATTCTCGCCATCCGCGCCGCGGTGGCCGCCGGCGTCAACATCACCTACAAGATCCTCTACAATGATGCGGTCGCCATGACCGGCGGCCAGCACGCGGAAGGCGGCTATTCCGTCGGCGAGATCGCTGCCCAGGTGGCGTCCGAGCGGATTGCGCGCCTGGTTGTGGTGTCGGACGAGCCGGACAAATATCCGCCGAACGGCTACTTCCCGGCCGGCACGAAAACCTTCCATCGCGACCAGCTTGATCACGTGCAGCGTGAGTTGCGCGAGACCGGGGGCGTGACGGTGCTGATCTACGACCAGACCTGCGCCGCCGAAAAGCGTCGTCGCCGCAAGCGTGGCCTGATGCCGGATCCGCAAAAGCGCGTCTTCATCAATGATCTGGTGTGCGAGGGCTGTGGCGACTGCTCGGTGAAATCCAACTGCGTTTCGGTGAAGCCGCTGGAAACCGAATTTGGCCGCAAGCGGCAGATCGACCAGTCGAACTGCAACAAGGACTATTCCTGCGTCAACGGCTTCTGCCCGAGCTTCGTCACCGTGCACGGCGGCGGGTTGCGCAAGCTGACGAAAACCGGCGCGAGAACCAGCGTCGCCGATGATCCGTTCGCCGCCCTGCCGCCGCCCCAGCAGAAGCCGCTGGGCGAGCCTTACGGCATTCTCATCACCGGCATCGGCGGCACCGGCGTCATCACCGTTGGCGCGCTGCTCGGCATGGCGGCGCACCTGGAGGGCAAGGGCTGCACGGTGCTGGATTTCACCGGCCTGTCGCAGAAGAACGGCGCGGTGATGAGCCATGTGCGCCTGGCGCCGAAGCCGGAGGACCTGGCGGCGGTGCGCATCGCCCCAGGCGGCGCCGATCTGGTGCTGGGTTGCGACATGGTGGTGGCGGCCAGCCCCGCCGCCCTGTCGCGCATGGAGACGGGTGTGACCCGCGCCGTGGTCAACGACTACCTCCAGCCAACCGCCGGCTTTGTCATCAATCCGGACGTGGATTTTGAGCACGCCCAGATGAAGCGGGCGTTGCGTCAGGCCATCGGTGAAAAGGGCATCGACCTCGTCAAGGCCAGCGATCTGGCCACCGCGCTGATGGGCGACGCCATCGCCACCAATCTGTTCATGCTGGGCTACGCCTTCCAGCGCGGCCTGCTGCCCCTGTCGCTGGAGTCGATTGAAAAGGCCGTGGAGCTGAATGGCGCCGCCATCGACATGAACCTGCGCGCCTTCGCCTGGGGGCGTCTGGCGGCGCATGATCCGCAGGCGGTGGAGCGCATCGCCCGGCCGCTGCTGGCGACGCCGGCCCCGGAGGCGCCGGGCCTCGACGAGGTGATTGAACGACGGGTCCAGTTCCTCACCGCTTACCAGAACGCCGCCTGGGCGGCCCGCTATCGCGCTCTGGTGGAAGAGGCGCGCGTCGCCGAGCAGGCCCGCGTTCCCGGGCGGCAGACACTGACGGAAGCAGTGGCGCGCAACCTGTTCAGGCTGATGTCCTACAAGGATGAGTACGAGGTGGCGCGCCTGTACACGGACGGAACTTTCCAGGAGAAGCTGGGCAAGCAGTTCGATGGCGACTACCGTCTGCGCTTCCACCTGGCCCCGCCGCTGATCGCCCCGCGCGATCAGGAGACCGGCGAACTGAAGAAGCGCGAATTTGGTCCCTGGGTTCTGCCGGTGCTGCGCGTGCTGGCGCGCATGAAGGGGTTGCGGGGCGGGGCGCTCGATATCTTCGGCTATAGCCACGAGCGTCGCACCGAGCGCCAGCTCATCGCCGATTATGAGGCGATGCTGCGCGAGGTGCTGCGCGACCTGTCGCCAGCCAATCACCGCATCGCCGTCGATCTGGCCGCCATTCCGGAGCAGATCCGCGGCTTTGGCCATATCAAGGAGCGCAACCTGAAGGCCGCGAAAACCAACGAGGCGATGCTGCGTTCCGCCTTCGCCAACCCGCCGCCGCTGGCCCAGGCGGCGGAATAGGGGGGCGGGCGACTTCCCGGGGGGGCGGGCGCGCCTCCCGTCAGCAAGGCCCGCCAGACGCGGCGGGGCGCGCACGTCGGCGCGGCCTGGTCGCTCGTGTTCCGCTTCATTCATTTGAGGCATGTTGCACGTCGGTTCAGGCGGTTCCTTTACCAAACGGCGCCCACTTCTTTCGAAGATGTTCTGGCTGCACGCTGTTTCCGCCATCTGGTCATGCCGGCGCGAGGTGATCGCGCCGGTTTTGTTTTGCGCGCAATCACTCTGGAACCTTGAAGCAGATGAGGCGTTGATTTCATGCAGAACGCCAGTCGCGCGGCATTGCGTGACGCCGATATGAGGATACGTTCATGTTTGGCTGGGCCATTACTTTTCTGATCATCGCTCTCATCGCCGCTGTTCTTGGATTCGGTGGGATCGCCGGCACAGCCGTCGGCATCGCCAAGCTGATTTTCCTCGTGGCGCTGGTGCTCTTCGCCATTTCCGCCGTCGCGGGCATTGTGCGCGGCCGTAATCCTGGCATCTGAGGGCGAGCCGTTTCCGGGTAGCCATCAGGGCTGCCCGGCCAGGACGGGCCGGTTTCCAGGTTGGATGGTCGCTTCGCCGCCGCTCCGACCGGGCAAACCGGCCCGTTTCGTTATGTCTTGTTCAGGAGGCCCGTTGGGCAAGCGCAGCGACGTCTGAAACTACGCCAGATCCGGGGGGCCATAATCCTGCACCTGGACAGGCACGCTGATCGCCAGCGCGACGCGGCCGGAGGGCTGCGCGTCGCTCCTGAGGGCGGCGATGGCGGCGCCATCAAGTTCAACAGCATCAATCTGGTTGATGAAGGCCTGCTGCAACCGGCGTGACATCAGCAGACCCTGACGCGACGGGGCGATGATGTTGTCCCGGAGAGCCAGGATTATCAGGCGGACGTTCCCGCCCTGCGGAATGAACAGCAACCGGGACTGGCTGACGCCTGGCGCGCCGCCCGCCAGCAACGGCCATATTGCCTCCACAAGCAGCAGGGCCAGGGGGATCGCCCGGTCAAGCTCCAGATATTGCTCGTCGTGCTCGGCGTCGAGCGTGAAGCTGGTTTCGACCCCGGCAGGCGATCCGGCCGCCTGCTGGACATACATCAACACCTCATGCACCAGCGGGGTCAGGGGAGCCAGTCTGATGTCGCCATGGGCGAGCGCCAGCTTGTAGGCCGACGCCATGGCGTGCACCCGGCACTCGGCCAGGGCGAGCGCTTCATACGTTTCGCCGCTCTTCTGGCGTTTGGTCAGATTCAGGAAGCTGGCGATGACCTGAAAATTGTTTTTGACGCGATGATGCAGTTCCTTGAGCAGCGCGCTGCGCTGGTTGGCCACGGTGGCCAGTTCACGGGTTCTGGCCCCAAGCACCTCGGTCATCTGGTCAAAGGCCGTGGCGTATTGCTGAAGCTCCAGCGGCGCGCTGGAGGGCAGCTCCGCGCGCACGTTAAAGTCACCGTATGACAGCCGCTGCGCTGTCCGGCCCAAGCGACGCATCCACTGCAGGAACAGCCTGTCGATGGCCAGCCACGCCACGGCCATGACAATGGCGAAAATCAGCAGGGGAACGGCGAGGCCCGTCACGAGTTGCTGCTCAGCCTGGCCAAACGCCGGTTTTGCCTTGGCCGAGAAGACTTTCGCCACGCCAGGTTCGATGGGAACGGACGTGTAAGTGTAGTCGTCCCCGCCGCGGCTCCGGCCTGAGACCAGTTCATTTCGTGAAGCGAGAAATATCTTCTCGCGGGCGGGTAGCCAGCTGGTGTCCTCCTGGTCGCCGTTGTGGGCGATGATATGGAACCTGTCGTCGACTACGGCGAAGGGGCTGGAGCGCCCCTGTGGCGTGCGCTCGAGAAGATCGCGCATGAGTTCCTGGGAGGGGACTGAAAGCATTGTTTCAGCGCCGCCAAGCGTCGACACGACGCCCAGGTGGAATGGCGCGGTTCTGCTGGCGATGATCGTTTCCAGCCGGTTGTTCTCGCGCGGCGTCCCCGCCGGCGGCTCTTTCCTGGCGACGCCCGCCATCGCCGTGAGGTTGAAGCCGGCCAGCGCCGCCGTGTCTCCGGCGGCGCACACCAGCCGCCCGTCGCGGAAGAAGGCGTAGACAAGGACGCGTCTGTTGACCTCGTGGTAACGGGGAAGCGAGGCGCAGAAATGCTCGTCCCCCTCCCGGGCGGCGGAAGCGAGCAAGGTCGTGGCGACGACATTGGCGGCGTTGAGCGCGCCGCGAACCTGACTGGCGATATTGATGGCGGACTGCCGCTGATAGGCGTCGACGGTTGCGCTGACGCTACGATAGGCATGCCACGTCAGGCCGGCGGCGAGCACAACGGCCGGAAGCACCGCCAACCCGAACAGGGTCAACAATCTGGAACGTATGCTGGTTGCCCGCAGCATCCTGTCTCCGTCAGAACATTCCCCGGCGAAGTAAACGCTGCTCCGGGGGAAGAGAGATGATTGCTACAGGATGCAACATTCCCGTTATCGAAATCCTGCCGCGAAAATACTCGCCGAAAACGCCCGCCAAACGTGCTCTCGGGACGATTTCGGGAAATGGTCTGTTTTCCGGGGCAGCTGCCTCCCGGCAGGCCACATGACGTCAACGCCCGTGATCGCCGCCTTGTCAGGAAAAGGCGTCAGTTCAAACCGATGGGAAGGGGGGGCGATGTCTGTATGTTGAAATGTTCCTGACATTTGAGGACGCGTGGGCGCATGGCGGGTTACGCCAGTACATTTCGAGAACAGCGAATGCCTTTGATGGGAAGCGCGCGAATGGCGCGCCTACCAGGGGGCTGAAGCGTTTCCGGTGGCGCGCCAGCGACGCGGCCTGGCGTTTGGGTCACGCCGGAGCGCTTGCGGCGAAGCTGACGCCACTTTGTAGAAAGTGGCGCCTCAACGCAATCAGGCAGAACACAGCGCACGCGTTTTACTCTCAAGTATTTCCGGTGAAAACCAGTTCACAGAAAATATGCGGGCGCTTTCATTTGACGCATTCTGTTTACGAAAAATGGGGTCCGCCTTTCCCGGAAATGCTCTAGTCGGTTTTGACGCCGGCGCCCGCTCCGGCCACGGCGGCGAAGGAATCCGCGTCAGGTCCGAAGTCTGCTCCTGACGTCACCGAAAGCATCTCGCCAAGACGCGCCCGCGCGCGATTGATGCGGCTTTTGATGGTTCCGAGGGCGCAACCGCAGATTTCAGCTGCCTCCTCATAGGAAAAGCCTGAGGCGCCAACCAGAATCAGCGCCTCGCGCTGGTCATCCGGCAACTGGGCGAGCGCGCGGCGGAAATCCTCAAGATCCATGTGGCCGTGCTGGGGCGCGTGGACGGCCAGACGACTGGCGTGGGCGCCGTCGTCCTCCACTTCGCGCGACCGCTTCCGGAAGTCCGAATAGAACGTGTTGCGCAAAATGGTGAACAGCCAGGCCCGGATATTGGTGCCTTCCGTATAACCGTTCATGTTGGTCCACGCCTTGACCACGGTGTCCTGAACCAGATCGTCGGCGCGTTCGACATTGCCGGTGATGGAGATTGCGAATGCGCGCAGGCTCTGCAGCTCTGCCAGCAGCGCGTCTTTGAAACGCTCCGGATCTGTCACGATTCCTGTTCCTTGCCTGCGACCGGGGCGGTCTGGCGTCCATCGAGACTGGAGAGCAGGGACAGGAACCGGTCAGGCACCGGCAGGCGCACCACTTCATCGTAGACGGCGCGCAATTGCGAACCGATAGCCTGTTGCACCACATCGTCGCCAGCCGGCGCCTGAGCGCTTTCGTTTCGCCCGGCTTCCTGGCGTGCGGCGAGTGCGTCTACGACAGTCGCTGGCTTGTGTTGATCCATGTTGGCGGCTTTCTTCAAACAAAATGCAGCGTCATGGGAGTGCAGGTGATCCCGGAGCAATTAATGACGCGGGCAGACAAGGGGATGATCAGGGGCAATCGCCAGATTTTCAATATCCGCAGTATGATGATCGACAGGATAAAGTTCTCTCCGATGGCGGGTGACCACAATACCGCCAAATGGCCAATTTTCTGACCCCGGACATGGGGAATATACCCGGATAATGTTTGAGGCGCCGCTCGTCAGGGCGCGCGCCCTTACGTCCACAATGGACGTCGCCCCCTGCTGCTTCATCGCGTCTTTCCTTTCGCCGGCTGGACCTGTCGAAACACCGTCCATCCAGATTGACGGGCGCCAGATTCACGGGCGTCAGAACCTGAACGCGCAAGGGGTGTTCTGGTTCCGGAGAAAGTGTGGAACTATTGTTGGCCATGGTGGGTTACCATTTCACCAACCTACCGCCGTTGACCGCCATTGCGCTGTCCGGCGGCGCCCCACTCCGCGGAGCCCTCGATGTCACTTTCGCAAGAGATTGCGCCCCACCTGCCGTATCTGAGGCGGTTTGCCCGCGCCCTGACTGGCTCCCAGACAGCAGGCGACGCTTATGTCGTCGCGGCCCTCGAAGCGATTGTCGCCGATCCATCGGTGCTCCCGGCCGACGCCCGGCTGCGTCCGGCGCTGTACCATGTGTTCCTGAAAATCTGGTCGTCCATTGGCCCCAATCTGGAAGCCGCCGGCGAACTGGCCAATGCCTCTGTCGCCGAGCAGCGCGTCACAGCGCTGACGCCGCGCCCGCGCCAGGCGTTCCTGTTGCGGACGGTGGAGGGTTTCGCCCTGGACGAAGTCGCCGAAATCCTCGATATCCCGGTCGATGAAGCCGCTGATCTGGTGGCGGAAGCCGGCCGCGAGATCGCCGCCCAGGTGGCCACGGATGTGCTGGTGATCGAGGATGAGCCGATCATCGCCATGGATCTGGAAGGTCTGGTCGAGGATATGGGCCACCGGGTCGTCGGCGTGGCGCGCACCCACAAGGAAGCGGTGGAGCAGGCGCTCAAGCACCGGCCTGGTCTTGTGTTGGCGGATATCCAGCTGGCGGATGGCAGTTCCGGTCTCGATGCGGTCAACGAGATGATCGCCAGCTTCGCAGTGCCGGTTGTGTTCATCACCGCCTACCCGGAGCGCCTGCTGACCGGCGAGCGTCCGGAGCCTGCCTTCCTGATTACAAAACCCTTCCACATTGACACGGTGCGGGCGGCGATTTCACAGGCGCTGTTTTTCGACCGGCGCGCCGGCCAGCGCCCGGCGGCGTAAGCGGCCAGGCCCGGCGGCTGACAAGACCAGCGCCGGCAGACAAGGGCTTGCCGGCTCAGGCCGGGAAAAGCCAGGGACGAATCGAAAACCCGGGGCATTCCCCGGGTTTTGTATTGCCTTCCCAACTCTCGTTACGGGCGCCCGATGGCGTGAAGGCGACCCGCGCCGGCCATGGTCAACCCTCGTCTTCGCTCCTGCTGCTGCCGACCATCAGGCCGACGAGGAAGCCGATGCCCGCCGCAATGGCGATGGAAGTGGTGGGGTTCTGTTGCACCACGGCGCGGGCTTCCCGCACGCCGCCGCCGGCCTGGCCAAGCCAGTAGCGCCCCTGGTCCATGGCTGAATCCGCCGCCCGGGAAACAGAATCGCTGTCCGGCAGGCTGGCGCGCAACTGGGCGACATTGCCCCGCAATTTGTCGCCAGTCATGCCGGCGATGCCGGAAACCCGGTGGGCGATGGAGGCAATCTCCGAGCGGATGGCTTCCAGTTCGTCAGCCACGTCCTTCTTCTTGCTGTTTCCCAGCCAGGAACTCATGACGTTCTCCTCTGTCGGTTGCCGTCGCTGAGCCGCGACAGCCGCCATTCCCGGGCCGAACGCCCGTATGACGTCAGAGGAAAAACGTGCCCCTTGCCCGAATGTTCCGGCCGCCGGCTCAGACCAGCGGCGGCGTCACTGAGGCGGGGCGCTCCAGCCAGGGCGGCGTCGGCAGGCCTTTTTCGCGCAGGAACTCCGGGTTGAACAGCTTGGACTGATAGCGCGTGCCGTAATCCGCCAGGATGGTCACGATGGTGTGGCCGGGGCCCAGCTCCTTCGCCAGGCGGATGGCGCCGGCGACATTGATTCCCGATGAGCCGCCGAGGCACAGACCCTCGTGCTCCAGCAGATCGAAGATGATCGGCAGCGCTTCTTCGTCCGGGATCTGGTAGGCCGTGTCGATCGGCGCGCCTTCCAGATTGGCGGTGATGCGGCCCTGGCCAATGCCCTCGGTGATGGAGGAGCCGGACGCCTTCAGCTCGCCGTGGACGTAATATTCATACAGCGCCGCGCCCATGGGGTCGGCCAGCGCGATGCGCACGTTGGGATTGCGCTCCTTCAGGGCGATGGCGATGCCAGCCAGCGTGCCGCCGCTACCGACGGCGCAGGTGAAGCCGTCGATTTTGCCGTCGGTCTGTTCCCAGATTTCCGGGCCGGTGCCTTCAATATGGGCGACGCGGTTGGCGACATTGTCGAACTGGTTGGCCCAGATGGCGCCGTTGGGCTCGCTGGCGGCCAGCTGTTCGGCAAGGCGACCGGAAAGTTTCACGTAATTGTTAGGGTTTGAGTAAGGCACGGCCGGCACCTGCACCAACTCGGCTCCCAGCAGGGTGAGGGCGTCCTTTTTCTCCTGCGCCTGGGTCTCGGGAATCACAATAACGCTGCGGTATCCAAGGGCATTGCCGACCATGGCGAGGCCGATGCCGGTGTTGCCGGCGGTGCCCTCGACAATGACGCCGCCTGGCTTCAGCAGGCCCCGGGCCTCGGCGTCGCGGATGATATAAAGCGCCGCGCGGTCCTTGACGGACTGCCCCGGATTCATGAACTCTGCCTTGCCGTAGATGTCGCAGCCCGTGAGCTCCGATGCGCGACGCAGCCGGATGAGCGGCGTGTCGCCGATTGCGTGCAAGACGCTGTCAAAGCGCTTCATAACGCGTTTCCTGAAATTGACGCCGCCTGACCTGAGAAGTGCATTTTTTGCCGGAAGCCGGCCCAGGCGGGGAGGATTGCCGATGCAGATGCAGGGACTTTAGGCGCCGCGCGCCTCCGATTCAACGGCGAACTGTCGGAGCGTACGGGGATTGGCGTAATATACATTTTTTAATGTGAATTTTAGTTATTCACATTTTTCATGTTGCAATTCTGAAAAGGTTCGCGATGATACGTGGAAATTTCAGGAGGCTGACATGGCCATTCGCGGCGGTGATTTTTTTGGGTTGAAGCTCAGGGGCCTGGCTCTCCCGGCCCCCATGCTGCGGGGTGAGGCGGCCGGGGCGGCGCATCAGAAGGTCCGCGCGCGGCGCGGTTTCCACCTGGCCGCGCTGGCTGGCGTCGCCGTGCTGGGGCTGTCCGCTGCTGCGGGGCTCGTCAGCGGTTTCCCGAGGCCGGCGCTCGCCGCCCAGGCCATTCTCAATGTTTCCTACGATCCGACGCGCGAGCTTTACCGCGACCTGAGCGCCGCTTTCACGGCGGACTGGGAGAAGAAGGGCGGCGGCGCGATTCAGGTGCGCACCTCGCACGGCGGCTCCGGCGCCCAGGCCCGCACGGTGATTGACGGCGCTCCGGCGGACGTGGTCACGCTTGGCATCCCGTCGGATATCGACGCCATCGCCAAACTCACCGGCAAGATCCCGGCCGACTGGCGGGCGAAACTGCCCAACAACGCCCTGCCATATACCTCCACCGTGGTGTTCGTCGTCCGCAAGGGCAATCCGAAGAACATCCATGACTGGAATGATCTGGTGCGCGAGGACGTTGGCGTCATCACGCCCAATCCCAAGACCTCCGCTGGCGGTCGCTGGAATTTCCTCGGCGCCTGGGGATACGCGGCCGAAAAGTTTGGCAAGGATGACGCCAAAATCCGCGAGTTCGTCGGCGCGCTGTACAAGAACGTCAAATCGCTCGACACCGGCGCCCGTGGTTCGACCATCACCTTCGCCCAGCGCAATTTCGGCGACGTGCTGCCTGCGTGGGAGAATGAGGCCCACCTCATCACCAGCGAGTTCGGCAAGGACAAGTTCGACATCATCACGCCGAAAACCTCGATCCTCGCCGAGCCGCCGGTGGCGCTCGTTGCAGGCAATGTTGATCGCAAGGGCACCCGCAAGGAAGCCGAGGCGTTCCTGACGTTCCTCTACACGCCTGAGGCCCAGCGCATCATCGCGAAGCATCACTATCGCCCGTCCGACGTTTCGGCTCTGAAGCCGGAGGAGCGCCCTGTGGAGATCAGGCTGTTCCGCATCGAGGATCTGCTGGGTGGATGGGACGTGATCCAGAAAACATATTTCGATAACGGCGGCGTGTTCGATCAGCTGACGGCGCGCAAGTAACTTGCACGAGCCAAGTTTATGGCCAGGCCGGGACCGGCGGGAACTTCTCGCCGTCTTGCCATTGTGGTGCATTTTCATGCAGCCAGTGCACTTTTTCATACGCGGCGGCGTAGCCTTTACCTGTAAAATGGCAATTCCGGAAACCGCCGGGGGAACTGGATCATGAGCGTAGCAGCAGCGGCGGCGCCAGCGCGTCGTCCGTTCTTCCGCAAGACCGGCGCATTGCCAGGTTTTGGCCTTGCCCTTGGCTACGCCCTGACCTGGCTGGGCCTGATTGTCCTGTTGCCGCTGGCGGCGCTGTTCCTGCGCGCCTCCAGCGCCGGCCTGGCGGGCTTCGCCGCCACCCTGTCGGATCCGCGCGTCCAGCACGCCCTGCTGATCAGTTTCGGCGTCTCGGCGGTAGCGTCCATCGCCGCGTCGCTGGCCGGCCTCGTCATCGCCTGGGCGCTCACCCGCTATGATTTTCCAGGCCGCCGCGTCATCGACGCGATGGTCGACCTGCCGTTCGCGCTGCCGACAGCGGTGGCCGGCATCGCCCTGGCGGCGCTGTACGCCCCGGATGGTCTGCTGGGCGCGCCGCTGGCCAGGCTCGGCTGGCAGGTGGTCTACAACCCCATCGGCATCTTCATCGCCATGGTTTTCATCGGTCTGCCCTATGCGGTGCGCACCGTGCAGCCGCTGATCGCCGAACTCGACCGCGAACTGGAGGAGGCGGCGGCGACCCTGGGCGCCAGCCGCCTGCAGACCGTGTTCCAGATCCTGGCCCCGCCGCTGATCCCGGCGGCGCTTACCGGCCTTGCCCTGGCTTTCGCGCGCGCCCTTGGCGAGTACGGCTCGGTCATTTTCATCGCCGGCAACCTGCCGGGCGTTTCGGAAATCGCGCCGCTGCTGATCGTCATCAAGTTGTCGGAGTTCGATTACACCGGCGCCACCGTCATCGCCGTCATCATGCTGATCATGGCGTTCCTGGTGCTGCTCATCATCAATCTCATCCAGGCCTGGAGCCGGCGGAGAATGGGCAATGCCTGATCCGGACCTGCAGCGAGACCGTGTTTATGTGTCCGACAGCGTGGTGACCGAGGCGCCATGGGCGCGGGCGGTCATCATTGCCTTCGCCGCGATTTTCCTCGCCCTGTTCCTGTTGCTGCCGCTGGGGCTGATCTTTCGCGAGGCGCTGGCGAAGGGCATTGGCGCCTATTGGGAGGCGCTCACTGATCCCGACGCCGTCACCGCCATCCAGCTCACCCTGCTGGTGGCGGCCATCGCCGTGCCGCTCAATCTGGTGTTCGGCGTCGCCGCCTCCTGGGCGATCGCCAAATTCGATTTTCCGGGCAAGAGCTTCCTGATCACTTTGGTCGATCTGCCGTTTTCCGTGTCGCCCGTGGTGGCGGGCCTGGTTTACGTGCTGTTGTTCGGCGCCCAGGGGCTGCTGGGCCCCTGGCTGCAATCGTGGAACATCCAGATCGTCTTCGCGCTGCCCGGCATCGTGCTGGCGACGGTGTTCGTCACCTTTCCCTTCGTGGCGCGCGAGTTGATCCCGCTGATGCAGGAACAGGGAGCCGCCGATGAGGAGGCGGCCCTGACCCTCGGAGCCAGCGGCCTGCGCGCTTTCCTCACCGTCACATTGCCCAACATCCGCTGGGCGCTTCTGTACGGCGTGCTGCTCTGCAACGCGCGCGCCATGGGCGAATTCGGCGCCGTGTCGGTGGTGTCCGGTCATATCCGCGGCCTCACCAACACCATGCCCCTGCACGTCGAGATCCTTTACAATGAGTACAATTTTGTCGCAGCCTTCGCTGTCGCCTCGCTTCTTGCGATCCTCGCCCTCGTCACCCTCATTGGAAAGACCTTCCTCGAGTGGCGCTACGGCGAGGCCATCGCCCACGGGCGCCGCTAGTCCCGGTTCGCCGGGCGGCCACGAACGGAGCAGGCCAGTGGACATCCGCGTGACCGACCTCGCCAAGGAGTTCGGCGGCGCGCGCGCCCTGCGCGGCGTCAGCCTGCACGTCCGCTCGGGCGAACTGATGGCGCTGCTGGGCCCCTCCGGTTCGGGCAAGACCACGCTGCTGCGCATCATCGCCGGCCTGGAGACGGCCGAGCGCGGCAGCGTCTTCTTCGGCGACACTGACGCCACGCGCCTGTCGGTGCAGCAGCGCCACGTCGGCTTCGTTTTCCAGCACTACGCCTTGTTCCGGCACATGACGGTGGCTGACAACATCGCCTACGGCCTGCGCGTCCGCCGCCGTTCGGAACGGCCGTCGCGCGCCGCCATCAGCGCCCGCGTCGAGGAACTGCTGGCGCTGATGCAACTCGAAGGCTACGGCGGCCGCCATCCGGCCCAGCTCTCGGGAGGCCAGAAGCAACGGGTCGCCCTGGCCCGGGCGCTCGCCGTCGATCCGCGGGTGCTGCTGCTGGATGAGCCGTTCGGCGCCCTCGACGCCAAGGTGCGCAAGGACCTGCGCGCCTGGCTGCGGCAGATTCACGCCCAGACCGGCCACACCACTGTGTTCGTCACCCACGACCAGGACGAGGCGCTGGAGCTGGCCGACCGCGTCGCCATTCTCAACAGCGGCCGCATCGAGCAAGTCGGCGCGCCCGACGAAATCCATGAACAGCCAGCCTCGGCCTTTGTCGCATCCTTCGTCGGCGACGCCGCCCGCGTGCCGGTGCGGGTGCTGGGCGGCAAGGCGATGTTCGGCGAAACCGTGCTGGAAGCGCCGGGGCAGGCGATGGCCGATGGCGCGGGGTGGCTGTGGCTGCGGCCTTATGATTTGCGCCTGACAGGGAAGGGCGCGGCTGTCGTGGCTGGCGAGCCGGCCGGCAAACTCGACGGCGTCATCGTCGGCGTGCGCCGCACCGCCAACGGTCGCCGCGTCGAGGTCAGGCTGCAGGACCTGGACGTGATTGTCGAGGCCGACGCTCCGGCCGGGCTGTCCTGCGGCCATGGCGAGCAGGTGTCGCTGGCCGTTCTTGGCGGCCGGATTTTCCCTGACAATGCCAAATAACACAAAATATTTATGTTAAATAACGTATTGTTACATCATCAGGCGTAAAATATTTTGCTATCCCCCTTGTCATGGGGTATTGGCGGGTCCAGATTGAAACCTGTCCAGTGTAGACAGGCGCCGGAACGTCAGGGGATTGAAGACATGAAGAGGGCGGCCAAAGGGCACGCGTTGCAGGTGGTCACCGCCAATGCGCTCAGAAGCGGCTCGGTGGTGTTCCGGACGATCAGGGGCGACTGGTCCCTGGATATTGCGGATGCGGCTGTCGCAGAAACCGCAGAAGCCGGCGAAACCCTGCTCGCCGCCGCCACGCAGGACGTGGCGGCTGATGTGGTTGTCGAGACTTATCTGGTGGATGTCGAGCGCCTGGAAGGAGGACCACGCCCGCTGCTGTTGCGCGAGCGCATCCGCGCCCTGCGCGGCCCGACCATCACCGAGAACCGCACCCTGCCGCCGGCTTCTGTCGAGGCCGGCCTGCTAAAGGCGGCCTGTTGACGCGTCTGGTCAGCTCACGCGTCTTGCCCGTTTAACGCGCCCTGCCTGGAGCGGATCGCCGCTCAGCATGATGCAGACGCCAGAACCCGGAATTTTGGGACTGGGAGCGCTTCCGCAGCCTGAACTCAGGCCGAAGCGGCGCCAGCCATTCAGGACACGAAGCCATGTACCGTTATGACGAATTCGACCGCCGCTTCGTGACGGGCCGCGTCGACCAGTTCCGTGACCAGGTGCTGCGCCGCCTGTCCGGCGAACTGACCGAAGACCAGTTCAAGCCATTGCGGCTGATGAACGGCGTCTATCTTCAGTTGCACGCCTACATGCTGCGCATCGCCATTCCCTATGGCGGGCTCAACGCCGCGCGCCTGCGCAAGCTGGCCGACATCGCCATGAAGTACGACCGCGGCTTCGGGCACTTCACCACGCGCCAGAATTTGCAGTTTCACTGGATCGAACTGAAGGACGTGCCGCAGATCCTCTCCGACCTCGCCGAGGTCGAGATGCACGCCATCCAGACCTCGGGCAATTGCATTCGCAACGTCTCGGCCGATCATTTCGCCGGCGCCGCCGTCGACGAGATCGCCGATCCGCGCCCCTATGCCGAAATTCTGCGCCAGTGGTCGTCGCTCCACCCCGAGTTCACCTACCTGCCGCGCAAGTTCAAGCTGGCGGTGAGCGGCTCGGCGCATGATCGCGCCGCCATCCAGGTGCACGACATCGGCCTGCAGATCGTTCGCAACGACGCTGGCGAAACCGGCTTCACTGTTTATGTCGGCGGTGGTCTCGGCCGCAGCCCGTTCATCGGCAAGAAGGTGCGCGACTTCCTGCCCGAGGCGGAGTTGCTGAGCTATTGCGAGGCGATCCTGCGCGTCTACAACATGTTTGGCCGCCGCGACAACAAGTACAAGGCGCGCATCAAGATCCTGATCCACGAGGCGGGCGTCGACGAAATCCGTCGCCAGGTGGAGGAGGAGTACGAGCAGATTCGCGGCAGCCGCCTGACCCTGCCGAAGGCTGAGCTTGATCGCATCGCCGCCTATTTCGCCGCGCCGACCTTCGAAGCCTTGCCGGATCATTCGCAGGCCCATGAGCAGGCCCTGGCCGGCGATCGCGCCTACGCCGACTGGGTGGAGCGCAACGTCTCGCCGCACCGTCAGCCCGGCCACGCGATCGCCACCATCGCCCTGAAGGCGGTGGGCGAGGTGCCTGGCGACATCTCCGCTGACCAGATGCGCGTGGTGGCCGACATCGCCGAGCGCTATGGCCATGATGAGGTGCGTGTCAGCCACGAGCAGAACCTGGTGCTGCCGCACCTGCGCAAGGATGACCTGCCGCAGGTGTTCGCCATTCTGCAGCAGGCGGGCCTGGCCTCGCCGCACGCCGGCCTGATCACCGACATCATCTCCTGCCCGGGCCTCGACTATTGCTCGCTGGCCAACGCCCGTTCGATTCCGGTGGCCCAACGCATTACCGAGCGCTTCGCCGACCTGAAGCGCCAGCGCGACATCGGCGACCTCAAGCTGAAGATTTCCGGCTGCATCAACGCCTGCGGCCATCACCACGTCGGCCACATCGGCATTCTGGGCGTCGATCGCAAGGGTGAGGAATTCTACCAGATCACCCTGGGCGGCTCCGGCGACGAGAACTGCTCGATCGGCGGCATCGTCGGCAAGGGCTTCTCCTCCGATGAGATCGTCGACGCCGTCGAAAAGATCGTCGACACCTATATCGCTTTGCGCGTCAGCCCGTCCGAAAGCTTCCTTGAAGCATTCCGGCGGGTGGGCGACGCCCCGTTCCGCGAGGCGCTTTATGCCGAGGCTGCCTGATCCCGCCGTGGCGGCCGCCATGGCCGCCACGTCCATCGACACGGCGTCCATCGACACCGTGTCCGCCCCGTCGTCGCGGGCTGAGGAACTGGTTCGCGAGGCGGCGGCGCTCGACGCCCGCCATGCCGGCGCGACGGCGGAGGAGTTGCTGCGCCTCGCCCTGCGCGAGCGCGTCGCCGGCGCGGTGGCGCTGGTCTCCAGCTTCGGCGCTGAATCGGCGGCGCTGCTGCATCTGGCGGCGCAGGTTGATCCGGCGGTTCCGGTGATTTTCGTTGATACGCGGCGGCTATTTCCCGAGACCCTGGCCTATCGCGATCGCCTCGTCGCCATGCTCGGTCTTGCCGACGTGCGCAGCGTCAGCCCTGACGACGCTGCCGAACAACGGCTCGATCCGATCGGCGCGCTGTTTGCCCGCGACACCGACGCCTGCTGCGGTTTTCGCAAGGTGGAGCCGCTGGACGCCGCGCTGAAGCCGTTCCACGGCTGGATCAGCGGCCGCAAACGCTACCAGGCCAGCAGCCGCCACGACATTCCGGCCTTCGAGGCCACGGCGACCCACATCAAGGTCAACCCGCTGGCGTCCTGGTCGATGGCCGACATCGCCCATTACATGCGCGCCCACGCGTTGCCGGCTCACCCGCTGGTGGCCAAGGGCTATCCCTCAATCGGCTGCGCGCCCTGCACCTCGCCGGTGGCGGAAGGGGAAGACCCCCGCGCCGGACGCTGGCGCGGCCAGGACAAGACCGAGTGCGGCATTCACGTAAGCCCCGCGGGAACAATCACAAGGAACAAGGCATGAGCGGTCTCGTGAAGAATGGCGCGGTGATCGCCGACGTCTGGAGCCGTCCGGCCGCCGGGGATGCGCTGCCGACCGATGCGCCGGTCGTGGTGTCGAAGGCCCGTTTTCTTGCTGAATCCGGCGATCTGCGCGGTCGCAACGCCCCGCTCGGCCTCAGCCTGCACGCCGGCGATACGCTTGATGGGCTGGAGGACGACCTGAACCGCTTCGCGCTGATCGCGCTTGATTTCCCCGCCTACACCGACGGCCGCGCCTATTCGCTGGCCCGGCTGTTGCGCGAACGGCACGGCTATACCGGCGATCTGCGCGCCGAGGGCGACGTGCTGTGGGACCAGATTCCGCTGATGAAGCGCTGTGGCTTCGATGAATTCGCCATCCGCGACGACCGGGTGCTGAACGCCCTGGTCGAGGGCCGCATCCATGACGTGCCGGTGCACTACCAGCCGGCGGGCCGCGATGACGTCGAGATCCAGCCGCCAGGCACCCGGCCGTGGTTGCGACTGGAGCCCGGCGCGTAACGAAGACGGCCGCCTGAGAAACGGCGCGCCCGCGCAGCTTGCTGCGCCTGAAGATCGAGGACGCCGCCCGTCGCGACGTCACATGCTGGAAAAAGGCGGCGGCCGTTGTCGGGCCACCGCGGGAATTGGCTCATGTCCGCTCCATTGCAAGCTGTGTCACCTGGCGTTGCGCAAGGCGTCGCGCCCGCACTCGAAGGCCTCGCGCCGTCCGGCGCCGCCCCGCGCCCGGCGCTGTCGCCGCATCTGGCCCGTCTGGAGGCGGAATCGATCTACATCATCCGTGAGGTCGCGGCCGAATTCGGCAATCCGGTGATGCTGTATTCCATCGGCAAGGATTCGGCGGTGATGCTGCATCTGGCGCGCAAGGCGTTCTTCCCCGGGCCGCTCCCGTTCCCGTTGCTGCACGTGGATACGCGCTGGAAGTTCCGTGAGATGATCACGTTCCGCGACGCCATCGCCGCCCGCTATGGCCTGGAGCTGCTCACCCACGTCAACCCGGAAGGGGCGGCGCGCGGCATTGATCCGTTCACCTCCGGCTCGGCCCTGCACACCCAGGTGATGAAGACCGAGGGGCTGAAGCAGGCGCTGGAGAAGTGGAAGTTCGACGGGGCCTTCGGCGGCGCCCGCCGCGATGAGGAAAAGAGTCGCGCCAAGGAGCGGATTTTCTCCCACCGCACCGCCGCCCACGCCTGGGAGCCGCGCAACCAGCGGCCGGAGTTGTGGAGCCTGTTCAACACCCGCATCGCCAGGGGCGAGTCCATGCGCGTGTTCCCGCTCTCCAACTGGACCGAGCTGGACGTCTGGCAATACATCCTCGCCGAGGACATTCCGGTGGTGCCGCTGTATTTCGCCAGGGAGCGGCCGGTGGTGGAGCGCGACGGCGCCCTTATCATGGTCGACGACGGGCGCATGCCGCTGCTGCCGGGCGAGACGCCGCAGATGCGGCTGGTCCGCTTCCGCACCCTCGGCTGCTATCCGCTGACCGGCGCCGTGGAGTCGTCCGCCACGTCGCTGCAGGACATCATCGCAGAACTGATGGCCTCGCGCGCCTCCGAGCGCCAGGGGCGCGTCATCGACCATGACGATCAGGCTTCCATGGAGCGCAAGAAGCGCGAGGGCTATTTCTGATGAACGCCCCCAACAACGCCGTGAACGTGAGCGACAATCTGGCCAGCCTCGCGCCGTTCCCGCAAAACCGCCCGGCTGATCGCGGCCTGCTGCGCTTTCTCACCTGCGGCTCCGTCGACGACGGCAAGTCCACGCTGATCGGCCGCCTGCTGCATGAGACCAAGTCGATCCTGGAGGATCAGCTCTCGGCGCTGCAGAAGGATTCGCGCCGCCACGGCACCACCGGCGAGGATCTTGATCTGGCGCTGCTGGTCGATGGCCTGGAAGCCGAGCGCGAGCAGGGCATCACCATCGATGTCGCCTATCGCTTCTTCGCCACGCCGCGCCGCTCGTTCATCGTCGCCGATACCCCCGGCCACGAGCAGTACACCCGCAACATGGCCACCGGCGCCTCCAATTCGGACCTGGCGATCCTGCTGGTGGACGCCCGCAAGGGCCTGCTGACCCAGACGCGCCGCCACGCGGTGATCGCCTCGCTGCTTGGCATCCGTCACGTGGTGCTGGCGGTGAACAAGATTGATCTCGTCGGTTTCGACCAGGCGGTTTTCGCGCGGATCGTCGCCGACTTCCAGGCCTTCGCCGCGCCGCTCGGCTTTGTTGACGTCACGGCGATTCCACTGTCCGCCCGCTTCGGCGACAACGTCGCCGCGCCCAGCCCGGCCATGCCCTGGTACGACGGTCCGACTCTGGTGGAGCACCTCGAAACCGTCGAGGTTGACGCCGATCGCAGTGGCGCGCCTTTCCGCATGCCGGTGCAATGGGTCAACCGGCCGAACCTGGATTTTCGCGGTTTTTCCGGCACGATCGCCAGCGGCCGCATTGGCGTTGGCGATGAGGTTGTCGTCGCTTCGTCCGGGCATGGCAGCCGGGTGGCGCGCATCGTCACCTTCGACGGCGACCTGCCGGAAGCAGCCGCCGGCGACGCTGTGACCATCGTGCTGGCCGACGAGATCGATGCGCCGCGCGGCGAGATGCTGGCGCCGCCGAAGGCGCGGCCGGCGCTGTCCACCCGCTTCATGGCCCGCCTGGTGTGGATGGCCGAGGATGCGCTGAAGCCGGGCCGCAGCTTCCTGCTGAAAACCGGCGCCCGCACCGTGCCGGCCACCGTCACCCGCCTCGCCAGCGCCCTCGATGTCGATCGTTATGAGGATGGCGCCGCCGAGGCCTTGCCGCTGAACGGCATCGGCCTGGTGGAAGTGCAGACCTCAGCCCAGGTCGCCATCGACCCCTATGCGGAAAACCGCGTTACCGGCGCCTTCATTCTGATCGACCGTTTCACCAACGGCACGGTCGCCGCCGGCATGGTCACTGAGCCGCTCGGCGGTCCCAACGTCCACCTGCATGGCTTCGACGTGGACCGCGCCGTGCGCTCGGCGCAGAAAAACCAGCGGCCGCTGGTGGTGTGGTTCACCGGCCTGCCAGGCTCGGGCAAATCGACCATCGCCAATCTGGTCGAGCGCCGCCTGGTCGCCGCCGGGCGCCACACCATGCTGCTGGATGGCGACAGCCTGCGCATCGGCCTCAATTCAGACCTCGGCTTCGACGCGGCCAGCCGCGCCGAGAACATCCGCCGGGCAGGTGAGGTGGCGCGTCTGATGATGGAGGCGGGCCTGGTGGTTCTCTGCGCCTTCGTCTCGCCGTTCCGCGCCGACCGCGACAGGTTGCGCGAGGCTGTCGGCGATGGCGCTTTCGTGGAGGTCTTTGTCGACACCCCGGTGGATGTTTGCGCCGAGCGCGACCCCAAGGGCCTGTATGCCCGGGCAAAAGCCGGCGGCATTTCCGACTTCACCGGCATCGGCCAGGATTATGAGGCGCCGCAGGCCGCCGAAATCACCCTGCGTCCCGGCGACGGCGGCGCCGAACGCCTCGCCGACATGGTGCTGGCGGCCATCGAGCCGCGCATCGCCGGCGACGGCCAGACCTCGGAAGACTCCGCCGCGCTGTGAACGCTACATAACGCGCGCGGGCGGAGCCGGCCCCACAAACGAAAGGCGCCTGCGGGCGCCTTTTTTGCGTTTGCACGCGTGTCGGCGATGAACTCTGACGGAAGAACAGGCCGGGCCGGAAGGAAAGGGATCAGGTCCAGATCTGGCGCGAACCGGTTTTGCTCGCCGGAATGTGCGCATGACCCGCTTGCCCGCGGAGCAATATTGTTTTCCACTGCGTGTAGCGAACCCGCCGTCCGACGGAACTCCAGCCGGGCGACGGGCGTTGCCATGTCGACGCGTTTCAGGTGGAGCAGGCGTTTTTCCGCCTGACCGACAGACGTGATCCCAGCGACAGGAGCACCAGATGGGTTTGTTCAGCTTTATCAAGGAAGCCGGCGCGAAGATCTTTGGCTCGGGCGAAGCCCAGGCCGCTGAAAGCGGGCTGACGCCCGAGGTGCTGAAGAAACATGTGACCGACGCCGGCCTCAACGCCGATGGCGTCGAATTCGCCATCGACGGGGACAAGGTGACGATCACCGGCAACGCCCCGACCACGGAAGCCGCCGAAAAGATCGTGTTGACGGTCGGCAACAGCCAGGGCGTGGCCTCGGTCGACAACAAGCTGACGGTGGCGGCGCCTTCTGCCGATTCACAGACCTACACGGTGCAGAAGGGCGACACCCTCTGGAAGATCGCCGAGCAGTTTTACGGCAAGGGGCATGGCGACAAATATCCGGAGATCGTCAAGGCCAACACGCCGCCGGTCAAAAACCCTGACCTCATCCAGCCCGGTTGGGTGCTGCGCATTCCGCCGCTGTCCTGACCGCCGCTGGCCGGGCGGAGCGTTGCTCCGCCCGGCTTTCACCTTGACGGATCTGCGGTCAGGCCTGTGGTTCCCGCATGATCTTGCCGTTGCAGGGGCGCCCGCGCCGGCGACGCCTCATGCAGGGAAATGCGCTGGGAGCATTTGGTTCCGAACAGCCGGCGCCTGCGTCTGACGCATGGGCTGCATACTTTAGTTTCGCACAACGCGTGGTTTTCGTGCTTGAGCGTCGCCCCCGCTCATAGCAGAGTTGGCCCTCGCCTGACGCAGGGGGCTATTTACGCATTTTTGGCGTGGAATTCCGCCCACATTTGCCGCTCCTGCGCACTGGCCCATAAAAAATACAGCGAAGCATTCACCGGCCGTCGGGCCGGGTTTCGCTTTTCCAGATGCGCCGCGTCGTGTCGCGGCAGGGGAGTTCAGTCATGTCGGCGACTACGCCTGAAGTCGTTCATCTCGATCGCGAGACGGTCAAGCGCGGCCTGGCCGACGGCAGCATCCTGCTGGTCGACGTGCGCGAGCCAAATGAATTTGAAGTTGGGCATATCCCGGGCGCGGTGCTGTTCCCGCTGTCCACCTTCGTCGCCGACGATCTGCCTGATCCGCAGGGCAGGCGGCTGGTGTTTTCCTGCCGCTCCGGCAAGCGCTCGCAGACGGCGATCGCTCACGCCGCCGCCGCCGGCCTGCCGTGGCGCGAGCACTATGCGGGCGGCATCCTCGACTGGATCGAGGCTGGCGAACCGGTCGTGAAAGACTGACCATCGCCGGCGGCCATGCCGCCAGGCGCGGCGACAGGCGTCGCGCGTCAGAAAGCATATCAGACAGAGCAGGGCGGGACGCCGGTCTGGCAGGTCGGGTCCTGCCGCGTCGTTGCCCGCATTATTCCGGTCGTTTCATCATGAACAGCAAGCGTCTTCCGCTTCTCAGCCTTCTGACCGTGTTTGGCGCCGCGCTCACCCTGGCGGGATGCAGCGACAATTCCGGCGGCAAGGCGGCCGCGCCGCCGCCGCCCCAGGTCACCGCCGCCAGACCCGTCGTGAGGCAGGTGGTCGAGCACGATGATTTCACCGGCCGGTTTGAGGCGGTGGAAGCCGTCGAGGTGCGGGCGCGCGTTTCCGGCGTACTGGAATCGGTGCTCTTCCGCGAGGGCGGCATGGTCAAGCAGGGCGACTTGTTGTTCGTCATTGACAGGCGTCCCTACCAGGCGGTCGTCGATCAGGCCCTGGCCGCCGTCAAATCGGCGAAAGCCCGCGTTGATTTCGCAGTTGGCGATCTGGACCGCGCCCGGAATCTCAGCAAAACCGGCAATATTTCCGAGCAGATTCTCGAAACCCGCCGTCAGACGGCGCAGGTGGCCCAGGCCGACGTCGCAGCCGCCGAGGCCAATCTGGAGGCCGCCCGGCTCAACCTCAGCTTCACCGAGATCCGTTCGCCGATCAGTGGTCGCATCGGGCGCAGGGAGTTGACCGAGGGCAACCTCGTCGTCGCCAACACCACCCTGCTCACCAACATTGTCTCCGTCGACCCGATCTACTTCTACTTCGACATTGATGAGCGTTCGCTGCTCGCCTACACGCGCCTGCTCCAGGCCGGCGGTGAGAAGCCCGGCACGGAGGTCATGGTCGCGCTGTCCGACGAGGACGAGCCGTCGCTGCGCGGCAAGCTCGACTTTCTGAGCAACCGGCTCGATCCTGGCACCGGCACCCTGCGCGCCCGCGCCGTGCTGCCCAATCCGGGCGGCCTGCTGAAGGCCGGCATGTTTGGGCGGATCCGCGTGCCAGGCTCGGCGCCCTACCAGGGCGTTCTGGTCCCGGACGTCGCGATCATGACCGACCAGAACCGCCGCTTCGTCTGGGTGGTGGATGAGGGAGGCGTCGCGCGCGCCCAGGTGGTCCGGCCCGGCCCGCGCATCGACGGCTACCGGCTGGTTCGCTCAGGCCTGAAGGGCGATGAAACCATCGTGATCAACGGCATGGTTCGCGTGCGGCCGGGAGTAAAACTGGCCGCCAAGGTGGTGGAGTTGCCGCCGAAGGCGCCGCCGGCTGGCGCCGCCGCCGCTCCCGCCGTTGCGCCTCCTGCAAAACCGGATGAGACCAAGGCTGGCGCAAAACCGCCGGAAGCGGGCCAGGGCGGCGATGGCAAGCGGGGCGACAGCAAGGCGCCCGCCAGCAAGACGCCCGAAAAGAAGTGACCAGACCATGAAGTTCGCTCACTTCTTCGTCGACAGGCCCATCTTCGCATCGGTGCTGTCGATCGTCGTGGTCCTGGTCGGCTACATTTCCTATCTGGCGCTGCCGGTGGCCCAGTATCCGGAGATCGCGCCGCCAACCATCGTCGTGCGCGCCTCCTATCCGGGCGCCAACGCGCAGACGGTCGCGGCGACCGTGGCCACGCCGATCGAGCAGGAGATCAACGGCGTCGAGGACATGCTTTACATGACCTCGAACTCGTCGAGCGACGGCTCGATGCAGCTGACGATTACCTTCAAACTTGGCACTGACCTCGACACCGCCAACGTGCTGGTGCAGAACCGCGTCGCCGTGGCGCTGCCGCGCCTGCCCGTGGAGGTGCGCAATCTTGGCGTCACCACGCGCAAGAGCTCGCCCGACCTGATGATGGTCGTGCACATGTTCTCGCCGGACGCCAGCTTCGACGACCTCTACATCTCCAATTATTCGCTGATCCGGGTGCGCGACCAGTTGCTGCGTCTTGAGGGCGTTGGCGACATCACGCTGTTCGGCGTCCGTGAATATTCGTTGCGCGTCTGGCTGAACCCTGACCGGCTCACCTTCTATGGCCTCACCACGACCGACGTGATGTCGGCCCTGCAGGAGCAGAACGTGCAGATCGCCGGCGGCGCCCTTGGCGGTCCGCCGGTGCCGGAGGGCTCCGCCTTCCAGCTGACGGTGCAGGCTCAGGGCCGCTTCCAGGACGTCAAGCAGTTCGAGAACATCATCATCAAGTCAGGCGCCGGCGGCCGTCTGGTGTTCCTGAAAGACGTGTCGCGCATCGAGCTTGCCGGCCGCGATTACACCAGCAACTCCTACCTGAACGGCAAGCCGGCCATCGGCATTGGCGTCTACCAGCGCCCCGGCACCAATGCGCTGCAGGCCTCCGCGGCCGTGCAGGCCAAGATGGATGAACTGAAGAAGTCGTTCCCGGTGGGGCTCGACTATCGCATCGCCTACAATCCGACCATCTTCATCTCCGAGTCGGTGAATGAGGTCTACAAGACGCTGTTCGAGGCGATCATCCTCGTCGTCATCGTCGTGCTGGTGTTCCTGCAATCCTGGCGCACGGCGATCATTCCGGTCGTCGCCATCCCGGTCTCGCTGATTGGCACATTCGCCGCGATGGCCGCCTTTGGTTTCTCGCTCAACAACCTGACGCTGTTTGGTCTGGTCCTCGCCATCGGCATCGTCGTCGACGACGCCATCGTGGTGGTGGAGAATGTGGAGCGCAACATCGCTGACGGCTATTCGCCCAGCGAGGCGGCGCACCGGACCATGGACGAGGTTGGCGGCGCGCTGATCGCCATCGCCCTCGTGCTGTCGGCGGTGTTCGTGCCGACGGCGTTCATCTCCGGCATCACTGGCCAGTTCTACCGGCAGTTCGCCTTGACCATCGCCGTGGCGACGGTCATTTCCGCCTTTAACTCGCTGACGCTTTCGCCGGCGTTGTGCGCGCTGTTCCTGAAGGGGCATGAAGCCGCGCATGCGCCGCCGCGCAATATTCTCGCGCGGGTCGGGCGCGGGTTCGCCAACGGCTTCAACCGGGGGTTCGACAGCACGTCGTCGGGTTACGCCCGCACGGTGCGCGGCATTGTCGCCCGCAAGATCCCGCTGATCGGCGCGCTGGTGGTTTATTGCGGCCTGCTGTTCGGCGCCGGCTATCTGGGCAACAAGGTGCCGACCGGCTTCATTCCGCGTCAGGACCAAGGCTATCTGATCGCCATCGTGCAATTGCCGGACGGCGCGTCGCTGACCCGCACCGACGAGGTGATGCGGCGGGCGTCCGACATCGTCAAGGGCACGCCTGGCGTCGCTGACGCCATTGGCATCGTTGGTATTTCCGGCTCAACGTTCACGCCCTCGTCGAGCCAGGGCATCATGTTCGCGCCGCTCAAGCCGTTCGACGAACGGACCGGTCCAGGCATGAAGGACTTCGAGATCGCCGCCGAGGTGATCAAGCGGCTTGGCGCGATCCAGGAGGCGTTCACCATCGCCGTGCCGCCGCCGCCGGTGCGTGGCCTCGGCACATCGGGCGGCTTCAAGATGATGGTGCAGGACCGCTCGGGCGCGGGCCTGGAATCCCTGCTGACGGCGACGCGCGGCCTGATCGCGGAAGCCAACAAGGATCCGAACCTCACCCGCGTCTACACCACGTTCGGCATCAATACGCCGCAGATCTATCTGGACATCGACCGCACCAGGGCGCGCATGCTCAACGTTCCCCTGTCGAACGTGTTCGCGACCCTGCAGGTGAATCTGGGCGGCGCCTACGTCAACGACTTCAACGCCTTTGAGCGCGTGTATCAGGTGCGCGCCCAGGCCGACGCGCAGTTCCGCGCCGAGCGGGAGCGCATCCTGCGCCTGAACGTGCGCACGGCCGATGGCGCCCAGGTGCCGCTTGGCACCCTGGTGAATATTCGCGACGTGGCGGGTCCCGACCTGGTGCAGCGCTACAACATGTACACCTCGATCCCGGTGCAGGGCGAAACTCCGCCCAACATCGCCTCGGGCACAGGCCTCGACGCCATGCAGAAGGTGGCGGCGCAGGTGCTGCCGTCGGATCTTGGCTATGAGTGGACGGATCTGGCTTACCAGGAAAAGCTTGCGGGCAACACGGCGGCGTACATCTTCGCCCTGTCCGTGCTGTTCGTCTTCCTGGTGCTGGCCGCCCAGTACGAAAGCTGGTCCCTGCCGCTGGCGATCATCCTGATCGTGCCGCTGGCGGTGCTGGCGGCGCTCACCGGCGTGGTGTTGCGCGGCATGGACAACAACATCCTGACCCAGATCGGTCTTGTCGTGCTCATTGGCCTCGCGGCCAAGAACGCCATCCTGATCGTCGAGTTCGCGCGGCAACTTGAGGATGAGGGCAAGGGCATCGTCGACGCGGTGGTGGAAGCCGTGCGTTTGCGCCTGCGTCCGATCCTGATGACCTCCTTCGCTTTCATCCTCGGCGTGGCGCCGCTGGTGGTGGCGCGCGGCCCCGGCGCGGAAATGCGTCAGGCGCTTGGCACGGCGGTGTTCTTCGGCATGATCGGCGTCACCTTCTTCGGCCTGTTCCTCACGCCGGTGTTTTACGTGGTGATCCGCAAGCTGTCGGATGGACTTTCAGGACTGTTCCGACGCCGGCCGGCGCCCCAGCCGCCGGCCCACTGAGACCGCCGCCGCGCTTTCAGAACATTCGACGCCGCCGCCTGTTAAAAGCGGCGGCGTTTGTCTTGACGCCGTCTGGTCGCCAGTATCGAATTGGAATGGTTACAACCTGACTGGGTGGAAGCGACGGCTTCCATTGCCGCCACGGGGCGTAATCACGGTTGAATACGGGAGGCGACAGCAGATGACGAAAGCACATATCCTGTCTGGCAAACGCATGCTCTGCGGTCTTGCCCTCGCCATGCTGGTTGGCGCGGGGGCCACAGCGGTTGTCGCCCAGGAAGATCCCATCGCGGCCCGCAAGGCGCTGTTCAAGCAGATGGCGGGCGCGTTGAAAGCGCCGGGACAGATGCTGAAGGGCGAAGCGCCGCTGGATCTGGCCAAGGTGAAGGAAGGTCTTGCCGTCGTCGCCGCCAATTCGGCGAAGCTGGGCGGCCTGTTCCCCGACAGTTCAAAGACGGGCGACACCGGAGCGCTGCCGAAGATCTGGGAAGACAAGGCCGATTTCACCGGCCGGTTCGACACGTTGGGCAAGGACGCCGCCGCGGCCATCGTCTCCATCAAGGATATGGACAGCTTCCGCGCCGCCATGCCCAAGGTGCTCGGCAATTGCGGCGCCTGCCACAAAATTTACCGCAAGCCAACCTGAGGCCGTCATGACCGGTGGGACATGGCCTGCCAGCGGCAGGGGGGCCGCGCGCCCGGCGCAGGCCTCCCAGGTGACCGTATGGGATGCGCCGACGCGGCTCTATCATTGGGTGCAACTGGCCCTGGTGTGCGGCGCCTATTACACCCAGTGGCTGATGGGCCCGTCGGTCGACCCGACCATGCGCTGGCACCGTTGGTGCGGCTATGGCGTGCTGGTGCTGCTGGTGTTCCGGCTGCTGTGGGGCTTCGCTGGCAGTCCGACAGCGCGCTTCGCCAGCTTCATCCCGTCGCCGCGCGCTGTCCTGCGTTACGCAGGGCAGCTCGTCAGCGGCCGCGCGCCGAGATTTCTGGGGCACAACCCTGTTGGCGCCCTCATGGTGTCGGCGCTGCTCCTGCTATTGGCGGCCCAGGCTTTCTCAGGTCTGTTCACGGCTGATTCCAACGGCATTTTCGGCGGGCCATTCGGTCATTTCGACATGATGGAGGAATCGCCGGCGTGGAAAGCCAGGCTGCAACGCTGGCATCATATGGGCGCCAACGCGCTGCTGGCCCTCATCGCCATCCACGTGCTGGTCAATCTGTTCTATCAGTTCGTCCGGCGCGACCGTTTGGTGACGGCCATGGTCACCGGCGTGAAACCTGCCGGCGACTACGCCGACCATTCGCATGTCGCCGCGCAAATTCCGGCCCGCGTCGTGACCATCCGCGCCATTCTCTGCCTTGTGACGGCGCTCATCGTGGTCTTTGGCGGGCTGCTTCTGGGCGGCGGCAAGCTCTGAGCAGCGGACCTCTCTGGGGCGGACCTCCTGCCAGGACGCGGTTTTGTTCTGATCGGCGCGATTCACGTCTAGGCATGTCCAGGTAGATTGCATGTCCTGGTAAATGTCACGCCCTGGCAGATGTCCTGGTCGCGCGCAAACCAATGCGCCGACATACGCATTCAGCCGCCGTCATGCCCGCGTCCGTTGCGGGCATCCATTCTTTTCGGGTCGGGCCGCTTTTCACAAACCGCGGCGCATTCAGCCCCGGGGAGGGGCGTCTCAACGCCAGAGGCCAGCGAAATGGTGCACCGGCCCATGGCCGCCGCCGATCTGCAACTGGTCGGCGGCCGCCAGCGCCTCGGTGAGATAGGCCTTGCCGCCCGCCACAGCCGCCTCCAGCGTTGCGCCTTTCGCCATTAACGCGGCTATGGCCGATGAAAGGGTGCAGCCGGTGCCGTGGGTGTTGCGGGTGTGGATGCGCGTGGCGCTGAAGCGCTGGACCCTGTGTGCGGTCACCAGCACGTCGGTGCTTTCCGGCCCCGTCCCATGGCCGCCCTTCACCAGCACGGCCCGTGGGCCCAGCGCCAGCAGGCGCGCGCCTTGTTGCTCCAGCTCCGCGTCGCTGGTCGCGACAGCCTCGCCGAGCAGGGCGGCCGCTTCGGGCATATTGGGGGTCAGCAAGGTCGCAAGCGGCAGCAACGTCTGTCGCAGGGTCGCCACCGCGTCCTCGTTGATCAGCCGGTCGCCGCTGGTCGCCACCATCACCGGGTCGAGCACCACCGGCCGCATGCCGTGCTGGGGCGCATGGCGGCGCAGGCCGTCAGCCACGGCGCGGATGGCGTCGGAGTGCGACAGCATGCCGATTTTCACCGCGTTGACCGGCAAATCGCTGAACACAGAATCGATCTGGGCGGTGACGAAGTCTGGCGGCGTATCGCACACGCCCTGCACGCCAAGGGTGTTCTGGGCGGTCAGGGCGGTAATGACGCTGGCGCCATAGACGCCGAGCGCCGAAAATGTCTTCAGATCCGCCTGGATTCCGGCGCCGCCGCCCGAATCCGATCCTGCAATGGTGACGGCGATCGCGGTCAAGATGTGCTCCCGGCAAAAGAAATCCCGCATACAAAACTGCGCCCTGCTTTTGCCCGGGGAATGGCAAAACCGCAAATGGGACAGCGGTAAGCGTCAACCCCGCCGCGCCGTCTCGATCGCCGCCACGTCGATCTTGCTCATGCCCATCATCGCCTCGAAGGCGCGCCGCGCCTCTTCGCCGCCGGCCGCCATGGTCTCTGTCAACACGCGCGGCGTGATCTGCCACGACACGCCCCATTTGTCCCGGCACCAGCCGCAGGCGCTTTCCTCCCCGCCGTTGCCGACAATGGCGTTCCAGTAGCGGTCCGTTTCCTCCTGGTCGTCGGTGGCGATCTGGAAGGAGAAGGCTTCGCTCTGTTTGAAGGCCGGGCCGCCGTTCAGGCCGATGCACGGAATGCCGGCGACGGTGAATTCGACCGTCAGCACGTCGCCTTTCTTGCCCGAAGGAAAGTCGCCCGGCGCGCGATGCACGGCGGTGACGGCGCTATCGGGAAAGGTCGTGGCGTAGAAACGGGCCGCCGCCTCGGCGTCCCGATCGTACCAGAGACAGATCGTATTCTTGTGCATGGCGTGTCCTTTCGCAGGAAAGCGGGCGGCTCTCCATCGCCCTGACAGCCTGTGGCGCTCCTGCCATCCGTGTCCCGGCCAGAGCGGTCAGCCGGGGGGGCGCCGGATCAGGCAGGGGCGGCCGGGTTTGTTGGCGGATGGCTTGAAAGCTGAACGCGCCCCGGCTTCCAGGGTTCAGTTTTGCCTGAATTCTGATCGACCGGACGAGCCGTCTGGTCGGTAAACGCTCAAGGTTCCCGCATCGCCAGGGGGCGTGCGCGGGCAGGTCGCCATGCCCGCGCCGGGCTGTCAGAACGCCGCCCGGAACGCGCCGCCGTCGATCAGGAAATTCTGACCGGTGATGTAGCCGGCGTGAGCGCTGCACAGGAAGGCGCACAGCTTGCCAAATTCGTCCGGATCGCCAAAGCGACCAACGGGAATGGCCGCGGCCCGTTCGCGCGCCACGGCGGCGGCGTCGCGTCCGGCGGCCTCGGCCGCGCCGCGCATGATGCCGGTCAGCCGGTCGGTGGCGAAGGCTCCGGGCAGGATATGGTTCACCGTCACGCCGCGCGGCGCCAGTTGCCGGGCCACGCCAGCCAGAAAGGCGGTCAGGCCGGCGCGCGCGCCGGACGACAGGTCCAGGCCCTCGATTGGCGTCAGCACCGAAGCCGAGGTGATGTTGACGATGCGCCCGAAGCCGCGCTCCGCCATGCCGGGCGCCAGCGCCTGCACCAGTTCGATTGGCGCCACCATGTTCTGGGTGACGCCGCGCAGGATTTTGTCCCGGTCCAGCGTCGCGTAGTTTGCCGGCGGTGGCCCGGCGTTATTGTTGACCAGGATGTCGGCGTCCGGGCAGGCGGCCACGAGGCGTTGCTGGCCTTCGGGCGTTGAGACATCCGCCGCCACCGCCGTCACCGCGCCGCCGGCGGCGCGAATCGCCTCCGCCGTCGCCGCCAGCGTCTCCGCGTCGCGGCCGTTGATGATGACATGGCAGCCCGCCGCCGCCAGCGCCCCGGCGCAGGCGCGGCCCAGCCCTTTGCTGGAGGCGCAAACGATGGCCTTGCGGCCGGCAATGCCCAGATCCATGGCGATCTCCCTGTCCGTCGTCGCTGGACGGCGATCAGACGCCCGGGCTGGTCGCCGGTCAATGGCCTGCTTCTGTCATCAGAGTGACAACAGCCCCTGTCATACATGACAGCAGGACGCCGTTTGCGGCCCGCCAGACACTGGAGCGCCCTGGAGCCGCATCCTGACATGGGCCGACGATCGCGCTCCGGGCGACAGGAGGCAGACCATTGACCATGGACCAGACAGCAAAGCCCGACGATGACGTCATCCGGGTGCGGGCCATGTTCATTTCCGACGCCCATCTGGGCACGCGCGGCTGCCAGGCCGCCATGCTGCTGGACTATCTGCGCCACTACGACGCCGACGTGATCTACCTGGTCGGCGACATGATCGATGGCTGGCGTCTGCGCTCCGGCTGGTACTGGCCGCAATTGCATAACGACGTGGTGCAGAAGCTGCTGCGCAAGGTGCGCAAGGGCGCGCGGCTGATCTATGTGCCCGGCAACCACGATGAATTCCTGCGCGATTACGTGGGAAGCAATTTCGGCGACATCGAAATCTGCGACCGCGCGGTGCACGAATCCGCCGATGGCGCCCGCATGCTGGTGATCCACGGCGACCAGTTCGATATCGTCATGCGCCATGCCCGCTGGCTGGCCTTTCTGGGCGACGGCGCCTATTCGGCGGCGCTCATCGCCAACACCTGGCTCAACGCCGCCCGCCGCAAGCTTGGCCTGACGTACTGGTCGCTGTCGGCGTGGGCCAAGCTGAAGGTCAAGGATGCGGTCAACTTCATCGGCAGCTTCGAGGAACTGCTGGCCAGCGAGGCGCGCCGCCATGAGGTGGACGGGGTCATCTGCGGCCACATCCATCACGCAGCCATGCACGACCGCTTCGGCGTCCGCTACATGAACACCGGCGACTGGGTGGAAAGCTGCACCGCCCTCGTGGAGCACTATGACGGCCGCTACGAACTGTTGCGCTGGGCTGACGTGGTGCGCGAACGCGAGGCGCGCGCCGCCGCGGCGTTGGCCGCCGTCGCCGTGAACGGCGAGGTTTCACGCAAGGCGGCCTAGCAGTCTGAACCCGACATCGGCGTCGCTCCACATCGGCGCGGTGGAACGAAGCTGGCATCAAGGTTCGTTCCACCAGTCGGCGGTTGCCTTTCGTTCCATCTGGCGGGGCGCTCGCCGGCCCGCGGGCGGAGCGGTCCGCCGGCCGTTTCCGTCTTCTGTTTCGTCTGGCAGGAATTCATGCGCATTGTCATCGCCAGCGACGCCTGGCGCCCCCAGGTCAACGGCGTTGTTCGTTCGCTGGAGAACATGGCGGCCCACGCCGCCGATTTCGGCGCCAGCGTGCATTTTCTCACGCCGGACCAGTTCCGCACCCTGCCCATGCCAGGCTATCCGGAAATCCGCCTGGCCCTGACGACGGGGCGCGCCATGGAGCGCCGGCTGGCGGCGTTGCAACCGGACTATGTCCATATCGCGACGGAAGGCCCGGTGGGGCGCGCCGTTCGCGCCGCCTGCCTGGCGACGGGCCGACCGTTCACCACCAGCTATCACACGCGCTTTCCAGAATATATCGCCGCTCGCATGCCAGCGCCGGAGGGGCTGGTCTACAGCCTGCTGCGTCGCTTCCACAATTCCGGCGCCGGGGTGATGGTCAGTACGCCCAGTCTGGCGCGCGATCTGGAGGCGCGTGGCTTCCGCAACGTCATGCACTGGTCGCGCGGCGTTGACGGCGGGCTGTTCCGGCCGCGCCAAAAGGGACTGCCGGGCCTGACCGGGCCGCTGTTCCTCTATGTCGGCCGGGTGGCGGTGGAGAAGAACCTTGCCGCGTTCCTGTCGCTCGATCTGCCTGGAGCCAAGGTGATTGTCGGCGATGGCCCGGCGAGGGCGGAGCTGGAGCAGGCCTGGCCAGACGCCCGCTTTCTCGGCGTTCTCACCGGCGAGGCGCTGGCTGAAGTCTACGCCGCCTGCGACGTGTTCGTCTTTCCCAGCCGGACCGACACCTTCGGCATTGTCCTGCTGGAGGCTTTGGCGTCCGGTTTGCCGGTGGCGGCTTTTCCCGTCACCGGTCCGCTTGACGTCATTGGCGGCTCTGGCGCCGGCGCGCTAGACGACGATCTGCGGGCGGCGGCGCTGCGCGCGCTTCAGGCTGACCCGGCCGTTTGTCGCGCGTATGGAGAACGCTTCACCTGGCGGGCCAGCGCCGGTCAATTCTTCAGCAATATCATCGCCGCCCATGCCGCCGTTGAATCAGGCTCGCAGGTCCATCGGGAGCCTTTTCCGCCGATGGCGGCGCCGGACCAGGACGGCAGGGCGCTCCTGCCGTAATCAGGCGGCCTTCCGGACAGCCCTGAGGCTTAAAATCCTTACATATTGTATCGCGTTGCTGCGGTTGCCTGAATCAATCCCGTGACCGGCGCGAAGGCGCTCAGGTATCTGGAATGCGATTCAGAACGAAACGGATAGGGCGGTTTCGGGAATCTGTTTTTCAGAACGATCCGCCTCCAATCCGTTTTTGAGGCGCGCGGGTCTGAATCTGAAGGCGCCGACGGCGCTGAAAAGGGATTCTGCGTCCGTCACTTAGGCGCGCGGGCTGAATCAGACCGGCAAGGCCGCCAATGTCGCCGTCGCAGCCGAAACGCCATATTATTCAAAGCGATGGGCGGCTATTCCGATTCAGTCTCCCCGGATATTCCGCCATGCCCCTGTCCGCCTTTACCTCGTGGCGCATGGCCATTCTCGCGCAGGAAACGGGCAGTGGACTTTGTGGACGCCCACGCGCGCCGCGCGCATGCACGGGGCCGGGCGAAGCAATAACGCCAGGCCGTGCGCATTGCCCCAGATGGTCCAGAAATATCAGATAAATCAACCAGATATCCCTGCTTCGTGAATCTGGCTGTGACGAACCGCCTTACCGCCGCGCCCGGCTGGGCGCCGAGGGGGCAATATCCTGGCCGTTCAACAGTCTGGAGGTGATTTCCTGAATCAGTTTCTGAACCGCGGGGTGTTCCGCATGCCCGGGTTGAGCGGCTGCCGGCTCATGGGGCGGGGGTGCATGGCGAACGGGCTGGGGTCGGGGGGCGGCCGCCGGCTTTGGCGAGGCCGGCGCCGCGGTCGGGCGGTGGGTCCTTGCGGTGTTGACCTGGGCTGCGCTGCCTTGAGCTGTGCTCACCCGGGGGGCTGCGGCGCGGCTCGCAGGCCGGGGTTGGGCGGGCTCATCAGCCATCGCCGCGCCAGCCACCGCCGCGCCAGCCACCGCCGCGCCAGCCATGGCCGCGCCAGGTTGAGGCGCCGCCGTCACCAGCTCCGCCAGCGCTGCGGTGGCGTTGATCGCCTGCTCGTCGCCAAGCTGCTGCACGGCGATGATCTCATCCATGTCAAGCACCCGCGCATCGATGCTGTCACAGACGTGGCGGGCGCTTGCCGCGGCGTGGTCGTCCATCTGACTGTCGATCAGCGGGCGCAGGGCGTTGCTTGCAGCCTGGATGTCATCCACCGACGATTGCAGGTCGGCGCGGGCGCGGGCGCCGATGCGCGCCGCGTATTCCAGCGCCGGAACGGCCTGGGCGATGGCGGCTTGCAGGCGGGCGGTTTCGCCGCCTGGCGTTCGGGCGGGGGCCGCAGGGGCCTCCTGCCTGGCGTCGAGCAGGGCGTGCTCCAGCTTCTGCACGGCGTCCAGCAGCGTCCGCGTTTCCGCAGAGCGGGTGCGGCGGGCGAACTCGCGAAGGAAGCTGCGGCCGCGCGCCGTCTCCATCAAGGCGGTCCAGATCGGCAGGTATTCATCGTCCGTCAATTGCGTCGACGTCGCGATATCCTGGATGCTCATGGGTGGCCCGTGTGGTTGTGCAGGTGCGGAACGGCCAGCAAAAAAGCCGGCGCAGCTTGGAATACTGGCGCGACCATGGCTAACAAAGCTTTAACGGGTCGCCGCTCCGGGCCGGGCCCCGCGTGGCGCCCCTGACGCAAGTCCGCGTTCGCTTTGCCCCAAAAGATGCTTTACCCCCACAACGCCCGTTCCGGCGGCCAGACCACGGCGCCGTCGTAGACTAGCCCGTGCTCCCGGTCGCGGGCCAGCAGCAGCGGCCCGTCGAGATCAACGAAGCGGGCGCGCGGGGTTAACAACATCGCTGGCGCCATGGCCAGCGAGGTGCCGACCATGCAGCCGATCATCAGGCCAAAACCCATGTCCCCGGCCTCGTGCGCCATGGCCAGCGCTTCGGTGAGGCCGCCGGTCTTGTCGAGCTTGATATTCACCACGTCATAGCGGTCCCGCAGGGCGGCGAGGCCGTCGCGGGTATGGACGCTTTCATCGGCGCAGAGCGGCACGGGCCGCTCAAGCCCTGCCAGGGCGGCGTCCTCCGCCGCTGGCAGCGGCTGTTCGATCAGCGCGACGTGGGCTTCGGCGCAGGCGGCGAACAGGCCTGGCAGGTCGGCCAGGCTCCAGCCCTCATTGGCGTCGACCAGCAACGTCGCGTCAGGCGCGGCGTGGCGCACGGCCCGAATCCGCGCCGCGTCGCCATGCGGCGCGCCGAGCTTGATCTTCAGCACCGGCCGGCCGGCATCAACAGTCGCGGCCGCCTGGGCAGCCATCACGTCCGCGTCGCCGAGGCTGATGGTGAAGGCCGTGGTCGTCGGCCGGATGCGATCCAGCCCGGCCAGCACGTGGGCTGGCGCGCCGGTGAGCTTGGCCTCCAGATCCCACAATGCGCAATCCAGGGCGTTGCGCGCGGCGCCGGCGGGAAGCAGCGCCAGCAACTGCTGGCGGCCAGCGCCGGCTTCCATGGCGGCGCGCGCCGTTTCAATCGCAGCGACAACGCTGTCGATGCTTTCGCCATAGCGGGCGTAGGGCACGCATTCACCGCGTCCGTTGACGCCATTTTCCTCCAGCCGGGCCACGACAACCACCGCCTCCGTCCGCGAGCCCCGGGCGATGGTGAAGCTGCCGTTGATGGGGAAGCGCTCGACCGAGACACTGAGGGCGCGTCGTGCGGGCGGATGAATGGGGAGGTGCTCTGTCATGCCTGCGATCCTGGTCCGCAACTCTTGCTGATGTCTTTTGCCGGCGACGTTCGCCTCCGCTCCATGGCGGCGACTTTGCGGCCAGGCTCTCCAGCGCCGGGCGCGCCCAACGGTCAACGCCATCAAAAATTGATTCCGGCAGCATTATTGTCGACAGGTAAACAATCCGCGCTGTTTGACTGTCGATGTGGCCCGCGCGTCCTCGACAGGATGGCGCGGGGTCGTTATTTCTCAACCGTCTGAGCCATATCGGGCGGGCGCGCGTTTGCCTTGCCGGTTTGGCGAAGGCCCAGTTTTCGGATTGGGTGTTTCTGGACGGAATGCTTTTCGCAGGCGCCGCGCGCCTGCCAGCCAGGGGACGCGCCTTCTGTGACGGTTGATGAGCCACAGGCGGATATCGAACGGCGCGGCGATGAGTTGAGGGCGATCCTGTCCGGCGTCTGGACGTCGGCGCACGCCGCTCCGGTCGAGCAGGCGGCCGCCGCGATCATGCAGGAGAAGCAGGGCGCGGGGCAGGTGATTTTCGACCTGTCAGGCATCGCCTCGCTGGACACCCTTGGCGCCTGGGTTCTTGACCGCACCCGCCACCAGATTGGCGAACTGGGCCTGCACGCGGATTTTGTCGGCGCGCGGCCCGAGCACCGGGTGCTGCTGGACGAGGTCGCCTATCGCGGTTTCCAGGAAGCGCCGCCAGCTCCGCGTCGCTCAGGCGTCATCGATTTTCTCGCCCAGGTGGGCGAAGGCGTCGTCCAGGCCGGGCGCGATCTGGTCAAGGGCGTCAGCTTCCTTGGCGAGGTCGTGGCGGCGATTTTCCGCGTCTGCCTGCATCCGGCGCGCTTTCGTCTGACGTCGGTCGTCCATCACATCGACATGGTTGGGTTCCGTGGGGCGCCAATCGTCGTTCTGATCTCGTTTCTTGTCGGTTGCATCGTCGCCCAGCAGGGCCTGTTCCAGTTGCAGCGGTTCGGCGCCCAGGCGTTCGTCGTCAATCTGGTCGGCATCCTGACGTTGCGCGAATTATGCGTGCTGCTGACCTCGATCATGGTGGCTGGCCGCTCCGGTTCGGCCTTCACCGCCGAGCTTGGCTCGATGAAGATGCGCGAGGAGGTCGACGCCCTGCGGGTGATGGGCCTCGATCCCATCGAGGTGCTGGTGCTGCCGCGCATCTTCGCCATCATCATTTCCCTGCCGCTGCTCACCTTCATTTCCGCCATGGCCGGGTTGTTCGGCGGTGGCCTGGTGTCGTGGCTCTATGGCGGCATTCCGCCAGAAATCTTCCTGGTGCGCCTGCAGCAGGCGGTCGGCATGAGCACCTTCCTTGTCGGTCTGATCAAGGCGCCGTTCATGGCGCTGGTCATTGGCGTCATCGCCACCCAGGAGGGGCTTGAGGTGCAGGGTTCGGCGGAATCTCTCGGCCGTCAGGTCACCAGCTCCGTGGTGAAAGCGATTTTCACGGTGATCGTGGTGGACGGTCTGTTCGCCATGTTCTTCGCCGCGATCAATTATTGAGAGGGATGCGATGACCGACGCGGCGTCACAGCCCGCACCACAGCCGCCGCCTCACCAGATGGCGCGCCGTCTCGTTGGCGCGGACGCCGAGGTGGTGATTCGGGTCACTGATCTGGAGGTTGGCTTCGGGACCAAGACCATCATGAAGCACCTCAATCTTGATGTGCGACGCGGCGAGATTCTTGGCTTCGTTGGCGCTTCCGGCACTGGCAAATCGGTGCTGACCCGCGCCATTCTCGGCCTGGTGCCCAAGCGGGCCGGCAAGATCGAGGTGTTCGGCGAAGACCTCGACAAGCTGTCCCGGATCTCGCGCAAGGCGATCGAGCAGCGTTGGGGCGTGCTGTTCCAGCAGGGCGCGCTGTTTTCCTCGCTCACCGTCAAGCAGAACGTCCAGGTGCCCATGCGTGAGTATCTGGATTTGTCCGAGCGGCTGCTCGATGAACTGGCCATGCTGAAGATCGAGATGGTCGGCCTTAACCCTGACGCCGCCGACAAGTTTCCGTCGGACCTTTCAGGCGGCATGATCAAGCGCGCCGCCCTGGCCCGCGCCCTGGCGCTGGATCCGGACATCGTCTTTCTTGATGAGCCGACTTCAGGTCTCGACCCCATCGGCGCAGGAGAGTTCGACGAACTGATCTCGACCTTGCAGCAAACTTTGGGCCTGACTGTTTTCATGGTAACCCACGACCTCGACAGTCTGCATTCAGTGTGTGACCGCATCGCCGCGCTGGGCGAAGGCAAGATCATTGCAGAGGGAACGATAGAGACAATGTTGGCCTCGACGAATCCCTGGCTGAAGGCGTACTTTCACGGCAAACGCGCCCGGGCGGCGTTCAGCGCAGGAAACTGACGCATGGAGACGCGCGCCAACTACGCCCTGATCGGCCTGTTTACACTTGCAGTGATCACCGCTGGCTTCCTGTTCGTTTACTGGTTCAGCGGTGGACAGAACGCCAATTCCCGCGTCACCTACAGGGTGGCCTTCACCGGCTCAGTATCGGGTCTCGGCCCGGGTTCGCTCGTTACCTTCAATGGCATACGCGTTGGCGAGGTGAGGGCGGTGTCGTTCGACCCGGAGAACCCGCGCCTGGTGATCGCGACGATTGACGTCAGCCGCGATTTGCAGATCCGCAAGGACACGCGGGCGCTGCTGGATGTGCAGATCGTCTCGGGCGTCGGTTCTGTCGCGCTGGTGGGACGATCCGTGGATTCGCCGGTGCTCAAGCCGTGCCCCGATCCGGATTGCACCATCATGGCCGAGCGTTCAGACTTCCAGGACATTCTGGAAAGCGCCCGCAACGTCGCCAAGCGCGCCAATGAAGTGGCGGAGAAACTCTCGGTCATCATCGACCAGAACCAGGCCGCCATTGACGACACCATCCGCAATATCAACCAGTTCTCGAAAGCGCTCGGCGACAATTCGGAGGGCGTGAGCAAGTTCCTGTCCAGCGTTGGCCCCGCCGCCGATCAGGTGAAGGCGCTGGCGGCGAGCCTCGACGGCATCGCCCGCGAGATCGATGCCAAGCAGGTGCGCACCATCGTCGCCAACGCTGACAAGTTCACGGCGGCGCTCGGGAACTCCAGCGCCAACGTCCAGAGAACCGTTGACAACGTTGCTTCCATCACCGCCAAGATCAACAAGGCCTCGGATCAGGTCGAGGGCGTGCTGAAGGCGGTGCAGAGCTTCCTTGGCTCCACCAGCGGCCAGGGCGCTGTCGACGCCATTACCCAGGCGGCCAACTCCATTCGTCAACTGGCCCAGAACCTCGACAGGCGCACAGCCGAGGTCGCCGCTGGTCTCAACCGCTTCACCGGCTCTGGTCTGGGCGAGGTGCGCAACCTGACGGTGGACAGCCAGCGCACATTGGGTGAAATCAATCGCACCCTGCGCAGCATCAACCAGAATCCGCAGCAGTTCATCTTCGGGGCGAAGCCGTCGATCCCGCAATTTAACGGACGCCAGTAATGTGGAAGGCTCCTGACATCCGCGCCCTGCATCCCACGCGGCTCGCGCTGGCGCTTGGCGGCGTCCTGCTGCTCGCCGGCTGTGGCGGCGGTCCCGCGCCAGCTACCTTCGACCTTTCGGCCGCCCGTGACTTCGGGCGTATCGGCGGCGGCGGCCAGCTCGCCGTCACCGAGCCAGTGGCGCTGCAGCCGATCAACAGCGAGCGCATCATCGTGCGCCAGGGCGCGTCGGTCAGCTTCGTCGGCGGCGGCCAGTGGTCCGACAAATTGCCGGCGCTGGTGCAGGCGCGCCTGATCCAGACCTTCGAGAACGGCAGCCGCATCGCCACCGTTGGCCGTCCGTCAACCCTGGCCAACGCCGGGGCCATGCTGGCCAGCGAACTGCGCGCCTTCGAGATCGACGCCGCCCGCAACACGGCGGTGGTGGAGATCACCGCGCGCATTGTCCAGGCCAGTGGTCCGGTCTCCGCCGCCCGGATTTTCCGCGCCGAGGTCCCGGTGAGCGGCGCCATCGACGCCGCCAACGCCAGCCACGCCCTGGACGACGCCTTGCAACAGGTGATGGTGCAGATCGTCCGCTGGGCATCGGGCGGGCGACGGTAAAGCGGTTTCCCACAGACTGGAGCGCTCTGTTGCGCAAGGGTTTGTCCATGACAGGGAAGCCTGGGGTCGTTTCGGCCCGGTACCGGGCGAGGGACGCCCGGTGATCGGATGCCGGCTCTCGCGTAACCCCGACGCCGCGTGCTGGCGCGAAGGCCGGAAGCAAAAGGGCGGACAAAATCCGCTCATGGCGAACCGGGTTGTTCCCTGGTCCGGCGCGGCGCCAGAACCTTATGGGGGCCGGTCGCGGTGAATCCCGACGGGCCCGGCGCGATTGCCGGGACGAGGGGCCTTTCAGGCATTTCCAGGCAGGCCCTGAGCTGTTTCTTCCTTGCGCATGCGTTTCTGCTTGCCGGACAATTGTGGCGGGCCTATTGTCCAGGAGGGCGCGACGGCGCTTTGCCATCTGGACTGCGACGCCGTTATTTCCGCAGCGCGTCCGGCCGGGCAAGACTTCTTTCAATCCAGTTGATGATGTCGGCTTTCGCGGTGCGGAACAGGTCGCGATGGCCAGCGTTGTCGATCCAATGGACGGTGACATCGGTTCCGGCCTGCCGCGCCCGTTCCACGAAAGCGGTTGTCGCCGCTGGCGGCACGACGGTGTCGCTTCTGCCGTGGACAATGAAAACCGGAGTTTGCGACGGGTTGAGGCCCGCATTGTTGCGGGTCAGCGCGCTCACCCAGTCAGGATTGTTCATGACCGGACCGGCCAACCCATCGCCCGGATTGCGGGATACGTCCCTGAACAGGGAGACGACGCAGCCTTTGCGGGCCGCCGCCAGGTTCTTGTGACCGACCTTGGTGAACAGGCGCGGGTCAAGCTTGTACGCGTCCAGATAGCTTTGCCCGATCAGGTACGGGTAGGGCGTTTTCGCCGCGAAAAAGGCGTTGGTCTGCTCCGGAGCCATGATGACCGTGGAGCCGGGCGCCAGCGCCACGATGGCGCGGATCGCATTGTCCGGCGCATACGCTGGCCCGATCTCGCCGGCGAACAGGACGGCGTGCCCTCCCTGGGACCAGCCGATCAATGCGATGTCATCGCCATGGCCGGTTCCGGTGATCGCGCGTGAGGCGCGCACCAGATTGTGGACGTCCCGGGCTTCATCGTCGCCAACCATGTAATGATGCGCCGTATTCGATCCCAGCCCGGCATAGTCAGGCGCGACAACCGTGTAACCTCTGGCCAGCCAGTCGGCCAGGAACGGGATGCCGATGTCAATCGGGAGCCGCTCCTCTCCGCCGCGCTGCGTCAACTCCCTTGCCGGATTGGGCGCGAGGGAGGGCGCGCAGCCGCGCGCCGCGCCGGTGGTGCCATGCGCCCAGGCGATGGTTCCCCGCCGTTCCCCGCCCTGTTTGACAAGGGGCGTCAGAACAAGCCCGGAGGCTGGAACGCGCTCGCCGTTCCAGCGCTCCGAAACATACAGCACCCGCCAGGCAACGGCGTTCCCGGGTCCCGCGATGATGTCGCTGCGAATGACGGTCCCAGCCGGAAGCGACGTGATGTCTGCTGGCGTTTCATAGAATGCGGTCACCGGGAACGGCGGTTCGTGCGCCAGCGCCAGATCGAACCCCTCCAGCGGTCTGGATATGGATGTCGGGATGAATGCGAGGCAATGGATAAACGTCAGGATATAAAGCCGAAAATATTTCAGCATTTTTCCATCTTCCCAGTGTGCTGTTTTCTGAATTATTTAAATATATCTTAAGTATACTAAAATAATACACAAATTCATTGACCGCGCCAGACGCGGCGGGACCAGCATAAAAAAAGCCCCGGCGCATGGCCGGGGCAGGTCGCGGGTGAAGGTGAAAGCGGCGTTGTCACGAACTGGCTGACAGGCCGGCAAGTCGGCCCCCCAACCTGAGGGAGCGAAGCCCGGCGGGAAGCCCCGCCGGCTTGCGGATCAGGCCCGGTCCAGCCGGCCCGACGCATGCGCCAGGATGGTGTAGACCTTGCCGGTGTCCGAGGTCAGGTAATTGCGCGCCATGGCGCCATCCCTGTCGCTCTTGCGCACCTCGACCAGCAGCCGGTCGAATTCCTCCACATAGCGGTCGGCCGTCTGGCGGAATTCGGCGTCGATGCGGTAACGGGCCCGCGCGTCGTCGAAGATCTTCTGGCCGCGCGCCGTGTACAGATCCAGCCCGAAGGCGTGAGTCTCGCCACGGTTGCGTCGCGCCCAGGCGGCTTCAAGCGCCGTCGTATTGATCAGCTCGCCGATATCGATCGACAGGGTGTCGAGCAGTTCGGCTGAACTCATCGATGGCTGCGGCTGCCCTGCGTCGTCGACCTCGTCAGAGGCGCGGGTCAGCAGGTTCGAGAGCCATCCGCCTTCAGCGCGGGCTGTCGGCGCTTCTTCCCGCTGGCGCGCAGCCGGCGCGGGGGCCTGCTCGCGACGGGCGGGAGCAGCCGGCGCCGGCGCTGCGGCCTGGGCGCGGCTGGCCGCCGAGGCGACCGGCCATGCCAGCGGGGCGCTGTCGTCAGCTACCGGCTGGGCGGCAGCCTGGGAGGCCTTGGCGGCAGCCTGCGGCGCCTTGGTCGCGGCCTGCGGCGCCTGAACCGCCGGCTGCGCGGCGCGCTGCGGGCGGGCAGGGGCCGGAGCCGCCGGCGCGTCGCCGCGCGTACGACCGGCGCGGTTGACGATCTCGTTGAGTTCGTTCAGCGCGCGGATCTGTTCGGCCACCACCCGACGCATGGCGGCGGTGGACTGCTGCGTGTCGCGCGGCAATTCGAACACGCCGCGTGCGATCTCCGAACGCGTCACCTCGAGATCCTTGGTGATGGTTGCGGCCATCGACCGCACGTCCTCGGCGACGCCGCGGAACTTCGCGGTGGTCTGCTCGATAGCCTTGCCGGCTTCGGCCACGGCGCTCTCATAGGTGGCGCGCATGGTCTCGGTGGCGTTCTCCCGCTGCTGTTCGGCGGCGGAGCGCAACGCGTCGTACTGGGCGGAGAGCTTTTCAGCCGCCTCGTCCGAGGTTTTGCGCAACAGCGCCGTGATCTGGCTGGCGCGCTGTTCGGCGCTGCTGATCGACTTCTCCATCAGGGCGGTGAAGGCGCCAGCCAGACGTTCGACGTCAGCCGTGCGTTCGCTGATGGCGCCGGTCATGGCGTCCAGTGTCTCGCGTTTACCGTCCATGCCGGCGGCCAGGCGCTGTTCGGCCTCCTCCAGTCGGCCGACGCTGTCACGCAGCGCGGCGATGCGCTCGCCGGCGAGGGCCGACAGGGCGCGGCTTTCCTCGCCGAAGCGGGCGGCGATGGCCGAGGCTTCCGTCAGGGTGCTTTCACCCACCGACTTCATGGCCGCAATCTGCTCCGCGAGGTCACGCGAGGCGCCGCCGGCGCCATCGGTCACGGCGCTGAGAACCGCGCCGAGTTCGGTGACGCGGCTGCTCAGGCCATTCTCGATGGCGGTCAGGTTGCGGGCCGCGTGGACGCTGACCTCCTGAAGCTGGCGATTGGCCTGGGTCAGGCGCTCGATCAGCTCGGGAGCGTCCGTGCGCAGCCTGTCGCCCGCCTCGGCCAGGGCCGCGACCATGGCGCCAGCGGCGGAGCTGAGGGCGACGCGCAGGCCATCCGCCGCCGTCGTGGCGGTGGCGGCGGCGTCGCCGGCTTCGGCGCGCAGCCTGTCGCCAGCTTCGGCGAAGGCGGCGGCGGCCGTGCTGGTGGCCGCGCCTGTCTCCGTGCGCAGCTTCTCGCTTGCGCCGGCGATGGCCACAACCGCCGTGCTCGCGGCCGTTTCGGCCTCCGCGCGCAGCTTCTCGCCAGCTTCGGTCAGCGCGGCGACCGCGGCGCCAGACGCCGCTTCCGCACCAGCGCGCAGCTTCTCGCCCGCGCCGGCAAGTGCGGCGACCGCCTGGCTGGCGGCTGTGCTGGCGCCGGTTCCGAGCCTGTCGCCAGCCTCGTTGAAGGCGGTGACGGCCGTGCTCGTGGCGCTGTCAGCGTCGGCGCGCAGCTTGTCGCCAGCTTCCGTGACCGCCGTGGCGGCGGCGCGGGCCGCCGTATCAACGGCTGCGCGCAGGTCGTCGGCGGCGGCGTCCATGGCGGCGCGCATATCCTTCGCCGAGGCGGCGAAGTTGCGCGACGCTTCGGCGGCGCGATCGCGAACCGCTTCAGCAATGGCCCCGGCGCTGGCGCCGATGGTCTGCGTGGCCGCCTCGCTGATGCGGGCGACTTCGCCCGACAGCTTGTCGGCGCTGGCGTCCACGGAGCCGACAAGGCGCTCGCCCTGTTCAGTCAACGTGGTCTCCAGACGGTCGATCTGCGTCACCAGCGACTCGCCAATCCGGCCGGCGTGCAGGCCGAGCAGGTTGTCGAGCAGGCGGGCGCGGGCGTCGATGGTCTCGACCAGCGACGCGCCAGCCGCATCGAGCGTTTCGCCCGCGACCTGGACGCGTTCGCCAATGACGGCGGAAATCGACTGGCCATAGCCCTGGAACACATTGTCCAGGCGAGCCAGCTGGCCGCCGACGCGTGCTTCCAGATTGCCGGCGCCGCGAGCAATGGCGTCGGCGATGTCATCGCCGCGCGCGCCCAGGGAGCCAACCAGCGCGGAGCCGCGCTCGTCGAACAGCGAGGCAAGACGGTCGATCTGGCCGGACAGGCCGCCGCTCACCGCCACGCCATGGCTCTGCACGGTGTTGTTGAGGCGGCTGATCTGGGCGTCGAGCGCCGCCACCGCGCGGGCAGTGGTCTGCTCCAGCACGCCAGCGATCTCGCTGCCGCGACCGGACAGCAGGCCGATCATGCTGGCGCCCTTCTCGTCGAACAGGCCGCCCAGCTCGTCGATGCGCGAGCCCAGGGCCGCCGCCGCCGCGCCGCCGTGGCGGTCGAACAGGCTGGCGAGCCGTTCCGCCGACTCGGTCAGCGACGAGGTCAGCGAGGCCGTCTTGCCATCGATCAGGCCGGCGATCTCCAGCGCGCGGCTGTCGAGCGCGCCGAGCAACTTGCCGCCACGGGAGTCGAAGTCGCCGATCATGGCGTCGAGGCGGGCGGTCAGGTTGCGGTTCGCCGCTTCGCCGCGCGTGTCGAACACGGTCGACAGGCGCTGGGCTGAAGCGTCGATGGCCGTTTCAAGGGCCTCGGTCTTCTGCTCGATCAGCACGGCCAGATCGCGGCCGCGGTTGTCGAGGGTGCTCGCCAGGCGGTCGCCGCGACGGTCCAGATCACCGATCAGGCTGTCGATGCGCGAACCCAGCGCCGCGACGGCCGAGCCGCCGTGCGACTGCAGGGCGCCGGAGATGCGCTCCACCGAGCTGGTGACAGCGCCCTCGATGCCGGACGTCTGCGCCTCCAGGTTCTCGGCCAGCTTGCTCTGGCGCTCGTCGAGCGCGCTGATGAGGGCGCGGCCATTGTCCTCAAGGCGGGCCAGCATGCCGCTGATGCGCGCGCCAAGGGTCGCCGCCACGGCGCCGCCGTGCTCGGCGAACGAGCCGGCGATGCGGGTGAGGGTGGCGCCGACGGCCTCGTCGATCTGGCTGGCCTGCTTTTCCAGCGCGCCGGCAAGGGCGCCCTGACGCTGCTCGATCTCGCCGGCCAGACGACGGGCGTTGCCGTCGAAGTCCGTGACCAGGTCGTTGATGCGGGCGCCGAGGGCGGCGACTGCCGAGCCGGTCTTGCTGGCGAAGCTGGACGAGATTCGCTCCAGCGAGGCGTCCACGGCTTCTTCCAGGCGGGTGGTCTGGCTGTCGAGGCGTGCGCCGGCTTCCTTGCCGCGGCTTTCGATGGCCAGCACCAGGCGTTCGCCCTTGTTGTCCAGATCGCCGATGAGGCTCTCCAGGCGGGCGGTGATGTCGCCGCCCATGCGGTCGGCGTGGTCGCCGAACACGCCCTGCAGACGCTCCAGCTGGCCGCCCATGAACTTCTGGAAGCTGCTGGTGCGGGTGTCGAGCAGATTGGCCATGTCGTGGCTGCGGGCGTCGAGATCGCCCACCAGCTTGCCGCCCTTCTCGTCGAGCACGTTGGTGATGCTCTCCAGGCGCTGGTCGAGCGCGTCGACCAGGCGATCGCTCTTCGCCGTGAGCGCCCCATTGACGCTGTCGAGGCGGCTGGCCACGGCGTTTTCGAACGTGGCGACGTGCTTGCCGAGCGCCTCGCTGATCTCCACCGCGCGGTTGCCCAGCGTGACGTTGATCGAGTCGGCGCGGCCCACCAGCAGGCTGGCGAGGTTGGCCGTGTGGCGCAGGATGGCGGCGTTGATCTCGTCCGCCTTGGTGGTGAGGGCGCCGGCCACCTCGCTGCCGCCATGCGACAGCACGCGGGCGATCTCGCCGGAACGGGTTTCCAGCGACTGGCTGATGGCTGAAGCGCGCGCCGCCAGGTTCTTGTCCAGCGAGCCGATGGCCTCATCAAGCACGCGGGTGAGCTCGGCGCTGCGCGTCGTGGCCCGTTCCTCGAAGGTGCTGACGCGCGTGTCGATGATCTCGGCGGCGCGGCTGGCTTCGCGGGCCAGCTTCTCGGCCAGGCCCTCGCCGCGACCGACGACGATCGTCTCGATGCGGGCGATGCTGCCGTCGATGCGCTTGCTGAGGTCGTCGGTGGTCGAAACCAGCGTTTCCACCATCTTGCCGGCTGGCGCGATGACGCGCGCGTCCAGGCTGTTGAACTGGGCCGACAGCGCTTCCTCGGCCTCGCGGGCGCGGGTGTGCAGGTTGTCGGTCAGCGTGGTGGCGTTGTTGGTCAGCGCCTCGTTGACGCGCGCGGCCTGGCGGGCGAGGGCGACGATGACCTCGCGGCCGCTGTTGGCCATGCTCTCGTGCGTGTCCGCCGCCTGCTGGGCGAGCAGGTTCTGCATTTCCGAGCTGCTGACGCGGAACGATTCCGACACCTTGCCAAGGCTGGAGTCGATCGCCTCGATCGTCGCCTTGCTGTGGGCGTCGAGCGTGGAGCTGAACTTGCCGGAGGTCTCGCCGAAGGTGGCGCGCAGCTTCTCGACGTAAGTTTCCACATCGGAGCCAAGACGGCCGAAGGTCTCGTCGAAGGTGACGCGCAGCTTGCCGCTCTGCTCATTGGCGAGGCCGCTGAAGCGCGCGCCGGAGGTGGCGATGGTCTTCTCGATGTCGGCGGCGGCGGTCTTCGCCTCCTGGCCGATGCGGGTGACGCCAGCGTCGATGGCGCCGCGCAGGGTCGCGCTGCGCTCGTCCAGCACCGTGGCGAATGCGTCGGTCGACCGGGCGAACAGGCCTTCCAGCAGGTCGGCGTGGTTGGTGACGTCCTTGCCGAGCTTGCCGACCGTGTCCTCGAAGCTGGAGCGCAGGGCGGTGGTGCGGGCGTCGAACAGCGAGGCCAGCTGCTGGCCAGAGGCGGCCAGCGCCTTCTGCAGGGTGATGCTCTGCTGCTCGAAGCTGCCGGAGAGCTGGCTGACGCTGGTCTCGAACACCTTGCGGGCCGAGGCGCTGTGAGCGTCGAGCTGCGAGGTGAAGCGGTCGCCAGAGGCGGCCAGGGTCGTTTCCAGCTTCTGGCTGTTGTCGGCGAGGGTGGCGCCAAGGCGCTCCACAGCGCCAACCAGGCGGTCGGCGAGGCCGCCGCCGCGCGTGCCGATCATCTCGACGACAACCTTGCCGGCGCCCTCGATCTTCTGACGCAGATCTTCGCTGCCGGCGGAGAGCGAGGCGCTCAGTTCCTTGCCGGACGTCTGCAGACGCTCGTTGACGTCGCGGGCGCGCTCGGAGAGCGACTTGCTGACCGTCTCGCCGGTGGCGGCGAGCTGGCGCGACACGTCTGCGGCGGCGGAGGCCAGGCCAGCCGTCATCTTCTCGCCAGCGGCGCCAAGCGACTTTTCGATGGCTTCCGACTTCTCCGTCAGCGACTTCGATACGGAGCCGCTGGTCGTGCTCATGCGGTCCACCAGATCGGCGCCGCGCGCTGTCAGCTGGTCGACCATCTGGTCGCCAGCCTTGCCAAGCGATTCCGCGATCTGCGCGCCGCGCGCGGCGAGCGAGTCGGTGACCTGACCGCCGGCCGCGGCGACGGCCTCGGCGATGCTGCGGCTGGCGGTGAGCAGATCGGTGGTGATGTGCTGGTGGGCGCCTTCAATGGCGGCGCGAACGCGTTCGGCGTTGGAAATGATGCCGTCGCGCTGCTCGCTCAGTTCCTCGACCAGGGCGCGGATGCGCACCTCATTGTCGGCGTAGGAGCGCTCAAGGGTGGAAATCTCGCTGCGGACCAGCGTTTCGAGTTCGCTGGCGCGGGCCAGGGCGCGCTCGACGCCATCGCCCATCGCCGCCATCTCGCGGCGCACGGCCTGGGACAGCGACATCACCGAGTCGGAGGCCAGCGATTCCGGCTGCGCCATGCGCACGGCCGCGCCGAGCATGGCGCGCGAAGCCTGGTGCATCTGCGCCGCGCGGATCGCCATGGCGGCGATCAGGAAGAACAGAAACACGGGCGCCAGCAGGGCGACGCCAGCGAGGGCGCCGCGCATCGGGCCAAGGCGGGCGATCATCTCCTGCGGGGCAAGACCCGCGAGGCCAAGCTGGTCGGACAACACCAGGCCGCCGGCCGCCAGCCAGAACACAGAGGCGAACAGCGCCGCCAGATACGGCGTGCGCGACGCCCGGACGCGGCCAATCCCGGCGAGCGCTTCCACGCTCACCCGGTCGTCATTGGCGACGCGGCTGGTGTCGGGTGAGACGACCCGACGCTGCTCAGGCGCGGCGCGGGCGGGCTTTTCAGTGGCTGGGGCCGCGTCAGCGGACGACTCCGTCGCCTTGCCAGCCGCGGCGCCGGAGGCCCCGACGTCGCCGGTCTTGCCGGCGTCGGTCGTCTTCGCGCCGGGCTTTGCAGCGGTTTCAGCGTTGTTGTCTGTCCTGGCCGGAAGGTCCGGCTGGATGGCCAGCGCGGTGGCGCCCGCGGTCATCATCGCCGGCGCGCCAGCGACGCGGCCGCTCGCGGGAGCAGGCGTCGCGGCAGGCGTGGACGCCGCCGCCGCGCTGGCGCCTCTGGCCGCCGCAGGCATGGACGTGGAGGCTGGGGTCGGCGGGACCGGGGTCGAACGGCTCAGCGAGGCAGGCGTATCAATGCGTGGCAAGCGCACCGGGTCGACCGGAGCAGCGCCCGGCAACGGAGCCGGAGCCCGCGCAGGAGCGCCCGTCGGAGCGGCGGATTTTCCAGGCTCGGTCTTGTTGGGTTCGGTCTTGTCAGGCCCGGTCTTGCCAGGCTCGGTCTTGCCAGGCTCGGTCCTGGACGGTTCGGTCCTGGACGACTCGACCCTGCCGGGCTCGCTCGCGGCGGCTGGCGTCGCAACCGGCGTTTGGGTTACGGGCTTCACAGGGGCGCCAAGCTTGTCGGCTTCAGATGGGCCGCCTGCGTCGGCAGAACGCGCGGCGGAAGAATTCTGGTCGGCGGTTTTCGTCTCAAGGCTGGCGCCGGCGGCGGCGATCCGGGTTTTGCCAACCTCCGCCACAGGCTCCTTGCCGGTGGTTGTGACGCGTGACGGCGCGGCCGGGCCAGGCGCGCTGGGACGCGTCGGGGCGATGGGCGCGCTCCCGCTCGTCGTCACAGGCGCGGCCTCAGGCTTTGCGGGGCTGGAGGTGGTCCCAGCCGGTGCAGACGTCGCCGCGACAGGCGGCTCCGTCTTGCTGGCGGCCGGGGCCGGAGCCGCGACCGTGGTCGCGCCTGTCGAAACGGGCGCAGCCGGGGCGACGGCCTTGTCTTTCGGGGGCTCACTGGCAGACACGGGATTGCCGGAAGCAACGCTCCCCGGCGCCTTGACCGGAGTCAGTCGCTCAAGATCGCCCAGCCCGGCGCCAAGCAGCTCCTTTTCCAGAGCTGACAAAGCCGCTGCCGCGGGATCATTTAGCTTCTTGTCCTTCGACATTCTGCCGCCTCTTGAACCTGGCCTGGCCAGGAAAACCGGTGTCCGCGACGAGGGCGCGCCGGACGCACCTCTCCACAGACACCTCACCCATCTTTACTGCCGCAAGTGTAGTTCTGGGCCGGGGCCATTAAAACCCTTGGCCAGCCTCGACCTTCGAACGTCGTTAACGACTTTTTTACCAGATGTTTCATGACGTTAACAGATCGTCCATCAATGTGGCGGCGGCCAGGACGCATCATCGCGACGCCTGTGGCGCGCCGGCCTCACGACGGGCGGGCTGGAAAAACCCGCGCCCCGGGCGCCCGGATCTGTCTATAAAAGGAGTGGCGCCGACGGGCTCCGGGGAGATATGGAATACGTGAACCATAATAACCGGCGTCCGGACACGGGCGCGATGCAAGGCACAGCAGGAGAGGGTATGCCCAGCGTTACTTATGTGGATGCGGACGGCGAGCGGCGCACGGTTGAGGCCGCGCCGAACGCCACGGTCATGGAAGTCGCCCTGAAACATGACATTCCCGGGATTATCGGCGAATGCGGCGGCGCTTGCGCCTGCGCCACCTGCCATGTCTATGTGGACGACGAATGGACAGACCGCGTCGGGCCGGCGGAGGACATGGAGCAGGGCATGCTCGACTTCGCTTTCGACGTGCGCGAGAACTCGCGCCTTTCCTGCCAGATTTTCATGACGCCCGAACTCGACGGGCTTGTCGTCCATACGCCGGTCCGCCAAGGGTAACGGCAAACAGTAACGGCCAACAGTAACGGCAAACAGGGCAACGGTTGACCATGGGCGGGGCTGGCGCTGAGACGCCCTCCGCTCCAGCGGGCCCCTGGGGGCTCCGCTTCACGGGAAAGGTCATGCGCCTTTCCCGGCGCGCGCCAGAGCGCTTTCCGGCAAGACGAAATCGTCCGGTCGAACGTCGCGCCGGACCGGGCGTTCAGGACGCTTCCAGCGCAGCCAGCTCCAGGCGCAGGGCGTCGGCCGGAAAACCCGCCGCCGCCAGCTGGGCTTCCAGCGCCGCATGCTCCGATTTCCAGACCGGCAGGGCCTCTCCGAGCAACGCCAGCCCAGCCGGGGTCAGTTGCAGGCGGCGCGAGCGTCTGTCCTTCGGATCCGATTGCGTCGTCACCAGTCCGCGCCGCTCCAGTGGTTTCAGCGCCGCCGTAAGGGTGGTGCGGTCGCTGGCCAGAACCGTGGCGACGGCGCCGATGGTTGGCGGCTCGGGACGGTTCAGCGCCATCAGCAGCGAAAACTGGCCATTGGTAAGGTTGAAGGGCCGGAACGCTTCGTCGAAGCGCCGCGCCAACACCCGCGCGGCCCGCTGTATATGCAGGCACAGGCAGGCGTCGCGCACCATGATGGTGTCGGCGAAGCCTGCATGCGTGCTCCGGCCGCCCAGACCACCTGTTTCCCCGATCTCCGCTACAGCCCGCTGTTCCATGTTCCTGACTTTCCGCTCCACCTTTCCGGAAGGCTCTCCCCATATTGGCGTGATTTTATGTTGATATCAACTTACATGCGCGTATGCTGCTGCCGGTTCAGGCGGGGCCAGTCGCGCCGGGCCGGATTTGCCCGCCATTTGTGATGCAACGCGATTTTCATGGCGCGGCGCAGCGCGCCATCCGCGAGAACGCCCGCAGAGGATTGGGGAGGGAAGTCGATGAGCGCCGCCATCCATGCCGCCAGGCATCCTGTCATGTGTCCGGTGGTTCATTTCGAGATGCCAGCCCACGACCGGGCCCGGGCCGCCGCGTTCTATGCCGGCGCCTTCGGCTGGAACATGCAGCAACTGGGCGAGGACATGGGCAACTATTTGCTGGCTACCACGGCTGACGCCGATGCGCCGGGGCCTGGGAGCCGGGGGGCCATTGGCGGCGGCTTCTTCACACCATGCCCGGATATGCCGAACGCCGCCACTTCGGTGGTGATCGCCGTGGAGCAGCTTGAACCGGCCATCGAACGGGTCCGCCAGCACGGCGGCCAGATTCACGGTGAGCCGATGGATATTCCCGGCGTCGGCCGCTTCATTGTTTTTGAGGACACCGAAGGCAACCGCAACAGCATGCTGCAGCCGCTCATGGCGGACGATTGCCCGGCGGCGTGACGCCCGTCGCAACCGTTAAGGACGGCTTGCCGCGCGAATGTTCGCGCGCGGGAATGACGCGCAGGCGCCAGAAGGGCGCGCAGGCGTTATTGAACGCGCTTGCCCACAGGGGCCATTTTACGTCGCGTCATGCCCACGCCTGTCACAGGCAATCCGGGCGCATCATCCGCACGTTCGACCACTTTTGCCAATGGCCGGGACAAGCCCGGCCGTGACGGAAGTGGATGCCGGCGAGAGGGCCCCGCCCGGAAAGGCGTCAGGCAAAACCGCTGGCCCTGAAGGCTGGCGCCTGTTTGCGCCAGACCTGCGACAGGCGTCCTGGTCAGCGGGACAGTTCGCGCATCGCCTTGTCGAGACCCTCAAGCGTCAGCGGGAACATGCGATGCCCGAAGATGTCGCGGATCAGGCTGATCGACTGGGTGTAGTTCCAGTGCTCTTCCTTCACCGGATTCAGCCAGATCGATTTCGGGAAATGGTCGATCATGCGGCCGAGCCACGCCTTGCCCGGCTCGTCGTTCCAGTGCTCCACCGAGCCGCCAGGCATGGTCACCTCGTACGGGCTCATCGACGCGTCGCCGACAAACACCACCCGATAGTCGGACGGGAAGGTGCGGATGATGTCCTGGGTCGGGGTCACTTCCTGGAAACGCCGGTTGTTCTGCTTCCACACGCGCTCATACAGGCAGTTGTGGAAATAGAAGTGGTCGAAGTGCTTGAATTCGCTGCGCGCCGCCGAGAACAGCTCCTCCGCCTTCTCCACGTGCCAGTCCATCGAGCCGCCGACGTCGAGGAACAGCAACACCTTGATGGCGTTGCGCCGCTCGGGGCGCAACTGCACGTCGAGGTAACCCTTGTTGGCCGTCTCGTGAATGGTGCTGTCGAGGTCCAGTTCTTCGGCCGCGCCGGTGCGGGCGAATTTGCGCAGGCGGCGCAGCGCCACCTTGATGTTGCGGGTGCCAAGCTCGACCTCGTCGTCGAGATCCTTGAACTCGCGCTTGTCCCAGACCTTCACCGCCGAGAAATTGCGGTTCTTGTCCTGGCCGATGCGCACGCCTTCCGGGTTGTAGCCATAGGCGCCGAAAGGCGAGGTGCCGGCGGTGCCGATCCACTTGTTGCCGCCCTGGTGGCGCTCCTTCTGCTCCTTCATCCGCTCCTTGAGCGTTTCCCAGAGCTTGTCCCAGCCGAGCGCCTGGATTTCCTTTTTCTCATCCTCCGTGAGGTAGCGTTCCGCCATCTTGCGGATCCACTCCTCGGGGATTTCCTCGGCCTCAATGGCTTCGCCGACCTTCTCCAGGCCCTTGAACACCTTGCCGAACACCTGGTCGAACTTGTCGAGGTTGCGCTCGTCCTTCACCAGGCAGGCGCGCGACAGGTAATAGAAGTCCTCGACTTTCTTCTCGGCCAGGTCCTGATCAAGCCCTTCGAGCAGGGTCAGATACTCGCGCAGGGATACCGGCACCTTGGCGCCGCGCAGTTCTGTGAAGAATTTCAGAAACATGGCTCTCCCTCGCCGGCGGACGCCCCGGGCGCGACGCGTTCATTCCGGAACGCCCGTCGCCCCCTGACGCCATGACCGGTCGCGGACAGGCGCCCGTCTCCGGTCATGGGCGGCGCTTCGCCGGCAGACGCAGGACCGCGTGGTCTGCGCCGGGCCGGTTCGGGCGCCTGGCTTTGGCCCGTCTTGTTGATCGTTATGTTCATTGTCCCGCACGACCGTGACTCCGCAGGGGAGCGCCAGCCGTCAGGACGCGTTGACATTGTCTATCATGCGCGGTGGCCAGGATAGCAAGACCCCAAAGCATTTTCGGGCAGGGGAGGCGGCGCGGACCTGCAATCGGCGCCTGACGGGCGTTGGCGCAGAAAAAAACCGGACAACGCGCGGCGGCGTCATCCGGTTGTAGAGAGGCGGGGTCTGCAAAATCCGCGAAGAGCGGGTGAACTGGAGCGTTTCCCAATCAGACGGAACCATCCGGTCGATCCGAATTCGCTCGCTGGCCGCCCGGGCCGGCTCTGCTCCGGCCCCGGCGATGAGGCCTGGATCAGGGCGTCTGGCGGGTGACCGCCAGACGTCAGGCCGGATGGCGCATGCGCCTTTCAGGCCAGGACGTCCTGGCCTCACGACATGGGCTGGCGTTAGTGGCGCTGGCCGTGCTTGTGGCCCATATGCGGGGCGCTGGCGCGGAGCAGCATGCCGAGACGGCGCTTCTGGCTGTCGTCCAGGGTCTTGTAGAGCGGGTCGACCGCGTCGGCGAGCTTGCGCATTTCAGTGGCGCGCTCGGTGGCCATGTCAGCGCCCATGCGCAGGCGCTCGACGAAATCGCCCTTCTTGCCTTCCTCGCGGGCTTCCTTGCGCTCTTCCTTGAACTTCGCCATCCGCTCGGCGCGGGCCTGGGCGGCGTCACGAAGGGCCTTTTCCACGCCCGGCCACAGCTTTTCCTGGTCGGCGTTGAGCTTGAGGCCAGCCTTCAGGCCGGCGATGCGGGCGTCGGTCAGCGCGGCGCGGTCGTCGGCGCTGATGCGCTGGTGCTTGCCTGGGGCGGGCTGGCCAGCCTTGGCGCCGTCAGCCTGCTGGGCAAAGGCCGCGCCAGAGGCGGCGAGAGCGGCGCTGAGGGTAAGGGCGGCGAAAACTTTATTCATGTTCGTCAGTCCTCCAGAACAGATGTCAGGAATGTGGGGCGCCCTCCGGCCCATTTCAAATTAATGATCCGTAATGAAGCAAATTTGATCCGGCGCACGGGTATTTCTCCACATGCGCATTGTCATATTTTGGTCAAACCCGTTAACTTGACTGTAATGAATCCAGTATCCCACGTATATGTATCGACTCCTCGCGGGTTGACGTTACGGCCTGCCGTGGGCAGCGGCGGCGCATGGCGGCTGCCCGCGGCCGGGGGTCGACAGGTCCGGCGCAATGCCGTAACCGCGACTGAATATATATGGCGGGAGAGGAGACAGGCATGCGCGAAAGCATCCGGGACAAGTTCGTCGTCTGCGGCATTGATGAATTGCCAGACCAGCGGGCGCGATCGGTCACCCACGTGCTGTCCATCCTTGATCCCGACCGCGAGGAGCCGGAAGCATTCGGCGACTATGGCGATCATCGCCGCCTGACCATGCGCTTCCATGACATCATCGCGCCCACCGCCGGCATGATCCTGCCCGAGCGCAAGGATGTGATCCGCTTGCTGGAGTTCGGAGAAACCATCGATCTGGTGGCGGACAAGCAGGATCACCTGCTGGTGCATTGTCATATGGGCGTGTCGCGCTCCACCGCCGCCATGGCGACGCTGCTGCTCCAGGATCATCCCGAATCCGATGAGGAAACCATTTTCGCCCGCATCCTGCAGGTGCGGCCGCAGATGTGGCCGAACTCGCGGATGATCGGCTTCGCCGACGACATTCTTGGTCGGGGCGGCCGTTTCAGCGCGGCCTTGCGGAAGCTCTATGGTCATCAGTGCCGGGTGCGTCCGGACATTCCGCAGATGATCCGCATGTATGGCCGCGGCGCCGAGGTGGATTCGGCCGTTCACGACTGACGCTCGCAGGCCGTGAGCCTGGTCCAGGCGGGGCCACGCCTGGACTTTTCAGGCCACGGATGCATCAGGCCCTCACGAACGGGCGCGCGGCGGGGCCGCGTTGGCGCGGATTTCCCCGATCAAACACTTGCTTGACGCGCCTCTTAGCGCCTACTGTCCGCGCCAGCCAATGAACTTGTATAAAAATGGAAATCAGCATGCGGTTTACGGGTACCGATTCCTACGTTGCAACGGAGGATCTCAAGGTCGCCGTCAATGCGGCGATCGTTCTGGAGCGTCCGCTTCTGGTGAAGGGCGAACCGGGCACCGGCAAGACCGTGCTGGCGGAGGAAATCGCGCGCGCCCTTGGCGCGCCGCTGCTCACCTGGCACGTCAAGTCGACCACGAAGGCGCAGCAGGGCCTGTATGAGTACGACGCCGTCAGCCGCCTGCGCGACAGCCAGCTTGGCGACAGCCGCGTCACCGACATCAAGAACTACATCAAGAAGGGCAAGCTCTGGGAGGCCTTCGAACATGGCGGTCGCCCCGTCCTGCTGATCGACGAGATCGACAAGGCCGACATCGAGTTCCCGAACGACCTGCTGCTTGAGCTCGACCGCATGGAGTTCCATGTCTACGAGACCGGCGAGACCATCAAGGCGGCGCAGCGTCCGGTGGTGATCATCACCTCCAACAACGAGAAGGAACTGCCGGACGCCTTCCTGCGTCGCTGCTTCTTCCACTACATCCGCTTCCCCGACGAAGAGACCATGAAGGCCATCGTCGAGGTGCACTATCCGGGCATCCACCACCGCCTGGTCGAGGAAGCGCTGAAGCTGTTCTTCGACGTGCGCGACGTGCCGGGCCTGAAGAAAAAGCCCTCCACCTCGGAGCTGCTCGACTGGCTGAAACTGCTGATGGCCGAGGAAATCGGTCCGGACGCCCTGCGTGAGCGTGATCCGCGCAAGGTTATCCCGCCGCTGCACGGCGCGCTGCTGAAGAACGAGCAGGACGTCAGCCTGTTCGAGAAGCTGGCGTTCATGGCCCGACGCGAGCCGCGCTAATCTGCCAGCCGGCCTTTCGGTTGTTTGGTTTTGTTTGTGAAGCCGCCCGGTTTTTCCGGGCGGCTTTCTGCTTTTCAGGGTTTCACCACTGGTATCGGAGGCCTGCCTTGAGCCGCCATGCGCTGCGCCCCGCATTGCCCTCGGGACGCTTGAGATCGCGGGTGACGCCGGCGGAGGCCCAGACGGCGAGGTTGTCGGAGAAGAGGGCCTCCAGGCCGAGATCGACGTCGGCTCCGCGGGTTGCCGATCCGCTGGCGATGGCGGTCTTCTGGTTGTAGATGGTGCGGTCGATCGCGCCGTTTTCGCGCCACAGGCTGGCCTGGACGAAGGGCTTCAGGGTGACGTCGCCGAGGGTTCCCTCCCATGAGAGACGTCCGCCGGCGCGCAGGCGCACGCCGTCATGGGTGCGGAAGTTGAGCGTGGCGTAACGGTCCTTCGTCGGATCGATGGCCATGGTGCGCCAGACGGCCTGGACCTGGGGCTCGAAGGTGAAGCCATGGCCGATGCGCAGGGGCGCGCCGGCCTCCAGTGAGACGGTGAGGCCGCGCCCCGTTGTCGTGGGCGAAATGCCGTTGATGGACTTTCCGCCGGAGACATAGCGCGAGCCGGTGACGGTGGCGTCGATGTACCATCCGCCGGGTCCTGTATGGGTCCAGTAGGCGCCGGCGCTTGTGGCGGCGAGGCTGAGGGAGCCGACCGGGGCGTTGTTCCTGCCGCCGGCGAAGCCGCGCACGTTTGTGGTGGCGGATGCGTATCCGCCGAACAGTCCGAAGCGTCCCTGGCCCCAGGCTGTGCTGTAGCCGAGGATGTCGGCTCCGATCTGGAAGCCGCTGAAGTGGCCGTTGACGGCCGGGGTCAGGGACGAACTGGCCTTTTCGGAGATGGCTCCGGCGAAGGCGCGGGCCCATGCGCCGGCAAAGGCTTTGCCCTTCGCGTCGATGTTCCTGAGAACGGAGGCTCCGTGACGGTCATGCCGCGATCCGGCGGTGGCCAGCGAGAGGGTGCGGGCGATGTCGGGGATGGCGGCGTAGAGGGGGACCTCGGCGCGGAAGGTGGGGACGATGAGGCTGCCGCCGGGACCGCGGGTCACGGGGATGGCGGACGGGGCGAGCTTTGCGGGAGCGACGCTGGCCGGCGCGGCGGGAGCCGCAGCGGGCTGTGCGGGAGCCGCCGGAGCTGGAGCCGGAGCGGGGGAGGCCTCTGGCTGGAGCGGAGCAGGCGCTGCCGGAGCCGGAGCCGGAGCAGGCGCTGCTGGAGCAGGCGCTGCCGGAGCCGGAGCCGGAGCAGGCGCTGCTGGAGCAGGCGCTGCCGGAACTGGCGCTGCCTCTGGCTGGACCTGCGGCGGAGCTGGTTCGGGCTCGACCGGAGTTGGAGCCGGAGTCGGAGCCTGTGGCGTTTGGATCACGGGCGTGGTGATCGCGGGTTGGGTTTCATGGGCTGGCGGCGGGGCCGAGCGGGCGGGCCTGCGCGCCGGTTGTGGCGGCGTCGGTTGTGGCTTCCGGGAGGGCGCGGTCGTGACCGGGACTTCCGGCGCTGGCTGCGCCGGGCTCACGTTGACCGGGGCGTTCGCTGCCGGCGGCAGTGGCATGACGGGCAGGGACGGGGCGGGCGTCACCACCGGCGCGGTCGGGGAGACCAGGCCCGGGGTTGGGGGCGCGGGCGTGACCGGGACTTCCGGCAATGGCTGCGCCGGGTTCACGTTGACAGGGGCGCTCGCTGCCGGTCGCCATGGCGTGGTGGGCAGGGACGAGGGACGCGTCACGACGGGCGCGGCCGGGGAGATCAGGCCCGGAGTTGCGGGCGCGGGCGTGGCCGGGACTTCCGGCAAAGGCTGCGCCGGTTTCACGTTGACCGGGGCGGGCGAAGCCGGTCGCCATGGCGTGGTGGGCAGGGACGAGGGGCGCGTCACGACGGGCGCGGCTGGGGAGATCAGGCCCGGAGTTGGGGGCGCGGTCGTGGCCGGAGCGTTCGGCAAAACCGGGGCGATGCGCCGGGCAGCCGGGACCGGCGGCTCGCCGGAATTGGCGATCTCTTGCAGGGCGAGGATGATCTCAGGCAGGCCTGGCGTCATGGGCGCCGCCGGAGATGACGCCGCGTTGCCGCCCGGCGAGAGGAGCGGCGCGGGGATTGTGACGTCGGCTGTTCCGGCGATATCGGGGAACAGGTGCGCCGCGACGTCTTCAAACTGGGTATAAAGGTCCGCCAGCGAGTCGCGGCGGGATCCCTCGGCGGGAGCTTCCGGCTGCGACGGGGGCGTTTCAGGAGAGTGGATTGCCGTGGGGCGCTGGAAACCCGGCGCAAATTCGTGCGGCGCGGAATCTTCCGCGACGCCAGGCAAGATAAAAGCGTGCCCGGCGCGACCCGGCGCCTGGCCCGGCTCATGGATCTGCGCCCGCTGGGCCAGCACGCGGGAAGAGCGCAGGTACCAGCTGTTCTGTTCGATGGGGTCCGCGCTGCCTGGAACGCCGCGCTCCAGCTGGTATTCGAACGCGCCTTCCATGACGCGTTCCCCCAGGGTGAAGGCCTCTGTTGTTGATTCAGCGCCCTGACGGGTCGCAACGACAACGGGAATGCCGGTGCCAGTGGTCATGTCGCCAAAGCCGCGCCGATTGATGTGAAGGGTTGTGACGCCCTGCGCCAGCACGTCGAAGGTCAGCCGGTCCGTCGGGGAAGTGTCATCGCCCAGGGTCGTGTTGAGCGTGATTTTGCCATGCTCGCCATTGTAAAATGATGTGGCGAGGGTCTTGGGCGCGTCGGCGCTGAAATCAATGGCGCCATAATTGTCAAGGGTGCTGAGGACGGTCGAGTCGCCGGTCACCGACCAGCGCGCCTGCGAACCCACATATACATCCAGCACATTGCCGGCGGCGCCCATCCAATGGTTGCAGCCGTTGAGGGACACTTTGGCAAGTCCGCTGCTGGCGCTGTGTGCGTCGCCGCTCCATTTGCTCTGGCCGTGGAGTTGAATCTCGGCGCTTGCGTTGTCGCCAACGAAAAGATCGCCCTTCCACAGGGCTCTTTTGTCAAGCTGGACCTGGCCGGTCTGGTTTTGTGCGAGGGCCAGCTGTCCCATCCATTCGCCGTTGTCGGTGATCCTGATGTCCGCGATGCTGTCTGCGTTATGCGTCAGGCGCCCGCTCCATCGCGCGTCCTCCGCGATCGTGATGGAGCTCAGGACGCTCCCTTCGGTGGTCAGATCGCCTTCCCAGACCGCTTTTCCGCCCAGGGCGACGCGCATCATGCGGTTCCCCGCCTCCAGCGCGCCCCACCACCGGGCTTCGCCGCCAAGCGTGATGTCAATGTCGCCCCGACTGGCGTTGACGCCGCCGAAAAGCAGCGCCTTGCCGGCCTTGGACGCGTCGAGAGTGGTCGGCCCGTTCACCAGGGCCAGCACGCCCCTGTCGAGCGGGCGGAGTTCCTCCTGGGATGAGTTCGGATACAGCTCGGCGTCGCCCTGCACCCGGATATGGGCGCCGCCGGCCCCGACGCTGATCACCGCGCCGCCGTTCTCCCCGGCGACGATCCGGCTGTTGTTGATGGTCAACCCGGCTGGCGCGCTTCCACTCAGGTCGCCCGATGCGCCAAGGTAAAATGGGGTAATCTGCCCGCCTTTAATCGCTTCTGCCCGGACATGGCTGTCCGTGATCATCAGCTCGCTGCCGGAGGCAACATCGATGGCCGACATGGTGTCGGTGACGTGCAGGCCAGCGGTCGGCACGCCCTGAATATCGACGCCGACATCCGGGAAGCGTTCGGCTGCCGATACTGGCGCGCCGAAGCGGGTCAGGACCATGCTGCTTCCCGGATCAACGCGGATCATGGCGGCGTTGCCGTCTACCTGGCCGGTGAGCCTGCCGCCGTTATGCAGCAGGATGGAGCCGCCATTGAAGGCGTGCAGCAGCGTCGCGGGCTTCTCGCCATGCACAGTAATCCGCCCGCTGGCCGTGATCATGCCATTGTCGGCAACGAGGCCCGCCGGGCCGGAGGGGGCTCCGCGCTGGCCCCTGGTGAAGTTGATATGGGCGGCCGGGCCCTCGAAATTGATGACGCCGCCGCTACGGGCCAGCAGAGCTGTCGCCGCGTGGCCAGGGGACTTGATGTCAATCGGCCCATGGATGCAGAGCTTGCCGCCATCGCGCGCGCCAATCAGGGGCGTCTGGCTGCGCTTCTGGCCGGTATATTCAGCGGTGATCTTGCTATGCTTCGCGAAGATCACTTCGACCCCGGCATTGGCCACGCTGACGCAGGTCTGGTTGACGCCGCAACTGATCTCGTACGTCTCCTTTTTGCGCAAGATCGGCGCGCCTTTCTTCCCGGGCTGTTCATGCGCGATGGGCTTGTGTGGATTGACCTTGGCGGGGGCGCTGTGGGCCTGTCCCGCGGTAACCAGCGCCACGGCGATCGCGGCGATAGATGTTGTCAGGGTATATGTGCGCAGCATTTGAATTTCTCAAAATTGAATGAAGTAAAATTTCAAATTTATTAAATGAATATTCAAAACAGTTATGCTGCGCCGCGATAATTGTCGTTGAGTTGGTGTTCTGTTCTGGCGAAGCGATTGGGCGTCGATGGGCCGGAAGGATCCCGGACCAGGGCGCATGGCGATGCGCATGCGTCGCCTGATCAGGTGGGCCGGCAAGTTCTCCAGGGGATCCGGCGGACAGGATTATCCTGTCCGCCGGCGACGCCGGTTACTGGCGCCGGATCCATGGGGCCGTCGTCACCACTGGTAACGAAGGCCGGCCTTGCCGCGCCACGAGCGCCGGCTGGTCCGTCCGCCGGAGCGATCAAGATCCATGCTGGCCCCGGCCGACGCCCAGAGCGACAGCGCGCCGGTGGGGATGACCTCAAGGCCCGCGTCCAGGTCGACGCCGCGCGTCGCGATGGCGCTGGGGATGGAGGTCACGCCGTTGTAGATGACGCGATCCACCTTGCCTGTCTGGCGCCACAGCCCGGCCTGGATGAAGGGCTTCACGACAACATCACCGATCTTGCCATCCCAGGAGAGGCGGCCGCCGAACCGCACCCGCGTGCTGTTGCGGGTCCGGTAGTTGATGTGGGCGAACCGGTCGTTCAGAGGGTTCAGGTGGAGCATGCGCCAGATGATCTGGGCCTGGGGCTCCAGGGTGAAGCCGCCGCCGAGCTGGAGCGGCGCGCCGGCCTCCACGGTTACGGTCACACCGTGGCCCGTGACCTTGACGCCGCCGCCGCGCACGGACTTGCCGGACGCCTGGTAGCGGGAGCCGGCGACGGTCGCATCCACATACACGCCGCCTGGGCCGGTGTGGGTCCAGTAGACGCCGCCGCTGGCCGCATCAACCGAGAGCGAGCCGACAGCCATGTTGATCGCGCCCTCGGCAAAGCCGCGAATGCGGGTGTTGGCTGTCGCATGACCGCCGAACACGCCGAAGCGACCCTCATGGAACGGCGTGCTGTAGCCGAGCAGATCAGCGCCGGCCTGGAGGCCGCCATAGGCGCCATTCACGGATGGCGTCTGCGACAGGCTCGCGCCTTCGGTCAGCACGCCGCCGAGCATGCGGGCCCAGGCGCCGATCCAGGCTTCGCCGGATGCGCCTTCCCGACCCGCCACGCCGCCGTTCTGCGCGCGCACGGCGCCCATACGGTCGGCGCGGCTGCCCGCGGTGAGCGTGGACAGGGTCCGGGCCAGATCGGGAACTGCGCCGTAGAGGGGCGTTTCCACCCGGTACATGGGCAGCTCGTACCCCTGGGCGGTCGCCTGCACCGGAATGGCGTCCGGGCCGAAGCCGCGGCCGCTCACGACCGGCGCCGAGGCGACGCCAACGGGAGCGGGCGCGCTGTCAACTGACGCGGGTGAGCCGGCGCCTGGGCCGCCAGGAGCAACTGGAGCAGGAGCAACTGGAGCCGGAGCAGCCGGGGTGCGGGCAGCCGGGGCAGGCGCTGGCGCCGGAACCGGGGCTGGCGCGGGAGCCGGCGCGATCAGCTTTGTCGAGCGCAGATGCCAGCTGTTTTGCACCCGCTCTCCAGCCGCTGCGTCGGCGCCCTTGTACAGGGCGTAGACGTGGGCGCCTGCCGTCACCGGAGCGGCCAGGACAAAGGCGTCGTCCGTGGAGGTCGCCTGGTTGTTCGCGGCGATCACCACGGGCAGGCCGGCTCCGGTCGTTGGGCCGCCGGCGCCGGTGGCGGTGACGTCAAGGGTCGTGCGCCCGTCCGCCCGCTGGGTGAAGATCAGCTTGTTGCCCTTGCTGTTCTTCGCGTCGTCAAGGTTGACGGCCATGGCGATGCGACCGTCGGCGCCGTTGTAGGTCCCCGTCCGCAGAATGGCGCCGGGGGTATGCGCCAGGTTGATCATGCCAGCGTTCAGGACCTGATCGCGCACATGGGTGTTGCCGGTCAGATTCCAGCGCGCGTCCGGCGAGGCGAGGTCGATCGAGGTCGCAAAACCTTGCCCTTCCCAGCGGCTCCGGCCGTCCAGCATGACGATCGCCGCCTGGGCGTCAGGCGCGACGATCCGGCCTTTCCAGGCAGCCTTGTCGTTGAGGCGCACGGCGATCGCGGCGTTCTTCCCGGCCAATACGCTGCCGTCCCAGTCGCCTGCTTCGGTGAGGTCCACCATGATGCGGGCGTTGTCTTTCACATCCATGCCGCCCGCAAACTTGCCGTTGCCGGCGATCTGCAGGTCGATGGTCGCGTCATTGGCCGCGATCACGCCGCCAATCCATCTGGCGCCCTCGTTCATGGTTACGTCAAGCAGCGCCTTGTCGCCGACATTGAACACGCCGGAAAGGTCGCTCATCCCCTGCAGTCTGGTCTTGATGCGGGCGTTATCCGTCGCTTCGATGTCGCCAGTCCATTTGCTGTCATGGAGACTGACGCCAATGTCGGCGTTGTCCGTGACGCGCGCGTGGCCAAGCCATTTGCTGTCGCTGTCAAGCTTCACGCGGATCCGCGCATTGTCGCTGGCGTTGATATTTCCGACCCAGACGCTTTCGCCAGACAGTTGCGCCGTGAGCTTCACGTCGGACGCGGATCTGGCTTCCGGCTTCATGTCGCCGCTCCAGAGGCCGTTGTTCACAAGCTTCACCGACAGTTCCGATGCGTCCCCGAGGAACGCGCTCCCTATCCATGAACTGGTGGAGAGGCTCGCCGTATTGGCCGATTCCGACGTGTGGAAGTCGCCTTTCCAGTAGCTGTCATCAGTGAGGGCGAGATTTCCCACCCCGTTGTCAACGATGAGATCGCCGGTCCAGTGCGAGTTATCCGCAAGGGTCAGGTCAATGGCGGGGGCGTTGTAGCCAACGATATCGCCAAGCAGCGTGACGCGGCGTCCGGCAAAGGTTGCGTCGACCTCCGCCAGGACCAGCATGGAGTCTCCCAGCGCGGAAAGCTTGCTGTCCGTCGCCTGGATGCTGGCTGCGCGCGCGGCCCCATCAATGTGGACAAGCGTGTGGCCGCTGTGGCCGTTGTCCAGTTGCATGTCGCTGGCGTGCAGCACGAGCTTGCCGCCGCCAGCGCCGAAGTTGATGACGGACCCCTGCTCATTCTCAAACAGATTGCCGGCGTCGGCGACAATGTCATGTCCCTGGATGGTGACGCTGCCCTCGCCGGTGATCCGGACGAGCGGGGCGCCCGCATTCAATACGCTGCCGATTTGCCCGCGCATGATGGCGTTGGCGACGCCCGCGGCGTTCGCCAGCGTGACGGAGCCATGCTCCGCAGCCTCAACAATGGTCTCGCCATAAGTCTTTGGCAACGTGAGCTTGCCGTCGACATGGATGCGCGCCGCGTCGCTGGCGGCGATGACCGGCTGGGCGTCGAGCCCTCCCGCGGGCAGGAAGATGGTTGTGGGGCCAAAATTGATGACGCCCGCAGTGGACGCCTCGATCACCGGAGCATTCCTGGCGTCGGCTGTCAGCGTAACCGGCCCGGCAACCGTGAGGACCGCGGCATTGTCCGCGATGACGAGCGGCCCCTCATTGTCTCGGCCGAATGCGACCGCATTGCCGCGGATGATGACGTTGGTGTCCGCTCCCGTGACTTCGATGCAGGCGCCGTTGTCGCATTTCAGGGCGACGGGGCCGTTATAGTCGTGCGTTGCATTGTCCTCATGGCGGATAACCATGTTGCCATTGGCGTCGGCAACGATGCCGACAGGCGCGATCACCGGCGCCTGCACAACGGACGGAGGCGTCACCGGCGTGATGGAGACATTGCCAACTGGCGGCAGAACCCAAGGTGGTGGAGGCGGGAAGTCCGGCGTTTCCGTCAAAGGCGTCGTGTTGGCCGCGTTCACCGGGGAGACGCCGTTGCCCAGGCCCAGGTTGGTGGGGCGCGAAATGACGACAGACCCTGTCGGAGACGGCGCCGCAATGGCTGCCGGCGCGGCCTGCTGCCGGGCATCGTCCTCATCGTCGGAATCATCCGGAGCCTTATTCCTCATGGCCGCGCGTCGCGCTTCGAGCATCTGCTTCAGCTCCGCTGGGCAGCCCGGCTGGGTCACCGTCGTGGTGGTCTGGGCAGGCGCCGCTGCCTGGGGAGATGCGGACGGATTCGTGGCTGGGACTTCCAGATTTTCAGCCTGCTGGCTGGACGGAGAAGGGGGGCGGTTGAACCTCTGCTCGCCGCCGCCCCTGTTAGCCGCCCTGGCGAGCAGGTCGGCAACCTTTTGAGGCGCCTGGATCCTGGCGTATGCGTTATCCTCCTCCTCCCACTCGGCGTCGTCCGCGGCGTTGTTGTCATCGCTGTCGCTGGCGGTAGCGTCAGACGCAACTGAACCATGACCCCGGTTCCAGCCTGCGCCAGCATGGGGGTCCGACGCCGGGCTCTCAAGGGCAGAACCGGCGCCGTTCGCGCCCTGGTTCGCGTTGCTTCTTGCGGCGATGGCAGCCGCGAGGGCGCCCATAAGATCGGTATTGTTGCTTCCGGCGGGGGCGTTGACCCCCCTCTGTCCGGGCTTTCCTGGCGCAGGGGCCATTTGATCGTTGGTTGGCGCTGGCTTCAGCCTGACGCCGTCACGGATCTCGCTGAGGAGATCCTTGTCCATGACAGGATGCGCTGGCGCACGGAGGGCGGACGGCGGTGGTGGTGGCGGCGGCGGCGGGGCGCCGATCGGGGCAGGCGCTGGCGCGGCGGCGGCCGGCGGCCGGGCCGGGTCAGCGGCCTTGCTTTTGGATCCCGCTTCCGAACGGTCGTTGATCTCTTCGGGCTGGACCCTCCTCAGCTGTTTTCCCTTGTTAATTGCGCCAAGGAGGCCCGCGTCCATGCGAGGTGGCGCTGGCGCTGGCACAGGGGCTCCGGGGACGCTGAAAATGTCCTGCGGTGGCGGCGGTGGCGGAGGCGGCGGCGCGGCGGACGCCAACGTTGGATGCAGGACAGCGCAAATGGCCACCCACGTGGCGATGAGCTTCGAAATACAGTATTTAATGTTCATAATGTTGTCCGTATAAACAATTAAATTCTAGAAATTACCAAATTATTATTTGCAACCGGCAGATATTTTGGAATTTTTCTCTGGTCAATTGCTGCCGGGAACGATTTTTGCCGGATTTGCATCTGAAATTTTCAGTGTGATTGTCCAGTTACATTACCAATTATGGGCAGTAAATTTTGGAATCTTAAAATTTTATGCCCTATAAATATTTGAAATTTGATGTATTTACTTAAATTTTATTCAAGTATCATGAGACATTATTATGATGCTGAGGGTTGTGCAGCAATTCGATGCTTGTTTTTGAACGTTCAAGATCAGTTATATGGCTGGTGGCCAAGGCGCGCCGGGATGTCGTGCGCCAGGGTTGCCTGGCGGTGGCGTCGGCCCTGGATGGCTTCATGGTATTGTCAAATAAAGAGATCGCCTGGCCATGCAGGGCGGAGCGGAGCCAGCAGCGGGGCGCGGGCTGTCGCATGGCTGTTCTGGAAATCTGGCGGGAGGGCCGGCTGCGGCGGCATGGCGGGTCGCCGGTGCGCCGGTGCGCCTGCAGCTTCGCGACTTCACTACGAGCCATTGCCGGTCAATGTCGATCTGGAACCGCGCCTGTTCCCGTTGTCCGGGCGCATTCTCGCCGAAGCAGGTCTGGCCTTGCTGGCAACCATCCGGTCTGCGCGGCAATCTGCGTCGTCAGGCAAGTCGCTGGGCCAGTCAATGTGCTGGCGGTAAAGCAACCTGGCGGCATGACGTTATATCTTGCGGGTTTTTATGGTCGCATTGACAGTAAAATTGTCATCAGAATGTGGTGTCGAGCCATTTCTCTCGCGCAGTCTTTCTCGCGGGCTCTCTCACGCGCGCGCGTTCTTGTTTAATTTTAATACGAGTATAATCTCATTGGAAAATCTGTTTCAGGTCGGCAAAAATGTACGCGCACCGTTTCCGGAATGGCCAGACTGGGGACGGCTGGCAGTGTCGCGCCGAACGCTCCCCGGGCGTTGTCGCCAGCGCGCCCGGGAGCTTCCGGCGGCCGTTTCGCACCGGCGTCAGGCAGGGGGCTGGCCAGGCGGCGTGCTCTCAACCGCCCTTGTCTCCATTGTCGAACAGATGGCCGGCGACCTCGGTAAAGGTTGGCGCTGGCAGGGCGTGAAACGGCATTGGCCGGCAGGCGTCGATGGCGGCGAGACCGACGCGGGCGGTGAGCATGCCGTTCAGCACGCCTTCGCCAAGGCGCGCCGAGACCTTTGCCGCCAGGCCAAGGCCCATGGCCTGTTGCACCAGGCCGTCGCCCGCCGCCATGCCGCCGGTGACCGCCAGATGCGCCGCCACATTGCGCGCCAGGCGCAGGAAACCAAAAAATCCTGGCCGGCCACCATAAATCGCCGCCAGCCGGCGCACCAGCGTAAACGACGAATACAGGACGAAGCCCACGTCGACGATGGCGCGCGGGCTCACCGCCGTCACCAGCGACACCTGCTTCGCCGCCCGCGCCACCGCCTGCCGCGCCTGGCGGTCAAGCGGCGCCATCAGTTCGCGCTCGGCGATGGCCAGACGGTCCTGGGCGTCGATAATCGTTTCATCGATGCTGGCCAGGGCTGTCCGCGCCCGCGCCGTGTCGGCGCGCGCCGCATAGAGCGCATCCAGATCCTTCACCACCGCCCGCGCCTCGCGGTCGCTGTTGGCGGCATGGGCGTCGCCGGCTGCCTGACGCAGGCGTTCGATCCTGCGCTCGCGCAGCACCCCCAGCGTCTCGCGGGCGAGCAGGCCAAACAGGGCTAGGCCGGCGAGGGCCGCGAGCGCGATCGCCGCCCAGGCAAGGCCGGGATTGATCTCGAACAGCCGTCGCACCAGGGAATCGATCCACAGGCCGACGCCGAAAACCGTCAGGCCGCCCAGCGCCGACAGCAGCAGGCCAACCCATGGCGCCCGCCGCCGGGGCGGCTCAACTGGCGTCAAAAGCGCGTCGATGATCTCGCCAGACTCCTCGGCCACGACAATGCGCGCCTGCGGTTCGGGCGCATGGGCGATGTCAGCCGGAATGGCGGCGACGTCGGCGCTGTCGAGGCGGAAGGCGCGGGGTCGGTTGCTCATAGGTGTTTGCCCATTGGCCGCTTGCACTCCAGTTTGGGACCAGGTTTTCAGGCCAGACGGTCGGCGAGCAGGAATTCCAGCGCACGGTCGAGGCGGATATGGGGCAGGGCGTGCATGCGGCCCGCCGCGTCCAGAAATGGCGCCGGCGGCCGGAAGCGCGGAAACCGCAACGAACCAGGCGCAATCGCCCCTTCAAACACCGCCTCCGGCCGCTCTGGAAGCTCGCCGGGGAAGATCGCCGCTTCGGTCAGACCGTCAAATGCCTGTCCGTCGATGGTTTCGCCGGCTTCTGGCGTGCCGACGATGGCCGGCAGCTTCACGCCGTTCTCGCGCACCATGGCTTCACGCGTCGCCCGCACGGAGGCCAGCGCCACCGTGCCGACCCGCGCGCCCGCGCCCTCGGTGCGCCGGATGGCCCGGTCCACCAGCAACCGCAGGATCGCGTCCAGCCGGGCGTGGCCTGACTGGTGCAGGTGGTCCGCCTTGGTGGCGGCGAACAGCACGCGATCAATGCGCGGCATGAAGATGCGCGACGCGAGCGAATTGCGTCCGGCGCGGAAAGCCAGCAATACCCGGTCGATGGCGACTTCCAGCTCGGCCAGCGCCGCCGGCCCCCGGTCCAGCGCCGCCAGCACGTCCACCAGCACCAGCTGCCGGTCCAGCCGGGCGAAGTGCTCGCGGAAAAACGGCCCGACCACCCGGCTCTTGTAAGCCTCGAACCGGCGCTCCATCAGCGCGCCCATCGTGTCGGACGCCGGCGTCGCCCCCTTCAGGTCGAGCGGCGCAAAGGTGAGGGCGGGCGAGCCGGCGAGGTCCCCCGGCATCAGGAACCGTCCCGGGGGCGTGGTGGCCACCGCTTCCGGCCCGGCGCGCAGCGCGGCGAGATAGGTCTTGAACGCATCGGCCACGCGCTCGGCCAGCGCTTCGTCGGCTGCTCCGCCCGCGTCGGTTTCAGCCAGCGCGGCCAGCCAGGGGCCCGCGATGGCGGCCCGGTCTGACCGGCGCGCGGCCGCGATGGTCTCGCGCGCCCAGTCCGCGTAGCTTTCATCGAGCAGGGCGAGATCGGTCAGCCACTCGCCGGGATAGTCCACCACGTCCAGGTTGAGCGTCGCTGGTCCCTTGCGCCAGCCGCTGGCGCGCTCATAGTCGATGGCGATGCGCAACTCGGCGATGCGGTTGGTGGATTGTGGCCAACGCCGCTCCGGTCCGGTCATGGCTTCCAGATAGGTCTCATAGGGGAAGCGCGGCACGTCGTCGTCCGGCTGGTGCGCCAGCCGCGCCCGGCGGATGCGCCCCTCGGCGGCGGCGCGAAACACCGGCATCGGCGTCACTTCCAGCAGGTGGTGCACCATGGCGGTGGTGAAAACGGTCTTGCCGGAGCGGGAGAGGCCGGTGACGCCCAGCCGGACGCCTGGCTGGATGGCGCTGAGAGCGAAATCCGCGGCGTTGCGGATCGCGTCATAGGTCTGTGAGAAAACAGTTCCGCTTCCGCTCAAATGCAACGCTCCTTGAGGCTCCGGCCACCCAGGAAAGGGGCCGCGCGTCAGATCAGGCAAATGGGGCCGGTCCGAAGACCGGGTGGCAGGAGTAACCGCGACGGCGACGCATGCAGAATATGGGAAGCCGCCCGACTTTCGCCAGTCGTTGGCGGTGACAGCTGGTCGACGCAGATTTGTCCGGCGCTTGCATATTGGTGCGGGAGGGATCGATGATTCTCAAGGCGCAGGTCTGGTTCATGCGGGAGGGCGCGGCATGGGCCGGATCAGGCGGGCTTCCCGGCCGGGGTGATCCTGACGCCCCGGAGGCGGTGGGACGGGTGCTCGTCGGCAGCGACTGGTCAGCTTTCCACGAACGGAAGGATGACGGCCATTTGACGCTGCTGACGCATGGGGCCAGTCCGCCGAACGGGTGCGTGATGATTGAAAACGCATGGCATGACGACAGCCAGCTTGCGGAGATTGTCGACGATCTGCGTCTCCGCCTGGGTCCATTCCATGTGTTGCGGCTTGTGGCATGCCACGGGGCGGAAGGCGGCGCGGCCTCGCTCGCCAGCAAGCTGTCGGAGCGTTTGCCTGGCTTGCGCATCCATGCGTTTGAAGGCGAGGCTACCGCCATTACCACCGAAAGCCTGCGGCGCATACTTGGGGAAAAGACCGGGCGCACCATCACGCTGCCAGGTCAAGCGCTGCCTGCCTTCCGTGGTCTGGTCCTGCAGGTCAGCGCGCCGGGGCAGCCATTCCGCCCGTCGGGCCGGGAGGTCATCTTCCAGGCCGGCGCCCAGCTTGAACACGCCCGTCCCTATAGCTGGGAGCAACTCCCCGGCCGGGTTCGCCGCGCGGACTGCGACGTTCGCCATTTTGCGGGAAGCCTGGATTATTTTCGTGAGGCGGCGGCCGGCGGGCTGATGTGAGGGCCGCCAGGGCGGGGCGCTCCAGTTCTCCCCAGCTCTCCCCGGTCTTCCTCAGTCCTCATGATCCTCCGCCATGCCTTCAAGGGTGCGGGGCGTGACGAAACGGTCGAGGCGGCCGCTGCGCGGCGTCACTTCCGCCCAGGAGCCGATATTGAAGTCGATCACCGCCAGGCCGCCGGTGGGATATTTTTGCGACAGGCGGGCGAAGGCGTAGCGGTCGCCATGGCCGACCAGCATGTGCGCCAGCTCCTCAAAACCGGGATTGTGCCCCACCAGCAACAATGAATGCGCCGGGCGACCATCCTGAACCACGTGATCGTCCTGGATCACATGCAGCAGATCCTCCACCCGGGCCTCATAAATGCGCGGTTCATACACAACCGGGATGGTCTCGCCGGGGAAGGCCCTGGCGATTTCCTCGCCAACCAGGTCCCAGGTCTGGCGGGTGCGGGTCGCGGTCGAGACAATGGCGAGGTCGGGAAGCAGATTTTCCTGCGTCATGTAGGCGCCCATCAGCGGCGCGGCCTTGCGCCCCCGATCCGCCAGCGGCCGGTCCGGATCGCGCACGTCCCTGGGCCAGGCCGCCTTTGCATGACGCAGCAACATCAGGCGCAACATTTCAATTCCCCTGTCGCGGTTGTTTGGGTCCCGGCCGGGCCAGACGCGTGACGGACGGGCGCGCCTGGTCGCGGCGCCGGCAGGCCGCCCCTCCGCCCGGCGTCCCTTTATATGTGTATTTAAAGCATGCCGCCGGAAAGTGGAAACGCCGGCCTGAAAGCGCCTGCAGGAATATGTCGCGCTGGCGAAACCTGGCGGACTGTGGCGTGCTGCTGCGAAAGTAGCGGGAAAACCTGGCGCGTGGGTCGGGCCTGAGACTTGCCCAAACGTGCGTTCGCCATCATGAATACGCCACCTGTTTCTGCATCGGGAGGAAATCCAAAATGAGAAGTTATCGCCTGGCCGAATTTGGAGCGCCTCTCGAGACGGTGGACCTCGAAACGCCGACCCCGGAGGGCAAGCAGGTTCTGCTGAAGGTGAAGGCTTCCGGCGTTTGCCACAGCGACATCCATATCTGGGAAGGCAGCTACGACCTTGGCGGCGGTCGCAAGATGCAGATGAAGGGCATTCCGCTGCCCCTGACCATGGGTCACGAGATCGTTGGCGAAGTGGTCGCCGTCGGTCCCGAAGCGGAAGGCGTCAAGGTCGGCGAGACCCGCCTCGTGTTCCCGTGGATCGGCTGTGGCCACTGCAGCATCTGCGCCGCCGGCGACGAGCACCTGTGCAACCGTCCCAAGGCGCTGGGCGTGACCTGTGACGGCGGTTACTCCGATCACATGGTGGTTTCCGATCCCAAATATCTGCTCGACATCACCGGCATCGCCCCGGACGTCGCGGCCCCTTACGCCTGCTCGGGCCTCACCACCTACAGCGCCCTGAAAAAGTTCAGCAGCTTCCTGTCGACCGATCCGATCCTGATTCTGGGCGCCGGCGGCCTTGGCCTGATGGCCCTGACCCTGCTGAAGGCGATGAACGCGAAGGGCGCGGTTGTCGTCGACATCGATCCGGCCAAGCGTGACGCCGCCGTGGCTGCTGGCGCGATCGCCGCCATCGATCCCACCGCGCCGGACGCGGTGAAGCAGATCATGGCCGCGGCTGGCGGCGGCGTGCGCGGCGCGCTCGATCTGGTCGGCAACACCGCCACCACGTCGCTGGGCTTCGATGCGCTGGGCAAGGGCGGCAAGCTGGTCATCGTCGGCCTGTTCGGCGGTCAGGCCAACTGGTCGCTGCCGATGTTCCCGATCAAGGCGGCCACCGTGCAGGGCTCGTTCGTCGGCAGCCTCGCGGAACTGCATGAACTGATTGATCTGGTGAAGGCAGGCAAGGTCCCCATGGTGCCGCTGATCCACCGTCCGCTGAAGGACGTGGCGGCGACGCTCGAAGACCTGCGCCTCGGCCGCATCGTCGGTCGCGCCGTCCTGACGCCCTGAGTGAAGAGGCCGCGCGTTCTCCAGCTTCAGGGCGAGCTTCCCAGAAGCTGGAGCGACTTTTTGTGAAGCAGTCGCGACCAGCCAAAGAACGGGTGTGTCCGGTGAGCCAGCTTTCACCGGAAATGCTCAGCCGGGGATCGCGTCAGGAAAACGTGGATCTGGGGGCAGAGGAAGGACGGGCGGCCTGCCATTGGAACCGTTCCATACATTGTGAACAGCCCAGGGTTGCCTGTATCATCTGATTCGCGTCGCCCGGCCGCCATGCCGGACGACGGTTCCCTGTTTTCCCGTGCCGGCTGGCGCGGCGTTGCGACGCCAGCCGCCGGTGTCTCCAGACAGGACGTGGCTACATGTTAAGCATGAACAGTCGCACGTTGACCGTCGCCGGCCTGGCCATTCTCGTGGGCGCGCCCGCCATGGCCAGCGGACCCGTCAGCCGGCCGCATCCGGCGGTGGAGCGTCCGGCGGCGGATGCGCCCGCCCGACCAGCCCAGACAGATGACATGCAGGCGCTGATTGAGGCGACGCGTGAAATCGCCCGGTCGACCGGCGCAGCGGCGGACAGCATTGGCATGGATCCAGACCGGCTCAGCGGCATCCTGATGCGGCTGGACCGGATCGAGGCGCGCGTCAAACGCCTTGATCAACCAGCCAGCCATCCAGCCAGGGGCGCGGAGCCAGGGTGGCGTTGAGCCTGCGGAAACGATGCGGGCCAGGGAGGGTTCCCCGAGACGTCCGGGTGGTTGCGCACCGGAAGGATGATCGTTCGGGGCGTCCGTTGTCAGCGCCAGGGGCGAGGGGGCTTCGGGACGCCTCCAGTGTTCCGGGTGGGCCGCCGGACTGATGATCAGCGAGCGGACGTCGGCGGTTTTCCCCATGGCGTCGTCGGATCGCTTCGGAAAAGCGGATTTCGCTTTTGGTGAACAGGATGCGTCAGGCCGGGTTGGCCGGGCGCATCGTCATATCGGATAATGCCAGCCGCGCGCCTGGTGGAACGACGTTGATATTCGCATCGGATCTCGCATCGCACCGGGACCGGCTGTCGAATTCCCAAGCTCCACCAGACAGTCAGCACGTTGCCAGCAGTCCTGCTGTTCCGGCGTTCACGTCGCCGCCGTCCCGGATGGCGCAAGGCGAATGTCGGAGCAGGCCGTCTGGCGTGTTGCGCCTGCGCTACGCTGGAGTCCGGTTCCGCTCGCGAAGCGGAACATGCCTATTGCCTGTGGTGGGAGCCGGCTCCCACGGTTCGGGGTGGTCGTTCCCACGATTGCGCCGGATCATGTCCGGCCCCCGGAGATCGGTCCGGAATGTTATTTAACTCGTTCATCTTTCTGCTGCTGTTCCTGCCATTCTCCTTGCTGGTCCATTGGCTTGCCGAACGTTTCCGGCCGGAGTGGCGGCTGCTGGTGTTGCTGCTGCTGTCATTCGCATTCTACAGTTACTGGGACTGGCGCTTTGCGCCGCTGCTGGCCGCGTCCATCGGGCTGAACTGGGTGCTGGCGCGCATTTTCTGCCAGGCGCGCCTCGGCTGGCTGATCACTCTGGCGATCTGCGTCAATCTGCTGGTGCTTGGGGTCTTCAAGTACGCCGGCTTTTTCGCCAGCTTCATTCCCGGCGTGACGATGAAGGGCGTCGATGTCTTCGGCTCCGGCGACGCGCTGCCGCTCGGCATTTCCTTCTTCACCTTTCATCACGTCATGTATCTGGTGGATCTGCGCGCCGGCCGCGCGCCCCAGGTCGGTCTTGTGAAATACGGGCTGTACATCGCCTTCTTTCCGCAGGTTCTGGCCGGTCCGCTGGTGCGCTGGAGCGAGATCCTGCACCAGTTCGACGGCCGCCCCTACATGCGCTCCGACGCCGCGGAGCGTTTCGCGCGCGGGCTGCTGCTGCTGTGCGTCGGTCTTGCCAAGAAGGTGCTGATCGGCGACCCGCTGGCTGCGTATGTGAATCCGGTCTTCCAGGAAGCGGCCAACGGCGCGACCATCACCCTCGTTCAGGGCTGGCAGGCAACGCTGGCCTTTACCTTCCAGATTTACTTCGATTTTTCCGGCTATACCGACATGGCGCTGGGCATCGCGCTATTGTTCGGCGTCGTGCTGCCGCAAAACTTCGAGGCGCCATACCGCTCCCTGTCGTTGCAGGATTTCTGGCGGCGCTGGCATATGACCCTGTCGCGGTTCCTGCGCGACTATCTTTACATTCCACTTGGCGGCAATCGTCACGGCCTGCCCCTGCAACTGGGCGCGCTGTTCATCACCATGGCGCTTGGCGGCCTCTGGCACGGCGCCGGCATGACTTTCGTGGCGTGGGGCGCCGCCCATGGCTTCGCCCTCGGCGTGGGGTTGTTGTGGCGCAAGGCGGGCCTGCCCATGCCGGCGGCGCTGGGCTGGGCGGCGACATTCCTGTTCGTGGTCTTTACCTGGGTGCTGTTCCGGGCTGGCAGTTTCGACGCGGCGTTGCGCATCTATGAGGGCATGCTGGGGCTCACGACCATTGGCGCTGGCCTGAAATGGCGCGCCATCGCCATCGCCGCCGCCGTTGCGCTGATCGGTCCGACCGCCTGGACTGCCGTGCACAAGGCGCCGCCGTCGCGCGTGCTTGCCGTCCTTGCGGCAATTGTGTTCACGCTCATCCTGTTCAAGATCGGCGACGATGCGAACTATGAGTTCATCTACTTCCAGTTCTGACCGCTCGACGTCCCCGGCCGCAGCCGGGGCGTCCGCGCGCTGGCGCCGGTTCTCGATGGCGTTCATCGTCGCCGCGATCGCGTCGCTGGCCGCGCTCGCCGTCGGTCTGGTGCTGCTGGACCCCTATGATACCGGGCGGCTGACCCCGCTGGGTCCAAAGGGCATGGCCGAAGGGCCGTCCTGGCAGGTCAACGCCAGTCGCGCCCGCGACCCGCAGTTCGACTCGGCGATTATCGGCAATTCCCGCGCCCAGATGATCGAGCCGGCGATCCTGGATGAAGCGACCGGAAGCCGTTTCGTCAACCTGAGCATTCAGGGCGCCGGGCCGCTGGAGTTGCAACTGGTGCTCGCCACATTCCTGCGCCATCACGCTGCGCCCCGGGCGATCGTCATTGGCGTCGATGAATGGTGGTGCCGCCCGGCGCAGAAGCGCGGCGACAAATTTCCATACTGGCTCTATGCCCCTGGCGCTGTTGAATATTTGCGCGGTCTGGTGCGGTATCAGACGCTTGAGCATACGCCGCGCCGCTTCGCCGTTTTGCGCGGCGGCGCCGCAATGGCCCGCCCGGACGGTTATTGGGACTACACTTCCCTGTATCTCGGCATGACCGGCGCGGAGGCGGCCCAGCGGCGCATGCATGACGGCGAACGTCTCAGCCAGAGCGAAAACCCCAAAAATGTCTTTCCCGCCGTCGCCATCCTGAAAAATATGCTGGACGCCTTGCCAGACAGCACAGGGGTAGCGGTGGTCTGGCCCCCGACCCATACGAGTTATCAGCCGCTGCCAGGCTCCGGGGCGGACGCGACCCTGCGACAATGCCAGGCTGCGTTGCGCGACGTGGTGACGGCGCGCCCTGGCGCAAGGCTGGTGGACTGGAGCGGAGATCGGGACTTCAATCGCGACGCCGCCGATTTTCACGACGGGACCCACTACCGGAAGAACCTTGCCGGCAGGCTGAACGCGGACGTGGCGGACGGTTTGGCGGGAAGGGCGGAAGCAGCGACCAACTGAGCCGGCGCGCTGGCCGTCCTTGCGGCGGTCGCGTTGACGCTCATCCTGTTCAAGATCGGCGATGATGCGAACCATGCGTTCATCCACTTCCAGTTCTGACGGCGCAACGCCGTCGCGCGACGCCAGGCGCTGGCGGCGTTTCTCGGTGACTTTCGTGGTCGCCATCGTGGTGTTGCTGGCCGGGTTCACTGGCGGTCTCGTTCTGCTGGATCCCTATGACACCGGGCGCTTCACCCCGCTGTCAGTGCGCGGGGTGGCGGAAGGGCCGCCCTGGCAGGTCAACGCCAGCCGCGCCCGTGACCAGCGCTTCGACTCGGTGGTCGTGGGCAACTCACGCATGCAGATGCTTGAGCCGGAACGTCTGGACAGGCTCACGGGCCGGCGCTTCGTCAACCTCAGCGTGCTGCGGTCTGGTCCGCTTGAGGTGCGCCCCGTGTTCGAAGCCTTTCTTCGTCATCATCCGTCGCCGCGCGCGGCGGTTATCGGGGTGGACGAACTCTGGTGCCGGCCGACGCAGAAACGGGGCAACCAGTTCCCGTACTGGCTCTATTCAGCCAGCAACCCGGAATATCTCTATGGGCTCGTCCGCTATCAGGCCGTGGAGCAGATGGCGCGGCGTCTGTCTGCGCTTTTTGGCGGCGCGGAGATGGCCCGGCCCGACGGTTATTGGGATTATACGACGGTCTATCTTGGCAAGACGGGGGGGCAGGCAAAGCAGGACGCCATGAAGTCCAGCGCGAGCCGTCCCGTCGACACCGATAATCCTGACAGGGTGTTTCCGGCGATGGCCATTTTGCGGGACATGCTCGACGCCTTGCCAGCCACGACCCGGACCGTGCTGGCCTGGCCGCCAACACACATCAACTTCCAGCCGCAGCCCGGCTCGGTCGCTGAAGCTGTCCTGGACCAGTGCAAGGCGCAGATTCGCGACATCGCAAGCCGACATCCCAACGTCATGTTCCTCGACTGGGGCGGAGACCGCGCGGAGAACCGGAATCCCGCCAACTTCCACGACGAAATCCATTTCCGTAAAGCACTGGCCGGCCAACTGGCGGACGCTGTCGGCGCGGAGCTGGCGCGTCCTGGCAAAGCGACGGCCGACTGAGCTGGCGTTCAGCGGCCGCTGTTGGCGATTCGCACCGGCTGGCGGCTCACGCGCGGGGTTGACGCCTGGCGGGCGGCTGGAGGCGCATGGGCGCCCGCGCGGCAAATCCTTGTCCCGGCAACGGGAACAGGCCGAAATGTCATTTGTTATGACGCTCGTGCGAAGGGATGCGTTGTCGCGACGTCACGCAGCGTCTATACAGCCTCCCTGCATGCGCCCAGGGAAGGCCGGATCCTTGATCTGGCCACGTGATCCCCGCGGGCCCAGGAGAGAACAGCGGCTATGGCGAACGTAACGATAAGCGCGGAATACCGGCCATCCGAAAACGAGCCATTCATGGGTGAGCGCCAGAGAGAGTACTTCCGGCGCAAGCTGCTCGACTGGAAGGACGAGATTCTGAAGGAAAGCCGGGAAACCCTGGCGACCTTGCAAAAGGAAAACGAAAACCATCCGGACGTGGCCGACCGTGCTTCCTCCGAGACGGACCGGGCGATCGAACTGCGGGCGCGCGACCGGCAGCGCAAGCTGATCTCCAAGATCGACGACGCCTTGCAGCGTATCGAAGACGGCACTTATGGTTATTGCGAGGAGACCGGCGAGCCGATCTCCCTGAAGCGGCTGGAGGCGCGCCCCATCGCGACCCTGTCGCTGGAGGCCCAGGAGCGCCACGAGCGCAACGAGCGGGTGCACCGGGACGATTGACCGGCTCGCGGTTTTCGCGGCGTCAGGCAGAGATCGGGGATGTCTGCTTCCGTGTAACTTGGCCGGGGGCGTTGCGTGCGCGACCTGGCGGCAGGTTTGCTGATGAAACAGAAAGGCCGGGTTTTCACCCGGCCTTTCTGTTTGGGTCGTTCGGCAGGCGCGCTCAGCCCTTCCGTGGCGGCGAGCGTCCCAGCAGGCGGGCGAACTCGGCCTCGATCGCCTCGGGAGACAGCGGATCAAGCGCTGGCTTGTCGTCTGATTTGTTGCCGGCGTTGTCGTCGGTCTTGCCCGGCGCGGCGGGTGCAATTGTCTGCGCCGGCCTGGCCGCCGCAGCAGCGGGCGCCGGAGGCGCAACTGGCTTGCTGTCCGCGAAATCAAACGACAGGTCCGGCAAATCAACTTTTGAAATCGGCGCGGCGGGCGCCGATGTCGCCGTGGAAGCCGGATTTGTCTTTTCAGCCGCCGGCGCTTCTGGCTGGCGCGCCGCAGGAGCCGCAGGAGCCGCAGGAGCCTCTGCCTTCGGCGCATCGCCAGGCCCAGACGGTGTTTCGCTGGCAGGAGCCGGCCGTGACGCGGTGGAACGCAGTCCGGCGAGATCAAGGCGCAGGGAGGCCAGCGAGCTCATGGGACGCGGAGCCGCCGTTTCAGTCGCGGGTTCATCCGGGGTGGTTGTTGGAGTTGCGGCTGGCGGTGGGACCGGCTTGGCAGTCTGGGACGCCGCCGCTGGCGCTGGACTGCGCAGCGCGTCCTGCAACTGGCGCTCCATATCATTCAGCACATGCGAATCGATGGCCGGTCGCGCGGGTTGCGCCGCAGATGCGGCGAGCGGCGCGGCAATGGATGGCGCTGCGTTGGTTGCCGGAGGTTTCCCCGTGCCCTGGGAGGCGGCCGGCGCCTGAGGCTCAGGCCCGGGCTGGGGCAGTCCAGACGTCTGCGGCGCGGCTGGACGCTGTTGCGCCGCTGGCTGGCCAGACGGTGCTGCGGGCGTGGGCGTCGGGCCAAAGCCTGGTCGCCCGGTGGGTTGGGCCTGGGCGCGGGCCGCAACAGGAGCGGCAGGCCCACTGGCCGGCGGCCTGACGCCTGGAGGCGGATTGAAACCGGGCGCGGTGGGCCGTCCTGCCGTTGGCCTGGCTGGAGCGGGCGTTGCGGCGCCGGCCGGTCGTTGGCCAGGAGGCTGGCCCAGGGGCTGGCCCAAGGGTTGGCCGGCGGGTTGGCCGGCGGCCGGAACTGGACGGCCCTGGGGAGCCGGAGCAGGCTGTGGCGCGGAAACGCGGACTTCAGGCGCCGCCGCTTGCGGGGCGGGCGCTGGCCGGGCTGCGGGGGTTGGCGCGGGAGCTGCTGGCGGCGGAACTGGCGCTGGCCGTGCGGCTGCGGGGACGGGAGTTGCCGGCGTCGGGGTCGGCGGGGTTGGAGTGACCGGGGCTGGCGCCGGAGCCGCCCCAGGCGCGGGCGCGCCCTGACGAAGCAGGTGATCCACGCTTGGCAGACGGGTTTCGTTGCGAGGTTCGGGCGCGCGTGGCGGTTGCGGCCGTCCATCGTCGGGGCGCGTCTCGGCGCGACCCGTTTCGGACGGTTCGGAGGCGTCCGCCGGATCGCTGGCGACCGCTGGCGCACTGCGCCGCCCTTCGCCGCGAATGATGGCGCTTTCGATCACCACGTCCGATGCGCCGCCGATCATCACCAGATGCTCGACATGGTCGCGGCGCACCAGCACCAGCTGGCGCTGGTCGTCAAGATCATAAACGTCCACAACGCCCAGTCGGGGTTGCCGCGATCGCGGCCCCTGGGCGGCGGCGCGCTTGCGACCCGACGTAATGCGCCGCAGCACGAAAGCGAGAATCATCACCACGACGAGGATGATGATGAAGGCTAACAGGAATTGCGCGGCGTTTGTCATCTCTGATCCGGACATCGGTTGCTCGGGCGATTGCTGTCGCAAACCGGCGAACCGTCCGGCGACAACATACGTGAGGCGCAGTTTTTCATGATCAGGGTTAATCGACGGTTGACAGACCGGCAACAAGGATTCGCGTGTGGAAGCAGAAAACGTGAACCTTTCGGCAGGCTTCTTCGATTAAGGTGAACGCACGGATTAACTTCGGGCGGCGCGCGCCTCATCGTCTGTTGCGCAGGCTGCGCATGAATGGCCGCGGGGACGTTGCCATTTTATCCGCGATCCTGCTTCTGATGGCGGGCGCGGCGATAGCCGCGACCGGATGGCAGGGCGCGCCGCCGCGCGCGCTGTTGGGAGGCGGCCAGGCCGCCTCCAGCGGAAGCGATTGTCAGGACGTCGATGACCAGTTCACTGTTCCGAACGCGCATGGCGCAAACCGCGATGGACGCGCAGGACGCCGATAATACGCGCGCGCCCGGCGAGCGGCGGAACTTCTGGCGGGGCAATGGCGTGGCCTTGCCCTTGCTGGGTTTCTCCATGGCCTTCATCGCGGCGGCTGTCTGGCTGGCGACCCTGGCCCCGGCGGACGCGCGCGCGCTGGTCATCGGTCTGCTTGCTGTTCTGGCGGTGGTCGGCATTTTCGCGTTGTTCGGCTTCGCCGTAGGCTTCTTCCAGCTGGCCCGGGGCGTTTCGCGCCCGACGCGCCTTGCCCGCGCCATCGTCGACGGTTCGCCAGCTGGTCATGCGGTGGCGGATAGCCATGGCGACGTGATCTGGTGCAACAACGCCTGGCGCGACCTTGTGGGTGGGGAGGGCGACCAGCCCGCCTCACTGGAGCGCGCCTCGCGCCATGCGCCCGAAATCAGCGAAGCGCTTTACCGGCTGGCGCAAGCCGCCAGGCAGGGCCGCGTCGCCCATGACGAACTGCGGTTTCCCGCCGCTCCTTGCCAGGGCGGCGACGCCAGCCCTGCCGGGGCCGCCGGTTCCCCCGGTCAGGCATCCTGGCGACGGGTGGAGGCGCGCCAGCTCGGCGCCGGTCGCAAGGCGCCTTTGTTGTGGACAGTGACGGACGTCACCGCCGACCGCGATCGCCAGGAGCGGATGTTCCAGGAGCTTCAGCACGCCATCGATTTTCTGGATCAGGCGCCGGCGGGCTTCCTGTCCATCGAAGGCGACGGCGATATCGGTTACATGAACGCCACGCTGGCTGGCTGGCTGGGGATCGATCTGGCCAGCGCCGGGGCCGGCGGGGTCCGGCTGGATGAAATCGTGGCCCGGGGCGCCGCCGCGCAATTGCTGGCGGCGTCGATGACCGGAGATGGCGTCGACGGGATCGAGACGCTTGATCTGGATCTGCGCCGGCGTGACGGCCACGTCCTGCCGGTGCGGGTGATGCATCGCACGCCGGTGGATGGAAGTGGACGGCGCCTGCCGTCGCGCACGCTGGTGCTCAACCGTTCGTCAGGCCGTCCGTCCACCGGCGAGACCTCCGAAGGCCAGCGCCAGGCGGAGGTCCGCTTCGCCCGCTTCTTCAACAACACGCCGGTGGCCATCGCCACCATTGCCGGCGACGGCGCCATACTGCAGAGCAACGCGTCGTTCTCACGCCTGTTTCCAGCGGAAGTGGTGGCCGGCGGCGTTACCGGCGTCGTGGTGGAAAAGGACGCGCCACAGCTTGAGGCGGCGCTGCGGTCAGCCGCCCGACAGGAAGACGTCGCTCCATTCGACGCGCAGATAGCCGGCGACGGCGGCCGGTCCGCGCGGTTCTATGTAAGCAGCGTTGATGATGCTGAAGGCGAGGGCGAGGCGGCGATCATCTACGCGCTCGACACCACCGAGCAGCGCGCCCTGGAGGCGCAGTTTGCCCAGGCCCAGAAGATGAACGCGGTTGGCCAGCTCGCCGGCGGCGTGGCGCACGACTTCAACAACGTTCTGCAGGCGATCATCGGTTTCAGCGACCTGCTGCTGGCCAAGCATCGCCCGACCGATCCCTCCTTCCAGGACATCATGCAGATCAAGGGCAACGCCAACCGCGCCGCCGCGCTGGTGCGGCATCTGCTGGCGTTCTCGCGCCGCCAGACGCTGCGTCCGCAGGTCATGCAGGTGGGCGACGTGCTGGCGGACGTTTCCCTGTTGCTGAAGCGGCTGCTGGGCGAGCGGGTCGACCTCGACGTGCATCACGGGCGCGATATCTGGCCGGTCAAGGCCGACATCAACCAGTTCGAACAGGTCATCATGAACCTGTCGGTCAACGCGCGCGACGCCATGCCGGACGGCGGCAAGGTTTCGATCCGCACAAGCAATGTCACGGCGGCGGAGGCCCGGCGCTACGACGACAGCATGCCCGCGGCCGATTATGTGATGATCGAGGTGAGCGACACCGGCGTTGGCATGCCCCCGGAGGTGATGGTCCAGATCTTCGAGCCATTCTTCACAACGAAGGAAGTGGGCAAGGGCACGGGCCTAGGTCTGTCGACGGTGTATGGCATCGTCAAGCAGACGGACGGCTTCATCCTCTGCGACAGCGAGCTGGGCAGGGGCACGACCTTCCGCATTTTCCTGCCGCGCCATGTTGCGGAAGAACAGCCATTGAAAGTCGAGGGCGGCGCGGCCGTCGCCCGTCAACCCGCCGCCGATCTGACCGGACGCGGCGTGATCCTGCTGGTTGAGGATGAAGAGGCGGTGCGTGCGTTCGCCTCCCGCGCCCTGTCAACCCGCGGCTATACGGTGCTGGAGGCCGCCTCTGGCCGTGAGGCGATCAGCCTGCTGGAGGAGCGGGGCGAGCCGGTCGATCTCGTCGTCTCCGACGTGGTCATGCCTGAAATGGACGGGCCGTCGTTGCTGCGCGAATTGCGCGCCCGCGATATCCAGGCGCGCATCGTGTTTGTATCCGGCTATGCCGAAGATGCGTTCCGCAAGAACCTGCCGGAAGGGGAGGCGTTTGTTTTCCTGCCCAAGCCCTTCAGCCTCAAACAACTCATCGAGGCGGTGAAGGCGCAAATGGAGTAAAGGCAGCTGAAACGACGGATCGTGGGTGGAAATGCGCGTGCGTGACGCTGGATATTCACCCGCCATTCCGTGTGGAAGCGCCCACCGCGGCGCTCTGCCCCCCGGTGACCCGTGCGATGACCGGGCGTCACGGCGATGGGCGGAAAAAACCCTTTACATGCAATATAATGTTGAGAACAAAAATCGAACATGATATATGGAACATATAGAGTACAAACAACGCGTTGAAGCCGCCCGACGCGTCATGCCATAAGGGACAGGACAATGTCGCAATCCGCGCTCAGGCTCGTTGAAGGTTCCTCCATGGACAAGACAAAGGCGCTCGACGCAGCGCTTTCCCAGATCGAGCGGTCGTTTGGCAAGGGCTCCATCATGCGCCTTGGCAAGAACGACCGCCCCGTCGAGATCGAAACGGTGTCAACCGGTTCTCTCGGGCTTGATATTGCGCTGGGCGTTGGCGGTCTGCCGCGTGGCCGCATCATCGAAGTTTATGGCCCGGAATCGTCGGGCAAGACCACGCTGGCGCTGCACACCATCGCCGAGGCCCAGAAAAAAGGCGGCGTCTGCGCTTTTGTTGACGCCGAGCACGCGCTGGATCCGGTTTACGCTCGCAAGCTGGGCGTGAAGCTGGATGACCTGCTGATCTCACAGCCGGACACTGGCGAGCAGGCGCTTGAGATTGCCGATACGCTGGTGCGTTCCGGCGCGATCGACGTGCTGGTGATCGACTCGGTGGCGGCCCTGACGCCGCGCGCCGAAATCGAAGGCGAAATGGGTGAAGTGCAGCCGGGTCTTCAGGCGCGCCTGATGAGCCAGGCGTTGCGCAAGCTCACCGGCTCGATTTCGCGCTCCAACACCATGGTCATCTTCATCAACCAGATTCGCATGAAGATTGGCGTGATGTACGGTTCGCCCGAGACCACGACGGGCGGCAACGCGCTGAAGTTCTATGCCTCGGTCCGCCTCGACATCCGCCGCACCGGCGCGATCAAGGATCGTGATGAAGTCACGGGCAATTCAACGCGCGTCAAGGTGGTGAAAAACAAGGTGGCGCCGCCTTTCAAGCAGGTTGAATTCGACATCATGTATGGCGAGGGCATCTCCAAGCTTGGCGAGCTGATTGACCTGGGCGTCAAGGGCGGCATTGTCGACAAGTCGGGCGCCTGGTTCTCTTATGACAGCCAGCGTCTGGGGCAGGGGCGCGAGAACGCCAAGACGTTCCTGCGACAGAACCCCGAGATCGCCGACCGCATCGAAGCCGCCATTCGCCAGAACGCTGGCCTCCTTGCCGAACGCATTCTGGAGAATATCGATCCTTCAGAAGATGAGCTCGACGAGGGCCAGGCCTGATTCTGACGCCGGCGGATCACCCCCGCCGGCGTTTCATCTTTATCCGCCGTGGGCGGACGCCAGCCTGGTTACTGGATTCGATGCAACTACCGGCGCTGGCGACGACCATTGGCTGCATGTGAGCCATTGGCGCATCGCCCCGGTTTCCAATCTCGACAAGGGCGCGTCGCCTCACTAGAAGACGTGTGCTGAAGGGGCGGCGACCGGCCGTCCTGCATCTGTCCCGAGTGCGTGTTTCTGATGAGCGGCGTCAACGAAATTCGATCGACCTTCCTCGATTACTTTGCCAGGAACGGCCATGAAGTCGTGCCGTCAGCTCCGCTCGTTCCCCGGAACGATCCAACGCTGATGTTCACCAACGCCGGCATGGTTCCGTTCAAGAACGTGTTCACCGGCGCCGAGAAGCGGCCCTATGTGCGGGCGACCTCCTCGCAGAAATGCGTTCGCGCCGGCGGCAAGCACAACGATCTCGACAACGTCGGTTACACGGCCCGCCATCACACCTTCTTCGAGATGCTGGGTAATTTCTCCTTCGGTGATTATTTCAAGGAAAATGCCATCGAACTGGCGTGGAACCTGGTCACCAAGGAATTTGGCCTGCCCGAGAACAAGCTGCTCGTCACGGTCTACTCCGAGGATGAGGAGGCGTATGGCCTGTGGCGCAAGATCGGCCTGCCCGAGAGCAAGATCATTCGCATCTCCACCTCGGACAATTTCTGGATGATGGGCGACACCGGCCCCTGTGGTCCGTGCTCTGAAATTTTCTATGACCATGGCGCGCACATTCCCGGTGGCCCGCCTGGCAGCCCGGATGAGGATGGCGACCGCTTCATCGAGATCTGGAACCTCGTGTTCATGCAGTTCGACCAGCTGGCCCCTGGCGAGCGACTGAGCCTGCCGCGGCCGTCCATCGACACCGGCATGGGACTGGAGCGGATTTCCGCGGTTCTGCAGGGCACCCACGACAATTACGCCACCGACATGATGCGGGCGCTCATCATGGCCGTCGCCAATCTGACTGGCGTCGATCCGGATGGCCCCCAGGGCGTCAGCCACCGGGTGATCGCGGATCATTTGCGCGCCTGTTCGTTCCTGATCGCCGACGGCGTGCTGCCCTCCAACGAGGGCCGGGGCTACGTATTGCGCCGCATCATGCGCCGCGCCATGCGTCATGGTCAGTTGCTTGGCGCTCGCGAGCCCCTGATGTGGCGGCTGTTCCCGGCGTTGAAGCGCGAGATGGGCGAGGCGTTCCCGGAGCTTGGTCGCGCCGAGGCGCTGATTACCGAGACGCTGCGTCTTGAAGAAGTCCGCTTCCGCCGCACCCTCGAGCGGGGACTCGCCATTCTTGAGGATGAGACCCGCGACCTGCGCGAGGGCGATCGTCTTTCCGGCGAGACCGCGTTCACCCTTTATGACACTTATGGCTTCCCGCTGGATCTGACCCAGGACGCCTTGCGCGCCCGTGGCGTTGGCGTCGACACTGAAGCATTCGACAGCGCCATGCAGCGCCAGCGCGAGTTGGCGCGCGCCAACTGGGCTGGCTCAGGCGAAGCGGCCACTGACCGCGTGTGGTTCGGCATTCGCGAGCGCGTCGGCGCCACGGAGTTTCTCGGCTACGATACGGAGAAGGCCGAGGGCAGCGTTGTCGCCCTGGTGCGCGACGGCGCCGAGATCGAGGTAGCCCGCGCCGGTGAAACAGCGCAGGTTGTGTTCAACCAGACGCCGTTTTATGGCGAGTCTGGTGGTCAGGTCGGTGATGAAGGCGTCGCGACCGGCGCTGGTTTTCGCGCCCGCATCACTGCCACCGGTAAAAAGCTTGGCGATCTGTTCGTTCATGATGTGACGGTCGAGGAAGGCGAACTGCGGGTTGGTCAGGCGGCTGAATTGCAGGTCGCTCACGACCGTCGCCGCGCCATTCGCGCCAACCACTCCGCAACCCATCTGCTGCATGAAGCGCTGCGTCTTGTCCTTGGCGATCATGTGGCCCAGAAGGGCTCGCTGGTCACGCCCGAGCGTCTGCGCTTCGACATCAGCCATCCCAAGCCGATTACCCCGGAAGAGCTGGCGCAGATTTCGGATATCGCCAACGACGTCATCGTCCAGAACAGCCCGGTCGTTACCCGGTTGATGGCGGTGGACGAGGCGATCGAGTCCGGCGCCCGCGCCCTGTTCGGCGAGAAGTATGGCGACGAGGTCCGCGTCGTCTCCATGGGGCGGACGCTCGACGGCGCCAACCGCGATTTCTCCATTGAACTGTGCGGCGGCACCCACGTGGAGCGCACCGGCGACATCGGCCTGGTCACCGTGGTTGCGGAAGGCGGGGTTGCCGCCGGCGTGCGCCGGATCGAAGCGCTGACCGGCGCTTCGGCCCGCAAACATCTGTCCGGCGAAAGCGCCCGCCTGCGCGATCTGGCGGCCCTGCTGAAGACTCCGGTCGACGAGGCCGCAGGCCGCCTTGAGAACCTGCTCGATGAGAAGCGCAAGCTCGAACGCGATCTGGCCGACGCCCGCAAGAAGCTGGCGATGGGCGGTGGCGGCGAAGGCGGCGGCGAGCCGGTGCGCGAGATCAATGGCGTGAAGTATTTCGCCCGCGCCGTGTCCGGCGTGGAGATGAAAGACCTCAAGGGCCTCGTTGACGACGCCAAGAAGAAAGTTGGCTCCGGCGTGGTGGCGCTCGTCAGTGTCGCTGACGACGGCAAGGCCGCCATCGTTGTCGGCGTTACGCCGGACCTGGTCGACCGTTTTGACGCCATCACGCTTGTACGGGCCGGCTCGGCTGCGCTTGGCGGCAAGGGCGGTGGCGGCCGTCCGGACATGGCCCAGGCGGGCGGCCCGGATGGCGCCGCAGCCGATGCGGCCCTGAAGGCGGTCGAGAGCGTCATCGCCGCCTGAGTTTTTGGGGTCATTTCCGGGGAAGCTGGCAAAGGCTTCGAGCCAGGAACCTGGGGCAAGACGGGGGGGCGGGGAAAACGTCAGCCCAAGATCCCCGTGATGTTGCGCCTCATCTGAAACAAAAAAGGCCCGGATGGACGCATCCAGGCCTTTTTGCTTTCGCTCGCCAACCAAACGGGCGATGGGCTTGCTTTCCGTGCGCCTATCGTCGCACAGCCCGGGCGATGGCGATCAGGATACAGGCGCCAACAAAGCCGGCGACCAGATAGCCGACCCAGCCGCCAAGCACCACGCCCACAAGGCCCAGCAACAGATTGGCGACAGCCGCGCCGACAATGCCGAGCACGATATTGAGCAAAACGCCGGTGTCGCTTTTCATGAACATTGAAGCGAACCATCCGGCGAAGCCGCCGACGATAATGGCGGCGATCCAGCCAATCTGGGCAGTTTCCATTGCAAGCGCTCCTTCCATGTGATCAGTCAACGTCCGGGCGCGGCCTTTGGTTGCATGCACGGTATCCATGGCGACGTTCTTCGTCGTGGCCGCGTATCTGTCCGGAATTTGACGCCTGATCGTCCCGCACACACGGGTGACGCGCAAGAAGTCCGCGACGGCAGGGTTGCGTGGCGAGGCCCGTGCTTTAAACAGTATGCGGCTTTGTTCTGGAGCCGCTCACGCGCCAGGGCGTTTTCTGCGACGCGCGCAGAGCTCCGATTGGTGGAGCATGCATCAGTTCTGTGGCGTCCCTGAAGCCCTTGTGGTCAGGGATGTCCCGTGATCATGGTTCTTGACAGGGAGCCGGTTCGCCGGTGGCGGAATGTTCAAACTGGTCGCAGGTCTCGTGTTGTTCTTCGCCGCCCATGCGCCCGCCATCGCGCGGGGGCTGCGTGACCGTCTTCGCGCTTCATGGGGCGTCAGGGGCTATCGCGGCGCCGTCAGCCTGCTGGCCCTGGTTGGACTTGCGCTTGTCGTCTGGGGTTTCCATGACTATCGCCAGGCCGGCTACATCCAGGTCTGGGATCCCCCGGTCTGGACGCGCCATCTGGCGTTCCTGATCAACCTGCCGGTTTTCATTCTCCTCATCGCCGCCTATGCGCCGGGCCACATCAAGGCGCGTCTTGGCCATCCGATGCTGGCTGCGGTCAAATTCTGGGCGCTGGCGCACCTGCTCGCCAATGGCGACCTCGGCGGCATGCTGCTGTTCGGCTCCTTCCTGGGCTGGGCGGTGCTGGCGCGCATCGCTACGAAGCGCCGTGGCGAGCGCGCCGTTGTGGCCAATCCGTCATGGGTTGCGGATGCGGTCGCCGTGGTGGGCGGCGTGGCGCTCTGGGCGTTGATGCTCACGCGTCTGCACACGCTGCTGATCGGCGTTCCCCTGCTGTCCTGAGGTCCCGGCGGACGGACTGACACGCCGTCGCCGCTTCCCGCCGCGCGACATCCGTCCGTGGCGACCAAGCTCATCCCGTTTGTTGCGAGGCTGGTTCCATGTCACTTCAATCCGAAATCAAGCGCATCACGGCTCCGGATCTGCGGGCGCGCAAGGGAGGCGAGCCGATCGTGTCGCTCACGTCCTATCATGCGCACACGGCCGGCCTGCTCGATCGTTTCTGCGACATGATCCTCGTCGGCGATTCGCTTGGCATGGTGATGCACGGCCTGCCGTCCACGGTGCCGGTGACCCTGGAGATGATGATCCTGCAGGGTCTGGCGGTGATGCGCGGCTCGTCGCGGGCCCTGGTCACCGTCGACATGCCGTTCGGCTCCTATGAGGAGAGCCCGCAGCAGGCGTTCCGCTCCGCGTCCCGCATCGTGAAGGAAACCGGTTGCGGCGCCGTCAAGCTGGAAGGCGGCGTGCTGATGGCCGAGACGGTGGCCTTCCTCACCCGTCGCGGCATTCCGGTCATCGGCCATATCGGCATGACCCCCCAGTCCATTAACACCTTCGGTTCGTTCCGCGCCCGTGGCCGCGACGAGGCCGACTGGCCGGAAATCGAAGCGGACGCCCGCGCGATCGCCCAGGCCGGCGCCAGCGCCATCGTCATCGAGGCCGTGGCCGAGCCGCTGGCCGCCAAGATTACCGGCGACATCGACGTGCCGACCATCGGCATTGGCGCTTCGAACGCCTGCGACGGCCAGGTGCTGGTGCTGGAAGACATGCTCGGTCTCAGCCCGTGGGTGCCGAAATTCGTCAAGCGCTACGCCGATCTGGGCCCGGCCATCGCCAGCGCCGTCGAGGCCTATGCCGACGAGGTGCGCTCGCGCGCCTTTCCGGCGAAGGAACACACCTATCCCAAGAAGCAGGCCAAGACCTGAGTCTGGAGACCTGAGCCTGGAGACCTGGGCCTGAGGCGAAGGCGCAGGCCCGCCCCCAGACTGGCCCCGGACAGACCGCCGTTTCCCTGCCGGGGTCGCTTCGCACGACGGTCTGTGTTAAGGCCTCAGTTTCCGCCAGAGCGACAGATTTGCTGGCGGCTCCTGAGGCCAGACTTCCGGCCGCCAGGGCGTTTTCCTTTTGACACCGGACCGCGAGCCAGATGAGCGATATCTTCCGCGAAATCGACGAGGACCTCAGGCGTGACCGCGCCGCTGACCTGGCGCGCCGTTATGGCGGCGTGGCGCTCGGCGTGGCGCTCGTCGTCATTCTGGGCGTCGGCGGCTGGCGGTTCATGGAGCATCGCGCCGCCCAGCAGGCGGCGGATGCCGGCGTCGCTTTCGAGCAGGCGCTGAAGCAACTGCGCGACGGCGGCAACGCCGCCGCCGGGGTCAGCGCGCTGGAAACCATCGCTGGCCAGTCGGCCGGCGGCTACAGGACGTTGGCGCGCTTCCGCCTGGCCAGCCAGAAGGCGATCACCGACAAGCCGGCCGCCATTGCTGCATTTGACGCGCTGGCAGCCGACAACTCGCTCGACCCGGCCCTGCGGGATCTGGCGCGCGTCCGCGCCGCTGCCATCGACGTCGACATCGCCCCGCCAGAGGCGATCGTCAAGCGCATGGAAGGCCTGGCCGCTCCGAACAGCGCCTGGCGCAGCCAGGCGCGCGAACTGATCGGCCTCGCATGGATGAAGGCGGGCAAGCTGGAAGAGGCCGGGCGCTGGTTCTCCCAGGTCGCGGTGGACGGCGAGGCTCCGCAGTCCCTGCGCCGCCGCGCCCAGCTGTTCATGGAACTGGCCGCCGCCGGGCCTGTCACCGCTGCGCCTGCGCCTGCGGCGGCGTCGCCCTCGCTGTTCAATGCGCCGCAGCCGCAGCTGACGCCAGCGGCGCCGGCCCAGCCTTCCGGCGGCCCCGCGCCACGATAAGGCTTGCGCGCTTTCCGGCGCCGGTTGGCCGTCGTTGTCAAAGGGTCTCGTCATGACGGGGCCCATGAACCGTTTCTGTAACCGCGTTTTCTTCACGCGTCCGGCGGGATCGCCGCGCGAAAAAACGCCAACCGCCGGCGCGCCATCATGACCCTTCCCCTGGTCGCCATCATCGGGCGGCCGAATGTCGGCAAGTCCACCCTGTTCAACCGGCTCGTCGGCAAGAAGCTGGCGCTGGTCGACGACCAGCCCGGCGTGACGCGCGATCGCCGTGAGGGCGATGCGCGCATCGGCCACTTTCATTTCCGCGTCGTTGATACGGCCGGCTTGGAGGAGTCCGACGCGGACAGCCTCACCGGCCGTATGCGCGCCCAGACCGAGGCGGCGGTGGACGACGCCGACGCCATCCTGTTCGTCATGGACGCCCGCGTCGGTCTCACCGGCTCCGACAAGGCTTTCGCCGATCTGGCGCGACGCTCCGGCAAGCCGGTGATCGTGCTCGCCAACAAGGCTGAGGGCAATCGTGGGCTGGAAGGCTCTTACGAAGCATTTGGTCTTGGACTTGGCGACCCGGTGCCGGTGTCGGCTGAGCACGGCGAGGGCATGAGCGGCCTGCTGGAGGCGCTGATGCTGGCCCTGCCGGAGGCGGCGGAGCAGCAGGCTGATCCGGATTTCGATCCGGAAGCGGAGATGGTCGACAAGCCGGTTCGCATTGCCATCGTTGGCCGTCCCAACGCCGGCAAGTCGACGCTGATCAACCGTATGCTGGGCGAAGATCGCCTGCTCACCGGCCCTGAGGCTGGCATCACCCGCGATTCCATTTCGCTGGAATGGGTGTGGCGCGGGCAGAAGGTCAAGCTGTTCGACACCGCCGGGCTGCGCAAGCGCGCCCGCATTGACGACAAGCTGGAGAAGCTGTCGGTGGCGGATGGCCTGCGCGCCACCAAATTCGCAGATGTGGTGGTGGTGCTGCTGGACTCCACCATCCCCTTTGAAAAGCAGGATCTGACCATCGTTGATCTGGTCGAGCGCGAGGGCAGGGCCCTCGTCATTGGCCTCAACAAATGGGACCTGGTGTCCGATCAGCCGGGCCTGCTCGCCGAATTGCGCGAGAAGGCGGCGCGGCTGTTGCCGCAGGTGAAGGGGTGCCCGGTCGTTCCCCTTTCCGGCCTTGCCGGCGACGGCGTTGACCGGCTGATGCAGGCGGTGATGAAGGCGCATGCGGTCTGGAACACCCGGATTTCCACGGCGCGCCTCAACCAGTGGCTGGGCGAGACCGTCGAGGCCCATCCGCCGCCGGCCGTGTCCGGGCGTCGCATCAAGATCCGCTACATGACCCAGGTGAAGGCGCGGCCGCCGCACTTCGCCCTGTTCGGCAACCAGCTCAATGAGTTGCCCAACTCTTACACGCGCTATCTGGTCAACGGCCTGCGCGAGAGCTTTGATCTGCCCGGAACGCCTGTTCGCCTGTCCCTGCGCATGGGGTCGAATCCGTTCGAGGGCAAGAAGAAAAAGCGCTGACGGGTTCAGGGCGCTGTCGCCCGCTCCTGGCGCGCTTTCGTCTGGCAGGAGACGGCGGCCTCCGGTTCTGACCACGAACCCAGACAAACAAAAACCCGGGCTCTGGCCCGGGTTTTTGTTTGTGGCGTCGAAGAAACTTAGACCATCGCCGGCATCTGCGGGCGCAGCAGCGCATCCTGGGGAAAATCATAGATCAGGCCGCTATGCGCCCAGTCGGGACGCAGCATCGGCAGGATGTGCGGCGCAAGATCTTCCGGCGTGCGCAGGGTCTGCGGATCTTCACCGGGCATGGCCGAGGCGCGCATGCGGGTGCGCAGCGGGCCTGGATTGACAATGCTGACCTTTACGGGGGTCGTGGCGGTTTCCGCCGCATAGGTTCGCGCCAGCGCCTCCACCGCCGCCTTGGAGGCGGAGTAGGGCCCCCAATAGGCCAGGCACTTGTGCGCGGCGCCTGAGGAGAGGAACACCGCGCGACCGGCGTCGGAGGCCGCCAGCAACGATTCCATCGAGCGGATCAGGCGCCAGACGGACGTGACGTTCACCGCCATGACCGTATCGAACTCTTTGGGCGTGACATGGCCGAGGGGCGCCAGCGGATTGAGCGAGCCGGCGTTGGCGACCATGATGTCAAGCTTGCCCCAGCGCTCGTGAATGGCGAGGCCGAGCCGGTCGAGTCCGTCATAATCGGTGATGTCGAGCGGAACCAGCGTCGCCGCGCCGCCGGCGGCGCGGATTTCGTCGTCCAGTTCCTCCAGCGCGCCCTGGGTGCGGGCCACGGCGACGACGTGGGCGCCTTCGCGCGCAACGGCAAGGGCGAGCGCGCGGCCAATGCCGCGCGATGCGCCGGTGATCAGCGCAAGGCGTCCCGCAAGGGATGGACCCGTCGCCGACTGGTCGGCTGCCGGCTGGTTCACTGTCGTCATGTCAACCTGCTTCGGCGAGGAGGGAGAGCTGGCGCGGAGCCTCGCCGGTGATGTCGGCGAGCGGCGTCGGATAATCGCCCGTGAAGCAATGGTCGGTGAACTGGGGCGTCTCCGGATCGCGGCCTTCATAGCCGGTGGCGCGATAGACGCCATCGACCGTCAGGAACGCCACGCTGTCGGCGCCGATATAGCGCCGGATTTCTTCCAGCGAATGGGTCGCGGCCAGCAATTTCTCCCGCTCCGGCGTGTCGATGCCGTAATAGTCGGGGAACTTGATCGGCGGGCAGGCAATGCGGAAGTGCACTTCCCTGGCGCCGGCGTCGCGCATCATCTTCACGATCTTCACCGAGGTGGTGCCGCGCACGATTGAATCGTCGATCAGCACGATCCGCTTGCCGGCGACGACGCCGCGGTTGGCGGAGTGCTTCATGCGCACGCCAGTTTCACGCCCGGTCTGGGTCGGCTGGATGAAGGTCCGCCCCACATAATGGTTGCGGATGATGCCGAGCTCATAGGGAATGCCCGAGGCGCGGGCATAGCCGATGGCCGCCGGCACGCCGGAATCCGGCACCGGCACCACCACGTCTGCCTCGGCCGGCGCTTCACTGGCCAGCTCTTCGCCAAGGCGCTTGCGCACCTCGTAAACGCTGCGGCCATGCACGATGGAGTCGGGCCTGGCGAAATAGATGTATTCAAACACGCAGGGCCGCGCCGGCTGCGGCGGGAACGGTTTGATCGATTCGATGCCCTCGTCGGAAATGACGACGATTTCGCCGTTCTCCACGTCGCGGACGAAATTGGCGCCAATGATGTCCAGCGCGCAGGTTTCAGAGGCCAGAATGTAATGGCCGTCCAGTTCGCCCAGCACCAGCGGGCGGATGCCCAGCGGGTCGCGCGCCCCGATCAGCTTTTTGTTGGTCAGGCCCACGAGGGAGTAGGCGCCCTCGATCTGGCGCAGCGCGTCGATGAAGCGGTCCATGAAGCGCAGGCGGCGGCTGTGGGCCACCAGGTGCAGGAACACCTCGGTGTCGCTGGTCGACTGGCACAGGGCGCCGATGCGCACCAGCTGGCGGCGCAGGGTGAGGCCGTTGGTAAGGTTGCCGTTATGGGCGATGGCGAAGCCGCCGCCTTCCAGCTCGGCGAACAGCGGCTGCACATTGCGCAGGATGGTTTCGCCGGTGGTCGAATAACGCACGTGACCGATGGCGGCGGCGCCATGCAGACGTTCAATGGTTTTGGCCGAGGAGAAATTGTCGCCGACGAGGCCGATGCGGCGCTCGGAGTGGAAACGTTCGCCGTCGTAGCTGACGATGCCGGCGGCTTCCTGGCCGCGATGCTGCAGGGCGTGCAGGCCAAGGGCGGTCAGCGCCGCCGCTTCCGGGTGTCCGTAGATGCCGAATACGCCGCATTCCTCACGCAGCGTGTCGCCGTCCAGATCTTCATTGCGCAGATCGTTCTGGCGCAAACCGCCCTGGCGCGTATCGAAGGTCATGCTGTCCCCCTGTTGGCTGGCGTCGCAGGAGGGCGCGCGCGGCGTCAGCAGGCGATGGTCGGTAAAATCAGGGGCGCTCATCATAAACCACTCCGGAACCCGGGAGTTTCCCGGATGCTGCCTGGCAGCTGTCGTCGTGTTGTCACAAAGCATTCAACGACGGGGCGGCGCGGCCATCCCGTCGTTGAATATCTGGGTGTCTCACCAGCTTTTGGCGGCAATGCGGCGCAAGGGCAACGCCCTCATGACGCCGGTGCATGCCGTCCCCGCCATCACGTCAGTTGGTCTGGCCGGCGGGTTTCTGGGCGTTCGGCGCCGGAACAGGCGCGGGTTTGGCGCTCTCGCCTTCCGCGGGAGGCGCTTCCGCGCCGCCTTCCGTCGCCTTCTGGCGATTTTTGTACTTCGATATGATGGCTTCCGGGTCTTCCGGCAACATGCTCTGGAGCTGTTTGCCGCTATTTTCCAGAAATGGCCTCAATCTCGCGTCGCGCGCCCACTCCGGCTGCATCTTCTCCGGCACCAGCCAGCTGAAGAAAATGTAGGCGATGACGCAGATCAGCAGGCCGCGCGCCACGCCGAAGACGAAGCCCAGGGTGCGGTCGATCGAGCCGATGCGGGAATCCAGCACAAGATCAGAAATGCGCAGGGTGATGAACGACACGATCACCAGCGTCACCAGGAAGATGACGGCGATGGTCGCCACCAGCGCGACGGTCGGATTGGAAATGTGCTGGGAGGCGATGGGCAGCAGCGGCTTGTGCAGCATCAGGGCGGCCACGGCGGCGATCGCCCATGATGCGATGGCGAGCACCTCCCGGGTTGCGCCGCGCACGGCCGCAAGCAACGCCGAGAGCAGGACGACCCCGAGAACGATCAGGTCAAGAAGCGAAACTGGCATAAATGACACCGCATCCGGTTAGAGCATCTTCCGGCGAAGTGGAGGCGCTTCGCGCGACGAACATGCGTCAATCAAGTGACTGAAGCGAAATTCCCGTTCCCCACACAGAGTTTCGCGTCTGTCAGAAACGTCCGCAATCCATGAAGCAGCCTTTTTCCGACGGATAACGTGATCCTGTCAGGACAACGCCAGTCACCCGAACATTACGCGCATTCCCATGCGCCATAGCTCGGGGCCGGTCAATACACAGCCGGCTGCTCCACGCGCCTGCCCCTGCGTTCATGGCGCGCGCCGTGTGGCCGTCATAGAGCATGATCCCGAAAAGTGGAAACCGCTTTTCGGAAAAGATCATGCTCTCACTGTAAATGTGACGCGACGGCGAACTGTGGCTGGCCATGGCGCGCCGGCGCCGGCGCATCATTCCCAATCGGCAGGCTGGCGGCCGCGCGATGGAGCGGCGCGCCGGGGACCGTAAGGCGTCGCCGCATCGCGCGTCGCATCGTCGGCGCTGGCCGCTCGCGACTTGCCCGGGCCAGCGGCGGCGATCTGCGCGACCAGATCGCTGATGTGGGAGACCGTGTCGGCGCGCAACGCTCCGCGATCCGCAGGCTTGTCTTCGCGTCCCGCTGCGGCGGCTTCCTGTCGCGTTTTTTCCTGCGCCAGTGGCGGTGAAACCACACGCTTGAAACCGAGCTTGGCCGCTTCGCGCGCTCGCGTCGTGGCCTGGACGACAGGACGGACCGAGCCGGAGAGACCGATCTCGCCGAAATACGCCGTGTCAGGCGGCAGGGCGCAGCCAGATAGCGACGAGACCAGCGCCGCCGCCGCCGCCAGATCGGCCGCCGGTTCGGTGATCTTCATGCCGCCCGCCACGTTCAGATAGACGTCGTGCTGACCGAGCCGCACGCCGCCATGGGCCTCAAGCACGGCGATGATCATTGACAGGCGGCTTGAATCGAAGCCCACCACAGCCCGGCGCGGCGTGCCGAGGGCGCTGGGCGCCACCAGCGCCTGCACCTCCACCAGCAGTGGTCGCGTGCCCTCCATCGCCGCCAGCACCGCCGTGCCGGGGGTGTTGACGTCGCGGCCGGCGAGAAACAGCGCCGAGGGGTTCGAAACCTGCGACAGCCCGAGGCCGGTCATTTCGAATACGCCGATCTCGTCGGTGGGGCCGAAGCGGTTCTTCACCGCGCGCAGAATGCGGAAGTGGTGACCGCTCTCGCCTTCGAATGAGGCGACCGCGTCCACCATGTGCTCAACGACGCGCGGGCCAGCGATCTGGCCGTCCTTGGTGACATGGCCGACCAGGATCAGCGCCGCGCCGCTGGTCTTGGCGAAGCGGATCAGGTTCTGGGCGCTGCCACGGACCTGGGTCACCGTGCCGGGGGCCGAATCAATGGCCCCCGTCCACATGGTCTGGATTGAGTCGATCACCACCAGCCGGGGCGCCTGTCCCTGGCTCAGGGTGGTGATGATGTCTTCGACATTGGTTTCCGAGGCCAGCTCCACCGGCGCGTCCGCCAGTTTGAGACGCTCGGCCCGCAGCCGCACCTGGGCCACGGCCTCCTCGCCGGAAATGTAGACGACGCGGTGGCCGCCGCGAGCCAGTTGGGCGCAGGCCTGGATCAGCAGGGTGGACTTGCCGATGCCAGGGTCGCCGCCGATCAGCACCACCGAGCCGCGCACAAAGCCGCCGCCGGTCACCCGGTCCAGCTCGGCCATGCCGGTGGGCAGGCGCGGCGGTTCGGCGCTGTCGCCCTGCAGGCCCTCAAGCTGGAATGTGCGGCCCTTGCGGCGCGAGGCCGGCCCTGACGCCGCGCCGCTGACCGGCGCCGTCAGGCCTTCCTCTACCAGCGAGTTCCAGCTGTTGCAGGCGTCGCATTTGCCCTGCCATCGAGGCTGGGAGGCGCCACAGACCTGGCAAATGAACTGTCGGACGGCGCGGGCCACGGTTCGTTTTCTCCTGGGCAAGGTTTCCAGATCAGGGACGGACGCGTGATCCTGTCATGCCAGCGTGGAAGCGCGCGCCGCTGTTTTACGACGCGCTCCGATCAACCCGCGCGTCGCGTGAGAGAAAAATCGCGCCGGATCAGTCGCATGGCTGGCGTTGCTGAATCAGATCCTGATCATGCAGCTCCAACGTAGTGACGCGCATAGCGCTGGCCAAGACTGGTCAGCGTCTCATAGCCAATCGTGCCGCAGCGCGCCGCGACCTCGTCCACATTGAGCCCGTCGCCGATCAGTGTGACCATGTCGCCGGCCTGCACCGCGTCACGCGGTACGCCTGTAACGTCCACCGCCAGCAGATCCATCGAGATATTGCCGGCGAACGGGCACAGCACGCCGGCGACCAGCGCCGCGCCGCCCGTATGCGGCCGCGTGTGGGTCTGCGGCGCGCCCGTATTGCGGACGCTGGCGCTGCGGAGCACGCCATCGGCGTAGCCCGCCGACAGGGTGGCGATGCGCCGCTGGCCGCTGGCGCGCCAGCGGGCGTTGTAACCGACCGTGTCGTCTGGCGCGATGTCCCGCAACTGGAGGATGCGCGCCTCAAGCCGGACCACAGGGCGCATGGGATTGGGGCGGGCAGGGTGGAGGTTTGGCGTCGGATTGCCGCCATACAGCCCGTAGCCGGGTCGCGTCAGATCGAAATGCGGAGCTTGCGGCAGCCATATGCCGGAGGAGTTGGCGAGGGATTTGCGCACCCCGGGAAACAGCGCCGACAGCTCGGTGAAACGCGCGATCTGGCGATCGTTGAGCGAATTGTCCGGCTCCTCGGAAGCAACGAAATGGCTCATGACCAGAGAGATCTGGCCAACGCCCTGAGCCGCCGCCCCGGCCGCTTCCCGGGCGGTCAGGCCCAAACGCTCCATCCCCGTGTCGATGTGCAGCGCCGCTGGCGCGTCGCCCGCTTCGCGCCGCCATTCGGCCAGTTCATGCAGGGAGCCGAGAACGGGTTGCACGCCGGCCGACGCCAGACGACGCCCCGCGCCGGGCGGCAGGCCATTGAGAACATAAACGGTCGCATCCGGCGCGGCGGCCCTCGCCAGGAACGCCTCATGCGGATGGGCGACGAAAAACGTGCGGCAGCCAGCGGCCCGCAACGCCTTCACGGCGGGGCCCTGGCCGGTTCCATAGGCGTTGGCCTTGACGACGGCGCTGCATTCCGCCGCGCCCGAGGCGGCGCGCATGGTCCGCCAATTGTCGCAAAGCGCCCCGAGATCGACTGTCAGCACGCCGCCGGCAAGATCGGCGCTGATCGGATCCGGCGCGATATCGCCGGCTTTGACTGGGTCCAGCATGGAACTCCTTTGGCGCCAGTCGCGGCTGAAACTCTCCGCGATGCGGCGCGCTGCAGTAATGTTTTCAGTATGGAGTGGCGAAACGGCCAATTTCAGTATTGCCCGGGCGTCAGTATTGCTCGGGTAAATGATCGACCTGGGCGAGGTTGGAGAAGCGGGTGATTTCCGCCTCAAAGGCCAGTTGCACCGTGCCGGTGGGGCCGTGACGCTGCTTGCCGATGATGACTTCGGCCTTGCCGTGGGCCTGGTCCATCTCCCCCTGCCATTTGAAATGCTCTTCGGATCCCGGCTTCGGCTCCTTCATTTTCAGATAATATTCATCGCGGTACACAAACAGCACCACGTCGGCGTCCTGCTCGATCGAGCCTGACTCACGCAGGTCCGACAGCTGCGGCCGCTTGTCGTCCCGGCTTTCCACCTGACGCGACAGCTGCGACAGGGCGATGATCGGCACCTGCAGCTCCTTGGCCAGCGCCTTCATGCCAGTGGTGATCTCGGTCATCTCCTGCACGCGGTTGTCGCCTTTCTTGGACGAGCCCGTGAGCAGTTGCAGATAGTCGACAATCAGCAGATCAAGGCCGCGTTGGCGCTTCAGCCGGCGCGCCCGCGCCGTGAGCTGGGCGATGGAGATGCCGCCGGTCTGGTCGATGTACAACGGCAGGCTCTGCATTTCCCGCGCCGCGTCGGCGATGCGGATGAATTCGTCTTCCTGGAGATCGCCGCGCCGGATCTTGTAGGAGGCCACGCCGGACTGCTCGGCGATGATGCGGTTGGCGAGCTGCTCCGCCGACATTTCCAGCGAGAAGAAGCCGACGACGCCGCCGTTCACCGATTCCAGCACGCCGTCCTGACGCCGCTCCGCTTTCCACGCCTTGGCGACGTTGAAGGCGATATTGGTGACCAGCGAGGTTTTGCCCATGGCCGGGCGTCCGGCCAGGATGATGAGGTCGGAGCGTTGCAGGCCGCCCATCTTCTGGTCGAGATCGGTGAGGCCGCAGGAAATGCCCGAGAGCTTGCCGGCGCGCTTGAAGGCGGCGGCGGCCATGTCGATGGCTTCGGTCAGGGCGTTGCCGAAAGGCATGAAGCCGCCGTCATACCGGCCAGTTTCCGCCAGCGCGTACAGCTTGCGCTCCGCTTCCTCGATCTGGTCGCGGGGCGCGGCTTCGACGGGAGCGTCATAGGCCAGATTGACCATGTCGCTGCCCACGGCGATCAGCTCGCGGCGGATCGCCAGATCGTAGATGGCGCGGCCATAGTGCTCGGCGTTGATGATGGTCGTCGCCTCGGCGGCGAGTCGCGCCATGTACTGGGCGATGGTCATCTCGCCGATGTCGAGGCCCTGAAGAAAGGTCTTCATGGTGATCGGCGTGGCGATCTTGCCGGCGCGGATCAGCTGCGAGGCGACCTCATAGATGCGCCGGTGCGCCTCGATATGAAAATGCGGCGCGTTGAGAAAATCCGAGACGCGATAATAGGCGTCATTGTTGATCATGATGGCGCCGAGCAGCGCCATCTCCGCTTCCAGATTGTGCGGAGCAACGCGATGGCTGGCTTCGGCGGTGGCTTCAACGCGGGTGGCGAGCGCATTTGCAGGCGACATGTCAGACCGGACCATTAACCATGACGGGGAGCCAGAGTCTCTTTTAGCACGGCCAGGCGCCATGGGGGGAAGTTTCAGCCTCGCGTCACCCTCCGGGGGCCAGGCCCAGGGTGTCAGCGGTGGAGGGCGATGTCAGGAGAACGCTGCAACATCAGCTGCTTGCGTCCCGGCATTGAATCAGTATGGCGGCGTTTCCCACACCGATCCACAAGGCCGGTCCGAAATTTGAATGGCGTCGGGACACGTGTCGTCGCCAACAAAAAAGGCGCCCCTTGGGGCGCCTTTCGTATGCGTGCCGGGGGACCGGGATCAGAGTTCGACGTCGTCGCCGGCTTCGGCGAGGGCGGCGCCCACTTCCAGGCCCAGGTCGTCGAGGCTGGTTTCCTCGCGGACGATGGCGTCCTCGCCGCGAGCCTGGCGCTCGGCTTCCTCGGGGCTGCGAGCGATGTTGATGGTGACGCTGACCTCGACTTCCGGGTGCAGGTGCACGGCGACCTCATGCAGGCCGAGGTTCTTCAGCGGCGCGTCGAGGCCGATCTGCTGGCGGGCCACGGTGAAGCCGCCCCCGGTCAGCGCCTCGGCGACGTCGCGCGAGGAAACCGAACCGTACAGCACGCCGGTTTCGCCAGCCTGGCGGATCAGCACGAAAGCCTGGCCGTTGAGGGTCTCGCCGACCTTCTCGGCCTCGCCGCGACGCTCCAGGTTGCGGGCCTCAAGCTGGGCGCGCTGCTCTTCGAAGCGGGCCAGGTTGCCCTTGGTGGCGCGGAGCGCCTTGCCCTGCGGCAGGAGGAAGTTGCGGGCGAAGCCGTCCTTGACGCGGACGGTCTCGCCCATCTGGCCGAGCTTGGCGACGCGCTCGAGAAGAATGACCTGCATGATGTTGCTCCAGTTGAATGGTGAGCCTGAAAATCAGGCGTCGTTTGCGGGTGGGGGGGCCGCGCCTGCCTTCCGGAAGGCGCGCACAAGGGAATCCAGAACGCCGCCAAGCGAGAGCACGGGCAGAATCCAGACGAAAAACGGAATCATCAGCGCATAGAGCAGCGCCAGGATGAACGGACGCGCCGCCTTGCCGCGCAGGGCCGTGTGCAGGGCGGCGAGGCATTGCAGGGCGAAGGCCGCGCCCAGCGCTCCGGTGAGGGCCAGACCGGTGAATCCGGGGAAGCCCGGGGCCAATGTCGCCAGCAGCACCGCCACCGCCAGCGCGCCGACGGACCAGAATGGCATCCGGGTTTCCGCCACCGCGGGCCACGGCCGCGCCAACCGCCCGGAGGCGGCGACAATGCGGCCGGCCAGCCAGAGGTTGAGCGTTAGCATGGGGACGAAAGAACCGGCGGTCAGCAACGGCGCGGCCGCGATCAGCGTGTTGATCAGATCGTCGCGGGTCACGCCTTCGGGGAGCGTCGGGCTGCCCTGGCTGGCGTCGAACAGCGCGCCAAAGGCGCCGCGCATCGCCTGCTCATAGGCGGCGTAGCTGCCGCCAACGGCGATGGCGCCCAGCAGCGCCACCAGCGTGGCGATCCCGGCCAGCCACAACAGGACCTTGCCCAGCGGATACCATTCGGCGCGCCCTGCAGCGTCGGTGCGGCCCAGCATCACCAGATAGCCGATCCACCAGGCGGGAAGGGCCAGGCCAAGGCCATAGGCCAGACCGGCCTTAAGGTTGAAGCCGGAGCCGAAACCGAAGACCAGGCCACAGGCGATGGCGCCGGCGAAAGCGGCGGCGAGCCCGGCGGCGTGACGCCAGCCGATGGTTACAATGAAGATTGGCAGGGGCGTCAGGTACGACAGCAGCATGGCGGCCGGCGATCCCGAGATCACCACCGCGAACAGCAGGGCGGACGCCAGTCCGGCTCCAATGCCTGTCAGAAGCTGCGCGTACATGTCGTGCTGTCCCACTGCTCCGGGTCCGGCCCGGCAGGGTTAGGAGACGTCCCGGCGTCCCCAACAATACCGGCGGCCATATGGCTCCGGCGACGGTGAATGAGATCAGGCGGCGGCCTGTCGTCCGGCTTCCCGGAAAAGCCATCCCGGCTCCTGATCATCGACAGGAGCCGGGACGGGCATTTGGTCATCAGCCGTGAAGCTGGCCTCTGGCCAGCCCCATGGCGAAGGCAATCCTTAGCGGATCACGTAAGGCAGCAGGCCGAGGAAGCGGGCGCGCTTGATCGCCTGGGCGAGCTCGCGCTGCTTCTTGGCCGAAACAGCGGTGATGCGCGAAGGAACGATCTTGCCGCGCTCGGAGATGTAGCGCGACAGCAGACGCGTGTCCTTGAAATCAATCTTCGGCGCGTTCGGGCCCGAGAACGGGCAGGTCTTGCGACGGCGGAAGAACGGACGACGGGGAGCAGCGGCCATGATCAGTTCTCCTCGCTGGAAGCAGTCGCCGGAGCGTCGGCGTCGCGGTTGCGCTCACGGCGGGGGCCGCGCTCGCGGTCGCCAAAGCGGTTGCCGCCGCCAAAGCCGCCGCGCTCGCCGTCACGATCACGACGGTCGTCGCGGTCGCGCTTCTGCATCATGGCGGACGGGCCTTCCTCGTGCGCTTCGACGCGGATGGTCATGAAGCGGAGGATGTCCTCGCTGATGCCCATCTGACGCTCCATCTCGGCCACCGCGGCGTGCGGGGCGTCAATGTTCATGAGCGTGAAATGCGCCTTGCGATTCTTCTTGATGCGATAGGCGAGGGACTTGACGCCCCACGGCTCCACCTTGCGGATAGCGCCGCCGGCGGTCTCGATCACACCCTTGTACTGCTCGACCAGCGCTTCAACCTGCGCAGCGCTGATGTCCTGGCGCGCCAGGAAGATATGTTCATAAAGCGGCATAAACCGGGCCTCTTCTTTCAAATTCCGCATCGCCCGGGCGCCAAGCCCTCCGAGCCTCGTTGTGCAAGGCCCGAAACATGGGATCGAAGGCGGAAACACGGGACATGGACCAACTGGTCCCCCAGGCGCTCCTTGTGACAGGAGCGCGCGGGCGTCCGTTCAGCTTCCGGCCAGGGCCGATGCGTGAAGCGGCCCAGTTATCCCATCCATCGTGAGAAGGCAAGCCGACAGGTTCAGGTCAGGCGGTCAGACGCACGCAATCTACGGTTGTAAATGTCTGGATTTTGGGCGCTGTGTCGGACAAGGGGACGGATGAAGGTCAAAACTGCCGGCAGTTCGGCGCATATTGGTCAAATTGGGCATCAGGTAAGGGCAGTCTGGTCGGTTTTCTGGTTTTTCTGTTTGAGGATGTGTGGTAACACATTGGTGAACCTGGAGACATGGTTTGCATTCAGGGGATCCCCGTGGGGTTGCAATTCACCACCATCATCAGTGTCAGCGCGGTGATTGCCTGCACGCAAGGCGTGTTCCTGCTCGGGCTCTGGCTGATGGACCGGCGCGTCGTCACGCTGATGTGGTGGGCCGCTGCGTTCGGGGCCATGACGGTTGGGGGCTCCCTGGCCATCTGGCGCGCGTTTGACGGCCCATGGCTGGCGGGGGCGGGCGGCGGCGCTGTCGCAATTTTCGCTTTTGGTCTTGTCTGGCAGGCCACGCGGGCCTTTGAGGGGCGTTCGTCTGTCTGGGCCGTGGCTGCCGGCGTCGCCCTGTTGTGGTTTGGCGGCGCGGTGACCATTGGCGACGACGCCGAGGCGCAGGTGCTGGTGGCGTCGGTGGTGACGCTGTTCGCATTCTTCCTGCTGCTGGCGCTACGTGAGATCTGGCGTGGACGCAGGGAGGCGCTGCCCTCGCGCAAACCCCTCGCCATAGCGCTTGGGGCCGCCACGCTTTGTATTCTGCTCGAGATTTTTGCGGGGTTGAGTTCAGGAGGCGGGCATGCATCGGACGCTTCCCTGCCGATCGGCGTATGGCTGACGCTGGCGGCGACCATCGCGGTTTCAACCGCCGCCGCGCTGGCCCTCGGCATGACGCGCGAGCGGCAGCAGCGGGCCCGCGACGTGCTTTCCGCGCTCGATCCGCAGACCGGCGCCCTGAATCTGGGTGCGTTTCTCGGACAGGCGGCCCGGCTGGTCTCGGCGCAGCTCAAGGTGCGGGCGCCAGTTACGTTCGTGGCTGTGCAACTGGACCAGGCCAGCGAGGGCGGCGGCATCGAAGGGCGGGTTCGCGCGGTTCACGACCGACTCATTGCCCTCTCGCGCGTCACCGACATTGTCGCCCGGATCAGGCCCGGGGCGTTTGCCGTGCTGATGCCGAACATCGAGCCGGATGAGGCGTTGCCGCTGATCCAGCGTGTGCTGCGCGAAAGCATGAACACCGGCAGCCATATGGTCGCCGCAAAATGGGACGCCCTGCGCGCTCGCGTCAGCATTGTGAGCTCGTCCGAGGTTGGGCATGACCTGCGGGCGATGATCCTGGCGGCGGAAGGGACGATGGAGGAAACGCGTTTCGCGACCTCTGACGCATACGCCATCTACCGCGCTTCCCGGCAGGAGCCCGGGCGGCGCTCCGTCGTGGATGGCGTCGCTCGTCCGGGATCGCCCGGCGGTCCGCGCGAGCTTGATGCCTGGCCAGCCAACGTGGTTCTGGACTGACTGCTCTCAGGCGCGGGATCCCTGATCATCCGGGGCGTCGCGCGGCGAAACCCTGCAACGCCGCATGGTCTGGAGCGGGATGCGGTTTCGCCCCCATCAAACGGTATGACGCCGCTCTCCGGATCTGGCGCACTGTCCCGACGGAAACAGTTGTCTACCCGTCGTCAGGCGATCGGCGGCGGGTCCGTGCATGGGGGAGCGTATTCGCTGGAGCATTGTCGGGAAAAGGGGAGCCCGCTTTTCGCGGAGGAAATGCTTCAACCTAAAGAGATGAAGCGTTTTATGTGAACGGGTTGTCACCGGAAATGCTCCAGGTCTGCGGCGCCGTTTCGGGCTCCGCACAATCCGGTCGCCCGGGCGTCAGGCGTCGTCCGCCAGTTGTTTGTCGAGGAACGCCAGGGTGCGTTGCAGGGCCAGTTGCGCCGCGGCCTCGTCATAGCTGGCGCGCGCTTCGCAATTGAAGCCGTGATCGGCCGGATAGATCCTGATGTTGACCAGATGGGCGTAGCGGGTTTGCAGCGGCAACACCCGGTCGACCTGAATATGGGCGTCCCGCTCGCCAAAGTGGCCAAGAACCGGGCACTGCGGGGTGAGATCGCCAAGGTTGTCGACGCCGCCGCCATAGTACATCACGGCCGCCGAGAGATCGTTCGCCGCATTGGCCGCCCGCCACGCCAGTTGCCCGCCCCAGCAGTAGCCGACAACCGCGACCTTGCCTGCCCAGGCGGCGTCATCAATGGCGGCCTGGATGTCATTCATTGTCCCGGCCAGCTCACATTGGCCGCGTAATTCCAGCCCCTTTTGCATGTCGGCGGGGGAATAGCCGAGTTCTGTTCCCGGAGCGACGCGATCATACAGGGCGGGGGCGATAGCCAGATAGCCGGCGCGGGCATAGGTGTCGGCGACCTTGCGGATGTGGGGATTGACCCCAAAAATCTCCTGAAGGATGACAACGCCGCCGCGCGGCTCACCCCGTGGTTCGACCCTGTAGGCGGAAAATATAAACCCGTCCGCCGCTTCAAGAGTGACGACCATCCCTTCGGGCGCGCTGTTCATGCTGCCTTCTCCATCTTCCCGGTCGCTTTCCTCCCATCCGGCGCGTTGATCCGGATGGCTTCCCTGGAGCGGTTTCCCCGCTTTGAGCGCATTCTGATCGACCAGACGTTCCGTCTGCCCGGGAAGCGCTCTGGCGTTGTCTCCCCGGCGCCCAGGCTCCCGTGTCGTGACGGGGAGCAGGGGAGACGGAGACGCCATATAAAAGCGAAGGGGCCGGTGACGGCGCCGCGCCCCCGGAGACGCAGACCGGGCGCCGCTGATTCATCAGGCCGGCTCGCTTCGCATTTCAGCCAGACTGGGGCAGATCAGGGCCGGACGGCAACCCGATTCTTGTCCAGCGGCCGGTTTCAGCGCTGTCCGACGCGGACGCGCGCGCACGATGCGCACATTGCGGACGCGCCCGTCCGCCAGCGCCCGTGACAAATGTGCGCCTGTTCCGCCGGGAGGACGTTGCGCGCGTCGCGGGATTTTGTGCAAAACCGGTGGGCCGATGCGTTTCGCGATGCTGGCCTGGGCCGTGCTTCCCACTGGGCGACAAGCCAGGGTTGTTGACCGCAAGCGGAGCCGGCGTCGTTTTTGCCAGCCGGCGGTTCCCGTCAGGGCTGAGGATGGTGTGGGAGATGAGAATGGATCGGGCGGCCCCCATGGCCAGCGCGCGCGCGACGGCGCCGCGTCTGGGCGTAAACATCGATCATGTGGCCACGGTGCGCAACGCGCGCGGCGGCGGCGCGCCCGATCCGGTTCGCGCCGCGCATCTGGCGGTCGCGGCGGGAGCGGACGGGATCACCGCGCATTTGCGCGAGGACAGGCGGCATATCCGGGACGGCGATATTGCGCGGCTGAAGCAGGAACTGACAGTCCCGCTCAACTTCGAGGCGGGAGCGACCCGCGAGATGGTGGACATCGCCCTGCGGGTGCAGCCGCACGCCATCTGCCTTGTGCCGGAGCGGCGCGAGGAACGCACCACCGAGGGGGGGCTGGACATCATCGGACGCCAGAACGAACTGCGTCCGATGATCGCTGAACTGTCGGCCGCCGGCATCCGCGTGTCCCTGTTCGTGGAGGCGGAGCCAGCGGTGATGCGCATGGCGGCGGAGCTTGGCGCGCCGGTGGTGGAACTGCATACGGGCGCATATTGCGAGCGTCATGATGAGGGCGCCGCCGAAGCCGCGCAGGCGGAGCTGCAGCGCATCAGGATCGCCGCGGCGCTTGGGCGCGATCTCGGCCTCGAGATACATGCCGGCCATGGCCTCAATTTCGATTCCGTTGTTCCGGTGGCGCGCATCCCGGAGATCATCGAATTCAACATCGGCCATTTTCTCGTTGGCGAGGCCATCTTCACTGGCCTGGAAGCTGCTGTCGCGCACATGCGCGCCGTGATCCTGGCTGCGCGCGCCGGGCAGGACGCGGCCTGAACCGACGCTTGCCCGATCCGGCTCCGGCGACAGCAGTTCTCCGGGCCGGCGGGCGGGCATCGAATCCATAAATTAAATTATGAAATCAATCGGTTGGCATGCGGCCTTCAGGGTTCCGGCACTCGCTCCGCCGTTCCGTCACCGCGGGATGCAACTGTCGGAAGCGGACCACTGGAGCAATCCGGCGGGTTGTGGCAGGCGGAGTCGCGGCGTCTGGCCGACGCATCAGTTGCATCAATGCTTTCACGGGCGCCGCATCCGCGCTTGCCATGCGTCTGGGGCGTGGCCCCGGCCCCCGACATGTTGGCGGCTTGCTCCGGAGCGTTGGCCGGGGCGGCGGGGATGCGTTGATCCGGGTTGTTTGACGTCAGCTCTGTTGTTTTCGTAAGGCATTGATATTTTTGAATTAATTATCTGATGGAAGGGCCCCGCAGGCGTTGCGCCACATTGCGGAAGCTTGAGTTTCACAAATTCCCATTTGGAATTATTGCGCAAATAACCGTTCTCAAAAGTTTGATATCTCACAAGAGTTGAATCGGTTACAAAGGTCAGCGTTACTGAAAATCGTCGCCATTATCATTCCGGCGGGGGTTTTTTGCTAGCTGCGCCTTGGCGCATCCGGAAAATGCGGTCAGGCGTGACTGTCTGGCGGCGTCGTCACGAGCAGCCTTGCCGGGGCCCACCGACCCACGCCGCGATTTTCCCGACCTTGCCGGGGCTGTTGCTGCGTGGGCGTGGCGTTTCTGGAGGGGTGGGAAGGCCTTGGCCGCAGTATTTGGGCGGCAACGGCGGGTCTGCGGCCTGCGTGGCCGCTTGCGTGGGAGTAGTCCGATGGATGGCGTGAACAAGTATATCGCCGAAGCATATGGTACAGCGTTGCTTGTTTTCTTCGGTTGCGGCGCGGTGGTGCTCGCCACGGGAACAGGCGCCGGCACGGCGATGAGCCTGCTGGGCATCGCCTTCGCGTTTGGCATCGGCCTGATGGTGGCCGCCTATTCGATTGGCGGAATTTCCGGGTGTCACATCAATCCGGCGGTGACGCTGGGCTTCCTCAGCGCCGGCCGCATCGGCGTTGGCGATGCCATTGGATACATGATCGGGCAGGTTGTTGGCGCCATCATCGGCGCAGCGGTTCTTTACCTCATCCTGTCGGACAAGGTCGGCGGATATAACGTCGCCACGTCCGGCCTCGGCCAGAATGGCTGGGGCGAGGGGTATGGCGCGGGCTATGGCCTCACCGCGGCGGCGCTCGTGGAGGTTCTGATCACCTTCATCTTTGTCTATCTGATCCTCCAGGTGACGAAGCCGGCCGCCAACGCGGCCATCGCCGGCCTGGCGATTGGCCTCACCCTGTTTGTCATCCATGTCGTGTTCATCAATGTCACGGGCGTGTCGGTGAACCCGGCCCGCAGTCTCGCCCCAGCCCTTTTCGTTGGCGGCAAGGCGTTGTCCCAGGTCTGGCTGTTCATCGTCGCGCCGCTTGTCGGCGGCCTGATCGCCGGCGTGGTTTCCAGGGCTGGTCCGAACCCCTGAGCCATGCTCCTGTCTCCGGGCGGCGGTGCGCCGCCCGGCAAGGACAGGCCGCAGCGATTGTCGCTGTCGCCCGCGCGACAGGATTCAGCGAGGCGTCCCTACCCGGCGAGGTTGAGGGCGCTGTCGCCGTTTGTCTTGGTTCTGATCCGCTTATGCCGTAACTGGATGGAAACGGCCGGATTGCGTCAATGCCCGCAGGACTGATCCGTGGGGCGCTGACGGGATCCGGGCGGCGGCGGCGCGCCCGAGCTTGCGGATGCATCAGCCTTGCCGCCGCCAGCTTCCCGCAGCCTGTGTCGGTTGACCAGGCGCCGGGCCGCCGTTGGAAGAGGGAACAGGATGATCGTCGGCATTGGCTCTGATCTTTGCGACATCAATCGCATACAAAGATCTCTTGACCGGTTCGGCGACCGGTTCACCCACCGCATCTTCACGGAAGGCGAGCGGGCGAAAAGCGACCGTCGCGCCACGCGGGCCGCATCTTACGCCAGGCGTTTCGCGGCCAAGGAAGCTTGCTCCAAGGCGTTGGGCACGGGTCTCAGGCTTGGCGTCTTCTGGCGCGACATGGAAGTGGTGAACATGCCGGGCGGCCGGCCCACCATGCGCCTTTCCGGGGGCGCCCTCGCGCGACTGAAAACCATGATTCCGGCGGGCATGGAGCCTGTCATCCACGTCTCGCTGACCGACGATCCGCCCATGGCCCAGGCGTTCGTCATCATCGAGGCGCTGCCGCCTGCGCCGCCCCGGCAGGATCAGGCCTGAATGGCCGGATTGAGGGGGCGGCCGGTCCTGGGCGCCCGCAGCAAGACATCAGCAAGACAAACGCTCGCCGCCTTGCAATCATGGCCCCGCTCGCGCCGCAATCGGGGATAATAGAACCGTTGCAGGCCCTTGAAAGCGCGTTGCCGGACATCGCGGGCCGAATCCGGATATTGCTGGAAGCACCCTGGCTGTTTTGGCGCGGTCATTGGTCATCGCGTCTGCGGCGGGCGACCGCCGGCGCGATTGGGCCAGGGGGCGGCCAGTATCGGGCGGGGCCCGATTGAGCCAGGCGACGCCCGATTGAGCCAGGCGGCGCCTTGGAGTATCCATGGCGCGCGGCGGCGGCCAGCCTGCGCCATAAAAGAGCATGTTGCGGTTGCACGGAGCCGGAAATGGACGTCGTGCAACCGCAACATGCCCGAACGCCAGCCCCCGGGGCCGGCGCTTTGTCTGAAACCCATATCGCCGGTCAGGCCGTGACCGGCTACGGAAGGCCGGTGCATGGCGCGGACGGATGTTGAAAACAGGGAGAAGCCGTCGAAAGACGGCGGCCTTTACGAAACAGTCAAGGTCATTATCCAGGCGCTGCTTATTGCGGTGGTTGTGCGGACCCTGCTGTTCCAGCCGTTCAACATTCCCTCGGGCTCGCTGATTCCGACGCTGTTGATCGGCGACTACCTGTTCGTGTCGAAGTACTCCTACGGCTACTCAAGGTACTCCATCCCCTTCAGCCCGCCAGTGTTCAACGGTCGCGTCCTTGCCTCGGAGCCGAAACGCGGCGACGTGGCCGTGTTCAAGCTGCCGAAGGACAACGCCACCGATTACATCAAGCGCGTCATCGGCCTGCCGGGCGACCGCATCCAGATGCGCGACGGGCGGCTGTACATCAACGACCAGATGGTCGAACGCCAGCGCATTGAGGATTTCGTCACCACCGATTCCTGGGGGCGCCAGGTTCCGGTGCCGCAATATATCGAAACCTTGCCCGGCGGCGTGAAGCACCGGGTGATCGAGCGCGACGGCGACAAGGGCTACTGGGACAACACCTATGTTTACACGGTGCCCGCCGGCCACTTCTTCATGATGGGCGACAACCGCGACAATTCCACCGACAGCCGCGACGAGTCGAGCGTTGGCTATGTGCCGTTTGAGAATTTCATCGGCCGCGCCGAACTGATCTTCTTCTCGGTGAAGGAGGATTCCGCCGCCTGGCAGTTCTGGAAGTGGCCGTGGAGCGTGCGCTGGGATCGCATGTTCACCAGGGTCAGATAACATGGCCGCGCGCAAGCCATCCCTCGCGAAGCTGGAGGCCGCCGTTGGCCACGACTTCACCGACCGTTCGCTCCTTGAGCGCGCGCTGACCCATGTGAGCGGCGCCGATGACCGCATCGGCTCCTACCAGCGGCTGGAATTCCTGGGCGACCGGGTGCTGGGCCTGGTAGTGGCGGAGATGCTGTTCCGCGCTTTCCCGGCGGCGGAGGAGGGCGAATTGTCCCGCCGCCTGGCCGAACTGGTGCGCCGCGAAACCTGCACCGATGTGGCGCGCGCCTGGGATGTGCCGCCGCACCTGCGCCTCGCCGCCGGCGGCGCCTTTCCGCGCGCCCGCCAGAACGTCTCGCTGCTGGCGGATGTTTGCGAGGCCATTGTTGGCGCGGTGTATCTCGATGGCGGGCACGCCGCCGCCGCCGCCGTGGTGCGCGCCGCCTTCGAGCCGCGCATGCACGCGCCGCAACGGCCGCTGCGCGACGCCAAGACAACCCTGCAGGAGTGGGCTCACGCCCGCGGCCTGCCCAATCCCGGCTACGAACTGGTGGAGACGACCGGACCTGACCACGCGCCGGTCTTCACGATTTCCACCCAGGTCCAGGGCTTTGAGCCCTGTCTCGGCAAGGGCGCCTCCAAGCGGGCCGCCGAGCAGGACGCCGCCGGCCAGTTTCTCGCGCGCGAAGGCGCCGATCCGACATGAACAAGGGCACACATGACTGACGAAACCACTCCGCCGGCTCCGGGCGCCGGCGACGGCCAGGACGAGGCCCTGCAGACGCGCTGCGGGTTCATCGCTCTGATCGGCGCGCCCAACGCGGGCAAGTCGACCCTGCTCAACGCCCTTGTCGGCGCCAAGGTGTCGATCATCTCGCGCAAGGTGCAGACCACCCGCGTACTGGTGCGCGGCATCGCCATTCATGGCGACAGCCAGATGATCTTCGTTGACACCCCTGGCATCTTCCGCCCCAAGCGCCGGCTTGACCGGGCCATGGTCACCACCGCCTGGGGCGGCGCCGGCGACGCCGACGTCGTCTGCCTGCTGGTCGACGCCCGCAAGGGCATTGACGAGGAAGTGGAGGCGGTGCTGGAGCGGCTTGCCGACGTGCGCAAGCCCAAGGTGCTGATTCTCAACAAGATCGACCTGATCCAGCGCGAGCGGCTGCTGGCGCTCGCCGCGGCGGTGAACGGGAAGGGCGAATTCCAGCGCACCTTCATGATCTCCGCCATGAAGGGCGATGGCGTCGAGGATCTCAAGACATGGCTGGCCGAGCGCATGCCGGTCGATCACTGGCATTATCCCGAGGACCAGATCGCCGACGCGCCGCTGCGTCAGCTGGCGGCCGAGATCACGCGCGAAAAGCTGTTTGATCGCCTGCACGATGAACTGCCCTATGCCTCCACGGTGGAAACCGACACCTGGACGCAACAGCGCGATGGCTCGGTGCGCATCGAGCAGACCATCTTCGTCGAGCGTGAAAGCCAGCGCAGCATTGTGCTGGGCAAGGGCGGCCAGACCATCAAGGCCATCGGCTCGGCGGCCCGCGTCGACATCGCCGAGGCGGCCGACGCGAAGGTGCATCTGTTCCTGTTCGTCAAGGTGCGCGAGAACTGGGGCGATGATCCGGCCCGCTATCGCGAGATGGGGCTGGAGTTCCCGCGCAACTGAGTCTTGCTGCCTCAGCGCCTCATGGTAGGGCTGGGCCTTGCGTGAAGTCGGCCCAGGGGGGGCGGGGCAGTCTGCAAGGGCGCCCTGACGCCCCCAGGATTGTGGTGACCGGGGGCCTGAACCGGCCACCCATGAAAGCGCTGCGCCTGCGTATGTCCGTCGCCAGGCGCGCCGATGCCGCAACCGGCTCCGGGATCTTGCGTTCCGCCGCCCAACCCCGCCCGTGGAGAGGTCATGGAATGGGCTGACGAAGGCGTGGTGCTTGGGGCGCGCCGTCTTGGTGAAAGCAGCGTTATTCTCGAAGTCATGACCCGCGCCCATGGCCGTCACGCCGGCGTGGTGCGCGGCGGTCGCTCGGGACGGATGCGCCCGGTGCTCCAGCCTGGCAATTCGGTATCCCTGGTGTGGCGGGCCCGCATCGAGGAGCAACTGGGCATGTTCGCCGTGGAGGGCGGCCAGTTGCGGGCGGCGCGCTACATGGGCTCGGCCCTGGCGCTCAACCTGCTCGGCGCGGCGGTGGCGCTGACGCGCCTGTTGCCGGAGCGCGATCCCCACGCGGACGTGCATGATGCTCTGGCCCTGCTCGCCGATCACGTGGCTGACGATGCGGTTGGCCCGGGCCTGCTGGCCCTGTTCGAACTGTCATTGCTCGCCGAGCTGGGCTTCGGCCTTGATCTGTCGCGCTGCGCCGCGACCGGCGTGACGGATGATCTGAAATATGTTTCGCCGAAGTCCGGCTGCGCCGTTTCGGTTGCCGCTGGCGAGCCCTGGAAAGACCGGCTGCTGCCGTTGCCGCCGTTTCTCTCCGGCGCGCTGGAAACGGCTCCGTCGCCGCGAGACGTGCTCGACGCCCTGCGCGTCACCGGCTTTTTCCTGACCCGCAATGTCTATGGGCCGCGCGGCATGCCGGCCCCCGACGGGCGCGAACGCGTCATCTCCATTTTGCAGCGTATGACTGACGTCCAGGCCCCATAAGGTTCGCCAACGAGGTTGGCGCATTGATCCTGGAGCGTTGCGCGGACTTCGCGGGCGGACGCGTCGGCGTCCGCATCGTTGCTGTCCGCGCGGTCTTGCGAGGGCGCTCATGCCCCTTGAGGGGCGGCGAGCTGCGCCAGGTCGTGAAGGTGCCGGGACGTTCACGATCGCCAAAACGCAATTCCATATGACAAAATTCCCTGCACCGCGCCGCGTGGGCCTGACAAAAACCAACGAGCCGCGTTCATCAGACAACGTCTGGATCGCCGGGCTGCCGAAACCTCCTGGACGGCCGTCGCCCAGGGCGTGGCCAAGGCTGTCGTCAAAGGCGCCGGCCAGATGCAACCCAGGGGCGCGCTGGCGCGGCTGGCGGCGCGACGCATTCAAAAGCAGGATGCGGATATCGCGTAAGGTCAGGAGATGGCATCCGGTTTCAGGACGCATCTGGCGCCCGCGTGACGCCTGAATTCTCCGGAGCCCGACCCATGTCCGCCCTGCCCACCGTCGCCAACGCGGACCAGAACGATGCGGACCTGAGCCGGGCGCGGCCTGCCGAAAACACCCCGGACGCCGAAGTCAGCGAATTTCGCGCTGGCTGGCCGGCGGTGCTGGCCTGCTTCGCCATGGCCATCTTCGTCTGGGGTTTCGGTTTCTACGGTCAGCCGGTCTATCTGGCCGAGTTGCAGCGCGCCAATGGCTGGTCGACGGCGCTGGTTTCGGCCTCGATCACCTTTTATTACGTCTTTGGCGCCGCCTGCCTGCTTTGGGTCAGCGCCCTGTTTTCGCGGGTCGATCTGCGAATACTGCTTTGCGGCGGCGTCTGCGTCATGGCGCTCGGCGCGATTGGCGTGGCCAACGCCCGCCATCCGGTTATGCTGTTCGCGTGCAGCGCGGTGCTGGGCATCGGTTGGGCGGCCACCAGCTCCACGGCCATTTCCACCGCGCTGGCCCGCTGGTTCGACCGCAAGCGCGGCCTCGCCATCAGCCTGGCGCTCAATGGCGCCAGTCTCGCCGGCGTCTTCGTCGCGCCGTTGCTGGTCAGGCTCAGCGCCGTCTATGGCCTCGCGGCCAGCGTCACCGGGCTCAGCCTCGTCATGCTGGCGATGCTGCTGCCGTTGCTGATCTTCGGGCTTGCCAGCCGCGCGCCGGTTCCGGATGGCGAAACCCATGCGGTCGCCAGCGGCTCTGGTCGCGCGCCGGATGGCCCCGCCAACTGGCGCGACGCCATGCGCTCCCTGCATTTCTGGAGCATCGCCGTTCCGTTCGCCCTGGGCTTTGGCGCCCAGGTCGGCTTCCTGATGCATCAGGTCGCCCTGCTGCTGCCGGCTCTGGGGGCGGAGCAGACCGCGGTGGCGTTGATGGCCGGCTCCTTCGCCGCCTTCGCCGGGCGGGTCGCCCTTGGCTTCGTCATCGACCGGGTCAATCAACGCCTGACGACAGCGCTGAGCATCGGCAGTCAGGCGCTGGCGCTGGTCGCCATCATCATCTGGCCGCGCAGTCCGCAGGTGCTGTTTCCGGCGGTCATCGTATTTGGCCTGTCCGTCGGCAATCTGATCACCCTGCCGGCAACCATCATCCAGCATGAGTTTCCCGCCCGCGCCTTCAGCCTGATCATGGGCATGACGGTGGCGACCGGGCAGTTCTTCTATGCCTTCTTCCCGGCGATTGTCGGCGTCGTGCATGATCTGACGGGCGGCTATGGCGCGCCGCTGGCGCTGTGCGTCGCGCTGCAGATCATCGCGGCGGTGTTGCTGCTGCGCCCACCCCGACGGGATAACGGTTGAGCGGGGCCGGAAGGCCCATGTAAATGCTTGCGTTCAGCAGGTTTGTTCGCTACCCGTTCTCATGTCCGCGGGCGGCTGTTCCAGCATTTGCCTGACCGTCGATCACGCGCGCATTTTTTGCCACAGGGCAGGCCCGCCGCGCTGGTTTCAGGTCGTGATGACAGTTCGCCATCGGCGCCGGTCTGCGGCGTGTTCCGGGGGAGGGTATGGGCAAAGAGGTCGGGACGCCGCCGGACGGCGGCATTGAGAATGTCGAGCTGCGCGAAGCGCTGGAGCAGCGCTATCTCGACTATGCCCTCTCGACCATCATGCATCGCGCCCTGCCGGACGCGCGCGATGGCCTGAAGCCCGTCCATCGCCGCATTCTCTACGGCATGCGCCTGCTGCGGCTCGACCCGGGCTCGCCATTCAAGAAATCCGCCAAGGTCGTCGGCGACGTGATGGGTTCATTCCATCCGCACGGCGACCAGGCCATTTATGACGCCATGGTGCGTCTCGCCCAGGACTTCGCCTCGCGTTATCCGCTGGTGGAGGGACAGGGCAACTTCGGCAATATCGATGGCGACGGCCCGGCCGCTCACCGTTACACCGAAGCGCGCATGACCGAGGTGGCGCGGCTGCTGCTTCAGGATATCGACAACGACACCGTCGATTTCCGGCCCAATTACGACGGCTCCACGTCCGAGCCGGCGGTGCTGCCGTCGGCCTTTCCAAATCTGCTGGCCAATGGTTCGCAAGGCATCGCCGTTGGCATGGCCACGTCGATTCCACCCCACAACGTCGCCGAACTGTGCGAGGCGGCGCTGTATCTGGTCACGCATCCTGACGCGACGTCGGAGCAGTTGCTCAACTTCGTCCAGGGGCCGGATTTTCCCACGGGCGGCATTATCGTCGAGCCGCGCGTCAATATTCTCGACGCCTACCGCAGCGGTCGCGGCGGTTTTCGCGTGCGCGCCCGTTGGGAGAAGGAAGACGCGGGTCGCGGCGGCTGGGTCGCCGTGGTCACGGAAATTCCCTACCTCGTGCCCAAGGCGCGGCTGATCGAGAAGATCGCCGACCTGTTGCAGGAAAAGAAGCTGCCGCTGGTCGCCGACGTGCGCGATGAATCGGCCGAGGACGTGCGCATCGTCTTCGAGCCGCGCTCCCGCACCGTTGATCCGGAACTGATGATGGAATCGCTGTACCGGCTCACCGAGCTGGAAAGCCGCGTTCCGTTGAACCTGAACGTTCTGACCGCGGGCCGGGTGCCGCGCGTGCTCGGGCTTGCGGAAGTCTTGCGCGAGTGGGTGGATCACCGCCGCGACGTGCTGCAGCGCGGCTCGCGCCATCGTCTCGGCGTCATCGGCCGGCGCCTCGAAATCCTCGGCGGCCTGCTGATTGTCTATCTCGATCTGGATGAGGTGATCCGCATCATCCGTGAGGAGGACGAGGCGAAGCCGGCGCTGATGAAGCGTTTCGATCTCACCGAGATCCAGGCCAACGCCATTCTCGACACCCGCCTGCGCGCCCTGCGCAAGCTGGAGGAGATGCAACTGCGCACCGAGCAGGCGGCGTTGCAGAAAGAGGAAGCCGAGCTGAATGCCCTGCTCGGCTCGGAAGCCGCCCAGTGGAAGAAGGTGTCCACGGAAATTCGCGGCCTGCGCAAGCTTTTCGGGCCGGAGACGCCGCTGGGCAAACGCCGCACCAGCTTCGCCGACGCGCCGGCCGCCGGCGCCATTGATCTGACCGAGGCCATGGTCGAGCGCGAGCCGGTCACCGTGGTCGTCTCGGCCAAGGGGTGGATTCGCGCCCTCAAGGGCCACGTCGCGGACGTGTCTGGTTTGCAGTTCAAGGGCGACGACAGCCTGGCGCTGTCGTTCCATGCCGAAACCACCTCGCGCATCCTGCTGGCGGACAGCACGGGCCGCGTCTTTACGATCGAGGCCGCGAAGCTGCCAGGCGGACGCGGCGTTGGCGATCCGCTGCGCATCCTGATCGACATGGATGAGAACGCCAGCGTGATTGCCGCCTGGCCCTGGCGTCAGGGTGAGAAGATGCTGCTGATGTCCAGCGAGGGGCGTGGTTTCGTCGCCAGTTCCGACGACATGGTCGCCAACACCCGCAAGGGCAAGCAGATCATGGTGATGGACGCGCCGCACAAACTGGCGGTGTGCGCGCCGGTCGCCGGCGATCATCTCGCCATCATCGGCCAGAACCGCAAGCTGCTCGTGTTCCCGCTGATCCAGGCCCCGGAAATGACGCGCGGCAAGGGCGTGCGGTTGCAGAAATACCGCGACGGCGGCGCAGCGGACGCCAAGACCTTCAACGTGACCGATGGCCTGACCTGGAAGGACACGTCCGGCCGCACCTGGACGGTGAATGAAACCGATCTGCGCGACTGGGTCGGCAACCGCGCCGAAGCAGGCCGGCTGCCGCCCAAGGGGTTCCCGCGTAACAATCGCTTCGGTTAAGGGCGTCCGCCGGGCCGCTGGCGCATGGCCTGGCCGGACAGTCAGCGCCGGTCATGGCCGGGTCTGTTCCGGTCATCCACCAAGGGCGCGCCGGGGCGATGGCTGGGGCGGTTTCGCGACCCGGAAAAATCCGTTCATGTCGCGATGGAATTCGGCCTGGCCAATCTGACGTGAAGCATTTTTCCTGATCCGGAGCGGGACGCTTCGCCGGCAAGCGCTCCTTGCGGGTCAGGCGCGCCGCTCCTGTTATGCGCGCGCCTGATGCTGGCTCGCCCATGGTTTGCGGGATATGCGCCGCCGTCTCTCCGGCAAGCCCAAGCAGCAGCCCTAGGATGGTTCCAGGCGGGTGTTGTTGGGGGCAGGGCGATGACAGTCAGGCGGATTGTGGCGAACATCGCAGCCGGGCATCCGGGGCGCGCCCGGGTATTCTACGGCGATGTGCTCGATATGGACGTGGCGATGGACCATGGCTGGATCATCACCTTCGTCAGCACGGCGGCGGCTCCGGCTCAGGTCAGCATCGCCAGCGAGGGCGGCGGCGGCCTGCCAGTTCCGGATCTGTCGATCGAGGTTGACAATCTGGATGAGGTGATGGCTCGCCTGGCCAAAGCGGGCTTTGTCCTGGAGTACGGCCCGGCGGTTGAGCCGTGGGGCGTGCGCCGGCTGTTTGTCCGCGATCCGTCCGGCCGGCTGGTCAACATCCTCTCCCACATCTGATTTGCCACGGCGCGGCGGCCATGATCGCCTGGCTCTGGACGCGCCCCCAATCTTGAACTAGCGTTTGATAGATCATGGGGCGTCCGCCGCATCAGGCCGCGCCCTCCAGGAAAGTTACCGGGATCGGGAGGCGCGCTGCATTGCGGCGCATATCGTCGTTCCCGCAGTATGACGTCGCGCAACCCGCTCCTTCACGTGGGATCGGGGACAATCAAAAATCCAGGGCAAGGCTCCGCTGCTGTCGGTCGACTTTTGCCTGAGGGAGGAAGCAATGGCGGAATATGAAACCGTGCTGGTCGAACGGTCGGCTGAAGGCGTGGCCCGCATCGTCATGAACCGGCCGGACGCCCGGAACGCCCAGAACCTGCAGATGACCTATGACCTCAACGCCGCCTTCGACGCGGCCGCCGCCGACGACGCGGTGAAGGTCATTGTCCTGGCGGGCTCCGATCCGCATTTTTCCGCCGGTCACGACCTGCGCGCGGGCGCGAAGAATGCGGCCGGCGTCGATTTCCCGCCGGTGTTCAACTGGGGTGGTTTCGCCGAGCCTGGGGTGCATGGCCTTTATGCCCGTGAGCAGGAAATTTACCTGCAGATGACCCGTCGCTGGCGCAACATTTCCAAGCCGACCATCGCCGAGGTCCAGGGGCGCTGCATCGCCGGCGGGCTGATGCTGGCCTGGGCCTGCGACCTGATCGTCGCCAGCGAGGATGCGTCGTTCTGCGACCCGGTGGTGACCATGGGCGTCTGCGGTCACGAGTGGTTCGTGCACCCGTGGGAGCTGGGCGCCCGCAAGGCCAAGGAATTCCTGTTCACCTCCGATGCATGGAGCGCTCAGGAAGGCTACCGGCTGGGCATGGTCAATCACGTCACGCCGCGCGAGGCCCTGCGCGACTTCACCACGCAACTGGCGCAACGCATCGCCGCCAAGCCGACCTTCGCCCTGAAGCTGGCCAAGGAGGCGGTCAATGGTTCGCTCGACATCATGGGCCAGCAGGCGGCGATCGACAAAGCCTATGCCCTGCACCAGCTCTGTCACGCCCACAATCTCCAGCAGTTTGGTTCAATCGTAGACCCGTCCGGCGTGCATGGATCGGTCAAGGGAAAGGCGTCTGTCTGACCATGGATCTCACCCCCACCGAAGAGCAGCGCCTGCTGCGTGAAAGCGCCGGGCGTTTCGTCCGCGCCCAGTATAACGCCGACGCCCGCCGCAAACGCGCGGAAGCCGGCGAAGGCTTTTCCGCCGCCACCTGGCGGGAGTTCGCCGATCTGGGCTGGCTCGCCCTGCCATTGCCGGAGGCGCACGGCGGCCTGGGCGGCGGCGCCGTTGAAGTCGGCATGCTGATGGAAGCCTTCGGCGAGGGTCTTGTCGATTCGCCTTACGTCTCGACAGTGATCCTCGGCGCCGGCGCTGTCGCGGCGGCGGGGTCGTCGGCCCAGCAGGCCGATCTGCTGCCGAAGGTGGCGGAAGGCGCGCTGCGCATCGCCTTCGCGCACAGCGAGCGCCAGGCCCGCTACAACCTGGCTGACGTGGCGACCCATGCGGTGAAGGATGCTGACGGCTGGGTGCTCGACGGCGCCAAGACAGCCGTGCTCGACGCCGATGAGGCGGACCTGCTCATTGTCTCCGCCCGCATCCATGGCAACCGCGCCGATGCGAAAGGCATTGGCCTGTTCATCGCGCCGCGCGATGCGGAGGGGCTGACCCTGACGACGGATCTGCGTCTTGGCGGCGGCAAGGTCGCGCAGGTGGGGCTCGCCGGCGTGCGTCTCGGCGCCGACGCGCTGCTCGGGGGTCTTGAAGATGCGCTGCCGGTGATCGAAGCGGTGACCGACCACGCCGCCGCGGCGCTGTGCGGCGAGGCCGTGGGCATGATGCAGACGCTGGTGGAGACCACCGCCGCCTACATCAAGACGCGCGAGCAGTTCGGCAAGCCGCTGTCGGTCAATCAGGCGCTGCGCCATCGCATGGCCGACATGGCCGTGGCGGTGGAGGAGGCGCGCTCGCTGGCCCTGCGCGCCGCACTGTTCGCCGACGCCGAGCCCGTTGACCGCGCCCGCGCCGTCTCCGGCGCCAAGGCGAAGATCGGCCGCGGCGCGCGCTTCGTCGCCGAGCAGGCCGTGCAGTTGCATGGCGGCATGGGCGTTACCGAGGAGCTGGAGATCGGCGCTTTCCTCAAGCGCGTGGTGTTCTTCGACGCCATGTTCGGCGGCGTCGATCATCATCTGAAGCGCCACGCGGCTCTCAGCGCCGCCGGACGCGCCGCCTGAAGTGTTTTTCGCGCTGCGCCATTCCCTTTTTCCGGGGGCGGCGAGGCGACAGGAGTTGAACTCCCATGAATTTCTCGTTCTCTGATGAGGAAAAGGCCTTCCGCGAGGAAGTTCGCGAATTCCTCGCTTCCGCGCTGACGCCCGACATGAAGCGGGCCCAGGGCCTGACGCCGTCCGTATTCTCCGACAAGGAGATTTCCGACCCGTGGCACCGCGCCCTGGCGTCGAAAGGCTGGGCGGCGCCAGGCTGGCCGCCGGAGGCTGGCGGTCCGACCTGGACGCCGGCGCAGCGCTGGATTTTCGCCACCGAGTGCGCGAAGGCTGGCGCGCCCAGCGTGTCGCCCATGGGCGTCGCCATGGTTGGCCCGGTCATCATCAGGTTTGGCACGCCGGAGCAGAAGGCGAAGTACCTGCCGCGCATCCTCAATTGCGAGGACTACTGGTGCCAGGGCTACTCCGAGCCAGGCTCCGGCTCCGATCTGGCCTCGCTGAAGACCCGCGCCGTGCGTGATGGCGATCACTACGTCATCAACGGCACCAAGATCTGGACCACGCACGCCCACCACGCCAACATGATGTTCGCTCTGGTGCGCACGGACGACACCGGCCGCAAGCAGGAGGGCATCAGCTTCATCCTGATCGACATGACGTCGCCGGGCATCACCATCCGTCCGATCCTGACCATCGGCGGCGACCACGAGGTCAACCAGGTCTTCTTCGACGACGTGCGCGTGCCGGTGGAGAACCGCATCGGCGAGGAAGGGCTCGGCTGGACCTACGGCAAGTATCTGCTGGAGTTCGAGCGCGGCGGCGGCATCGCGGCGGCCCGCCTGCGGCGCGGCCTGCAGCATGTGATCGACATGGCGAACGGCGAGGCCCCTGGCCAGCCGATCGACGATCCGGCGCTGGCGCTGAAGATCTCGGAGATCGAGATCGATATCGACGCGCTGGAGCTGACCGAACTGCGGATCATGTCAGCGCTTCAGACCGGCCAGAACCCCGGAGCCGTCTCCTCGCTGCTGAAATTGCGCAACAGCGAGATCAAGCAGGCCATCACGCGCCTGGCCGTGGATGTCCTCGGCTATGACGCGCTGGTCTGGGAGCCGACCCGGCCGCTGTATGGCCTGAACCGGGCGACCCTGCCAGAGATCGAACTGCCGGTGGTGCCGGAGTATCTCAACAGCCGCGCCTTCACCATCTTCGGCGGCTCGTCCGAAGTGCAGCGCGACATCATCGCCAAGCTGATGGTGGGGCTGTAAACAGCGCCTGAGCGTCAGACCTCGCATGGTTGGAATGGCCGGGATTGCCCGGCCATTTTCATGTCTGGGGAGGGGCCTGTCCGGACGGACGTTCCGGCCAGTCGACCAGATAGATGTCCTGCGCCGCCAGCACGGCCCCGCGCCACGCGACCGGGCGAATGTCCGCCAGTTCCCAGGCGAGCCAGCCGTCCGCGCAAGAGCTGGCGCAGGCGGCGGTCATGTCGGCGCGGGTGAACGGCCGGACCGTCGTCACCCGCACGATTGCCACGGCCCGCCCATCCGGATCTTCATCGCCAGCCTGGCGTAGGAACTGGCGGTTCTCGACGATCAGCAAGTCCCCGGTTGACGTCAGAGGCGGGGCCCAACGCTGGGCTCCGAGGGTTTTGACGCCGGAAGCGATCTTGCCTCCACTGGGCGCAACCACTGACAGGGCCTTGATCTGGCTGCCTTTGAGGCCGTCGCTCACTGCGGTTTGGCCGCGTCGCTGCACTGGCCGATGGTCTGACCCAGCCGCGCCCGGCCAGCCGGGGTGATGTCGCCGGAGACGACTGGCGCTGACAGCCCGTCCTGACGCAGGCTGCCCACGAGACAGTCGCAATATTTCTGGCAGAAGGCTTCCGATCCGGCGTTGGCGGCGCAGGCAAAATGGCAGGTGCGCGTCACCCGCATGTCCAACGCCGCCTGCGATGGGCCGATGACCCAGGCGATGGCGCCGAACAGGCCCATCAGCACGATCTGGTGGGTCAGATAGATGATCAGGCTGTGCCGGCCGGCGAAAGTCAGCGTCTTGCCGATGCGGCCAGCGTCGCGCCAGCGGCCAGCCGCCGTGGCCGGAAACCAGGCGAGGCAGGCCCGGGCCGCCGCCACGCCGAGCAGCACCGCGCCGAACCAGGGGAAGATGGGAACCCAGTCGGCCGTGTTGGGAACGACATCGGCGAGGCCGGTGACAATCAGCGGGCCGTGGCTGAACAGCGGTGAAGTCCAGAAGAAGGGCAGGGCGATGACGCCGGCGCCGGCCAGCGCCGTCAGCGGCCACGGCGCGCGCAGGAACGGCAGGGCCAGAATGCTGGCGGCGGCGATGCAGTGCAGGATGCCGAAGAAAATGAATTGCTGCGGGTTGGTGAACCAGGTGGACGCGGTCACAGCCGCCGCGCCGGCGACCACCATTGCCATCCGCTTGCCCCAGGCCTTCCAGTAACCGGTCGTCCAGTTGACGCCGTTCTGGCTGGCCAGCACGAGGCTAACGCCGACGAGGAACAGGAAGCTGCTGGCGATGCCGTGGGCGAAGTTGCGCCAGAATGGCGAATTCACCGCGTCGATGGGCGCCAGGTTGAAAAAGGTGATGTCCCAGGCGCTGTGGTAGATCACCATGGCGGCCAAAGCGACGCCGCGCGCCGCATCGATGATCGGCAGGCGGACCGTACGTTTCGACGTTGTGGAGGCGGACGGGGTGGAAAGAGCTTTGTCAGCGAGACCGCTTGCGCTGTCCAGGATCATTCGTGGCGTCTCCAGCCCGCGCCGGTCAGGCGTTCCTGCGGCGTGAAGCGGGCTTTGTAGGCCATTTTTCGTGAACCTTCGACCCAGAAGCCCAGGTAGACATACGGCAGGCCCATCTCGCGGGCCCGACGGATATGGTCAAGAATCATGAAGGCGCCGAGGCTGCGGCGCTCTTCGGCCGGATCATAGAAGGAATAGACCATCGACAGGCCGTCGCTGAGCACGTCGGTCAGGGCGGCGGCGATCAGCGGCCCCTGACCGCGACCATTGATGGCCGTATCGGGTCCGCGCCGGCGCCAGGTGAGGAGGCGGGTGTCCACATGGCTGTCCTCGACCATGGTGACGTAGTCCTGCACGCTCATGTCGGCCATGCCGCCATCGTGGTGGCGGGCAGTCAGGTAGTCGCGAAACAGGCAGTATTGCTCCGCTGTGGCCGCGGGCGCGCCCATGGCGCCGACAAGATCGGCGTTGGCGCGCAGCACCCGGCGAAAGCTCTTGCCGGGCGAGAAGTCATCAACCACCACGCGCACCGAGACGCAGGCGGAGCAGCCTTCACAGGCCGGCCGGTAGGCGATGGTCTGCGAGCGACGGAAGCCGTTCTGGCTCAGCAGATCGTTGAGCCCGGCGGCGCGCCGGCCGACTAGGTGGGTAAACACCTTCCGTTCCTGACGGCCGGGCAGGTAGGGGCAGGTCGCCGGCCCTGTGAGATAGAACTGGGGCGTTTCGCGCGGATGTGTGGTCACGCTGCTGGTCCCCTGTCGCTGGGCGCGGCGAAGCATTCGCTGGCAAGCCCAGCGTACCATCGCCTGCCTGCCGGGAGAATGGGCTTTGCGGGGCGCCCGGCCGCGCTGTTTGCCCCCTTTGCGGGGCGACAATAACAAAGCCCAATAAAGAAGGGGGCGTCGCGAACGCCTCCGTCTTCATCCGCCGGTCGGCGCGATCCCTGCTCTTGCCGGATCTGTCCGGGGACAGCTTCTGATCAACATGACCCGGAAGTCGTTTGAGGTTTTCCCGTTTTGGGCGAAGTCTGATTTGAGCAAAGCCTGATCGACCAGACGAGCCTGCCTGGCCGGAAAGCGCTTGAGGTCAGTCGTTCCAGACCACCACCAGGCCGGCGAGATAGTCGTGTCCCATCCGGCCCCGGTCGTCGATCACGCCGATCACCACGTCCGCGAGCCACAGCAGGCCGGTGCTGGCGGCGAGATAGAAGAACAATGCGTGCGCCCCGGCGGTGATGGCGTCAACGCGGCCGCCGTCGGCGCGCACCACGCGCATGCCCAGCATGCGCATGCCGATGGTGGACTGCCTGGAGCCGCCCACCGTCACCATGCTGTAGATGATGCCGGAAGCCGGAACCACCAGGGCGAACAGGAACCAGCCCAGGCCGAATGTCAGAAAACCCAGCACGCCAACGATGATCGCCAGCAGCACCGTCCACAGGGCGATGATCACCAGGTCGATCAGCCAGGCGAACAGCCGCGACGTCAGCACGCCGCTGGTGCGCCACGTGCGCTCGCCGCCGGCAGATCCGCCCTGGCCGCCTGTCGTCAGATCCGTATTCGCCATTTTATCTCGCCGTTCCGCCACAACGTCCCGGGCGCCCGCACGGACGCGCCTTCGCAGTCACGCTCTATATATGCGCGCTCCAGTGGTGTTTTTAAGGTGTGATTTGCGTACGGGATACGGGATGGGCGCAATCTCCTCCGCAATCGTCGGGTCTGGCGCGCTCATCAGGTCTGGCGCGCTCAGCGGCGCGGCGCGATGGCTTGCGAGGCGGCCGGATCTGGCGGCGGGCCATCGCTGGCCTCCAAGTAGAAGCGGCGCAGAAAATAGAAATTGGCCTCCGCCAGCGGGCCGCGCTCGGTGGCGACGCTGGTGAGGCGCACCTGGGCGTCGTCGCCGCTTGTGGCGTAGCGGCACGAGACCTCGCGGCGGCGCAACCGGCCGTCGGCAGTCTGCGCCGTATAGGCGATGCGTACGCTGGAGCGCGCGGCGCCGGGGCGGGGCGCAGCCAGTGAGAAAATGGCGTCGGAGGGATTCAGGGCCGGGATCACCGAGCGGCAGAGGCTGGCGGCCCGGTCGTTGACGGCGGGCTGGAACGCCCACCAGGCGCCGACGCCGGCAAGACCGAGGCAGACGCCAACGCCCACGGCCGAAAATGCCTCGGCCCGCAACAGGCCGCGACGACCCGGCGTCTCCGGGCGGCCGCCAGAGGCGCCGCCTGTCTTTCCGTTCGCGGCGGGGTCAGGGCCGTTCATGGCGGGGCGTCCTTATTCCCCAAAGGCGCTCAGCCGGCGCCGCGCAGCTTGCGGGCGACGCGCGGCGCGAAATAGGTCAGCACGCCATCGGCGCCGGCGCGCTTGAACGCCAGCAGACTTTCCAGCATGGCCTTGTCGCCGTCGAGCCAGCCGTTGCGGGCCGCGCCCTCGATCATGGCGTATTCGCCTGACACCTGGTAGGCGAAGGTTGGCATGCCAAATTCCTTCTTCACCCGGTGCAACACGTCCAGGTAGGGCATGCCCGGCTTGACCATGATCATGTCGGCGCCTTCTTCGACGTCAAGCGCCACTTCCCGCAGCGCTTCGTCGCCGTTGGCCGGGTCCATCTGGTAGGTGCGCTTGTCGCCGACCAGCAGGGCGCCAGAGCCGACCGCGTCGCGGAACGGACCGTAGAAAGCCGAGGCGTATTTGGCGGCGTAGGACATGATCTGCACGTCCTGGAAGCCGGCCGCGTCGAGGCCGTCGCGGATGGCGCCGACGCGGCCGTCCATCATGTCGGAAGGGGCGATGACATCGGCGCCGGCTTCCGCCTGGATCACCGACTGACGCACCAGCCGCGCCACCGTCTCGTCGTTGAGAATCCGCCCGTCGGCGATCACGCCGTCATGGCCATGGCTGGTGTAGGGGTCCAGCGCCGCGTCGATGATGACGCCGACGTCCGGAACTTCCTTCTTGATGGCGCGCGCCGCCTGGCAGACCAGATTGTCGGGGTTCAGCGCCTCGCTGCCCTCGGCGTCCTTCAACGCATTGTCAGTATAGGGAAACAGGGCGATGGCGGGAATGCCCAGCTCCGCCGCCTCGACGGCCGAGCGCACGATCTGGTCCACCGACTGGCGGTCGACGCCGGGCATCGAAGCCACTGGCGTGCGCAGATTGTCGCCGGCGGCGACAAACATCGGCCAGATCAGGTCATTGGTGGTCAGCACATTTTCGCGGACCAGCCTGCGGGCCCATTCCGATTTGCGGTTCCGACGCGGCCTGTGAACGAGGCCGAGGTCGAAACTGTCTGCGATTTCCGGTCCCGGTCTGTTGTTCGACATGGCTGGCTTTCCGCTCGTCCTGATTGCTGGCCTGGCCGCGACGATGATCGTCTTCCGGCGCAGGCGCCCCGGTTGCCTTCTACAGGACATGGGCACTGGGGCAAAATGCGCCAGGGTCGCATCGCCCCCTCGCATCCCCGCCTCAGTTGCATTCTCGTCGTCAGGATGCGCATGCCAATTGACGCGGCGGCGGTCAGTGACCAAAGTCCGCGCCGGAAAATGCTTCAGAAGGATATGGTCGTGCAGGACGTTCAGGAAAGCGAAATCATTTGCGAACGCCAGGGATCGGCGGGCATTGTCATTCTGAACCGCCCCAAGGCCCTGAACGCGCTGACCCTGACCATGGTGCGCGGTCTGCGCGAGGCTCTGGACGCCTGGGAGCATGATCCGGCCGTCACGCGCGTCATCGTCACCGGCGCCGGCGACCGCGCCTTCTGCGCTGGCGGCGACATCCGCTCACTCTACGAGCAGGGCAAGGGCGGCCAGCTTGAGGACGCGCTGACCTTCTGGCGCGAGGAGTATCAGCTCAACGTCCGCATCAAGGAATATTCCAAGCCTTACGTTGCTCTGGTCGAGGGCTTCGTCATGGGTGGCGGCGTCGGCGTCTCGGTCCACGGCAGCCACATGGTCGCCTTTGACAAATTCACCTTCGCCATGCCGGAGGTCGGCATCGGTTTCTTCCCGGATGTCGGCGCCACTTTCGCGCTGCCGCTCCTGCCTGGCGAACTTGGCACTTTCATTGCCGTCACGGGCGATCGCATCAACCAGGCCGAGGCCCATGCCATCGGGCTGGCGACTCATGCGGCGCCATCGTCGGAGTTTAACGCCATCCGTGATCGGCTGATCGCCGGCGAGCCCGTGGACGCGGTGCTGGCGCCTTACGCCGCGAAGCCGGCGACTTCGCCGCTGCTCGCCAGCCAGGCGATGATCGACGACGCGTTCAGCGCGCCGGATGTCACCGGCATTCTGGCGCGCCTCGACGCGGCGGCCGCAGCCGGTTCGGAGCTGGCGGGCAAGACCGCCGCCACGATGCGCACAAAATCACCCACCAGCATGGCGCTGTCGCTGGAGCAGATGCGGCGCGGTCGTGGCGTCGACTTCCGTGAAGCCATCCGGATCGAATATCGCATCGTGTCGCGCATCGCCCTGGGGCACGATTTTTACGAAGGCGTGCGCGCTGTGATCGTCGACAAGGACCAGAATCCGAAATGGAAGCCGGCCGCGCTGGCCGATGTGTCGGCCGCCGACATCGACGCCTATTTCGCGCCCCTCGGCCCGACGGAGCTGACTTTCGACTGACGGGGCGCGCTGTTTTTCCGGTGAGGCGGCTGCCGTCGCCCATCGGAAAATGACATGAACCCAATGGTTTGCGGCAGAATCCGGAATCAGTTTCGCCGGATTGTCCCGGCCAGAGGCGTTTTCCTGGAGGACGTGAACGCTCCGGGGTGAAAAAGTACGGCGGACCAGGCGGGTAGGGCGGCTTTCTGAATCGACCCGTCAGGAATGCGCCATATGGAAAGAGGTGCCCCGTGGCGGCGCAAGGCGAAGAAACCCGGACGGAAGGCGGACGCGCCGGCGGCGTCATCGAGGCCCTGCGCGCCTCGCCATTGCCGCGCGTGCGCTGGGGGCTGATCCTCGTCTGGTTCCTGCGCCTGATGGCGGTGCTGTGGATGATGATGGGTCTGCTGGCCTGGGCCGACATTCTTGGCCTGACGCCGTCGCCAGTCCCGTTCGAGGATCGCGGCCTCGGCGCCCAAGCGGTGGTGGTCTATTTCGCCGTGTTCAATCTGGTCGCCGCAGTCGGGCTGTGGCTCACCAGCACCTGGGGCGGCATCATGTGGCTGCTGGCGCTGATGAGCCACATGATCATGGCGATTTTCCTGCCGCAGGTCGTGGCGAGCGGCGTGTTCACGGTCGCCATGTTTGGCGTGCTGGCGGTCCTCTATCTGGTGATCTCCTGGCTGGCCGCCCATGATCAGGAGTAACGGCATGAGCGCCGACACGGCTACACAAGTCACGATCTGGCACAATCCCGCGTGCTCCACCTCGCGCCGTGCGCTTGAATTGATCCGCGCCGCCGGGGTCGAGCCGCGCGTCGTGCTCTACCTCAAGGACGCGCCGGACCGCGCCGCGCTGGCCGGGCTGGCGGCGCGGGTGGAGGGCGGGGCTGGCGCCCTGCTCCGGCGCAAGGGCGATCTTTGGGAAGAACTGGCCCCCGCGCTCGGCCTCGACCGCCCGGACGTGACCGACGCGGCCATTCTCGACGCCATCGCCGCGCATCCCGCATTGCTCAACCGGCCCGTCGTCGTCGGGCCCGGCGGCGCCGCAGCCTGCCGGCCGCCCGAGCGCGCGCTGGATTTGCTGCCGGCCTGACCGCGCCCCCTGACGCGTCTGTTGCCTGGAAGCGACAGCGCCGCGTATGTGGCGATTTCGTGCGACGCTGTCGCCCGCGCGTTTCCGCCGCGTAATCCGGCGATATGGCTTCAGGATCAACCGGATAGGTCGGTTTCGGCGCCTGCGGTCGCGAAAGCCGACGCGCGGCGGCCACCATTTCAGATGACCTGCGCCACAAAAAGGCCCTGCTGATCATGGTTTGGTAAGACCATGGGTTTACGAGGGTAATCCATGCATCTGGCGACAACCACGACGCCTCCGCCGCCATGCCTTCGCGGGGGGTGGTCCGTGGGGTGTCGCCGGCTTCGCTTGAACATGCTCTGGCGCGGGCAGGCCTGCGCGGCTCCAACCTGCACGGCTTCAGGACGATGAATTCCAGGACAATGAACGAGAAGACCTTTTCGATGAAGCGCCGCGCCTTTCTGTTTGGCGCCGCCTCGGCTGCGACTGGCCTCGCCATTGGGCCCGCATTCGCCCAGAAATTCGCCTTCGACGACCAGAGCGAATGGACGCAGAGCTACGACTCCGGCACCAACAGCCGTCTGGCCCGCTCGTCCACGCCGCTGCTCTCGCAGGAAACCGTGGCGGCGACAGAGCAGGCCATCGCCAGCCTGCGCGACGCCGTGGGCCGTGGGGGCTGGGGCACGGTTCAGGCCGGCCAGCGGCTGCGCCTTGGCTCAAAGGGGCCCGCCGTCGTCGCGCTGCGCCAGCGTCTGGCCGCCTCGGGCGATCTTCAGGCCTCGGGCGGCGCCCAGGACGTTTACGACAGCTATGTTGAAGCTGGCGTGAAGCGCTTCCAGCAGCGCCACGGGCTCAACGCCACCGGCGCGCTGAACAACCAGACCATCGCCGCGATGAACGTGCCAGCCGCGACGCGCCTGCGCCAGATGGAGACCAATCTGGTCCGTCTGCGTTCGCTCTCCGGCAATCCCGGCCGCCGCTACGCGGTGGTCAACATTCCGGCCGCGCTGGTTGAAACCGTCGCCGACAATCACGTGGTCAGCCGTCACGCCGCCGGCGTCGGCAAGATCGACCGCCAGTCCCCGATCATGAACGCGAAGGTCACCCAGGTGAACTTCAACCCGTTCTGGACCGTGCCGGCCTCGATCATCCGCAAGGACCTGATTCCTAAGATGCGGAAGGATCCGAACTATCTGACGGACCAGAAAATCCGCATCTACTCGAACGGCGTCGAGATTCCGCCCTCGCAGGTCAACTGGAACTCCACCGAAGCCACGCGCTACATGTTCCGTCAGGATCCGGGCGCCGACATCAACTCCATGGGCTTCGTGCGCATCAACATCCCCAATCCGCACGGCGTCTACATGCACGACACCCCTGCGCGCGGCGTGTTCGGCGACGATTTCCGCTTCGTCTCCTCGGGCTGCGTCCGCCTGCAGAACGTGCGCGACTACGTCGCCTTCCTGCTGCAGGAAACTCCCGGCTGGAACCCCCAGTCGATCCAGGCCGCGATTGATTCGGGCAAGCGCATCGACGCCACCCTGTCGACGCCGCTGCCGATCTACTGGACCTACATCACCTCCTGGGCGACCCCCGAGGGCGTGGCCCAGTTTCGCGACGACATCTACAACCGCGACGGCCTTGGCCCGGCGGCGGCGATGGCCGCGGCCGCTGCGGAAGAGACCGAAGCCGCGCACTGACGCTTTCACGCAGCAGCGCACCAGCTTTGTGAGCGATGACGCCAGACGGCCCGGGCTTTCCCGGGCCGTCCGCATTTGTGGCCCCGCCGCGACGTTTCGGCGGTTGGCGGGGGGCGGGCGTCGTGATAAGAGCGCGGCGTCGGCCAACATGAAGCAGGTGCAGGGCGCGCGGCGCAGGACGCGGGCCATGAACGTATTGGCGGACGGCGCTTCCCACGCGCCCGTAACGGGCGCGCCGGCATGACGCCAGAAATGCCTGTGACGGTTTGGCGGCGGCCTTGACTGGCGCGCCGCATGATTTTTCTGGAGCCGGTTGGCGTGGGCGCGCCGTTGCGCCGCATGCGCCGGCGTATGGCGAGGCGCTCATGAGCGAGACCAGTCCGCATCTGTCCAACAGCTTCTTCGGGGCCTCGCTGGCTGAAAGCGATCCCGAGATCGCCCGCGCGGTTGATCTGGAGCTGGGTCGCCAGCGCGATGAGATCGAGCTGATCGCATCCGAGAACATCGTGTCGCGCGCTGTTCTGGAGGCGCAGGGCTCCGTCCTCACCAACAAATACGCCGAAGGTTATCCAGGTCGCCGCTACTATGGCGGCTGCCAGTTCGTCGACATCGCCGAGGATCTGGCCATCGACCGGGCGAAGAAGCTGTTCGGCTGTGGCTTCGCCAACGTCCAGCCCAACTCCGGCTCCCAGGCCAACCAGGCGGTGTTTCTGGCGCTGCTGCAGCCGGGCGACGCCTTCATGGGGCTTGATCTCGCCGCCGGCGGCCACCTGACCCACGGCGCGCCGCCGAACATGTCCGGCAAGTGGTTCCGTCCCGTGCACTACACGGTGCGCAAGGACGACCAGCGCGTCGACATGGACGAGGTGGCCCGCATCGCCCGCGCCGAGAAGCCGAAGCTGATCATCGCCGGCGGCTCCGCTTACGCCCGCCATTGGGATTTCGCCCGCTTCCGTGAAATCGCCGACGAGGTTGGCGCTTACTTCATGGTGGACATGGCCCATTTCGCCGGTCTCGTCGCTGGCGGCGCCCATCCCTCGCCGTTCCCGCACGCCCATGTTGTCACCACCACCACCCACAAGACCCTGCGCGGCCCGCGCGGCGGCATGATCCTCTCGGATGACGCGGAAATCGCGAAGAAGATCAATTCCGCTATCTTCCCGGGCCTGCAGGGCGGCCCGCTGATGCACGTGATCGCCGGCAAGGCCGTGGCCTTCGGCGAGGCGCTTCGCCCGGAGTTCCGCGCCTATGCGAAGGCGGTGGTCGACAACGCCCAGGCGCTGGCCGCCGCTATCCGCGCCGGTGGTCTGGATCTCGTCTCCGACGGCACCGACAACCACCTGATGCTGGTCGACCTGCGCCCCAAGGGCCTCAACGGCAAGGCCGCCGAGGCGGCGCTGGGCCGCGCCCACATCACCTGCAACAAGAACGGCATTCCCTTCGATCCTGAAAAGCCGATGGTGACGTCAGGCATCCGTCTTGGCTCGCCGGCCGGCACCTCGCGCGGCTTTGGCGTCGCCGAGTTCACCCGCATCGGCGAGCTGATCGTCAAGGTGCTGGACGGTCTGGCGAAAAACGGTGAGGCCGGCAACGCTGCGGTTGAGGCTGAGGTGGCCGCCGAGGTCAAGCAGCTCACCGGCCGCTTCCCGATCTACGCCTGAGGCTGCTTCCAGGGAACCACCGGGGTGCGTCCGGATGAAACCTCGCAACGCCGTCGCCCTGCGCGACGGCGTTGTTGTTTGACGGCCGCGTCTTCCCGGGGCTCCGCGACGCGCGTCCGTGCGGGCAGCGGCGGCGCTCCACTGTTGCATGGCTGGCGTGGCGCGCCAGAGCTTGCCAGCAGTTGTCCGCCGGGATTACAGGCTTGGGACAGTTTCCGGGCTGTCCCGACGCAAAAGCGACATCAGTTTTTGCAGCAATGGCCCGGCAAGAGCGTTGCCTCCACGCGTCGCAGCCGCCCTGCGCGTGAAGAAAACACGCTAAAACAAATCGATAGAGCATTGGCTGTGAGCCATGGATCACCGGCAATGCTCTGATCTGATGTGACCAGTTCCGGGAGGACCGCGCATGCGCTGCCCGTATTGCGACAGTCTCGACACCCAGGTGAAGGATTCCCGTCCCACGGACGATTCGGCCGCCATTCGCCGTCGGCGCGTCTGCCCGGATTGCGGCGGCCGCTTCACCACCTTTGAGCGCGTGCAATTGCGTGAACTGGTGCTGGTCAAGCGCTCGGGCAAGCGCGCGCCGTTCGATCGCGACAAGTTGCAACGCTCGGTGCAGGTGGCCCTGCGCAAGCGGCCGGTTGAGCCGGACCAGGTGGAGCGCATGATCAACGGCATCGTGCGCCAGCTCGAAAGCATGGGCGAGACTGAAATTCCCAGTGAAACCGTCGGCGAACTGGTGATGGCCGGTCTCAAGGGGCTCGACAGCGTCGCCTATGTGCGTTTCGCCTCGGTGTATCGCAATTTCCGCGAGGCGCGGGAGTTCGGCGAACTGATCGGCGAACTGGAGCAGCAGGGCGAAACCGGGACGGGCGCCGTGGTGCGCAAGCTGCGCGCCCGCGCCGACCGGGGCGATGAATGACAGGCGGCGCATCACAGTCGTGAGCGGCTGGCGACAGGGGCGCTCGCGCGGCATTCAGGGGTAAAAGCAGGCCGGCCGTGGGAGATGGGCCAGGCCGCAAGGGGGAAGGGGCAGGGAATGGCGGACAGCCTGGCGCTGGACAGGCGCTTCATGCGCGACGCGCTGGCCATGGGCCGGCGCAATCTTGGTCTGGCGTGGCCCAATCCCGCGGTCGGCGCGGTGCTGGTCGATCCGCGCAATCATGCGATTCTCGGGCGCGGCGCCACCCAGCCCGGCGGGCGTCCGCACGCGGAGGTCGTCGCCCTGGGCCGCGCTGGCGCCGCGGCGCGCGGCGCCACCCTGTACGTCACCCTGGAGCCCTGCTCGCACGTGGGCCGCACCGGCCCCTGCGCTGACGCCATTATCGCCGCCGGCGTCGCCCGCGTTGTCTCCGCCATCGAGGACCCCAATCCGCTGGTCGCGGGGCTCGGCCATGGCCGCCTGCGCGAGGCTGGCGTTGAGGTGTTGATCGGCGTTGGCGCCGAGCAGGCGCGCCGCGATCACATCGGTCATTTCACCCGGGTGCGCGACGGCCGCCCGGCGGTTCTGCTGAAGCTGGCGCAAACCTGCGACGGCGTCGCCGGCCGGCGCCAGGGCCCGCGCCTGATGATCACCGGCCAGGAAACCCGGGCCCGCGTGCACCTGATGCGCGCCCGCGCCGACGTTATCCTGGCTGGCGTCAACACCATACTCGCGGACGATCCGGACCTCACCGTGCGCCTGCCAGGCATGGAGGCGATGTCGCCGGTGCGGGTTGTGCTGGACAGCATGTTGCGCACGCCGCCCGCCGCCCGCATCGTCCAGGACGCGGGGCGGGTTCCCACCTGGATCATAGCCGCCGAACATGCGCCGGTCGCGCCGGAGATTGCCCTGGCCCGCGCCGGCGTCGAGGTGATGCGCGTCGGCTCCGACGCCGATGGCCGGCCGCATCTCGCCATGGCCCTGCAACTGCTTGGGACCAGAGGGGTGACGCGGGTGTTCTGCGAGGGCGGTCCGGCCCTTGCCGAGGCCCTTGCAGCCGCCCGTCTGGTGGAGGAGGTTGCGCTATTCACCGGCCCGTCGCATTTCGATGGACCGCCGGATCAGGGCGTGGCCGCCATGGGCCCCCATTTGCGGACGGCTCTCGACGCCATGTGCGTGGTCGAAACAGGAACCGTCGGCGACGACGCACTGCAGATATTTGAAAGGGTCAACTGATGTTCACCGGCATCATCACCGACGTGGGCGAAATTCTCTCCGCCGGGGACCACCAGGGATCGCTGCGCCGGTTGCGCATTGCCTCTCACTATGATCCGGCGGGCATCGATATCGGAGCCTCGATCGCCTGCGGCGGCCCGTGCCTCACTGTCGTCGCCGTTGGCCCGCACGTCTGGGCGGACGGCGCCGCCGGCGCCTGGTTTGACGTGGACATCGCCGCTGAAACCCTGGCCCGCACCAATGCGGGCGGGTGGGGCGTTGGCGGCCGGCTCAACCTGGAGCGGGCGCTGAAGATCGGCGATGAACTGGGCGGGCACATCGTCACAGGGCACGTGGACGGCATGGCTGAACTGCTGGCGCGCGAGGTGGTCACCGACGCCGACGCCACCTGGGGCGAAACCTCCCGCTTCACCCTGCGCGCGCCGAAGCATACGGCCCGTTACATCGCCGAGAAGGGGTCGATCTGCATCGACGGAACTTCGCTCACCGTCAACACGGTGGAAGACGACGTGTTTTCCGTGCTGCTGATCCCGCACACCCTGCAAGTGACGACCTGGGGGCTGCGCCAACCCGGCGACAGCATCAATCTGGAGGTCGACATGATGGCCCGTTACGCCGCGCGCCTTGCGGAGGCGCAGGCGAAGGGTTACTGACGCCTCCCACAGTGCGTTACAAGTAACGAATAAACATGCCCGGACCGGCTGATCCGTTTTGCGACAGCCGGGCTCCACCGCCACCTGAAAGGCCAACTCCATGGTAGCGCCGCGCCGCTCCGCCGCCTCAAAGACGCCGCTTGCCGGCGCACGCGTTCTGATCGTCGAGGCGCGCTACTACGAAGACCTGGCCGACGCGTTGCTCGCCGGCGCCGTGGCGGCGGTTGAAGCCGCGGGGGCGACGGCTGAGGTGGTGACCGTGCCTGGCGCGCTGGAAATCCCCCCGACGATCGCCATCCTGCTCGACGCTGGCGAGGCGACCGGCCGGCCGTGGGACGCGGCCGTGGCGCTGGGCTGCGTCATCCGGGGTGAAACCGGCCACTATGATATCGTCGCCGGCGAAAGCTCCCGGGCGCTGATGGATCTGTCCGTGCAGCGGCGCCTGCCGCTCGGCAACGGCATTCTCACGGTCGAGAACGACGAACAGGCCTGGGCCCGCGCCCGGGTCAGCGACATGAACAAGGGAGGCGGGGCCGCTGAGGCGGCGCTCGCCGTGCTGCGCGTCAAACGCGCCGGACAGGCGGGCTGAATCCGATGGCCAAGGGTGAAATGCGCAGCGCCGCGCGTCTTGCGGCGGTTCAGGCTCTTTACGAAATGGACGTGTCCGGCAAGGGCGTGCTCGACGCCATCGCCGAATTCGAATCCCACTGGATGGGGCGCGAAATCGAAGGCATGCAGTTCAAGCCGGCCGAGGCGGCGTTCTTCCGCGATATCGTCGCTGGCGTTGTCCGCGACCAGGCGCGCATCGACCGCAACGTCGACGGCGCCCTGGCCGACAAATGGCCGCTGCGTCGCGTCGAGCCGGTGTTGCGCGCCATCCTGCGCGCTGGCGCCTATGAGTTGTTCAACCGCCGGGACGTGCCGGCCAAAGCGACCATTTCCGAATACGTTGACGTGGCCCGCGCCTTCTATGACCAGGACGAGCCAGGCATGGTCAACGGCGTGCTCGACGCCATCGGTCGCAAGAACCGCGCCGACGAACTGACCAGCCGCTGAATCCGGCAACCGCCGCCAGCGCGCCGCCGCGCGGCCAGGAGTGTTTCCTGCCAGCGGGCGGCGCGGTGCGCCGGGAAAATGCGCCTGACGGAACGCACTGAGCGAAAACCGCTCCTGAACGGGCGGATTTTGCCGGTGGGGGTTTTCCGGCGCGCCGTATGTCCGCCCCGTGTTCGCTCCTGGGCTTGCGGAGGCGGCGCAACGTCCCCAGACTCGTGGTAACGGCAATGTCCGGTGATGCTTCGCCGCAGACATCGCCGGGTCTTTGCGCCATCTGTTGTCGGGCGGCGCAGCGCATCGTTGAGGGGGACGCCATGGCTGCCATGTCGGAAGACGATCTGATCGCCAGCTTTTTCGCGCCGTTGGCGGGTGAGGGCGGTCTGGGGCTTGCTGATGACGTCGCCCGCCTCGCGCTGTCCGAGAACCACGAACTGATTGTCACCACCGACGGCGTCGTCGCCGGCGTGCATTTTTTCCCTGACGATCCACCGGAAAGCATTGCCCGCAAGGCGCTGCGGGTAAACCTGTCCGACCTTGCCGCCAAGGGCGCGCGACCACTTGGCTACCTGCTGACCCTCGCCCTGCCGGAAGGCTGGACCCGCGACTGGCTGGCGGCCTTCGCCGCTGCTTTGGGCGAGGACGCCCGGACATATCATTGCCCGCTTCTCGGCGGCGACACGGTGCGCACGCCGGGGCCACTGACCATCGCCATCACCGCTTTGGGAGAGACGCCGCGCGGAGCCATGACCGCCCGCACCACCGCGCGCGTTGGCGACGTCGTCGCCGTCACCGGCTCGGTGGGCGACGGCGCCCTGGGTCTTGCGGTGCGTCACGCCCGCGCGGAGGCGACGCCGCCTGCCTGGGTCGCCGCCATTGGCGAGGAGAGGGCCGGAGCGCTGCTGCAACGCTATCTGGAGCCGCTGCCGCGCAACTGCATGGCCGAAGCGGTGCGTGGCTGGGCGAGTTGCGCCATGGACGTCTCCGATGGCCTGGTCGGCGACCTGCGCAAGCTGACGGCGGCTTCCGGCGTCTCGGCCAGCGTCGATCTCGATCTGGTCCCAATATCGGAGGCCGCGGCGGCGGCGCTGGCCGTCGACGACGGCCTGGCCCGGCAGATTTTCGCCGGCGGCGACGACTACGAAATCCTGCTGACGGTTGCTCCCGAACACTACGACGCGCTCGCGGCGGCGGCGCGCGCGGCCGGGTGCGGCCTGACGCCGATTGGGGAAATCACGCCCATCAACGAGCCCTTCCGCGTCGTGTGGCGCGGAGCCCCCGCCGCCTTCGGCAAGGGCTCATTTTCACATTTCTAGCGGGTTGGCTGGCGTCCGGCGCGTGCGCCGCATCCGCGTGAGTGGCCATGAGGTCAGGCGAGGGTCCAGGCGACCGGCCGGATCCGCGCTCACGCCATGCTGGCGACCTGGTCCGTCGAAGCCTTGGTTCTCGCGTCGGAGCGCCCCAATCTCGCACAGCGCCCCAATCTCGCGCAGCGCCCCAGGCCCGCGCAGCGCCCCAGGCTCGCGCGGCGCCCCAGGCTCGCGCGGCGCCGCTGGACGGCGCTTTGGCGCGGTTCGACCGCCTGTTGACCCGCGCGGCCCCAGGATCGCCGCAGAGCGGACGGTCGGCGCGACTCAGGGCGTCGGACGTGATCCCGGGGCCTGATGACGAAGCTGTGACATGCGATTTCCTGACAGGGTAAACGCCCGTGCACGGCGGCTTCGCGCCTAACCCTCTGGGAAGCGGAGGCTTTCGCTGCTCCTGCTGATGAAACGCAACAAAGGACGTGAATTCGCGGGCTCAGACCATGCTTCCCATGAAAAGTCAGTGCCATTGACCTGGTTGTCGCTGCGTATTTCCGCCGCAACTCCACGATCCGTTTGTAATATATGAATAATTTCCGATTTTAGCGCCCGGCGGGCTTTTTGGCGCGCCCGTTCTTGCGCTGCGGCCGGCCGGCGGGACGTTTGCCCACGCTCCGGAAAAAGGCAATCATGTCATGCCACTGCCAGAATGTGGCAAAAGAGGGCGTGGCCGACTGTCGCATGTGTGAGGCGCGTGTGACCCTTGGCCGCCGACAAGAACGTCAGGGAAGAAATACACATGGCTGCATTGCTGATTATTCTTCTTCTTGGGGCGCTGTCTGTGGTTTATGGCGCTGTCACTATCCGGTCTGTCATGGCTGCCGATGCGGGCAACGCCCGTATGCAGGAGATCGCGGAGGCGATCAGGGAAGGGGCGCAGGCCTATCTGCGGCGCCAGTACATGACGATCGGCATCGTCGGCATTGTGTTGTTCCTGCTGCTGTGGTGGCTGCTGGGGCTGCCTGTGGCCATTGGTTTCGCCATTGGCGCCATTCTTTCCGGCGCCGCAGGCTTCATCGGCATGAACGTCTCGGTCCGCGCCAACGTGCGCACCGCCCAGGCGGCGTCGCAATCGCTGGCCGCCGGCCTCGACATTGCCTTCAAGTCTGGCGCGGTCACCGGCATGCTGGTGGCGGGTCTCGCCCTGCTTGGGGTCGCTGGCTACTACACGGTGCTGACCGGCCCCATGGGCATCGCGCCGGGCAGCCGGGTCATCGTCGACGCGCTGGTCGCCCTGGGTTTCGGCGCTTCACTGATTTCCATCTTCGCCCGGCTTGGCGGCGGCATCTTCACCAAGGGCGCCGACGTGGGCGGCGACCTCGTCGGCAAGGTGGAGGCCGGCATCCCGGAAGATGATCCGCGCAACCCCGCCACCATCGCCGACAATGTGGGCGACAACGTTGGCGACTGCGCCGGCATGGCCGCCGACCTGTTCGAGACCTACGCGGTGACGGTGGTCGCCACCATGGTGCTGGCGGCGATCTTCTTCGCGGGCACGCCGGCGCTCGCCGCCATGATGCTGTACCCGCTGGCCATCTGCGCAGCCTGTATCGTCACCTCGATCGTCGGCTCGTATTTCGTCAAGCTCGGCGCCAACCAGTCGATCATGGGCGCGCTGTACAAGGGGCTGGTCGCCACCTCGCTGCTGTCGGTGGTCGGCCTGGCGCTCGCCACCCATCTGCTGGTCGGCTGGGGCGACGTGGCGGGAGCCAGCGGCCTGGTGCTGAATGGCGGCAAGCTGTTCATCTGCGGTCTGGTCGGCCTGGCCGTTACTGGCCTGATCGTCTGGATCACCGAGTTCTACACTGGCGTCGGCTTCCGGCCGGTGCGCTCCATTGCCCAGGCGTCGGTTACCGGCCACGGCACCAACGTCATCCAGGGCCTCGCGGTCTCGCTGGAGGCGACGGCGCTGCCGACCATCGTCATCGTCGCCGGCATCATCGTCACCTTCAAGCTCGCGGGCCTGTTCGGCATCGCCATCGCCGTCACCACCATGCTTGGCGTGGCCGGCATGATCGTGGCGCTGGACGCCTTCGGCCCTGTCACGGACAACGCCGGCGGCATCGCCGAAATGTCGGGCCTGCCGGCGGACGTGCGCCGCTCCACCGACGCGCTGGACGCGGTGGGCAACACCACCAAGGCGGTCACCAAGGGCTATGCCATCGGCTCCGCCGGCCTCGGCGCCCTGGTGCTGTTCGCCGCCTATAACGAGGACCTGAAGTTCTTCACCGCCAACGCTGACCGGTTCCCTTATTTCAAGGGGGTGAGCGTCGATTTCTCGCTGGCTAACCCTTATGTGGTCGTGGGCCTGCTGCTGGGCGGCCTGATCCCGTTCCTGTTCGGCGGCATCGCCATGACGGCGGTGGGTCGCGCCGCCGGCGCGGTGGTGGAGGAGGTGCGTCGCCAGTTCCGCGAGAAGCCCGGCATCATGGAAGGGCGCGACCGGCCCGACTACGCCCGGGCGGTCGACATGCTGACCAAGGCTGCGATCCGCGAGATGATCGTGCCGTCGCTGCTGCCGGTGCTGGCGCCGATCGTGCTGTACTTCGTCATCAACGCCGCCGCCGGTCGCAGCCAGGCCTTCGCCGCCGTGGGCGCCATGCTGCTCGGCGTCATCGTCACTGGCCTGTTCGTCGCCATTTCGATGACGTCGGGCGGCGGCGCCTGGGACAACGCCAAAAAGTCCTTCGAAGACGGCTTCACCGACGAGAGCGGCGTGACCCACCACAAGGGATCGGAGGCGCACAAGGCCTCGGTGACCGGCGATACCGTCGGCGACCCCTACAAGGATACCGCCGGCCCCGCGGTTAACCCGGCGATCAAGATCACCAACATTGTCGCCTTGCTGCTGCTGGCGGTGCTGTCGCACCTGGCCTGAAGCGTTCTCCTGGCCTGAAGCGCCTTCATGAAAAGTGGCTTCCACTTTTCATGAAGAAAATGCGTCAACCGGGGACTGGAGCGATATCCCGCCCGTGGAGCCCCTGAGCGGTTCCACAGGTGGGGGCGCCGAAGCGTTTGCCGGCGCCGGTTGCGTCGCCAGATGCTCCAAAACGAAAAGCCCGCGATATTCGCGGGCTTTTCCATATCCGGAAGGGGCAGGGGCGCTTTTCGCGCCCCGCTGTCTGCGTCAGACGCCGAACGGATTCATGTTGCCGGCGCCGAGGCCCTTGAACAACTGGCGAACGAACGAACGCTCCTGACCGCTGGTGGGCGTGGTGCGGGAGATGAAGTCAAACACCTCGCCGTCCTTCAGGCCGTACAGGGCGACCCGCTCAACCTTGAAGTTGCCGTTGAAATAAACGGCGGCCACCCGCTGGTCGGTGATGCTGGGGTTGATGAACTGCACCCTCCGCTCGCGGGTCTGCGAGATGTAGTAGAAGGTCTTGTTGCCGACCGTCGAGGTGGTGGTGGGGGTGCCCATTTCGGTCAGCACCTGCTCGACGCTCGAACCAGGCCTGATCTTCGCCATGGCGACTTCGTCGATCATGTAACCGTGGACAATCACCTCTTTGGCGCAGCCGCCAAGGGTAACGGCGGCAGTCGCGATAGCGGCGGCGGTCACGACACTGCGGAGTATGGCCCTCGCCATTCAATCACCTTTTGTCTGCTCGCGCGGTAGCCGCCGCGAGGAAAGGGCAAGTAACGTCCGGACGACCGGGTTCACGCTGCCATGCATGCATGACCGCCCGCTGGGCGTTGTCGCTGACCCGCCGGATAGCCCGCCGGGCGCAATGATCTTGCATCATTCTTGCAGGAGGCGTACCCCGCGACAGTGTATTTGGCAAGGAGATGGGCGGCAACACCACGCGGCGGCGCCGCGTCGCGGGAGGCGTCGCCTGTTTCCCGTGCGTAACAGGGAGCCCCCGGGCGTGGCGTTCAGATTTTTCCGCAAGGATCCGCTGCGGCCGGTCATCGACCAGCTTTACGGTCGGGTGATCGCCGCCGCGCGCCAGCCGGATTTTTACGAGCATTACGGTGTGGCCGACAGCACCCAGGGGCGGCTTGAACTGCTGGAGCTGCACGCCATGCTGGTGATGCGCCGCCTGCGCGACCTGCCAGCGCCGGCGGATGAGGTCGGCCAGCGATTCGTCGATACCGTGTTCGAGCAGATCGAGCACGCCCTGCGCGAGATCGGCATGGGCGACACCACCGTGCCGAAGCGCATGAAATCCATCGCCAAGGGTTTTTATGGTCGCGCGAAGAGCTATGACGCCGCCCTTGCCGCCGCCGACGATGCGGAACTGGCGGCGGCGCTGGGTCGCAATGTGCTCGATTCGGATGAACCGGCGCCCCTTCTGGCGCGTTATGTCCGCGCGGCGCAGCAGCAACTGGGCGCCCTGCAACTCGACGACATCGCGCCGACGCCAGCCCGGGAGGCGGACACGCCGCTGTTTCCTGACGCCGCAGCGGTTCGCCGGGCTTCCGGCCAGACGGTTCCGGGGGAAGCCGTTCCCCAGGAAAATATTTGAAATCAGAAAGATATGCCGAAGTTTCGCTGTAGTGTGACTGGATGCCTTCCGGGCGTTCGCGGATCACAGGGAGGCTGCGGACTCCCTGGCGACGGCGCCGGAGTTTACGCGGTGGATCGTCTGCGGTCCGTGAAGGCCCGGATCATGTCAGGCAAGGGAGCCGGCGAGGGAGAATGACGATGACGGACCAGGATCCTGCGCCTTTCCTGTCGCACGTGGTGCGCATTTCCGATGTGCCGCGCGCCGGTTTGCGCGTGACCATCGAGGCTGACGAGACGGCGCGCGCGCGCATCGCCCGGGCCTATGACCTGGTCGCGCTGCCGCGCCTCGTCGCGACGTTCACGCTTGCCGGCAATGCGCGGCGGCTGAAGCTGAAGGGCGATGTGAAGGCTGAGGTGCGCCAGACCTGCGTCGTGAGCCTGGAGGCGTTCGACTCGCAGATTCATGAGCGGTTCGAGCTGACGTTCTCGGAGGATGTGCCTGAGGAAGGCGCGGCCATGCAGAACGAGGACGACGGCTTCAGCCGCCGCGAGGACCCCGAGCCAATCGTCAACGACCGGATCGATCTTGGCGTGCTGACGGCGGAATATCTGGCGCTGGCGCTGGACCCCTGGCCGCGCAAGCCGGGCGTTTCCTTCGCGTGGACAGAGGATGCCGGGGAGCCTTCTCCGTTCGCGGCGCTGAAGCGCCTGCGCAACGGTGAGAGCGGAGAGGATTCCTGAGGCGCGCCCGCCTGCTCTGGCGCGATCAATCCGCCAGTCAAGCGACTGGCGGATCTTGCGTTGTGCCTGTCATGTTGTTTACAGCCTCTCAGCACACATTGCCGGAAGCCCGCCAGCCGCTATTGTCAGCGGCCGGCTCGCGCCGCCGTCAGGAACCCAGGAAGACACACGCAGCTCATGTCACGTTCCATCCGCATAGCGATTGACGCCATGGGCGGCGATCACGGTCCGGCGGTCTCCGTGCCGGGCGCAGCCCTGGCCCTGGAGCGGCGCCCGGACCTGCGCTTCGTCATGACCGGCGATGAGGCGGTGATCGGCCCGCTGCTCGCGAAGCATCCGGCCCTGCAGGCGGCGACGACGGTGAAGCACACCGCAGTGGCGGTGGCCATGGACGCCAAGCCCAGTCAGGCGTTGCGTCAGGGGCGCTATCATTCTTCCATGTGGATGGCGCTGGAGGCCGTGAAGCAGGGCGAGGCCGACATTGCGGTTTCCGCCGGCAACACCGGCGCGCTGATGGCCATGGCCAAGTTCTGCCTGCGCACGATGGGCGGCGTCGACCGCCCGGCCATCGCCGGTCTGTGGCCGACCACGCGCGGCGAAAGCGTCGTTCTGGATGTTGGCGCCACCATCGGCGCCGACGCGGCGCATCTGGTCGATCTCGCCATCATGGGCGCGGCCATGGCCCGCATCGTTCTCGATATCGAGAAGCCGTCTGTCGGCCTGCTCAACGTCGGCGTTGAGGAGGTGAAGGGGCTTGAAGTGGTGAAGGAGGCCGGACGCATCCTGCGGGAGACCCAACTGGCCCATCTCAACTACATCGGCTTTGTCGAGGGCGATGACATCGGCAAGGGAACCGCCGACGTGGTGGTCACCGAGGGTTTTACGGGAAATATCGCCCTGAAAACCGCCGAAGGCACAGCGCGCCAGTTCGCGGGTTATCTGCGCAGCGCCATGTCCAGCACGTGGATGACGCGTCTCGGCTATCTGCTGGCGAAGAGCGCGTTCGACTCGCTGAAAGAAAAAATGGACCCACGCCGCTCCAACGGCGGCGTTTTCCTGGGGCTTGAAGGAATCGTCATCAAGAGCCATGGGGGAACAGACGCGCTCGGCTTCGCCAGCGCGGTTGAGCTTGGATATGACATGGCGCGGTTCGACCTGCTGTCGAACATTCGCGGCATGGTTTTGGGAAAAGACGGGCCGTCGGCGGCTGACGGGCAAGCCTGAGGAGTAGAGGCGCGTGACACGTTTGCGTTCGGTGGTCCGGGGCTGCGGCTCATATCTCCCACCCCGCGTGGTGACCAATGCGGAGCTGGCAGGCCTCGTCGACACGTCCGATGAATGGATCGTGCAGCGGACGGGAATCAGCCAGCGCCACATCGCGGCGGACGACGAAACGACGTCGGTGCTTGGCCTGCGCGCCGCCCAGGCCGCGCTGGCCGACGCCGGGCTTGAGGCGTCCGACATCGATCTGGTGATCTGCGCCACGTCGACGCCGGATTTCACCTTCCCGGCCACCGCCACCCAGATACAGGCTGGCCTCGGCATCACCCATGGCGTGGCCTTCGATCTCCAGGCCGTATGCTCGGGCTTCGTCTTCGGCGTCACAACCGCCGACAAGTTCCTGACGTCGGGCTCGCACAAGCGGGCGCTGGTGGTGGGGGCGGAGACGTTCTCACGACTTCTTGACTGGGAAGACCGCACCACCTGCGTGCTGTTCGGCGACGGCGCCGGGGCCATCGTGCTCGAGGCGCAGGAGCAGCCCGGCGAGGCGAGCGATCGCGGCGTGCTCACCACCCACATCCGCTCGGATGGCCGTCATCGCCAGAAGCTGTATGTGGACGGCGGCCCCGGCTCGACCAAAACCGTCGGTCACCTGCGCATGGAAGGCAAGGAAGTCTTCCGCCACGCCGTCGGCATGATCACCGACGTGATCGAGGACGCCTTTGCCGCGACTGGAACGTCGGCGGACGATCTGACATGGTTCGTGCCGCACCAGGCCAACCGGCGCATTATCAACGCCAGCGCCGACAAGCTGGGCATTGCCCGCGACAAGGTAGTGGTGACGGTCGACCAGCACGGCAACACCTCGGCGGCGTCGATTCCGCTGGCGCTGGCGGCGGCGCGCGCCGACGGCCGCATCCAGCAGGGCGATCTGGTGATGATCGAAGCCATGGGCGGCGGCTTTACCTGGGGCAGCGCCCTCATCCGCTGGTGATTGCACAGCGCTGGTCACTGCGTTATTGACCAGCGCATCATCAGGGATTACGAGTAATTCCAAATAGATAGCTAGTTGCATCAGGTGGGGCGAATATGACGGGGCGCACGGTTACGCGCGCGGATCTTTGCGAGGCGGTCTACCAGAAGGTGGGGCTGTCGCGGACGGAATCGGCAGAGCTGGTTGAGCAGGTGCTCAGGGAAATGTGCGACTGTCTTGCCAAAGGCGAGACGGTGAAGCTGTCTTCGTTCGGCTCGTTTGTCGTGCGTGAGAAGGGCGAACGCATCGGTCGCAATCCGAAGACCGGCGTGGAGGTGCCAATCGAGCCGCGCCGTGTCATGGTGTTCAAGCCGTCCAACGTGCTGAAGGCCCGAATCAACGGCGAGACCGTGGCGGCGGAAGACTGAGAAGACGGCGGACGCCTGGGCGTCTGCCGCACGGGTTCTGGCGGGCAGCGCTCGCAAAACCGGGGCTGGACGACATGGCCTGGACGACATGGCTTGGACGACATGGCCTGGACGACATGGCCAGGACGTTTGGGTCTGGCATGCGGCCGGCGCCGGATGTCTCCGAAGGCTGACTCCAGGCGATGACATGGAGCCGGCGTTTCGGGGATTTCGGGTTTGGCGGTGATCCGCATGGATCTGGCGTCGGGGCTGCTTCTGCCCTGATTGCCGCCGCGTCGGGCATGTTGCGATCGTGCGTGAGGACTTCGGCTCCCTGCAGACCCGGCCGTTTTAAACCGGGTCCCTGCAACCCGGCCAGCTCCGGGCTGACAGTCTTCACCGGCAGGCGACGAAGCGGGTTCGGGGTTTTCCCTGTCGGGCATAATCCCGATGTCCGCCGTGTTGCATTTCGCGCGAAACGGCCTCCGTTTCGTTCTGAGGGGCTGTGGCGGCAGGAACGCGGACCATCGATTTGACTGACCGGCAGACAGTGGACAAGGAACCAGGCGCATTCCGGACCATCAGCGAGGTCGCTGAGGAACTTGACGTGCCCCAGCACGTCCTGAGGTTCTGGGAAACCCGTTTCAGCCAGATCAAACCGCTGAAGCGTGGCGGCGGCCGCCGGTTCTACCGACCTGACGATGTCCTGCTGATTCGCGGCGTGCGGCATCTGCTGTATGGCGAAGGCTATACGATCAAGGGCGTGCAGCGCATCCTGAAGGAAGAAGGCGTCCGCTTCGTCCAGCAGGTCGGCTCCGGCTCACGCCCAGACGACGCCCCCATGGCGAGCGCTCCAGCCCCCGCGGAGAACTGGGACGGCGACGGCTGGCAGAGCGACGGCTTCCAGACCGGTTCTGACGATGATTTTCCGTCAGTCGTTCGCCCTCAACCTTACAATTCGGCCTGGCAGGGGGGGGACGTCATGGCGTCGCCGCCTGTCGCTGGCTGGCGGGACGCTACGCCCGGGCAGGCCAGCGCCGCTGCGCTGACCTCTGATCCCCACGCGCCGCAAGGCTACGGGGCTGGCGACGATCCGGCCCAGGGCTGGCCCGCGGCCGGCGACGCCTTCCAGCCGCAACCGGAGCAGGCCGGGCAGGGGGCAGCTTCTTTCGACGCAGCGGCCTGGTCTGATGCGCAATCGCACGGACCCGCGCCGCTGGCGCGATCAACGCCCGTGGCGGCGCACCGGCCTGACGTCTGGAATGATGCGCCGGAAACGTCGCACGCCAGCGCCCCGGAAGGTTTCCACGCCGGCGGCGCCTGGGATGGCGCGCCGGACCTCGGCCCTGGCGCAGGCTATGCCCGCCCGGCGCTGGCGGGGGCGCAACGCGCCCGTCTTCAGGAGGCTCTGGCCGAGCTGCTGGAATGCCGGCGGCTGCTCGCCCATGCGCGCGGCGAGCTCGACAGCGCCGACTGAAACGGCCATTGCAGGCGGGATGCTGGCTTCCCACAGTTTCCGTTCGCCAGGCCGTTGCTTTCGGCAGGGGGCTTCACTATAAGGCCAGCAACGTCAGGTTATGCCTGCCGTGCGCGGGATCAGTCCCGCGACCGGTTATCTGGCGGGCAGTAGCGCAGCCCGGTTAGCGCACTAGTCTGGGGGACTAGGGGTCGTGGGTTCGAATCCCGCCTGCCCGACCATTTCTTCATTATTTTGATAATGGCGTGATAGCTGGAAGCTCAGGCTTCCGGCCGTTTTGCGCTTGCGACGCCGGGCGGGCGCAAGGCCATGATCGCCGCGCCATAAAATCTCCGGGCCGGATCGCCTTCCGACAGATTTGATCGTGACGGACGCCCATGCGCCGGAAAGCGTGGCCATCTGGCCCAGGCGATGACGCACGCCGCGCCTGTCCGGTAACGGCGACAGGCGCCTCCCCCCCTGTCCTTTTCCGTCATAAGGTCGGTGTCCTGACGTGCGGCGAGTGGGGGGATCATGGGCCAGGCGGAGATTGCAACCGGGACATTGCGGGTGGCGACCGGAGACAGCGGCGTGACGCTGTTCGTCCGTAACAAGGTGAGGCGGGATGTGGCCGCGTTCACGCCGGAGCGAACGCTTCTGTTCGTGCATGGGGCCACCTATCCGGCGTCCACCTCATTCGACCTCGCGCTCGATGGCGTGTCGTGGATGGATTATATCGCGAGCCGGGGATACGACGTGTATCTCATGGACCTGCGCGGTTATGGCTCCTCGACGCGGCCTCCGGAAATGGCGGCGCCAGCAGCGGATAACCCGCCGGTCGTGCGGGGGGTGACGGCGATCGCCGATATTGGCCGGGTGGTGGAGGCAATCACCAGGCGTCGCGGCGTCGACAGCCTGTGTCTGCTGGGCTGGTCGTGGGGCACAACGCTGACCGGCGCCTACGCTGCAAGTTTTCCCGATCACGTCCACCGTCTGGCGCTGTATGCGCCGCTGTGGGTCAAGCGCGAGGCGGCCGGGGCGCGGTCCATTGTCCCTGACGCTGGCGGACTGCCAGCGTGGCGTGGAACGGGGCGCGAAGAGGCCTATGCGCGCTGGGTGGCTGGCGTTCCCGAAGAGGCGCTGCCCACGCTGATCCCGCCCGGCTGGTTCGACGCCTGGGCTGATGCGACGTTCGCAACCGATCCCGATGGCATGGCCATGGATCCGCCGGTGCTCCGGGCGCCTAATGGCGTGCTGCAGGATGTGCGCGAGAGCTATTTCGCCGGCAGGCCGTACTTCGATCCATCCCGTATCACCGCGCCAACGCTGCTGGCGGTTGGCGCATGGGACGCCGATACGCCGCCGGCGATGGCCGAGGACATGTTTCGCCAGTTGTCGCCTTCCCCACACCACCAGCTGGTGATTTTTGACGAGGGCTCCCACACGATGATGATGGAGCGCAACCGTCTGCAACTGTTCGAAACCGTGCAGGCCTTTCTGGATCGTGGCTGACAAAGTCGCTTCCGTGTGTCGCCGCGCACATACAGGGTCGTCCGGGGCCCCTAGGTTGATGGCGTGGAGCAAGTGCTCCCCCTTCGATGAGACCCGCCTTCAGCCGCCCTTCGGGGCGGTTTTCTTTTGCCCGACAGCCATGCCAGCTCCCGCGCCTGCTGAATCACAGGCGGGGTTTCACACGGGATGGCCGACATGCGCGCCGGCCGGCGACAGACCGGGCGGCGTCTGGTGTTGATGGCCCGGGCCAGCGCACCGCCAGCCGAGCCGGGTTTTTCGCGGACCTTCCTGCCCGCGACGCGCGTTTGGAAATAGAACAGGCGCCGCGCCGGATGGAGGCTCAGGTTTTGCCTGCCTGGCCAAGGCGACGGCGGCTGGAAGGGGAGCCATGACGGATCACCGCAGCAAGGCCCGGCGGATGGTCGAAACGCAGATCGCCCGTCGCGGCGTCCGCGACAGCCACGTCCTGAGGGCGATGGCGCAGGCGCCGCGGGAGCGCTTCGTCGACGCCGACATGGCTGACCTCGCCTACGAGGATATGCCGCTGCCAATCGGCCAGGGGCAGACCATCTCCCAGCCATATATTGTTGCGGCCATGATCGAGGCGGCCGGGGTCCGGCCCGGAGATCGCGTTCTTGAGGTCGGGGCGGGCTCTGGATACGCCGCCGCTGTCCTCGGGCTCATTGCCAAACAGGTATATGCGGTCGAGCGCCTTGAAACGCTGGCTGCCCTGGCCCGTCAGAGGCTAGCCGCCCTGGGCTACCGGAATGTGCAGGTGTTGACGGGTGACGGCGCCCGCGGCTTGCCCGATCATGCGCCATTCGACGCAATCCTGGTGTCAGCTGGCGCTCCATCGGTCCCTGCGGCGCTGAAGCAACAGCTGGCGACAGGCGGGCGGCTGGTGATTCCTGTTGGCGGCCACGACGGCCAGCGCCTCAAGAAAATCATCCGGCGAACCGAAGACCACTATGAGGAGCAGGATCTGGAGGGCGTCCTGTTCGTGCCGCTGGTCGGGGTGGAGCCAGATGCGCCAGACCGACCATGAGACGCAGGGCGGCCCGGGCGTCCGGGGAAGGCCAGCGACCTGGGGCGACGGCATTGCGGACGCGCCCTTGTCCCGAGCCAGATTGCAGCTCAAAGGGGAGCCAATGACGCAAAGAAATTCACCCACATGATATCGATCTGCTGGTTCCGGCGGGTTTTGCGCCTTCATGATCATCCCGCTCTCGTCGCCGCCGCGCGGCGTGGTCCGGTGATTCCACTGGTGATCCTGGATCCGGACGAAGCGGCGCGACGCCCCGCCTCCGCCGCGCGTCAGGCGGCGTCCTTGCCTCATTTGGCCAGAGATCTGGCGGAGCAGGGCAGCCGGCTGGTTATCCGGCGCGGCAGCGCCGCCCACGTGTTGCCGCAACTGCTGCGCGAGACGGGGGCCGTGTCCATTCACGCCACGGCGGGCTTTCCTTTCGCCAGCGATGACGGACTCAACGCGCGCCTTGCTCCGGCCGCGATCCATTTTCATTCGCCGGGCGACCTCGTTTCCCAGCTGCGCCGACGCCCTGGCGGCGGGGGCGCATACAAGGTTTTCACGCCGTTCTGGAAGGCGCTCCGGCAAAGCGACGTGAGTGAGCCGCTGGCCGCCCCTGTCCTGACGGCGCCGCAGAACTGGCCGGCAAGCGATCCGGTCGACTGGCCGGAGGCCCGCACGGCCATGGCGCGCGGCTGGGACATTCTAAACCGTCATTTCCGCGCGGGCGAGCGGCAGGCGCATGATTGTCTCGATCAGTTTCTGAACGCCGCCGTCGCCGGCTACGCCCTGTACAAGGAGGAGCCATGGCGCGCCGGCGCGACGTCGGAACTCTCGGAAGCGCTGGCGGTTGGTGAAATCAGCGCGCGACAGATCTGGCGCAGGGCGTTGCTTGCCAGCCACGAAGGCGTTTCGGGCGTTGAGCCATTTCTGCGGCAACTGGCGTGGCGCGCGTTTTCCCGGGAGCTTTGCGCCAGCTTCCCGGATATGGACACGCACAGCTGGCGGCCGGCGTGGGAGGCCTTCCCATGGCGGAAAGACAACGCGGACGCCGAAGCCTGGCGGCGCGGAGAAACAGGGGAGCCGCTGGTCGACGCGGGCATGCGCGAGCTCTACGCAACAGGCCGCATGCACAATCGCGTGCGCATGATCACCGCGAGCTATCTGACGAAGCACCTGCTGACGGACTGGCGCGTTGGCGTCGACTGGTTCAGCCAGACGCTGGCTGACTGGGACCCGGCGTCGAACGCCGTCAACTGGCAATGGGTCGCCGGATGTGGGCCGGATGCTTCGCCGTTCTTCCGCATTTTCAATCCCCAAACCCAGGCCGCGAAGTTTGACGGCGAGGGCCGTTACCGGGACTACTGGCTGAAGGAAACCTCGGAAGGCGCGCAACGCTTTGCCAGCGCGGCGCCGCGTTCATGGCGCGCCAGGTCGTCAGGGAGGCGCACGCCAGACCTTGATGGCGGCAGGCGAAGGGCGCTTGCGGCGTTCGCGGCCATGAAAACGCCCGGCATGGCGGAATAGGGCCCTGGGCGTCAATCGCGGCGGCGACCGCTTCGTCCCGACAAGCCATCCGCCGTCGCGTGCGGATTCATCGCGAAGCGGCCGGCAGCGCCTCGGCCAGTCTCCCCGGGAGGCGCCTCCTGCGGCCCGCAGGGCGGAATCTGGAGCGGCTCTTCCGGGGGAGGAACGGACACGGGCGGCGGAAAACCCGGCGGTTCGGCTGGCCGCGGAGCCTCAGGCGGCGCTGGCGGGCGCGTCGGTGTGGAGGGCGGAGCGCCCGGAGTGGGCTGAGGGGACATCATCATGTTTCTCCCGGAGTCTGGGCGGTGAAAACCAGGTTTCAGAGAATCGGGTCTCCAGAATTGAAGTCAGTCGCGTCGCGCCAGGTTCCACGAGGAAAGTCCCGCCGCTCAGCCTGGCCATGGAAACAGGCGCCGGCATGCCCGCTGACGAGCCGATGGTCCTGATCCGTTCCGTGTTCCCGATGTCGCCGTGCGCTCCCCCGGTTCAATCATCCGGGCGCCGTCCCCTGGCCGGCGCCGGAGCGCGAAGCCGTATGCGCCAGCCAGGCGGCATTGTTGACGCCACTGAGCGGGTATGGCGTCCCGCCATCGCAACCTTTCGGTCCATCATTCGCGGCGCGATCTGGTCGCGGCGACAGGCGTTGGTCTGGGGTTAACCAGGTCGAGCGCGCTGGTGTTGTCGGATCAAAATTTGTCGAGACAGGAGCGAATGCTTTCTTGATTTATGTTTATGCAGTTCGATTGAATTAGGTAAATATAGATTTCATGTTGACAAATTTTGAATTATTGATATTTATGCATGAATATACATTATTTATTTAAAAATATTCTGGTGCTTCATGAATGAATTGCAGGTCGGGCTTCGTGAGCTGGCGACGAAAATTATTTGCGCCTATCTTTCCAATCACAGCGTTGCGCCTGGAGAGCTCGACGGGCTGATCGCTTCCGTGCATGCGGCGCTATCAGGCCTTGGTGAGGGACCGCGCGCCGTGAAGCCGGCGGCCGCGACGCTCAGCGCCGCGCAGATCCGCAAAAGCATCTCGCCGGATTTCATCGTCTGCTTTGAAAACGGCAAGCAATATCGTTCGCTGACACGTCATCTACGCGCCGCTTATGGACTTTCTCCCGAGGAATATCGGGTGAAATGGGGATTGCCGGCGGATTATCCCATGGTTGCGCCCAACTATGCCGAGATGCGTTCGCAGCTGGCGCGCAATATCGGGCTTGGCGCCACGCGCGATCCCGCCAGGGGCGGCGCCGGGACGAGGGCCGCGATTGACCTGTAGCGTCAGGGCGTGAAGCTGCAGACGCATCCGCGACCCGCCAGGCTCACGTCAGCGCAAGGCATCTCCCCGGACATGCCTTGCGCCGTCAGGACTTCACCGACCACTTCACCAAACCGCCTTCACCGAAACCTGATGGGTCAGGCCGCCGGGGTTGGGCGTCAGTCCGGTCCTGGCCCAGGGCGGGCGAACAGCCAGCTGTCGCTCTGCTGACCGTTCGCGATCAATTGCGGGTCAGGCGGCGCGCCGTCCATCTGATGTGGCGTCGGGGGATCGATCTCCTCGCTGCGCCAGCCGGCGAAAGGCGCAAGCGCCAACGCCGTGCGCGCGCGAATGTCGCCTTCTGGCGCTCCGGTTTCCCGCAGGACGCCAGGATGGAAGGAGACGAGGACGCGGGTCGGTCCGCTCCGTTGCAGCAGCGGCGTCAGCTGCGGCGCCAGGGCGAATTCGCCGCCTTCAATATCAAGCTTGATGAAGAGCGGCGCATGGGCGGGAACAAGCGCCGCCAGTTGCGCTGGCGTCACGGCGTCGACGGTCCACCGGACGCGCTCCACGTCAGCCTGCTGCGCCAGCAGGGCGCTGGACATGGAGTCGCCAGGCTTGCGCCGCGCCGCGAGGGTGACGGGCGCTGGCGTCGGGCTGACCGCCCGGTCGATCACCGTGACCCGGGCTGCGAGCGCCGGATTGGCGGCAAGGTTGCCGCGCAATTCCCGCAGGGCCTGTGCATCAGCTTCGACGGCGATGCAATGCGCGCCCAGCCGCGCCGCCAGCAGGGTCGTGGGCCCGACCCAGGCGCCCAGGTCAAGAAACCAGCTTTCCGGCTTCACATGCGCGCTGATGGCCGCCAGGGCGCCGGGCTCCCAGGCGCCGGCGCCAACCCTGGCCCAGAACGTCGGCTTGTCATCGCTGACATGGATCGTGTGGCCCGCCAGCTTGACCTGGCGGACCGGCGTTGCGATGGGAGCGCTCTGGTCCTGCATTGGCTCTCCGGCGCCGGCGGATCTGGAAGCGTGACAGCCGGCCGGCCGGTTCGGACCATCACGCGGGAACATCTCAAGGGGAACACCAATGGACCTTGGCGCGCTCGTCAGCAACAAACATGTCTTCATCACCGGCGCCTCGGGCGGCCTTGGCGCGCATTTCGCGCGGCTTTACGCCTCCTGCGGCGCGGTGGTGACCGTGGCGGCCCGCAACGCCGGCAAGCTGGCTGAACTGGTGGCCGAGTTGCAGGCGAAGGGCGGGCGGGCGCACGCCGTTTCACTGGACGTCACCAGCGAGGAATCGGTCGCCCAGGCATTCGCCGCCGCCGAGGCCGCCCAGGGACCGGTCGACGTGGTTGTCAACAACGCTGGCATTTCGCGGCCGGCGCTGGCCATGGATCTGTCGGCGGCGGATTTCGATGAGGTGGTGAACACCAATCTGCGGGGCGCCTGGCTGGTGTGCGCCGAGGCTGGCCGGCGCTGGCGCGATGCGGAGCACGGCGGCGTTATCGTCAACATCGCCTCGATCACGGGCTATCGCGTCGCCCAGGCCATCCTGCCCTACGCGGCCTCGAAGGCGGCGGTCATCCACATGACCAAAGCGCTGGCGCTTGAGTGGGCCCGCCATGGCATTCGCGTCAACGCGCTGGCGCCAGGCTATATCCTCACCGATCTCAACCGCGATTTCTTCGAAACCGAGCCGGGAAAGGCGATGATCCGCCGCGTGCCGATGCGCCGGCTGGGCAAGGAGGCCGACCTCGACGGCGCCATCCTGCTGCTCTCCACCGACGCCTCCAGCTGGATGACTGGCGAGGTGATCACCGTCGACGGCGGCCATCTGGAATCACCGCTCTGAAGCGGCGATCGTCGCCAGCGCCGGATATGAAAAAGGGGCCCGCGCGGCCCCTTTTTTGCGCCCGGTTTCGAAAGCCTCAGCCCAGACCGGCCAGCTCGCAGATTTCTTCTGCGGCGACTGTGGCCGTCAGCTCGCCGGCGCGCACCGCGCCTTCGATCTGCGGCACGCGTTCGCGCACCGCCGGGTCCCGCCGCAGGCGGGCGTGCATGCGCTCCTCCACCAGCGTCCACATCCAGCGCACTTCCTGGGCGCGGCGCTTGGCCTGCAATTCGCCGGCGGCGTCGAGCTTGCGGCGGTGATCGAGCACGTTCTCCCACATCTTGTCGAGGCCGGTGTTGGCGAGGCCGGAGATGGTGACCACCGGCGGCGACCAGACCTTCGAGGCCGGCGCGAGAATGTGCAGCGCCGCCAGATACTCGGCGGCGGCGGCCCGGGCGCGCTTCAGGCCGTCGCCGTCAGCCTTGTTGACGGCGATCATGTCGGCCATCTCGATGATGCCCTTCTTGATGCCCTGCAATTCGTCGCCGGCGCCTGGCAGCATCAGCACGAGGAAGAAATCGGTCAGATCAGCGACGGTGGTTTCCGACTGGCCGACGCCCACGGTCTCGACGATCACCACGTCGAAGCCGGCGGCCTCGCACAGCAGGGTGGTTTCGCGGGTCTTGGCGGCGACGCCGCCCAGGGTGCCGGCGCTCGGCGACGGGCGCACGAAGGCGTTGGGATCGATCGCCAGCCGCGCCATGCGGGTTTTGTCGCCGAGGATCGAGCCGCCAGTGCGGGTGGAGGACGGGTCGACCGCCAGCACCGCCACCTTGTGGCCAGCCTGGGTAAGGTTGGAGCCGAGCGCGTCGATGGTGGTGGATTTGCCCACGCCAGGCACGCCGGTAACGCCGAGACGGATGGAGCCGCCGGTGCGGGGCATCAATATCTGCAACAGTTGGCGGGCGGCGAGGCGATGATCTTCCCGGCGTGATTCCACCAGCGTGATGGCGCGCGCCAGCGCGGCGCGGTCGCCGGCGACCAGCCGTTCGGCGAGGTTCGCGACGTCAATGGCCGGAGGGCGGGGGGCAATCTGGACGGTCATGTTCGCTCCGGGAGCATTTTCCAGCGGGTCTACGCCGCCCTGCGTCAGGAAAATGCGCCAAATCAAAAAAGGCAGAGTAGGTTCTGGTTCAGTTGATCGGGGTCCCGGGAGAAAGGGGACAGGCCAACATTCACCCCATTTCGCTTTTGTTCATGTCGTTCTGGTTCATGTCGTTCTTCAGTCGCAACAGCGTCGGGCGCCGGCGCCTGAAGCAGCCATAACCCGGTGGATTGATTCCGGCCAGCCCGCCAGACGCCGTTCGGAGGCCAGCGGCGCCATGATGGCGCCCACATGCTGGCGCGTTGTGCGCCGCTTCCGATTCAACTGCACCGAATTGTCATGACCGATCCGCTCCGCATCAATCGCCGCAATCTGCTCGCGCTCGCCGGCGGCGCGCTGGCTGGTCTCGCCATGGCCCGCCCGGCTCTGGCGGCAGAAGGCGATGCGGACGTTTACGTCGTCACCAACCGCAAGCCGGTGGAGGGCGCCGAGGAGCGCCCCTGGTTCAGCTGGCAGCGCTCCGGCGGCACCCGCGTCGTCAAGGCGGTGCTGAAGGACAGCGGCAAGTCCCTGCTGGGCAGGGCGGTCTCGACCGTGACCGGCCGCTGGAGCCTGGTGAGCGTCGAGGGGCTGGGGCCGAACGATCCCGTCGCCACCCTGGCCGGCGCCGTGGCGGGCCATGACCTGCTGTTCTACGTTCACGGCTACAAGACCTCATTCGAAACCAGCGTGCTGGACGCCCATGAACTGGCGAGCGGCGTTGATTTCGACGGGCAGACCGTCGCCTTCTCCTGGCCGTCGAAAGACGCGCTGATTGACTATGGCTACGACCGTGAAAGCGCCATGTGGTCGCGTGACGCCCTGCAGGACGTGTTCGAGGCGCTGGGCCGCAGCCCCAGCGGCGGCAAGCTCAACATCATCGCCCATTCCATGGGCGCGTTGCTGACCCTGGAGACCCTGCGCCAGCTCTGGGCGCTCAGCGGCTCCACCGATCTTGCCGCCCGCATCGGCGCCATCGTGCTGGCGGCGCCGGATATCGACGTGGACCTGTTCGCCACCTCGCTGAAGCGCATCGGGCCGCTGGCCTCGCATATCACGGTGATCGGCTCGACGAAGGACCGGGCGCTGGCGGTCTCCGGCCAGCTCGCCGGCGGCGTCTCGCGGGTTGGCGCCTCCGTGCGCGCCCAGCTCGAACCGCTGGGCGTCAAGGTGGTGGACGCCTCAGATTATGGCTGGGGCGTCATTGGCCACGACGTGTTCCTGTCCAACAAGGACGTGCGCGCCGTGGTGCGCCGCGCCATCGATCGCGGCGCAAGAGCCCAGGATTGACGATCAGGCAGGGCAGGCAAGGCGACAAGGCGGGGCTGGACGGATGGGCTTATTTGCCCGGCTGCTGCGTGTTTTCCGTCCCGCTCGGGGCCTTGTCTTGGCCAAGGCCTGATGCGTAGGCCATGACGTGGAAGATCACGTTCTGCTCCATGACGCCCTGGAACAGGTGCGCCCAGGGGCCGCCGGCATAGATCGCCACGTCGTCGCCGCCATGGGTTTCCGATTTCAATGGAACCAGCGCCTGCTGCCGGTGGTCGGGATCGCTGGTCTTGTTGGCGTCCAGCTCCTCGCGCGCCGCCGGCTGGCTGGAGCCCGGACCATTCATGTAACCCAGCGTGCTGTACGGCTTGCCGTCGGCGCCCTTGCCGGCGAGGCCCATCACCGGATTGCCGCGCGGCGGGTAGCCGGCCATGGTGAATACGTGGCTATGGTCGGCGGTGACCACCACGAGGGTCTCGTCAAGCTTCACCTTGTCCAGCGCCGTCTTCACCGCCGCGTCCAGGGCGATTGTGTCGGTGAGCGCCCGCCAGGCGTTGCCGGCGTGGTGCGCGTGGTCGATGCGGCCGGCCTCGACCATCAGCACGAAGCCATTCTCATTCTTCGACAGGATGTCGATGGCCTTGCCTGTCATCTCGGCCAGCGACGGTTCGCCGGCCCTGTCCCTGGTCCGGTCGACCTCATATTGCATGTGGCTGGGCTGGAACAGGCCGAGCAGCCGCCCGGTGTTGGCCGGGTCGGCGGCGTCGAACCCGGCCTGGTTCCACACATAAACGGCGTCATTTCGTCTGCGCCGCCATTCCTCGACCAAATTGCGGCCGTCGGCGCGGGCGCCCGTGCGTTTCCGGTCTTCCGGATCCGGCGTTTCCTTCGGCAGGAAGTTGGCGCGACCGCCGCCCAGCATCACCTCGAAGCCGTCGCCAGCCGGCCATTCGATCATCTGCGCGGCGATATCCTTGCAGCCCTTGGCCTTTTCCGCCGCCGGAACCTCCGTGTCGTTCTCCCAGTCGCGGTCGGCCGATTTGGCGTAAGCGGCGGCCGGCGTGGCATGGGTGAGGCGGGCGGTGGAGACAATGCCGGTGGCGCGCCCGTCCTGTTCCGCCAGTTCGAAGAGGGTGGTGACCGCCGCCGCCTTCTGGCTGTCGCAATCGCCGCGGCGGATCTGCCGGGTGACGCCAAGCGTGCCGTTCACCGATTTGACGCCGGAAACCAGCGCCGTGGCGGTGGGGGCTGAATCCGCCACCTGGGCGTCATGGGTCCAGGTTTTGGAGAGCGCCACGTTCGGCAGCCGGCGCTCGAAGGTGAGCCAGTTGCTCTCACCGTCAACGCCGCGCCGCTGTCCTTCCAGAATGCGCGAGGCCGTCACCGTGGGCACGGACATGCCGTCGCCAATGAACAGGATGACGTTGCGGGCGCGGCCCTGCACGGGCTTGCGGGCAAGGATGCCCTGCAGATCCCGTCGCGCCGCCTGAAAATAGCTGTCGCTTGCCTGGTTCACTGGCGTTTCGCCGGCGGCAAGCGGCGCGGACTGGAAGCCAATGCCAGCGACCGCCACAGCCGTCGCTACCCAGAATGTCCGCCTCATGCCGTGTGTCCCGATGTTGTTGGTTCTGGGGGATTGTTACCCCGTCAGGTCACAGAATTGTTGCGAAAGTCACAGGAGCAACGGCCGTCATCTGGCTTTTGTACGCGCGTGCTCCTTCTCGCTCGCAGGTGAACGCGATTCGCCGCCAGAAAAATGGGGAATGGGACATGCGGAACAGGTTTGCAGGTATGGGCGCGTTGCTGGCCATGACGGCGATTGCCGGCCTTGCGGCGGCGCCGGCTTTGGCCGCGGATGGGAACGCTGGTCAGATCGACAACAGCGCCATTGGTCAGGAGGCGTTCCGGCCGCACGTCCGCACCTGGGGGCTGGTGTTCACGCTGCCGGAAGCCGTCGTCGGCAAGCTCAACGCCACGGTCGCCGGTCCGCTGAAGGAGCAGCTGCTCGCTCTCGGGCTGGAGACGGAAGCCATCCGCTCCAACATTCCCCACGTCACCGTGGTCCACATTCATAACCCGGATGAGAAAACCCCGGAGCGCATGCTGGCGGCCTTGCCCAGGCCGCCGGCCCCCGTGCAGGTGCAACTGAAGAAATTCTATACGACCGAGGCGGCCAAGGGCGCGGGCAGCCCCTGGTGGCTGGATCTGGGCGTCGTGAAAGAAGGCCCGGGGTATGAAACCCTGATGGCTTACAACACTGCGGCGACAGCCGCTCTGGCGCCCTTGCGCGATGGTCCGCTGCCGCGGGTCACTGGCCCGGTCTATGCGAAGATGGGCGAGGCCGGCAAGGAACTGGTGCGCACAGTGGGCGTCAGCGGCGTCAATGTGACGAAGGACGGCAAGGAAGCCCGGACGCACAACCCGCACAACACGCTGGTTTACAGCACGAAGCCATTCACCCCGGCGATTAACGCGACGATGGACGGTCTCGCCGCCCACTTCAACGCCATCCTTCCCGAAGGCGTCCCCACGACGTTCGACACCGTGTCGATCGTCGAGTTGGGCTTCTCCGGCAACGTTACCCGGGAAGTCTACCGCATCAACCTGGAGGACGGCTCGGTGCGCGACATCGCCTCAGGTGAAATCGTCAAGCGCTGAGGCCTGGCGAGGGCCTTGCGCAGACGGGAAGGGCGCGGATCATCCGCGCCCTTTCGTCGTGCTGCGCGAACTGTCAGACCCCGGCGTCGCCCGACGGCTTCAGCCGCATTGGCATGCCGCCGCGCGGGCGCAGGGTGATGCGCAGTTGCGGCTCCGGCGTCATGGGAATTTCCGGCTCGGGCGCGAAACGGCGGGCGAGGGTGGCCAGAATGGCGACGCCCTCCAGGATGGCGAACATCATGCCGATGCAGATGCGCGGGCCGCCGCCGAAAGGCATGAACGCATGGCGCGGTCGCGCCTTCACCGCTTCCGGTGCGAAGTGATCCGGATTGAACGCGTCGGGCTGCTCCCACAGGGTCCGGTGGCGGTGGATGGCGTGAATCGGGAAAATCAGCGCCTCGCCCTTCAGCACAGGCTCGGCGCCGAGGGTCGTGTCTTCTGTCGCCGAACGCACGATGACGGCGGCCGGTGGGTAAAGCCGCATGGCCTCCTGCAGCACCTGCCGCGTGAAAACCAGCTGGTCGATATTCTCCGGCGTGACGCCATTGGGCGCCACCGCCTCCACCTCGGCCCGCAGTCGCGCCGCCGCTTTCGGATACTGGCTGAGCAGCCAGAACGACCAGGTGAGCGCCAGGGCGGTGGTTTCATGCCCGGCGGCGATGAAGGTAAGCAGATTGTCGATGATCTGCTCGTCTGTCATCTGCTGGCCGGTTTCCGGATCAGCAGCTTCCAGCATCAGGCTGGTGAGATCGGCGTCCCGTCCCACGCCGCTGGCGGCGCGGCGCGCGTCGATGGCCGCCTGCATGCAGCCGCGCAGATACTCGCGGCCAGCGGCGGCGCGCCGGCTGCCAGGATACGGCATCCATTTGGGCGCGCCCAGCAACGACAGCGCCAGCGGCCAGCCGATGCTGTCAAGTGAATCGGTGATGGCTTCGGCGACGCGCTCCACGTCCATGTCAGGAGCGCCGGAGAGCATGGTTTCGGCAATGACGTCGAAGGTGGTCCGCATCATTTCATGGGCGACGTCGACGCGCTGGTCCTGCTGTCCGGCCCAGCGCTCCGCCGTAGCCTCCGCTGCGCGGATCATCGCCGGGACCATGCCCATCACCCGGTCATGACGGAACACCGGGGCGGCCAGCCGGCGCTGCCAGCGCCAGTGCGCGCCATTGGAGGTGAGAATGCCCTCGCCAAGCGCTGGCCCGAGGGTGCGGCGCATTACCTTGTCCTTGACGAAGATGTCGGCCTTCTCGACCAGCGCCTCGTGCACCAGCTCCGGCGCCATGACGAACAGGCAGGGGCGGCCCACCTGGGACGATCTCAGCAGCGGCGCTTCGTACACCTCCGGAGGCCAGCCTTCGATCGGGTTGCTGATCATGGTGCGCAGGATGGTCAGGGTTCCTGGCAATCGCGCCGGGCGCGCGGCCCGCACGCCAGCGGCCGAGTGGCGGGCCGTGGGGCGCGCCGCTTCCCTGGCGCTTCCAGCCTCAGGCCCGTTGCCTCGGTTTCCCATGCCGGTGCTCATCTGCGTCATGTCCCTGTCATCGGTCCCTGACCGGGACCTGCTCCATCATTCCGGGCCTGCAAGCCGGTTCCTGGAAAGCAGGCGTCGCTTTGGGGAAAATGTCCTGGCCGTCCCTTCGGGCGCCACCATGACGATATCATGACGGGCGGCCGCGAATGCGTGGTTGGCCTGTTGTATTACTAAATAAAAACAGTGCGTTGCGTCTGTTTCATGAATCTGGCTGGCGCCTGGGATGCCCTGCCGCCATGGTCTGGCGCGCCCTCGTCCCTGGACTGGGCCAGCGCAATGATCGCTTCAGGAAACCACAATCAAAACAGTCGTCTGGCAGACAATCCGGAATCAATCTGTGCGCGGTTCAGGCGAGGAGCGGAAGACCTGCGGCTGGTCCTTCAGCGCAAACGCCGCGACCCCTGCAGGAGCCGCGGCGCCGGGATATTCGGCGGAAAGATCGGCCGCTTATTCCGCGGCCTTGCCAGGCAGGTAGCCGAGGCGCTGGCGCAACTCGTTCAGCAGCTTCTCGGCGGCCTGGGCGATCACCGTGCCGGGCGGGAAGATGGCCGAGGCGCCCGCCTTGTACAGGGCGTCGAAGTCCTGCGGCGGGATCACGCCGCCCACCACGATCATGATGTCCGGGCGGCCCTGGGCGGCCAGCGCCGCCTTCAGCTCCGGCACCAGCGTCAGGTGGCCGGCGGCCAGCGACGACACGCCGACGATATGCACGTCGTTTTCGATCGCCTGCCGGGCGGCCTCGTCCGGCGTGGCGAACAGCGGTCCGATGTCCACGTCGAACCCAAGGTCGGCGAAGGCCGAAGCGATGACCTTCTGGCCGCGATCGTGCCCGTCCTGACCCATCTTGGCGACGAGGATGCGCGGACGGCGGCCGTCCTCTTCCTGGAAGGTTTCGACCAGGTCCTGCACGCGCTGCACTTCGCTCATGGCGGCGGCCTCCCGCTTGTAGACGCCCGAGATCGAGCGGATCTCGGCCTGGTGACGGCCGAACACCTTCTCCAGCGCCAGCGAGATCTCGCCGACGGTGGCCTTGGCGCGGGCGGCGTCGATGGCGAGGGCCAGCAGATTGCCGTTGCCGCGCGCGCCGTCCTCAAGCGCCTTCAGGGTGGCGTCGACCTCGGCCTGGTTGCGCTCGGCCTTGAGGCGCTTCAGCTTGTCGAGCTGGGCGGCGCGCACGGCGGAATTGTCCACCTTCAGCACGTCGATCGGCTTTTCGTTCTCGGGCTTGAACTTGTTGACGCCGATCACCGACTGCGCGCCGCTGTCGATGCGCGCCTGGGTGCGGGCGGCGGCTTCCTCGATGCGCAGCTTCGGAATGCCGGCTTCGATGGCCTTGGCCATGCCGCCGAGCTTCTCGACTTCCTCGATGTGCTCCCACGCCTTCTTCGCCAGTTCGGCGGTGAGGCGCTCGACGTAATAGGAGCCGCCCCACGGATCGATGATCTTGGTGGTGCCGCTCTCCTGCTGCAGGAACAGCTGGGTGTTGCGGGCGATGCGGGCCGAGAAGTCGGTGGGCAGCGCCAGCGCCTCGTCAAGGGCGTTGGTGTGCAGCGACTGGGTGTGGCCCTGGGTGGCGGCCATCGCCTCGATGGCGGTGCGCGAAACGTTGTTGAACACGTCCTGCGCCGTCAGCGACCAGCCGGAGGTCTGCGAGTGGGTGCGCAGCGGCAGCGATTTGTCGTTCTTCGGACCGAATTCCTTCACCAGGCGGGCCCACAGCAGGCGCGCGGCGCGCAGCTTGGCCACTTCCATGAAGAAGTTCATGCCGATCGCCCAGAAAAACGACAGGCGCGGAGCGAACTGGTCGACGGTCAGGCCGGCGGCGAGGCCGGCGCGGATGTACTCGACGCCGTCGGCCAGCGTGTAGGCCAGCTCCAGGTCCTGCGTCGCGCCAGCTTCCTGCATGTGGTAGCCGGAGATCGAGATCGAGTTGAACTTCGGCATGTTGGCCGAGGTATAGGCGAAGATGTCGCCGATGATCCGCATCGAGGGGGCCGGCGGATAGATGTAGGTGTTGCGGACCATGAACTCCTTGAGGATGTCGTTCTGGATCGTGCCCGCCAGCTTGTCGGGGGTCACGCCCTGCTCTTCGGCGGCGACGACATAAAGCGCAAGGATCGGCAGCACCGCGCCGTTCATGGTCATCGACACGGACATCTGGTCGAGCGGGATGCCGCTGAACAGGGTGCGCATGTCGTAGATGGAGTCGATGGCGACGCCCGCCATGCCGACGTCGCCGGAGACGCGCGGATGGTCGCTGTCATAGCCACGGTGGGTGGCGAGGTCGAAGGCGACCGACAGGCCCTTCTGACCGGCGGCGAGGTTGCGGCGGTAGAAGGCGTTGGAGTCCTCGGCCGTCGAGAAGCCGGCGTACTGGCGCACCGTCCACGGCTGGTTCACGTACATGGTCGGGTAGGGGCCGCGCACGAACGGGGCAAGGCCCGGCAGCGTGTCGACGAAGGCCAGTTCATCGCGGTCAGCGGCGGTGTAGACCGACTTGACGTCGATGCCTTCCGGCGTGGTCCACGGTTCGCCCGAGGCGGCGGGGGCGGCGACGCGCGGCGCTTCCCAGTCGACGGACGTAAAGTCAGGAATCCTGGTCATGTGACTGGCCACTTCTCGATCTGCCAGGAACGTCCGCCCGCCGGCACGGCGCGTTGCGAACGCTCGCATGATGACATTGTAGCGCCGGATGTCCGGGCGGCTCAACCTGGGCCGCCGTCCGGGTGGGCTCCCCCGGCGCGTGTTGGGTGACGGCGGCGGGCTGGCCGCCGTCAGGAAAGAGCGTCAGGCGAGGTCGATGGCCTCGGACAGCACGGCGATCAGATCCGCGCCCATGTAGACGAAACGGGTGACGTTCGCCTCCTTCAGCGCCGCCTCCAGCTCGGCCGAGGGACGTCCGGCGAGGTAGATGGTCCTGGCGCCGGCGGCGGCGAGGGCTTTCGCGGCGGTCGCGGCTTCGGCGTCATAGACGGCGTCCGATGAGCACAGGCAGGCGATGTGGGCGCCGGACGCGCGGAACGCTTCGGCCATGGCCTCCAGCGACGGAAAGCCGTCGTTGCCGAGCGTCTCGACGCCGCCAACTTCAAAAAAGTTCTTGGCGAAGGTGGCGCGGGCGGTGAAGGCCGCGATCGGCCCGAGATTGGCCAGGAAAACCTTCGGGCGCGCGCCCTTGCCAGCCAGCAACTGGTCGGCGCGATCGCGCAGGGCCTCGAAGGCCTCCGCGTCGCGGTGCACCGGCAAGGCCTCGGCCACCGGGGAGGCGACGCGGGCCAGATTGTCAGGCAGGCCAGCGCCGGCGCGGGCCTGATCGACCAGCTCCTCGAAGGTGGCCGACACGTCCATGCGGCGGGCGTCGCTGGCCAGCGGCGCCGGGGCGGCCGGGGTCAGCACCTCGACCGGCGCTTCATGAATGTTCGGGAACTCGCTGGCGCCGGTCAGCGGCAACTGACGGCGGGCGATCTGCTTCTCGCGGGCGGCGCGCACCCTGGCGATCTCGCCCTGGACGAAGCCGTTCTTCAATGCTTCGACAACGCCGCCGGCGGCTTCGATTTTCTGGAACTGCGCCCAGGCCAGGGCGCACAGCTCGCGGGTCAGCTGCTCGACGCCGCCAGCGCCAGCCGCCGGGTCGGCGACGCGCCACAGGTTCGATTCCTCAAGCAGGATCAGCTGGGTGTTGCGCGCCTGACGGCGGGCGAATTCATCGGCCAGGCCGAGCGCTGCGGTCAGCGGCAGCACCGTGACATTGTCGGCGCCGCCGACGCCAGCGGCGAACACCGCTTCCGTCACGCGCAGCATGTTCACCCACGGGTCCCGGCGGGTGGTCATGCGCCAGGAAGTTTCTGCCGAGACGTACAGCGGCTTCGGCTCCAGCCCGCACAGCTCCTGCACCCGGGCCCACAGCAGGCGGACGGCGCGGAACTTGGCGAGGGTCATGAACTGGTCGGCGTCGGCCGGCAGCAGCATGGCGATGGCGTCGCGGGCGGCTTCGATCGACTGGCCGCGACTGGTGAGGGCGCGCAGATAATACACGCCGGTCGCCAAAGCGTAGGCCAGTTCCTCGACCTGCGAGCCGCCGGCCTCATGCACCGGGCGGGCGTCGACGCGCACCAGCGTGCGACGGTAACCGCGGGCGGCGAGATCGCGCACCGTGTCGGCGAGGCGGTCGAGCTGGGCGTCGACGGGCAGCGGCGAGGAGCCGGTGCGGACGATGTCGCCCACCGGATCGAGGCCGAAATCGATGTTCACGTCAGCCGGCTTCAGCTTGCGGGCGTCGACGAGGGCGGCGACCAGCGCCGCGGTGTGACGGCCGAGCCAGGGAGCCGCCTCGATCCGCAGCGGGATCAGGTCGAGCATGACCCGGTCAAGGGTTTTTTCCAGATCTGCCAGCGTGTTGATGGCCACGCCGGCGCCGCGCGCCGCGGGCGCGCCGGCGAAGCGCAGGGCGAGGCCGCTGGCGCCGCCGTCCAGATCGACGAGGGCCAGATGGTTGGCCTCGGCAGGAACCGGATGGTCGACAAGTTGGGTGACGGCCCATGCGCCGGCTTCGGCGCGCACGGCGCGCGGAACGTCGCCGGAGGCCTTGTCATAAAGCGGCTGGATGGCAATGCCTTCGCTGGCCCGCGTCACCAGCTTCTTGTCGAAGTCGGCGCCCTTCAGCACCTTGTCGACGAGCTTTCGCCAGTCATCCCTGGAGAATTCGGGAAAAGCGGGGGCAAGACACGTATCGTCCATGGGAACAGGCCGGCTTTCGTGATCTGGGGAAGAACGTCGCCTGAGCAACGTCCATCGTCCCGTTCAGTTGTCTTCTGGACCGGCCGGGCTCCAGCCCGCCGTTCCGCCCGACGGCCTCGCCGTCAGCGCCGGAACCTGCGACCGGAGTCACAAACCGGAACGATTTCCTGATGACCGGACATGCAACGAAAGGCGCAGTCCAATCCAGAAACGCTCTAGTCTCCATATGGGAGGCCGTCAAACACAAAGCGATCATACCCGGCCAGGATCGTGGCTGCGAGGGCGGCGCCTGGGTGCATATCGGCGATCATACGGAAACCACGCCGGTTTAGGCCAGGAACGCTCACATGTTCAAGCGTTTGTTCAAATGAACCGCCCGGTCCGCCGCCGCCATGCGGGGAAATGTTCCAGAAAACGTAAAACCACCGGCCCGCCAAACGCCCGGCAACCTTGACAGCGCCGGCGATCGACGCTGGCGAAGGCATGGGGTTTTGGCGCGGGTTCGCACTCCTGTATAACCTGAATCATCAGGCCTGAATCGGTTGGCGCGAACCGGCGTCAGGGGCGCCTTCACCGGGTTTCGCCGCCGCTCCGCGATTCCACGGACCAGGATCGCGCGCTTCGGCGCGCTTTCTGGCGCGCGCTCCAGCACGCCGGGCCAATTCGCGTTGGGAAGCGCGTCATATCAGTGTGACAGGGCAAAACCGGATCGCGGATTTTGCTCCGGGGAGATGCAATGGCGGATGATGGCTATGTTCTGATTGGCCTCAGCAACGGTCCTGAGCCGGAGCCGCAATCCCTGTCGCTGCGCCTCGCCAACCGGCACGGCCTTGTCGCCGGCGCCACGGGCACCGGCAAGACGGTGACCCTGCAGGTGCTGGCCGAGGGCCTGTCCCGCGCCGGCGTCGCCGTGTTCGCCGCCGACATCAAGGGTGATCTCTCCGGCGTCTCCCAGAAGGGCGACGGCCAACCTGCCTTCGTCAAACGGGCGGAGGAATTCGGGTTTGCTTATGTTCCCGAGCAGTTTCCGGTGGTGTTTTGGGATCTGTTCGGCGTTCAGGGGCATCCGGTGCGCGCCTCCGTGTCCGACATGGGGCCGCTGCTGGTCGCCCGGCTGCTTGAACTGAACGACACCCAGGAGGGCGTGCTCAACATCGCCTTCCGCGTGGCGCAGGAGCAGCAGATCCCCCTGATTGATCTCGCCGACCTGCGCGCCCTGCTGGTCTATGTGGGCCAGAACGCCAAAACCCTGGCCGCGACCTATGGCAACGTGGCCAGCCAGTCGGTGGGCGCCATCCAGCGCCAGTTGCTGGTGCTGGAGAACCAGGGCGCGGACCAGTTCTTTGGCGCGCCGGGCATGAACATCAGCGACCTGTTGCGGGTCGATCCGGCCAGCGGCCGCGGCGTCATCAATATTCTCGCCGCCGACAAATTGATGAACAGCCCGCGGCTCTACGCCACCTTCCTGCTCTGGCTGCTGACCTCCCTGTTCGATGCGCTCCCCGAGATCGGCGATCCGGACAAGCCGAAGCTGGCCTTCTTTTTCGATGAAGCGCATCTGCTGTTTTCCGACGCCCCGAAGGCGCTGCTCGACCAGATCGAGCGGGTGGTGAGGTTGATCCGCTCCAAGGGCGTTGGCGTGTATTTCGTCACCCAGAACCCGCTGGACGTGCCTGAGACCGTGCTGGCCCAGCTCGGCAACCGGGTTCAGCACGCCCTGCGCGCCTTCACGCCGCGCGACCAGAAAGCGGTGCGTTCCGCCGCCGACACCTTCCGCCAGAACCCGGCTTTCGACGCGGCGAAGGTCATCACCGAGCTGGCGGTGGGCGAGGCGCTGGTCTCCGTGCTCGAAGGCAAGGGCACGCCGTCCGTGGTCGAGCGCACGCTGATCGCGCCGCCATCGGCCCGCGTCGGGGCCATCTCGCCGCAGGAGCGTCAGGCGGTCATCGCCGCCAGCCCGTTCCGGCCGGATCATTTCGCGGCGCAGCCGCGCAAGAGCGCCAGGGACCGCATCAGCGAACTGGACGCCTCCGCCGCGCCAGGCGCTGAAGAGAACGGCGAAAGCGGCGGCGGCCTGCTGGACAGCATGCTCGGCGGCGTGCTGGGCGGCGGTTCCGGCAAGGGACGGCGCGGCCAGAGCATCACCGAGAAGGTTATTACCAACGCCGCCTCATCAGCCGCCCGCACCATCGGCACGAAAATTGGCAACGCCATTCTCAAAGGCGTTTTCGGCATCGGCAAACGCTGACGCGCGCCGAGCAGGCAAGGCGCGGCGGCCGGGCCCCCGCCAACGCGCAGGCCGCGCCAGACGCCACGCCAGCGCGACGCCGTCTGGCTGCCCTCCGGCGCATCATGGCCAAGGCGTGCGCCTCTCCAGAACGCGCGTCATGACCGGGGCGTCCTGGCAAGCGGCGTTCATGCGCGCGGTTCACAGGCTCGCGGTTCACATGCTCGCCTGGGCGTCCGGATTGGAGGTTGTTCGGGGATGCCTGTCACGACGGCGGGCATGGCGGGAGACGGAGGCCCGTCATATAACGTGTGTGAATCAAGGTGGGGCAAATCCTGGTTGAGCCGACCGGACTTTACCCCCGCGCAGGAGACTTCCATGCCTGATCCCACCGACCGGCTCGACGCCGTTCTCGCGCACCTCGACGCCGATCTGGATGCTTCCCTGCAGCGGCTGTCGTCGTGGCTGCGCATCCCGTCGATCTCCACCGATCCGGCCCACGCGCAGGATTGCCGCGCCGCCGCTGACTGGTTGCGCGGCGCCCTGGAGACCTTGGGTTTCGCCGCCGATGTGCGCGACACCCCCGGCCACCCCATCGTGCTGGCCAAAACGCCAGAGACTGGCAAGCCGCGCGTGCTGTTCTACGGTCACTATGACGTGCAGCCGCCGGAGCCGCTGGAGTTGTGGGAGAGCCCGCCGTTCGAGCCGCAGATCGTCACCCTGGCCGATGGTCGCCGGGCGATCGTCGCCCGTGGCTCCGCTGACGACAAGGGCCAGGTGATGACCTTCGTCGAGGCCTGTCGCGCCTGGCGCGCCGTGCATGGCGAGCTGCCGGTGGACGTCACCATCATGGTCGAGGGCGAGGAGGAAGTCGGCTCCAAGAACACGCCGGCCTTCGTCGACGCCCACCGCCACGAACTGGGCGCCGACGTGGCCCTGGTCTGCGACACTGGCATGTGGGACGTTCACACCCCGGCCATCACCGTCAGCCTGCGTGGGCTGGTCTATGAGGAGGTCACCATTCGCGCCGCCGACCGTGACCTGCACTCCGGCCTGTTCGGCGGCGCGGCGCAGAACCCGATCCGCGTGCTCTCGCGCATTATCGCCGGCCTGTACGATGAAAGCGGCCGGGTGACGCTGCCCGGTTTCTATGACGGCGTGCCCGAAACGCCGCCGGAGGTGCTGGAGCAATGGCGCGGCCTCGGTCTCGACGCCGCCCGGTTCCTCGGGCCCGTTGGTCTGTCGCAGCCGGCTGGCGAGGCCGACCGCATGGTCATCGAGCAGATCCAGTCGCGCCCGACCTGTGACGTCAATGGAATCTTCGGCGGCTACACCGGCCCCGGCGCCAAGACGGTGATCGCGGCCGAAGCGACGGCCAAGCTCTCATTCCGCCTGGTGGGCGACCAGGACCCGCAGAAGGTGCGCGACAGCTTTCGCGCTTATGTGACATCCATGTTGCCGGCCGATTGCACGGCGTCGTTCGGCGATCATGGCGCCAGCTGGGCCATTGCGCTGCCCTTCGATCTGCCAGACCTGCAGAAAGCCGCCGCTGCTCTGGCCGACGAATGGGGCCGGCCGGCGGTGACAATCGGCTCTGGCGGTTCGATCCCGATCGTGGGCGATTTCCGTCGCCTGCTCGGCATGGACACGTTGCTGGTCGGCTTCGGTCTCGACGACGACCGGATCCATTCGCCGAACGAGAAATATGATCTGACCAGCTTCCACAAGGGTTCGCGCAGCTGGGCGCGCATCCTCGCGGCGCTTTCCGCCTGAACAGGCGATCTGCGTTGCCCAACGGGGCGAACGCCGCCTCCCGCCGGAGCGGCCGGATTTCGCTCAAAACAGGAAAGCCCGGAGCGGCGCCCGGCCCGGATTGATCGCAAGCCGCTCCAGGAACGCGCTTCGAAGTAAAAAAGACAGGGCAAAATCCTGCTTCGATCTGGCAGGTTCTGCTGACGATATGGGTGAGGAACGCATGTTTGGATGGATTGGACAGCGGGCTGCGCAGCGCCCCGCTTTAGGCCTGGCGCTGGCGGCGATGATGACCGCGGCGATGACTGGCGGCGTGGCGGCGGAGCAGAATGCGCCGGCGCCCGCTGGCGCTCCGGCCGCGCCCAAAAACGCCGCTCCCGCGGCGCCGCCGGCTGGAACCACGGGCGCGCCTGTCGGGCCGGCCGCCAGCAAGGACGGAGCTGTTGACGCCCCTCGGGAGGCGCGGGTCGCCGACCAGATCCTCGACCTGCGCCGCAAGATGAAGGACGCGATCGCCCGCAAGGACCGGGCGGCGCTGGAAGCGATGTATCACGACCGCTTCACGCACCTGCGCGAAACCGGTCGGGCTGAAACGAAGAAAGAGCGCATCGACCTGCTGCTCTCCGGCCAGAACGGCGTCGAGCTGGCGTCCACCGACCAGGCGCTGGTGGAGACTTTCAGCCCCGACGCCGCCGTCCTGAGCGGCGTCAGCGTCATCCGGGACAACCGTCGCAAGGGCAAGGGCGACGCCTTCCAGTGGCTCACGCTTTATGTGCGCGACAAGGGCGTGTGGCGGGTGGCGCTCAGCCAGGCCAACCGCCTGCCAAAACCGGAATAGCTTTAGCGAGACGCGGCGAAGCCAAAACGATGGGACCAGACGCAGCGCGAAACGCAACCCGTTTCGCGTTGCGCCGGCTTTCAGGACTTTTCGATGTAGAGGGTCTGCGACTCGAAGGCGAAGTCGGCGCCGCGCCCGTGCACGATGGCGATGATGGCGAGGTAGACTTCCTGTTGCGCCTCCAGCCATTCGGCCCAGCGCGTGGTTTTGGTGAAGCAGTACACCATGATGTTCAGGGACGAGCCGGCGAACGCGTCGAAGTAGACCAGCAGGGTCTGGTCCTGGTCGATTTTCTCGTTCTTCTTCAGCATGGCGCGGATGTCCTCGACGATCGGCTGCAGCCGGTCGGCGTCCTCGTAGCGCAGGCCGATGGTTGTCTTGATCCGCCTGTTGGTCATTTGCCCGGGATTTTCGACGCTGATCGCCGAGAACACCGCGTTCGGCACATAGAGCGGCCGGTGATCGAAGGTGATGATCTTGGTGATGCGCCAGCCGATCTCGACGACGGTTCCCTCGATGTTCCGGTCCGGCGACGACACCCAGTCGCCGATGCGGAATGGCCGGTCGAAGAACAGCATGACGCCCGAGAAGATGTTGCTCAGGACATCCTTGCTGGCCATGCCGATGGCGATGCCGCCAATGCCGCCGAAGGCCAGCAGGCCAGAGAGGCCGATGCCGAAATGTTCGCCGAAGATCAGCAGGATCAGGCACACGGCCGCCGCCTTGAGAGCCCGGGCGACGGCGCGGGCCGAGGTGGGGTCGCTGCCCTTGCGGATCTGGGCGTGCGTCAGCCTGTTGATGAGCTGGAACAGTTCGCGCAGCCACACCAGCCCGACGGCCACGGCGGTGATGATATTGACGGTCTCGGAGCCGATCTTGGGCGCCCAGTCGAGATCAAGCGTCAGAAAAACTGCGTGACGCAGGGTCAGTACGATCAGGGTGAGCCCGGCGAGGCGGCAGACGTGCGCCAGGATGCTGCGCGACCAGGCTTCCTTCCGGCGCATCATCCACCCAAGCGCCCAGGTGGCGACGCCCAGCGCCACGAGCACCGCCGCAGCAATAGCGAACTGTGTGATGAGCCCCCGGGTCATGTCCTCTCCCTGGCCGGTCGGGGATCCGTCGCCCCGCGCCTGAAGCCGGGTGCTTATACGAAGGCGTGGCGGCTATGGGCAACGGACGTTTTTGGATGGATCTTCGGAACGTGAGCCTTGCGCCGACGGCGGGGGGCGGAGCGCGGTCTACCGGAGGCCCCGGAAACGCACGCCGGAGAGGCGCAGCGCCGTCAGCAGCGCCCCGGCGTAAATGGCCGCGCCGGCGACGCCGAGCAGGCCCAGATGCGTCTCCTTGCGCCAGCGCGGGGCCAGTTCCGCCACCCGGGCGGCGTGTGGTTCCAGCGCCCAGGCGGCGATGGCGAGCGCCAGCGTGGCGGTGGCGACGCAGGCCACGGTCTTGATGAAGTGCGAATCCGCTCCCATCCAGCCGCGCCGGCTGGCCAGCAGCACGAGCAGACCCAGGTTGACCCAGGCGCCGACGCTGGTGGCGGCGGCGAGCCCCGGAGCGCCGAAGTGGCTGGTGAGCAGGATTTTCAGAATGACATTGACCGCCACCGCCGTCAGCGAAGCGATCAGGGGCGTCATGGTGTCCCGGCGGCCATAAAAACTGGAAACGGCCGAGCGGATCAGCACGATCGCCGGCAGTCCCGCCGCGTAGGCGGCCAGCACCTGGCCGGCGGCCGCAGCATTCGCCGCCGTGAAGGCGCCGCGCGCGAACAACGCCTCCATGATGAGGGTGGGAACGACCAGGAAGGCGCAGGCGAAGGGCGCCGCCGCCACCAGGGTCAGCGCCATGGCCCGGTTCTGCGCCCGGTGTGCGCCGGCCTCGTCGCCGGCGGCGAGGCGGCGGCTCATCTCGGTCATGATCACCGTGCCGACGGCGATGCCGATGATGCCGATGGGCAACTGGTAAATGCGATCAGCGAAATAGATCGACGACACTGCGCCGGCCGGCAGCAACGTGGCGATGATGGTGTCGGCGAACATGGCGATCTGCACGCCGGCCGAGCCGATGATCGCCGGACCAAGGGTGCGGAAAAACCGGCTCATCTGGCTGTCCCAGACGAAACGGCGCAGACGGGGAAGCAACCCGGCGCGTTTCGCGTCCGCCATCACCAGCGCCAGTTGCAAGGCGCCTGAAACCGTGACCGCCCATGCGACGGCGTGGGCGCTGGTGGGGAACAGGAAGGCGAGGGCGAGGCCGCCGATCATCGCCAGATTGAGCAGCACCGGCGCGAAGGCGCCCGCCGCGTAGCGGTCGGAGGCGTTGAGTTCGCCGGTGACCAGCGTCACCAGCGTCATGAACAGCAGGTAGGGAAAGGTGATGCGGGTCAGCGTGACGGCAAGGTCGAACCGGGCGGGATCAGCGGTGAAGCCTGGGGCCAGCAGGCTGACGAGTTGCTGCATGAAAACCAGCGCCAGCGCCAGCACGATCAACTGGACGATCAGCATGCCGGTGAACAGCCGGTCGGCAAAGCTGCGCGCCGCTTCTTCGCCGCCCTGGGCGCGCACGTGGGAGTAGGCCGGCACAAAGGCGCTGTTGAAGGCGCCTTCGCCAAAGATGGCGCGGAAATGGTTGGGCAGTTTGAAGGCGATGGCGAACACATCCATCAGCGGCCCGGCGCCCATCACCGCCGCCATCATCACGTCGCGCAGGAATCCGGTGAGGCGGGACAGCAGGGTGAAACCACTGAAGGAGAGAATTTTGCGCAGCATGCGGGGGCGCCCGTCCTGGCCATGGCGCACCTGATCCATTGAGTCGCCCCGCGGTTCAATGGATCAGGTGCGCGATCCAGATTACTCGATAGATCGGAACACGATCCTGTCAGCCGAATAAGGCGAATTGCTTAACGGGTTGCTGCCGCCTGTTGAAGCGCCCGGGCGTCGTCTGGCTGACGGGCGCCTGTCAGATGAAGCTGAAGTCGAGGGCGTGGACCATATCGGCTTCATCGCGTCGCCAGAATACCCGCCCGGCCATGCTTGCGGGCGTTGCGCGCGGCAGGGAAGCCGCCCCGGAGACGCCTGCCGCAAGCTGGGCGTCCATATTTTCTCCGACGGACGCGGTCGCGCCGCCGTGGGACGGTCCATGCGTGGAGCCGCTTTCCCCGATCAGGTCGATATGCGGGTGTTCGGGAATGTTCCGGGAGGTATAGGCCGGAGGCGGGTCAAGATAGCCGTTGGGCGCGGAATTGGTCAGGGGAGAGCCTGGATAGCTGGGGGGCGCGCCGGGTGGGGATGGAAACATGTCGTCATAGTCGCGAAGCTGGCCAGGCGCGGAGGGCAGCGCAGCGAGCACTGCCGAAATTCCCTGGGCCCATGGCTGCTCGGGCCAGCCTGAAGAGCCTGAATGCAGGTGCGTGGGCAGGAGAGGGGTGATCCCGGCTCCCGGGTTTGCGTGCAGGGGCGGGCGCGATTGCGCCAGGTCGTCGGCGCGGCATCGGATTGCCGGGCGACGTTCACGGATCCACATTCGACAGCGCGCGATAATGATCACCGCAACGCCTGCCGCAGCGCCAGCGCATAGTCCATAAATTCCGTAACAATGATCCACGTCGTTCGCCATTTTGAAATATGCCGCTCACGTCTCACGGAGCCTGCATGTTAGTCCTGGCGTCGAAACGGGCTATCGCTTTCAAAGGTTGGTTGGCCGCGAGGCAGGCATGGCCAGGGAATGCGCATGGCCGCCCAAACGCGTGCGCTGCGCGGTGAATGGGGCCACCCCCCAAAAAAAACGGCCGCCGAAGCGACCGTTTCCTGACCATCCGTGCTTTCGGACGGCGGGCGCATGGAGCCGGCCAGGCTGGACCTGGCCAGTTGCGCTGCTCAGCCCCTGGCTTCGTTGAACAGCTTCTCGACGTATTCCCAGTTCACCAGGTTTTCGACGAAAGCCTTCAGATAGTCGGCGCGACGGTTGCGGTAGTCGATGTAATAGGAGTGCTCCCACACGTCGACGCCGAGGATCGGCGTGGCGCCGTGCACCAGCGGGTTTTCGCCGTTGGGGGACTTCATGATCTCGAGCTTGCCGTCCTTGAGCGCGAGCCAGGCCCAGCCCGAACCGAACTGGCCGACGCCAGCCTGGACGAAGTCTTCCTTGAACTTCTCGACCGAGCCGATATCCGCGACGATCTTCTTCTCGATCGCGCCAGGAATGGCGCCGCCGCCGTTCGGCTTCATCCAGCGCCAGAAGTGCAGGTGGTTGTAGTGCTGGCCAGCGTTGTTGAACAGCGGCTGGTTCTTGCCATAGGAGGCCTTGACGATCTCCTCGACGCTCTTGCCTTCCAGCTCCGTGCCGGCCAGCAGTTTGTTGCCGGTGTCGACGTAAGCCTGGTGGTGTTTGTCGTGGTGATACTCAAGCGTCTCCTTCGACATGTAGGGCTGAAGCGCGTCGTAGGCGTAGGGGAGCTCGGGCAGCTTGAAAGTCATGACTTCCTTCCTCCTCAGGAAAACTGCTTGCCGGCGCAAGCGTCGGCAGCCGGATGCAACTTGTTAAGCCGGGCGGGCGACACGGGCAAGACAATTGCCGCCGATAGATGGGGGCGGCTGGTTGCGGGGACAGACGGCGTGGCGTCTGGCGTCGTAGCGCGAAAAAGCTGTCCGCGCCTTGCAGACTTTGATTGAACAATGCATTTGCGTGATCTTTTGTTCACCATTTGCCGCGAGGAAATGGCGGGCCGTCGCATTTTCCACCCGACGATCGGTCGCCGCACCGCAAATGTGATCCGCAAAAAGCCGGATTGGCCGGCGATCGATGCGGGATTCGTATGCGCGGACCCGCCGGTGGGAGTATGGAAGATATCTTCTGACCCGGGAGCGACGGGCGTTGGCTGTCGTTCTCCTGTCGGAATTGACAGGACCGTGGATGCGTCAGCGTCTTCGCGGTCTGGCCAGAAGCATTGCAGCCCGGGCGGCTGGAATGGTCAGGACATTCTCCGGCGGCCAATCGCGGCTTTGCCTTGGGAATGTTGCAAATCAGAAGGCCGGGCGTGGTCGTCACCCGGTTCACGGCGACTGCGCCCTGGGGCAACGCCTGTCAAGAGAGGCAATAATGCTGCTGATACTGTATGTCATTGCGCTGGCGCTGACCGTGGGAGGCGTATGGGCCCTGGCGTGGGGCATTCCCATGATCGTGCTGGAGCGCGGTTGGGCGTGGGTCATATCGGGCAGCATGTATCTGACTGGCGGCGCTATCGTTTTCGGTCTGGCCATGGTGGTGCGCGCCTTGCGGCAGCTGCCTGACATGCTTGAAGCTGGCTACGCGGAAGAGCAGGCCCATGCCCCTGCGGGAGAGGCCGCCGACAGGAAAACGCGAAGCGCGTCGTCGCGCGCCGCCCCGGCGCGACCGGCCGCGCCCAAAGCCGACGCCCGCCCGGGCGTCATGCCGGACGCCCTGTCGCCGGCCACTCCTGTAACGTCAGCGCCCGCAGCCGCCGCCAAGGATGCGGACGCAATCGATGCGCCAGCCGCCGCACACGGCGCGGCAGCGACAACAGGCGCCGCCCCGGTCGCGCCGCCCAGGCGCGACGCCGGCTCCCAGGCGGCCGGGCCCGCTGCTTCCGCCCTGCCGGCCGCGCCGCCGCCGCAACCGGCCCGGCCCGAACCGAAGCCGGCCGCGCCGACCGTGGCCGCCACTCCTGCCGCGAGCAGGAACCTGGACAATGGAAGCGCTGTCGCCGCTCCAGCCGCGCCGGCCGCCCCGAAGGCGGCGCCAGTCATTCCCGCCGCCGTGGAGGATCGTCTGAATGATTTGCTGCGGCCCGGCTCGTTGGCGTCGACGTCGCGGACCGCTCCCGGCCCAGGCAGCGATGAGGACGCGGCTGCTCCGGCCGCCCCAGCCAAGCCAACGCTGACACGAGCGACGCCACAACCGGCGCCTGCGTCACGCCCCATATCAGCGGCCAGCGCCCTTTCCAGTCTGAAGGCTCCGCCAATGCCGCCAGAGACGCCAGTGCGCGCCAGTGCGCCGCCACCTGTGACCGCCGCCGGGATTGCTGCCGGGGACGCTGGCGTCCCGGGCAGGGCGACGCCGCCGGCCGTTCTGCCGGCCGTCGCTCCTGTCGACAAGCCGGCGCGCGCTCCTGTCTCGCCGGATCGACCTGCGCTGGCGCAAACCGTCAGCCAGGGGCCAGTGCACGCGCCAGTCAGTTCCGCGGCCCGGCCGGCGGCAGAGGCGAAGCCGGATCTCGCGGCCCGCATCGGCTCCCTGTTCAGCCGTCGTGGCGGCAGGGCCGATGAGTCGGGCAAGGGAGTGTCCGCTGGCAGGTCAGCGGAGAAGCTGGCCAGTGATGGCGGCAGGTTGCCGCCGGTATTCCCCGAACGTCCGGCTCCGCGTCCGGCCGCCGCTGTTCCTCCTGAGCCGGCGGCGCGCCCGGCGGCGCCAGCGCCGGCTTTCCCTGAGATGGTCAGGCCGGACGTCGCCGCTCCGTTGACGCCAGCCGGGACCGCGACAGGCGACGTGGTGTTTCCGACGCGTCCCACGTCCCGCCCGTTGGCGGGGGGCGACGCCCCCGCGACGCGCGCGGCGGTCGCGCCAGAAGTGGCGAAGCCCGCTGCTCCAGTCGCAAAGCCCGAGCCAGTTGACGCGGCGACGCCCGTGGAGCCGGAGGGGCCGCCAACGGTCGTCGGCAGCTACACAGCCGCGGGCTCGCTGTATGTGATGTATTCGGATGGCTCGATTGAAGCCCAGACAGATTCAGGCGTCGTACATTTCCCGTCGCTCGACGCCCTGAAGGCGCATGTCGCCAAAGGCGACAAGGCCTGAACGCCGGAATGTCTGCAGATAAGGCAGACGCCGCATTGCCTTGGGAAATTGCCGTTTCGCTCAAGCGATCTGCCCGGACAGGAAAAAAGGGGCCCCGTTTTGGGGCCCCTTTTTATTTCCTGGGCGCTCGCGTCCTCTGTTCAGGCGACGGGCGCCTTGTCAAAACCCTGCGTCGCCATCAGCGCGAAGGCGTACATCAGCGCCGTTTCTTTCAGCGAGTCGAAGCGGCCGGAGGCTCCGCCGTGGCCAGCGTCCATGTTGATCTTGCACAGGACAGGCCCGCCGCCGGTCATGGTGGCGCGCAGGCGGGCGACCCATTTGGCCGGCTCCCAATAGGTCACGCGCGGGTCGGTGAGGCCGCCGAGCGCCAGGATGGCGGGGTAGGCCTGCGGCTTCACCTGCTCATAGGGAGCATAGGAGCGGATGAGATCGAACGCCTCTTTGCTGGCGCCGGGGTTGCCCCACTCTGGCCATTCCGGCGGGGTCAGGGGCAGGCTGTCGTCCAGCATGGTGTTGAGCACGTCGACGAAGGGCACGTCAGCGATAATGCCGGCGAACAGCTCCGGCGCCATGTTGGCGATGGCGCCCATCAGCATGCCGCCGGCGCTGCCGCCATGGGCGACGATGCGGCCGGACGACGTGTAGCCTTCGGCGGCGAGACAGCGGCAGACGGCGATGAAATCGCTGAAAGTGTTGGGCTTGTGCTCGCGTTTGCCGTTGAGATACCAGGCCCAGCCTTTTTCCGTGCCGCCGCGCACGTGGGCGATGGCGTAGACAAAGCCCCGGTTGACCAGCGATAGCGGATTGGTGCGGAACGACGCCGACATGGAGCTGCCATAGGCGCCGTAGCCATAGACCAGCGCCGGGGCGCTGCCGTCGAGCGGCGTATCCTTGTGGTGCAGCAACGACACCGGCACCAGGGCGCCGTCGTCCGCCCGCGCCATCAGCCGGCGGGTGACGTAATCGGCCGGGTTGTGGCCGGAGGGGACTTCCTGCTGCTTCAGCACCTCCCGCGTCCGCGTCGCCATGTTGTAGGCGTAGGTCGTCGCCGGCGTCGTCAGCGAAGCGTAGGCGAAGCGGATGTCGTCGGTGTCAAACTCCATGCCGCCATCCATGCCGAGCGCATAGGCCTCCTCGTCGAAGGCAATGACATGCTCCTCGCCGCTGGCCATTTCGCGGATGACGATGCGGGGCCGGGCGTCCTCCCGCTCCATGCGAGCCAGATGCCGGGCGAAAGCGAGGTGCGACAGGATCATCACGCCTGGGCGATGCGGAACCAGATCGCGCCAGTTATCGCGCTGCGGCGCGCTGACCGGCGCTGTCGCCAGCTTGAAGTCCTCGGCTCCGTCAGCATTGGTGCAGAGAATGAGCTGGTCGCCGTGGTGCTCCACGTCGTACATCACCTGCGGCTCCCGGCGCGCCACCAGGAACGGCTTCGCCTCCGGCGCTTCCAGATCGACCAGCCAGGTTTCGCTGGTCTCGTGATCGCCGGCGCCGATGATGAGGTAGCGGCTGGACTGCGTCTGGTCGATGTGCACGAACCAGCCGGCGTCCGCTTCCTCATAAACCAGCCGGTCGGCCGATTGCGGTTGGCCAAGGCGGTGCAGGAACACCTTGCTCGGCCGGTGATTGGCGTCGTTCATCACATAGAAAAAGCCGGCGCTGTCCGCCTGCCAGACCAGTTCGCCGGTGGTGTCCGTGATCTGGTCGTCCAGATCGCGCAGGGCGCCGTCGGCGCTGACCTCGCGCACGCGGATGTCGTAATATTCCGAGCCCTTTTCATCGACGCTCCAGCCGAGGCGGCTGAAATCAGGCGCATGGTCGGCGGCCGCCAGATCGAAGAACGGCTTGCCTTCGGCCATGGCGTTGGCGTCGATCAGGATCTGCTCAGGTCCGCCGGCCCGGGAGCGGCGGCAGATCAATCCGTGCTCAGCCCCGGTTTCGAAGCGCTCGTACCAGAGCCACGGTCCATCGGGAGCAGGGACCTCGGAATCGTCCTCGCGGATACGGCCGCGCATTTCCTTGACGAGGGTTTTGCGCAGCCTCGCCGCCGGCGCCATGACCGCGTCGCAACAGTCGTTCTCGGCCTCCAGCACCGCCCGGATATCGGCCGGGAGGGCTTTGGGCTTCTTCAGCACGTCCTGCCAGTTGTCCGCCTTCAGCCATGCATAGTCGTCATGGAGCGTTTCGCCGTGGATCACGCGCGTCGTGGGGCGCGCCGGCGTAACCGGAGCGGCCGGAAAAGGCGTGCTGGCGCTGTCTGTCATGATCTGTTCCTGGACTGGTCCGGCAGGCGGAAGCCGGCGATGAGGAGCCAAAAAGCGGGAAGCGTCTGGAAGCCCACCAGATGCGCCTCAACCGCGGCGTTATCAAGATCGGTCTTTCACAGGCGGTTTTCTCTGGCGCATCAGTACGCCTGAGAGGCGGCGGCGATCGTCGGGACGGCCGGGTCAAAAACAGGGCTGGCGAATTCGGACTTGACTCCTGGGCGATTTTAGGAATTATTACCTATAAATTACCTGCCCTGCAATCGCCAGGCTTGAGCGCCGTCAAGGCGTCGACCGACGGCGTGACGGTTGGGGTCTGTTCAAGGAGGATATGACATATGGAACAAAAAGTGAACAAACACCCTGTGCATGCCTCTGTCTGTGACACCGTCGCCGCCAGGGCGAAATTGGGGAAAGCCAACCGGCCCCGACAGGCCAGTCAGCCTGGCGGCGCCGGCAGGGAGGACGGGACAGGGAGGCTGCTGGCGCGTCTCGCCGTTTCCGGCGCTTTTCTGACGCCGTCGGTTGATGGCCGCGACGCCTGGAGCATCGGCTTCACCGGCGCGCGCCGTCTGGCCAATGGCGGCGGCGTCAGTCTCGGCGGCGGCGCCGTCGACGGCGCGATGGTGCGGGGGTTGCTGACGGCGGGCGCCCTGGAGCGCGAGGCGGGCGCGGCGCGTCAACGGCTGGTGCTGTCACAGGCGGGGCGGGCGCGATTGCGCCGGGCTGGCGCGGCTGTCCAGGGTCCTGACGGCGATCCCTGGCGGGCCCAGCACGCTGATCTTGGTCATGAAGAACGGCGCGTCGATGGAGAAATGCAACGCGTGCGCGTCAATCACGCCGAGAGTCCGCTGGCATGGCTGCGTCGTCGCCGCGACCGGTCTGGAGAGGCGATGATCGACGAGGCCGCCTTCGCCGCCGGCGAGCGGCTGCGGGCCGACATGACCCGGGCGCAGATGACGCCGCGCGTCACCGCCAGTTGGGAGACGCCGGTGTCCGCCGGCAACGGCGGACGTCTGCGGCAGGAGCCGGGCGACATGGCCATGGCGGCGCGCCAGCGCGTCAGCCGCGCACTGGCGGCGGCTGGCGACGAGTTCGCCGGCGTGCTGGTGGACGTTTGCGGTTTCCTGAAGGGGCTGGAGCAGGTGGAGAAAGAGCGGGCCTGGCCAGCGCGGTCTGGCAAGCTGATCCTGCGCATGGCGCTGGCGCGCCTCGCCGCCCACTATGGCCTTGCCGCCGCCCGGGGGCCGGAGCGCGCCAGCACGCGCGCCTGGCGCGGGTAGGGGCCGGCCATGTCCGCGTCACCCCGCCAGCGCGCCAGCGGCGTCAGCCTTGATGCGGTTCACCATGGAGTTGAGGCCGTTGGAGCGCTGCGGCGTCAGATGCTCCGCGAGGCCAAGCTGGCGGAACAGCCCCTGGGCGTCGGCGGCGACGATTTCCTGCGCCGGACGTCCCGAGAAGAACGCCAAAGCGACGGCGACAAGGCCGCGAACGATATGGGCGTCGCTGTCGCCAGTGAAATGCAGGATTGGGCCGGCGGCGGACTGCTCGACCCGGCTTTCAAGCCAGACCTGGCTGGCGCAGCCGCGCACCTTGTTGGCGTCGGTGTGCGCCGCCCCGGACATCGGCTGCAGGCTGCGGCCAAGTTCGATCAGATAGCGGTAACGGTCTTCCCATTCGTCGAGAAAGGCGAAGTCGTCGATGATGGCGTCGATGGCTGCGGACATGCGCCCATCCATAATGCATTTTGGGGGAAAGTGGCTACCGGCCTGCAAAAAAGACCCGTGGGCGCACAGGGCGTTGTCCCTGCCCGGCGCGCTCCCCGGCCCGGCAAGCCAGAGGCCGAATCCGCTTTAAAGGCGCGCTCATCCGGCATGCGAAGGCGACCACGCGCTTCGCTCGGGATTCCCCCAAACCCGATGTGGCAGGTTCATGGCGCTTTGCTGTCAGAGCTTTGCGTCTTGCTTGCGGCCTGGCGCATCCTTTTCATGGGATGGGGCGGGCTTCCTGGGGGAAATCGTCTGCATGAGCCAGTTCAGCAGCCCGGCCTGCTCCGCGCCGCCGGTTGCGACAATCGCCGCCGCTTTTCGCGCTTCCGGCAGGGTGGACTGGGCTGCGATCGCCGCTTTGGCGAGACCGTCCAGGGTTTCGCGCTCCGTCAGGCCGTTCACCGGCGACAGAGCGTAAACGATGGCGATGCAGATGACGCACTTCAGAAGACGCATGGCGGCGGCTTGTCCTGTCCCGGGCCTGGAGCGTCCCGGCCTCCTGTGGATGGCCTCACTGTTTCCCGGACCGCTTTAGCATTGCGTAAACGGGCGTCTGACATTGTCCTCACAAGGGGCCGGGGAACGCATGGCGACGTGATGATTGCTGGTCCCGGATTTCAGGAAGGGCGCGCTGGGGCTGGATCGTGTGTCTGGCTGCCGGACGGCCTTCGACAGCGCCTTGGCAAGACCCGTGCTCGCGCGGGCAGGCAAAAGAGGGTTCGGCAGTGTTTCGCATGCTAACGGCGGCCAGGGCTCTGCGCGCGTGGAACGCCCTGTTCGGCGACGGCAGGGAGACGCCCATGCGGCCGCGCGCCGCTTCAGGTCGCGCCTCCGGAGCCCAGCCGACGCCGGATGCACTGGCCGTGCTCGGCCATGAATTGCGCACGCCGCTGGCCGCGCTCATGGGCTACACTGAAATGCTCGCCGGAGCCGAGCGGCTGACCGAGGCGCAGAGCCGCGCCTGGTCGGCGAGCGCTTATGCGGCGGCGAGCCATCTGAACGCGCTTGTCACCTCCGTGCTGGAGGGGGGCGTCGAGGGACTCGGCGCGCCTTCCAGCGACCGTGAAACCGTGGACGCCAGTTCCCTGGTCGCAGGCTGTTGCGATTTCGTCCGGCCAGATGCGTCCGCGCGAGGCGTCAATCTTTATGGTCCGGCGCCCGGTTCTGGGCCGGAGCTGTACTGCGATCCGCGCGCCGTCCGGCAGATCCTGCTCAACCTGCTGGCGAACGCCATCAAATTCACGCCGCCTGGCGGCGACGTGCGCGTGGAGGCAAAGCTGGAGGACGGCATGGTGGTTCTCACCGTAGCCGACACCGGCATTGGCTTTCATGAGGCGGGGCGGCGTCAGGCGGCGGCCCGCCAGGCCGCGGGAACAGCCGGCGCCGCCGGGCCTGAAGCCGCGGGCCTTGGCATCGGTCTGCAACTCGTGCGTTCCCTCGCCAGCCTGCACGGCGGGGAAGCCCGGATTCACGCTGGCGAGACCGCCGGGACGGTTGCGCGCGTCGTCCTGCCGTCCGGAGGAGCCGCACCCGCCAGCGAAACCAGCGCCGGATCAACGTGCGCGTCCCATATGATGGTGCCCTGCCTTGCGTGAAGCTCTCGCCAGATCCCGGAACGATTTTGTCCAGTACGAGCGCGCGGGAGGAAATCCCAGGCGTTCACAGGCGAATGCGCGGAGCCGTTCGGGCGGCGTCGGCGTCATGGCCCGCGTCGATGGCGACGACGGCGTCCTCTCCGCCCTGCGGCGCCGCCTGCTGGCGAGACCGGGGCGCGCCGCCTTCATCATTGCCTCCGCAGGCCTGGCGATGGGCGTGTTCGTCAATGCCCTGGCGATGCAGCATGGCGCGCATCCCAACCCGATGTTCGGCGGCAGCCGGCCGGTGACGGTGATGGCCCATCCGCCCGCTGCTGTCAGGCCGCCTAAGCCGCCGGCAGCCCAGCCACAGCCGTCCGTGGCGCGCGGCGAGGCTCCCGCAGGGCAGGGCGCCGCTCCGGCGCCAGTCGCTGCTCCAGAACCGGGCGCGCGTCGTGGCGGCGACGCCATCGGCGATCTGCTGAAGGGCGGCTCCGCGCCAGTGCCGCCGCCACGGCCCGCAACAGGGCCGGCGCAGGTCGCGCCGCCGGCGGCGCCAGCCAAACCCCAGCCGGTTCCCCAGGTGGCGTCCGCCCAGAAGGCGCTGGGCAAGCTTGGTTTTGGCGCGCTCAACGCCGACGGCCTGATGGGTCCTGGCACCCGGGCCGCCATCGAGCGTTTCGAAAAGGCCAAAGGCCTGCCGGTGACTGGCGAACTCAACCCAAAGACGCTCAAAGCCTTGGGAGCGGCGGCTGGAGCGCCGATCCGCTAGAGCCTTTTCGAGAACGGTGAATGCCGATTTCCATGAAGAAAATGCGATAAATCAAAGAGATGTCGCATTTTCGGGAAAAGTGAGGGTCCACTTTTCGTGAGGGAAATGCGTCACTGCGAAAATGCCCCCTGAAAAGACGCAGCGTTTTCTATGAACCGGTTTTCATCGAGAATGCCCTGGGGAGCGAATTTGCCATTTGCCTCCGCCTCCGCGCGGGGGGATCGTCTCCCAAGGCCATGTGTTGGAGCCCGTGTATTGAACCGTGTCCTGGAGCCCGTGTCCTGGCGCTCCTTGAGGCGATGCGTCCGTTCCCACATAAAGGCATGGTCGCGCGGCGGAGGCGCACGCCAAAGGCCGCTGCCAGCGCATGTCTGGCGGCGGCAAGGGCGCGGAAGGAGAATTGCCATGGGCGCTGCGCGCCTGCGCACTGATTTTTGGGTGTCAGCCTATATCCGTCGCTGCGCCACTGAGGATGTCGTCGCTGTGCTGCGCCGGCGCGGCGCGGCCGAGGCCGGCGCCATATTCGTCAAGCTTGACCGCCTTGATGGAACGGCGCGGCTGTTTGGCCCGGCGCCGCAGAGCCTGATGGCCGACGATGATGGCGATCGCCGCTTCATTGAAATTCCACTGTCTGACGACACGCCGCTGGCAGCCGAGGAAAAGCTGCGCCGCGAGCTGAACTTTGATGAAGATCTCTGGATCATCGAGGTTGAGGATCGCGCCGGGCGGCACTTTCTCGATCTGGCGTGACGGCGACAGCCAGTGCGTCGCCGCAGGTCGGCTGTGAATGGGCGCGGATGCGCAGCGGAACCGCGCGTCCTGGCATGGGCGAACTCAGTCTTCCGGCGTGCAGGTCACGCCAAGGATCGCCCTTGCCGCCCGCTCCCGCCAGGCTGGCGAAGCGGTGACGGCGCGGATCACCGCGAGGCCCCGGCCGGTGGATGAGACAACCTCGATTGCGTCGTCTTCCGCATCGTCTGGCTGCGTCAGCCGGCGCTCTTCCTGCTGTGCCGCCGTCATGATCGCCAGCGTGACGGCGCCGCGAACCGCAGCCCGGTCGCTGAGCGAATAGATCACCCGGCCGTTGCGATCGTGGATCGACAGGGTCTGCACCAGGCCCGACGACGGCATGACGATGCGCACGGGGCCGTCGTGCAGGTCCCAGGCGCAGACGCCGCGCGCCACGGCCGGATCATCGCCGATGCCCGACGTTCGTTTTCCGTCATGGGGAATCAACTGGGCCTCGCCATTGGCTCCCAGCGCCACGTAACGTGAGAAGGCGTCGGCGCGGGCAACCGCCGGTATGCGCAGGATGATCGCCAGGTGAACGATGGCTCCAAGCAGCACGCCAGCGATGATCGAAATGACGATGTCGGAGCCGCGCAGCCTCACGAGCAGCCCCTCCGCTGGATGACGGGCGTGACCTGGTCCGCCACATGCGGACGGGTGGTGAAGCCAGTGGGGCTGTCATACAGGCGCAGGGTGAGGCGGAAAGGGCCGCCGGATGGGATGCGCAACCAGGCGCCAGGCGAAGGCGCCGCCGAAATCGCGACGGCAAGGGCGCCGCCGGGACCGCGCAACAGACCTTCCGATGTCAGGCTTGAGGGCGGCTCATCCAGGGCTTTGCCGCCAGTCGACGTCGCTGTCAGCGTCCATATGCGCGCCTCGGGGGTGGGGCCGCTCATCTCGTAGACGCAGGAGCCGGACAGCGGGTGGCCGTCGCTGTCGAGATCGGCGACAAGCTCCACGCCTTCACCGGTTCCCAACTGCAAGGCGCCGCTGCGCTGGATGATCGCCCGGGCATAAGGATCAATCGCGGGGCCGCCCGTGGACGGCCAGGCTCGCCACTGGCCCAGTTGCACCGCGCCGGTCGGCGGCTGTTCGCGCAGCGCCAGCCAGGCCGAGCCAAAGCCCGTAAGGGCCGCCACCAGCAAGGTGATGAACGTCATGACAATCAGCCGCAACGTGAACCGCTCCTGGACGCGTTGCCGCTGACGCCGGTCTCGCAGGCCGCCGCATTCAGGGCGCCTGCGCGGGGCGAGGCGCGGGCAGGGCGGCGGTCGCCCGGCGCCTGCTGGCCCGTCGATTCCGCCGCGCGACCCGCCTGGTTTTTGAGTATCCCCGAAAACAGGGCGCCAATGTCGTTCAGCGCCGGGGCGCTGTGGGCCGACACCACGTCCGCCCGCACAGCTGCGTCGGCGACGCTGGCGACGGCCGGCGGCAGGTTCTGCGAGGCGCCGGCCGGCGGCGCCGGGTCGACGCCCGGCAGCGGCCTGATGCGCACGGCCCGGTGCAGCGGCTCCATCATTTCACGCCAGGTCTGTGCCGGCAGGGTGCCCCCGGTCATTCTGTTGGTTGAAGAGAAATCGTCGTTCCCCATCCAGATCGCCGCGACGTAATTGCCGGTGTAACCGCCGAACCAGCCATCGCGATAGGCGTTGGTGGTGCCCGTCTTGCCGGCGACGCGCACGCCGTCGATCCGCGCCCGCCGCCCGGTGCCTTCTTCCACCGCTTTGGTCAGCATCTGGTTCATATCGGTCACCACGCTCGCCGGCAGCACCCGCACCGGCGGCGGCGCGTCCCGGTCATGCAACCACAGAACCTGATCGTGGCTGGTGCGAATTTCCGCCGCGCTCCACGCCCTGGCCCGGAAACCACCATTGGCGAATACGGCGAAGCCGGAGGTGTGCTCGATAATTTTCACTTCGGCCGACCCGATGGGAAGCGAGGTGGAGTCGCGCAATTCGTGCTCGAGCCCCATGGATTTGGCCACTTCGATGATGCGGGCGCGGCCAATGCGGGCGTTGCCCTTGCCGAGCATGATCGACAGCTTCACCGGGATGGAGTTGATGGATTTGACCAGCGCCGTGGTCAGCGACATGGAGCCCGCGAATGAGCGGCCATAGTTGGCCGGACACCAGTTGCCAATGCACACCGGGCTGTCGACCACAGTGCTGGTGGGCGTGACCACGCCGGCCAGCAACGCCGTGGCGTAGACATAGGGCTTGAACGATGAACCGGGCTGGCGCAGCGAATCCGTGGCGCGGTTGAACTGGCTGGCGCCATAGTCGCGGCCACCGACGAGGGCGCGCACGGCGCCGTCCGGCTCCATCACCACCGTGCCCGCCTGCGATGCGCCCCATTGCGAACCATACTGGCGCAGCGCGTTTTCGATGGCGCTTTCGGCGCTGCGCTGGGCCAGGGGATCAAGAGTGGTGCGCACGGTCAGCACCCGATCGTCGCCGAGCTTGCCCGCTTCCGCCAGGGCGCGGACGTTGTCATAGGCCCAGTCGAGGAAATAGTCCGGGCTGAAGTCGCGCTTGCGGTCCAGAGCCGTCGCCGGATTGCGTTTGGCCGAGGCCACCTGGCCGGCGGTGAGCATGCCGGCGTCGACCATGTTGTCGAGCACATCGCTGGCGCGGGCGCGCGCCGCCGGCAGGTTGATATGCGGCGCGTAGCGCGTCGGCGCCTTGAACAATCCGGCCAGCATGGCGGATTCGGCCAGGGTGAGGTCGCGCGCCGATTTGCCGAAATAGAAATCAGCCGCCGCCGCCGCGCCGAAATTGCCGGCGCCCATGTAGACCCTGTCGAGGTAGAGCTTCAAAATCTGCTGTTTGCTGAGCCGCGTTTCCAGAAACAGCGCCAGGAACGCCTCCTTGATCTTGCGCTCCAGTGACCGCTCGTTACTGAGGAACATGTTTTTGGCGAGCTGCTGGGTGATGGTTGAGCCGCCCTGGACGACGCCGGACGAATTGGCGTTGACGGTGAGCGCGCGCGCCGTCCCCATCGGGTCAATGCCGTAGTGATCGAAGAAGCGCCGGTCCTCCGTGGCCAGTACGGCGCTGATGAAGTAATCTGGATAATCGTTGAGTTCGAGGGCGTCGTTCTGGCGGATGCCGCGCCGGCCAATTTCCACGCCGTAGCGGTCGAGGAAGGTGACGGCCAGATCCGTCTGTTTCAGCCAGTCCTCGCGCTCGGTCAGGCGAAAGGCGGGCTGGGCAAGGGCGACCAGCACGACGCCGGCGCCGACGCCGAGAGTCAACGCCTCACAGGACAGGTCGACGGCGACCTTCCGGAAGCCGGATACGGCGAACCTGTCGGTGAAGTCCCGCCACGCCCGCCACGCTTCACCAGCGCGCGCGCCGAGCGTATACAGCCCGGAGTCGATGCGCGCATCAATGGCGAGCGCGAGATGCCGGATCTTCGTCGTCAGCGAACCCTTGCCTGGCGCCACAGTCCGTGATCCCTGCCTCCAGTGGACGCCGCCGCACAGGGACGTCCGCACAGCTAGCAGTATAACAGGCGAGGGGGCGGAGCGTCAGCCTCGCCGGATATGGGAGCGATTGTTTGGTTAAGCAGCGTTGCAATCCTGACATGGTCCCGGCCGGGGCGCCGGAGCCCTTCTGGCGCGTCACGGCGCTGGAAGACATGGACGACCGGCAATGGGAGAGCCTGTGCGACGGCTGCGGACGCTGCTGCCTGATCAAGCTGGAGGACGAGGACACCGGCCGCATCCATTACACAGACGTGGGCTGCCGCCTGCTCGATGGCGACACGTGCCGCTGCCGGGATTATCCGAACCGCCAGAGCCAGGTGCCTGATTGCGTGCGGCTGACGCCAGAGATCGTCCGCTCCCTGACCTGGTTGCCGCCCACCTGCGCCTATCGCCTGTTGCGCGAGGGCGCTGATCTGCCCTGGTGGCACCCGCTGGTTTCGGGCGATCCGGAGACGGTGGCGGCGGCTGGCGTCTCGGTGCGCGGGCGTCTCAGCGGCTCTGAACAGGACATGGAGCCGGAGGAACTGATCGAGCGCATCGTGCGCTGGCCGGACCGCGCGCCGCGCCAGGCGAAGGGGCCGCCCGCCGCGGTTGCCGGACGGCTGGCCGACGCAGCGCGGAGCCGCGGCAGAAAGCTCCCCTAGCGTGTTCAGGCCGGCGCGGCTTCAGCTGGCTTGCGCTTCTTCTTCGGCCGGACGGCGGCTGGCTGGGTCATGCCGTTGTGGCCGGGACCGGAGAGCACCACCACCTTGGAGCCCAGGGGCGTGCGGGCGTAAAGATCCATGACGTCCTGGTTGACCATGCGGATGCAGCCTGACGACACGCGCGATCCTATGGTGCGCGGCTCGTTGGTGCCATGGATGCGGAACAGCGTGTCCTTGCCGTTCTGGTAAAGATAAAGGGCGCGGGCGCCGAGCGGATTGCGCAGGCCGCCGGCCACGCCCACGCCGCTCTGCAGTTTGACGACGACCCGCTTCAGTTCCGGCTGCCGGTCGATCATCTCCTTCGGCGGATACCAGTCCGGCCATTCCTGCTTGCTGTTGATGGTGGCTTCGCCCGACCAGCCAAAACCTTCGCGACCAACGCCGACGCCATAGCGGATGGCGGAGCCGCCGGGCTGCACCAGATACAGATAGCGGCGGGACGGATCGATGACGATCGTGCCCGGCGCCTCCGGCCCGTTGTAGGCCACCTTGCGGCGCAGGAACGCCGGATTCACGCTGCCCTGGGGCACGCCTGGGATCGGAAATTTGTCATCCGGAACCGGCGCGTACATCGCTGTGTAGTCGTCCGGGGTCGGATCGCTGAGTGGCGTCGGCGGTGGCGGCTGGTTCGCGGGCGCAGCGGCGCTGCCGGGAGCGCCGGCCGTTTTTTGCAATTCATTCTCCAGGCTGCCGGGGCCGCGCGTCTGGCAGGCGGCGAGGGCGAGCGTGGAAGCGGCCAGGAGAAGGGAACGGCGAGACAGAACCTGCATGACAGCTCCGGCGATATGGGAGGCCCGGGCGCACGGCCGGCCCCGGTCCGGCTGCGCGTATGACCACGGGACGTGTTCGAGAGGGGAGACGCGCGGGTCAGCGTCTGGAAAACGTTGGGTGACAATCAGGATATGGCGACGATGGCGTAAAGCGTGTGGCGCTGCAACACATCTGCGCCACAATCACGCGCGCCAGCATCCTGCCCCCCTGCAAACGCCCGGCCAGCCTTGACCTTGCGGCGTCCCTCCGCAACAGTCCGCCATGAAAAGAAATGGGAGAAAGCGCCATGACCGAAGATGAAATCCGGATCTGGACCGGGCCTGGCGACTACGTCGATTCGGACCATCCCGACATCATCGCCTTTGCCCTCGAGGTCGCCGGCGCGGCCGCCACGCCGCGCGAACGGGCGCGACAGATCTATCGGGCGGTGCGGGAGCTGCGCTACGATCCCTATGTGACCTGGGGACCGGAGGTGTTCCGCGCTTCCAGCGTGCTTGCGGCCGGTCGCGGCTACTGCGTTGGCAAGGCGGCGGTGATGGCGGCGGCCTGCCGGGCTGTGGGCGTGCCGGCGCGCGTCGCCTTCGCCGATGTCACCAACCACCTGGCGACGCCGCAACTGCTGGAGCGCATGGGCTCCAATATCTTTTACTGGCACGGTTTCACCGAGGTGAATCCGGAGGGGCGCTGGATCAAGGTGAGCCCGACGTTCAACGCGTCCCTGTGCGACAAGCTTGGCGTCGCGCCGCTGGAATTCGATGGTGAAAATGACGCTCTGATGCAGGCGTTTGACGGAGCCGGCAACGCCTTCATGGCCTATCTGGCCCAACATGGCGCTTTCCACGACGTGCCGGCCAAACACATCATGGCGGAGATGGCGATGCGTTATCCGAAGCCACTGAGCCGTGACGGCGCCAAACCAGATATGGAGGCGGAGGCCGCGGCCCTGGCCGCCGGCTAGAGCTTTTTCGAGAACTGTGGAAGCCAGGTCTCGTCAGGAAAATGCGCCACCAGGAGAGCTGACGGGTTTTCGGCGAGCCGGAGTTTGCCGAAAAACCTCCCGGCGCTGCTGCGCCAGAACGCTTTGGGGTTGCAAATGGGCGCCGGCGCCCGTCGACGCCAGATCGTTAACCACTTCTCGGTCAAATTCGGCAATGACCTCAAAATTCGGCGCGCTGGTTTCGACCGGGCGCGGACGCCCCCGGAACGGCATCGCTGGCGGACGGGGTCCTGGCTTTTCACCGGGTCCGGAACCGTTTCCGGCGCACCGGACTTTCCCAACGGGCAACGCGCGCCGTAGCGGCTCGCATGCAGTGGAGCGACAGATGAACTTCAGAAGCATGAGAGGTTTGGCAATCGCGGCGCTGGCCGGGGCCGGAATGAGCATGGCCGCAAGCGCCGCCAGCGCCGCCCAGTGCGGCAATGGCCCTGAAGGTTTCGGCGCCTGGTTGACCCAGTTCAAGCAGGAAGCGGCCTCGGCCGGCATCAGCCCGGCCGTCATCAACGCCGCGCTCGGCGACGTGGCCTATGACAGGCGCATTATCGGCCTCGATCGCAATCAGAGACATTTCAAGGTCAGCTTCGAGAAGTTCATCGCCAATCGCGTCAGCCCCGGCCGCATCGCCAAGGGCAGGCAGATGATGCAGCGGCACGCCAGCACCTTGCGCCGCATCGAGTCGCAATACGGCGTGCCTGGCGAGATCGTCGTGGCGATCTGGGGCATGGAGACGGATTATGGCGTGGTGCGCGGCAATATCCCGGCGTTTCGCGCCCTGTCGACACTGGCCTATGACTGCCGCCGCTCCGAATTCTTCACCCGGCAGTTGATGGACGCCCTGCGCGTCGTGCAGCGCGGCGACCTGAGCCCGCAGCAGATGCGCGGCGCCTGGGCTGGCGAAATCGGCCAGGCGCAGTTCATGCCCTCGGCCTATTATCGCTATGCCGTCGACTTCGATGGCAATGGTCACGCCGATCTCATTAACAGTTCTGCCGACACGCTGGGCTCCATCGCCAATTACTTGCGCGGTCACGGTTGGTCACGTGGCGCCGGTTATCATCCTGGTCAGCCGAATTTCGCCGTGATGCGCGAGTGGAACAAGGCGGAAGTCTATGCCCGCGCCCTTGGTTATTTCGCTGACAAGCTGAAGAACTGAGCCGATTTTCGGCTCGCGACGCCGGTCTGATGGCGCGATGGTTGTTTGTGGGAAAATAGTCCTTGACAATCGCGCGCTGCCAGGCTATGGTTCATGCATGCTCAAGAATTGTGGCTGGGGCGTTCGATGCGCCGCCGTATTGGCGGGCTTGGGCGGTCGGAAAAACTGAAAATGTTTCCGTTTCTTTGAGCCGCTTACAACAGGTTGCCTGTTTGAGATAAAGCCGCGCCCTTGGCGCGGTTTTTTGTTGCCCCGCGCAATCTGGCAATTCTGCCGGACATCCGGAGGTCTCATGTCCATGTCAAGAAAGGGGACGGGGCGGGCTGGCCAGTCGGCGCAAGCAGAAACAGCCGGCAAGCCGGACGCGACAAAACGGAAGCCGGCCCGGCGTTTGCCGGCGCGGCGGGTCCGGACGTCCCCCGATGCGGGAATCGTAACCGGATCTGCAAGGCGGCCGCAATTGGTGGCGCGGCTGTGGGCCGCCGCCGAGCGTCACATGAGCGAAATCGAAACGGCCTTGGCGGCGGCGCCTGGCGACGGCGCTGCCCGCGAACGCGAGGCGAAGCTGATGGCCATGCTGGTGCGGGTGGCCGCCGGCCTCGCCGCGCTGGAGCGCACGGTCGCCGGCCAAATGTCAGGCAGGGAGGTCCAGGGCGATGACGCTGGCGCAGGACTGCCCGACGATATCGACGGATTCCGCCGCGAGCTTGCGGAGCGCATTGCTGCGTTGCGCCGACGCGGGGCTGTTGACGACGTTTCTGGATGAGCTGTCGCCGGGCGCCCTGGCGCGGCTGGCCGCCGACTGGCCGCTATTCGCCAGGCCTGACCAGATGCCTCCGCCAGGCGACTGGACCATCTGGCTGATGATTGGCGGGCGCGGCGCCGGCAAGACCCGGGCGGGCGCCGAATGGGTGCGCGGCATGGCCCTGGGCCTGCAGCCGTTTGCCCTTGCGCCCGCTGGACGCATTGCTTTGGTGGGCGAGACCTACGCCGACGTGCGCGACGTCATGATCGAGGGAGTCTCGGGACTGCTGTCGCTTGGCGGGGCAAGCCGGCCGGCCTGGTCGCCCGCGCGGCGTCGGCTGGAATGGCCGAACGGCGCCATCGCCCAAGCATTTTCCGCTGAGGATCCGCAAGGTCTGCGCGGTCCGCAGTTCGAGGCGGCCTGGTGCGATGAGTTATGCAAGTGGCGCAACGCCGACGAAACCTGGGACATGCTGCAGTTCGGCCTGCGTCTTGGCGCGCATCCACGACAGCTGGTCACCACGACGCCCCGGCCGATGCCGCTGTTGCGCGCCCTGATGACGGACCCGCGCGCCGTGCTGTCGCGAGCCCGGACGCGGGACAACGCCGCCAATCTGGCTCCGGCGTTCCTGGAAGCCGTGGTCGGCCGCTACGCCGGCACGCGGCTGGGACGTCAGGAACTGGACGGTGAACTGGTGGAGGAGCGCGCCGGGGCCCTGTGGTCGCGCGTCGCCATTGAGGCCGCGCGGGTGGCGAAGGCGCCGCCGTTCGCCCGCCTCGTTGTCGCCATCGACCCGCCGGCCAGCTCCGGCCGGCGCGCCGACCGTTGCGGCATTGTCGCTGCGGGGCGGGCTGCTGACGGCCTGATCTACGTGCTGGAGGACGCCACCCTGGCCCGCGCCACGCCCGCCGTATGGGCTGCCCGCGCCATCGCGCTGTACCACCGCCACGCAGCCGATGCGCTGGTGGTGGAGGTGAACCAGGGCGGCGAAATGGCGACCGCCGTGCTGCGCCAGTGCGACGCCGCGGCGCCGGTGACGCCGGTGCGGGCGACGCGGGGCAAGTATGTCCGCGCCGAGCCGGTCGCTGCATTGGCCGAGCAGCGGCGTCTGAAGTTCTGTGGAACATTCCCGGAGCTGGAAGACGAACTTTGTGATTTTGGGCCGGACGGCCTTTCCGGCGGGCGCTCGCCTGACCGGATGGACGCGATGGTCTGGGCCGTCACCGCCCTGATGGGCGATAGCGCGCCGCCACGCATCCGAACGCTGTGACGACGGCGCGAGCCTGGATCACGGTCGCATCATGACAATTCAGGGAGAACGCCATGCCGCGTCTGTTGCGCCGGTTGCTGGACCGTCTGTCGCCGTCGCCGGAAGCGCCCGTCGCGCAGGAGCACATGGAGCGCCGGTCGGCGCCGGGCGCATTCGTGGCGTGGTCGACGCCAGGACGGCCGGTGTGGTCGGCGCGGGATTACGGCGCTTTCGCCCGCGAGGGCTTTCAGGCCAACGCCATCGCCCATCGCTGCGTGCGGTTGGTGAGCGAGGCGGCCGCCGCGGCGCCGCTGCTGCTCTATGAAGGCCGGCGTGAGCTGACCAGCCATCCGCTGCTCGATCTGCTGGCCCGGCCCAATCCGCACGAGGGCGGCGGCGTGCTGCTGGAAGCGATCTATGGTCATCTGCTGGTGGCCGGCAACGCTTACGTCGAAGCTGTGCAAATCGATGATGTTCCGCGCGAACTCTACGCGCTGCGGCCAGACCGCATGCGCGTGGTGCCCGGCCCCGATGGCTGGCCCGAAGCCTGGGAATACACCGCTGGCGGGCGCAGCGTGCGCTTCCGCCGCGCCGCCGGTCGCATCAGCCCAATCCTGCATCTGAAGCAGTTTCACCCCGCCGATGATCACTACGGCTTTTCCGCCATGGAAGCGGCCGCGACGGCGCTGGATCTGCACAATGCTGCCTCGGCCTGGAACAAGGCGCTGCTCGACAATGCGGCCCGGCCGTCCGGGGCGCTGGTCTATTCGGGCGCCCAGGGCGTTGGCCTGAGCGACGCCCAGTTTGCGCGGCTGCGGGCCGAAATGGAGGCGCAGTTTCAGGGCGCCGCCAACGCCGGGCGCCCCCTGCTGCTCGATGGCGGTCTCGACTGGAAGCCGCTGTCGCTAACGCCAAAGGACATGGATTTCATCGAGGCGCGATCGGCGGCGGCGCGCGAGATCGCCCTGGCTCTCGGGGTGCCGCCGCTGCTGCTGGGGCTGCCTGGGGACAGCACCTACAGCAACTACGCCGAGGCAAACCGCGCCTTCTGGCGTCAGACCGTGCTGCCGCTGGCGCGACGCACCGCCGCCAGCCTGGCCCACTGGCTGGCGCCCGCGTGGGGTCATGGTTTGCGCCTTGAACCCGATCTGGATGCGATCGAGGCGCTGTCGACCGAGCGTGAGGCGCTCTGGCGGCGGGTCAGCGCGGCGCCATTCCTGAGTGACGGGGAGAAGCGGGAGGCTGTCGGCTATGGGGCTGGCAAGACATGATGAATGTACAACAGTCGTTTTTCTTAAGTATTAATCTCTTGTACATAAGTTGATTTCATGAACTGATCTGTTAAATGATTAATGTTCATGTATGATTTCTGGGGTGGTGAATGAGCGTTGTTTTGTTTTTGTCTGGAGCGACAGGTGATTGTGGACGGCGGGAGCTGGCGAACTGTTGCAACGGATTTCGTAATACGCCGCCCGGTTGGGTGTGGCGGGAGCAGGGGCCGGGCGGCGCGTTGAATCTTGCGCCGGAGGACGCCTGGCGTCGGCAGGGCAGACTGGGCGCCGCGCCGCCGCCGCCCCGGCAGGATGACGACGACGCCAGCGCCAGCCCGCTGCGCAACAACGCGGCCGGCCGGCTGCCAGAACAGATTGCCGCCACAGGCGGGGAACTGGAGCGACCGGCGACTTTTCAGGAGATCGGCGCCTATGAGAACGCCTGCGGCGCGCCTCTGCCGCGCGACTATGTGGAGTTCTTGCGGGAGGGGCAGTTTGCGGCGCCCGTCATGCGCTTCTTTGATGCGCCTGATGTTGGCGGCGGTTTCGACGCGCTACAGTGTTTCTTCGGCTTCGGCTTGCCATGGCCCACCTGCAATCTGGATTACGTGCGGCAGCTCTATGCCGGCGGCGCCCCGGATCGGGTTGTTCCGATCGCTGGCAACGGCGCTGGCGACTATGTCTGCCTTGACCTGCGTGGCGGCGATACGGCCCGGCAGGCTCCGGTTGCACTATGGCGGCTCGATCATTTCTGGCGCGCTGGCGAATGGCGGGAGCAGGATTTCATTCGTCTGGCAGGCAGTTTTTCCGAGTTTGTCATGGGACTTCGACAGGCGCCGCGCCGCAGCGTGACTGGCGAAGGGGCGTCGCGTCCGGCGCCGTCCAGCCAGCGCGCGCCATCACAGGCGGCCGCTCCCTTGATGACCTTCGGGCCGTTGCTCGGGCGCTGGTCCGCCTGACGGCGGTCGTCTGTTTCATGCCCGTCGCGAAGACGCGAATGTTCGCGACCTGTGAAGCTCAAATCAATGTAACGCATTTCACGACAAGAAATGCTGGGCGTAGATCGGGTTCATCAAAGCCGGAATGAGACGAACTCATTGAGTTTTCATGAATCCAGGGGGGGAGCCAGCGATGGGATCAGTTCTCGACGCGTTCGTTTCCCGCGCCGATCTGGCGGATCTTGCGCTGCTGATGTGGGCGGTCGGCGTCACCGGCCTGTTGTTGGTGGCGCTGCAGCAATTGGGCGTCGCCAACCGCCGGTTTGACCTGTTTGTACAGGAACTGGCGCGGTTCAATCGCAAGTTTGGCGACAGGTAGGCGACGCATGACCGCTCATGATGAACCTGGGCAATCGTTATTTCGACGCATTTGTCCGGCGCGATGCGAATGTCCGCTCCGCTGAAAATGCGATGAGTATGGGGGACTGACGATGGGAAGGTTGAAGCAGGCCGCCCGGGCCATGCGCCGCCGCGTCGAGGCAACGGGCGGGGCGCCGGAGCAGCCATTGTTTACGGCGGTCACGGTCGGCTGGGGGCGAAGCCGCAAGCGACATAAGCAGGGCGGCGCCGCCGTGGAGGTGATCGCCACCTTCGTTGGCGTGCTTGGCCGCCTTGAAGCTGCCCAGCCAGCCAACCGCCCGGGGCTCCATCCGGCGCCTTCCGCCGGTTCCGGGATTGCTGTGGAGGGTTAAGCATGGGCGTTCATGTGGCGCCGGATGTTTTGCCCGATGGAATTTTTTCAGGCTACGCCAGCCTGTTCGGGACGCCGGATCTGGGCGGAGACGTCGTGCAGCGCGGCGCGTTCGCCGCGAGCCTGATGCGTCGCGGAGCCGGTCAGGTGCGGATGTTGTGGCAGCATGATCCGGCCCAGCCGCTGGGGCGGTGGCTCGACATTCGCGAGGATGCGCGTGGCCTGCGGGTGCGCGGCCAGCTCAATCTGGCGGTGCAGCGCGCCCGCGAACTGCAGGCGCTGGTGGCCCAGAAGGCGGTGGACGGCCTGTCCATCGGCTTTCACGCCACGCGCGCCAGCCGCGACGGGCGTAGCGGTCTCAGGCGGCTGCTCCATGTTGATCTGTGGGAAATTTCGCTGGTAACCTTTCCCATGCAGCCAGCCGCCCGGATTATCGAAACGCGCGGCGGTGGGCATGAACAATGCCTGCTCGCCAGCATTCACCGCATGACCCGGGCGCTGCCGCCGGGTTAGCGCATTTTCAGAAAGCTGGAGCCCGCTTTTCGTGAAGAAAATGCGCAAGCTTAAAGAGATGTAGTATTTTCGGTGAACTGGACTTAACCGAAAATACTCGGAGCGACAGCTCGCAATATTTCTCCGCTTTGGATGATGTTGACGCCGCCGGCCGGCATGGCCGGCGGTTTTTTGTTGCCTGCAAGCCAGGCGCCCGCACCTAACGATGGAGTGGTCATGACCGCGATCGCCATGCCGGAGCCAGCGTCCCTGATGGAGCACAAGGCCCTCGACGCCGCTCCCGCGACGTCAGACGTCGTCCACGCTTTTGAAGAGTTTTCGCGCAACTTCGCCGCCTTCCAGGAGACCAACGACGCGCGGCTGCTGGCGCTGGAAAAGCGCGCTCACGACGTTTTGCTGGACGAGAAGCTGGCTCGCATCGATGCGGCTCTGGATGAAAGCCGCCGCCGGCACGATCGCGCCGTCCTTGACGGCGCCCGCCCCATGCTCGGTGCGCCGGGGGAGGCTGCCGATCCACTCGAGCGCCAGCACAAGTCGGCTTTCGCCGCTTATGTGCGCAGTGGTGAGGCCGCCGGTCTCAAACAACTGGAAACCCGGGCCCTGTCGGCCGGCTCCGGTCCTGACGGAGGTTATCTGGCTCCGGTCGAGGTGGAGCGCGATGTTCTTGGCCGGTTGGCGGCGTTGTCGCCGATCCGCGGCGTTGCCTCGGTGCGGATGATTTCGGCGGGGACCTACCGGAAGGCCTTCTCCAGAACCGGCCCGGCTGTCGGTTGGGTCGCCGAAACCGCCGCCCGGCCGCAGACGGACGCACCCGTGCTGGCCGAGCTGAGCTTCCCCGCCATGGAGCTGTATGCCCAGCCGGCGGCTACCCAGACCCTGCTCGACGACGCCATCGTCGATATCGACCGCTGGATCGCCGAGGAGGTGGAGCAGGCCTTCGCCGAGCAGGAAAGCGCCGCTTTCGTCAATGGCGACGGCGTCGCCCGGCCGCGCGGCTTCCTGAATTCGGCGAAGGTGGCCAACGCCAACTGGGCATGGGGCAGCCTCGGCTTTGTTGCCACTGGCGCGGCCGGCGCCTTCGCCGCCAGCGACCCGTCCGACGCGCTGGTCGATCTGGTGTACGCCCTGAAGGCCGGCTATCGGCAGAACGCCGCGTTCGTCATGAACCGCAAGACCCAGAGCCTGATCCGCAAGTTCAAGGCCAGCGACGGCAGCTATCTGTGGGCGCCGCCGGCGACGGCGGGCGGCGCGGCCTCGCTGCTCGGCTTCCCGCTGGTGGAGGCTGAGGATATGCCCGATGTGGCGGCGGACAGCTTTTCCGTCGCTTTCGGCGATTTCCGGCGCGGTTATCTGGTGGTCGACCGGGCCGGCGTGAGGGTGCTGCGCGACCCCTATAGCGCCAAGCCCTACGTGCTGTTCTACACCACCAAACGCGTCGGCGGCGGCGTCCAGGATTACGACGCCATCAAGCTGCTGAAGTTCGCGGCCTGAGCTGGAAAGCGCCTTGTCTCAGCGCCAGCCGGCGCTGAGGCCCCAGCCAGCCAGGGTTTCGTCGATCCAGTTGCGTTGTGGGGCCAGGAGCACGCCCTGGGTGGTCTGGCCGCATGGCGTCGATCCCGCGCCCTTCGACCAACTGGTGACGGCGACGATCTCGCCGTCAGCAGCTGTGATGGGACCGCCGGAATCACCGGCGCAGGCTCCGGCGCTTTTGCCCTTCGGCGCGCCGATCCACAGCAGGATCTTGCCTGGTCCCCACGGCTCCACGACCGGCGCGGCGACGGAGCGGAAACGGCCGTCCGCCGGCTGCCGGCCAACCGAACCATAGCCGCCGACGCTAACCGTGGCGCCTGCGCGTGGTTGCGGCCCGACCGAGAGGGGCGCGGGGGCAAAGCGCGACGGGAGCGGTTGCGCCAACTTCACCAGCGCCAGATCGACCGACTGGCGGCGCTGGCGGATGGCGTCCTTCACATATTCCGGATGGGTGACCGAGGCGGCCGGCGTCAACAGCACCGGCTGGCCATTCTCCATGTAATGCACCCGATGCTCGCGCGTCGGATCAGCGCAATGGGCGGCGGTCAGCACGGCGCGGGGCGACACCACCACGCCTGAGCAGACGGCACCGCCGGAGCCCAGCACCATGATCGTGGCGGCGCTCGCCGGCCCGTTGTCGATGGCGCCGCCAATGATGGCGCGAGCAGGCGCTGGCGTCAGCACCAGCGCCAGAACCAGCGCGCTGGCGAGACGACGGTGGTCGACGCCGAAACAATGGGACAGGCGGTTTCGCATGGCTCGTCTCGCTCGTCCTTCCCCGACCCCGGGTGAAGCATTCCAACGGAATTTTGCGGTTGCAATCCAGACCACACGACTGGCCGAAGCATCCACTGCGCCGGGAGGTGAGACATGAATCTGATGCTTGTCAACGGTCCCGCGGTCGAACCGGTAACGCTCGACGACATGAAGCTCTACCTGCGGCTCGACGGCGACGCGGAGGATGCGCTCGTGACGACGATGATCCGGGCCGGCCGCATGACGGTGGAGGCGGCGACCAACATGGCGCTGCTGGACCAGATATGGCGCGTGCGCCTTGACGCCTGGCCGGCGACTGGCTTCGTCGTCCCGGCAGTTGGTCCCCTGAACCGCATCGAGGCCGTGCGACTGGTTTCGCGAACGGGCGAGGCCACTGCCCTCGACGTAACGGCGTTTCGGGTTGATGCGGGCCTGGGGACCATCGTCATCCCGGCGCCCCCGCCGCCTCCATTGCCTGACGGCCACATCGAGATCGACGTGGGCGTCGGCCATGGCGCTGCGGCGGCGGATGTGCCGGAGCCGCTACGGCTGGCGGTGCGCGCCATGGTCGCCTGCTGGTTTGATAATCGCGGCGAAACCCTGACGCCGCGCGGCGCGCCGCTGCTGCCCGATGTGGTGCGCGCCCTGCTGGTTCCGTTCCGGCCGATGAGGCTCGTATGAATGTGGTCCGCATGAACCGCGTCAGCGGCCCGCGCCGACGCCGCATCGTCATCGAACAGGCCGTCGATGCGCCGGATGGCGCCGGTGGTTTCAGCCGTGACTGGATCCCCGAGGCCAACGCTTGGGCGTCATTTCGCCTGGTCCGCGCCGCGCCAGGAGACATGGCTGACCGGCCGGCGCTAACGACCGTCTGGAGCGTCCGCATGCGCTGGCGCGACAACCTTGATGGAACCCGGCGTCTACGCGATGGCGCGCGGATTTTCACCATTCTGGGTGGTGGCGATCCGGACGGTTGGCGGGCGTGGGCAGAGTTGCGCGTGACGGAGGAAACGCCATGAGCGGAGCAGGGAATGGGGGAGATGGGGCGATCCTTTCCCCGGTTCTGGCGTTGCGCGCCGCCGTTCACGCGGCTTTGGCGGCTGATGCGCCACTGGCCGCCATGCTCGGCGGCGCCCGTATCTATGACGCGGCGCCGCGCGGCGTTGCCGGTCTCTATGTGGTGTTCGACGGCGCCGTCGCTCGCGACCGCTCCGCTGGCGCGTTGCGGCGCGAGGGCCACGAACTCGGCTTGACCATCTGGTCCCGCCCTGGCGGCCCCCGGCCGGCGCTGGAGGCGGCCACGCGCATCCGGACGTTGCTCGACGACGCGGATCTGCCGCTGACCGGTCACCGTCTGGCGCTGCTGCGGGTGACCCGCGAGGACGTGCGCCGCGATCCGCATAGCGGCCTGTCGCAGGTGCGGCTGATGCTGGCGGCCATCACGGAAAATCAGGCCCCCTGAGACAGGAGCGTGGAATGGGAGCGCAAAAGGGCAAGGATCTGTTGCTGAAGATCGCCGGGCCAACGCCCGGCGTTTTCGTGACCGTGGCCGGCTTGCGGGCGCGGCAGATCGCTTTCAACGCCGATGCAGTGGATGTCACCAACGCCGAATCCAGTGGCCGCTGGCGCGAGCTTCTGGCCGGAGCCGGCGTGCGGCGCGCCGCCGTCAGCGGGGCTGGCGTCTTTCTCGACGAGGCCAGCGACGCGCTGGTGCGCGAGGCGTTTTTCGCCGGGGATATCCGCGCCTGGCGCGTCGTCATCCCCGGTTTTGGCGGCATCGATGGGCCGTTCCAGATTACCGCCATGGAATATCGCGGCGAGCACGCGGGTGAGGTGACCTTCGACATCGCCCTCGAATCCGCCGGCGCCCTGACCTTCACCCCAGTCTGACGGGAACCGCCATGTCCGCTTCGCCGAATGCTGTTTCGCCAAACCTGTCCTGCTTTCGCCATCTCCACAACCGCCGGCGCGGGGAAGTGGTGGCGACCATCGGCGGCCAGCCGGTGCGACTGCGCCTCACCCTGGGCGCCCTTGCGGAGCTGGAAATCGCCTTCCAGGTCGATGATCTTGCCCAACTCGCGGCGCGCTTTGGCCGGGGGGCGCTGTCGGCCCGCGACCTGCAGGCGATCGTCACCGTCGCCATGCGCGGCGCCGGTCGCTGCGTCACCGACGCCCAGGCGGCTGACCTGCCCGTGGCCGGCGAATTGCCTGGCCTGGCGCGCGCCGTCGCGGAACTGCTGGCGCTGACGTTCGGCGATCGGGTCGCGCCGCGAGCGTCCACGTCGAGGGACGATGCCTCGGGGGAGGGCCTGGATCGCCCTTTTGTCCGGCGGATGCGGACGTGGGGCCGTCGCCTTTTCCCTGGGATGCGGTGATGGCTTTTGGCCTTGGCAGGCTCGGCCTGGCGCCCGACGTCTTCTGGGCGATGACGCCGCGCGAGCTGGCCGCCGCCATGCGGGGGATGGGAGAAGCCGACGTTGCTCCCGGTGCGCCGGCGCGGGCTGATTTCGCCTGTCTGACCCAGGCGTTTCCTGACTGATCCCTGCAAAATGGAGGAGCGCACGATGGATGATCGAGCCATGGATACGGGGGGGCAGGGCTCGTCCTGGGACATCTCGGCGGTCCAGGACGCTGCCGACGCATTCCGCAATCTCGATGAAATGGCCCGCCGGGCTGGTGGGGCGATGACGACGGCTTTCGCCAGCGGAATGGCCGGCGGCAAAAGCCTCGATCAGGTGCTTGTCAGTCTTGGAGCGCGTCTCAGCAATATCGCCCTCAACGCCGCGCTGAAGCCGCTGGAAAGCGCTCTCGGCTCAGGGCTGGAATCCCTGGTGAAATCGCTGGGGTCCGCCCCCGGCGGCGTCATTGCCAGCGCCAAAGGCAACGCGTTCTCGGGCGGGCGCGTGCAGCCGTTCGCCAAAGGCGGCGTCGTCGCCGCTCCGACCTTCTTCCCCATGACCGGCGGCGTCGGGCTGATGGGCGAGCAGGGCGCCGAGGCGATCATGCCACTGAAGCGCGGCGCCGATGGCCGGCTCGGCGTGCAGGCGGCCGGCGGACGCCCCGTCAATGTGACCGTGAACATCGCCGCCCGCGATGTGGAGAGCTTTCGCGCTTCGCGGGCGCAGGTCTCCGCCGCCGTGGCGCGCGCTGTCGTGCGCGGCCAGCGGGCGATGTGAGCATCGGGAGGCGGCATGGCTGATTTTCACGAGGTGCGCTTTCCCGTCGACGTGGCGCTGGGCGCGCGCGGCGGGCCGGAGCGCCGCACCGATATCGTTACGCTCGGCTCCGGCCGCGAGCATCGCAACGCCCGCTGGGCGGATTCCCGTCGGCGCTATGACGCTGGCTACGGAGTCAAGACGCTCGACGCGCTGGCTCAGGTGGTGAGCTTCTTCGAGGAGCGCCGCGGCCGCCTGCATGGCTTCCGCTGGCGTGACCGGCTCGATGATCGCAGTTGCGCCCCCTCCATGACGCCCTCCGCCGTCGACCAGTCACTGGGCGTTGGCGATGGGGCGCTGGCCGTTTTCCAACTGGCGAAAACCTATGGGGGCGGCTTCGCCCCCTGGACGCGGAGCATCCGCAAGCCGGTCGCTGGTTCGGTGCGCGTCGCCGTCAATGGCGTGGAGGCGGCGCCGGCGGCGTTCGCGACTGACCACGCCAGCGGCCAGGTCGTCTTTGCCGCTGGCCATGCTCCGCCCGCCGGCGCCAGCGTCACCGCCGGCTTTCTTTTCGATGTGCCGGTGCGCTTTGACGCCGACGCGCTGGACATCGATCTGGCAGCCTTCGCCGCCGGCGATATTCCGTCCATCCCGGTGGTGGAAATTCTCCCCTGAAACCGTGCTTGAGGAGGCGTCATGCGCGCTGTTCCCGAAGGCCTCGCCGCGCGTCTTGCCGGCGAAACCACGACGCTTGCCCATTGCTGGCGGCTGGCCCGCGCCGACGGCGTGGTGCTCGGCTTCACCGACCATGACCGCGATATTGCCTTCGGCGGCGTGGTCTATGCGGCGGCGACAGGGCTCGAGGCGGCCGAACGCACGGCGGAGCTGGGCTTTGCCGTCGGCGGCGGCGAAGCGGCTGGCGCCCTGACCTCCGTCGCCATCACCGGCGACGACATTATGGCGGGCCGCTACGACAGCGCCCGCGTCGAAATCTGGCTGGTCGACTGGCAAGAGCCACAGCATCGCCTGCTGCTTGATATCGGAAGCATCGGCGAAGTCAGCCGCAGCGATTATGCGTTCACCGCTGAGTTGCGCAGCGTCATGCACCGGCTCGACGAAACCCGTGGCGGCGTCTACCGGGCCGCCTGCGCCGCCGACCTTGGCGACGCCCGCTGCGGCGTCAACCTCGACCGCCCCGAGATGCGCGCCGCCGCCACGGTGACGACGCCCGGCGATGGCCGCAGCAGCCTTCGTTGCGACGAACTCGCCAGTTACGTCAGCGGCTGGTTCACGCATGGCCGGCTCGTCTGGACCTCTGGCGCCAACGCCGGCGCTGCTTTCGCGGTGAAGCTGCATCACGCCCTGGCCGGTGTCATTGAGCTGCTGTTATGGGGCGAGACCGTGCAGCCCATCTCCGCCGGCGATGGCTTCACCGTCACCGCGGGCTGCGACAGGAGCCTGGAATGCTGCCGCGACCGCTTCGCCAATGTCGTGAATTTCCGTGGCTTTCCGCATATGCCTGGCAATGATTTCGCCATTGGCCGCGGCGGCGTGGGCCAGGGCGTCATGGACGGCGGGAGCATGTTCCGGTGAGCGCCGGCGACGACCCCGCCGCCGTACGCGAGGCCCAGCGCTGGCTGGGCACGCCGTATCTGCATCAGGCTTCGCTACGTGGCGTCGGCTGCGACTGTCTTGGGCTGGTGCGCGGCGTCTGGCGTGGGCTTTACGGCGTCGAGCCGGAAGCTCCGCCGCCTTACGCTCCCGATTGGGCCGAGGCTGGCGGTCAGGAGAGCTTTCGCGACGCAGCCCGGCGACATTTGCGCGAGATCGTCCCGTCCGGGGCGGTCGCCGGCGACGTGCTGCTGTTCCGCTTCCGTCCCTGTGCGCCGGCGCGGCATTGCGCCATCCTTTCTGGCGATGGCCTGATGATCCACGCCCATGACGGGGCGGTGGTGGCGGAAGTGGCGCTGACGCGCTGGTGGCGCCGCCACGTGGCCTATGCCTTTGCCTTCCCTGAGGCCGCTCACCGCTGAAACCATCTGCAAACCCGATAGGAGACGGCCATGGCGACGCTGGTGTTGCAGGTGGCGGGCGGAGCCCTGGGCGCAGCCCTGGCCGGGCCAGCCGGCGCCATTGCCGGGCGGGCGCTCGGAGCCCTGGCGGGAAGCGCCGTTGATTCCAGCCTGCTATCCGCTCTGGACGGCCGCAAGGCGACCGCCGCGCCGACCTTGACCGACGCGCCTGGCCTCACATCCACCGAAGGCGCTCCGATCCCGAAGGCGTATGGTCGGGCCCGGGTCGGCAGTCAACTGATCTGGGCGACGCGAATTGAGCGCGTCGCCAGCTTCGCCTCCGGCCGTAGCGGCGCTGGCGGCAAGGGCGCCCTGTCCGATGCGGGGAGCGGCAAGGACCAGAGCTGGAGCTATTTCGCCAATCTCGCCGTCGGCCTGTGCGAGGGGCCCGTTGCCTTTGTCCGCCGCGTCTGGGCCGATGGCGAGGAGCTGGACCTGGCGACGGTGACCATGCGCGTCCATGTCGGCGCGGCGGATCAGCAAGCCGATCCGTTGATTGTCGCGAAGGAGGGCGCGGCCAATGCGCCGGCCTATCGCGGCCTGGCTTACGTCGTGTTCGAGCGTCTGCCGCTGGCTGGCTTCGGCAATCGCATTCCGCAGTTTTCGTTTGAGGTGGTGCGGCCGGTCAACGGCCTGTGCGGCATGATCCGCTCCGTCGATCTGATCCCCGGCTCGACGGAATATGGCTATGATCCGCTCTGGCGCGTGCAAATGCCGGCCGAGGGCGTCAGCGCCCCGGAGAATCGCCATCAGTTGCATGGCCCCACCGACATCGCCGCTTCGCTCGACGCCTTGCAGGCGCTGTGTCCCAATCTGCAGCGCGTGGCGCTGGTCGTCAGCTGGTTCGGCGACGATCTGCGCGTTGGCGAATGCACGATCGCGCCGCGCGTCGAGCGCCACGACAAACAGACCACCGGCGACCCGTGGATGGCGGGTGGTCAGGCCCGCGCCCTGACCCGGCAGGTAAGCCAGATTGAAGGCCGGCCCGCCTACGGCGGAACCCCATCCGACGCGGCGGTGATCCGCATCATTCATGAGCTGGCCGCGCGCGGCCTGGCCGTGACCTTGTATCCCTTCGTCATGATGGACATCGCTCCTGGCAATGGCCGGGCCGATCCGCGCGATTCAGGGCGCGAGCAACCGCCGTTTCCCTGGCGCGGTCGCATGACCTGCCATCCGGCCCCGGATGCGGCGGGGTCGCCGGATGGCTCGGCGGAGGCCGAGGCGCAGGTCGCGCGTTTCTTCGGTGATGCGGCGCCGGCGCAGTTCACGCCATATTTCGCCACCGTCGCTTTTTCTGGCGCGCCGCAATGGAGCTATCGCCGCTTCATTCTGCACTACGCGGCGCTGGCGGTGATGGCGGGGCACGTCGAGGCTTTCGTCATTGGTTCCGAGTTCGTTGGGCTGACGCGGGTTCGCGGCGTCGCGGGCTACCCTGCGGCGGAGCAGTTCGCCGGGTTGGCCGGAGACGTTCGCGCCGTGCTCGGCCCCGGCTGCAAGCTGGTCTACGCGGCGGACTGGACTGAATACGGCGGCCACGTGCGCAATGGCGGCGCCGACGTGGATTTTCCTCTCGATGTGGTCTGGGCCTCGCCGCACATCGATGCGGTGGGGCTCGATTATTATCCGCCGCTCTCCGACTGGCGCGACGGCGCCGGCCACGCCGACGCGGAGCTGGCGCGCAGCATCTACGATCTGGATTATCTCACCGGACAACTGGGCGCCGGCGAGGCGTTCGACTGGTATTACGCCTCCGACGCCGACCGGGCGGCGCAGATACGCTCGCCCATCGCCGACGGCGCCTGGGGCAAGCCCTGGATTTATCGCGCCAAGGATCTGATTGGCTGGTGGCGCAATCCGCACATGCGCCGCGCCGGCGGCGTCGAAGCGGGCGCCACCGCCTGGGTCCCGGCCAGCAAACCCATCTGGCTGACCGAGATCGGCGTGCCGGCCGTCGACAGGGGAACCAATGGTCCCAACGTCTTTCCCGATTCCAAGTCGTCCGAAAACGCTGCGCCGCCATTCTCCCGCGGCTTTCGCGACGACCTCATGCAGATGCGGGGCGTGCAGGCGATCATCCGCCGCTTCGATCCGGCCTTTGGCGCCGCCGATGACTGGAATCCGGTTTCCTCGCTCTATGGCGGCCGCATGGTCGATCCGTCGCGCATCCATGTCTGGGCATGGGACGCACGGCCGTTCCCGGCTTTCCCCGCCATGCCCGTTGTCTGGGGCGACGCCGCCAACTGGGGTTGCGGCCACTGGCTCAACGGCCGCCTCGAGGGCGTCGAACTGGCGGCGTTGTTGCGTCAGATGCTGGCGGATTTTGGCGTCGGCGGCCCGGACGCTCCTGTCGGGGCCATCGAGGTCGACGGCTATCTCGATGGCTATGTGGTCGACCGGCCCATGTCGGCGCGCGAGGCGTTGCAGCCGCTGTGCGATCTGCATGGCTGCCAGGCCGTTGCAAGCGGCGGGGCTGTGCGGTTCTGTGGGCCATCAGGCGTTATCTCGGCCTGGTTTGGGGCGGACGATCTGATCCCTGATGACGATGGCGCGCCGTGGCTGTTGGTCCGCGCCCAGGAAAGCGAACTGCCGCGTGAGGTTCGCATTGGCTTCACTGATGGCGATGGCGACTATCGCCGCGCCGCCGCCACGTCCCGCAGGCTCACGGGCTTCAGCCAGCGCGCGGCGGCGGCCAACGTGACGGCGGTCACCCATCGCGGCGCGGCGCAGCGGCTGGCCGACATCTGGCTGCAACGGCTCTGGCAGGCGCGCGATCACATCAGACTGCGCGTCTCGCCGCGAGCTCTGGCCCTGGAGCCGGGCGACGTCATCGCCGTGGCTATTGACGGGACCTGGCGGACCTGGCGCATCACCCGTCTGGTCGACGGAACACACCGGACCGTGGAGGCGGAAGCCATCGCCCTGACGCTGGCGGATGGCGCCGGCGCCCCATGGCGGCCGGCCGCCCGGGCGTCGCCGCCCTTGCCGGGGCCGCCACTGGCGTTTGCCCTCGACCTGCCAGCGGCTACGGTCCAGCCCGAGCCGCTGCAATATCTGGCGGCCTTCGCCGACCCATGGCCCGGGCCCCTGGCGGTGTGGCGGTCGGCCGATGGCGGCCACTTCGATCATGTCGGCCAGATCTCGGTTCCGGCCATGACGGGCCGGACCATCGCGCCCCTGCCGCCGGGGCCGCTCTGGCGGTTTGACCGAGTTAGCGGCTTTACGGCCGTCATGCGCGGCGGGGCCCTGGCCGCGATCGATGATGCGGCCCTGTTCGACGGCGCCAATCTGTTCGCGCTCATGGATGACGACGGCGTGGCCGAAATTCTCGCAGCAGGCCGTATTGAACTGATTGGCGACGCTGGCCGGAGCGGGCGGCTCTGGCGTTTCGGCAGACTGTTGCGCGGTCTTGGCGGCAGCGAGACGGCGGCAGGACGCCTGTTGCCAGCCGGCGCCAGGATCGTTGCGCTCGACCGGGCTTTGATGGCGCTGACCAGTGATCTGGGCGATCTCGGTCGCACCATGCGTTACCGGGTGGGGCCGGCCGGACGCGACCATGGCGACGGCGCCTTCCAGGAGCTGCAGGCGGCGCCATCAGCGCTGGCGCTGCGGCCGTTGGCGCCGGCGCACATCCGGGCGCGGCGTGGACCGGATGGCGTTATCATCAGTTTCATCCGCCGCAGCCGGTTCATGGCCGATGCCTGGGGCGAGGCCGAGCCGCCGCTGGGCGAAGCATTTGAGCGCTACAACATCGATATCCACGCCGGCGCTGACGTGAAACGCACGCTGAGCAGCGACGCCCCGGCGATCCTTTATCCGGCTGCGGCAGAGCTGGCCGATTTCGGGACGCCTCAGGCGACGCTCGATCTCGCCGTCATGCAGATCAGCGCCGCCGTCGGACGCGGCGTCCCGGCGCGCCTGGTTATCGCCATTTCCTGAAACCGTTGCGGAGTTTTCCATGACCGGGACCTTGCGCCTTGGCCTGCCATTGGTGGCGGCCGGGCAATCGCAGAAGCACGTCACCGTCAATGAAGGCCTCGTCATTCTCGACGACCTGGTCCAGCTTGCCGTACGCGACGCCGGCCGCGCCGCGCCGCCCGCCACGCCGGCGGACGGTGATCGCCACATCGTTGGAGCCGGGACGGGAGCCTGGACTGGCGCGGACGACCAGGTGGCTGTCTGGCAGGATGGCGCATGGCGTTTTTATCCGCCGGGACCCGGCTGGGTCGCCTACGTGCAGGCAATCAACCGCTTCATGGCCTGGGGCGGAACGCACTGGCGGGAAACCGGCGCCGCATCCAGCTTCGCGGACCCTTTTGCCAGGCCATTCAGCAGCCGCTCCCGTCAGCGCGTTGTCGTCGGGCTGGACAGCCTCGGCAGCAGCGGCGGCCAGCCGGGTTTCACCGACAATCTGCGCAGCCTTCTGACGGCATCGTTGGGAGACGCCGGGCCGGGGTTGCTGCCGCTCGATCATGAAACCATCGCTCTGCGCCTGAGCGGCGGCGACTATGCCGTGAGCGCCGGCTTCACCAATATCGCGACGCTGCCATGGAGCGATGCGAAACGCCGCCGCAGCCTGTTCGGCAAGGGGCTGTTCTGCCTCAACGTCGCGACGGATGAGCTGGCGAGCAGCGACTACCTTCTCCTCTCTGGCCCCGCGAGCGATGTCCATGCGGTCGATCTGTATTTCGAATGGACGGCTCCCGGCCAGTCGTTCCGGCTCCGGCAGTGGCCGACCGAAGTGCTGGATAACGCCATGCTGGTGCGTCAGGCGGATTACCCTGAACTGGGCGTTGTCCACAAACTGACGTTTCTGCTTGATATCGGCGGAGTTTACGCTGGCAAGGGGATCAATATCGAGCGCATCGCCTGTAGCGGCGAACCGCTGTATTTCTGGGCGGTGGAGATGCACGGCCCGGGCACAGGCCGTGACGGCGCGCAGGTTCTCGACATTGGCACGCCCTCGGCGGCGGCGCGGGACTGGGCCAACCTTGACGATGCGCGGATGCGGATGTGGGCCGATCTGCTGCAGGCCGATGTCTTCATTCTCAACGCCGGCATGAACGACCGCGGCTCATCGCCCCAGACCGACGTGGAGGCGCGGCGCAACGCGGCGGAATTCAGCCAGAGCCTGCATCGCATCGTTGATCGCCTCCAGAGTTGCGCCCGCACGCGTCTGTTGCTGGCGCGGCCGCTGGATCCGGCCGACGCTGCGACGACCGGCCTTCGCTACTACGACGCCGTTGTGAAGGCGGCCGCATGGGCGCGCGGCTGCGCGTTTTTCGATCAGCGCGACGCGCTTGGCGATTTCGCCACAGCCGACGCAGCCGGCGACATGTCCGGCGATGGCGTTCATCCTTCAGCGGCCGGCAACGCCCGGTTGGCCGCAGCCTGCGCCGGCCGGCTGGCCCATCTGGGCGCCTGATTCCGCCGCGAAATCACAGCACAACCGGAGGACCTCGATGGTTGCGACCAATCAGAAGGCCGCGCTGGCCCGCGTGCTGGGCCATGAAGGCGGCAATGCGGATGATCCGCATGACCCCGGCGGACGCACCAGCCGGGGCGTCACCCAACGCGTCTACGATGCCTGGCGACGCGGCCATGGCCAGCCGGCGCGCGATGTATTCCTGGCCAGCACGGCCGAAGTGCGCGCCATTTATCTGGAACAATACTGGCATCGCGTGCGCGCCGACGAACTGCCTGCCGGGCTGGACTATGCGGTTTTTGACGCCGCGGTGAATTCCGGGCCCGTGCAGGCGGTGAAGTGGCTGCAACGTGATCTGGGGGTGAGAGTGGACGGCGTCGTTGGCCAGGTGACGCTGACGGCGGCCCGTTCCCGCCAGGATGTGGCGGCCCTGATTGCTTCCCAGTGCGCACGACGTCTCGCATTTCTGAAGCAGTTGCGCATGTGGCGGCGCTTTGGCGCCGGCTGGACGAAGCGTGTCGCCAATGTCGAACGCGTCGCCACCGCCATGGCCGGCGGCGCCAGGTTAACGGAGAGCAAAAGCCGTGAGTCGACGCTGGTTGTCAGCGCCCGCGCTGATCCCGGCCAAATATCACGACCATCAGGCGCCGGATTTGCCGGGGCGGCCGCTGGGGCAGGCCTCGCCACCGCCGCTGCGGCGGAGGCGCTCGCCGACAGTCTGCGTCAGGCGGCGGCGGATATCGGTCTGGCGGCGCAATCGTTTCCCGCCGTCGCGGCCATGGCTTCGGCAATGACCGCCTGCGGCCTTTTGCTGCTCGTCGCTGGAGTCTGCTGGCGGCTCTACATTGCATGGCGCTGGCGCGTTATCGACAAGGCGCTCTGCGGGCCAACGGACACGGGTAACGACCGCATGGCTGCATGCAGTCCGGGGCTGGGGCTATTCCGGCGCCGCGGCGTCTTCCTATCAAAGTTCGGGGAGCGGCAGCCCAGGGTGTAGCGCGGGCGAGCTCCGCGCGTTACGCACATGACGCAGGGCGCGGCTCATGCAAATATCGGCGCGGAAATCGCTGCTGTCGGGCTTTGGGGGAAAGCGTGTTCAATTGCCTGGTGCTTCCGGATGCGACGTCAGTGATCAAGGCTCTCGGGCTGTGCTTGGTGTTCGCCAGCCTGGCGGCGGGGACGTCCCAGGCGCAGGCGCGCCCCAAAAGCGATGACCAGTGTCTGGGACAGGCAGAGGTGCGGGATCTGGTGAACCAGAATGCCGTGCTGCCGCCGGAGGTGGTGCTGAGGAAAGCCCGAGCGACGGTTGGTCCCGGCGCCAAGGTTCTGCGCGCCCTGTTGTGCCGGCGCGAGGGGCAATATGTCTATCGGCTCACGTTGTTGCGGCGCGACGGCCGCGTCATCCACCAGGTGGTCAGCGCGCGCCCGGCTCGGTCAGATGCGCCCCGCTAGAGCATTCTCAAGGAAAGTGGAACCCACTTTTCATAAAGAAAATGCGTCAAATTAAAGAGAAGGAGCATTTTCTGTGAATTGGTTTTCACCCCAAAAATGCTCCAGGTCTTTCAGCCGGGTGGGGCCTGCTTCTCCATGTTTTCGCCGGTAATTGTCATCAATCAGAACGACAGGCGTTTCGCCGGTTCAGGCTTGAGCGGCCCCGTGGCGGGCCGGAGCAGCGCGGAGAGCACGGTTGCGGTTGCTTGTGGTTGAGGATGACGCTGAGCTGAACCGGCAGATCTGTCATGCCCTTGAGGCGGCAGGTTATGCGGTGGATCGCGTGCTGGAGGGCCGGGAAGCGGTTTTTCTCGGGGAGACCGAGCCTTATGACGCAGTGATCCTCGACATGGGGCTGCCAGGGCTCGATGGTCTTTCCGTGCTGCAGCAATGGCGCGCTAGGGGCGTGGCCACGCCGGTGCTGGTGCTGACCGCGCGTGACCGCTGGAACGACAAGGTTCTGGCCTTCGATGCCGGCGCTGACGATTATGTCTCCAAACCCTTCCATATGGAGGAACTGCTGGCGCGTCTGCGCGCGCTGCTCCGGCGCTCGGCCGGACATGCGAGCAATGTGCTCGCCAGCGGACCGGTAAAACTGGATGTGGGGGCGGCGCGCGTCACCGTCGACGGCGCCGAGATTCGCCTGACTTCCCACGAGTTCCGGCTGCTGTCCTATCTGATGCACCATCCGGGCAAGACCATCTCGCGCACGGAACTGGTCGAGCATATCTACGATCAGGACTTCGACCGCGATTCGAACACCATCGAAGTCTTCATTGGTCGCTTGCGGCGCAAGCTTGGCGTGGAGATCATCGAGACGGTCAGGGGGCTGGGCTATCGTATCCCGGCCCAGGCTGAGGCGTCCGGCCGGTTGGCCGGAAAGACGGCGACATGAGATGGGCGCGAACAAAGCCGGATCAGGACCCGCATCGCGACTGAGCCGGTTGACCGGCCGCGAATCCTCATTGGCCGAACGTCTGGTGATTTCGGCCATTTGCTGGTGCGTGCTGATTTTCATCGTCGCCGGATTGATTCTCACCGCCATCTACAACCGGGCGACGGAGCGCGCTTTTGACGAGCGGCTGCAGGTCTATCTGACCGGTCTCGTGTCGGAAATGGCGGCGCCTGCTGGCGCTGACGGCAAGGAGCGCGTGGGCGTCGGCGAGCCGCGTTTCGACTTGCCCCTGTCGGGCTGGTATTGGCAGATCGCCCGCGTCGGCGGCGGTGCGGGCGATCTCCGCGCCTCCCGCTCCCTCTTCGGCTCCCAGTTGCCGCCGCTGCCCCCTCGCGCCGCCCGCGCCGAGGCGGCTCGCAACGATGGCGTCCGCGCCGGCTACGTGGTGGGCCCGGACGAGCGTCGCCTGCGCGTCATCTCGCGCACCATCGATTTCGGTGAGGAGGGGCGCTTCGACATTACCGTTGCCGGGCCTGCTGACGAGATCGAGGCGGAGAAACGGGAGTTCATCGTTTACGTCACGCTCACCTTTGTGCTGCTCGGACTGGCGCTGGCTTTGTCGACGCTTCTCCAGGTCAGGTTCGGCCTCGCGCCGCTCACCCGCCTGCGCAGCGCTATCGAGAAAGTGCGCCACGGAGATTCGGACCACATCGGCGGCTCCTATCCGCGTGACGTCGCGCCGTTGGCGGCTGAGCTCAATTTGCTGATCGACGCCAACCGCAAGATTCTGGATCGGGCGCGCACCCAGGTTGGCAACCTGGCCCACGCGCTGAAAACGCCCCTGAGCGTAATCGTCAATGACGCCGAACGCATTGCCGGCGCTGCGGATGGATCAGACTTTCCGGCGCGCGTGCGGGATCAGGCGGCGGTGATGCGCAACCAGATCAATTACTACCTGGACCGGGCCCGGGCTGCGGCGATCGCCGGCGCGCTTGGCGCTTTTGCTGACGTGGCGCCGGTTGTGAACGGCCTGACGCGGACGTTGCTCCGCATCCACGCCGGACGCGACATCGCGGTGGATGTATCGGTAGAGGAAGGGTTGCGCTTCCGGGGAGAGGCGCAGGATCTGCAGGATATGATTGGCAATCTGACCGACAACGCCTTCAAATGGGGACGTTCACGGGTGGCCATCACCGCAGGCGCCATCAGCAATCACGACGGCGCGCCGACCATCCGGATCGCCGTGGACGACGACGGGCCCGGCCTTGCGGCGGAGGCCTGGGCCGACGCCATGGCGCGCGGCAAGCGGCTGGATGAAGCCAAGCCAGGCTCGGGGCTTGGCCTGTCGATCGTCGCCGATCTCGCCGAGATGTACGGCGGAGCCCTGCAATTGCAGAAGTCCGCTCTTGGCGGCCTGCGGGCGGAACTGTCGCTTCCGGGCGTTGTGGCGCTGCCGCTGTCCGCAACCTGATTTTTTTATTATTTCTTGCCGGTTGCGGTTTGCGCTGAATTCGCGTGACCTTATGTCGCCGCGCTGCGCCATCTTGCGCCATCTGACTGAGCCGCCGGCCAGGCTATACGGCCTGAATGGCGATCTGGTTCATCTTCGCGCTCATGACCGGCCTGGCGATCGGGGCTGTTCTCTGGCCCCTGTCGCGTCGCGCCCCTGCGCCGGCAGGGCAGGTCGACGAACGGGCGTTTTATGAACAACGCCTTGCTGAAATCGCCCGGGACGCTGGCAGCGGCTATATCAGCGCCACGGAAGCCGACGCCGCGCGGGCTGAGGCCGCCCGCCGCCTGTTGCGGGAGAGCCGTTCAACTCTGGCAGGGCTCGCGGATGGTGAAAGCGAATATGCCCTGCGTCGACGCCGCGCCGCCTCCGCCATCGCACTTTCGACAATCCCGCTGATCACGCTGGCGATTTATGGCGCTGTCGGCTCGCCTGACATGAAGTCGTTGCCCATTGCGGAGCGCCGCGCAAGGCCGGTCGCCCAGGCTGACGCGGGCGATCTGATCGCGCGCATGGAGCGTCATCTCGCAACGAAGCCAGACGATGGCGCCGGCTGGGAGCTGCTGGCCCCGGTGTATCTGCGTTTGGGGCGACCGGATGAAGCCGTGAAAGCCTGGGCCAATGTGCTGCCGTTGCGCGGAGAAACGCCGGCGCGTCTCGCCAGCTACGGCGAGGCGCTGGTGGCCTCAGCCAACGGGTTGGTGGAGTCTTTCGCTCGTGAACTGTTCGAGCGCGCTGCGAAGGGCGATCCGGCCGCGCCCATGCCGAAATTCTATCTTGCTGTCGCCCTGGCCCAGGACGGCGATGTGAATGGCGCGCGCAAGGCCTTTGAAGCATTGCTGAAAAATGCGCCGTCCGATGCGCCGTGGCGCGGCGCCGTGGAAGCGCGCATCGCCGGCCTGCAGCGGCAGGCCATGACGAAGGACATCGCTTCCGCTCCCGCTGAGGCCCAGGGCGCGATGATCGCCGGCATGGTGCAGGGGCTGGCTGAGCGGTTGAAGGCCAATCCCGATAATCCAGAAGGCTGGCGCACGCTGGTGCGCTCTTACGTGGTGCTGGGTCGCAAGGCTGAAGCAGGCGCGGCGCTGGCTGAAGGCCTGAGCGCCCTCAGCGCCCGCCCGGCGGAAGCCGCCGGACTTGAAGCTTTTGCCCGTGAACTGGGCGTCAGATCCAAGACGCCCTGAGGACGACCGATGACGCGAAAGAAGCGCAGGCTGTTGCTGATTGGTTCTGCCGTCGCCGTGTTGAGCGTGGCTCTTGGGCTCGTGCTGTTCGCCATGCGCGATACGATCGTGTTTTTTTATGGTCCGACGGAACTGGCGCAGAAGAACATCCAGCCAGGCTCCCGTTTGCGCATCGGCGGACTGGTCAAGGAGGGCTCGGTGGAGCGTCTTGCCAGCCAGCAGGTGCGCTTCGCCATCACAGACTCAAACGCGGACGTTCGCGTGTCCTATGCTGGTCTGCTGCCAGATCTGTTTCGTGAAGGTCAGGGCGTGGTCGCCGAAGGCGTTTTGCAGCCCGACCGCACATTCGTTGCTGACAAGGTGCTGGCCAAGCACGACGAACGTTACATGCCGCGAGAGGTGGCGGACGCCCTGAAGAAGCAGGGTGTCTGGCAGGGCGGTGAAACAGCGGGAGCCGCGCGCCCATGATCGTCGAGATTGGACACTACGCACTGGTTCTGGCGCTGGCGCTGTCCGTGATCCAGACGGTTCTGCCGTTTTGGGGCGCGCGGGCGCGCGACGCATCGCTGATGGGGATCGGGCCCGTCGCCGCTGTCGGCGTGTTCGTCTGCGTCGCCATCGCCTTCGGAGCGCTCACGTGGGCCTATGTGACGTCCGACTTTACCGTCCGCAACGTTGTCGAGAACTCCCACTCGCTGAAGCCGCTGTTGTTCCGGATCACTGGCCTGTGGGGCAACCACGAAGGCTCCATGTTGCTGTGGGTGCTGGTCGTGGCGTTGTTCGGCGCGCTGCTGGCGGTTGCCCGCAATATGGCGCCTGGCGTGTTGCGCGCCGACGCCCTGGCGGTTCAGGGTCTCATAAGTCTCGCCTTTCTGACCTTCCTCGTCAGCGTATCCAACCCCTTTGCCCGCGTGGCTGCGCCGCCGGCTGAGGGGCAGGATCTCAATCCCATCCTCCAGGACATTGGCCTCGCCATCCATCCGCCGCTCCTTTACGTCGGCTATGTGGGGTTCTCGCTGGTGTTCGCCTTCGCTGCCGCGGCGCTGATCGGCGGGCGAATTGACGCCATCTGGGCTCGCGCGGTGCGGCCCTGGTGTCTCATCGCCTGGGTGTTTCTGACCCTCGGCATCGCCATGGGCTCATACTGGGCATATTATGAGTTGGGCTGGGGTGGTTTCTGGTTCTGGGATCCGGTCGAGAACGCCTCATTCATGCCGTGGCTTTCCGGCACGGCGTTGCTGCACTCCATCCTGGTCATGGAAAAGCGCGACGCCCTGAAGGTCTGGACCATCCTGCTGGCGATCATGACGTTCTCGCTGTCGCTGCTGGGCGCCTTCCTGGTGCGCTCCGGCGTGCTGACTTCGGTGCATACCTTCGCAACCGATCCCGGCCGGGGCCTGTTCATTCTTGCCATTCTGGTTTTCTTTATTGGCGGGGGCTTCGCGCTGTTCGCCTGGCGCGCGCCGTTGCTGAAAACCGGAGGTCTTTTTGCGCCGATTTCGCGGGAAGGCGCGCTGGTCGTCAACAATCTGCTTCTCGCCACTGCCTGCGCCACCGTGTTTATCGGCACGTTGTATCCGCTGGCGCTGGAAGGTCTGACTGGCGACAAGATTTCCGTTGGTCCGCCGTTCTATGACGCTACCTTCGTGCCGCTGGCGATGGCGCTGCTGCTGCTGATCCCCTTCGGCCAGGCGCTGGCCTGGAAACGCGGCGATCTGGCTGACGCCGTGTCGCGGCTGTTGTTTGTGATGGGCGTATCGATTGTCGTTTGTCTCGCCATTGTCTTCATCCAGCGCGGCGGCCCGGTCCTGGCGGTGATCGGCCTCTGGCTTGGCATTTTTGTCTTTGTTGGCGGAGCCAATGAAATCCTGAGCCGTAGCTGGAAGCGCGGCGTCCCGTTGTCGGTCATTCTGCGCCGGGCGGCCGGTCTCCCGCGTTCTGCCTGGGGCTCGGCCGTAGCCCATGCTGGTGTTGGCGTTTGCGTGATTGGCCTCGCGGCGCAAGCCTGGAGCATTGAGACGCTCGCCACCGTGCGTCCAGGACAGCCAGCGATCGTAGGCCCCTATGAGGTGGTGCTGACCGACAGCTTCTCCAGGCAGGTCGCCAACTATCGCGAGGACGTCGCCCGTTTCCACGTGTTGCGGGGCGGTGCGGTTATCCGGACAGTCGACGCCTCGAAACGCTTCTTCCCGGCGCGCAACACCTCGACGACCGAGGCCGGCATTTCCACCATAGGTTTCGGCCAGGTTTATGTGGCGCCGGGCGACGCGGGCGAGCACGGCCTTGGCGTTCGCCTTTACTGGAAGCCGTGGGTGTTGCTGATCTGGATCGGCGCGATAATCGCGGCCATCGGCGGCGCGCTCTCGTTCAGCGATCGGCGTCTGCGGGTTGGCGCGCCGACGCGCGGGAGGCGCAAGGACATGGCGGCGACGAACGTCCCCGCCATTGCAACGGTGGCGGCGCAGTGAGCCGGCGCGGGACGGGCGTGCTCGTGGCCGCCGTTGTTGGCCTTGGCGTGCTGGTGGCGGGCGCGGGCGTCAGCCATGCGCTCCAGCCCGGTGAAGTGCTGTCCGACAGCAAGCTGGAGCAGCGCGCCCGCGGCATCTCCCTCGGGCTGCGTTGTCTCGTTTGCCAGAACCAGTCCATCGATGATTCGGATGCGCAGGTGGCGCAGGATTTGCGACGTGTCGTCCGGCAGCGGCTTGTCGCCGGCGACAGTGATGCAGAGGTCCGGGCTTATATCGTTGACCGTTATGGTGATTTCGTTTTGCTGAAACCGCCGTTCAATGCGCGCACACTTTTACTATGGCTGGGCCCGGTCATTGTCCTGCTGTGCGGCGGCGCGCTTGTGCTGTGGGGACGTCGGCGCGCCCGCGCCGGGACGCCAGCGCTGAGCGCCGCGGAACAGGCGGAATTGCAGAAGCTGCTTGATGACCGGGAGCGGCGCATCTGAATTACGGGGCGTGATCTGAACTCCCTTACAAAATTGTCATGTTGCCGTGAGGTTGCCGTAAGCCTCCGGGCGTCATGGTCCACTCCAGAACAAGGCGAATACGCCATGGAGTGAATGAAACCATGATCGACAATCAAAACGACCTGACGAATACTTCTGATGCCCAGAGCCGCCTGCGTCGCAAGGGCGGTCGCAGCCGCCGCGCGTCCGTGCTGCTGGGCGCCGTTGCCCTTGGCGCCGTGACGGTCGCTGGCTTGGCTCAGGGGACTTTGCTGCCGCCGTATAACCAGGCTGTGGCCGCGACTGCCGCCGGCAATCCCGCCGCCGTCCAGCCCTCCTTTGCCGATGTCGTCGCCAAGGTGAAGCCGGCTGTTGTGTCGGTGCGCGTCAAGGTTGCCGAGGCGGCTCCGGCTGAAAGCAGCTTCTCTGGCGACGAATCTGGTTTTCCTCCTGGCAGCCCGATGGAGCGCTTCTTCCGTCGCTTCGGTGAAAATGCGCCGAATGGCGCGCCTGGCGGCGAGCGTCGTGGCCCTGGCCCCAAGCGCTTCGGTGAGGCGCAGGGCTCTGGCTTCTTCGTGACCAGCGACGGCTACATCGTCACCAACAATCACGTGGTGGAGAAGGGGACCAAGGTCGAGGTCACCACCGATGATGGCCGCACCCTGGCTGCAAAGGTGGTGGGCGTTGACCCGAAGACCGATCTGGCCTTGCTCAAGACTGAAGAAAAGGGACCGTTCCCGGCCGTTCCATTTGCCAAGGAAACGCCGCGTATTGGCGATTGGGTGATTGCGGTTGGCAATCCTTTCGGTCTCGGCGGAACTGTTACGGCGGGCATCGTCTCGGCGCGTGGCCGTGACATCGGCGCCGGCCCATACGATGACTTCCTGCAGATTGATGCGCCCGTGAACCGCGGCAACTCGGGTGGTCCGACCTTCAATCTCGCCGGCGAAGTTGTTGGCGTGAACACAGCCATCGCTTCGCCGTCCGGCGGCAGCGTCGGCATTGCCTTCGCCGTGCCCTCGGAGACCGCCGGCAAGGTTATTGCTGAAATCCAGGACCATGGTTCGGTGAAGCGCGGCTTCCTTGGCGTGCAGATCCAGCCTGTGACCCTGGACATCGCCGAGGGCATCGGCCTCGACAAGGCTCAGGGCGCCCTGATCGCCAGGGTGGAAGAGGGAAGCCCCGGGGGCAAGGCTGGCCTGAAGACCGGCGACGCCATCACCGCCCTGAACGGCAAGCCGGTGAAGGACGCCCGCGATCTGAGCCGCGCGGTGGCCATGCTTGATCCGGGCGCCACGGCTGAGCTCTCTGTCTACCGCAGTGGCAAAACAGAAACGGTAAAGGTGAAGCTGGGCTCCATGCCGGGTGAAAAGACCGCTGCGGCGGGACCAGGTTCCCCGGCAGATCTCGGCAAGCTGGGCCTTGCCCTGGCGCCGGCCGAAGAAGTGCGAGGCATGGAAGGCAAGGGCGTCGCCATCGTTGGCGTCGAACCTGGCTCTCAGGCGGAGGAGAAAGGATTGCGCGCCGGCGACGTGATCGCCGAGGCTGGCGGCCAGAAGGTCTCCACCCCGCAGGACGTGGCCAGCGCCATCGAAAAGAGCCGCAAGGAAGGGCGCAAGGCTGTGCTGCTGCAGCTCGCTTCTCCCCAGGGCGGCCGTTTCCTGGCCCTGACCTTGCCGACCGGCTGATCTGACGGTGCGTTCCGGCCCCGGCTCACTCACTCCCCGGAGCCGGAACGCCCGAAGCAACGCCAAACGTCATGGACGCGATCCGGTTGTGCTCAACCGGATCGCGCTCATTTTCTGGCGCACGCGCCGGCGTGTGGGCCTCTCGTTTTCGGTGAGGGCGCGCTATCATGACCGACATGAAGATTCTGGTTGTCGAAGATGATTCTGAAGCCGCCGCCTATATGGTCAAGGCGTTCCAGGAAAGCGGTCATGTGGCCGATCACGCGCCTGATGGGCTTGAGGGCTACGCCCTCGCGCGGGAGGAAACCTATGACGTGCTCGTTGTCGACCGCATGCTGCCGAAGCTGGATGGTCTCTCCCTGATCCGTTCCCTGCGCGAACAGAAGGTCGAGACGCCCGTGGTCATTCTGTCGGCGCTTGGCCAGGTCGATGACCGGGTGAAGGGTCTGCGCGCTGGTGGTGACGACTACCTTCCCAAACCTTACGCCTTCTCGGAACTGCTGGCCCGGGTGGAGGTGTTGTCGCGCCGCCGCCACGCCCCGGCGGCCGAGCAGACCACCTATCGGGTGGGCGATCTGGAGCTGGACCGGCTGGCGCACAGCGCCACGCGCGGCGGCAAGGAGATCGCGCTGCAGCCGCGCGAATTCCGGTTGCTTGAATATCTCATGAAACACGCGGGGCAGGTGGTGACCCGCACCATGCTGCTCGAAAATGTCTGGGACTATCACTTCGATCCCCAGACCAATGTCATCGACGTGCATGTGTCGCGGTTGCGCGCCAAGGTTGACAAGGGGCACGCCGCCCAACTCATTCACACCATTCGCGGCGCCGGGTACATGATCCGTGACAGCGCTCGGTAAGCTCGTCCGCACCACCGCGTTCAAGCTGACGCTGGCCTACCTCGTCGTTTTCGTGGTGATGGCGGGTTGCGTGCTCGCCTATGTCACGCAAAGCGCACGCGAATTGCTGCTGGAGCAGACCCGCACCACCATCGCCGCCGAAACCAGCGGCCTTGCTGAGCAATATCGCCTTGGCGGCGTCCGCCGGCTTGTGCATGTGGTTGAGCGCCGAACGCGGTTGCCAGGCGCCTCGCTGTACCTCCTGACAACTTTCACTGGCGAGCGCCTCGCCGGCAATGTAGGCGAACTGCCAGCCGGCGTCCTCGACGAGCAGTCGACGCGCGTCATCGAATATCGGCGCGATGACCGCCATGAGGACAAGCAGATCAATGGTCGGGCGCTGGTCCAGGTTTATGTGCTGCCCGGCGGCTTTCGTCTGCTGGTCGGGCGGGACCTTGAGGAGCAGGAGCGCCTGCGCGCCGTGATGTGGCGCGCCGCCGGAATCTCTCTCACTTTCATCACCATTCTCGGCTGCATTGGCGGCTGGTTCATCACCCGGCGCGTGCTCAAGCGGGTTGAGGACATTTCGGATACGGCGCAAACGATCATGGGCGGCGACCTGGCCGGGCGCCTGCCCGTGACGGGAACCGGCGACGAACTGGACCGCCTGGCCATGCATCTTAACGCCATGCTTGAACGCATTGGCGAACTGATGAATGGCCTCAAAGAGGTCTCGGACAATATTGCCCACGACCTCAAAACGCCCCTGACCCGTTTGCGCAATCACGCCGAAGAGGCGTTGCGCAGCAGCCGCGCGCCGGATGAATACGCCGCGGCCCTGGGGGCCGTCATCGAGGAGTCAGACAATCTCATCAAGGTGTTCAACGCCCTGCTGATGATTGCGCGCCTTGAGGCCGGCGGGGAGCCGCAGGACAGCATGGCGGAGTTTGACGCCGCCGAGGTGGCCCGGAGCGTTGTTGAGCTTTACGAGCCATTGGCGGAAGACGCCGGCATGACTGTTTCCGTCGACATGCCGGAACATCTGCCCATGTACGGCAGTCGTGAACTGCTGGGGCAGGCGCTCGCCAATTTGGTCGACAACGCCTTCAAATACGCCGTCCCGCCTGAGGGGGCGTCAAGCGGTCAGGCGCCGGCGCTGTGCATTTCCGCGAGCAAGGCAGGGGCTGGCGTGGAAATCGCCGTTTCCGACAACGGACCGGGCATCCCGGAAGACAGCCGCCACCACGTCGTCGAGCGTTTCGTGCGTCTGGAAGGCTCGCGCAGTCGCCCTGGCTTCGGACTTGGGTTAAGCCTTGTATCGGCGGTGGCTCGTCTGCACGGCGGACGGTTGCGGATTGAAGACAATCACCCGGGGCTGCGCGTCATACTTGAATTGCCTGGGAAGGGCGCATCCGCATGAGCAGAACGTCGGGAGAGCGGGCGGAAACCGCAACGCAGGAATTGGCTGCTCTGGCAACGCGTTTCGCGGGCGCCCCCAGGGGGGGCGATGCGGCGGCCATGCGGTCCGCCCGGGCGAGCGTTGCCGAGCTGATTGCCGAGAACAGCGAAAAGGGCGGCGGACTGGCGTCGGCCCTGGAAGAAGCGCCGCTGATCCGCGATGTATTGCTTGGCGTTTTCGCCCATTCTCCCTTTCTGTCGCGCCTGCTGCGGGCGCGCGCCGGCCGGATCGACGCATTTTTGTTGACGGCGCCCGAAACCGCGCACGCCGCCCTCGTGGCCGAGGCCGCTGACGCCTGGCGCCAGGCCGGTGATCAGGCTGGGCTGATGAAGGCCTTGCGGCGGCTGCGGGCCGATAATGCGCTGCTGGTGGCGCTGGCTGATCTTGGCGGCGTCTGGAGCGTCGAGCAGGTGACCCGCGCCCTGACGGCATTCGCCGATGCCTGCGTTGGCGCCGCCGCGCGCTTCCTGCTGGCCGAGTTGGCCCGGCAGGGACGCCTGCTGGTTCCGGACGCTGATGCCCCCGAGCAGGGGTGTGGCCTGACCATCCTTGCCCTTGGCAAACATGGCGCTGGCGAGCTCAATTATTCCAGCGATATCGATATCGTCGTGTTTTACGATCTCGAGGCGCCGCTCAAGGACGGGCTCGCCGCCTCCCAGATTTTCGTCCGGTTCACCCAGTCGCTGGCCAAAATCCTGCAGGAGCGCACTGGCGACGGTTATGTCTTCCGGGTCGACCTGCGCCTGCGCCCCGATCCCGGCTCCACCGCGCCGGCCATCTCCCTGCCAGCCGCCTTTTCCTACTACGAAACAGTTGGCCAGAACTGGGAGCGCGCCGCCTACATCAAAGCCCGGCCAATCGCCGGCGACGTGCAGCTTGGGGCGGCGTTTCTGAAGGATTTGCGGCCGTTCATCTGGCGCAAATATTTCGACTTCGCCACCATCGCCGACATCCATGCGATGAAGCGGCAGATCCATGTGGTCAAGGGCCATGATCAGATCGCCCTGGCGGGGCACGACATCAAGCTGGGTCGCGGCGGCATTCGCGAGATCGAGTTTTTCGTTCAGACCCAGCAATTGGTGTTTGGCGGCAGACGCGAGAATTTGCGCGGCGCCCGCACCCTCGACATGCTGGCCGCCCTTGCCGGGGACGGCTGGATTTCCGCCGAAGCCCGCGACGAATTGAGCGACGCCTACCGGTTCCTGCGCACGCTGGAGCACCGCCTGCAGATGGTCGGCGATGAGCAGACCCAGCGCTTGCCGGATGATGCGGAGCGACTGCAGGACTTCGCCCGTTTCGCCGGCTTCGCTTCGACCAAAGCCCTGGGCGCGGCGCTTGAAAAGGTGGCGCGCACCGTCCAGCATCACTACGGCCTGCTCTTTGAGGAAGGCCCGGCGCTGGCGACAGAAGCTGGCAGCCTGGTGTTCACGGGCTCCAGCGACGATCCCGATACGCTCGAAACCCTGCGCCGCATTGGTTTCCGTGAACCGTCTGTGGTGACGGAAACCATTCGCGGCTGGCATTTCGGCCGACGTCCAGCCATCACCAGCGCCCGGGCGCGGGAGGTGGTGACGGAGCTGACGCCCGGGTTGCTCGGCGCCCTTGGCCGCACGGCCGACCCGGATGGCGCGTTGGCCGCCCTCGATCGCGCCTTCGGCCGTATGCCCGCCGCCGTTGAACTCCTGTCGATGTTGCGCTCAAACGAGCGGTTGCTGAACCTGTTCGCTGATCTGCTGGGCACCGCGCCGCGCCTGGCCGACATCGTTTCCGAACGTCCGCATGTGCTGGACGCCATCATCGATCCTGCCTTCGCCGAGGACGCCCAGAAGCTCGACAGCCTCGCCGCGCGTATTCGCGGCCATATCGGCAGACCGGCCAGTTTCGAGGAGTTTCTCGATCGCGCCCGCGACGCCGCGCGGCTTGCCCAGTTTGTGGTTGGCGCCCGCATGCTCACCGGCATCTACGCTCCGGAGCGGGCGGGGCAGGGCTTCGCCGTTATAGCCGATGCGATTATCGCCGCCTGCCTCGAGGCCGTGCTGTCGGCGTTCCGGGATGATCATGGCGTCGTGCCTGGCGGTGAAATCGTTGTGATGGCTTATGGCCGCCTCGGTTCGCATCAACTCACCGCTTCATCCGATCTTGATCTGGTGGTCATCTATGACTTCGATCCGGAACAGGCCGAGAGCGATGGCGCGCGTCCATTGCATGCATCCGTCTACTATAACCGTCTGACGCAACGTCTGGTCAGCGCCCTGACAGTGCCGACACGGCGCGGTCGCCTTTACGACGTGGACATGCGCTTGCGGCCCGATGGCCGCAAGGGCGCCGTCGCCACCCAGTTCTCCGGCTTCACCCGCTATCAGACCACCGAGGCGGAAACCTGGGAGCACATGGCGTTGACGCGCGCGCGCGTGGTCGCTGGCGACCCAGGTCTTGCCCAGCGCGTCTCGGACGCCGTGCGTGAAGTGATCGACCGGCCGCGCGACCACACGGCCCTGGCGAAGAGCGTGCGGGACATGCGCGCCCTGGTGGCGCGGGAGAAGGGCGATCGCAGCTCCTGGGACCTGAAGCTGGCCTCAGGCGGGTTGATGGACGTGGAGTTCGTCGCCCAGTATCTGGCGCTTGGCTGGCCGGGCCTCTCCGCCGGTCTGGAGCGCGTGGACGCCGGGCAGATCATCCATGCCGCCATCGACAGGCACGTGCTGCCAGCGGCGGATGGCGAGCCGCTTTGCGCTGGCTATGCGGTGATGGAGGACGTGTTGCAGTGGGAGCGTCTGACCGTTGACGGTGATTTCAATGCGAAGAACGTGGCGCCGGCGGTGCTGAAGCGCATCGCCAATGCCGTGGGGCTGCCGGACGTGAAGATGCTGGAGGCGCATCTGGCGACGCTGCGCGCCGACGTGCGCGCCGCCTTCCGGCGGGTCCTCGGCGGTTAACGGAGAAAACGCACAGCCTGTCAGGCCGCTGCGTGATCGGCGCCAAGCGTGGGGACCTGCAGTGGCAGGCGCACGGTGATGACAGCGCCGTGCCCCAGTTTCGACTGGATGTGCAGCGCGCCGCCATGCATCTCCGCCAGGGAGCGGGCGATGGCAAGGCCAAGTCCTGCCCCTTTGTTCGCCTTGTTAAATTCGCCTTCCACCTGTTCGAATGGACGTCCCAACGTGTCGATCGCCTCGGCCGCGATGCCGACGCCGGTGTCGATGACGTGGAGATCGACCAGATCGTCGCTGAGGCGGGCGCGCACGGTGATCTCACCACCTTCCGGCGTGAACTTCACCGAGTTGCGCAGCAGGTGAACAAGGATCTGCTGCAGGGCGCGCGGATCGGCCTCCATGCCGAGTTTTTCTGGTGCGTCAACATCCAGACGCAACCCCTTGCCGCTGGCGGCTTCACTGACCGTCGAGACGGCGGCGTCGATGACGGCGCGACCATCGATGCGCTGGGGCTCGATCTTCCGGCTGCCAGTGTCGATCCGCGACATTTCCAGAATGTCCTCGACCATCGCCAGCAACTTCTGGCCGCTGCCCCGGATGTCGCGTGAGTAATCCGTGTACCGGGCGTTGCCGAGCGGGCCGAACATCTCTCCTTCCATCATTTCCGAGAAGCCGATGATGGCGTTGAGCGGCGTGCGCAGTTCGTGGCTCATATTGGCGAGGAACTCGGACTTGGCCCGGTTGGCCGCTTCGGCCTTGCCCTTCTCCTCACGATAACCTTCGGCGAGGTCCGCCAGCTGCTGTCCGCGCATTTCCAGGGCCTGACGGGAGCGGCGCAGATCGGAAACCAGCACGAGCAGGCGGCGCTCCGAATCGACCAATTGTTCTTCGTGACGCTTCAGCCCCGTGATGTCGGTGCCAATGGAGACCAGGCCGCCGTCCTTGGTGCGGCGCTCGTTGACCTGCAACCAGCGGCCATCAGCCAGTTCGGCCTCGTAGGTCTGGGCGTCGCGGCTGGCGACGGCGCCATTGATGGGCCGGGTCTGCACGATCGGCAAAATACCCTGCTGCATCAGCTCTTCCTGCGTCATGCCGGTGACCTGCAGCTCCGGCGGCAGGCGGTGCAGGCTGCGGAACTTCGAGTTGCAGGTGACAAGGCGCTGGTCCTGCCCCCACAGGACGAAGGCTTCAGAAATGCTCTCGATTGCATCGCTAAGGCGGTTGTCGGAGGTTTTTTTCAGCGCGGCCATACGGCGTTGCTCGGTGATGTCGACCGAGATGCCAATCAGGTGCGGGCCGTCCTGATCCTCGCTACGCTCCACCAGTTCGCTGCGGTGACGCAGCCAGATCCACTCCCCGGCGGCGTTGCGGATGCGGAATTCGTAATCAACCGTATCGGCGCGGGCCCCGGCCAGCATGTCAGCCAGACCGTAGAGGTCGCCGTCATCCGGATGCACCATGGCGTTGACTTCGCCAAATGACAGAAACTCGTTCTGACGGGTCAGGCCCAGCAGGGCGTACATGCTGTCGGACCAGTAGATGCGACCGCGGGCGATGTCCCAGTCCCAGAGGCCGCAACGGCCGCGGTTGAGCGCGGTGTCGATGCGCTCCGTCACCCGCTCGGTGATGTCGTCGGCGTCGCGAGCCCGGGCTGATTGCATGAAATAGGCGGCGGCGATGGCCACAAGCACCAGTGAGGCTGTGAGCAGCAGCGTGCCGTAGTTGCGCGTCAGGGCGCGCCACGGGGCCAGGGCGTCATCCAGCGGCTGGATGACGGCGAGCTGGCCAAGCGGAGCGGGCAGGTTCCGGACCGTGGCGAGAACCCGCTGGTTGTTGGCCAGCGAGATTTCCATGACGCCAGCGCGGTCGGCAAAGGTGGTGAGGGGCTGGGCCGGTCCCAGCCAGTTCGCCAGCCGGCCCTGCGTCGGCGCGCCGGCCGGCGCTGCGGCGACAATGTTTCCGGCGGCGTCGGAGATGATGACCGAGCGACCGGCTGCCAGCGCCTGCGACGGCGCGTGGGCTTCCAGGAGCGCGCGTCCGACCGTGGCGGGGCTGGTGGAGTTCGTCGCCCCTGGCGTTGCCGTGGCGTGAGCCAGAGATGCGGCAAGCAGGTCGATGGTGATCGCGGCCTCGTCGATCGCCTCTGAGCGCGAGCTGACGGCCTGGAGCACGGCGCTGAAGGCGAGGGTGAGAACGAAAACGCCAAGAAGGCAGGGAACGGCGAGCTTCAGCCAGGGCTCAGCGGCGACCAGCCTGCCCAGGGCCGGGTGCGTGATGGATTTCGCCACTCCCAGAACGGTGGCCGCGCGCGCAGGTGCGCGTGCGGGCGTCGCTTGGACGCGCGCCATCTCAATCCCCCTTCGGAATCCCGCCAAAAACCATCAGGTTGATGTGCCGCATCTTCCCGAATCACCACCATCTGAATCGTATTTTGTTGCTTTGTCCAGAGTGGTTTCCGGTTCGTTAGCGGGGAGCGGGGCGCAGGATTATTGGCGTTCCTGGGGGTTGGGGAAGCGACGGACGCTTCCCCTGGATGTTGTGGTTCCCGCGTGCTTCAGCCCGCCGCCAGCATCCTGTTGAGAATGTCCTGCGTATCCACTGAAAGCCCGGGCCGGCTGGCGATGCGTTGCAGGGCCGCCAGGGCGTGGCCGCGACGGCCTGGCTCCAGCGTCCGCCACGCCCGGAAGGCGGTGAGCATACGCGAGGCCACCTGCGGGTTAATCCGGTCCAGCTCGAGGATGACGTCAGCGATCAGGCTGAAGCCCGCACCGTCGGCCCGCGCGAACTGGGTCGGGTTCGAGAGGGAGAAAGCGCTGAGCAGCGCCCGGGCGCGGTTGGGATTGGAAAGCGTGAAGCCAGGGTGCGACATCAGCTGGCGGACGCGGTCGAGTGTTCCGTTCTCGGGGATCATCGCCTGCACGCCGAACCATTTGTCCATGACCAGCGGATCATCGCCGAATTCGCGCTCCCAGGCCGCCAGCGCTTCCTCACGGCGGGCTCCGGGCAACAGGGAGAGCGTCGCAAGCGCCGCCATCCGGTCCGTCATGTTGCCTGCGTCGTGGAACTGGGCGGCGGCGCGCTCCGCCCCTTCTTCTGGCGCGGCCGCGGCGATGAGATCGAGGGCGAGATTGCGGAGCGCCCGCCGGCCCGCCGCCTGGGCGCCGGGGTCAAACGCTCCGTCCGGTTCCGCCGCATCGCGGATGGCGCGCAGCGCGGGCAGCAGCGCCGTCGCCATCGCCTGACGCAGCGTCTGCCGCGCCGTGTGAATGGCGTCAGGGTCGATATCCGAACCGATTTCGCGGGCGATATCCCCTTCTGTCGGCACGCTCAGGGCCTGGGCGACAAAGGCCGGATCGCGCGCGCCCTCGCTGGCGAGGAAGTCCTCCAGGGCCCCAGCGAAAGCCGGCGCGCCAACCCGCGGGCGCCCGGCCCGGAGCGCGGCCACATCCGCCGCCAGATGCTTCAGCATCAGGTTCTGCACCGCCTGCCATCGGTTGAAGGCATCGGAATCCGCGCGGAACAGCAGCAACTCATCAGCGTCGCTGAGGTCGATGTCGCAGCGCACTGGCGCGGAAAAGCCCCTGAACAGCGATGGCGTTGGACGTTCCGTGACATTCCGGAACGTCACGGTCATTTCCTCCTGATCGAACACCAGAACGTCGTCCTGCAGCGGCGCATTATTGTCGGCCTGCAACGGGAGTTCGCGGCCGCTGGCGCCAATCAGGCCCATCTGGATGGGAATGACCTGGGCGCGCTTCTGCGTCTGGCCCGGAGTCGGCGGCGTCATCTGCTTGAGGCGCAACGTCCAGGTTTCCGCCTCTTCGTCCCAGACGCCGCGCGCCGTCACCAGCGGCGTGCCTGCCTGCGCATACCATTGGGCGAAGTGGTCGAGGTTTTTGCCGCTTGCTTCAGCGAAGCAGGCGAGGAAATCCTCGATCGTCGCCGCATGGCCATCGTGACGGCTGAAATAAAGGTCCAGCCCGGAGCGGAATGCGTCTTGCCCGAGCAGGATGCCGAGCATGCGCACCAGCTCGGAGCCTTTCTCATATACAGTAGCCGTGTAGAAGTTGTTGATTTCGCTGTATTGCGTTGGCCGCACCGGGTGGGCGAGGGGACCTGCGTCTTCCACGAACTGGGCGGCGCGCAGGGTGCGAACGTCGGCGATGCGCCGCACCGGGCGCGAGCGCTGGTCGGCGGAAAATTCATGGTCGCGGAAGACCGTGAGCCCCTCTTTCAGGCACAACTGGAACCAGTCGCGGCAGGTGATGCGGTTGCCGGTCCAGTTATGGAAGTATTCGTGGGCGATGATGGCTTCGATATTGGCGTAATCCGCGTCGGTCGCGGTTTCGGGGCTGGCCAGAACATATTTGTCGTTGAAGATGTTCAGGCCCTTGTTCTCCATCGCGCCCATATTGAAGTCGGACACCGCCACCACATTGAAGACGTCGAGATCATATTCGCGGCCGAAAGTCTCCTCGTCCCAGCGCATCGAGCGGGCCAGGGCGTCGAGCGCGTAGCCGGCGCGGTCAGCCTTGCCAGGCTCCACATGCACCGCAATCTCGACCGCGCGCCCGGACATGGTGGTGAACGGTTCAGAGACCGTGTCCAGCCGCCCGGCCACCAGCGCGAACAGATAGGCGGGCTTGGGGAAGGGGTCATGCCAGATGGCGTAGTGTCGGCCGGTTCCAGACAGTTCCCCGCTTTCCTGCAGGTTGCCGTTGCCCAGCAGCAGCGGCGCTTCGTTCCGGTCCGCCTCGATGCGCGTGGTGTAAACCGACAGTACGTCCGGCCGGTCAAGAAAATAGGTGATGCGTCGAAAGCCTTCGGCCTCGCACTGGGTGCAATAGACGCCGCTGGAGCGGTACAGGCCCATCAGCTTGGTGTTGGCGGCCGGGTTGACGCGCGTGATGATGCGCAGCCGGAACGGCTGCTGCGGCGGCGCATGCAGGGTCAGGCCCTGGGGCGAGCTTTCCCATGCTCCTGCCGGCGGCGCAGCGCCGTCAACGGTGAATTCGCGCAGCTCCAGTTCGTCGCCGTCCAGCCGCAGCGGAGCGCCAGCGGAGCCGGCCGGATTGGGGCGCATGTCGAGTTCCGCCGTCACGATGGCGTCGTCGGCATGCAGCGAAATGTCGAGTGAAACGGCGTCAATCAGATAGTCGGATGGGCGGTAGTCGGAGAGACGGACAATCGGAGGGGTGTCTGTGCGCATCTTGATCCAGCCGTTTCGGATTTGTTCCATTGTCCAGCCGCGTGCAGCGGGACAGCGGGCGCGCGGGAGGCGCGCTGGCGACTATGGACCCGGGGGGAGGTTGACTGCAATGCTGGCGGCGCTGCTGGGCCAGATCCAGCGCGGCGTGGCGCGCGCGAGAACCCGAAAAACCGACAGGACGCTGGTTTCCAGGTTATGCACAGGACCTGATGATGTCATAAAATCGTCAATAGATTGACTGGAAACGACAAATCAGAAATTTGAAAATATGTTATTAAAAATTCCGCGGCGCAGAAATTTTTTGTTGCGCATGCGACGATTGTGGGGATAGGGTCTGTCCCAAGAAAAAAGGCTGCGCCGAAGCGCAGCCAAGTCTAGGGAGGAAACGCCCAAGGAGGGCATGCAGCATCGCTGCTGCAGTTTCGACATTAGACGTAATTTCCTATTATGACAATCTTTTTCTTCGCCTTTCCAGTGAGAGGCCGTTTGTGCTGACGCGACGACCTCGCGGTTGTGGTATCCGCCAGTCTATCCAGGGCAGACCTGCCGTAGTTCCGGCGTCTCCATCTCCCTTGAAAATGTCTGTCAGTTGCGCGTCTTCGGGCTGCAGGCGGCCTTGTCCCGCGGTGTGATCTCTGCCGTAAGGGCGCCGCCGCTTCGTCTGTCTTCGCTTTGTGGAGTTTGGCGGCGAATGCCGGATGCAACAGGGAGCGGGCAATTCATTGGCGAGGCCGATGAAACTGGCGTTTGCCCCGGACGTGACCGGAGAGGGGCGCCAACGCCAAATTCACTGCGCCAGCGCATCCAGCGGCGCGATTTGCTTTTCCCGCGCCAGATGGTCATTTTCTGCAACCTTGCATTCGCATTCTGCGGGCGGCCGACGCTCCGCTGACAATGCTGTTGGGAGAAGACTGATGCGCTTTCGGCACACCATGGTCCGCGTGACCAACGTGGAAGAATCGCTGGATTTCTATTGCAACAAACTGGGTATGGTCGAAACCCGCCGCACCGACGTTCCGGCTGGACGCTTTACCCTCATTTTCCTTGCCGCCGCACAGGATGCTGAGACCGCCCGGGCGACGCACGCGCCGGAATTGGAGCTGACGTACAACTGGGATCCGGAAACCTATTCCGGCGGTCGCAGCTTCGGGCATCTCTGCTATTCGGTTCCGGATATCTACGAGACCTGCGAACGGCTGATGAAGGCCGGCGTCACCATCAACCGCCCGCCCCGGGATGGCTACATGGCCTTCGTCCGCTCTCCGGACGGCATCTCCATCGAGTTGTTGCAGGACGGCCCGGCAAAGCCGCCGCAAGAGCCGTGGGCCTCGATGCAGAATACCGGGACCTGGTAAGCGGGGGCAAAAGCTGCGCCAGCCGCGCGCGTGCGCCGCCTGGAAAGCGGACGCCGCCAGCGCGCTCACGACCGACAGGGTTGGTTCCGTTCATATTGAATCGCTCCGGCGTTTCCTCATGAACCGTGACGCTGGCTCCATGTAACGGTCTGGACGGCGATCTGGCCGGTCGCGCCGGGGCGGCTCCACGGACAGGGCTCGCCAGGGCGTTTTCCAGTGAAACGGACGGCGCTTCGATGAAAGCGCGTCGATTCAAAAAGATAGAGGGCAAATCCGGCTCAGCATGAACGGATTTTACTCTGGTGGACAGGATGGACATGGCGACGGTCCTCTGCGTTGGCATCGCTACGCTCGATTACATCTATGCTCTCGATGAAATGCCCCGGGTGGCGGAAAAGCACCGCGCCCGTGATCTGGTCATCACCAGCGGCGGCATCGCCGCCAATGCGGCGGTGGCCATCGCCCGACTCGGCGGCGAGGCGATCTTCGCCGGACGCCTTGGCGATGACGCCGTCGCCGTGGAAATCCTGAACGCGCTGCACGCCGAAGACGTGCGCTGTTCCTTCGTGCGCGGTTTTCCCGGCGTCAAATCACCCGTGTCCACCATCCTGGTTGACCGGCATGGCGAGCGGCTGCTGATCAGCTACCGGGACGGCAGCCTGCCGTCTGACCCCTCCTGGCTGCCGGAAGAGCTGCCGCCGCGCGTCGATGCGGTGCTGGGCGATACGCGCTGGGAGGAAGCGGCGGCGCGCATGTTCGCGGCGGCGCGTCGTGTCGGCAAGCCGGCCGTGCTGGATGGCGACAAGGCCCCGCGTCACCCCACCATCCTGTCTGACGCCACCCATGTCGCCTTTAGCGCCCAGGGGCTGCGCGAACTCACCGGTGAAAATGATCCGCAAGGGGGGCTGAAAAAGCTGCGCGAGCAGAGAGGCGGCGGCGACACCTGGTTTGCCGTCACGGTGGGGGCCGAGGGCGTGTATTTTCTGGAGAATGGCGACGTCGCCCATGCGGCGGCTTTCCCGGTCGACGCCGTGGACACCCTTGGCGCTGGCGATGTCTGGCACGGCGCCTTTGCCCTGGCCCTGGCGGAGGGCGCTGGCGAGCGCGAAGCGATAAGCTTTGCCTCCGCCACCTCGGCGCTGAAATGCCTCACCTTCGGCGGTCGCAACGGCTCGCCGCGCCGGCCGCAGGTGCAGGCGTTTCTGAAGGAGCGCGGCGCGCTCTGATTTACCGGGTCGTTTTCGGCCCCAGCGCCACCGCATGGCCGATGATGACCAGCGCCGGTCCGGCGATGTCGCTGGCTCGCACCTTCTCCGCCAGCTCCGCCACCGGCGCATGCACGATGGTTTCGTCTGGCAGCGTGGCGCGCGCCACGAGGGCGGCGGGTGTTTGCGGGTCAAGGCCCGCCGCCAGCAACCGCGCCGCGAGCGCCTCCAGGGTGGCCAGCCCCATGTAGACCACCGTGGTGGCCGCCGGGTCGGCGAGGGCGCGCCAGTCCAGATCTTCTGGCAAGGCGCCGTTGCGGGCGTGCGCCGTAATGAATTGCAGCCGCCGCGCCGCATTGCGATGGGTCAGCGACGTCGCCATGCCGGCGGCGGCGCCGCTGGCGGCGGTGACGCCTGGCGTGACGGCGCAGGGGACGCCGGCCGCTTCAAGCGCGGCGATCTCCTCGCCGGCGCGGCCGAAAATCATTGGGTCGCCGCCCTTCAGGCGCACCACCTGCAGGCCTTCGCCCGCCAGCCGCACCAGTTGCGCATTGATGTCGTCCTGGGTGCAGGAGGGTTTGTGCCCCCGCTTGCCCACGTGGATCAGCCGCGCCTCGCGCCGGGCGAAATCCAGCGTTCCCGGCGCGATGAGGTCGTCGTAAAGGATCACGTCAGCCGATTGCAGCAGGCGCACGGCGCGCAGGGTCAGCAACTCCGGATCGCCCGGGCCGGCGCCTACAAGATTGACCATGCCCTTCGCCGCCGCCTGGTCGCTGGCTTCGGCGTCGGCGAGCAGGGCGTCGCGCAGGCGCTCGTCCGGCTCCTGTCCGGGCGCGGCGAACGCCTGGGCGGTGAAGCGCTCCCAGAACCGCCGCCGGGTGCGGAACGGCCAGCGCCGCGCCTGCACCTCCGCCCGCCAGCGCCGGGCGGCCTCAGCCCAGCGGCGGAAGGTTTCCGGCAGCAAGGTCTCGATTCGGGCGCGCACGGCCTGGCCGAACACCGGCGCCGCCCCGTCGGTGGAAATGCCAACTACCAACGGCGAGCGGTTGACGATCGAGCCAAACTGGAAGTCGCATAGCGCCGGCCGGTCAACGCAATTCACCGGCGCCCCGGCCGCCCGCGCTGCTTGGGCAAATTGGCGCGCTTCATCTTCGCCGGCAAAATCTCCGACCGCCAGCATGGCCCCCGTCAGATCCTCCGCGCGCCAGCTGCGCCTGTGCAGCGTGACGCGCTCCGGATGCAACCGCGTCAGCCGCAGCATGCTTTCCGGCGTCTCCACATCATCTGGCGCGTAGATCTCCAGGCGCGCGCCTGTGGCGGCGAGCAACTCCGCTTTCCAGCCGGCGCCTTCGCTGGCGCCGGCCAGCACCAGCCGGCGGCCGGCCGGTTTGAAAAACAGCGGGAGACTGGCGAGCGCCGCCATGCGCTGCGCTGCGCCGCCCTGTTCTGGGGCGCCCGGGAATGGCTCTGGCGTGTCCTGATCGGCTGGCAAGGCAATGTCACATTCAGTTGAGCGGCGTTCGCGGAGACGAAGCGCGGCTTTTTATGGTAATTATATCAGTCGTTTGTTGTTGGTCTTCATAAAGCAGGCGACAGGATTTAGCCTGTGTCGCACCATAATCTGGCCGTGAGGTCAGGTCACCTCTTGGATGTTGTCCGGAACGCGCGCTTCGAAGCATGTGGCCGGAAACAGACAACAGGGAAGTCGGGGGCTCCGGCTTCGCAGGGCGGCCAATGTGTCAGTCCTATGGGAGAGTATGACAATGCGTAAACTGGTGATGACAGGTTTTGCAGCCCTCGCGCTGCTTGCGACCCCTGCGCTGGCGCAGACGACCCAGACGCAACCGGCTCCGATGAAGGGTCCATCCGCGACGCAGCAGGCGCCAGCGGCCACCCAGCAGGCGCCAGCCCCCATGAAGCAGGCGCCAACCGCCGCGAAGCCGGCGAAAGCCGACAAGGCGCAGCTGCTCGACATCAACACCGCCACGAAGGAACAGCTCGAAGCCCTGAAGGGCGTAGGACCGGCGCGCGCCGACGCCATCATCAAGGGCCGCCCGTACAAGGGCAAGGACGAGCTGGTGCAGAAGAAGATCGTGCCGCAGAATGTCTATGACGACATCAAGGCCAAGATCATCGCCCACCAGCACTGAGATCCAGACGACGGCGGCGCCCCTCCTGGGGCGCCGTTTTTCATGATGAGCTCTGGCGCGGAAGCCCGTTTTCCTGCGCCGGCCTGCCCAGCCAAAACCCGATGGGTTCGACCCATCGGGTTTTTTGGTCTGGTCCAGACGTCAGACGTAGAGATTCTTGTGGGCGTCGCGCAGCAGGTTCTTCTGCACCTTGCCCATGCTGTTGCGCGGCAGCTCGTCGGCGAACAGCACCCGTTTCGGCAGCTTGAATTTGGCCAGCCGGCCATCGAGCGCCTTCAACACCCGCGCTTCGTCCAGGCTTTTGTCGCTCGCCACCACCACCGCGGTGACGCCTTCGCCGAAGTCCGGATGCGGTGCCCCAATGACGGCGCTCTCGATCACTCCTTCCAGAGCGTCAATCTCGCTTTCCACTTCCTTGGGGTAGACGTTGAAGCCGCCGCTGATGATCAGATCCTTGCCGCGTCCGACAATCTGCACATAGCCGTTTGTGTCGATCCGCCCCAGGTCGCCAGTGATGAAGAAGCCGTCCGGCCGGAATTCGGCGGCGGTCTTCTCTGGCATGCGCCAGTAGCCCCTGAATACGTTCGGCCCCTTGACCTCGATCATGCCGATGTCGCCGTTGGCCAGTTGCACGCCGTTTTCCGGATCGACGACGCGCAGCGCGACGCCCGGCAGCGGCAGGCCGACCGTGCCGGCGATGCGCGGACCTTCATAGGGGTTGGAGGTGTTCATGTTGGTTTCGGTCATGCCATAGCGCTCAAGAATGGCGTGGCCGGTGCGGGCGCGCCATTCGTTGTGCGTCTCCGCCAGAAGCGGCGCGGAGCCGGAAACGAACAGGCGCATGTTGGCCGTCAGCTCGCGCGTCAGGCCCGGGTGTTGCAGCAGGCGGGTGTAGAAGGTCGGCACGCCCATCATCGCTGTCGCCTGGGGCATGGCGGCGATCACCGCGTCGGCGTCGAACTTTGGCATCAGGATCAGCGAGCCGCCGGCGAAGAAGGTGACGTTGGTCGCCACGAACAGGCCATGGGTGTGATAGATCGGCAGGGCGTGGATCAGCGCATCGTCGGCGGTGAAACGCCAGTAGTCCCGCAGCGTCAGCGAATTCGACGCCAGATTGTCGTGGCTGAGCATGGCGCCCTTCGAGCGCCCGGTGGTGCCGGAGGTGTAGAGGATGGCGGCGAGATCGTCGTCGCCGCGCGCCACTGTGGCGAAACCGGCCGGTTGCGCGTCAGCGGCGGCGCTCAGCGAGCCCTTGCCGTGGCTGTCCAGCGTCGCTGTGCGGACGCCCGTCGCCAGCTGTTTCGCGATTTCCTGAACCCCTGCCTCCCGCGCCGGATCGCAGACCACCAGCGCCGGTTCAGCGTCGCCGATGAAATATGACAGCTCCGTCAGGGTGTAGCCGGTGTTGAGCGGCAGATAGATGGCGCCGGCGCGCAGGCAGGCCAGATACAATGTCAGCGCCTCGGCGCTCTTCTCCACCTGCACGGCCACACGGTCGCCAGCCGTTACCCCCAGACCGACCAGCGCATTGGCGAGCTGACCCGAACGCGCCGCCAGATCGCCATAGGCGCTGACGGAGCCATCCGGATGACGGATGGCGACCCGCGCCAGATCCAGCCCGGATGCGAACAGCCGGTCGAACAGATTGCGGCTCATGCAGGCGCTCTCCCCAAAGACGTTTCCTGACGAAGTAGACGCGATTTCCGCCGTCGCGTCACGCTACGGCTCCCTTCTCCGGGGTGTCTTTCTTCGTCTCCTTGCCATTTTTGCCGGCCGGAGCCCGATCGCGGCCGCCATTGCCGCGCAGCAGTTTCTTCACCGCGGAGGAAGCGGCGACTTCGCCCTGCTCGACGAAGGCTTCGTGGTTCTTCTCGATGTCGTCGAGCGCGTAGAGATAGTTCACCATGAAGCCGTGAGCCTGGGCCATGCCCTTGGGCGAGGTGTCGCCCAGATAGTCGATGGCTTCCAGCCGGGCGCCGTTGCCGAGGTGGAAGCGCGCCACAGGATCGACCGGCCGGCCGGCGGCGTTGCGGGCGCTCAGATAATAGCTGGCCGCCAGCTGGGTCATTGGCTTGCGCAGCGCCTCGCGCATGTCGGCGTTATCCTGCCAGCCCGGCTCGTCCAGCAGCTTCAGCGAGTCGCGGAGCGAGGCGTCGAGGAAGTCCGAATTCTCTTTGGCGCGCTCCTTCTTCAGCCAGCTGGCGAAGCCTGGCGCCGGCGACAGGGTGACGAAGGTCTTCAGTTGCGGCAGCTCACGCTTCAGCTCTTCCACCACCTGCTTGATGAGGAAATTGCCGAAGCTGACGCCGCCGAGGCCACGCTGCGTGTTGGAGATGGAGTAAAACACCGCCGTCGTCGCCTCCTCGGCGGCGATCGGCTTGCGGCTGATGTCGAGCAGCGGCGCGATAGCGTCGGGAATGCCGGTGGTCAGCGCCACTTCCACGAAGATCAGCGGGTCATCGGCGAGTTGCGGATGGAAGAAGCCGTAGCAGCGCCGGTCGGACGGCTCCAGGCGATTGCGCAGGTCGTTCCAGTCCTGGATGGCGTGCACCGCTTCATAGCGGATGATCTTCTCCAGAATGTTGGCTGGCGTGGTCCAGTCGATATGGCGCAGCACGAGGAAGCCCCTGTTGAACCAGGTGGAAAACATGTGGGCGAAGTCCCGGTCGACGCCCTTGAGGTCCGGCCGCGACGGCAGATGGTCGAGCAGTTCCTCGCGCATGCGCACCAGCGCCGCCGTTCCGCCCGGCGCCAGGTTCAGCCGTCGCAACAGTTCCTGACGGCGCGCCTCGGTGGCGCGATGCAATTTCTGTACGTTGGCGGGCGAGGCGTCTTTTTCAACGGCCTTCAGCGCGCTTTTGACCTCGTCCATGGCGGGGCCGAAGCGGTCGGCCAGCGCCGTCAGGAAGGTCAGGCGCGATGGCGGCGGCGCAGCGTCGTAATTGCCGATAATGGCGGCCGCCAGGGCCACGCCAGAGGCTTCGCCCTGTCGCGACAGCAGGTTTTCGCCCAGTTCGACCAGATCATCCCCTTTGATGGGCCCTTTCGGGCGCCCCAGCAGCGCGCGTCCGCGTTCGGACAGCGTTGCAAACAGATCGTTGAGGAATGCCGTCGGCATCATCGCTCCATGAGGTCTGGGCGCCAGCAGGACGCCGGCGCAAAAAGAGGGCGGCGCATGTTCAGACGCCTGCGTGGCGGCGCCTGGCGCCAAAGCCGGATGAATTTTCCTCGCCACGCTCAGGCGCTACCCGGCGCGACGCCCGAATCTTGCGGGTTGTGAACGCCCCATCTCACGTGAAGACGCTGCGCGAGCCGCAGGCAAAACGCAGCAACTCACAACGATATGGCAAAGTTCCGCTTCATCATGCGGAAACCGTACTCCTGGCGCGGACCGCGCGTGGGCGCCGTTGGCTGCGGCGCGCCATGGGGAATGTGGCATGGGGGGCAGGGCGGGCCAAGGGCGCCGCTGGCCTGGGGCGGCGCAGGCGCGGGCGCAAAGGGTCGCAGACAGATGGATAAAGCTGACGGAAAAACATTCGCGCCCGGCCCGCGCGGGGGGCTGAACAGGACCTGAGGCCAAATCGTGTGGACGCTGGCGCATCAACGGTCTGCAAAGCTCACATCAGCAAGGTGCGCTCTTGGGATCTGGGCAAGGAGTTGGGTATGGGCGCGCGTCAGGCCACGCTGCTGCGGGGCGTCGTGGCGACAATGTCGGTCAACAGTTCTCCCCATGACGCGGCCGCCTTGTCGACGGTCCATGCCCTGGCGGTTGTGCGGGCGGCGTTCGCCAGTTGCCGGCGTTGCCCACTGTCCGTCATCAGCGTCGTCAGCGCCCGCGCCAGCGCGATGGGGTCGTCAGCCGGCGCGAAGATCGCCGCCTCGCCCCACAATTCGCGATAATCCGGCGCGTCGGCCAGAACCATGGCGCAACCGGCTTCAGCGGCCCGCCAGGTCATTTCGCCGTCGGTGTCGCCGGCGGCGGCCGACACAAACGCCAGGGCGCCTTCCAGCCAGCGCTGGATCTGGCCAGGCGACAGGGCGCCAAGCGCCCAGAGGTGCCCGGCATCCGCCAGTTTCCCTGCGCTGGCCCCGGCAAGCATCACCGGGTGCGGGCACAGGAAGGCGGCTTCATTCAGCGTTGCGAGGTTTTCCCGGCCATCGACGGTCTGATGCGCGGCGATGACGTATGACGTCAGATCGACGGCGGGGCGGTCAGCGGCGAATGGCGTGTATGTCCGCCGGATCACCCGGGGGGGGCGACGCAGACGATGGGCGTCCATGATGTCGCCAGCGTCGGCATGGCTGGGGGCCACCACGCCCGTGGCCGTCTGGTACCCACTGCGCAAGAGCCGGGCGCGCCACTCATGGCCTGGGGCCTGGCGCGTGCGGCTGGCGACGATGATGTCCCGCCCGTCGGGCGACACCACCACCGGGGCCTGAAATGGGCCAAACGCCGCCAGGGCCGGATGGTGCAACACGACCAGATCGACAGCGAGGACATTGGCAAGCCGCGCCACGGCCTGTCCGGCGGCCTGCAGATCGCCAAAGGAATCCGCCTGTCGCGCGGCGACGGTATGGGCAGGCATGGCCCGCAAGTTTGGGGCTTCGGCTATCTCGGCCGCCTGCCGCGGGTCTGGCTCGGGGCCAAGCATCGCCAGGGTCACATCGAAGCCGCGCATCGCCAGTCCCCTGGCGATGGTCATGACAGCGTTCCATCCGCCGCCAATGGTGTCGATGCCCAGCACCAGCTGCACGCGCCCTGCCTCCCGGCGGGGCCTGTCGCCCGCGCCCCTCGTTAACAAATAGTTAATGACACTTGTCATCGAAAGGCGTCAATTTGAAGAGCCGGCAATACAACCTTTGCGGCGGCGGCAGGGGAAATGTCGCCAAAAGTTGCGCCGATATGCCGTTAAGTCATTGTCTGAACTGCACGTAATTCCCGTGTAAAAATTCGTTGATAGCGTCGACATGGGCGCGGCTTTCACCACCCCACAAGCATTGGCGGGGGAGGATCGACCAGGGGCGGGGCCGCCGGCGGCGGCCCACGATTCGGCGCGGCGGCCGTTTCTCCTCCCTGGTTCCCCTCCCATTTCCCTGTTCGGCGCGGCGCTCAGCCGGTCGCCGGCGGCTCTTCCAGGATCGCGTGTGACGAGCCCGGCGGTATGCCTTCCAGCGCGCCCCCGGCTGGTTTCCATGTGATCAGCGCCTCGATCCGCTCCGCAAGCTCCAGGTCACGGGCCGTGACGCCTCCTGCGGTGTGAGTCGAAAGCGACACGCGCACGCGGCCCCACGACAGGGTCATGTCCGGGTGGTGCCAGGCTGTCTCGCACAGAAAGCCGATGGCGTTTCCGAGCATCAGCGATGATTTCCATCCAGCGGTCGGATAAACGCGGACAATGGCGTCGCCCTCCAGCGTCCAGCCGCCAGGCAGCCGCGCCAGCCTGCGCCGGATTTCGTTGTCTTCAAGTGGAGCGTCGGGATCTGGTTGCATCATGTGCTCCCTGGAGCCGGGTTGGTTTTCCGGGTGTGCGGAGGCGATCCCGCATGCGGGCGCGTCTTGCCGCGCCTTGCCCGGGGGGCCAGAACAAATCCGGATTGCGGCTTGTTCCTGATCAGTCCCCGCCGCGGCGGCGGCGTAATCTGCTTCCGCCAGCGGGGCAGGGCGCCAGCCTTCTGGATCGGCCGGTTGAGCCGCCGCACAGCTTGCTGGCGCGCCCTCGCGGGTATAAAGCCAGGCGATGCCGGATACGGCGGACCAGCGGCCGGATGTTTCCAAACACGATCACCGCTGGCGAAGCCGGCTGATCCGGCGCATTCAGGAGCATGCGCCTTTGAGCGACAGGATCAAGGTCTCCCGCATCGCCATCTACGCCCACCACGGGCTCCACCCGGAGGAAGCGCGGCTCGGGCAGCGCTTTTTCGTCTCCCTGGACTGCGTGCTCGACCTGAGCGAGGCGGCGCGCAACGACGACTGGCACGCTTCGGTCTGCTACGCCGAGCTGACGGAACGCGCGACGCGCGTCACGCTTGATCGCAGGTTCCGGACCATCGAGGGGCTGGCTGACGCCATCGCCACGGATGTGCTGGCGACCTTTCCGCTCATCGACGCGGTCACTGTGCAGGTCGAGAAGCCGGGCGCGCCCGTGCCGGCGATTATCGACGGGGTGATGGTGGAGATTACCCGCCGCCGCCGTGTTGCATCCGAAAAGGCGCCCTCCTGAACCAGTACGTGAGAATGTCGCGTTTTATTATTTATTAATCATAATTTAGGCGAGTATTTTCGCCCGTTACATGATTCATGTGTCTGATTTGTCTCCTGTGGCGGCCTCTTAACGCCAGGTTGAGACATTTAATAAAATTATCAATGATTTATTGAATTCTCCGCATGCGTTGTTGCGTTTTCCCAGGCTTCACAATCCAGCCTTCGCCATTCGCGAAGGCCAACCCGGTCGGCTTCCATCGTCATTCCGTTTGACGGGCGGCGCCTGGCGCGCGCCAGGAGGCGTCGCGGCGCCATGGACGCATCCCGACAGGGTTTCGCGTGGCCGTTGTGTTCCGGCGCATAAGAAAGCCTGCGCACGAGAAATCTTGCGCATGACAAAACGCCTGGCGCATCGCCAGGCGTTTCATCTCCCGAGGCTCCTGATCAGGTTGTGCGGCGGCGCATCCAGGCGCCGGAGCTGGCTCTCCCGACGATCAGAATTCCACCACCGTGCGGATCGATTTGCCTTCGTGCATCAGGTCGAAGCCTTCGTTGATGCGCTCGAGCGGCAGCTTGTGGGTGATCAGATCATCGATATTGATCTTCCCCTCCATGTACCAGTCCACGATTTTCGGCACGTCGGTGCGGCCGCGCGCGCCGCCAAAGGCGGTGCCCTTCCAGACGCGGCCGGTGACCAGCTGGAATGGACGGGTGGCGATTTCCTTCCCCGCTTCGGCGACGCCGATGATGATCGACTCGCCCCACCCGCGATGGCAGCACTCCAGCGCCTGACGCATAACCTCGGTGTTGCCCGTGGCGTCGAAGGAGAAGTCCGCGCCGCCGTCTGTCGCGTCGATGACGGCCTGCACGACCCTGTCGCGACCAACCTCATTGGGATTGATGAAATGCGTCATGCCGAACTTCTCGGCCATGGCGCGCCTGGAGGGGTTGACGTCGACGCCGATGATCTTGTCCGCGCCCACCATGCGCGCGCCCTGGAGGACATTGAGGCCAATGCCGCCGAGGCCGAACACCACCACATTGGCTCCCGGCCACACCTTGGCGGTATGGATCACCGCGCCAATGCCGGTGGTGACGCCGCAGCCGATGTAGCAGATCTTGTCAAACGGGGCGTCCTCGCGGACCTTCGCCAGGGCGATCTCCGGCAGCACCGTGTAGTTCGAGAAGGTCGAACATCCCATATAGTGCAGCACGGGATCGCCGTCGCAGGAGAAGCGGCTGGTGCCGTCCGGCATCACGCCCTTGCCCTGGGTGGCGCGGATCGCCGTGCAGAGGTTGGAGCGCTGCGACAGGCAGGTTTTGCACTGACGGCATTCCGGCGTGTACAGCGGGATGACGTGGTCGCCTTTTTTCAGCGAGGTCACGCCCGGTCCGACCTCCACCACGACGCCCGCGCCCTCATGGCCGAGAATGGCGGGAAACAGCCCTTCCGGGTCGAGGCCGGACAGCGTGTAGGCGTCCGTATGGCAGATGCCGGTGGCCTTCACTTCCACCAGAACCTCGCCGGCTTTCGGACCCTCCAGATCCACTTCCATGATTTCGAGAGGCCTGTTGGCGGCGACAGCGACGGCGGCGCGCGTTTTCATGGCGGGAATCTCCGGCGTTCGGGAACTGCAGATGTGGGGAGACCCTTACAGCGGTTGCTGGCAAGGGCAAGCCATCTGGCGGGGTTTGCCGGCGCGCCGGCGTCGCGGAAATGACGGGCGGGATCAGACGGCGAGCAGCGCCAGCAGGGCGCTGGCGCCGGCTCCCGCCAGGGCGACGCTCCATGGCGGGACTTTCCAGACGGCCAACAGCAGGAATCCGGCGACCGCCAGCACGAAATCGCGCGGCGTGAATATGGCGCTGGTCCACAGTGGCTGATACAGGGCCGCGCCCAGAATGCCGACGACGGCTGCGTTGGCGCCGGCCATGGCGGCGGCGGCGCGCGGATTGGCGCGCAGCCTGGTCCAGAATGGCAGGGTTCCAAAAACCAGCAACTGGCCAGGCAGAAAAATCGCCAGCACCGCCAGCGCCGCCCCCAGCGCGCCGGTGGGCGGCGAGGGCATCAGCGCGCCCAGCCAGGCGGCGAAGGCGAACATCGGCCCTGGCATGGCCTGGGCAAGCGCGTAGCCCGTCAGGAACACATCGGGCGCGACGCCCGCCGGCGCCGCGACTTCAGCCTGCAACAGCGGCAACACCACATGGCCGCCGCCGAACACCAGCGAGCCGGTGCGGTAGAACGCGCTGAACAGCGAGAAACCGCCGCCCCAGAGGCTGGCCGCCGCCGGCAGAAGCAGGAACAGCCCGGCAAACGCCGCGAGCGCCACGGTTCCGGCGCGTCGGGACACCGGTCCGCGTCCGATCGCCGGCGCGCCATTCGCCGCAGCATCCCGGCACGCGACCAGTCCCAGCAACCCGCCGGCGCCGATGGCCAGCAACTGCGTCGCGACGCCGCCCGGCGTGACAATGGCCAGCGCCGCCAGCGCGATGGTTGCCCGCGCCCGGTCGGGCGTCAGCAGCCGCGCCATGCCCCAGACCGCATGCGCCACGACGGCGACTGCGGTGAGTTTCAGGCCGTGCAGCGCGCCGGCGGCGACCGGCCCCTGCAGGGCGCCGGCGCCAGAGGCCAGCGCGGTTGCGAGCGCCGTCATGATGACAGCGCTGGGCGCCGTAAAGCCAAGAAAAGCCGCGATCCCGCCCCCGATGCCGCCGGTGCGTTGCACGCCGATGGCAAAGCCGGCCTGGCTGGAGCCGGGACCCGGCAGGAACTGGCAAAGCGCGATCAGCGCGGCGAAATCGGCCTCCGATAGCCAGCGCCGGCGCAACACGAACGCCTCGCGAAAATAGCCAATATGCGCCGCCGGCCCGCCGAAGGCAGTGAAGCCGAGGCGGAGGAAGACGAGAAACACCTCAAGCACGCCGCCCGAATGCGGAGGCTCCTCGTCGGAGCGCTCGCGATATTTGCAGGCGTGCATCTCCATGGCGTCAGGCGCGAGGGGCGAAGGCTGGTTGGGCTCCGTCACCTCAAGCCACTGGTTGCGGTCAGGCGCGTCGCCGCTCATTCCCGCTCTCCGTTCATGCCGCCGGAATGTGGACGCCTCAGGCTTCAGGCGTATTACGCTTCAATTCATCCAGCCAGACTTTGGCGTTGCCGTCAGACGGCGCCCGCCAGTCGCCGCGCGGCGACAGCGAACCGCCGGAGGAGATTTTCGGGCCGTTCGGCACGGCCGAACGCTTGAACTGGCTGATGGTGAAGAAGCGGAACAGGAACACTTCCAGCCATTTGCGGATCTCGCCCAGGGTGTAGGCCCGGTGATCGCGCTCGGGGATATTGGCCGGCCAGCGTCCGCGCGCCGCGTCGCCCCAGGCATGCAGCGCCATGAAGGCGATTTTCGACGGGGCGAAGCCGTAACGGGTGACGTAGAACAGGTTGAAGTCCTGCAAGGCGTAGGGGCCCACCTTCGCCTCGGTGGACTGGATGGCCCCGGTCGCATCGGCTGGCACCAGCTCTGGCGAGATTTCCTGGGCAAGGATCGCCTCCAGCAGCTCCGCCGTGTCCGCGTCCACGTCGCCAGAATGGGCGACGAAGCGGATCAGGTGCTGGATCAGCGTCTTCGACACCGAGGCGTTGGGGTTGTAATGCGACATGTGATCGCCGACGCCATAGGTGCACCAGCCAAGGCCAAGCTCGGAAAGGTCGCCGGTGCCGACCACCAGGCCATTGTGATGGTTGGCGAGACGGAACAGGTAATCGGTGCGCAACCCGGCCTGAACGTTCTCGAAGGTGACGTCGTAAACGGCTTCGCCGTTGCCGGCCGGATGGCCAAGATCGGCCAGCATCTGCCGCGCCGCCGGCCGGATATCCAGTTCGGCAGCCGTCGCTCCCAGCGCCCGCATCAGCGTCCAGGCCTTGGACTTCGTGCCCTCGGACGTGGCGAAGCCGGGCATGGTGTACGCCAGAATGTCGCTGCGCGGCTTGCCGAGGCTATCCATCACCCGGGCGCACACCAGCAGGGCGTGGGTCGAATCCAGCCCGCCGGAAACGCCGATCACCAGCTTCGCCGCGCCGGCCGCGCGCATGCGCTGCGCCAGACCCTGCACCTGGATGCTGAACGCCTCGTAACAGTCCTCCCGCAGCCGCGCCGGATCGGCCGGCACATAAGGGAAGCGCTCGATGCGCCGCTCCAGCGCCACGTCAGCGTCCGGGGCGTCAAGGTGGAATTCTACCGTCTGGAAAGCGTTGACCTGTTCCGCCGCAGCGCGGGCGCTGTCGCCGAAAGTGGTGACGCGCAGCCGCTCCTGGCGCAGGCGATCCAGGTCCACGTCGGCGGTCAGCAGCACGCTGTCCGCTGGGAAACGCGCGCTCTCAGCCAGCAACTCGCCGTATTCGAAAATGGCGGCGTGCCCGTCCCAGGCGAGGTCCGTGGTGGATTCGCCCGGGCCGGCGGCGGAATAGACATAGGCGGCGATGGTGCGGGCGGACTGGCCGCCACAGAGCAGCCGGCGCGTTTCCGCCTTGCCGATGGTGATATTGCTGGCGGAGAGGTTGACGAGGATTTCGGCCCCGGCCAACGCGGCGTAGCTGGACGGTGGGATCGCCGTCCAGACGTCCTCGCAGATCTCCACGTGGAAGGTCACCGGCGCGTTGCCTGCGCTGCGGAACAGCAGATCTGTCCCGAACGGCGCTTCCTGCCCGGCGACGGCGATCACCGCGTCCGCGACGCCGAGGCCGGACGTGAAATGGCGCGCCTCATAAAATTCGCGATAGTTCGGCAGGTAAGATTTGGGAACCACTCCAAGAATTTCGCCGCGATGGATGATCACGGCGCAATTGTACAGGCGGCCCTGCCAGCGCAGCGGCGCCCCGACCACCAGCACCGGGAACAGCGCTTCCGATGCCTCCGCCAGGCCGAGAATCGCCTGCTCGACCGCATCGAGCAGCGGCTGCTGCAGCAGCAGATCGTCGATGGCGTAGCCGGACAGGCCCAGCTCAGGAAAAATCACCAGCCCCACATGGCGCTCATGCGCCTGACGCGCCAGTTCCAGCGTCCGCGCCAGATTGAACTGCGGATCGCCCACCCCCATGCGCGGCACGCAGGCCCCGGCCCTGAAAAATCCGTGCGTATAGAGCGAGTGAAATCCACCCATCCGGCGTGGCCCTTCCTGACCTTGATCCGCGTGGAGATATAATCTGGACGTAGGGGGCAGGGTAGTGCGTCGCCCCGGTTTTCGCCACCCCGGAGGAGGGCAGCCATGTCCCAGGAAACAGCCATGCCAATGACTGAAGAGATCTGGTCGGCTCTTGGAGGTCAGCCGCTGACCTCAGGACGCCTGACCTTCACGGGCGCCGGAGAACTGCCTTCGGCCTTCGCCGTTTCCGATCTGGCGGCTGCTTCCGTGGCGGCCGCTGGTCTTGCCCTGTCTGATCTCCAGGCAAGAATCACCGGGCAGGCGCCGGAAACCATTGCCGACCGGCGGCTCGCCTCCTTGTGGTTCGGCTGGTCGCTGGCGCCGCGCGGCTGGCGGCTGCCGCCGGCATGGGACGACTGGTCGGGGGACTATCGCTGCGCGGATGGCTGGATCCGGGTGCACGCCAACGCGCCGGCGCACAGGAATGCGGCGCTGCGCGTGCTCGGCCAGCCGACGGACCGGAATGAGGCGGCCCAGCGCATCGCACGGCTGGACGGCGATATGCTGGAAACGGCGATCATTGATGCGGGTGGTTGCGCCGCCCGCATGCGGCAGGCGTCGGAATGGCGCACGCACGCCCAGGGCGCCAGCGTCGCCAGGGAGCCCCTGATCGCTTGGGAAGGCTGGAGCAATCCCGGGCGGGCTGGTCAGGGGGGCGACCACTGGCGGCCGACCCGCGAGCGGCCGCTGCAAGGGTTGCGCGTGCTCGATCTCACTCGGGTTCTGGCAGGGCCGGCGTCCACGCGGTTTCTCGCCGCGTGCGGGGCCTGCGTGCTGCGCATCGACCCGCCGGATTGGGACGAGCCGGCGGTCATCCCTGAAGTAACGTCCGGAAAAATGTGCGCCCGCATGGATCTGCGCCTGCCCGGCGACCGCGATCGCTTCGTGGCGCTGCTTCAGGATGCGGACGTGCTGGTGCATGGCTATCGTCCTGGCGCGCTGGCGGGGCTCGATCTGGGAGCGGAAACCCGGCGGACGGCCAATCCTGGCCTCGTCGAGGTCTCGCTTGATGCGTGGGGCTGGAGCGGCCCGTGGCGCGGCCGGCGGGGCTTCGACAGCCTGGTGCAGATGAGCTCGGGCATTGCGGCCGCCGGCATGGCGTGGAAAGGCGCGGAAACGCCAACGCCGTTGCCGGTGCAGGCTCTGGATCATGCAACAGGTTGGTTGATGGCGGCGGCTGTATTGCGCGGCCTCGTTCGGCGGCTTGACGCCGGTGGCTGCGTTGCCCGGTTGTCGCTGGCGCGCACGGCCGCTTTGCTGGTGGCGGCGGCCCCACCCCGCGAGGCCGGGTGGCTGCCCGCCGCCCCAGCGGACTATGCGCCGGAGGAGGAGCTGACCGATTGGGGGCCGGCGCTGCGCCTGCGGCAGCCCCTGTCGGTTGCTGGCGTCAGTTTGCAATGGGCGTCTCCGGCGCGCCGGCTTGGGAGCGATGCGCCCCGCTGGCCTGCAGGCTGAGCGGTCCACTCACCAGGCCATCCGGCCCCGGCGGAAAACTCAGAACCGGATGGCGAAATTGCCTTTCAGCGACTGCTTCTGCCCATGTTGGGCCACTTGCGCCGACCACATGGCGCCCAGGGTGACGTTGGCGGCCACGCTCATGTCGAGGCCCGCCTCCAGCAGCAGGCTGTCGCGAGCGATTGGCGCGCCGGAGACGCCGAAGGGCGTCGTCGCCCCCGCCAGCCACATGCGGCCGCGTGGGTTCACGTCGCCGAACGCATGGATCCAGCCGACCGTGGCGCGCGCCGTCAAGCCGGCGCCATTGGCCATCATGAAGGTGTGCGCGAGGCGGGTCCCCAACGTCGTGTATGCAGTGCTCATGTCGCCGGTTTTGCCGGATAACCTGGCGACGCCGCCGGTTTCCTGAAACCGCTCGCCATTGAACCCAACCCAGGCCAGCCCCAGGAAAGGCTCGACGGCAGTCGCCCCATATTGGAGCTCCTGACCGATCTCACCGAAGATCTGGGCGAGGCCAGAGCGCCAGGCGCCGCGCGCGCTGTCGGCGTAGCAGGGAAAGACAATGGCGCGGCTTACCGTTGCGTCGTTCCAGGTATAGGCGGCGCCCCAGCGCATTCCGAGCCCGGCGTATTTGCCGCCGCCATAGAGCGCCACATGGTAGCTGTCGGCCCCAGCCGAGGAAGCCCGGCTGTTGAGATCGAACGAACTTCGGCCATAGCCTCCCGCGACGCCGAGTCGCCAGCTGTCGAAGGTCTGCGCGTCGATTCCGGCGAGGAAGCCGGCGACGGACTGACTGGTTCTGGCGACGCCGGCGCCGGCGCCTCCAGCATGGCCCCAGCCGCCAAACGCCTGCCCCCATAACGTTGCGTTCATCCCCTCCAGTCGCCGGATCTGCTGGACGTCGCCCTTGCCGTTGACCTGATCGCCATTCGCAGATGACTGGCGGACACGGCCGGTGATCGCATCGCGCACATGGTGGCCCTGGGCGGCGAGGGCCCCGGCGATCGAGGCGTGGACATCGCCGGAGATGGCGCCGAACGCCTGCGCGGCGGCGTCTGCTGTCGGCAGGCTGGCAATGATGGAGAACAGGGAATTGTCGGTCGGCAGGCGGTCAACCGCCGCCGCCGCCGCCGCCTGGTTTGGCGTTTTCGCCGCTTCGTCCATGGGCGTGCTGTTGCGGACCACGGTGAGGTAGGCGTTGTTGGCGTCGTAGCCCAGAATGGGCGTCAGGAAGACGTAGCTTTGTCCCGGCGCCCAGCTGGCGCCGCCGTCAAAGGTGGTTCCGCCAATGCCGCTGGCGGCGGTGACGATGACCTGCCGGGCGCCGACCACATAACCGCTGCCGGCTGGAACAGGCGTCACCACCACCCGGCCGCCCAGATGCGCCTGGCCAGCGACCTGAATCAGATCGGATTGGCCCTGGCCGTTGATGTCGACCTGATAAACTGAAGAGGGGCCGAAATTCAGGTTCCCGCCAACATGGACAACGCCGAGCGAATTGCCGGGCGCGATGACGCCATGGCTGACGAGATCGCCGCCAATCCGCCAGTTGCCGCTGAAAACAGAGCCCGGGTCGACGTGGACGTCGCCGCCAACCTGTACGGGGCTGGCCAGCGATCCGCCGCTGGCGCGCGAACTGGCGAGGGTCACGTGTCCAGCCACCTGCACGCCGCCCTCGCCAAAGCGCAGGGCGGTGTTGTTGGCGGCAATGTCGCCCGCGATGGCGCTGCCGTCGCGGAAGTGCAGCTCGCCGCCCCCGTGCAGGGCGCGTACATGCCGCACGCCTTTGGCGACGCCGCTCCAGGACGCTTTGTCGCCAAGCTCGACATCGGTAAAGCCCGTCGTTTTCGCGCCCACGTCGAGAATGTCGCCGGTCGCCACAGAGCCGCCGCCGAGGCCAAGCACCACCATGCCGCTGTCGCCGCCTGGTCCGCTGCGATCGACAGCCAGCAACACGTTGCTGCTGTTGGTCAGATGGACGCCTGGACCGATCAGCACCTCCACATGCTGGCCGGCCTTGTCGAAGGTCGTGGCGATGGCGGCGGTCGCTCCGGTGATCGCTCCCGCGCCGCTCAGGGTGATGGCGGCGTTGTTATGGGTGCGGATGGCGGCGTCTTGCGCGGAGCTAATGCTGACCGTTTCCGCCAGAACAACGCCGCCGTCCCGCACGAGGAGGCCGGCGGCCCCGCTGCCCGTTGCGGCCAGAACGCCTCCAGTCAGTTCGCGCCGGCCGCCATGCTCGGCCACGGCCGCGTGGGCGTCGGCGCCCGTGGTCTGGACATTGGCGCGGCCGAAGATGACGCCGCCTGCGGCTGCGGCGTCGTGACCGTCGCGGCGCCGGTCGTTGCCCGCGATCAGGCCGTGCGCGGCGACGCCAGAGATCTGGAACGACGACCCTTCCACCTCGATCCGGGCGCCCGTTTGCGCCACGGCGCCGTGTCCGCCAGCCCCGCTGGTGGTCACGGCGACTGCGCCGCCGGCGATAATCCGGCCGCCGTCGACGGCGTAGAGCCCAGACGCCAGCGCGCCGGTGGCGCTGACGGCGCCGCCGCTCAGTCTGACGACGCCGGCGCTGGAGCCGTCATAAGCCGGAACCGCCGGGGTAGAGATTTCCGGGAAACCGGCCTGCACGGCGTGGGCGCCCGCGCCAGCAACGCTGACGTTGGCGGCGCTTTCGATCGTTCCGCCCGAATGCGCCAGAAGGCCGCGCGCGCCTGCGCCAGCGGCGCCGACTGATCCGCCAGCCAACTCAATCCGGCCGCCAAAGTCCGCGACGGCGCCATGAGCGTCGATCCCGACGGTCTGCACGCTGGCGGCGCCCTGGATGACGCCCCCGGGGGCGGCGGCGTCGACGCCAGCGCGTCGCCGGTCGTTGCTGGCAAGAAGCCCGAGCGCGGCGACGCCGCTGGTGTGAAACGAAGCGCCGTCCAGGTCGATGCGGCTGCCGGTTTGCGCCAGCGCGCCATAGCCGCCGTCGCCGGTGGTGGTGACGGCGACGGGGCCGGCGCTGATCTGCCCGCCGTCGGTGGCGTAAAGGCCAGCCGCCAGCAGGCCGGCGCTGCTGATGGCGCCGCCGGTCAAGGTCACCGCGCCGGCCGTGGCGCGGTTGTATGGCGTGTCGGTGGCCTCGGTGAGCCCGGCCTGCACCGCGTGAGAGCCATGGCCGACGGCGCTGACATTGGCGGCGCTGGTGATGGTTCCGCCGGAATGCGCCAGCAGGCCTTGCGTCATATGCGCCGTGACTGAAACCAATCCGCTGGTCAGCGTGACGGAGCCATGGTCGCGCGCCAGCGCCCCGACGCCCTGCGCGCCTTGCGTTGCGATGTCGGCGCTGCTGATGATGCGTCCGCCATTGGCTGCGACCACCCCATGCCCGTCGTCGCCTGAGGCGGACACCGAACCGCCGAACAACGTGATGCGACCGCCGTTTTCCGCCACGGCGCCGTGGCCGCCGGCGCCCTGAGCTGCAATCGTCACGCCATTTGCGTTGATGGCGCCGCCTGTCGCCGCCGTATCGAACGGCAGCCTGTCATTACCGGCAATCAGACCGTGAGTTCCGTCACCGGCGACGCTGATCGCGGAACTGGTCAGGTTGATGGCGCTGTTGCTGTCGGCGTGAGCGCCAGTCGCGTCCCGTCCGGTGGTGGCGATGTCGACAGCAGTGGCGTGAATGACGCCCGCGTCAGTCGCATACAACCCCCTGGCGTTGTCCCCGCTGGTGCGCAGGTCGCCGCCGGTCAGCGTCGCCACGCCGGCGGTCCCGCCGTCATATGCGGCGAGCGGATCGCTGGCGCTGGCTCCCCCGGCCTGCGCGGCATGCGCCTTTGCGCCGCCTGTCGTGATGTTGGCGCTGCTGCTGATCTGGCCATTGATGATCGCGGAGAGTCCCAGAGCCTCCGCGCCGCTCGTGGTGACAGATCCGTTCTCAAGGTTGACGCTGGCGCCATGCGAGGCGAGGGCGCCGCCAGCCATGAAGCCGGTGGTGGCGATGATGGCGTTGCGGGCGTTGATTACGCCGCCAGGCGTCGGGATATTGAAGTTCTTCACCATGTCGTTGTTGGCGACGAGGCCCACGGCGTTGACGCCTGAGGTGCTGACGCTGGCGTTGACCAGGATGATGGTGCTGGCGCTTTCCGCCTGGCCGCCGAAACTGGTCGCGCCCGTGGTGCTGATGCTGACGTTGCTGGCGTTGACGACGCCATGGTCAACCGCATGCAGGCCCAGCGAATAACCGCCGTCCGTGCTGATCCGTCCGCCGGTGAGATTGACAGTTCCGGCTGTGGAGCCGTCATACAATGTGGCGTTCGGCCCTGAATTGCCCGCCTGAACCGCATGGCCGCGATCACCGGTGGTCGTCACGTCGGCGCTGCTGTTGATGACGCCCTGACTGCGGCCCAACAGGCCGATGCTGCGTTGCGCGATGGTGCTCTGGGCGGTGATGACGCCGCCATCCAGTGTGACCGCGCCGCCTTGATTGTAGGCGATCACCGCCCGTTGTCCGGGAAGGGCGTTGACAATGACATTGGTCAGGATGCCGAGATCGACCCCATTGGCCGAGATCGGCGGACCAGCGAGGAGCGGCGTCGACAACAGCGACAATGCCGTGGTTGAGGTCAGCAATAACGCAAGGCGGCGGCAGGAGCAGCGTTCGGCGTGGGCCAGGACGATGGCGGGAACGGCGCAGGCAATGGCAGGTATTCGTTCACCCCTGATGTAAAAATCAGAAGCGATATTGCCGTTATTGTCTTGTGTATCAATTAATAATATAAATTATTATTCTAAATATTCAGACGAGTGCTTTAATTGCTGCAGTAAACAATAGCATCCGCATGTGCGAGGGATGGCGCGACATGCAGCCGCCGGCCTGGAGCGACGCGCGAACCAGCGCCGCCGGCGGAGACCTGGGGCAGTCTGGGCAGGGATTTGTCGCGACGTCATGCGGGGACTGATTCAGGCGCGTTCGCAGGAGAACGGCGGAACCGCTGACCTGGGCCGTGCGGCCTTGCCGCCGGACCTCCCCTGGGTGGGAGCGCTCTGGCGCCGTCCGGGGTAGCGTCCGGGGCTGGTTGAAACCGGTGAGCCGCGCCCACCGGTTTCCCGGGTTACTTCGCGGAGATCGGACCCTCGAACAGATTGTAGCGGTCGCCCTCAAAACGCTGCAGATACAGCGCGTTATACAGGCTGTAGTTGTCAGGGCTGGTGTGCAGGGTCAGCTTCGGCAGCACCATCGGGACGTCTTTCTCATCCATCGAAGCCGCGATGTCGCGCAGGTTCTCGCGGGTGAGATTGTCGCCGGCCCGCCGCAGCACGCGTTCAAGCAGAACAGCGGCCATATAGCCTTGCACGGCGTTGGAATCGTCGATCATGCCAGTCTGGCCAATGGAGGTCATGAAAGCCTTGTAATCCTTCATGTCCTGATCGTTGGCCCATTGCGGATCATCCGGCTCCTTGAGGGCGACCGCGGTGATGACGCCCTGCGAAGCCTTGACGCCAGCCGGCTTCAGCACGCCGCCGATCGAGGCGGAGACGCTGACCACCATCTGCAGCGGCTTCCAGTCCAGTTCGTGGACGCGCTTGATCACCTGGGCGGCGAATTTCGGCGTCGCCACGACGAACAGGATATTCGCGCCGCTGGCCTTCATGCGAACCACTTCGGCGTCGACGGTCGCGCTGGTGATCTCGTATGGCAATTCGAGCGCGATCATGGATTTGGCCTTGTCGCCAAGTCCTTCACGAAAGCCCCGGACATAATCTTTGCCGAAGTCGTCATTTTGGTAAATGATCGCGACCTTGCCGTCAGGTTTGTTCTTCAGGACGTAGTTGGCGTAGATCTTGGCTTCCATGTCGTAGAGCGGCAGCATGGCCGTTGTCCATGGATAGTTCTTGGGGTCGTTCCATTTGCTGGCGCCGGTCGCTACAAACAGTTGCGGAACCTTCTTCGAATTCAGGTATTTGTGGACGGCCGAGTTGGAGGGCGTGCCGACTGAGCCATAAACGGCCAGCACGTTGTCGTTCTCCACCAGCTTGCGCGTCTGCTCCACCGCCTTGGGCGGGCTGTATGCGTCGTCAAGAGAGATAATGTTGATCTTGCGGCCGTTGATGCCGCCCTTTTCGTTGATCTTCTTGAAATAATCGACAATGGCGGATCCGCGGACGCCATAGGCGGAAGCCGGGCCGCTGTAGGGCACCACGTTGCCGATGCGAATTTCCGTGTCAGTGACGCCTGGGCCGTATTTTTTTTCACTGGCCTGAGCTGTTCCCAGTGCGACAGCAAGCGCCGCGACAGCAATACAGAGCTGCTTCATGGATATTTCCTCCCCGGATGTTGTAACCGGCGGGCGCAGTACAGCCATGGGAAGCAGCTGAGTCAATCCGCTTGCACTATTTTTGGCAAGGGGCTGACGCGCTTCATGTGTGAAAAAGTGTTATGAATCAGTTGGATGGCGCTTTATCGCCGAGGGCCTGCCCATGAGAGCGCATGCGCCCAATTCATGTGTGCGGCAAGTAGATGTCGCCATTTCTCAGGAAAATCTGACATGGCCTGGCGTCAAAGCCTGGTCGCCGTCGCCTGGCGGCGTTCGGCTTCAGAGAGGAAGCGTCTCATATCAGGTCGCGGATGCCTCAGCATCTTTGCGACCTGATATGATGGGAAGCGCCTTGCGTAGCCCGGCCCTCGCCAAACCCCTTGGGTAAAGACCCGCCGGGGTTTGTTATGATCAGGACAACGCCCCAGCGCTACGGCTGTCCGGGTTTATGACCGCGACGCCATGCGTTTCGCCGTCACCTCAATGGCGACGCCAATATCCATCGACACCCAGTCGCCGCCACTGTCCGACTGCATGCCGAGATCGAGGGCGCGCCGGTCGAGCTTCAGGTTGCCTTTCACCGTGGCGACGCCGTCGCGCTCGCTGAAGGTGAAGGGCAGGACAACTGGCAGCGAGGCATTCTTCAACGTCAGGGTTCCTGTCGCTTCATAGCGGTCTCCACCCAGTCCCCTGAAGGCGCCCGATTCAAATCGCGCGACGGGGTGACCTTTGGGGTCCAGCCACTCTTCGCCCTCAAGCGCGTTTTCCTGGGTGGAATCGCCTGTTCGGGCGCTGTCGACCTGCACAAGCACCGTCGCGCGTGACCCGGCGAGATTTTCCGGGTCGAAGCGGATGTCGCCTTCCCATCGCTCAAACCGTCCCGTGAAGCCGTCGCCGGAGTGCGTGCCGGTGAAGGCAATGCGCGACGCGCCGTAGTCAACGCTCCAGGCGGCGGCCTGGTTGCCGGTCGCTGGCTGGCGCGGCGCGGCGGGCTGCATGGCGACTGGCGCCGGGCGCGTCTGGGCTACGGTCGTCAGTTGCGGGGCGGGCGCCGGGGTCACGGCGATGGCGGCGGCCTGGGCGATGATCAGCACCAGGCACAAACCGGCGCAGCGGCCCAGCCATCTTTCCCATGCGTCTGGCGGTGGGGCTGTCGGCGCATCGCCCTGGGGCAGGCCCGGGACCATATGAGCCAGCACGCCGTCGCGTTGAATAAACTGGTGTTTCAGCGCCGCGCCCACATGCAGCGCGATCAGCGCCACCGCAGCCCACGCGAGCATGCTGTGGGCGCCCATGGCCTGAAACGCCACGGTGCGGCGCAGGGAGGCTGAAGCCTCGCCGATCCACGGCAGGTGCGGGATGCTGAACAGCCCGAACCAGCTTGTCGGCACGGCGAGCGCCCGGTCGGCGCTGACCGCCCAGCCCGTCGACACATAGAGCCAGCCAGTGAGCGGCAGCGCCAGCATCAGGCCATAGAAGGCGGCGTGCGTCGCGCGGGCGGCAAACGCTTCCCATCGCTTCATTCCGCCAGGCAGGGGCGGAACCGGGTGGGCGAGGCGCCACACAATCCGCAATGCGGTCAGGCCGAGAATCAGGAATCCGACTGACTTGTGGAACTGGAAAACACGATAGGCCAGCGCCTGCGCACCTGGTTCGCTGATGGCGCCCGTCATCCAGATTCCCATGGGAATCATGGCGATGATGCAAAGGGCGATGGCCCAGTGCAGGGCGATGGCGATGGCGCTGTAGCGGGTGGGACGGGCAGACATGGTTCAATCCAGCGCGCCTGCGGCGCGTCTTTCCGGCAGCGGGGCGACGGCCGCCCCCCTGACAAGGCAATGGCAATGTAGTGGGTGCTGGGCGGCGTTCCCGTGACACAGGGGCGGGGTATAAGCGCGCCGGTTGGACCTGGCCGGGCGCGCCTTGCCGCGAACCGACGTCGGCGTCACGCCGAAAAGCGTCAATTCGTTCTGGATCGTGAACGCGCTGACGCATCCACGATCCACCAGGTTCAATCCACGCGACCCATGTCCTTGCCGGACGCGTCATGCGTCCCTCGGGCTTGATCACCACCACCCAACGAGTGAGCCCATCGGGGGGCCGCGCCACGGGCCCGAAGCTGGAGCCGGACGCGGGTCGACCGGGTTGCTCCGCAGCTGCCGGGACTTATCTGGCGTCAGCTTTCTTGAGAAACTCGCCGTCGAAACGGATGGCGACCTCATCGCCGACGAACCCCACCGGCATGCCGAAATCGCTGCGCTTGAACTTGCCTTCCGCCTTGAAGCCGATGGCAGGCTGCTTGGTGAAGGGGTGCTTCTCAAGTTCGCCGACAAAGGCGGCGTCAAGGGTCAGCGGCTTGGTGACGCCAAGGAACGTCATGTCGCCAGTCACTTTGGCGGTGTGCGGGCCGGTCAGCTCCACCTTGGTGGACTTGAAGGTGATCTCCGGAAACTGGCCTGCGTTCAGGTAGTTCTTGTTGCGGGCGATATCCTCGCTCCAGCTGTTGAAGCCGGTCTTGGCGTGGGTCGCCTTGTAGTCAGCCGGATAGTTGGCGTCGACGGAGGCCGGATCAATCTTCACGGTGACGGAAGACTTCGCCAGGTTCGACGGGTCAAGCGTGATTTCCGCCGAGAATTTGTTGAAGCGCGCGGTGTAATGCGAAATCTTGTTGTGCAGGAACGACCACTGCAGCGACGCATGGGTTGGATCCATCACATAAACGCCCGCCGGCGCTTTCAGCGGCGCAGCTGCCTCAGCGGTCTTGCCGGCGTTCTGGCTTTCCGCCTGAGCGAGGCCCGCCGACATTGCGACCGCCAGAACGGAAATCGACAGGATTTTGCGAAGGTGCGTCATCTGATCCTCTGGTTTTACCGTCAGTTATGAGCCGGCCATGCAACTGCCCGGCGCTATTGGCTTACCGTCAGAATATGAGCCAAATTGTGTTGGCGAAAGCCGCGTCAAACGGGAGCGATGTCGACATGCATGCATATTAATATAATAAAAACATATACTTGAGTGATATTTTACACCAGACCTGCAGCTTTATGTGAGTTTGCACATCAGGTCTTGCAGAGACGCAAGAACGTCGCGCGTCGCGACATCGCGCCCGGCCGCCGATTGATCCGGACATGCGTTCCTTCTCCGCCTGGATGGCCAGCGCCACCGTCGCGCATCTGCATCTGTCGGGGAGGTTCAGACGCCGGAACGAGTCTGTGAATCGCGACGCGCCGGGGACTTTGCCGCCGCGCGCTGGCATGGCGTTTTTCCGCGTGCGACGATGCGCGCGGCCGTCGATCAACATGATCGGGCAGGCGGCCCGATACGGCGTTTGCGCCTGGCTGGATCTGGCATGCGTTCCGGTGCTGAACATGGTTGGAGCGCTTCCGATGTCGCGATCCGGCTCTGGGTGGAACCCCGGAGGCGGGTGATTGCGACTGCCGCGATCGTTCTTCGGTCTCCTGCTGGCAGCCGTGGTGCTGGGAGGGGCCTTCGCCTGGCGTATGATTGCCAGCGCCGTGGTTGCCGTCGTCCGTGCGGGGCGCGCGCCTTGTGTGACAGGAGCGGCCGGGTGAGGTTGCGGCGCCGCGGTCACCATCCAGGGGCGCTGGGCCCTGACGTCGCTTTGGACCTCCGCAGAGCGCGCCGGGGCGGATATCCACATATCCACGGTTTGCGGACAGCTCCTGCAGGTTGAATGCGTCAATGCCCTTGACGTACTCCGCGCGTCGCCGTATCTGGAGCCCACACCACGGCGCTGCAGCGATGCAGGCGGTGGCCCGGCCGGGGAAACCAGCCGGCCAGCGGTGGTGGGGAATAGTTTAACGGTAGAACGACGGACTCTGACTCCGTTAGTCTTGGTTCGAATCCAGGTTCCCCAGCCAACCGCTTTCTTCC
>NZ_BNCG01000005.1:0-11896 GCF_014656355.1 Camelimonas fluminis
GCTGCCATGGGCATACGCCTCGGACCCAATCAAGGCCGTGGCCTGAGAACAGCGGTTACGTCTTCATCATCACCACGGCCGGATCGGTGTTGCTCCGCTGGATGTCGCGCAGCGGCGCGTCCAGATGCGCAAGACCCGCAAGTCGCGCCAGCTCAACATCCGCCTCAGCCTGGGTCGGCCTTGCGATAACGAATGCAGACAGCCCGAAGCGCAACGGCGCGCCGGAGCGTCGGCGCGCCCGCAAATCCGCGATCAGGCCGCGCACGTCGTCCAGTGGCTGTCCATTGATGAACCAGACATCGCCCTGGGCGGCAACCAGCGCCCGCGCCGGCTCGGATTCGCCGCCCACATAGATCGCTGGCCGCCGCCGGAATTTGCCCGCCGGTCTGAGCTGATAATCGTCGATGTGAAAATGCTCGCCGTGATGGGTCACGGCCTCGCCGGACATCAGCCGGCTGACCACGGATAGCCATTCCGCGCCATAGGTATAGCGCGCATCGTGCTCCGCGAACGGCAATCCGGCCTTTTCCAGTTCGGGCCGGTTCCAGGCGTTGACCAGATTGAGACCAAAACGCCCCTGGCTGATTTCCTCAATCTGCAGCGCCATCTTGGCCAGAACGACCGGATGATAGAGATATGGCTTGATCGCCGCGATGATCTCGATCCGGCTGGTCAACGCCGCCAGAGCGGCCGAGGTTGTCCATGCCTCAAGCTGGCCCAGATCCCGGTCAAGTGGATTGGCGGTGTGCTGCGCCACAAGCGTCGTCGCATATCCGAGCCGTTCGGCCTCCAGAACCAGCGCGCGGTTCCGCGCGAATGACGCGTCATATGGCTCTTCCGGATCATGCAACGCCGCCCTGTTGCCATGCACCAGAGCCCATATGCCAAAACGCAGCTCGTTTTGAGACATTTTTTCCTCGCACTCGCGTTGTTCAGAAATAATATTTCAATTTACTTTCACCAGTACATAATAAATCAAAGACTATATTGCTGTCCATGCAAACAAAATTACACTGCATCCAAACAGTCAGGATGCATATCAATGATATTGACACGTCGCCAGGTACTTGCCGGCGCGCTCGCCGCGCCCGTCGTGCTGTCAGGAGCTTCCCACGCCGGCGCGGCCGCGCCAGTGCGCTTCAGCTACCAGCGCTCCTCGACGCTGCTGACCTTGCTCAAGGAAGAGCGGGTTCTTGAAAAACGGCTGGCGCCGCTGGGTCTGGAGGTGAACTGGAAGCAGTTCACGTCGGTGCTGCAGCCGATGAACGCCGGCTCGGTGGAGTTTCATGCGGATGTGGCTGACGCCGTGCCAATCTTCACGCAGGCCGCCGGCGCAAAGCTCACGTTTTACGCAACTGAAGCGCCCTCGCCGTCCGCTGAAGCCATTATCGTGCATGCAGATTCGCCGATACGCAGCGTGCGGGACCTGAAGGGAAAACGGGTTGGCGTCTCGCGCGGCTCCGGTTGTCACTTCATCCTGGCGGCGGCGCTTGCCCGCGAGGGGCTATCATTCAGCGACATCACGCCAGCCTATCTGGAAGCGCCAGATGGCGCGGCGGCGTTCAAGGGGCGCAGCATCGACGCCTGGGTGATCTGGGATCCGTTCCTGTCGATCACCGAGCACCAGCATCCGGTGCGGACCATCGCTGACGCCACCGGTCTCAGCGGTTACAGCCGCTATTATACGGTCAACACCAGCTTCGCCAACGAACGCCCGGATGTGGTGAAGATCGTCTTCGAAGCGCTGGCTGAACAGGGCCGGTGGGTCAAGGCCAACCCGGAAGCCGCCGCGAAGAAGCTGGCGCCCATCTGGGGCGACGTGCCGCCGGACGTCGTCAGCGCCGTCAACCAGCGGCGAAGCTATCAGGTTCTCCCCGTGCAGCGCGACAGGCTGGGCGACCAGCAGCGCATCGCCGACGTTTTCCTCGCCGCCGGGCTGATCCCGCAAAAGATCGACGCGACGTCCGCGCCGATCTGGTCTCCACCATCCTGACAGTGAAGCATACGAGGCATGCCTGACGCATTTTTCCGCCAGGCATGACGCCCCGATTTGAAAAACGCCGTCGGCCTCAGGCGCTCTGGCGCGCCGCCATGATCTGCTGCAACTCAGCCTCGTAAGGCGCGTAGGAATCTTTGAGCGTGGCGCTATTGAGCAGCATCGTCGCCACCAGATCGTCGGTTCCGGCGCGGTAGACGCGGGTCAGCACCCAGGCGCTTTCGGTGCGGCGGCTGCCGCTGAGGCCAACAACCTCGCGCTCGAGTTCGTAAGGTTCGCCAACGAACAGCGGGCCGTTGACCAGGCGGATTTCCTGGTCGGCGAACAGGCCAACCGCCGGACCGCGCGCCGGCAGGCGGCCGTTCTCGGGCGAGCCCAACAGCACGCTGATCATTTCCATCGGGATGATCGCCCGACCCCATGGATTATCGCCGGATACATACCACGACGACGGCTCGGTGATGACTTTCAGCTTGTCGCCAAGGCTGAACGGATACAGCGCGCCCATGTTCTGATCCATGGCCATGCGCACCGGAATGCGGCCGCCAAAACGGCCCATCTTCACATCGGCCAGGATCACCAGAACGTCAGGCGCCTTCAGGGTCTGCAGTCGCTGCTCCAGCGCCGTCGGCGGATTGGCGTCGCCAACCGAGGCGGTGCCGCGCAGCACTTCTTCCCCGTCCTCGCGCTCCATCCAGATTTCGGCGTGCGTGGCGCCATCGGCCGGCTTGCGCATGAAAGCCCGGGCCAGATCGCCCTCATAACAGGGGCTGCGATAATGGGCCGAAATACAGCCGCTTTCGAGCCAGGCCTTGCCCCACAGATGTTCGCCCAGCGGCGCGAACTGGCTGAAATGCGTTGGCCCTTCGATCGTGCCGCCCTTGAAGCCCAGCTTCTGCGCCGTGGCGTCGTCGTGAATCGAGGCGTGATCATCGTAGGACTGCGCCTGCAACATCTGGCGCGGACCGCGCAGCGGCCCGGATATCACCGCGCCGTCGTCATGGATTTCGGTCGCGAAGGCTTTCGACATGACGGTTCCTCCCATATGGGCCAGCCATGTCGCTGGCCGTCTTTATGATCTTCACGCCGTCTCCAGAACCATGCCGTCGAAGGCTGGCGTCACGTGGGGCGGCAACCCGGCCGCCAGCGTCGCGTAATCCAGGTCCGTATGCAAATTGGTCAGCACCGCGCGTTTCGGCTGCACCCGGGCGATCAGTTCCAGCGCTTCCGCAACGTTGAAATGCGTCGGATGCGGCGTATGGCGCAGCGCATCGACGATCAGCACGTCGAGGCCATGCAGCATGGCGACGCTGTCCTCCGGCATCAGATGCACGTCGCTGGCGTAAGCCAGATCATTGAAGCGGAAGCCCAGCGCCGTGGTGTCGCCGTGCAGCATGTTGAACGGCAACGCCCGCACCGCGCCGCCGGCGCCGTCAACCACCACTTCCGAGCCAATCGTCATGGGATGGCGGCGCAGGATTGGCGGATAGGAACTGCCGTGCGGCGTGCGGAAGATGTAGTCGAAGCGGTCTTCAAGGAAGGCAAAGGTCTTGTCGTCGATCCACACGTCGAGGCGGCGCCGCATGGCGATGGCCAGCGGCCGCACATCGTCGATGCCATGGGTGTGGTCGGCATGCTCGTGAGTCAGCAGGATGCCGTCGAGCTTGCGCACGTCCGCGTCCAGTAACTGCTCACGCAGATCCGGCCCCATGTCGACCAGCACCGTGGTGGCGCCGCCTGCCCCGACCCGCTCCACCAGCAAGGCGCAACGCCGACGCCGGTTTTTGGGATTGGCGGGATCGCAAGCGCCCCACCCCTGCCCCACGCGCGGCACGCCGGCCGATGAGCCGCAGCCGAGAATGGTGACCTTCAGGCTCATGCGCTCCCCCAGTTTCCAGGGCCTGGTCCGTTCATGAGGACCGGAATTCCCTGGAGCATTTTCGGCGAAAACCATTTCACAGAAAACGCTCCATCCCTTCAAGTTGACGCATTTTCCCCGCGCCAAACGGCGCCAGCCCTGCCGGAAAATGCCCGTGGAACGAATCTGACATTTGCTTCCACCCTCACATCACGCGGCCCGCAAATGCCAAACTCAAAACTCCACTATCAAATCAGCAAGCTGGCAGTGATCGCCCTTGATTCCGGCATTCATTCCACCGCTCTGTATGGAGGATGCGCATGCCGGAAGCAGATCACTGGCCTCGCCCGGCCTTCTCAAGGGCGGCGGCCTTGTCGAACAGCCGGAAAAAATTGTCCGTTGTCAGGCTGGCCAGCGCCGCCGCATCCATGCCGCGCACCTCAGCCAGCACCCGCGCCGTGTGGGCGGTGTAGGCGGGTTCGCAGCGCTTGCCGCGCACCGGAACCGGCGCCAGATAAGGCGAATCCGTTTCCACCAGCAGCCGGTCAGCCGGGACTTCGGCGGCGATGGCGCGGATATCCTCCGATTTCGGGAAGGTCAGGATGCCGGAGAACGACACATAAAGCCCCAGTTCGACGCCGGCGCGCGCCAGTTCCGCCCCGGAGGAGAAGCAGTGCAGCAGCGCCTTGAAGGCGCCCTTCGCCATCTCCTCGCGCAGGATGGCGATCATGTCGTCGTCAGCCTTGCGCGCATGGATCACCAGCGGCAGACCGGTAATGCGCGCGGCGGCGATATTGGTGCGGAACACCGCCTGCTGCACCTCCGGCGGGTCCTTGTCGTAAAAATAATCCAGCCCGGCCTCACCGATGCCGACGCAGCGCGGATGCTGCGCCAGGGCGACGATCTCGTCCACGGTGACGTCCGGCTCTTCCCCCGCGTGCAACGGATGGGTGCCGACGGTGAACCAGACGCGCGGATCGCGCTCGGCGATCTCGCGATAGACGTGAGCCTTGCGCACGTTGGTGGCGATGGTCACCATGCGCGTCACCCCGGCGGCCTCCGCCCTGGCCATCACCTCATCGAAGTCGTTGGCGAAATAATCGAGGTGGCAGTGACTGTCGACGAGCATCAGGAGGCCGCTTCCGTTTCCGGTTCGACATAGCGCGGGAACACCGGCGCCGGCGCCGGCAGATGCGTATGCTCGATCAGCCGGCCAACCCGGCCCAGATGCGCGAAGTCGCGCTTGTCCGCGTCGACAGCCAGCAGGTCGAGCAGCTTTTCCGCCGCGGCTGGCGTCACTGGCTGGGCCATGATCGCGACGTTGCGGATCACCTCTGCCGTCACATACAGCACCGTGGCCATGCGATCCGGCTCGGTCTTGCGCAGCTTCCACGGCTCCTGGGCGGCGAAATAGCGGTTGGCCTCGGCCACGACCGCCCAGACCTCGGCCAGATACGTGTGCAGGGCAAACTGGTCGAGCGCGGCGCGCGCCTTGTCGCGCAGGGCGTCGGCCTGGGCAAGCATGGCGGCGTCCTCCACCGTCAGACCGCCCGGCTGCGGGATCTTGCCGTCGCAATTCTTCGCCACCATCGACAGCGAGCGCTGGGCCAGATTGCCCAGATCGTTGGCGAGGTCGGCGTTGACGCGGTTGACGATGGCCTCATGGCTGTAGCTGCCATCCTGACCAAACGACACCTCGCGCAGCAGGAAATAGCGCATCTGGTCGACGCCATAGGCCGCGGCCAGATCGGCCGGCGAGATGACGTTGCCCAGCGACTTGGACATCTTCTCCCCCTTGTTGAAGAGGAAGCCATGGCCGAACACCCGCTTCGGCAACGCCACGCCCGCCGACATCAGGAACGCCGGCCAGTACACCGCGTGGAAACGGATGATGTCCTTGCCGATGATGTGCGCGTCCGCCGGCCAGTAACGCCACTTCGGATTGTTCTCGTCCGGGAAGCCAACGCCGGTGATGTAATTGGCCAGAGCGTCGATCCACACATACATGACGTGGCCCGGCGCATCAGGCACCGGGATGCCCCAGTCCAGGGTGGTTCGGGAGATCGACAGGTCCTGCAGGCCGCCGCGCACAAAGCTGGCCACCTCGTTGCGCCGTGACTCCGGGCCGACGAAATCCGGCTGCTCCCCGTAGAGCTTCAGCAGACGGTCCTGATACTTCGACAGGCGAAAAAACCAGGTCTGCTCCTCGGTCCACTCCACGGGCGTGCCCTGCGGACCAAGGCGCGTTCCATCGCCCTGCAGCGTGGTTTCGCTCTCGTCGTAGAACGCCTCGTCGCGCACCGAGTACCATCCGGCGTAAGTGTCCAGATAGATGTCGTCATTGGCGCGCATGCGCCGCCACAATTCCTGGCAAGCGGCGTAATGGGCAGGATCGGTGGTGCGGAAAAACCGGTCGTAGGACACCGACAGGCCGTCGCACATGGCCTGGAACAGGGCGGAGTTCCTGTCAGCCAGTTCGCGGGGCGTCACGCCGGCTTTTGCCGCCGTCTGCACCATCTTCAGGCCGTGCTCGTCGGTGCCCGTCTGGAAATAGACGTCATGGCCATCCAGCCGCCTGAAGCGGGCGATGGCGTCGGCGGCGATCGCCTCATAGGCGTGGCCAATATGCGGAGCGCCGTTGGGATAGGAAATCGCTGTGGAGATGTAAAACGTCGGGCGGCCGGCTGCCATGTGCAATAACTCGTCGGTTTGAGCCGGATGCCGGACGGCGGCGCGCCGCCGGAACCCGATCCCGGAGCATATCCGGTCTGATTGAACCGGACGCCTGCTCCATGTTCTGTATTGACGCGCTTCCACGCAAGGTGGCGGCCACTTCGCGCCGGGAAAACGCGTCCAACCAAAGGACAGGACCAGCCCCGATCAGCATGAACGGAGTTGGCTCCCTGGTCGCACTGTCGTCAGGCGGAACGGAGCCAGGCTCCGCCTGAGGACAATGCTCCCGCTGCGGTCAGGCGCGTCTGTCAGCATGCGCCTGTCAGCCGGAAAGTCGCCGGACGGCCTCCGCAAGGTCGCCGAACATCGACATGACCAGCGGCCGCCGGTCGAGATTGTAGCTCTCCGCCTCGCGCGCCGCCTGGGCGTTCTTCTCCCACACCTCGACCAGGGGCGCAAGGCGACGCGGCCCCAGTCCGGCCTGGCTGCGCACAACCGCCGAGGCCCAGTCGCCAACGGTTTCAAGCACCGTGCGAAACGCCTCCTCCTGGTCGCGGCCGGTCACCTTGTCGGCCAGCGCCAGGGCCTGGGAGACATCCATGCGCGGCAATGCGTCCAGCAGCCCCCGGGTCTGGCGGATCAGCGCCCGCCGGGTTTCGTCGAGCATGGCCAGAGCCTCGCCCACCGAGCCGTGCGCCAGCGCCACCGCCTCCGCCAGTTCAGCCTCTTCCGCATCGCTCCATGGCGCGCCCAGCGAGCGCACCGCCCTGGTCACGTCGGCGTCGGCCAGCGGTCGCAGGTTGAGCCGCCGGCAGCGTGAGCGGATCGTTGGCAGGGTGCGCGCCGGGGCGTGCGAAATCACGAAAACGATGGCGCGCGGCGGCGGCTCCTCGATGGCCTTGAGCAAGGCGTTGGCGCCGGCGGCGTTAAGATCATCGGCGCAATCGACAATCACCACCCGCCAGCCACTGGCTGTCGCGGCGAACAGATCAAGCGCCCGGCGCACGTCGGCAACGGCGATTTCAGCTGAAAATCCCTTCCCGTCCTTGCGCGGCCCACGACGGATCACCGCAATATCCGGGTGGGCGCCGCTGGCAACCTGACGGAAAACCCGCGCGTCCGGAGCCACGTACAGGCTGGAGGCTTCCGCTGCACCAGACGCCGACGGATCGGGGTTGGCCAGCAGAAATCGCGTCGCCCGCCAGGCAAAGGTGGCCTTGCCAATGCCCGCCGGGCCGCCGACCAGCCAGGCATGATGCAACCTGCCGCCGCGCCAGGCCTCAAGAAACGCCGTCTCGGCCTCCTGATGCCCGAACAGCAGCGACTGCTCGCGCGGATGCGGCGCGCCAGGATGCTGGTCTGGCCCGATCGCTTCATCCGCGCCGCTTGCCATGCCGTTGTGTCCCCTGTGTGTGGCGCGCCCGGTATGTCAGGATGACGGCTCGGGACGCCGCTGTTTTATCTGGCGACCGGGGCGCCAGAGCAATTCCCGATCTACATGGATCGGGAATTGCTCCAGTTTCCCTTGTTTTGAGCGCATTCTGATCGACCAGACGTTTCCGTCTGGTCGATCAGAATGCGCTCTAGCGCGTGATTGCCGGCGCCGGCGCCGCATCGCCCAGCCGCTCGTCGACGATGCGAAAGATGTCCGCCCCGACCTCGGGGGCAGTCCTGTCCGCATTGACGATGACGCAGCGTCGTGGCTCGGCGTTGGCGATCTGGTGAAAGGCCTTGCGCAGCCGCGCATGAAACCCCAGCCCCTCGCTTTCGAAACGGTCGGCCGGGGCGCCGGCGGCCCGGCGCGACGCGGCGCGCTGCAGGCCAATGGCTGGCGGCATGTCCAGCACCAGCGTCAGGTCGGGCCGGACGCCAGCCAGCGTCACCTGCTCCAGCGCCTGCATGACATCGTCGCCAAGTTTGCCATTCGCCCCCTGGTAAGCGCGGGTGGAATCGGCGAAGCGGTCGCACAGAACCCATTTGCCCGCCTGCAACGCAGGGCGGATCAAACTGTCGATGTGATCGATGCGGGCGGCGCTGAACAGCAACGCCTCCGCCATTGGGCCGAGCGCGCGGGCGCCGCCGCCCAGAATATATTCGCGGATGGTCTCGGCGCGCTGTGAGCCGCCCGGCTCACGCGTCACCACCACGTCCAGACCAGCGGCGCGCAGTCGCGATTCGAGCAGTCTGATCTGCGTGGACTTGCCGACCCCCTCGCCCCCCTCAAAGGTGATGAATCGCCCACGCAGGTTCGCCCCGTCGCTCATTCGCGCCTCAATGCCTTGCGGATCCAGCCGCCCGCCAGTTCAACCGCGCCGTCCATCGCCCGTTGCGGCAGGCTGCCCCGCGCGACGGCGGCGGCGGCGTATAGCGGCGTTTCGAGCGCCGGCGCATCGCCGCGCAGCACCACAAGCCTGCCAATTTCCGCGCCCGCCGCAACCGGCGCTTGCACCGGACCGGTATAGATGATCTGCGCCGTCAGCCGGTCCCCGCCCTCCCGGCGCACCAGCACGCTGACGGGCGCACGCGCCGCCAGCGCAACCGAGCCGCTGGCCCCGCCGAACACGCCAGCCTCGCCAACCGTCGCGCCAGCTTCAAACAGCTTTCGCGCTTCGAACGTCCTGTACGCCCACTCCACAAGCTTGCGCGCTTCATCCGACCGCGAAGCGGCGGTCTTGAGGCCTGTCAGCACGAACACCAGGCGTTGGCCGTTCTGCACCACCGAGCCCGCCAGGGCGAAGCCACCGTCCCTGGTGTAGCCGGTCTGCAAGCCATCGGCGCCATTCACCGCCTGCACCAGCGGGTTGCGGTTGCGCTGGCGAATTTTGTTCCAGGTGAACTCTGGCTCGCTGAACACCCGGTAAAGCTCGGGCCAGGCGGCGATCACATGGCGCGACAACCGCGCCATGTCGCGCGCCGTCGTCATCTGCCCCGGATCTGGCAGACCGGACGCGTTGACAAACGTTGTCCGGATCAGACCCAGTTCTTTCGCCTTCTCCGTCATGCGGGCGACGAACGCCGGCTCGCTGCCGGCAATGCCTTCCGCCAGCACGATGGCGGCGTCATTGCCCGCCTGCACCAGCATGCCGCGCAGCAGATCGCCGACGCGCACCTCGCTGTTCAGAAGGGCGAACATGGCGGAGCCGCCGGATGGCCCGCCGCCAGTGCGCCAGGCGTGCTCCGACACCCTGAACATCGTGTCTGGCGTGATTTTTCCAGACGACAGCGCCTCAAACACCAGGGCGGCGGTCATGATCTTGGCCATGCTGGCTGGCGCGAACGGCGCATCTGCCGCCTTGTCGAACAGCACGGAACCTGTGGCGTCGTCGATCAGGATCGCTTGCGCAGCCTCGGTTTCGAAGGCCGCCGGTGTTTTTGTCGCCGCCTCCCGCCCATGCTGGGCCACCGCGGGCGCCACGGGCAACGCCATCGCCGCCGGCAGCAACGCGACCGCACCCACAAACGCGCGTGACGCCGCCCTCACGCCTCCAGGAAGGGCCGCGCGCCAGCCATCTCGCCGCTTCAGTCCGAATATCATGGCGGACAATCTCATAAAGGGAATGTGCGGCGGCCGCGGCGCAAAGACAAGAAGGCGGCAGTGGAACAGCCGACGCATCCCCGGCCGGCCACAAGCGCTCTCCGACGCTCCCATGGCGCCATGCCCAGGCCAGCGACGAAAAGACCTCGCCGGCGCCGCCCTGGCCGCGCCGGAAGATGCGATCTGACCAATCCGCCGGCTTTGCTGCTCGCACAGCCAATGGGCGGCTGGTCCGTCTCTCCGAAAAATTTGCCTGTCGTGAAATGCTGACCGCCGCGGCCTCAGTTGCCTGCGGCGACCCTCAAGGGACGCATCGGCGGCAATGGCGCCGTGTCAGGAAGCGTCGACACGCTTTCCTCAACAAGACCAGCCATGGTCATGCCGGTCGCGCCGCCCTGGATGTGGGTCGACACAGCAGCCGCCTGCGCCTCGCTGGTCTGCGTCTCGCCGGCCTGCGCCTCATTCGCCAACGTCCCTGCGGCGCCGGTTTCGCGCGCCGTCATGCGGGGCCCCTCATGCGACTGCGGAGCTGTCGAGCCCGCGCTGGCCATCATGACAGGCGTCTGCTGGCCATCCAGACGGGCTGGCGCGGCGGCGGAAAGGGTATTGGCCAGCACCTGATCATCGCTGCCGTTGACCGAGGCCTGGCGAATGAAATCAACCTTCACCCGCGCGGTGCCCACCTGACGGAACTCCAGGAGTTCGGCGGCGCGTCGCGACACGTCGATGACCCGCCGCCCGTGATAGGGGCCGCGATCATTGACCCGCACCACCAGCGACAGACCGTTGTCCAGATTGGTGACGCGCACGTAGCTCGGCAGTGGCAGGGTTGGATGCGCGGCGGCGATGGATTCCTTGTCGAAGACCTCGCCATTGGCGGTCAGGCGACCATGAAAATCCATGCCGTACCAGGAGGCGACGCCCTTTGCGGAATAATGGGGATTCGCGATCGGCGTGTAGCGTTTGCCAGCAACAGTGTAAGGCTTGCCCAGCATGGCGCGACCGCCGCCCTTGGGCACCGGATCGCCCGGGCGCACCACGCGCGGGCTCGAGCTCACGCCATATTTCTTGTTGAAGCGATCCTGTTTGCCGCCCTGACGCTCCACCTGCCCGGCGCAATTGGCGACGAGGAGCGCCGCCGCTGTCACGCCGGCGACGCGCAGGACCACGCCCCCCAGGCTCAGTCCGCCTGCCCTGATCCCCTGCTTTCCCTCGCCCCGCCGTACCTCATGCGCATGCGCTGACCTGGCGAAACTGCGGGAGGATTGCAGGGGATAGCATTCGGACATGGCCAGCCTGGGCTCGCTTCTGTAGAGGCGCAACAAATCGCCTGGTCACAGGATTGAAACTGCATTTCCGGCCTGTCGCGTTAACAAAGCCTTAATGCAGCCTCCAGATGCGGGGTGCGATGGATCAAAATGAAACAGTCCGATCGCACGCAGAACCTGGCCTGGACGGGCATATTTGTCAAAACGGCGCCGGTTTCACGTCAGATGAACGCGGCCCCCTGTCGGCATTCCTTTCATGAACCTCAAGCGGGAAAACATTTTTTCGGACAGTGTGCGCCCTTTCGCATCGCCAGTTCGCGCCTGCGCCCGACAAACGCCACAATCACAACCAGCAATTAACCTTTCACTGTCTTTTCCGGATAAACACACACATTGAGCGCGCCCGATCGTTGACGCGATCAGCGCGCGCCAGCGGGGCCTTGCCGGCTGATTCAGGATCGACTTGCGTCACGAGACAATGCGCCCGCGCGGACGCCCAAGCCCGCCCTGCCCCTGCCCCTGCCCCTGCCCCTGCCCCTGCCCCTGCCCCTGCCCCTGCCCCTGCC
>NZ_BNCG01000005.1:11960-188974 GCF_014656355.1 Camelimonas fluminis
AATAATATCATGTAATTAAATTTACGTTACAAGAAATCATTCAAGGGGTCCAAATCCATGGCCAGACGCGCCTTTATCACCGGCATTACGGGACAAGACGGCGCGTGGCTGGCAAAATTGCTGCTTTCGAAGAATTATGAGGTATTTGGGCTGGCTCGCCGTTCCGGATCCGGTTTCTTCACCGCAGAGCGGCTGGACTGGCTTGGCGTCACCCGGGACGTCACAATGCTTGAAGGAGATCTGCTTGACCTTTCAAGCCTGCTGCGCGCCATGCAGAACGCCAGACCTGACGAGATCTACAATCTCGCCGCGCAATCCTATGTAATGACATCGTGGCGACAGCCGCTGCTCACCGGCTCCGTCACCGCGATGGGCGCGGCCAACATGCTGGAAGCGACGCGCATCGCCTGCCCGTCCGCCCGCTTTTACCAGGCCTCGTCATCGGAAATGTTCGGCCAGGCCGCCACGGCCACGCAAAGCGAAACAACGCCATTCCAGCCGCGTTCACCCTACGCCGCCGCCAAACTCTATGCTCACTGGATGACGGTGAATTACCGGGAAAGCTTTGGACTGCACGCCAGTTGCGGCATTCTCTTCAACCATGAATCCCCGTTGCGCGGCGAAGAATTCGTGACGCGCCGCATCAGTCGCGCCGTCGCCGCGATCCGCTGCGGCTTCCAGCAAAAACTATCGCTTGGCTGCATGGAGGCGCGGCGGGACTGGGGCCATGCCCGCGACTATGTGGAGGCCATGTGGCTCATGCTGCAACAGCCTGAGCCGGTCGATCTGGTAATCGCGACCGGAACGAGCATGAGCGTCCGCGACATCTGCCGGGTTGCCTTTGCCCACGCCGGGCTCGACATGGACCGGCACGTCACGCACGATCCGGCTCTGTTGCGCCCGGCAGAGGTTGACGCGCTGCTTGGCGACGCCAGCAAGGCCAGGGATCTGCTTGGCTGGAAACCGCGTTCAGGCGCGGCCGACACCATGCGTGAAATGGTCGACGCCGATATTGCGCGCCTGCAGCTCCCGCTGCGTCAGGCTGCCGAATGACGTCTCGCAAAAGCGCCGCGACGCCTTGCGCCGACCTCAGCCCTGAACGCGCCGGCTGGCGCTGAACCATTCAGCCGCCCCCACGGAACCAGCGACAAACACGCCTGCGATGACTGCGAAAACAATGGACATGGCGTCCTCCTGTTTGATCGGGCATTTCTTGCGCTGGAGCATGCGCAAAAGGCTTCCCGGCTGGCGTGCGCCCACGCACGCGGCGTGGACCGGGAAAGTGCAGGCGATGGCGAAAACAGCCGGTTAAGGCCGGGTTGTCTCGCGAACCCAAAGGTATTCGGGGTTAATGAATTGCCCCCCTCCACCAATGGTGGCGACCAGGTCTGGCGGACATACCAAAAGAGTCGTAATTGCGCTTCTGACAGCCTCTCCAGGCAGGCCACAGCAATGACGAGACGGAAGAACGGCGGAAACGACCAATGAAGGCTTTGCGATATTTTGGACCGCGCGACATCCGCTGCGATTCCATGGATGATCCGGCGCTCCAGTCCAATCGTGACGCCATCGTGCAAATGGAGGCCTGCTCGATCTGCGGCAGTGACCTGCACATCTATCACGGCCACGGTTTTTCGGCTGACGTGGGGTTTTGCGTAGGCCACGAGGCTGTTGGCGAGGTGGTCGAGATCGGCAGCGCCGTGCAGCGCCTCAAGGTGGGAGACAAGGTGATGATGCCAGCGGCGGTCGGCTGCGGCGCCTGCCGCTCCTGCCTCGCGGGCAACGTCATTCATTGCGAATTTGGCGCGGGCGCCTGCTATGGATTGTCGGCCCGGCTCCAGGGCGTGCAGGCCGAGGCCTTCCGCGTTCCCGCCGCTGACATGAACGCCGTGAAAATCCCGGAAGGGGTCAGCGCCGAGCAGGCGTTAATGATGACCGACGCCCTGTCCACCGCATGGTTCGGCGCCCGTAACGCCGACATCCGGCCCGGCTCCAGCGTCGCTGTCATCGGCCTTGGTCCCATCGGGCTCATGGCGGTGGACAGCGCTTTCGTCATGGGCGCGCATGTGGTCTACGCCATCGACCCCGTGGAGGAGCGGCGCGAGCTGGCGCGGCAATCCGGAGCAATCGCCCTGTCGCCCGATGAAGCCGCGGACGCCATTCGCGAAGCGACGCGCGGCCGCAAGGTGGATTGCGTGATCGAGGCCGTCGGCCTCGACGCGACCGTCGACCTGGCGCTGCGCCTGGTCACGCGCCGTGGAACGGTGTCCGTCATTGGCGTCCAGCAGTCCCGCCGCTACGCCTTCCCGCTTGAGCGCGCCTTCGCCGCCGGCCTGACCTTCCGCATCGGCACCTGCTCGGTGCCGGAGGAGTTGCCGGCGCTGTTCCCGCTGGTGCAGTCAGGCCGGCTGCGTCCGGAGCGTTACATCAGCCATCGCCTGCCTCTGGAGGCTGGCGCCGAAGCCTACCGGATGTTCGAGGCGCGCGAGGCGGGCGTGATCAAAACCGTGCTGACGCGATCCTGAGAACAGGCCGGCGGAAAATCGCGCCAGCCACAGCGCGCCAGAGCATGTCCGGTGAAAACCAGTTCACCTGAAATGCTTCATCGCTTTTGTCAGACAGATCAGGGCGCGCCGGCGTTTCCAGCCAATCTGGTGACGTTGGCGCGCCCCTTCCCCCGCGAGCTCCCACGTTGGGCCTGGCTCATTGGATTGGTGAAGGGATTTGGCTAAAGCCATGACGACGCACGGCGTTTCCTGCGGAAAAATGCGCCACGCTCAGGTGGACTTTGCCAATCGCCGATGATGCGTCTGCGCCTCCGCGATCTGGCGTCAGGTCGTCCGGCTTTCCGCTTCAGGCCGCGGGATCGACACGACGACCCGGAGACCGCCGCCTGGCCGGTCATCAAGGCTGATCTCGCCGCCATGGGCCACGATCACCGCTCTTGCGATGGTCAGCCCGAGACCCGATCCGCCCGTTTCACGACTGCGCGATTCCTCCAGCCTGACAAAGGGTTCAAAGACCCGCCGCCGCGCGTCCGCCGGAATGCCTGGTCCCTCGTCCTCCACCGTTACGGTAAAATGGCCGCCCGCGGCGGCGGTGGTCACCCGCGCCACATCGCCATATTTCAGCGCGTTGCCGATGAGGTTCGAGAACGCGCGTTTCAATGACGGGGCCTGCCCCAGAACCGGAGCAGAATCGACGCCGCCAAGAGAGACGTCGCGCCCCTGATCCTGGAACTCGTCAACAATGGTTTCCACCACCGGCGCGAGGTCCACCGGCCGCATGCGCTCCCCGGACTTGCCGCCGCGCAGATATGCGAGCGTTGAATCGATCATCGTCTCCATCTCGCCCAGATCGGCGTCGACCTGACGGCGGGTCGCCGCGTCTTCAAGCATTTCCGAGCGCAGCCGCAGCCGGGTGATGGGGGTTCTCAAATCGTGGGAAACCGCGGCCATGGCCTGCATGCGCTCGGTCACAAGCCGCTGGATGCGTTCCTGCATGGTGTTGAACGCCCGCGCCGCGCGCCGCACTTCGACAGGCCCGGTTTCGGCCAGCGGCTGCGGCGCCTGGTCGATGCTGAACCGCTCCGCCGCGAGAGCCAATTCGCGCAACGGCCATGTCGCCCAGCGCAGCAGCAGGACCGCGACGCCAATGATGGCGACGCCGACGCAAATCATCATCGCGAAGGCGCCCCAGTCCTCGTGGGAACCTGGCTCCAGGGTGGATATGGAGAAGTTGACCCAGGAGCCGTCATCAAGCCGCAGCGACGCCAGCATCATGTGCCGCCAGACGGCCCCGGCGCCGTGGTCATGGGCCCCGGCCGGGGCGAAGCCGATCTGCAACGCCGCTGGCGCAAGTCCCGGCGCCAGCTCCCGCAATCGCGCCGCCATCATCCGGGCGCGCTCGTCCGCAGTTCCCTTGTCCAGCGCGAGGCCAGTCCTGCTCCAGTGCGCCTCAAGGCTGGCGTCGGAGAGATCGTGGGCCACCCGGCTTCGCTCCGCATCGCCGGAAACGCCCGCGACGGCGCGGCTGATGGACAGCATGCGCGCCGCCAGCGCCCTGTCGGAAGCCGAAGCCGCAAGGGTATCGGCGCCAACGCGCCATGCCCAGTATCCCAGCGCGTGGAAGCCAAGCAGCGCCACGATCAGAACCAGAATGGCCCGGCCGGCGACCGTGTCGGGCCAGAGTCTGCGGAGCATCGCGTTCATCAGGCGTCCCCGGGCTGGTGGCGTCGCGCATCCGCCGCCAGCATGTAGCCAGCGCCGCGCACCGTCTTGATCAACTGTCCGCCGCTGGCGTCAGCGCCCAGCTTGCGGCGCAACCGGCTGATCTGCACGTCAATCGTCCGGTCAAACGGGTCGTCGCTTGTTCGCGTCTTGGCGAACTGCATCAGCGCCTCGCGCGACAACACCCGGTTGGCGTGCTCGACGAAGACCGCCAGCAGGTCAAACTCGCCGGTCGACAGATCGATCAGCACGCCAGGCGGTGAAAACAGCTCGCGCCGCCGCAGATCCATCACCCAGCCGTCGAACGTCACCATCGCGGTCTCGGCGCCGGCCTGTCCGCCGCCACGCGCGGCGCGCGCCCGCCGCAGGACGGCGCGCACCCGCGCCAGCAGTTCACGGGGGCTGAAAGGCTTGGCGATATAGTCATCCGCCCCGCCTTCCAGGCCCCGGATGCGGTCTGCTTCATCGCCGCGCGCCGTCAGCATCACGATCGGGATTTGCGAGACGGCGCGCACGTCGCGACACAGATCGAAACCCGAACGCCCGGGCAGCATCAGGTCAAGAATCACCAGATCGACGTCGCCATGCGCCAGCGCGGCCATCATGGCGCCGCCATCGGCCGCGCCGGCCACCTGATAACCGTGGCGCTGCAGAAACCGCCCCACCAGCAGCCTGATTTCGGGATCGTCGTCGACGATGAGCACACGCCCGAAGTCGAGTCCATGCTCTTGCGCCTGATCCTGGCCGGGGTGATCCGCGCCGGGCGTCGCCGGTGGTTCTGGCTGCTGCATCGCTTCTCAAGTCTCTCGCGCATGGCGTTTTCCGGGGAACGCGCCGTTGCTTTCCCGATATTGCCCTGGGGCCGGCGGGCCTGGCCGAAATCGTCGCCAGCACAGCGACCATGGGCCTGAAACCTGCACGAGCCAGGGCGGCGCAAGCCAGGCGGCTGAAACGCCTCCGGGCGCCTCCCGCCTGCCGGCGCATCCGGCCCCACTGAAGATAGCGCGCCTCGCCGCCGGCGACCCGCGCCGGTTTGAAACAATTTGTAACGGACGGGCGGCGCGACGGGTTGCTACCCCTTCCAGCAGTCAGGACGACGCAGCGGCTATTCCGTTGACGCCAGCCGCAGCACCGCCGGGAGGGACAGAAGCGTGAATGTCGCCAGAGCATTTTTCAGCGGAGCGAGCGCCGCTTGCAGCGAAAAATACCAGTCGAACCAATCATCTGGCGCAAGCTTCCGCTCCGGCCTGACGTCACGCGGCCCCAGGATGTTTTTACCGGTCGCATTGCTGGCGCTTGGCGGCTGCGCCGCGCCAGTGATTCCGGACAGCCTGTCCCGCCCCGCGAACCCCGATGCGCCGGTTCCGCCGGCGACCTACCGCAGCGTGACCGCTGGCGCGGCGACGTTACGGCCGGCTGGCCCCATGAACTGGCGCGAGATCAACCGCCAGGTCACTCCGCGAAGCGGACCCGCCACATGATCCGTCGCAGCCGTTCTCCCATCCTGACCAGCGCAGTTTCTGGCAAAGCCGGCGCCATGCCGCAAACGGGGCGGCGCATGCGCGGCCTGCTGCGGCCTGGTCTGGTTTCCGGCGCCGCATTGTTGCTGACCGGCTGCGTCGGCTTTTCCGGCGACGGCGGCATGGCGAGCGTGGTCAGCGGCTCCAGCGCCAGCATCGACAAGGAGGTTGTCCGCATCAGCGACGACCAGTCCGCCGCCGCCGCGAAGGAGGGAGTCGACCGGCTCCTGCGCCAGCAACTCACCGCCGATGCGGCGGTGCAGGTGGCGCTGCTGAACAATCGCGGCCTGCAGGCCGCATTCAACCGGCTGGGCGTCGCCGAGGCGCAGATGGTCTCGGCCAGCCTGCCGCCCAATCCCCGCTTCGGCATTTCGAAGCTCTCGGGCCGGTTTGAGGTGGAGATCGAGCGGCAGATCGTCGGCAATCTGCTGGCCCTCGCCACGTTGCCGGCGCGGGCGGAGATCGCGCGCGACCAGTTCAGGATCGCCCAGCAGCAAACGGCCGAGGCGGTGCTGAAACTGGCCGCGGACACCCGCCGGCAATACTGGCGCGCCGTCGCCGCCAACGCCCAGGTCGCCTTCTACCAGCAGGCCAGCGCCGCCTCCACGGCGACGACCGAGCTGTTCCGGCGCCTCGGCGAGAGTGGCGGCGTCAACAAGATCGACCAGGCGCGTGAATTCGCCTTCGACGCCGAACTCACCGTGCAACTCGCGGAGGCGCGGCGTCGCCAGGGCGAGGAACGCGAACGCCTCGTGCGGCAGCTTGGTCTGTGGGGCGCCGACGCCCGTTTCCGCCTGCCTTCCGCCCTGCCGCCAACGCCACGCCCCCAAACCGCGAAGGCCATCGAGGCTGAAGCCCTGCGCCAGCGCGTCGACATGCAGATCGCTCGCAACGAACTGGCCCTGCTCGCGCGCTCCCTGGGGCTGACCCAGGCGGTGCGCTTCATCAACGACGCCGAGTTGCTGGGCCGTCGCACGTACGACCGGGGTCGCGAGATCACCGGGGTCGGTTCTGTCCAGCGCGACACCGCGCGCAGTTCGACGCTGGAGCTGGATATCGAGATCCCCATCTACGACTTCGGGCAGTCGAAGGTGGCCATGGCGGAACAGACCTACATGCAGGCGGCCAACCGGCTGGCGGAGAAGGCCGTCAACGTTCGGTCCGAGGCCCGGGAGGCTTACGCAAGTTACCGCGCCAGCTACGACATCGTCCGCCAGTACCAGAACAACGTCCTGCCGCTGCGCAAGATCATCCAGGATGAATCATTGTTGCAATACAACGGCATGCTGACTGACGTCACAGAACTGCTGACCGACGCCCGCAACCGCATCCTGTCCAATGTCGCCGCCATCAATGCGCGACGGGATTTCTGGATCGCCCACACCAACTTCAGGCACGCGCTCATTGGCGGCGGCGTGGGAGGCGACGGCGCCGTGGCCGAAACCGCCCTCGCCAACGCCGGCGCCGCGGCAGGCCATTAGGGAGCCCAGCCATGACCAATCTGTCCCGCAGGGGGTTCCTCGGTTCATCGGGCCTGGCGCTGGCAAGCGGCCTGGCGACCGGCGCGGTTTCAGGCCGCGCGGCCTTCGCCAGCGTTCCGGAGGCGCCCACCATGACGGACGCCGCCACCCAGCCGCCGCTCGCGCCCACCACCGGTCCCGACTACCAGCCCGTCGCCACCCTGAACGGCTGGTCGCTGCCCTGGCGGATGAACGGCGACTGGAAAGAGTTTCACCTGGTGGCGGAGCCGGTCGAGCGGGAGCTGGCTCCCGGTATGAAGGCCTATCTGTGGGGCTACAACGGCCAGTCGCCTGGCCCGACCATCGAAGCGGTCGAAGGCGACAGGATCCGCATCTTCGTCACCAACAAGCTGCCGGAGCACACGACCATTCACTGGCATGGCCAGCGCTTGCCTAACGGCATGGACGGGGTTGGCGGCCTGACCCAGCCACACATCCCGCCTGGCAAAACCTTCGTCTACGAGTTCCAGCTCAGGCGCTCGGGCACTTTCATGTACCACCCGCATTCCGACGAAATGGTGCAGATGGCCATGGGCATGATGGGCTTCTTCGTGGTCCACCCCAAGGACCCGGCCTTCCGCCGCGTCGATCGCGACTTCGTCTTTCTGCTCAACGCCTTTGACATCGAACCTGGCGCCTATGTGCCCAAGGTCAACACCATGCTGGACTTCAACCTGTGGTGCTGGAACAGCCGGGTGTTCCCGGGCATCGATCCGCTCGTCGTCGGCAGGAATGACAAGGTCAGGGTGCGCTTCGGCAATCTCACCATGACCAACCATCCAATCCATATGCACGGCTACGAGTTCAAGGTCTCCTGCACCGATGGCGGATGGGTCGACCCCGCCGCCGCCTGGGACGAGGTGAGCATCGACTGCGCCGTCGGCCAGATGCGCGCCTTCGACTTTGTCGCCGACGAGCCCGGCGACTGGGCGATCCACTGTCACAAATCGCACCACACCATGAACGCCATGGGCCATTCGGTGAAAACCTATATCGGCGTGGATCAGAAAGAGCTGGCCAAACGCATCCGCAAGCTCGCGCCTGGCTACATGCCGATGGGCGCGACGGGCATGGGCGAAATGGGCTCCATGGAAATGCCCCTGCCAGACAACACCCTGCCGATGATGACCGGCTTCGCCCAGTTCGGCCCGGTGGAGATGGGCGGCATGTTCTCCGTGGTGAAGGTCCGCGAGCGGCTCGCGAAGAACGACTACAAGGACCCGGGCTGGTACAAGAACCCCCAGGGAACGGTGGCCTTTGAATATCAGGGCCAGCCGCCCGCGCCGACGCGCGCCGCGCCGCCAGCGACCGACGCCGGTGCGCCGGCATGGCGGGTCAAAGATCCGCGCAAGCCGGCGACAGGCCCCGACGGCCAGCCGCGGCCGCCCGCCAAAAACCCACACGCCGGCCATTGACGTTGTGACCTGCAACCGGCGACTGGCCCCGCTTCACGCCAAAACCATCCGGCTTTTACCGGAACCAGCCCGTCCGGCCTCGCCGCCTGATCTTGGGCCTGGTCAATGGCTCCTGGCGGCAAACCACCCATCAACGAAAGGAACCCGAGATGCTCAGAACGGCGACGACCCTTGCTTTCATCGCTTTCGCCCTGCCGGCGGCCGCCCAGTCCGTCAGCGGGACGGTCACCAAAATCGACAGGGCCCAGGGAAAGCTCACCATCGACCATGGCCCGATCCGCAATCTGGAGATGGACGGCATGACCATGGTGTTTCGCGCGGGCGAGCCCGCGATGCTCGAGGGCCTGATGGCTGGCGACCGCATTCTGTTCGACGCCGAGCGCGTCAATGGACAGATCACGGTGATCAAGCTGCGGAAAAAGGGCTGATCCTGGATCACGCCCGAAACGGCGCCGCCGTCATCCGGCAAGCGCTGCGACATCCTGAAATCGCGGGGCGTCAACGCGCCGGGATTCAGATCGTCGGATAAAGCGCCATGGCGCTGCGGTTCTTGTCCACCGCCAGCGCCCGGGCCAGCGGGCGGGAAAATGCGCCGGGCGCCATCACCCCAGCCCGATGACCCAGTCATGGTCATCGTGGCGGCGGACCTTTTGCAGACGCAGACCGAACACCCGGTCGAGGGCGTCCCCGGCGAGCAGGTCGTCGGGACTGCAGTCGGCGACCAGCGCGCCTTCCTCCAGCAACAGGATGCGGTCGCAGAAGCGCAGGGCCAGATCGAGGTCGTGCATGACGGCGACGACCAGCGACGACGTCGACGCGCTCCTGAGCCGGCGCAACAGATCGAGCTTGTGCCGTACGTCGAGGCTGGCGCCAGGCTCGTCGGCCAGCACAAGGGCCGGCGAGGTCGCCAGCGTCGCCGCCAGCATGACCCGCGCCCGCTCGCCGCCGGAAAGCATGCTCCAGCGCCGGCGCGCCAGCGCCGTCAGGCCGAAGCGGGCCAGAACATGCCCGGGGCTGGCGTCGCCAGCGCTGGCCCGCCCGGCCCCCAGCGCGATGATGTCGCCGGCCTCGTAGTCCCAGGCCGGGGCGAACTGCTGCGGCAAATACCCACAAAACGCCGCCCGCTTGCGCGCTGGCCACCGGGGCGTCGCCAGGCCGTTCCAGCGGGCTTCGCCCGCATCCGGGGCGCGCAGGCCGGCCAGCACGCGCAGCAGGGTCGATTTGCCGGCCCCGTTAGGGCCAAGAACGCCGACGAAGCCGGCCCCATTGAGGCGAAAGCTGATGTCGCGCAGCAGACTGGTCCCTTTGCGTCCGACCGAGACGCTGGCGCAATCGACGGCAATCATGCCCGCAGCCTTCGCATCAGCAGGATCAGGAAAAACGGCCCGCCGATCAGCGCCGTCACCAGCCCCAGGGGGATTTCGGCCGGCGGCAGCGCGGCGCGGGCGACGCCGTCGCAAACGGCGACCAGGGCCGCGCCAATCAGGGCGCTGGCCGGCAACAGCGCGCGATGACGCGGGCCGATGAGCCAGCGGCCGATATGAGGCGCGATCAACCCAACGAAAGCGACGAGGCCGCCGAACGCGACGGCGGCGGCGACGACGGCGGCGCCGACGAGCACGGCGCGGCGTTCGAAGCGGGCCGGATCAAGCCCGAAGGCGAAGGCCTGGTCATCGCCGAGCCCCAACAGGTCGAGACCACGCGCCAGCGGCAGTGAGACGGCCAGCGCGCCAGCGGTGAGCAGAGCCAGAATGGCGAGGCCGCCGGCGTCCGGGGTCTGGACGCCGCCGAGGGTCCAGCTCAGCACAACCTGCAGATTCACCGTATCGTCGGAGAGGGCCAGCATCAGAAAGGAGCGCACGGCGCCGAGCATGGCGGCGACGGCGACGCCAGCGAGCAGCAGCCCCGCCGTGTCTGGCCGCCCCTGCAGGCCGGCGGCGCCCAGCACCAGCCAGGTGGCGCCCCAGGCCCCGAGGAACGACAGCGCCGCCAGAACCGGTCCGCCGGGCAGCCCCAGCGGAACCAGCAGGGCGATGGTGGCGCCAATGGCGGCGCCGCCCGAGGCACCGAGCAGATATGGCTCGGCCAGCGGGTTGCGGAACACGCCCTGGAAGATGGCGCCGCCGACGCCGAGCAGCGCTCCCACCATGGCGGCGGCGAGCACGCGCGGCAGTCGCCAGACCACCAGCAGCTGGCTGGTCATGTCATGGCCGCCGCTGTTGGCGAAGGCCCGGGCCAGCCGCGCCGGCGACGCCCATTCGTGCCCGGCGACGAGGCCAAACAGCAGCGCCCCGGCGAGAAACAGGGTCAGCAGGAGGAAGCGGCGGGGCTGGAGCCGGCGGTCGGTTTGCGGCGTCATGGCTACTCCCGGGCCGGACTGGCGGCGGCGCCTGCTTGCCCGCCTTGCAAGGTCACATCGCGCAGACGGGCGGCCAGCTTTTCAATGCCGTCGACCGTGCGCGGTCCGGGAATGAGGAATTCGGCGCGGGTCACGGTCCAGGCCCTGCCCTCGCGCACGGCGCGCAGCAGCTTCCAGCCAGGCTGGGCCTTCAGGGCTTCGAGGTCTTCGCCGCGACCGGCGAACAGCAGCACGTCCGGATCGGCGGCGATCACCGCCTCGGGCGAGACCTGGGCGACCACGCTGCGGGCCAGGGCGTGGCGGCCGCCGGCCCGCACCATGGCGTCGCCGGTGTAGGTGTCGGCGCGGGCGATGAGCGCCAGGCCGTTGCCAGGGCGGCCGGTGAGCATTACCAACGAGGGCCGCCGGACAGGCGTCATCGCCGCCACTTTGTCGAGCCGCGCCTGCAAGGCGGCGGCGACCGCCTCGCCTTTGGCCGCCTCCCCGGTCGCCTGGCCGATCAGGCGCAAATTGCCCAGCACCTCGCCGACATCGCGGGCCAGCAGCACAATGACAGGGACGCCGAGCCGGGTCATCGGATCGATGAGCTGGTGCATGGCCTGGCGCGCCGGCGTGACGATGAGCAGATCGGGCCGCTGTGCGGCGATGGCGTCGACAGAAAACCCAAGGCGTCCGCCGATCTGCGGCTTGCGGGTCAGCTCTGGCGGAAACCGGGTGTAGGCTTCCACGCCGACGATGCGGTCGGAAAGCCCCAGCGCCGCCACCAGCTCGGCGTTGGAGGCGAAGATGGGGATGATGCGCTGCGGCGGCCGGGCAATGGCGATCTGGCGACCGACGCCGTCCGTCACCTGAACCGGCCAGGGCTGGCGCGCCGCCGCCGCGCCAGCGCCGCCTGCACCAGGAGCGAGCCATGTCATGGCGGCTAGCAGCAGCGGCATGCGGCGGCCAGCCAGTAGCCATCTGGAAACGTCAGGCGGCCATGGCCGCCGGATGTCCGGATGCGGGCTCAGAACCGCACCTGCAGGCCGGCCTGGGCCTCAATGCCCGGCATGGACGTGCCGGCTCCGCCGCCATTCACAAAGCGGGCGTCGAGCTTGTACGGCTGCCGGTCGACGCCGATGAACAGCGGGTGCTCGTTCTTGTTGAACAGATTGTTGACGAAGCCGAACAGCTTCACGCCCTGCATCACCTCAACTTCGCCACGGATATTCCACACCCAGAACGGCCCCTTGCGATGTATCCAGTCGCGATTGGGCTCGGCGAACGGGATCAGCAGGTTTTCTTCGGTGTTGTACCATACCGGCCCGCGCAGCACGCCGGTGATCTGCAGCGACCAGGGATAGCGCACGTCGACCTGGCCGAAGCGCGTGCCGACCGCCGCCTGGTACAGGTACATGCGCTCCGGCTTGTGGCTGTTGGCGGTGAGGGCCACGCCCTTGTCCACCATGTCGAAGTTCCACGAACCGTTGACGTAGGCCGTCCAGCGCCAGTTGGTTTCGCCCACGTTGGCCAGTCGCAGCAGATCGGCGCTGACCTGCCACTCAACGCCGCGCACTACCACGTCAGCCGAATTGTTGGCGTAGTCGGAGGTGTTGGCGACGCCGGCCCTGTTGCGGGTGATGATGCGATCGGAAATCGTGTTCTGGAAGATCGCCAGATCGACGTTCAGGCCATGGCCGGACCAGGCGGCGCCAGCCTCGATCTGGTGGCTTTCCTCCGGCCGCAGCGCCGGATTGCCGAAGATGCGGCCGCCGCTGAGGGTGTTGAAATCGGCGGCCAGTTCCGTCGCCGTCGGCGCGCGGAAACCGGTGGCGTAACCGACGCGGAAGGTCAGTTGATCTGTGGCCCGGAAGGCGGCCCCGGTGGAATAGGTCGTCGCCTGATAGTCGACCGCGCGCGGGGCCTGACCGGCGAGGTTCGGCGTCCAGTCGAAACTGGTTTCGCCAAAGGTTCGCCGGACGCCGCCGCGAATGGTCAGGCGGTCGTTGAAGAATTTCTGCGCGTCCTCGATGTAGAGGGCGTTCACCGTCTCGTGCTGGTTGTTGTCCTGCGGCGATGCCTGGGCCAGCGGATTGCCGGTCACGCCGATGCGGTCACGGGTGGAGCGCAGGCGGCTCTGCTCCCAGTCCCAGCCCAGCAACAGGTCATTGCCTTCCCACAGGGTCATGGACGGCTGCAGGCGCGTGCCGACGATATCAAGCCGGCGACGGTTGTAGTCGGCGGCCGTGCCCCTGGCCGGCAAGCCGTTGGAACCACGGATCACCGGCGAGGCCCAATGGAAATCGTCCACGTCGGTCACCGCGTAGCCCTGCAGCATCCAGCGGTGCTGGCCGCCTGGCGTCTGTCCCCTGTAGGTCACGTCGGCGGAGTTGTTGTAGCGGTCGTCGGTGCTGAAGATATTGGCTCCGGAACCACGGAATCCCACGTCATAGACGCCGTCGCTACGGATATTGGCCTCGACCCGGTGGTCCGGATTGATCTGGTAGCCAAAGGCGCCAAGCATGCCGAAGCGCTTCCAGCCGGTGTTCTCCATTTTCGAGCCGCCACGACCCGCATGGTAGTCGCCGCGCTGGCCGCCATCGACGCCGAGATACCAGTCGAAACCATCCCTGACGCCGCCGACCTGGACCTGACCGAGCCCCAGCCCCCAGGAGCCGCCGGTGACCTTGAGATCGGCGCCAGGATTGGTGCGGCCGTTTTTCAGAATGATATTGATGACGCCGCCAATGTTCTGGCTGCCATACACCACCGACGTCGGGCCGCGGATCACCTCGATGCGCTCGATATTGGCGGGCGACAGTTTGGACAAATTGGCGGTGCCGGCGCGGTGGCCGTTGATCAGCACCAGCACCTGGCTGCGGAAATCCTTGCCCTGGCCGTCGCTTGCTCCGCCGCGAATATTGATGGAGGTCTGGCCGGGCGTCCATTCACTGAAGAAGCCGACGCCATTCTCCGCCAGCACGCCCGTGATCGATTTGGCTCCTGAGCGCTCGATCTGCTTCTGGTCGATGACCTGGACAGTGCCCGTGATCTGGCTGCGCGGCTCGGGACGGCCGGTGGCGGTGACGACAAGCTGGTCAAGAACGATTTCATCTGTGGCTACGGCCGGCGGCGGCGTCACAGGCTGGGCGGAAGCTGCTTGCGCAGGCGCAGCCTGGGCGCAGGCGACGCCAGACGACAGCATGGTCGCCAGCGCGCCGGAGGCGAGCGCGGTGGTGGCGGCAAGTGCGCGGCAAGCCAGGCCCTTGCGGCGGAATGCGGGAGACGGCATCAGAGGTTCCAGATCAGGACTGCGGAGCGACGGCTGCAGGACAGGCGCATGCCTTCTGGCGTCGCGATCGCCTGGGCGGCGAGATGTTCGAAAATGTCGGCGCGGCGGCTGTCGCCGGCAGACCAGCCAAGCCGGTCCGCCATCCAGGAGGCGAGTTGCGGCAAATCCGTCGTGACGAGAGAAAAGGTCCAGTCCACCGTCTCCAGATGGTCGGGCCGGTCGTCGCCCAACTGCGGCAGCACCAGATCGATGCCGGGCGTTTCGTCTTCACGATGCCATTCGCGCGGCAGGCAGGCCGCCAGCACCAGCCCGCGCGGGCCGTGCTGCGCCGGCGTCAGCCAGATCACGCGCCGGCGCGCATAACGGCGGCACCAGGCGAGGAACGCGGCCGCATCGCCAAAATATCCCGGCATGGTGGCGGCGAGCACCGTGTCGGCCGGCGCGACGCGGTCCCCCGCCTCCTCCCAGCGCGCCGGCACGATCACCGGCGGCGCCGGCAACATGGCCAGTCGCGCCTGCATCACCCGGGAAGGCTCGACAGCCATCCAGCCACGACCGGGAACGCGCAGGGCGCCGCCCAGCTGGCCGCCGCCGGCGCCGACGTCGAGCAGGTCGCCGACATGCGGCGCCAGGCGCCGCAGCACCGGCGCAACCCGCGGCACATAATCGGAGGCGTCAATCGCCCCGGCATAAAGCGCCAGCCCGGTTTCCGGCGACGCGGGAAATGGGGCGAACGCGGCCGCAGATTCAGGAATCGGCGGCGCGGAAAACGGGCGGTTCATGGTCATGCTCTCTCCATATTTGCAATATTATAACATTGCAATACGATGAGACTTGACCTGACCCGCCCGCCAGGGACAGCCGCGCCCCGGCGGGCGGCCACGATGGCGCGACGGCAGCTGCCTGCGCCGGAACCGCCTGAACTTATGGAAACAATCACTAAACCAGCCCCTCGCTGGCGCGGACAGGGCTGAACAGCGCAGATCATCATGCGCATCTGCGCATGCCGTCAGCAACTGCACGACCCACCGTCGGCGCGACATCATCAGGTCAGGGCAGGTCTCCTGGCTTACGGGTCATCACACGACGGTCGCCTTCCCGGCCCTGGGGCCAGTGGCTTCTTGAGCGCCTGCTCACCGCTTACAGTTGCGGGGGCAGCTCCGGACTGGTCACAGCGCACAAAAGGAAGGGCCCACCCTTCCCCATGGCCTGCAACGCACCGGATTCCCTCTAGGCTCCGGCGCGAACCGGAGACCCTGACGGCCGCAACCTATCGATCAGGCAGAAACGGTCAAGGCCTCAATTGACAATTGTCAACCTCACGACCGGCGCCAGCACGCTCATCTGAAATTCGGCCGCCCGGCGAAACTGTCGGCAATACCGGCATGAAAGGCCCGCCGCGTTCTCTCCAATACGCCAGGTTCATGCGCAGCCGATGCAACGGTTTCGCCAAGACTTTCGCATGCGCGCCAGGACCTTTGCGGAAGATATCGCTCGCTGACGCCGGGCCGCGGCCACAACGCAACCTTTTCCATCCCCCACCAACGTAATCAGCAAAGCCCCCGGCCGCCTCCAGATGGTTCACCCGCCAAGGAAAGAGGGAGAAAGGCCGCAATGACGGTCACAACGGGACAGCCGCAGCATCAGGAAAAACATCTTCGGGATTTTTCGGAAATTCCTGCGCAACCGCAGCGCGCCATGGCCTGACCCGGCCCATTTCGCCCATGGCGGAACGGTCGCACCCGTGATGTGAGATGGTTGGCAAACGTTTGAAATTTAACAGATTTGGCGGATGGGGTGAGATTCGAACTCACGGTGCGGTTACCCGCACGGCGGTTTTCAAGACCGCTGCCTTAAACCACTCGGCCACCCATCCAACCCAGCTAACCAGCTGTTTCCATTGGCGCCTTCATCAGCACATCATGGAGAAACCGCCATGACTGCGCCGACTTTTGCGCCCACCTGTGCCGACGCCTGACCCACCGCGCCTGGCTCCGGGAGCCGCCGCATGGGTGAGGAACGCGAGATTGATCCCGGGCGTCTTCACTGACGTGTGCCCGAGATGCTGGCTCAGGGTGTAAATGTCAATCCCGCTCCGCAAGGCCATGGTGGCGTGGTCGCGCCGGAGATCATGAGGCCTGAACCTTGAAAGCGCTCGCTTTTCCCTTTGGGCTCGCGCTTCCGGCGTCCGGCTGAAATGACCGAAATCGCTGGCAGCCTGCGCAAACTTACCCCCATCTTCCTTACAGAAATCAGGGGAGCTTCCTGGCGTGACTGACGATGCAGAAAGTACGCTGGCGCGTCACCGGACAGCTTCAGGTGCGACGGTCGCGCCCTGCCAGGCAGCCGCTCGGGGTGATCCGGACGGAAGTCCATGAGCTTCGATCTGTCGAGAAAGCCCCCACCATCGCCGAACGCGAAAAAAAAATCGGCTGGAGCGATCGGGCCGTGGTGGCGGTGGACGCTCCCACACATCGTGAGAGCAAGACGATTTCAAATCTTGCCCCTCGCGCCCGACGAGTTTGCGAGGCCTGTCAGGATCGCGACCGAAGCGACAGGTACGGCAAGCAATGACGGGAAAGACCCCTCACCGCCACCTGAAGGTGTCGGTGACAATCGGGGAAGCGTCCTCAGGAAAATTCAAATCCCAGCTTGATCGCGGTTCAAATATAACAACGTCTTCATTTCGTAATAAACGATGTCGTTAACGATGCTGTTTTTCCGCCGGGTCAGGCGTAAGCTTCCTGACTTCCTTCAGCAAACGAGGCGACAGGAGGCTGTTATGCGTTTATGGTGGAACAGTTTTGTTCGACCTGATGGCATGGGGAAGCCCATGCGCGTCATCTGGTCAGAGCGGCGTCCTGACCTGTTTGAGATCCATGTCGGGCTCCATGGCTCTGCGGTGCTGTATCTCAATGGGCGCGAGATTGGCTCAGGAAACAATATCCTGCAGTTGACCGACCAGGCCGCTGGTATGGTGGCTGGCCCGGAGGACCACGTCCGCATGGTCTGATGCGGGGAACCTAGCCCCGCCCCACCAGGTGGGGCTTTTGTGTTGTCAACGGCCTGGTTTGGGCTCTCCCTTGCTCAGGAAGGCGCCTTGTCGCGTGCGCGATCCAGCCGCTCGCGTTCTTTGGCGAGCTTGCTGTCTCGCCAGGCGTCGGCGTCCGGATCGAACCGCATCCAGCCCTCGTCACGCCACGAGGCCTCGCGCTGGGTGAGATCGGCTGCGCCCGCTTGTTGAAGCGCTGATGCGACGTGCGCGGCTTTGGCCTCCGCGACGCGGGCAGAAACGATGGACCCGCCGCGGCGTACGCCTTCGGCATAGAGATGGGCCTCGCTCTCGGTGAGGCCAGCGCCGACCATGGCGCCGACGACGCCGCCCGCAGCGCCGCCGGCGGCCGCGCCGGCAAGAGCCCCCAGACCAGTGGCGGCCAGCCAGCCGGCGGCAACCACAGGACCGATGCCCGGAATGGTCAACAGGCCAAGCCCGGCCAGCAATCCGCCGGCTCCGCCAAGCGCCGCGCCAGTCCCGGCGCCGGTAAGAATGCCCCCGACGACTTCTTGATCGATTGTGCTTCCGGGATACCAGGCGTCGGCGTTATTGGCGAGAATGCTGATGTCCGCAGGCGCTACGCCAAGGGCCTGAAGCTGCTCCGCCGCAACCATGGCGTGTTCGTGGGTGTCAAAAAGAGCTGTGACGGTTGTCATGGCGCTCTCCTTTCACAGGTTCCAGCCGGCATTGCTGTTGCACGGGCTTCTGGCCTGCGCCGGATGGCGTCCATATCGTCCATTGGGAGGCATGCGTCCCTCCTGAGTTCAATTGATCTCATCTCAGGAAAAACACTCGTCCTGTCAGCGTTGTTCCACCCGCAGACAATTATCGATCGTGCGCGCGGCGAACCGCCACGCACAAATGGCGTCGCTCCACGCGCCATGGCGGAGGTTCTCAAGCCAATGGTTTGCCCGACCCGCATGCGGTTTTGCGCCGGGGACCTGTCACGATCGCCGCGCCGCCAGGCGCCTGGCTGAACTTTCCGGATTGCCGTCTGGAGAGATTGAACGTCATCGGCCTTCCCCACCGTTTGCTCCCGCGAAAGCAATGGTGAAGACCCCGTGGCCTGGCAGGCCAGAATCGCCGGGCAGCCCCTGGCGTCAGGTTCAGGAGCCCGTGAAACGCGGGGGGCGTTTTTCGACGAAGGCGCGCGCCGCTTCCCTGTGGTCATCGGTCACGGTCGCCCGCGTCTGCTGCAAGGCCTCCGCGTCGAGGCAGACCTCAAACGAAGCCGTCTCGGCCAGATTGAGGTTCTGCTTCATGTAGGACAGGGTCAGACTGGGGCCCTGGGCCAGCCCCAGCGCGATCTCATGGGCGATGCGCTGGAGATCGTCGTCTGCGACGACCTTTGTCACCAGTCCGTACGCCAGCGCTTCATCCGCGGTCAGCAGCGGGCACAGCAGGAACAGTTCCCGCGCCCTGGCGGAGCCAAGCAGCCGGGTGAGCAGATATGTACCGCCAAAATCGCCAGGCAGCGCCACCTTGGCGAATGCGGTGGTGATCTTGGTCGACTTCGCGGCGATGCGCAGGTCGCAGGCCAGCGCCAGTGAAAGCCCCCCACCCGCGGCGGCGCCGTCGAGCGCGGCGATTGTCGGCTTGCGCATGTCGTGCAGCAGGCGCGAAACCTCCATGACGCGACGGAGTTCGCTCACCTGGTGATCAATCGGGCCGGAGCCATGGCCATGCTCCGCCATTCCCTTGACATCGCCGCCGACGCAAAAAGAGCCGCCAGCGCCGCGCAGCAGCACCGCCCTGGCGTCAGGATTATTGGCGGCTCGCGCCACGGCCGCCACCAGGTCCTCGGCCAACTCCATGCTGATGGCGTTGCGCCGGTCTGGCCGGTTCAAGGTGATGATGGCCAAACCCTGATCGAGGTCTTCCGTGACGTAGCGAGCCATGAGAACTCCAGTTCGACGCTGATCTCCGAAGATGGGCGAGGCGTTCCAGACGGAGTTCCACCGCGCGCGGAATCTGGGCATGGCGGTATTTCCGGTGTCAAGGCAGGCAGAACGCGCGGCCGGCGCGGCCCGCTCGGCGGCAGATCGTGCGGTCTCCCGAAGGGGCCAGCCAATCCGTCGCCGCATCACCCACCGGCAAAGGTAGCGCCTAGCCAGGTCGGCGACAGAGCCCGCCGGATACAAATTTGCATCCAGGCGGGATCGCGTGAAGTGGCGCGTGAAGCGCATACCAAAGCAGTGCAACACGTGTCGCAAGACAAACCAGGCGCCAGGGCCGGCAGACCTGGCGCCTGTCATGGCGACGGACAGGAACATGGCGGCGGACAGAAACGGCGCCCCGCGACGGGCACGGAGCGTCGCGCGTCTGTCAGGGGGCTTACCGGCCTTCGCGCGCGTTGATCACGCCCCCTTCCGGGACCCAGCGATCTCCCTTGAACACCATCATTTGCAGGTCTTCGATCGGAAAATGGTCGGTCGGCGACGTCGTCATCGTAATGCCCTGATAGAGCAGATCGGCCTTGTATCCCTTCATGCTGGTCGCGACCTTCATGACGTTCTCATGGGTGAGATCGTCGCCCGCCTCCTTCAGCAGATGCACGAGCGCGCTGCTGATGGCGTAGCCATAGGCGTAGAGCGAGTTATTGAGATCGCCCTCCGGCATGTACCTGGCCATGAAAGCCTTGAACGCCTTCATGTCTGCATCATTCACGAAGGCAGGATCGGTTGGATCCTTGATATAGGTGGCCGTGATCGCGCCCTGGGCGTTCTCGACACCGGCCGGGATAATCACGGCGCCGACCTGGGCCGCGACGTTGTTGAGGATGTGCACCGGGCGCCACTTCATTTCGCCCAGTTTGCGCATCGCCTGGGCTGCGAACTTCGGCGTCGACAGGTTAAGGAACAGATCAGCGCCGGAGGCCTTCAGCTTCACCATCTGGGAATCAACAGTCGCGTCCGACAGATCGTAGTGTGCTTCAGCCACGATCATCGACGTCTTGTCGCCCAGACCGTCCTTCACGCCCTTGTAGATATCCTTGCCGTAGTCGTCGTTCTGCACCAGCACGCCGATTTTGGCGTTGGGATAGCGCGTCTTGATCAACTTGGCGTAGGCGCGCCCTTCCGAGTTGTAGGACGCGTTGAACGGCATGGTCCACGGAAACTGGGCGGGGTCATCGCCAAACCGCGTGCCGCCGGAAGCCAGCAGCAGGTGCGGCGTTTTCTTGGCGTTCATGTATTTCATGATGGCTGTGTTCGACGGCGTTCCAACAGTGCCGAACAACGCCAGAATACCATCGCTCTCCACCAGCTTGCGCGTTTGCTCAACGGCCTTCGGCGGGCTGTAGGCGTCGTCATAGCTCAGGAAGCGGATCTTGCGACCATTCACGCCGCCCTGCTCATTGATCATCTTGAAGTAGGCGGCCGCTGTCTTGCCCACGACGCCATAGGCTGAAGCCGGGCCGCTATAGGGCACGAAATTGCCAACGACGATTTCGGTGTCGCTGGCGCCACGACTATACTTCTTTTCAGCAAGAGCCGGAAAAGCTGTCGCAAGGCTCAAAACAGACGCGACGCACAGTCCAGCCAGAATGGTCCGCTTGCCAATTTTCAAGACGTTTCTCCCCACACTTGTTCGTTATGAAGCAAGCATAGCATGATCTTTGCGGGCGGTAGCAAGGGGAACAGGCCGCCAGCGCCTCACCGCGAACCCAGGCCTGTCGCGGCGGGCTGGCGTCGGCGCGAAGTTGCAAGGACATGCCACTCTGAGTGGCATTTACCCTGATCAAAAGCATCAAATACAGGTATTGACCGCCTCAGGATGCCCAAGAACCCGCATGGAGATGCGACGGCTGGGGATCCGGCGAAGGATTTTTGCGCCCCGCCAGAAGCCAATTGTCGCCAGTCACCATTGATGTAGCCGGAATTGCCGACGCCAGGCTGTCGAAGTCGAGGTTGCCGACGCCAGGCTGTCGAAGTCGGGGCTGTCGAGGCCACAGGGCGTAAAGCCGCCGGATCGACCGGCCCGACATGCCCAAACTGGCGTCAAAGCTTGCAATACAAATCCAGGCGAAGCGAACGATGCGAAGTCGCCGGTTTCATACAGGTCGGGCATTGGGTTCGGGGCGTCATTCCAGAAACACGCCAGAGCAGAACCAGCTCACCAAAGCCCGAACGGGCCGAAAATCTTCAATCCACTGTCGGAGCATTCAGTATTTGACGCCAGATCGCGGCGATGCTGATGCATACCCGGCCTGAAAAGTTCAAATCAGCATAACGTATTTCCCGCCAGGAAATACGTTGCGTCGCCCGGACTTCACCGCCCCGGGCGTCGAGCCCATAATGTTTGGCGTCGGGAGGACATGGCGCGCCACTCTTGTCGGCGCACCATGCTCTGCCTTGATCAATCGTGGGTCAGATCGGCTGTTTCCACCGCCAGGTCCTTGCCGCCCGAGCGAAGCGATGCAGCCCCGGAACCACCCTGCGCCGCATCCCCCCCCAACATGGGAAGGCCCGAACGTGACCGCGACCGGGGAAGCGCGCCCAGCAGTCGTTCGTCCAGCGTTCCGATAATTTCCGCCAGTTCAGGCTCTGCCACCTGCGCCGCCGCATTGTCCTGGGCGTGCCAGACGCAATGACGCTGCCCCTGCTCCGGCCAATCGGCCTCCTGGCCGCGAACCAGCAAGGGGTAAACCGTCACCGTGCACTGCTGCAACTGCCCATTCTTGCGCCGCTTGACATAGCCATAGGCGCCCAGGGGCTGCTCGCCCATGCGCCCGCGCAAACCGGCTTCCTCAAACGCTTCCTGCGCGGCCGCCTGCGGCGCAGTCAGGCGCTTCATGGGCCAGCCTTTTGGAATAACCCAGCGACCTGTCTCACGAGAGGTGATCAGCATGATTTGCAGGGAACCATCAACCAGGCGACGATAAGGAAGAGCGGCGACCTGAGAACCTTCCGTACGCTTCAATCTTCCCTCCTTCCCCACACCCGGCGCGAAAACGGCGCCCCTTCCGCATCAACCATTTGACAGGCCCGTGAACCGCCAAACCAGAACCACAACCTGAGGCACATCTCACACATACCGGCCCAAACTGTGACCGTCCGCCCACGAATACAAAATCAGAAACAATGACCGGAGCCAGACAATCGCGTCGCGCGACATGCGGCTTCGCCAAGCTCACAACACACCACCGAACATGACGATGAAGCGAATCGCGAACCGCGACATAAATCTGAATAAAACATAACCAAAGTAATTCACAAGTAAAACGTAAACTGTTGCCGATTCAAACCTGCGCCAGCCGCTCCACGTCAAGTGATACGATCGCGTTCAGGCGCGCATGACCTCCGGATTCTTGCGAACCGCAGCGATAACCGCGTTCAGGGCGTCCTCGGCTTCCTGCGCCTGACGCAGACCCTGGCTCGCCATGGCAGGGTCATCAATTGCGGACATCAGCTTGCGATATGGCTCTACATTGCGCCCCATGCGCCGGGCGTGAAAGGCGTCGAGATACTCCTGTCCATAGACTTCGGCAAGATGCTCCAGCGCATCTTCAAGCGCCGCCTTCAAAACCAGCGTCTCAATTTTTGACTGGGCTGGCGCGCCAATCTTCACGGCGTTTCTGGCCAAAGGAGTTGCAGCCGGCTGGACAGAAGGCGCCGTCACCCTGACCGCGGCCGCCGCGGGCGGCGCAGGGACGTGCGCGTCCGCCAGCGTCCGGCGATGCAAGAACCACGCGCCGCCAAGAATGGCGGCGAATGCGGCGCCGGTGACGAGCAGGGCGGAGTCGCTCAGCATGTTCCCTTCCAGATCGACCGGGAAACACCCAGCCAATGCGATTGCAGCATGACTGTATTGAATATAGCGCAAGCCAGATCGCCATCAATCTCTCAACGCACATTGTTGACATGCGCGTCGCCCCCGCCCGGAGAAGCTGCCGCGCGGCCCGCGACCAACGCCCGGTGATTGCTTTGCCTGCCCGTCGCCCCCCGTCCCGACCGCCCGGCAATCGCATCGCCTGGCGCCCCACGGTTGCGACGCCGGGCCGGGGCGGCTACGAACGGGCCGAGGCTGGAGACTCTCACCTTGGGGGAGGCATCAATATGAGCCGGTTCGTCATTGAACCGCCGCCGCAGGCGAGCGTCGCCGTCGCCGGAAATTCCGGCCGTTTTCCGGTGCGCCGCATTATCTGCGTTGGCCGCAACTATGCGGAACATGCCCGCGAGATGGGCAGCGACCCGGATCGGGAGCCGCCGTTTTTCTTCATGAAGCCCGCGGACGCCGTGACCGATGGGGGCGTCATCCCCTATCCGCCGCTCACCGCCAGCCTGCACTACGAGGTGGAGCTTGTCGTGGCCATCGGCGCGCCGGGCGACCACGTGGCGCCGGGCGACGGGCTGGCGTTGGCGTACGGCTATGGCGTCGGCGTCGACCTGACCCGGCGCGACCTCCAGAACGCCGCCAAATCCGCCGGCCGGCCGTGGGAATGGGGCAAGGCTTTCGATTTTTCCGCCCCATGCGGCCCGCTGTCGCCAGTCAGCGCGGGCGGGCGCGCAGCCCCTGACGCGCGTCTTTCCCTGACGGTCAACGGCCAGCTACGGCAGACGGGCGTCATATCGGACATGATCTGGTCCGTTCCCGAAATCATCGCCAACGTTTCCGGCGCCATGCGTCTCGCGCCAGGCGATCTCATCTTCACCGGCACGCCGGCCGGCGTCGGGCCCCTGTCGCCAGGCGACGTCGTCGCCGCGCGCATCGACGGCCTGCCGCCGCTTGATTTTTCCATTGCGCCCCGCGCCTGAGCGGGGGCATGCAGGCGACCATGGCAAACAGCGCGAAGCCCCCGACGTCATCCACCGCCGACGCGGAGCCCCTCACCCCTGCGGCCGAGGCGTTGCGGCAGGCGATGCGGCGCGTCGCCGGCAGCGTGGCTGTCGTCACCACCCGCTGGAATGACGCCGATCACGGCATGACCGTCACGGCTTTCAGCTCCGTGTCGCTTGATCCGCCCATGGTCCTGGTGGTCATCAACACCACCGCGTCGTTGCATGATCCGCTGGTTCGCGGCGACGGGTTCTGCCTGAACATCCTCGACGCCGCGCAGCAGGATATCGCCGAGGCTTTCGCCAGACGCGGCGCCGGCCACAGCCGCTTCGCCACTGGAAACTGGTTCCGGCCGCGAATCGACGGCAAGCCCGCGCCGGCGCTCGCCCTGGAAGGCGCCCAGAGCTGGGTGGAGTGCACGGTCGATACGGTCATCACCGCCGGCACCCATTCGATCATCACTGGCCGCGCGCGCGCCGCCAGTTCTGCCAGCGCCGGCCTGCCGCTGCTCTATCTCGACGGAACATTCGGGCGTCCGGCCTGGGACACGCCCAACCGCCCTGAGCCAACGTGACGCGACGCGACGCTGATATGGCGCGCGCGCGACCGCCGCAGTACAACCTTGTCTCCAGAGTTTGTGCGTGGCTGGCATGACCATAACGGCGACCAGGCGCGCAGCGACAGGACATGTCCCGGGAGGTTACCCTTGAGCGTCGACACAACTTATGGCGCGCGCGCGCGTCGCAACACCATTTCTGACGCCATTCGCCGCTCCGCCCTGCGCATGGGCGACGCGCCAGCGCTGGACTTTTCCGACAGGTCCTGGAGCTTCCGTGGCCTGGACCAGGCCATTGACAGGGTTGCCGCCCGCCTGCTGGCGCTCGGCCTGAAACGCGGCGAGCGGGTCGGCGCCTATGGCCGCAACTCAGACGCCTATCTGATCCTGTTTCTCGCCTGCGCCCGAGCTGGCGTGGTGCATGTGCCGATCAACTATGCGCTCACCGAGACAGAGCTGGCCTACATCGTCGGACAGGCAGGCGCCCGCGCGCTGATCCATGACGGCTTCCTGGCCGACAATGCGGAGAAAATGCGGGGCAGACCCGGCCTCGACTTTATCGGCACGTTCGCTGACGGGGGCGACATCGACGTTCTGGCGCTTGCTACGGACAGCGCGATCATCGATCCGGTCGACGTCGAACAGGATGAGAACGACCTGGCGCAAATCACCTACACGTCCGGCACCACCGCCATGCCCAAGGGCGCGATGATGACCCATCGCGCCCAGATGCATGAATATTTCAGCTGTATCAATGACCTGGAGCTGTCGCGCGGCGATCGCTGGCTGGCTGCCCTGCCCCTGTATCACACCGCCCAGATGCACTGCTTCACCGTGCCGGCGCTGATGCTCGGCGCCTTCACCGTGCTGATCGAATCCCCTGTTCCCGAGCAGGTGCTGGAGTTGATCGAGCGCCATCGCATCACCTCATTCTTCGCGCCGCCCACCGTATGGATCAGCCTGCTGCGTCATCCGGATTTCGCCACGCGCAATCTTGGCCAGCTCAGGAACGTCTATTACGGCGCCTCGATCATGCCGGTGCCGGTGCTGCAGGAACTGCGCGAGCGCCTCAACGGAGCCCGCGCCTTCAACTGCTATGGCCAGAGCGAGATCGGCCCGCTGGCGACAGTGCTGCGGCCCGAAGAGCATGACGCCCGCCCGGCGTCGGCGGGCCGGCCGGTGCTGAACGTCCAGACCCGCGTCGTCGACGAGCACATGAACGACGTGGCGCCCGGCGTTCAGGGGGAGATCGTCCACCGCTCGCCGCAACTGCTGCTCGGCTACTGGGACAAGCCGGAGGAGACGGCGGAAGCCTTCGAGGGCGGCTGGTTCCACTCCGGCGACATCGGCGTGCTGGACGAGGAAGGCTACCTCTACGTGGTCGACCGCGTGAAGGACATCATCAAGTCAGGCGGCTCCATGGTGGCGAGCCGCGAGGTCGAGGAAGTGCTGTTCACCCACCCCAGCGTCTCCGAAGTGGCGGTGATCGGCCTGCCGGATCCGAAATGGATCGAGGCGGTGACCGCGGTGGTGGTGCTGCGCGACGGCCAGGCCGGCGACGAACAGGCCCTGATTGCCCACGCCCGCGAAAAGCTGGCTCCCTTCAAGGTGCCAAAGCGCGTGGTCTTCGTCGACAATTTGCCGCGCAACACCGCCGGCAAGCTGCTGAAACGGGAACTGCGCGTGACCATGGCGGGCTGACCACAGACGGCGCTCCGCCTCTGCCGACAGTCAAATGCAGATATGGAAATGGCCGGGATGCACCCGGCCATTTTTCATTTTGGCGCCCGGCTCAATCCACCGGATGGATCAGGCGGGAGCTGACAGCGATCCGGTTCCAGACGTTGATGGTTCCGATGGCCACCGTCAAACGCGCCAGGTCCTCCTCAGAAAACACGCCGCGCACCGACTCATAAACTGCATCCGGAACGCCGGTCTGCGCGACAAGGGTAACGCTTTCCGTCCATTCCAGCGCCGCGCGCTCCCTGGAGTCGAACAGCGGCGATTCCCGCCAGACGGCGATCAGATGCAACTTGCGATCCGGCAAGCCGGCGGCGAGCGCCTCCTTCACATGCATGTCAACGCAATAGGCGCAGCCGTTGATCTGCGAGGCCCTGATCTTGATGAGGTGCAACAGGTTCTTGTCAAACCCCGAGTTCAGAACCGCGACCTCCAGCCCATAAACGGCCTTGTAAAGCGCTGGGGCCGCCGTGGCGATGTTCATCCGTTGCTGCATGATCCGCTCCTGTTCAGGTTTCCGCGTATTCTTCGGTCGCGGCGCGCCCGCCGCACCAATCATCGATATTTTGTATCCACGATACAAACCGGCTATGATGCCGCTGTCAAGCGTGAGGAGTACGACTGGTGCGACGTCTGGGAGACGGAGTTGAGGCGGCGATGCACTGCGCGCTGGTGCTTGCGGGCCTGCCGGATGGCGCCGTGATCCCGGGGCGGGACCTTGCCGTGCTGTATGACCTGTCGGAGAGCTACCTGCTGAAGCACCTGCGCGCCCTGACCGCTGCTGGCGTCACCGAGGCGACCTCCGGCCCGCGCGGCGGTTACAGGCTCGCCCGCGATCCCGCCAACATCACCATGCTGGACGTGGTCGAGGCCATTGATGGCCCCGGCCCTGCGTTCGTGTGCCGGGAAATCCGCCAGTGCGGGCCCGTCGCCAGCAAGGAGCCCTGCAACTACAAGAAGAACTGCCTGATCAGGGTGCGCATGCTGCAGGCGGAAAAATTGTGGCGCGATTCCCTGCGCGGCCAGACGCTGGCCGATCTGGCCCGGGACGCCGCGCCCATGATTGATGAAACGACGAAACGCGCCCTCGCCGCTTATGTCGACGCCGCGAAACGGTAGAAGGCCCAGGCGGCGCGCCACAGCCCGGGTCCGGCCGATAGAAACTTGTCAGTTCAGGTAGTTGAGAAAAATACACTCCAGAAAACCGGAGCGCCCCCTAACCGCCTGATTCAGCATTGCGCCCATGGCGTCGAACGGCGCCGGAGCGCCATAGCCCGCTGGCGTCCACCAGGTGTGATCGGGGCGCTGTGATCAGCCAACAAAAAAGCCCCGGCGATGGCTCCGCCGGGGCTGCGCTTGCAAGCGCCGGAACGCGACGCGCTCCAGGCTACCGGATCACTTCTTCCATTCCGAGACGACGTCGGCGAGCTTGGCCGAGCCCACCGGACGGACGTTGGACGGGGTGGCCGAGAAGCGCGGCGCCGGGGCCGGCTGCACCACGCCGCCGACCTCGACGAACGTCTGACGCGCCTTGAGGTGCGGGTGCTCAATCGCTTCCGACATGGTCAGAACCGGGCCGTAGCAGATGTCGGTGCCTTCCATGATGGCGTTCCACTCGGCGCGGGTCCTGGTCTTGAACACCGCGGCGATTTTGGCCTTCTGCTCAGCCCATTTCGACTGGTCCTGCTGGGCGTCGAACACCTGATCGGACAGGCCGGCCTTCTCGCGCAGCAGCGCATAGAACTGCGGCTCGATCGAACCGATCGAGACATACTGGCCGTCGCTGGTCTCGTAGGCTCCGTAGAATGGCGCGCCGCCGTCGAGGAAATTGGACTCGCGCTCTTCCTTCCACATCTTCTGGGCGCGGAATTCGTAGAACATGCTCATCAGCGACACGGCGCCGTCGCACATGGCGGTGTCGACCACCTGGCCCTTGCCGGTGGCGCGGGCGTTGATGACAGCGGCGAGAACGCCGACCACCAGATAAAGGGCGCCGCCGCCGAAATCGCCAACCAGATTGAGCGGGGGCACCGGGCGGCCATCCTTCGGGCCGATGGCGGCCAGGGCGCCGGTGATCGCGATATAGTTGAGGTCATGGCCGGCGGCCTGGGCCAGCGGACCTTCCTGACCCCAGCCGGTCATACGGCCGTAGACCAGCTTCGGATTGCGCGCCAGCACAACGTCCGGCCCGAGACCCAGACGCTCCATGACGCCTGGACGGAAGCCTTCGATCAGCGCATCGGCGCTGTCCAGCAGTTCCAGGACGCCTTCGATGCTCTCGGCGTTCTTCAGATCAACGTCGACGACGCGGCGGCCGCGGGCGCTGAACTTCTGGGCGGTGAACTTCGAACCCACGCGGTCGAGACGGATCACGTCCGCGCCCATGTCGCCGAACATGCCGGCGGCGAACGGCCCCGGACCAATGCCGGCGAACTCAACGATGCGGACACCCTTGAGCGGGCCAGTTGCTTCAGTCGTCATGCTGTTCTCCTGAGGTATTTCCTGGTCACGGACCCGCGCCAGCTCTGGCCGGCGTCAGCGGGCCCACTTCGGATTGTTGATCTGGAGGGCGCCTTCGCAGGTCTCGCCCAGATGCTGCGCCAGCCCCTCCGTGCGCCAGTCAAGCGTTCCTTCACGGATAGCGTCCGACAGCGCCAGTTCCATCGCTTCGCGGCTATCGCCGGAAACGAACTGCTTCAGACGCTCAGCCTCGGCGGCGTCAAGATCCTTGCCGAGCAGCAGTTCACGCTCGACCATCGCCAGCACGTTCGCGGCGACCCTCACATTGAACCAGCGCGCGCCGGAGGATTCGGGCAGGATCTCCCGTTCGAGAAACTCGCGGACGACGGCAACCAGATCGGACGATTGCGGCAGACTGGACGGCATCTCAGCCCCTCCGTGTCAGATACTGGTAGAAATCATACAGCGGCTCTTCCATGCGGCGGCCGATGGCGAAGGCCTCAACCGTGCGCTCGGACGCGTCGCGTTTGTGCGCCTGGCCCTTGAGCAGGCACATCACCGCCCATTTCACCGAGCCCCAGGCTTCCCAGAACTCCAGATGGGCCGGATCAACCTTGCGCCCGCTGGCGGCTTCGTAACCGGCTACCAGATCTTCGCGCGTTCCCACGCCGCCGACCGGATGCTTGCCGCCGAAACGCCAGGTGTTGGTGCACAGCCAGCCCAGATCGGCGATGGGATCGCCAACGCAGGCCAGCTCCCAATCGAGCACCGCGCGGATGCCCTCGGGACCGCAGATGATATTGCCCATGCGGAAATCGCCATGGACCACCGAATCGGGAACGCCGCGCGGCAGGTTGGCCTCGGCCCAGGCAAAGGCAACGTCCAGCGCCGGGATGGCGTAGCCGAAGCCGTGATAAATCTGCTTGTACTTCGCCACCTGCACTTCCGCGCCAAAGGACACGAGAAATGGCAGGCTGGCTGGATCGATGCGATGCAGTTTGCCGACCGCCTCGCCGCACTGATACGCAAACTTGCTGCGCAACTCCGCGTATTCCGGTTCACGCAACAGCTTGCGGGCGATGGTTTCGCCGGGCACGAAATCGGTGATGTGGCCCGCGCCAAGGCCATCGCTGGCGTCGAAGGCGACGCGCACCGGCGGCGTGGGCACGCCGGCGGACATGCCGGCCAGCATGAGCAGGGTTTCATCGCGACCGGCGACGCGCGGCATGCCGGCGCGCGGATGGTCGCTGTCCACGGAAGGCAATTCACCGACCATCTGCAGGATGTAGTCGCGCCTGTCGCCGTCGACGACAGACGAGAATGCCCAGGTCTGTTTGGTTGCGCCGCCGGTCAGGCGACGCAACTCAAGGATTTCACCGGCTCCGCCGATGCGGCGGGCGACAACGCGCCCAAGCCGCTCAGCAAGTTCCGCCTGCGAAAAAGGCGCGTTGGAAGTCATAAGTCGCAGCTACCCGTTTACTTGTTGGTCGGGCGACGGGCTTCCGCCTCGATAGCGCTGTATTCGGCCTTCTTCGGCCCCATGTAGCCGAACAGATAGCCGGCGACCTTGCGCATCTGGATCTCCTCCGAGCCCTCGGTGATGCGGTAGCGGCGGTGATGACGATAGATGTGCTCGAAGGGCTTGTGGCGTGAATAGCCCATCCCGCCGTGCACCTGCATGGCGCGGTCGGCAGCCTCGCACACCAGGCGGTTCGCCCAGTAGTTGCACATCGACACCTTGTCGGAGAGCACCTTGGCCACCTCCGGCTTCGCCATCTGGTCCATTTCCCACGCGGTCTTGCGGATCAGCTGGCGCAGGCCTTCAGCCTGGGTGGCCAGCTCAACCAGCGGGAACTGGATGGCCTGGTTTACCGCGAGCGCTTCGCCGAACGGCTGGCGCTGGCGGGCGTACTTGACGCTCTCGTTGATGCAGTAGACCGCCGCGCCAAGCGACGAAGCCGCCTGACGGATACGGTTTTCATGCACGAAGTGCTGGGCCAGGGCCAGGCCGCCGCCAATCGGGCCAAGAATGGCGCTCTCCGGCACCCAGACGTTGCGGATCGTCATGCGCGGATGGTCCGTCGGCATGTTGAACGTCCACATGTACTCGTCGATGGTGATGCCCGGATCGTTGGCCGGAACCAGGAAGGCGGTGATGCCGGAAGCGTCGCCGTCCTTGCCGTGGCTACGGGCGAACATCATGCAGTGGGTCGCCACATGCATGCCGGTGATCCACATTTTTTCACCGTCGATCCGCCAGCCGGCCACGCCGTCACGGGTTTCCTGAACCGCGTGCGTCTCCATGTGGGTGGCGTCGGAGCCGTGGTGACGGTCGGTCAGGCCGAACGTGATGCGCATCGTGCCGTCGAGCAGCTTCGGAATGAAAGCCTGCTTCTGCTCCTCGGTGCCGAAATCGCGCAAAATCAGCACGATTGGCTGGTTGCCGACGATGGAGTGCTCGTTCTGCAGATCGTTGTGCAGGCCCAATCCCTTGGAGGCGAAGTGCTCGCGAATGATCGCCATGCCGAGGTTGGTGCCATCCTGGCCGCCAAATTCTTTCGGCAGGGCGTAACGGAAGTGGCCAGCCTTGTCCGCCAGACGCTTGACGCGGGTCAGCAGCGCTTCCCACTCATGGCGCGGCAGCCCCTGGTTCTCGAAATCGGTGCGGGAGTACTCGCGCCGATGATCGAAGAAGCGGATATTGTCGTCAGAGTTCTCGATCGGCTTGATCTCGTCCTCGATGAACTTGTCGAGCACGCCCAGATAAGCCTTGATATCGGCCGGAATATTGAAATCCATACCTTTTTCCTCCTGAGGCGCCGCAAACGTTGCGCCGCCTTCCTCCCATGCGCCCGAACGGACGCTCATATGGCCACAACTGGCCCCTTGCCCCGGCGCCATGAAAGGCGCTGCGCCAGGAGGCCACCGTCGCTTTTTTTGCCCTGGCCGAAGGATGATGCCGGCGGAGCTTGACAACATTGACCAAACGATCGTTAGAATTTCAAGTGTGTATATGCAAGGAACCGTAAACACCGGGCGGCGGCTGTGAACAGACCGCCGACGCTGTTTTGCGGTTTCTAGCTTGCCGTCGCCAGCCCTTCTCCAGGGCCCGCAGCACCGCGTCGCTTGCGGCGCAGCGTCACCTCAGGGGCGCCTTGACGTGCAGCCCGCGCGGCAACAAATCCTGACCCAGCGGCGTCGGCCGTATGGCGCAGATCAAGGGCCGGACTGGCCCGTGGGAGTTAGAAAATGGCAGAAGCTTATATCGTTGCAGCGGCGCGCGTGGCCGGCGGTCGCAAGGCTGGCCGTCTGAAGGACTGGCACCCGGTCGATCTGGGTTCGGAAGTCATCAACGCCCTCCTTGACCGCACGGGCATTGATCCGAGCCGCGTCGACGACGTGATCTGGGGCTGCGTCGGCCAGGCTGGCGAGCAGGCCACCAACGTCGCCCGCAACACCGTTTCGGCCTCGCGTCTTCCGGAAAGCGTTCCGGCCACCTCGGTTGACCGTCAGTGCGGCTCTTCGCAGCAGGCCCTGCACTTCGCCGCCCAGGCGGTGATGTCCGGCACCCAGGACATGGTCATCGCCGGCGGCGTTGAGTCGATGTCGCGCGTGCCCATGGGCCTTCCGGCGATCCTGCCGATGAAGAACGGCTTCGGCATCTACAAGAGCCCGCGCATGGAAGCGCGTTATCCGGGCGTGCAGTTCAGCCAGTTCGCCGGCGCCGAAGCGATCGCCGTCAAGCACGGCCTGAGCAAGGACGCCATGGACGAGTTTGGCTACAACTCGCAGCTCAAGGCGATCCGCGCCGCCAAGGAAGGCGCCTTCAAGAAAGAGATCGTTCCGGTCGAGGTCACCCTCGATGACGGCACGAAGATCATGCACGACATCGACGAGGGCATCCGCTACGACGTCACGCTTGACGGCGTGAAGGGCGTGAAGCTGCTGCAGGAAGGCGGCCGCATCACCGCCGCCACCTCCAGCCAGATCTGCGACGGCTCGGCCGCCATGCTCGTCGTCAACGAGAAGGCGCTGAAGGAGCACAATCTGACCCCGATCGCCCGCGTGCACCACCTCACCGTGGTTGGCGGCGACCCGGTCATCATGCTCGAGGCCCCGATCGAGGCGACCCGCGTCGCCCTGAAGAAGGCCGGCATGTCGATCAACGACATCGACCTGTACGAAGTGAACGAAGCCTTCGCTTCCGTGCCGATGGCGTGGCTGAAGGTGCTCGGCGCCGATCCGGAGCGCCTGAACGTCAATGGCGGCGCCATCGCCCTTGGCCACCCGCTCGGCGGCTCCGGCGCCAAGCTCATGACCACGCTGCTGCACGCCCTGCAGGCGCGCGGCAAGCGCTACGGCCTGCAGACCATGTGTGAAGGCGGCGGCCTCGCCAACGTCACCATCGTCGAGCGCCTCTGATTACCATCATCCCCCGCGGATGGTGACGGGACGCCGGAGAAATCCGGCGTCTTTTATTTTTTCAGATACTTACCAGAAATTTTTCATTTAAAACATGATCACAACGAATGACGTTGACCCATATCGCGCCAACCAACTTTCACAGGGGCCAAAGCCATGGCGCGGGGTGACGTTAATGACAAAATAGATTAAACTCATATATTATCTCATTGTTATATTTATATAAAATAAAAATCATTATCCCCATCCACCCAACAGATCATCGAACCGGAGCCACCAATCGAACCAGAGCCCCGTCGGCGGCTTGACCAAAACCCATTCCATCGCGCCAATGGCAGGCCAATAAAAACCGGGAGGAAGCCAGCCATGTCGCAGACCGCAGCCATCAATCGCCAGATTCTGCTGCTTGAGAAACCGTCAGGAAAGCTGGCGCCCCATCACTTCAAGCTGGTCGATGGCAAGGTTCCCAGCCCTGAAAATGGCGAGGTGCTGCTGCGCGTGTTGATCGTCTCGCTCGATGCGGCGAACCGCGCATGGATGCAGGCCGCCACCTATCGCTCCTAACTGGGCGCTGGCGCGGTCATGGCCGGCGGCGCCCTCGCCGAGGTGATCGAATCGCGCGCCGATGGCTTCAAACCCGGCGACCTGGTCTTCGCCGACACCGGCTGGCAGGAATACGCCACTGCGCCGGCCGCAGCCCTGACCAGGCTGGAGCGGGCGGAGCCGCTCAGCCACCTCATCAGCCTGTACACCATCCCCGGCCTCACCGCTTATTTCGGCCTGCTCAAGGTGGGCCAGGCGAAGGCCGGCGAAACGGTCGTCGTCTCGGCCGCCGCCGGCTCGGTGGGCTCGCTCGTCGGCCAGATCGCCAGGATCAAGGGCTGCCGGGTCGTCGGCGTGGCTGGCGGCGCGGAGAAGTGCGACTGGCTGGTGCGTGAAATCGGCTTCGACGCCGCAGTCGATTACAAGGCCGGGGACTTCCACAAGGCGCTGAAAGCCGCGACGCCAGACGGCGTCGACGTCTATTTCGACAATGTCGGCGGCGACGTGCTGGAAGCCATGCTGTTCCGCATGAACGAGCGCGGCCGTATCGCCTGCTGCGGCGCGGTTTCCCAGTACGATACGGCGACGCCGCGCGGCGTTCGTGGCGTTCCCGGCCTGATCGTTGTCCGGCGTCTGCGCATGGAAGGCTTCATCGTCCACGATTTTTACGACGAGGCCCCGACTGCGCTCGCCGACCTGCGCGCCTGGGCGGCGTCCGGCCAGCTCAAGGTTCAGGAAGACATTATCGACGGGCTGGAGAATCTCCCCGCGGCCCTGATCGGTCTGCTGGCGGGCGAGAATCGCGGCAAGCGTATGGTCCGGGTGGTGACTGACAGGCAATAGGCGCAACAACCTCCAGCGCCATGTGAGTCTGGCATGTGAGCTCGATGGTGGGTTTCCGCCTGATTCTCTCCGGTCATTCCCTCATCGCCGGGTGCGCGCCAATGCGTGGGTGGTTGGCCGGGCGCTCCCCTGGCGCCCGCGAACATCGGGGATATGGAGCAAAACATCGATGCGTCAGCCAGATTTTTTCCCCAGACCTCTGTGTTGACGCATTTTTCTTCAGGAACATGATATCCACGTCCGGGTAGGAACCTGGTCCGGGAATTCGGCGGTGGAGATCCGACAAGGGGTATTGGCGCCCTGCAAGAAGACAGTCCCGGCCAGCATCGGTTGGCGCCGGCGGGATTGGCGACGCCGCAGGACCAAACAGAACCGTCAGATCGACCGGTCCGACATGTCCAGACGGGCTCCAGGGATGTTCCAGGAAGGCTCATGCGCCGACGCAGCGTTCTGATTCTGACAGCTGTCGGCCTGGCGGCCATTGGCGTCGGCATGGCGCCGTGGACTCTGGCCGACGATCATGCCGCGCGGCAGATCAGCAAGCACGTCAATGCGCTCACTGGCCTGGGGCTTGAGGTCCGCGGGCCGGTCACGCTGGCGATTCTTCCGGCGCCGCGCATCAAGTTTGAGGACATCGTCCTGTCAGCCGCCGACGGGACCACACGCGTGACGGCCCGGCAACTGCGTGGGCAGTTGCAGCTGGCGCCTCTGCTTTCCGGACGCTTCGTGCTGGCGGATGCTGTGCTGGTCGACCCGGCTGCCCGCGCGGCGGCTTCGCGTGTTTCCAGCGAGAGCATATGGGCCAACGTTCTGGCCCAACTCACAGCCGCCTACCGGCGCGCCAGTGGCGGCGCTCCACCCCTCAGCCGCCTGACGGTGATTGGCGGCACATTGACGGATGCGGTCGGAGAGCGACCGCTGGCTGAAAGCGTAAACGCCACGCTTGCCTGGCCCTCGCCCGAGGCCGCGCTGTCATTGTCAGGCAACGCCGTCTACAAGGGCCAGGCCGTGCAGTTCAGCCTGGGCGGCCTCGCGCCGCGCGCCATTGCCAGCGGCGGCGACACCGACCTCACCGCCAGACTTGCCAGCGAACCGCTCAATATCGACCTGCGCGGGGCCCTGACTGATGGCGGCCGCCGTTTTGACGGCAAAACCAGGCTCACGACCGCCAGTCTCTCCCGAACCAACGATTGGCTCGATCTGCGCTTGCCGCTGACTGGAAGCGCCACGGCCCTGTCAATCGACGCGACTTGCAGCCTGTCTTCCAGGGGAATGGCCCTGACCTCGGCTGCGCTGACCATTAATGACAGCTTTCTCGAGGGGGCTCTCAGTCTGCGCGGCGGAGCAAATGGCTGGAGCCTCGGCGGCACGCTGGCGACTGATGATCTGGATCTTGGCGCCGGCCCGGAACTCGCCCGACAACTTGGCGCGACCATGATGTCGCCGGACCGCTGGCGCGCCTGGGACATTGATCTGCGGCTTTCGGCCGGACGCCTGCAACTCCCGGAAAAAATCACCGCCCGGAATGTCGCGGCCAGCGTGCTGCTGCGCAATGGCAGGCTGGAGGCCGTCCTCGGGATCGCGGAAGCTCTTGATGGGCGCATAAAGGGACGCATGACCATCGCGCCCGCCAGCACCAGTGGCGTGGAGATACGCGCCCAAGGGTCAGGGGACGGTGTTTCGGCCAGCCAGCTTTCCACGCTTGTCGCCGGGGCGGAACGCATCACCGGCAACGTGTCCGGGGCCTTCACGGTGGAAACCCGCGGCGCCACGGCGTCCGAACTGCGCCAGAAGATGGATGGGCGCGGCCATTTTCAGGTAGGTGAAGGCGAATTGGCCGGCGTCAGTCTCGCCGGCCTGGCGGAGCTGAAAAACGCCCCCACCGGGCTTTCCGATTTGCGCGGCAAGACCAAATTCTCCAGCCTCCGCGTCAACTGGATGCTGAACGGTGGTCGCGTCATCATTGATGAAGCCCTTGTTCAGGGAAGCCTCGCAAACCTTCGCCTCACCGGCTCCATGGACGCCAACGGGGTTCTGGCGCTGGATGGCTCCATCCCTTCTGGAACAGGGGCCGAGGCCGCGCAGTTTCAGATCACGGGTCCCTGGAAGACCCCCATGATTTCGCGCATGCCCACAGGTCCTTCAAAGCCTGGCAGCGCTTCTCCGTGAACGAAGCATGGCAAGATCCAGGCAGGCCTCTCGCCATCCTGCGGGCAGGCGTGATCCAGTTTCCGGGGCAATCGTAGCGCAATCAGCGCCTGACGCGCTTCCTTGAAGATGCTGGCCCAGATCCAGCCCTCATGCCGGATCGCGTCGATGCTGACGCATCCACGATCGGCAAAGCTCCACCTGCAAAGCTCCAGCTGCAAAGCTCATGGCGACGTAAAGCATGCCAGAAAACGCTTGCACCTCCCAGGCGTTCAAAGCCCCATGAAGCAAGCGCTGGATTTTGGCGCCAGGAGCAGGGCCTCCACTCTCAGCCGAACTCATTGACGTAAAGACGGCCCAAATTTTTGCCTGGCGCAGCCTGAACCTGGGACACGCCATCAGCCGGCACAAACCAGGCCTGCCGCGCCGCCACATCCAGCTGTCGACGGCCGCCCTCAAAGTCTTCCAGGCAGATCGTGCAGTCATGGGTTGCGAACAGCCGCAGGAACATGGCGAGCGGACGCACGTTACCTCCTGCGCCCGCCCCGCCGCCTCATGGGTCACCGCGACTGGTTTTGCCTCATTCCCCGCGTCGGGATCAGCCTCAGAAAACTGGACCGCTGCTTCGTCCACCCGGTCCGCGTGCCGGCGCCAGCCGCTCGTCCGAAAGTTGAACATCGCTCACCTCGTCGCCTGCGCTGCTGCGCGACGGTTGAAGTATCAGAATAACGGTCGGAATTTTCAAGTATTATTCTCTATATTTCTATTATTAATATTTCCATGAAATAGTAAAATACCATATGTATGCTTAAAATTATTTTCAACACACAGCCTTGCTCGCCCGGCTTTCCGCAAGCAAAAAGGGCGGCAGGCTGCGCGTGGACGCGTAGAACGGGAAATGGGTGGCCGGGAATCAGGCTGACGCCGGCTTTCTGCGGCGCATCAACAAAAATGCACAGCCAAGACCAACGACGACCAGCGCGATCAATACAGATGAGGCGGCGTTTATCTCAGGCGTTACGCCAAGACGCACCTGGCTGTAGATGCGCATGGGCAAGGTGGTGGCGCCAGGTCCCGAAACAAAACTGGCGATAACCAGATCATCCATCGACATGGTGAACGCCAGAAGAAAGGCGGCGGCCATGGATGGCGCGATCAACGGAGCGGTGACCAGAAAAAACGCGCGGACCGGCGTCGCTCCCAGGTCCATGGCCGCCTCTTCCAGGCTGACGTCGAAATCCGCCAGCCGCGCCCGGATAATCACCGTCGCAAAACACATGGTGACGGTCGTATGCGCGATCACCACAGTCCAGAAACCACGATCAACGCCCAGCCCGACGAACAGCAGCAACAGGGCGAGGCCAATCATGACTTCCGGCATCACAAGTGGCGCGTAGGCCATGCCTGTGAAGGCTGTCCGGCCGGCAAAACGGCCATGCCGCGTCAGCGTCAACGCCGCCATCGTTCCCAGAATGGTGGCGAGCGCCGCCGAAACCAGGGCGATCCGGATGCTGACCCAGGCGGCTTCCATCAACGCCGCATTGCTGAACAGCGCCGCGTACCAGCGTAGCGAAAACCCGCCCCAGACCGTGACCAGGCGGGAATCGTTGAAGGACCACAGCACCAGCAGCACAATTGGCGCGTACAGAAAGAACAGGCCGAGACCAAGAATGAGCGGCGACGCCGCGCGGCGCAAACCTTTCATTGCCCCGCCTCCGCTTCAGCGGCCCGCTCTTCGAGCCGCCGCCACGCCAGGATCGGCGCCAGCAGCGCCGCGAGCAGCACAACGGCGATGGCGGAAGCCATCGGCCAGTCGCGGTTACTGAAGAACTCGCTCCACAGGGTGCGGCCGATCATCAGGGTGTCGGAGCCGCCAAGCAGGTCGGGAATCACGAACTCGCCCATCATCGGAATGAAGCAAAGCAATGCGCCGGCGGCCACGCCCGGAGCCGAGAGCGGCAGCGTGATGCTCCAGAAGGCCCGGGCCGGCGTCGCGCCAAGATCTTGCGCGGCCTCCAGCAGGCTATGGTCCAGCTTGATCAGCGTGGCGTAGAGCGGGAGGACCATGAATGGCAGATAGGAGTATACAAGGCCAATCATCACGGCCACGCCGGTGTTCATGATCTGCAGGGGCGTGGAAATCAGCCCCAGCCAGAGCAACGCGGCGTTCAGCAACCCCTCCGGCTTCAGAATGCCGATCCAGGCATAGACCCGGATCAGAAAACTGGTCCAGAACGGCAGGATCACCAGCAGGAGCAACAATTCCCGCCGCCCTTCAGGCTGGCGCGCCAGGGCGTAGGCAATGGGAAAACCAATGAGCAACAGCAGCACCGTCGCAACGCCTGCGTATTGCAGTGAGGTCAGCGCCGAGGCGAGATAGAGCGGATCCGACAACAGCAGGGCGTAGTTGTCCAGCCTCAGGCCGCGCAGGGCGGTCCAGACGCCCGCCAGCCCCTCGCTCCAGTCTATGACCGGCCGATAGGGCGGCTGGGCCGTGGCCGCTTCCGAAAAGCTCAGGCGCAACACCAGCAGAAACGGCGTGGCGAAAAACAGCGTCAACCAGATCGCCGGCGCCCAGCGCACCAGGCGTTGCGCGCCTGGCGCGCGATAGCCCCGCCGGCTCACGGGCGAACCTCTGGCTGGCTGCGGCCAGTCAATGACACGGACAGGCTGGAATCTGGAAATATCGTCATACGGCGCCAACCGGAGATATGCGGCGAACTGGGGCCTGACCCTGTTCATGAAACGGTCCCGGTTTCAACCTGCCCCTTCGCTGGAGAAACTCCCCCCGGAACGGGCAGGCAGAACCGGCAAACCTGATGAAGCGCCCACGATCAGCCGGTCAACATCACCGCCGCATCGGGGGCAAAACTGGCGAACACCGTCTCTTCCCAGGTCACCGGCTCGACCACATGTCGCGACACATTCGCCCTTGAGGTCTTGAGGGTTTCGCCGCCGGCCAGCTTGAGCACATAGGTGGTCCAGTCGCCCAGATAGCCGATATCCCAGACTTCGCCTGGAATCACGTTGGCGACGTCCGTTGGCCTGGCGCGATCGATGCGGATTTTCTCCGGCCGCACGGCGACGACCACCTGTTGCCCCACGGTCAGCACGGCGTCAGAAGCGACGAGAAGCTCGCCGCCCGTCGCCGGACAGGCGATGCGCCACAGACCGTCTTCCCGGCCCACCGCCGCGCCCTCAAGCAGGTTCACATCGCCAATGAAGTCAGCCACATAACGGCTTACCGGCTCCTCATAGATGCGGCCGGGCGTATCGAGCTGGGCGATGCGACCCTGATTCATCACGGCGATGCGGTCGGCCATCACCATGGCCTCTTCCTGGTCATGGGTGACCACCAGGAACGTGGCGCCCAGTTCCTCCTGGATATCCATCAGTTCAAACTGGGTTTCTTCCCGCAACTTTTTGTCCAGGGCGCCAAGAGGCTCGTCGAGCAGCAGCACCTGCGGCCGGCGCGCCAGGGCCCTGGCCAGGGCGACGCGCTGGCGCTGGCCGCCGGAAAGCTGGTGCGGCTTGCGCCGGGCCAGCGGCGTCAGTTGCACCATGGTCAACATTTCATCGACGCGGGCCTGGATATCGGCCTTCGACAGACTGAGCTGACGCAGGCCAAAGGCGATATTTTGCGCCACGCTCATGTGCGGGAACAGCGCATAGCTCTGGAACATCATGTTCACAGGCCGGTTGTGCGGCGGAATCTCCGCCTGGTCGACTCCGTCAAGCAGGATGCGCCCGGCGTCAGGCTGCTCGAAGCCGGCGAGCATGCGCATCAAGGTGCTCTTGCCGCAGCCGGATGGCCCGAGCAGGCAAAAAAACTCGCCCCGATAAACCGACAGATCAAGGTTGTCGATGGCGACGGCGTCGCCGAAGCGCTTGCATACGCCTTCGAAACGAATGAGGGGCGTGGCCGCCGGATCAGCCCACGGCGCGAACTCGCGCCGCACGGCGCCAAGCCCGGCCCGGCCTGGCTTGCCAATCCGTTCCTTCGCGGGACGCGCCGCGCCTGCGACGCCATCGCCACGCAGTCTGTCACTCATGCCCGCGCCCTCCGCCAGCTACGCTCCGCCTGCGCGAATCGTCACGCCAACCTGACTGGGATTCACTGGCGCGCCGCAGCTTCATCCATATCGACGATGCGCCCGTCAAGCAGCGTCAGGCGCCGGTCCATACGCGCCGCCAGCGACAGATTATGGGTGGCGATCAGCGCCGCGAGGCCAGTCGCCCGCACGAGGGTCACCAGTGTCCCAAACACGTGCTCGGCTGTCTCCGGGTCCAGGTTGCCGGTTGGTTCGTCGGCCAGCAGCACATGCGGCGCATTGGCTACGGCGCGGGCAAGCGCCACGCGTTGCTGCTCGCCGCCGGACAGTTCGGCTGGCCGATGCTTCAGACGCTCGCCAAGCCCCAGAAACCCCAGAAGTTCTGACGCGCGGCGTTCCGCCTCCCGCTGCGTCAGGCCAGCGACGAGTTGCGGCAGCACGACGTTCTCCAGCGCGGAAAACTCGGGCAGCAGATGGTGCGACTGGTAGACAAAACCGATGTGCGTGCGGCGCAGGCCTGTCCGCCCCCGGTCGTCGAGCAGGGATGTCGGCTCGCCGCCCACATAGATTTCCCCGGCGTCGGGCTTTTCCAGCAATCCCGCAACATGAAGCAGCGTTGACTTGCCGGTGCCGGAGGGCGCCACCAGAGCCACGATTTCGCCTGGCCATATCGCCAGTTCGGCGCCGCGCAAAATGTCCAGGGAGCGCTCGCCCTGGGCATAGCTGCGCATGATGCCGGTCAGATAAAGCGCGGGAGGCTCACTCATGTCCGGGTGCTCCAGAATCAGCCGTAGCGAAGGGTTTCGACAGGATCGAGCCGGGCGGCGCGCCAGCTTGGATAAAGCGTGGCCAGCAGCGACAGCACGAATGCGGTGATGACGATGACGGCGACCTCAACCGGGTCGATCACTGCCGGAAGCCGGCTCAGAAAATACAGCTCGGCTGGAAACATGTTGGAGTTCAGCGCCCGGTTCAGGAACGTGCGGATCGCCTCCACGTTCCACGCCAGCGTCACCCCGAGGATGGAGCCCGTGACGGTGCCGACAACGCCGATCGCCGCGCCGGTGATCAGGAAAATGCGCATGACCGCGCCGCGCGTCATGCCCATGGTGCGGAGAATGGCGATGTCCTGCGCCTTGTCCTTCACCAGCATGATGAGGCCGGAAACGATATTCAGCGCCGCGACAAGCACGATGAGCAGCAGGATGAGGAACATGACGTTCCGCTCCACCTGCAGGGCGTTGAAGAACGTCTGGTTGCGGATGCGCCAGTCAGAAAGCATCACCGGCCGGCCGATATTGGCGTCGATTACCTCGCGGGCGGCGTCGACGGCGTCAGCGTTCTTGAGGAACACCTCAATCACGCTCACCTCGTCGCCCTTGTTGAAATAGGCCTGGGCCTCCGCCAGCGGCATAAACACGAAGCTGGCGTCGAACTCCGACATGCCAATCTCGAAAATCGCCGTGACCGTATAGGATTTGATCCGCGGCGCCGTGCCGAACGGCGTCGAGGCGCCCTGAGGCGCCACCAGGGTCAGGGTGTCGCCCGCGTGCAGGCCCAGGTTCATGGCCAGCCGGTTGCCGATCACCACGCCTTCCTTGGCGTCAAAGCCGTCCAGCGTGCCCTCACGGATATTTTTGGCGATGAAGGCAACCCGCGACAGGTCCTCGCCGCGCACGCCGCGCACCAGCACGCCGCTGGACGGTCCGCCCTTCGACGAGGCCAGCGCCTGGCCTTCGACCATTGGCAACGCGAAGGAAATGCCCTTCATGGCGTCGAGACGGCGGGTCAGGTCGCGGTAATCATCCAGCGGCCTGTCGATCGGCTGGATGAATATGTGGCCGTTGACGCCGACGATCTTCGAGAGAAGCTCCTGACGAAAGCCATTCATCACCGACATGACGACAATCAGCGTCGCCACCCCAAGCATCACGCCAAGGAATGAAAAGCCGGCGATAACCGAAATGAAGCCTTCCTTGCGCCGGGCGCGCAAATAACGGCCGGCGATCAGCCACTCAAAGGCGGAAAACGGCCGGGTGGCGCGCCCTTCCGGTGGCCCGGCGAACCTGTCCTGATCCAATATGCCTGCAGGGCTGGTCATACGTTGCGCCTCCGGTGACGGACAGTACGGCGCGTCCAGGTCGCGCCAGACCAGCCAATGCAATTCCGGCGAAGCCGCCGCCGCCATCTGCGGCCGAATTGCGACAAATCAAAAAGGACAAAGCGCTTTCACCTACCAGTGAGGAAGCGCCCCGACGTCGCGCCAGACCGACGCACTGGAGCAATTCCCGATCGACATGGATCGGGGATTGCTCCAGTTTCCCTTGTTTTGAGCGAATTCTGATCGACCAGACGATTCCGTCTGGTCGGAAAGCGCTCTGGAGCATTTTCGAGAAAAGCGGAGCCCGCTTTTCATGAAGAAAATGCGTCAAACCAAAAAGATAGAGCATTTTACGTGAACAGGTTTCACTGAAAATGCTCTGAACGTCATGCGCGCCCACCCTGCCAATCACGGTTGCCCATGCCGCAGGGTTGGCGCTGACGTCGCGACAATAAAGCCAAATATGCTTAAAATTTGCTGAGCCAGTCATGCGCCCAGGATGTTTCCCCGGGGCGACGCCGAAGAAACTCTCCCGACTGGCCAGACGACGTCCGCGTCCGGGCCGGAATTGCAGCTCCGGCCCGGTCAATGCTCCCGCGGAAGCTGCAGGCTCAGCCGCAGATGCGCGCCACAGCGTCGGCCGGAGAAACCAGCTCGCGCTCTCCCGTGGCGCGGCGCTTCAGTTCCACCTGCCCGTTCGCGAGGCCCTTCGGGCCCACCAGAATCTGCCAGGGCGCGCCAATCAGATCAGCGGTGGCGAACTTGCCGCCGGCGCGCTCGTCGCGATCATCCAGCAGCACGTCGAGCCCACGGCCGGAAAGCTGGCGATACAGATCCTCGCAGGCGGCCCCGGTTGTAGAATCCCCTGCCTTGAGATCGAGAATCGCCACGTTGAACGGCGCCACGGCGTCCGGCCAGATAATGCCGGCTTCGTCGTGGTTCGCCTCGATCAGGGCTGCGACGAGACGACTCGGGCCGATGCCGTATGATCCCATGTGCACCGGACGCAACTGGCCGTCCGGCCCGGTGACGACGGCGTTCATTGGCTCGGAATACTTCGTGCCAAAATAGAAGATGTGCCCGACCTCGATGCCGCGCGCCGCAAGACGCTTGCCTTCCGGAACGGCGGCGAAACCCGCCTCGTCGTGCATTTCTTCCGTCGCGGCATAGAGCGAGGTCCATGTGTCGACCAGCTTCTGCAGGCCGGCGCGGTCGCCAAAATCCGTGTCGGCTGCTGGCGTGTCGAACGACAGATAATCACTGTCGCAGAACACCGCGCTTTCGCCAGTGTCGGCCAGGATGATGAACTCATGGCTGAGATCGCCGCCAATCGGCCCGGTGTCGGCCTTCATCGGCACCGCCTTCAGCCCCATGCGGGCGAAGGTGCGCAAATAAGCGGTGAACATGGCGTTGTAGGAGTGACGGGCGCCCTCCTTGTCCAGATCGAAGGAATAGGCGTCCTTCATCAGGAATTCACGCGAACGCATCGTGCCGAAGCGCGGCCGGATCTCATCGCGGAACTTCCACTGGATGTGGTACAGGTTCAGCGGCAGGTCCTTGTAGGAACGCACATAACCCCGGAAAACCTCGGTGATCATTTCCTCGTTGGTGGGGCCGTACAGCATCTCGCGCTCGTGGCGGTCGGTGATGCGCAGCATTTCCTTGCCATAGGCGTCATAACGGCCGGACTCCCGCCACAGGTCCGCGGGCTGGATGGTCGGCATCAGCAGTTCGACAGCCCCGGCGCGATTCTGTTCTTCCCGGATGATCCCCGTCACCTTGTTGAGCACGCGCAGCCCCAGCGGCAGCCAGGCGTAGATGCCCGCCGTCTCCTGGCGGATCATGCCGGCGCGCAACATCAGCCGGTGCGAGACGATCTCGGCTTCCTTGGGGTTCTCCTTCAGGATCGGAAGGAAATAACGGCTGAGACGCATGACAGCTCCGGACAGGCTGGGAACGGTGGGAATCGCAGGGAAGATCACACGCGCGCGGCGCAGAAGACAAGCGCCGCCAACGCCATGACGATACATGATTTGTCGCGCGACGTCGGCCAGGGCCCCATCTCCCTGCCGACACGCTTTCATTCAGAGAAACTGGCGCCCGCATGCTCCAGGCGCCGCACCAGGCGGGATGCCGGTTGCGGCAACCGAAACGCCGCGCCGCAATCTCGCAAAATCGAAATGACGGGCAAACGGCTTGCCGGACGCCGTCCAGGCAAACGCCGCCGCCTGGCGTCAGGAGGACCCGTCAGGTCAAAGCGTTGAGCGAAAGCCAGTCACGGCTTTCGCTCCGGCGCGAAAACCCGGCTCAGAGCGACAGATAGGGGTAGGCGCCATACAGGCCGGCGAACAGCACCGCGGAAACGACCGTTGTCCACAGCATCTTCCACCACAGCAGCGGCCGCGACGGCGCGCCAGGTTCGGAGCCCTCCACCACTTCGCCGCTCTCATGCTGGCTACGGACGCCAAACGGCAGGATCGCGAACAGCGTGATCCACCACATCACGAAATATATGGCGAGAGACAGGGTAAGGCTCATTCCGGCAATGACTTCCTGCGCTGGAGCGTGTTTCGTATGAAGGCGCCATGCTGGGCCGGGCCGCTTCGGGCGGTTTGGCCGTCATCTCCCGCCGGATGCGTCAAGCAGACCGACAGGGCGGAAACCGCCTTCACAAGACGGAACCCTGCCCCGCAGCTTCCGGACGAACCCGTTGTCAGGTCGTCCGGAACGCGCATCGGCGGCAGCGCGTTTTCGCACCGCAAGCGCCACGAAAACGTCTGCCTCGCCCCAGCCTGATCAGACCTGCTCGAGCTCAACCAGCGTGCCGCAGAAATCCTTCGGATGCAGGAACAGAACCGGCTTGCCGTGCGCGCCGATCTTCGGCTCGCCGCCGCCGAGCACCCGGGCGCCCTTGGCCACCAGCTGGTCACGGGCGGCGATGATGTCATCGACCTCGTAGCAGACGTGGTGGATGCCGCCGTCCGGATTCTTGTCGACGAACTTCTGGATGGTCGAATCAGCGCCCATCGGCTCAAGCAGCTCGATCTTGGTGTTCGGCAGCTCGACGAAGACCGTATAAACGCCATGTTCCGGCTGCGGCACCTTTGCGGAGACCGTCGCGCCAAGCGTCTCTTTGTAGACGCGCGTCGCCGCCTCGATGTCCTTGACGGCAATCGCCACGTGATTGAGTCGACCGATCATGCTGTTTTCTCCCTGACTGCGGCGCCTTCCGGCCGGGCGCAGCCCGCGCCGCCAGAAAACGCGTCAAACCGTGTTGAAGCGGGCCCCTGATCTGCTGCGGCCAGTTTCCCGATAAATGGCTTCCGGGCGGACAGCGGTCCGCGCCAGGCGATCTGCGCATCCCACGCCCCGCGCCGCCTGTCCATGCGGCCCGTTGGCGCCGGCCCGGCGGATCCAGAATACGCCGGTCAGACGCCGACGATCATCACGTGGCAAATCGGCTTCTTGCCCCAGATGTTGCGCAGCTCATTGCGCACCGCGCGCTCGACGGCGCTGGCGAACGCCCCTGAATCGCGCCGTTTGCGCGGCGGGAAATTGTCGATGGTTTCGTCGACGATCTCACCGATCAGCCCCGCCAGCTCCTCGCCCTGGGGCGATTTGGCCGGAACGCCGGCAATCTGGACCTCGGCCTCGCCGATGACATTGCCGCCGTCATCCACGGCGATGGCCACCGACACCACGCCAGCGAACGACAGTCGCCGGCGCTCCGCGATCGCTGGCTCCGTAGCGGGCACGACGATGTCGCCGTCCTTGTACTGGACGCCAGAAGGGATTTTGCCAACAACGCCGGCCCCGCCTTCGGCGATCGCCACCACGTCGCCGTTGAGGGCGCGGATAACAGTCGGCACGCCCTGGGCGCGGGCGAACGCGGCGTGCTCGGTGAGGTGCAGCGGCTCGCCATGGGCCGGAATCGCGATCTTCGGGCGGATCCAGCCATAGAGCTGCTCCAGCTCCCCGCGCCGGGGATGGCCCGAGACGTGGACCAGATGATCCCGATCCGTCAGAACCTCCACGTCCTTCAGCATCAGCCTGTTGATAATCTCGCCGACGGCGCGCTCGTTGCCCGGAATGGTGCGCGATGAGAAAATCACCCGGTCCCCGGGGGAAATTTTCAGCGCCGGGTGATCATCGCGAGCAATCCGCGACATGGCGGCGCGCGGTTCGCCCTGGCTGCCGGTGAGCAGCGCCACCACCTTGTTGCGCGGCAGGCGGGCCAGCGCATCCGGCGCGCGGAACGGCGGCAGGCCGCTGAGATAGCCGCATTCATCGGCCACCTGGATCACCCGGTCCATACCGCGGCCAACCACCACCACTTCACGACCGCACGCCGCCGCAGCCTCAGCCACCGAGCGGATGCGGGCCACATTGGAGGCAAAGGCCGTGACGCAAACACGGTTGCTGGCGCCGGCGATCAGGTCCTTCAGGGTGTGGGAAACATCCGCTTCGCTCGGGCTTGAGCCGGCGCGGACCACATTGGTGGAATCACACACCAGGGCCAGCACGCCCTCATCGCCAATCGCCTTCAGGCGCTCCACGTCCGTGGCGCGGCCAACAACCGGCGTGGCGTCCAGCTTCCAGTCGCCAGTGTGCAGCACCGTGCCGGCGGGCGTGCGAATGCAGAGCGCGTTCGCCTCAGGGATCGAATGCGACACCGGCACGAACTCGATGCTGAACGGGCCCAGGGTCAGAACGCCGCCCTGCTTGACCTCGCGCAGCGGAATCTTGGGCGCGTTGAACTCCGACAGTCGCCGCGCCTCCAGCAGGCCAAGCGAAAAGCGGGTGCCGTAGACTGGCACGCTGACCTGAGGCCACAACTGGGCGATGGCGCCGATATGGTCCTCATGGGCGTGCGTCACCACCAGACCAAGCAGGTTATTGCGGATCGAGTGCAAAAACTGCAGATCCGGATACACCAGATCAATGCCAGGGGTCGTGTCGGCCTGGGCGAAGCTCACGCCCAGATCCACCAGAATCCACTGCCGGTTCTTGCGCGGCCCGAAACCGTACAGGGCCGCGTTCATACCAATCTCGCCCAGCCCGCCAAGCGGCGCAAAAACGAGTTCCTCAACCGGCTGTGTCATGTGCATCAAATCCTTGCTGCGTTCTGCGACGCCCCGTCCTGCGGGCGCGCAGCCGCGGCCTCCCCCCTGAATGAACCCACGTCGCCAAATTGGACATCGCCTGCGGTAATGGTCCGCGCCTCGCCCGTGGGCAGGCGGACGACAAGCTGCCCGGCGGCGTCAATTGTCTCGAACACGCCGCGAATGACTTCATCGCCAAACTGGATGGCGACCGCGCCGCCGACGCCGTGCGCCCTGGACAACCACTCGTCCCGAATGCGCCTCATGCCCCGGGCGTTATCCCATAACGCGAAATATTCCAGCCATGTAGCTGACAATGCTTCAAAAACCGACGCAGCATTCACGTGCGCCCCGGCCTGTTGCAACGATGCCACGGCATAAGGCGCGCCTTCCGGCGCGGCCACCACATTGACGCCGACGCCAATGACCACCACGCGCCGTCCGCGCTGGAGCACCTCGCTCTCGAGCAACATGCCCGAGGCCTTGCCGCCATTGATCAGCAGATCGTTGGGCCACTTGACCCGGAGACTGTCCGCCAGATGCGGCGCGCAAACCCGGACTGCTTCGTGAAGCGCGACGCCAGCAACGAAACCGATCGTCGCGGTCATGCCCGGCTCACACTGGGGCTCGACCAGCAGGGACGCGGCCAGATTGCCTCGCGGCCCTTCCCAACTGCGGCCACGGCGACCGCGGCCGCCGCGCTGCTGCGACGTCACCACCCACAGATTGGCCTCGGCGCCGGCGCGCGCTCGCTCCATGGCGTCCGTATTCGTGGAACCCTCGACGACGTCAAAGGCCAGCAGCCTGTAACCTGTCGCTTCTGCCTGAGGCGCCAGTGAAAATCGCATGTATGTCGACGCCCCTTCCGGCTTGTGCAGCGCTTCCTGTCTGACTCCACCGGGCTGGAGCCATTCCCGCTCTATATGGATCGGGAACTGCTCCAGTTTCCTTGTTTTGAGCGAATTCTGATCGACCAGACGATTCCGTCTGGTCGGAAAGCGCTCTATGGCGATGTCGCGCTCCATGGCGCCCAGGAAACGGCGAGCCCGCCCTGCCTGACGAAGCAGCGGGCCGATGATCCCGGGCATCCCATCGTGTATGCCAGAGCCGCCCGGTCAACGCTACACCTGTATTTCATCTCACGACCGGCAAAGACGCCGGGTTGTAACGGGAGCGGAAGGCGCCGGACGCATGAAAAAGCGCGGCGTCATCGACGCCGCGCTTTTTCGAGTCCCGGAGCGGATCTGCCCGTCTGTCAGAACAGGGTCTTCGCCGCAGCGACCGCCACCACATTCAGCAGCGCAGGCGCCACGAAATAGCCAACCGTGACCACCGTCGACAGGGCAAGAACCACCTTGGCCGCAACGGGCATCGGGTCCAGCCCTTCCTTCGGTTCGTCAAAGAACATCACCTTGACGATGCGCAGGTAGTAGAAGGCGCCGACCACGCTGGTCAGGATGCCGAACACCGCCAGCAGCGTCAGCTTGGCCTGAATGGCGGCGGCGAAGACGTAGAACTTGGCGAAAAAACCGGCCAGCGGCGGAATGCCGGCCAGCGAGAACATCAGCAGGGCGAACAGATAGGCCATCGCCGGGCTCTGCTTGGACAGGCCCGCGAGATCGCTGATCTCCTCCACCGGCTGGCCATTGCGGCGCATGGCGACGATGCAGGCGAACACGCCCAGCGTCATCGCCACATAGATCGCCATGTACAGCAGCACGCCATAGACGCCCTGCTCCGTGCCGGCCGCAAGACCGACGAGGGCGAAGCCCATGTGGCCAATCGAGGAATAGGCCATCAGACGCTTGATGTTGTGCTGGCCGATCGCGGCGAAGGCGCCCAGCGCCATCGAGGCGAACGACACGAACACGATGATCTGCTGCCACTGGCCCGTGATGCCCGGGAAGGCGCTGACCAGCACGCGCACGGTGATGGCGACGGCGGCGACCTTGGGGGCGCTGGCGAGGAAAGCCGTGACCGGCGTCGGCGCGCCTTCATAAACGTCCGGCGTCCACATGTGGAACGGCACGGCGCTCATCTTGAAGGCAAGGCCAGCGGCCAGGAAGGCCAGACCGAAGATCACGCCGCTATGGGGAGCGCCCGTAACGGCGGCGGCGATGCCGGCGAACGACACAGTGCCGGTGAAGCCGTAGATCAGCGACGCGCCGTACAGCAGCATGCCCGAGGACAGGGCGCCCAGCACGAAGTACTTCAGGCCAGCTTCCGTCGAACGGACATTGTCGCGGTCAAAGGCGCAGATGACGTAGATCGCCAGCGACTGCAACTCCAGGCCGATATACAGCGCGATCAGGTCTCCGGCCGAGATCATCACCATCATGCCGGTGACGGAGAGAAGCACCAGCACCGGATACTCAAAGGCGCTGAGGCCGCGCTGGCGGAAATCGTCAAACGACAGCATCAGCGCGCCGGCGGCGCCGATCAGCGCCAGCACCTTCATGAAGCGGCCAAAACCATCCACCACGAAAGCGCCGTTAAAGGCGACGGTCCGTCCTTCCGGCTGCATCGCAACCAGTGCGCCCGCAACGATCAGCAACAGCAGCGTCATGCCATTGACGAAAGCCGTGGACCGGGGGCCGGCGAAAGCGCCGATGAGCAGCAGCGCAAGCGCGCTCCCCGCGAGCAACAGCTCGGGCAGGAACAACGGAAGCGCTGGAAAAATCGCTGCGGCGGTCATGCTTGCCTCAATGGGTCGCGAGCGCAGCCGTTTTCACGGCGGAAAGCGCTGCCTGGGTGTGCTTGAGAAGTTCTGCGGTCGGCGCGGCGAACACGTCGAGGATCTGGCCCGGCTGCACGCCATACCAGATGATCAGCAGGATCAGCGGGACAAAGATCACCACCTCGCGCACGTTGAGGTCCGTCATCTTGCGCAGGACGTCCTTCTCCATCGGGCCGAACACCACGCGGCGGAACAGCCTCAGGGCGTAGGCCGCCGACAGGATGACGCCGGTGCAGGCGAGGAACGCCACCCACGTGTTGGCGCGGAAGGTCCCAAGCAGCGTCAGGAACTCGCCGACGAAGCCCGAGGTGCCCGGAAGACCGACGTTGGCCATGGTCAGGATCAGCATGACGATGGCGTATTTCGGCATGCGCGAGACAAGGCCGCCATAGGCGTCGATGCGCAGGGTGTGCAGGCGGTCGTAAATCACGCCGACGCCGAGGAACAGCGCACCCGAGACGAGGCCGTGCGACACCATCTGGAACATGGCGCCCTGGACGCCCTGCTCGGTCATCGAGAAGATGCCCATGGTGACGAACCCCATGTGGGCGATCGACGAATAGGCGATGAGCTTCTTGATGTTCTCCTGCATCAGCGCGACCAGCGAGGTGTAGATGATCGCGATCACCGACATGGCGTAGACCAGCGGCGCGAAATACGCCGACGCGTCGGGGAACATGGGCAGCGAGAAGCGGATGAAACCGTAGCCGCCCATTTTCAGCAGGATGGCGGCCAGGATCACCGAACCGGCGGTCGGCGCCTCCACGTGGGCGTCAGGAAGCCAGGTGTGCACCGGCCACATCGGCATCTTCACCGCGAACGAGGCGAAGAAGGCCAACCAAAGCCAGATTTGCAGCTGGGGGCCAAACTTGTGCTGCAGCAGCGTCGGAATGTCGGTGGTGCCGGCCTGCCAGTACATGGCCATGATCGCCAGCAGCATCAGCACCGAGCCGAGCAGCGTGTAGAGGAAGAATTTGAAGCTGGCGTAAATGCGCCGGTCATGACCCCAGATGCCGATGATCAGGAACATCGGGATCAGGCCTGCCTCAAAGAACAGGTAGAACAGCACCAGATCGAGCGCGGCGAACACGCCGATCATCGTCGCTTCCAGGATCAGGAAGGCGATGAAGTATTCGCGCACCCGGTGCTCGATCGAATTCCACGACGCCAGCACGCAGAACGGCATCAGGAACGCCGTCAGCACGATGAAGGGCAGCGAGAAGCCGTCGACGCCAAGCTTGAAGCGGATGGTCTCCGCGATCCAGGCGTGGCTTTCAACCAGCTGGAACGTGGCGCTGGCCGTATCAAAGCGATGCCAGGCGACCAGAGACAGGATGAACGTCGCAACCGTGGTCGCCAGCGCGATCCAGCGCGCATTGGCGGCGACGGATTCCTTCGCGCCGCGCAACGCCAGGATCAGCAGTGCGCCGACAACCGGAATGGCGACCAGGCCAGAGAGGATGCCAAAGCCGAACATCAGTGGGCCCCTCCAACGAGGTACCAGGTAACGAGGATTGCAACGCCAATCAGCATGGCGAACGCATAGTGATAGAGGTAGCCGGACTGCAGCCGGACCGCCCGGTTGGCCACGTCAACCACGCGGGCTGACACGCCGTCGGGCCCGAAGCCGTCAATCAGCCAGCCGTCGCCCTTCTTCCAGAGGAAGCTGCCGATCCACTTCGCCGGACGTACGAACAGCACGTCGTAGATCTCGTCGAAGTACCACTTGTTGAGCAGGAAGCGGTACAGGATCGGCTGGTCGGCGGCGAGTTGCACAGGCAGCGCCGGGTTCTTGACGTAGAACCACCAGGCGACGACGAAGCCCAGGATCATCATGAGCATCGGCGACAGCTTCACCCACAGCGGCGCGTGGTGAATGTCGTGCAGGATATGGTTGTCCTTCGCCGTGAACAGCGCGCCCTTCCAGAAGTGCTCGTAGTTGTCGCCGATGAACGACCCGGCGAACGCCGCGCCCGCGACCAGCGCGCCGACCGACAGCACGGCCAGCGGGATCATCATGACCATCGGGCTCTCGTGCGGCGTGTGATCGCCGTGGCCGTGGTCATCATGGGCATGGGCCGCGTGCGCATGATCGTCATGACCGTGCGCGTCATGCTGCTTCCAGCGCGGCTCGCCGAAGAAGGTCATGAAGAACAGACGCCAGGAGTAGAACGAGGTGAACAGCGCGGCGATGACAACGCAAAGGAAGGCGTAGGTTGCCGCCGGCGAGTGCGAGACGAAGGCGGATTCAATGATCGCGTCCTTCGAATAATACCCGGCCGTGAACGGGAAGCCGGTCAGCGCCAGATTTCCGATCAGCATAGCGGTCATGGTGTACGGAATGTACTTCCGCAGCCCGCCCATGTTCCGCATGTCCTGCTCATGATGCATGGCGTGGATCACCGAACCGGCGCCAAGGAACAGCAGGGCCTTGAAGAAGGCGTGGGTGAACAGGTGGAACACGCCAGCGCCGAAGGCGCCGACGCCCAGCGCCACGAACATGTAGCCGAGCTGCGAGCAGGTCGAATAGGCGATGACGCGCTTGATGTCGTTCTGCACCAGGCCGACGGTGGCGGCGAAGAAGGCCGTGGTGGCGCCGACGACCGTCATCACCACGAGCGCCGTGGGCGCCAGTTCGAACAGCGGCGTCAGGCGGGCGACCATGAACACGCCGGCGGTCACCATGGTGGCGGCGTGAATGAGCGCCGACACCGGGGTCGGACCTTCCATGGCGTCAGGCAGCCAGGTGTGGAGCAGGAACTGCGCCGACTTGCCCATCGCGCCCATGAACAGCATGAGACAGGCAATGGTCATGGCGTTCCAGTCATAACCCAGGAAGTGGAACGTCTTGCCAGCCATCTCGGCGGCCTTCGGGAAGATCTGGTCGAAGGCGACCGATCCCGTCATCACGAAGACGATGAAGATGCCGATCAGGAAGCCGAAGTCGCCAACGCGGTTGACGATGAAGGCCTTCATGGCGGCGGCGTTGGCCGAGGGCTTTTCGTACCAGAAGCCGATCAGCAGGTACGAGGCCAGGCCGACGCCTTCCCAGCCGAAGAACATCTGCACCAGATTGTCGGCGGTCACCAGCATGAGCATGGCGAAAGTGAACAGCGACAGATAGGCGAAGAACCGCGGCCGGGACGGGTCTTCATGCATGTAGCCGATCGAATACAGATGCACGAGCGCCGACACGGTGTTGACCACCACCAGCATCACGGCGGTCAGCGTGTCGATCTTCAGCGCCCAGTCGGCGACCAGCCCGCCGGAGGTCATCCAGTTGACGATCGTCACGTGGACGGGGCCGGACTGGTACGCCACCTGCAAAAACACCACCCACGACAGAGCCGCTGAAACGAACAGCAGCGACGTGGTGACGATTTCGCTGGCGCGCGCCCCCATGATGCGGCCGAAGAGGCCTGCAATCAGAAATCCGGCAAGCGGAAGAAAGACGATCGCGTGATACATGACGGCCGTTCGTGCATGTGGACGGCCGCAGCTTGCGCCCCGCCGTCCTGTGGCTTGTTTCGGCGCCGCTTGCGGGGAAACTCCCCTGCCCGACAGATGTCAGGCGCTCGCGGCTCCGGCTCTGGAGCCGCGTCGCACCAGAGGCGCGACGCGGCGGATCCGTGGTTCCGCCGGCCCGGAAGCCGGCGGCGGGGCCTCAGCCCTTCAGCGTATTGACGTCCTCAACCGCGATGGAGCCACGGTTGCGGAAGAACACCACCAGGATGGCGAGGCCGATGGCGGTCTCGGCGGCGGCGACGGTGAGCACCATCAGCGCGAACACCTGACCCATCATGTCGCCAAGGAAGCTGGAGAAGGCCACGAAATTCAGGTTCACCGAGAGCAGGATCAGCTCGATGGACATCAGGATGACGATGACATTCTTGCGGTTGAGGAAGATGCCGAAAACGCCGAGCGTGAACAGGATGGCGGCGACGGTGAGGTAGTGGCCAAGTCCGATAATCATCTGGCTGATCTCCCTCAGAGGCCGCGACGGAAGGGAACCTTCCGCAGTTCGATAACATCTTCCTTGGTGCGGGCCACCTGACGGCTGACGTCCTGACGACGCACATTGGGCTTGTGGCGCAGGGTCAGCACGATGGCGCCGATCATGGCCACCAGCAGCACCAGACCGGCTGCCTGGAAGTAGAAGACGAAGTCCGTGTAGAGCACGCGGGCCAGCGCCTCGGTGTTGGTGAGCTGGGCGGCCGGCGGGATCGGCGAGGCCACGGTGCGCGGAACCCCGGCGGGGGCCAGCCAGGCGCCGATGATCATCACCAGCTCGGCCAGCAACACCAGGCCGACAAGGGCGCCCACCGGCATGTACTGCAGCGCGCCCTTCTTCAGCTCGGCGAAGTCGACGTCGAGCATCATGACGACGAACAGGAACAGCACCGCCACCGCGCCCACATAAACGATGATGAGCAGCAGTCCGAGGAACTCGGCGCCGAGCAGGATGAACAGCCCGGTGACGTTGGCGAACGTCAGGATCAGGAACAGCACCGAATGCACGGGATTGCGCGAGGCGATCACCATGAACGCCGAAGCGACGGCCACTGCTGAGAAGAGATAGAAGAAGACTGCTGCGGCGATCATCCGTCTGCGTCCTTGACAGCCTGCCCGGCGTCGGTTGCGGTTTCAGGTCCCGGTAAGGCCCTCAACCCGTCCTGGAGCGTTTTCCCGCAAGGCCCGTGGCGCCCTGCGCGCGGAAAGCGCGTCAATTCAAAACATGGAGCAAAACTCCGGTCCGGAATGAACGGGTTTTGCTGCGGGTGACCGCCCTGCCCGGACGCTGGCGCCGGACAGGGCGTGGAACTGACCTGGATTAACGGTAAGGCGCGTCCATCGCGATGTTGCGCGCGATTTCCCGCTCCCAGCGATCGCCGTTATCGAGGAGCTTCTGCTTGTCGTAGTAGAGCTCTTCGCGCGTCTCGACCGCGAATTCATAATTCGGCCCCTCGACGATGGCGTCCACCGGGCAGGCCTCCTGGCACATGCCGCAATAGATGCACTTCACCATGTCGATGTCGTAACGGGTGGTGCGGCGCGTGCCGTCATTGCGACGCGGCCCGGCCTCAATGGTGATGGCCTGGGCTGGACAGATGGCTTCGCACAGCTTGCAGGCGATGCACCGCTCCTCGCCGTTCGGATAACGGCGCAACGCGTGTTCACCGCGGAAACGCGGCGACAACTGGCCCTTCTCGAAGGGATAGTTGAGGGTCGCCTTGGGCCGGAAGAAATAACGCATCGACAGCGTGAACGCCGACACGAACTCCTTCAGAAACAACGACGACACCGCCTGGCCGATCGCCATGATCTTACTCCGTCAACGCCGCGCGAACTGAAGTCCAGCCCCGCGCAACCAGCTTGCGCCAGCAGCCCCCCCTGTCGGGGAAGAACCACCTGGAGCGTCTCCCGGCGAGGCGGACAACGCCCCGTTTCAGGAAAACGCATTCACTCAAAGACCCCTGCCGACAGCCACGCCAAGCGCGAAACCGGCGAGCGGCAGGATCACGAGGGAGGACCAGACCATCCGGCGGATCGTCGCCAGGCGCTTCTGGAACTCCAGTTCATCGGGAGACGGACCTTCCGCCTCCGTTTCCTGGTCGATCGCCCGGCGGATCAGCGCCTGGGCGACCAGAATTTGCACGACCGCCATCATCAGACCGATGGCGGCGCCGGCGATGGCCGCCGGCGTCAGCAACTGCATCATGCGCCCGGGGCGAACCCGGTGAAGTGCAGGAAGAACGCGACCAGAACCACCATGATCAGCGAAATCGGCAGGAACACCTTCCAGCCCAGGCGCATCAGCTGGTCGTAGCGGTAACGGGGAACCATCGCCTTCGCCATCGCGATCAGGAAGAAGAAGAACGACAGCTTGAGGATGAACCAGACGACGCCCGGCACCCAGGTGAACGGCGGCAGGTCAACCGGCGCGGACCAGCCGCCCATGAACAGGATGGCGCCCATGGCGCACATGGTCAGGATGGCGATGTACTCGCCCAGCATGAACAGCAGGTACGGCGTGGACGAATATTCCACCATGAAGCCCGCGACCAGCTCCGACTCGGCTTCGGCCAGGTCAAAGGGCGGGCGGTTGGTTTCCGCGAGGGTCGAGATCAGGAAGACCACGAACATCGGGAACAGCGGAATGATGTACCAGTTCAGGAAGGTGAGTTGCGGCGCGCCCAGCAGCGAAGCCAGACCGCGCGCCTGCTGCGCCTCGACAATGCCCGACAGGTTCAGCGTGCCGGCGCACAGCAGCACCGTCACAATGACGAAGCCAATCGAGACCTCGTAGCTGACCATCTGCGCCGTGGCGCGCAGCGCCGACAGGAACGGATACTTCGAGTTCGAGGCCCAGCCGGCCATGATGGTGCCGTAAACCATCAGCGACGAAATCGCCAGGATGAACAGGACGCCAACATTGATGTCCGCAACCACCCAGCCGGCGTTGACCGGCACCACGGCCCACGCGGACAGCGCCAGAACGCCGGTGATCAGCGGCGCCAGCAGGAACAGGCCCTTGTTGGAGCCCGCCGGTATCACCGGCTCCTTCAGCACGAACTTCAGCAGGTCGGCGAACGATTGCAACAGACCGAAAGCCCCCACCACGTTGGGGCCGCGCCGCAGCTGCACCGCAGCCCAGATCTTGCGGTCGGCGAGTAGGTAGTAAGCCGTGAACAGCAGCAGCGCCACCAGCAGCACAACGCTCTGCAGGGCGATGAGCAGGACGTGCAGGAGACCATCCCAGAAAGACATCATGGCTCCCCTTACTCAGCAGCCTGGGCGACGGCGCCGCGCGCCAGCGCTGAACATTCGGCCATGACGGCCGAAGCGCGGGCGATCGGATTGGTCAGATAGAAATCAACGATTGGGCTGGCGAACGGCGCCGGCCCCATCTGGGCGATGGCGGCGGCGATTGCCGGAAGCTCCAGCGCGCCAGCGGCGATCTGGTTGCGATCCGCCATATGCGGAACCTCGGTCACAAGCGCCTCGCGCAGCGCGCCAAGATTGTCATAGCCGAGGCGATGGCCCAGCACGTCCGACAAGGCGCGGATGATCGCCCAGTCCTCGCGGGCGTCGCCCGGCGGGAATGAGGCTCGATCCGCCACCTGCACCCTGCCCTCGGTGTTGAGGTAGGTGCCGGACTTCTCCGGATAGGCGGCGCCTGGCAGGATGACGTCAGCGCGGTGCGCGCCGCTGTCGCCGTGGCTGCCCTGGTAAATGACAAATGCGCCCGGGGCGATCTCGATCTCGTCGGCGCCGAGCAGATAAACCACATCGAGCGCGCCGGCCGCAGCCATCTGCTGCGCCGTCAGTCCACCCCCGGCAGGGAAGAAGCCCACGTCGAGCGCGCCAACGCGCGCCGCCGCCGTGTGCAGGATGCTCAGGCCGTTCCAGTCGTCGCCGACAGCGCCAACGTCGACGGCCAGTCGCGTGGCGGCCGCCAGGACGGCTGCGCCATCAGCGCGGGCCAGGGCGCCCTGTCCGATAATGATGAGCGGCCGCTGCGCCTGACGGAGCACCTCGACGAAGCCGTGCGCGCCATTGGCCAGATCGACCAGCGTCTGCGCTCCAGCGCCAAGCTGCTCGGCGCGGTAAGTCAGGTCCATCGCCTCGCCAACATAGGCGACCGGCAGATTGCCCGCCAGCCAGCGCTTGCGGATACGGGCGTTGAGCACCGGCGCTTCGCGGCGCGGGTTGGAGCCGATCAGCAGAACGGCGTCCGCGTCCTCGACGCCGGCGATTGTGGCGTTGAACAGATAGCTGCCGCGACCGAAGGCCGGGTTGAGCTGCGTCCCGTCCTGGCGGCAGTCGAGGTTGGGCGAACCCAGCGCCTGCATCAGCTGACGCAGGGCAAAGATCTCCTCGACGGCGTTCAGATCGCCGGCGATCGCGCCAATGCGCGAAGGCTGCGTCGCCTTCACCTTCTCCGCGATCAGCGCGAAGGCCTCGCTCCAGGAGGCCGGGCGCAGGCGGCCGTCCTCGCGAACGTAGGGCCGGTCGAGGCGCTGGGTCTTGAGGCCGTCCCAGATGAAGCGGGTCTTGTCGGAGATCCACTCCTCGTTCACGTCCTCGTTGACGACCGGCAGGATGCGCATGACCTCGCGACCGCGCGTATCAATGCGGATGGCCGAACCGGCGGCGTCCATCACGTCCACGGACTCGGTCTTGATCAACTCCCACGGCCTGGCCTTGAAGGCGTAAGGCTTCGACGTCAGGGCACCGACCGGACACAGGTCAATGACATTGCCCTGAAGCTCCGAACCCATGGCGTGTTCGAGATAAGTGGTGATCTCCATATCCTCGCCGCGACCGATGGCGCCGAGGTCACCGACGCCCGCCACCTCATTGGTGAAGCGCACGCAGCGGGTGCAATGGATGCACCGGTTCATGGAGGTGCGAACCAGCGGGCCGATGTACTTGTCTTCGACAGCGCGCTTGTTCTCATGGAAACGGCTGGAGTCCACGCCATAAGCCATGGCCTGGTCCTGCAGGTCGCACTCGCCGCCCTGGTCGCAGATGGGGCAGTCCAGCGGGTGGTTAACCAGCAGGAACTCCATCACGCCCTCGCGGGCCTTCTTGACCATGGGCGATTTGGTGAAGACCACCGGCGGCTCGCCGTTTGGCCCCGGACGCAGATCGCGCACGCCCATGGCGCAGGAAGCCACCGGCTTCGGCGGCCCGCCCTGCACCTCAACGAGGCACATGCGGCAGTTGCCGGCGATGGACAGCCGCTCGTGATAGCAGAAGCGCGGGATCTCGGCGCCAGCGGCCTCACAGGCCTGGAGTATGGTGTACTCCGGCGGGACCTCGATCTCTTTTCCGTCGACAATCAGCTTCGGCATGGCTTCCTTCCGTCTCAGGCGACGTTGGGCCGTGGGAGCGCTCCGGCTTGCCGGGTATACGCCCTAGTCTTTTTGTTTCCGCGCCTTCCCTGAGCAGAATCCGCTGTCGGGAAAGCGCCTGGATGATTGCGCCGGCCAGAAGGTCGACGCGAAAACTCCCAGCCGGTTATTCGGCCGCGACCGGAACCGGATCGATATGCGGATTTGCCGCGTACTGATCGATTCGCTTCTCGATTTCCGGTCGGAAATGGCGGATGAGGCCCTGGATTGGCCAGGCGGCCGCGTCGCCAAGGGCGCAGATGGTGTGCCCCTCGATCTGCTTGGTGACGTCAAGCAGCATGTCGATCTCGCGCTTCTGGGCGCGGCCTTCGGCCATGCGGTTGATGACGCGCCACATCCAGCCGGTGCCTTCGCGGCACGGCGTGCACTGTCCGCAACTCTCGTGCTTGAAAAAATACGAGAGGCGGGCGATGGCGCGGATTACGTCGGTGGACTTGTCCATCACCAGCACGCCGGCGGTGCCGAAGCTGGAGGTCGCGGCGCGACAGCCGTCAAAATCCATGATCAGGTCATCGCACAGATGCGCGGGAATGATCGGGCACGAGGCGCCGCCAGGAATGATGCCCAGCAGATTGTCCCAGCCGCCGCGCACGCCGCCGCCATGACGCTCGATCAGCTCGCGGAACGGAATGCCCATCGACTCTTCCACCACACACGGCGTGCCGACGTGGCCGGAGATGCCAAACAGTTTGGTGCCGACGTTGTTGGGGCGGCCGATGCCGTTGAACCAGTCGGCGCCCCGACGCAGGATCGTGCCTGCGACGGCGATCGACTCAACGTTGTTCACGGTGGTCGGGCAGCCGTAGAGACCCATGTTGGCCGGGAACGGCGGCTTCAGCCGCGGCATGCCCTTCTTGCCTTCAAGACTCTCCAGCAGCGCGGTTTCCTCGCCGCAGATGTACGCGCCGGCGCCGTGATGCACATAAAAATCAAACGGATAGCCGTGAGTGTTGTCAGGGCCGATGAGCCGCGCCGCATAGGCTTCGTCAACGGCGCGCTGCAGCGCCTCGCGCTCGGCGATGAACTCACCGCGAATGTAGATGTAGGCCGCGTGGGCGCCCATGGCGAACGAGGCGATCATCGCGCCTTCGATCAGCAGATGCGGATCGTGACGCAGGATCTCACGATCCTTGCAGGTGCCAGGCTCGGATTCGTCGCCGTTGATAACCAGATAGTGCGGACGGTCGCCCGTCTGCTTCGGCATGAACGACCATTTCAGCCCGGTCGGGAAGCCCGCGCCGCCACGGCCGCGCAGGTTCGACTTCTTCATCTCGTCGATGATCCAGTCGCGCCCCATTTCCAGCAGGAACTTGGTGCCGTCCCACGCGCCGCGACGCTGGGCGGCCTGGAGGCTCGCCGGCTGCAGGCCGTAGACGTTGGTGAAGATCCGATCCTTGTCCGACAGCATGGCCTCAGTCCTTCTGTGCGAACCTGGCGCGCCAGGCGCCGACGACCGAACCGTCGTACAGCGACGGGTCCGTCAGGGAGGTCAGCTTGCCGCCGGCCGGCTCAGCCGCGTGACGCCCCTGCTGCGGGCCCGGCTTGACCGGACGTCCAGCCGCCAGATCCTTCAGCAGGTTGATCAGGATCTCGGGCGTCAGATCTTCGTAATAGTCGTCGTTGATCTGCACCATCGGGGCGTTGCAGCAGGCGCCCAGGCACTCGACCTCAAGCCACGAGAAATTGCCGTCGGCGGAAACCGTGCGCTCCGGCCCGACAAATCCACGCAGGGCCTCGCGCAGGTCATGCGCGCCGCACACCATGCAGTGCGTCGTGCCGCAAAGCTGAACGAAAAAACGCCCAACCGGCTCCAGCGCGAACATGGTGTAGAAGGTGGCGATCTCGAGCACGCGAATGTAGTTCATGCCGAGAATGCCGGCGACGTGCTCGATGGCGCGCTGCGGCAGCCAGCCGCCAGCCTGCGCCTGGGCCCGCCACAACAGCGGAATCACGGCGGAGGCCTGACGGCCTTCCGGGTATTTGGCGATCTGTTGGCTCGCCCACGCGGCGTTTTCCGGCGTGAAGACGAATTCTGCCGGCTGTACTTCGGGCGGGGCCAGACGACGTACGCTCATGACTTACGCAAATCCCTTGCTGACGCCAGCAACCTGGCTTTCAGGACGCGGGCCGGTCACCGGTCCACCTCGCCAAACACGATGTCGATCGACCCCAGGATCGCCGAGACGTCCGCCAGCATATAGCCGCGAGACAGGTGATCCATGGCCGCCAGATGGGCGAAGCCTGGAGCCCTGATCTTGCAGCGGTAAGGCATGTTGCCGCCATCCGCCACGAGATAGACGCCGAATTCGCCCTTGGGGGCCTCGACCGCCGCGTACACCTCGCCCGCCGGGACGTGATAACCCTCGGTGTACAGCTTGAAATGATGGATCAGCGCTTCCATCGACCGCTTCATGTCGCCGCGCTTTGGCGGCGTCACCTTGTGGTCCTGGGTCAGCACGGGTCCCTGCCCGTCCGGCGCACGCAGCTTGTCGATGCACTGGCGCATGATGCGGACGGACTGGACCATCTCTTCCATGCGCACGCAGTAGCGATCGAAGCAGTCACCGTGCTTGCCGACGGGAATGTCGAAATCCATCTCTTCGTAGCACTCGTAGGGCTGCGCCTTGCGCAGATCCCACTCAGCGCCGGCGGCGCGCACCAGCACGCCGGAGAAGCCATGCGCCCAACATTCATCCAGCGTGGTCGGCGAAATATCGACAGTGCGCTGCTTGAAAATACGGTTGCCGGTGACCAGACGGTTGAGATCGTCAACAGTTTTCAGGAACGGGTCGCAGAAAGCCTCGATGTCGTCGATCAGATCCGGCGGCAGATCCTGGTGCACGCCGCCCACGCGGAAATAGTTGGCGTGCATGCGCGCGCCACAGGCCCGCTCGTAGAAGATCATCAGCTTCTCGCGCTCCTCGAACCCCCACAACGGCGGGGTGAGCGCGCCAACATCCATCGCGAAGGTGGTGACGTTGAGCAGATGCGACAGGATACGGCCAATTTCCGAGTAGAGCACCCGGATCAGCTGACCGCGCCGGGGAACCTCGATGCCCATCAGCTTCTCCACCGCGAGGGCGAAGGCATGCTCCTGGTTCATCGGCGCCACGTAATCGAGGCGGTCGAAATAGGGGGTCGCCTGGGCGTAGGTCTTGTATTCGATCAGCTTTTCGGTGCCGCGATGCAGCAGACCGATATGCGGATCGACGCGCTCGACCACCTCGCCGTCAAGCTCCAGCACCATGCGGAGCACGCCGTGCGCGGCCGGATGCTGCGGGCCGAAGTTGATCGAAAAATTGCGGAGCTGGTGTTCGCTCATGACGCTTTCCCCGAACCCTTCTGCTCCGAAGCCTTCTCATCGCCCGGCAGGACGTAGTCCACGCCCTCCCATGGCGACAGGAAGTCGAAACGGCGAAACTCCTGGCGCAGGGCCACCGGTTCGTAGACCACGCGCTTCTGCGCGTCGTCGTAACGAACCTCAACAAAACCGGTGAGCGGAAAATCCTTGCGCAGCGGATGCCCCTCGAAACCATAGTCGGTCAGCAGACGACGCAGGTCCGGATGGCCAGAGAAAACCACGCCGTACATGTCCCAGGTCTCGCGCTCATACCAGTTGGCGGCGGGAAACACCTCAACCAGCGACGGCACCGGCGCCTGTCCGTCGGTCTGCACCTTCAGCCGGATGCGGGCGTTCAGGGTTGGCGACAGCAGGTGATAGACCACGTCGAAGCGCCGCTCGCGCTCCGGATAGTCGGCGCCACATATGTCAATCAGACAAACGAAGCGCAGATCGGCGGAGTCACGCAGCTTCAACGCCACGTCGACGATGTGGCCAGAATCCACTTCGAGCGTCAGTTCGCCGAACGCCGTCCGGGCCGCCACGCCGTCGTCGCCGACGACCTGGAGAACCCGCGCGCCGAGAGCCTCGGGATCGACGCCCGTCTGGCCCTCGACTGTCTGATTGAGGCTTGCCTCTGCCATCATCCGTCCAATCACACCTGCAACCGGTTGCGACCGGAGGCCAAAGCCGCCTCCCGCCGCGTTGCCGGGCCGGGGCGCCGCCGCCGGCCGTGGTCGTAAGTTCAGCGCTCGATCGTGCCCGTGCGGCGGATTTTCTTCTGCAACAGCAGGATGCCGTACAGAAGCGCCTCCGCCGTCGGCGGGCAACCCGGCACATAGATATCAACCGGCACAACCCGGTCGCAGCCACGCACCACAGAATAGGAATAGTGATAATAGCCGCCGCCGTTGGCGCACGACCCCATGGAAATGACGTAACGCGGCTCCGGCATCTGGTCATAGACCTTGCGCAGCGCCGGGGCCATCTTGTTGCACAGGGTGCCGGCAACGATCATGACGTCCGACTGGCGCGGGCTGGCGCGGGGCGCGAAGCCAAAACGCTCGACGTCGTAACGCGGCATCGACGCCTGCATCATCTCCACGGCGCAACAGGCCAGACCGAAGGTCATCCACATCAGCGAGCCGGTGCGGGCCCACTGGATCAGTTCGTCGGTCGAAGTGACAAGGAAGCCCTTGTCAGCCAGCTCGTCGTTGATGCCGGAAAAGAATGGATCATTGGAGCCGACCGGCTTTCCGGTCGCCGGATCAATGATTCCACGCGGAGCCGGCGCGATCGCCGGGGTGGAGTCGCCAATCAATCCCATTCGAGGGCTCCCTTGCGCCATTCATAGGCGAAACCGACCGTCAGCACCGCAAGAAACGTCATCATCGACCAGAAGCCAAACGTACCCACTTCCTTGAAGCCGATGGCCCAGGGGAACAGGTAGGCGACCTCAAGGTCAAAGATGATGAAGAGAATGGCGACGAGATAGAAGCGGATGTCGAACTTCATGCGGGCGTCGTCAAACGCGTTGAAGCCGCACTCGTACGCCGACAGCTTTTCCGGGTCGGGGTTCTGGAACGCCACCAGGAACGGCGCCACCAGAAGCGCAAGTCCGATGACCAGTGAGACGCCTATGAACACCACGAGGGGAAGATAGTCGTTCAGCAAGCTGTGCATTCTGCACCCAATCCTTCGCGGCCGCCTGCGGCGCTCACGCGTCGCTTTCACCCGGCAGATTCCGCTGCGATCCGCTCCCTGAAAGGGGGCCGCCGATGGCCCGCACCTTGGAACAGTTCGTAGCTGCGAGGGCAGGCTTAACGCAGGGGCCTGAGCCGTGCAAGCCTCGCCTTGAAAAGTTCGTATTGTTGCAAATGCAACATAAACACGACCTTTCTACAGGTTTTGCCGCCCTGCAATACCCCGGTCCCGGGAACGGTCCGCGAGAATCGCCCCAACCCCATGCAACTCAGGGCGTTCCCCTATCCCGGAGCACCGGGCCTCCGCGATCCGGCGGCTCCCGTGTTTGGCGCGCCGGCGATCAGCGCGCTGCTCATTGCCCCTGACGCGCCGCTGCCCAATGCCGCATGCATGCCCACCTTCCCGCCGGCCACCCCGTCCGGGTCGTCCGGCGCGGTCGCGCATGAGTCGCGCCAGTCAGAACGGACCGGGGTTGCGACGGAGAGCGCGCGTTGCCTTCCATGTTCACAGACCTGGGAACCAGCCTCGCTTCACCCTGCCCCTGAACCAAACGCCGCTTCCTCGGCCGGGGGCATTGGCGGCCGCCATCGCAACTTGCGCTGGCGACGCCCTGCGGCTCCAGCGCGGTCAGACGGCGCTTCCGCTACTGGCTGTCATCGCGAGCACCCTGCCCCCATGGCGAAGGCAACCCTTCCTCCGCGCGGACAAATCGCCCCTCCCCCAGGACATCTGGATCGAGGTCGATTCACGGCCCATCTGGCCGGATCCGAAACGTTTCCAGATGACCAGACCGGGCCCTGGCCGTCTGTGCGTCATGGGCGCCCGAAACAGCTATCCCGGCGGTAAATACATGGGGCGCCCCATATTCATCCTTCTATCCACAGCAGCCGGCGCACATTGGGATCGATGCTCGCTTGACACCGCAAGGGCCGAACCTTAAACCCCGCATCACCGGCGGCCAAGACGCCTGTTCGGGGGTGTAGCTCAGTTGGTTAGAGCGCCGGCCTGTCACGCCGGAGGTCGCGGGTTCGAGTCCCGTCACTCTCGCCACTTTCCTTTTCAGGATGGTTGGCTGAATGTTTGGCGCCAGTGACTGGGTGTGGAGTTTATTCTCCGGATCCAGATACCCGGGTTTGGGGGTGTAGCTCAGTTGGTTAGAGCGCCGGCCTGTCACGCCGGAGGTCGCGGGTTCGAGTCCCGTCACTCTCGCCACCCAGAACCGGTTGATACGAAGCGCGGCTTGGCCGCGCTTTTTTATTTGGCGCCCCCCTGCTTGCCTGCAGAGCCAGCAGCTACGGCTGCGCGACGATTTCCGCTAAAAGCTGGCCACCCGCTGAAGTCAGGGGCAGCGCCGGTTGGCGTCAGAATTCAGACTGATTGACCGGGTTCCCGTCCTGTACCGGCGGCGTGCAGGATGTCGCCGCGGCGCATGCGCGATTGCCCCTGACGAAACTGTCTGGAACCGCCGGGGCTCAGGCGCGCGCAGGCCTGACGGCTGCATGCGTTGTGCACTTTATGATCTGGTTGAACGGCGACCAAGGCCAGCATCGCCTGAGCGGCCTGATGCATGGTGGGCGGTGACGGGCTCGAACCGCCGACCCTCTCGGTGTAAACGAGATGCTCTACCAACTGAGCTAACCGCCCTGACGCGGCGGGATCCGGATTGACCGAAATCCAGGCCAACGTCTGCCCCCGCCCTGGCCGGTTGACGTCGCTGCGAGATGGCGAATGAGCCAGACGCAAGACCGCAGGAGCAACTGGAGCCTGCTCTACAGCATGGCGACGTCAAACGCCAGTCCAACCGTCGTTTGACCACTCCCGGATGCAGGCGCATGCAAGCGCCTGTTGACAAGCCCTGGCCACCACTGCGGCCCCCTTCAACGTCGTGGCGCCTGTCTGTTGGCCTCACGACCGGGACCGCTCCCCGACCGGTCGCATGGAACCTGCCAGCGTTACGCAATAGCTGGCTAGCGAACCTCCCGACGCGCCGCGCCGAAGCGCGGCCCCGCCGTTTCCGATTCGCTCGCGCGGCGCGCGGGGCGCATCCGTCACGCTCCCTGTGGCCCTCGCTTGCGGCGCCACGGGTGCAAGGCCTGCTCAACGCAACTGCTCCGTCCCCAGCCCCACGGCTCATTCCGGGCGCCGCCAGGGGCGCGAACGCCATGAAACACCCCGGAGCAATTCCTTATGAGGCGCCCTGATGCGAAAAGAGCCCGGATCTTCCGATCCGGGCTCCGAACATGTGTAATCCAGGCGCCCCGGGATCGCCCGTCAAACAGGCAGCGGCGATCGCGCAGGTCAGCACCGGTTGACGGCCTTACTTCCCGTTGACGGAATCCTTGAGGCCCTGGCCAGCCTTGAACTTCGGAGCCTTGGAAGCAGGAACATTGATGGTCTCGCCCGTACGCGGGTTCCGCGCGGTGCCGGCAGCGCGGTCGGCCACCGAGAAAGTGCCGAAGCCAACAAGCTTGACCTCATCGCCCTTCTTGAGGGCGTCCGTGATGGCGGCGAATACAGCCTCAACGGCCTCGCCCGCCTGGGCGCGGCTCAGGTCAGCCTGATCAGCGACGGCAGCAACAAGATCGCCTTTGTTCATCAATCGTCCTCCAGATGCGAATGACGCTCCTCAGCGCGCATTCGTCGGGTTCAATACTCCAGCCCGCCATGTCGGTTACAAGAAACCCGGCCCATAGCCCAGCTCGTGTTACGGTGAAAATCCACGGGTCTCACCGTCCCATCTTTTGGTTTTGCCTGATAAGCCCCGAAGCGCAAGGCCCTGGCGGGGAGAAATCACGGCAATAAAACAAATTTTTCCGTTTCGTGAAGAAAAAAGGCCCCGGCGGCGCGCCGGGGCCTCTCTCGATGATTACTGATCAGTGGGCAATCACACCGCCCGTCTCACCTTCGACCCTGGGAGGCGTCACTGGCTCATCGCCCGGAGCGGTCCATTCGATCGCCTCCAGCTTGCGAACCAGCGCATGCGCCAGCACCTGGTCCATGCGCGACACCGGGATGATTTCCAGCCCGTTCTTCACGCTATCCGGAATGTCCGCCAGATCCTTGACGTTGTCCTCCGGAATGAGAACCGTGCGGATGCCGCCGCGCAGGGCGGCCAGCAGCTTCTCCTTCAGGCCGCCGATCGGCAGAACCCGGCCGCGCAGCGTCACCTCGCCAGTCATGGCCACGTCCCTGCGGACCGGCACGCCGGTCATCACCGAAACGATGGCTGTCGCCATGGCGATGCCCGCGGACGGACCGTCCTTGGGCGTCGCGCCTTCCGGAACGTGCACGTGGATGTCACGCGCATCGAACAGCGGCGGCTTGATGCCCATCGACACCGACCGCGCCCGGACATACGAGGCGGCCGCCGAGATCGACTCCTTCATGACGTCGCGCAGATTGCCCGTCACCGTCATCTTGCCCTTGCCGGGCATCATGACGCCCTCGATGGTCAGCAACTCGCCGCCCACCTCGGTCCAGGCCAGACCCGTCACAACGCCAACCTGATCCTCCGTCTCGATCTCGCCGTAGCGATACTTCGGCGCGCCGAGGTAATGCTCCAGGCTGGTCGTCGTCACCTCGACCGTCTCCGACTTGCCGAGAACGATGTCCTTCACGGCCTTGCGGATCAGGTTCGAAACCTCGCGCTCCAGGTTACGCACGCCCGCTTCACGGGTGTAGCGCCGCACCAGCAGCAGCAGGGCGTCGTCGGTGATCGTCCACTCCTTCTCCGACAGGCCGTGCTTGACCAGGGCCTCAGGGATCAGGTGGCGACGGGCGATCTCCGTCTTTTCCTCTTCCGTATAGCCGGCGAGCCGAATGGTCTCCATACGGTCGAGCAGCGGTCCCGGAATGTTCAGCGTGTTGGCGGTGGTCACGAACATCACGCTGGAAAGATCATAGTCGACTTCCAGATAGTGGTCGTTGAACGCCTTGTTCTGTTCAGGGTCCAGCACCTCGAGCAGCGCCGCGGACGGATCGCCCCGATAATCCTGACCCATCTTGTCGATCTCATCGAGCAGGATGAGCGGATTGGAGGTCTTCGCCTTCCGCATCGCCTGGATGATCTTGCCAGGCATGGAGCCGATATAGGTCCGCCGGTGACCACGGATCTCGGCCTCGTCACGCACGCCGCCAAGCGACACGCGGACGAACTCGCGACCCGTAGCCCGGGCGATGGACTTGCCGAGCGAGGTCTTGCCGACGCCCGGAGGGCCGACAAGGCACAGGATCGGCCCGGACAGCTTGTTGGCGCGCTGCTGCACCGCCAGGTACTCGACGATGCGATCCTTGACCTTGTCCAGGCCGAAGTGATCGGCGTCGAGCACCTTCTGCGCCTCGCCCAGATCCTTCTTCACCCGCGAACGCTTGTTCCACGGAATGCCGAGCATCCAGTCGAGATAGTTGCGCACGACGGTGGCTTCAGCCGACATCGGCGACATCTGCCGCAGCTTCTTCAGCTCGGCCATCGCCTTGTCGCGGGCCTCGCGCGAAAGCTTGGTCTGGTTGATCTTCTCTTCCAGTTCCGCCAGCTCGTCGCGGCCGTCCTCGTCGCCAAGCTCCTTCTGAATGGCCTTCATCTGCTCATTCAGATAGTACTCGCGCTGGGTCTTCTCCATCTGCCGCTTGACGCGCGTGCGGATGCGCTTCTCGACCTGGAGAACCGAAATCTCGCTCTCCATCATGCCGAGAATCTTCTCAAGCCGCGCCGGGATCGAGACAGTCTCGAGCAGCGCCTGCTTGTCAGCGATCTTCACAGCGAGGTGCGAGGCGACCGTATCGGCCAGACGCGAGGGGTCCTCGATCTGCGTGACGGCGGCGACCACCTCCGGCGAGACCTTCTTGTTGAGCTTCACATAGCTCTCGAATTCGGTCACGACCGAGCGGGCCAGGGCCTCTGCCTCGACCTTGTCTCCGGCTTCGTCGCCGAGCACCTCGGCCGTGGCTTCATAGAACTCGTCCGTGCGCAGATAAGAACGCACGCGCGCGCGGCCGGCGCCTTCGACCAGCACCTTCACGGTGCCGTCGGGCAGCTTCAGAAGCTGCAACACGCTGGCGATCGCGCCGATCTCGTGGATGGCCGATGTTTCCGGATCATCGTCTGCGGCGTTCATCTGCGTGGCCAGCAGGATGTGGCGGTCAGTCTTGACCACCTCCTCCAGAGCGCGGATTGACTTCTCGCGCCCGACGAAAAGCGGGACGATCATGTGCGGGAACACGACAATGTCGCGCAGGGGCAGAACGGGATAGTCCGAAACGGTTCCCGGAGCCGCAGGCTGGCGAGGCTTCATGGTAGTCATGTGGCCCTTGTCCTTTTTCACTATCGTCCGCCCTCCCCCTTGGAGCGGCAGGCGGAGCGGACGGATTGCCTCCGGCGCTCAACTCCAGGGGAGCATACACCGCAGACAGCGCTCGTCGCGCCTCCTGGTGAGCGCGCGACAACGACGATGAACAGAAAGTGGTTCCGGGGGACTTTTGTTTCAAGTCGGTGACAGCCCCGGAACGCAGATGATTTGAGGATCAGGTCTGCATGGCGCGCATGACCTTCCGCCCATGGCCACGCCAGCCACCCTTCCGACGCAGAACAGGCGCCCAACGGGCGCCTGCCATGCCGGATGATCCGTATCTGAACCTCAGGCCGAGGCGGTCGCGTTCGTATCGGCCCGGTCGGCGTATATGAACAGCGGCCGCGCCTTGCCCTCGACCACCTCGGGGCCAATAACGACCTGCTCGACGCCTTCAAGCCCCGGCAGTTCGTACATGGTCTCGAGCAGAATGCCCTCCAGGATGGAGCGCAGGCCGCGGGCGCCGGTCTTGCGCTCGATGGCCTTGCGCGCGATCAGCGTCAGCGCGTCCTCGTGGAAGGTCAGCTCGACGTTTTCCATCTCGAACAGGCGCTGGTACTGGCGCACCAGGGCGTTCTTCGGCTCCTGGAGAATCTTCTTGAGCGCAACCTCATCAAGATCCTCAAGGGTGGCGATCACCGGCAGACGGCCGATGAACTCGGGGATCAGGCCAAACTTCAGCAGATCCTCAGGCTCCACCTCACGGAAAATCTCACCGGTGCGGCGATCTTCCGGCGCATGCACAGTGGCTCCAAAGCCAATCGACGTGCCCTTGCCGCGCGCGGTGATGATGCGCTCCAGCCCCGCGAAGGCGCCGCCGCAGATGAACAGGATGTTGGTCGTGTCCACCTGCAGGAACTCCTGCTGGGGATGCTTGCGACCGCCCTGCGGCGGCACGCTGGCGACCGTGCCCTCCATGATCTTCAGCAGCGCCTGCTGCACGCCTTCGCCCGACACGTCGCGGGTAATCGACGGATTGTCCGACTTGCGGGAAATCTTGTCGATCTCATCGATGTAGACGATGCCGCGCTGGGCCCGTTCGACATTATAGTCTGCGGCCTGCAGCAGCTTCAGGATGATGTTCTCAACATCCTCGCCCACGTAGCCTGCTTCGGTCAGCGTCGTCGCGTCGGCCATGGTGAACGGCACGTCAAGGATGCGCGCCAGGGTCTGGGCCAGCAGCGTCTTGCCCGAGCCTGTCGGGCCGACCAGCAGGATGTTGGACTTGGCCAGCTCAACGTCGTTGTTCTTCAGCGCATGGCTGAGCCGCTTGTAGTGATTGTGCACGGCGACGGAGAGCACCTTCTTCGCGTGCTCCTGGCCGATCACGTAGTCTTCCAGCACCTTGCTGATCTCACGCGGCGTCGGCACGCCGTCGCGCGACTTCACCAGCGACGACTTCGATTCCTCGCGGATGATGTCCATGCACAGTTCGACGCATTCATCACAGATGAACACCGTCGGCCCTGCGATCAGCTTGCGGACCTCATGCTGGCTTTTGCCGCAGAAAGAGCAGTAAAGCGTGCTCTTGCTTTCGCTGCCTGTGGCCTTGCTCATGGTCCGTCTCCACTGCGACCGGCCGGTATGACGCCGGCGGTCATGTCAAATCCTTGCCGGATCAGGTTGCGCGACGCGCCGGGGCGTGGCCGCCGCGGCGCCTGCGACTGTCCGAATTCCGGGAGAAACGTCAGACCTCGTGGTCCGGCGCAGCGCTCCCGGCGCCCGATCCGCTGCCTGCGCATCAGGATCGAACCTGACCCGTAACAACAGGTTAACGTCGCCGCCCACCGACGCACGACGCGAACATAAAACGTCACCCAAACATGGGGGACGACGTCCGTCAATGCGAGCGGGGCCGTTTGTCGCGGACGCCCGCCCCACTCCGCTTTCAGCCAGATCAGGCCGGCAGGTCCGGGCGCTTCTCGAGAACCTGGTCGATCAGCCCGAATTCCTTCGCCTTGTCGGCGGTCATGAAATTGTCGCGCTCCAGCGCATTCTCGATCGCTTCCAGCGACTGGCCGGTGTGCGTGACGTAAATCTCGTTCAGGCGGCGCTTCAGCGCCTCGATCTCACGGGCGTGGATCAGGATATCCGTCGCCTGGCCCTGGAAGCCGCCGGAGGGCTGATGCACCATGATGCGGGCGTTCGGCAGCGCGAAGCGCTGGCCCTTCTCGCCCGCCGCCATCAGCAGGGAGCCCATGGAGGCGGCCTGGCCAACAACGAGGGTCGACACCGGGCAGCGGATGAACTGCATGGTGTCATAGATCGACAGGCCGGACGTCACCACGCCGCCAGGAGAGTTGATGTAGAAGGAGATTTCCTTCTTGGGATTCTCGGCCTCGAGGAACAGCAGCTGCGCCACGATCAGCGAGGCGGAATAGTCCTCCACCGGGCCGGTCAGGAAGATGATCCGTTCGCGCAGCAGGCGCGAATAGATATCAAACGCCCGCTCTCCCCGGTTGGACGTCTCGATAACCATCGGCACCAGCGTGTTGGCGTAAACGTCCAACGGATCTCTCATGTCTCACACTCCAGGCGGCCGCGCGGCGGCGGTCATTATCGGGTGCATTTTCAGGCGGAGCGGACGCCGCGCGTAAAGAAAATGCCTCAGGGCAAGGCCGTGAGACGCCACTCCGCACCTGCTGGTCCGGGTTTTGCCCCATGGCGGCTCCGTCACCGCTTTCGCGAACGGAACTGCGCCAGACCAACCTGTCTGGCGTTAAAAACACGCTGGCCGGGAATCACGCCCGCTCCGGCGCCAGAATCTGGATTGTGACTTTTCCTCGCCATTGTGGCGGAGGCAAGCCCTGTCGTCACTTTCATATGGTCGCCCGCAAAACCGCAGGATGGGAAAACTTTCCACGGCCTGCGGCGGGCGTTCCCAGCAGTTATGCGCTGGTCGCCGTCACCGCAAGACCCGATCGCGACCGGCCCGACAGCGGCCGGGCCGGCCCGGCAACAAAAAAGCGGCCAGGGAACCCCTGGCCGCCGCAACATCAGGGCGCGGCCACAGCCGCGCAACGGGAAATCAGGCCTTGTCGCCGTCTTCCTCGTCTTCCTTGAAGAGCTCTTCCTTGCTGACGGTCTTGTCCACAACCTTGGCCTGACCCAGCAGATGATCGACCACCTTCTCCTCGAAGATCGGGGCGCGCAGCTCGGCCAGCGCCTGGGGGTTCTTCTGGTAGAAGTCCCACACCATCTTTTCCTGACCGGGGAACTGGCGGGCGCGATCGACGAGCGCGCGGGTCAGTTCGTCTTCGGTGATCTTGATCTCGGCCTTGTCGCCGATCTCCGCCAGCACCAGACCAAGACGCACGCGACGCTCGGCGATGCCCTTGTACTCTTCACGGGCGGCTTCTTCCGTGGTGCCTTCGTCTTCGAAGCTGCGGCTGGCCTGCGCCATTTCAGCGGTCACGCCCTGCCACACGCCGTCGAACTCCTGCTGGACCAGGGTCGGCGGCAGCTCGAAGCTGTACAGCTTGTCGAGCGCGTCGAGCAGCTTGCGCTTCACCTTGCGGCGCGACTGCGCCTGGAAGTCGACGCCAATGCGCTCACGCAGGGCGTTGCGCAGGGCTTCCAGGTCGTCCATGCCGAACGACTTGCCCAGTTCGTCATTGACCAGCGCTTCGCCGCCAGCTTCAATCGAGATGACCTTGACGTCGAACTCAGCCGTCTTGCCGGCCAGATGCGCAGCCTGGTAGTCCTCGGGGAACGTCGCGGTGACGACCTTCTCGTCGCCGGCCTTGACGCCAACGAGCTGCTCTTCGAAGCCCGGAATGAACGAGCCGGAGCCGATTTCGACCGGCACGCCATCGCCCGAACCACCCGGGAAAGCCTCGCCGTCGATCTTGCCGACGAAGTTGATGGTGACGCGATCGCCATCCTGCGCAGCTTCGCCTTCGGCGCGAGCAGTGAAGGTGCGGTTCTGCTTCGCCATGCGGGTCAGCGCGTCGTCCAGCTCGGCGTCGGTCACCTCGGCGACCTCACGCTCCAGCTCGACGCCAGAAACATCAGCAATTTCAAAGGTCGGCAGAATTTCGAGCGCGACGGTGTAGGACAGGTCGGCCTTCGCGTCGATGACCGCGTCCACATCCTCGCGAGCTTCCGGCAGATTGACCTTCGGCTCCATGGCGAGACGCAGGTTGTTCTCGGAAACGATCTGCTGGTTGGCCTCGTTGACGGCGTTCTGCACGATGTCAACCATGACCTGGCGACCGTAGGTGCGACGCATGTGCGTCATCGGCACCTTGCCCGGACGGAAGCCGTTGATGCGGACCTTGTCCTTCAGCTCGTTCAGCTCGTTGACAAGCCGGGTTTCGAGCTCGGAAGCGGGCACGACCACCTTGAATTCGCGCTTCAGTCCTTCGGAGTTGGTTTGGGTCGCCTGCATGTTGAAACTCTGCTGTCCTGTCGCCCGTGAATCGGATTCCGGCCTGTTGGGTTATAAAGCGCATGGTGCGGGCGGAGGGACTCGAACCCCCACGAGGTTAGTCACTGGAACCTAAATCCAGCGCGTCTACCAATTCCGCCACGCCCGCCCGCGACACGCCATGAAAGGCCGCCCTCTCAGGCCGAGGTCGCGGCTCTATATCACGCGTTGCGGATAACGCACCAAAAAAATACCCTGCCGCCGGGCTGCGGACAGCCTGACGCCGGATGCCCCGATCTCTAATCCACATAAAGCGTCCTGTGAACCACTCCGCGTTCTGCAACCCGCCCTTTTTTGAGATTATGCGTTTGTTTCGCGTTTCCGAACCAGCACAGGCAGGCCGCAGGATGTCCAACGCTTTCTCCCCACGCCTTCAGACGCCAGGCCGCCGGCAGTTTTGCGCGGGATTCGCGGCGACGCTCCTGGTGCTCCCCGGCCTCGCATCGTCAGCCAGCGCCCAGGAAGGGGAAAAGGCGCAGGCGACGGCAAACGCGGGGATCCGCCTGCACGCCGCCCCAGGCAAGCTGCGACTGAAACCGGAACCGGCGTCGGGGACGGCGACTCTTGCCTTCAATGGCCAGATTCCTGGCCCGCTAATGCGGGTGCGCCAGGGCGAGACTCTCTCCCTTGAACTGTCGAACGGTCTGGATGATCTGCTGTCATTGCACTGGCAAGGCGCAGGCGCGCCCAACGCCCTCGACGGCGTCGCCGGCCTCACCGGCCCCGCCATCGCGCCTGGAGAAACACGGCGTCTCAGCTTCACGACGCGCCACGCCGGCCTGTCCTGGTATCGGCCCATGCGCATCGGCGCTGTCGGCCGCCAGACCGGGAGCGGCCTTTACGGCGCGGTGATTGTAGATGAAACCGAGCCGCCAACGGTCGCGAAAGACATTCTGCTGGTGCTTGATGACTGGGCGCTGACCAATGACGCCCAACTCCGGCCGGATTTCGACACGGTCGCCGCTCGCGCCGGCGCCGGGCGCCTTGGCAACTGGCTGACGCTGAATTCCGCCGCCCCACCCGGGCGCGTCAGCGTCGCGCCGGGCTCGCGCCTGCGATTGCGTCTGCTGAACGCCGCCAACGCGCGCACGTTCGCCCTGCAGTTTAACGGCCTCCACGTGCAAGTCATTGGCGTCGATGGCCGCCCTTCGGCCCTGTTCACGCCGGCCCGCGACAGCCTGACCCTGCTTCCAGGCGGGCGCTACGACCTGATCGTCGCGGCGCCGGCGCAGGCGGGCGCTGAAGGCGCGCTGCAAGCGCGGTTTGGCGATGCGGGCGCGCCATTGCTGGTCGTGACGGCGACAGACGCGCCGCCGGCAATGGCCGCGGGGCCCGTCGCCGCCTTGCCCGCCGCTGGTTTGCCAGAGGCGATCCGGCTGCAGGATTCAATCCGCGCCGCCCTGGTCATGGCCGGGGGAGCCTCGCCTGGCGCGCCAGAAACCGCCGCGCGCTTCACGGACCCGGCGCGCATCTGGACCATCAACGGCGTCTCCTGGCCCGAGGCCGTGAAAAAGCCGGCGTTCAGCGTTCGCTCGGGCCGTCCGGTGACGCTTGAGCTGAAGAATACGACGCCCTGGATGCAGACGCTGCACATTCACGGGCACCACGTGCGGCGGCTGCACAACCTGGATGATGGCTGGGAGCCCTACTGGCTCGACGTCATCGCCGTTCCCGCGAACCACACGTCGCGCGTGGCCTTTGTCGCTGGCGAAGCCGGCAAATGGCTCATCGGCTCATCCATCGCCGAGCGGCTTGATGGCGGCATGGCGACCTGGTTCGAGGTAACCTGACCGCCTCCCCCAATCGGGCGCGCCCGCAAGATTCCGGCGCGCACGCAAGAAAAAAGGCCAGCGCGCGGCCAGCCTTTTCGAAGAAGCATCGTTCCGGGGACCTCCTTGCCAGCGCTGCTTCGCGCAAAGGCCGCCCCATAAATTCTGTCCGGAGAGCGTCTCAGAAGCCGCCGCCGACCCCCATGCCGCCGGTGCTGTTCATCATCGGCCGCACGCCGGAACCGAAGTTGCGCACTTCCCGGCCCACGCCGGTCATGTCGATATCGTCCCGCTCGATCTTGCGCATGGGAGCGTTGAGCCCACCTGTGGCGCCCGTGGACCGGCTGGCGGCCTTTGCGCCGCCCCTGGCCTTTGGCGAGGGTTTGACATCAGCCGGCGCCTCCCAGTCGGGAGTGGCTGGGACCTGCTGCGCGAATGCGACCGGCGCGATCGCCAGCACGCCAACCGCAGCGGTCACAGCGGACAGCCGGCGAACATACATGGGAATAGACATATCCAGCTCCTGAACTCCGCGCCGCCCGCAAGGCGCCATCCTGAATGGCTGCGGACTAACGAACGCCAGACTTTACCGGCGCGCCAGCACGGCCGGCGGAACTCAACCGCCGCGTTCAACCCAATCAACGTGAAGCCAGAATAACGCGAAAACTGCGCTCACGACCAGCCCGGCTGTCGCTTCCTGGCGTCATGCAGCCGGCGCAACGCTGGAGGCGGCCGGCGCAATTGCCCGCGAAATCGCTGGCGCGCGCCCATTTCCCGACATCGCGGCGCCCGCTGCACGCGCGCGAACTTCAATGTGCGCAAACGCACATCCCGCCTTTTACGCCAGGGGCTCCTGTTGCAGCAGCCGCCGCAAGACGGCTGGAACCTGCTCCGGCAGATCCTCGGAAATCAGTCCCGGCCCGAATGTCCGCGCCGCAGCGCCATGAATCCAGACCGCCGCCGCGGCAGCCTCGAAACCCGGCATCCCCTGGGCCAGCAAACCACCCACCAGCCCGGAGAGCACATCGCCAGAGCCGGCGGTGCCAAGCCAGGGCGGCGCGTTGTCGTTGATGGCCACCCGCCCATCCGGCGCGGCGATCACCGTATCGGCCCCCTTGAGCACGACAATGGCGCCGGCCAGGCGCGCCGCGGCCAGAGCCCGCTCATATTTCGCGCCAGCGTCCATCACCCCCGCCACCTTGCCGAACAACCGGGCGAATTCGCCATCGTGCGGCGTCATCACCACCGGCGCGCCGCCGCCCGCCACGATGAGCGCCGCCATCCGCTCTGGCGCGCCAGCGAAACTGCTGATGGCGTCAGCGTCGATCACCAGCGCCCGCCCGCGCAGTATCGCCTCCTCCACCCGCGCCGCCAGTTCCGGCCCCACGCCGCCGGCAGGGCCAAGGATCACCGCATTGAACCGGACGTCGTCCAGCAGCCGGGCGAAATCGCCGGCGCCTTCCGCCTCGCGGATCATCACGGCGGTGAGATGCGCCGCGTGCACCCGGCATGCATCGGGCCCGGCCGCGATTGTCGCCAGCCCGGCGCCGACGCGCAGGGCGCTGCGGGCGGCGAGCCGGATGGCGCCCGTCGACAGCGGTCCGCCGGACCCGCACAGCACATGGCCGCGCCGGTACTTGTGCGCCTCCAGCGATGGCGCCGGAAAGCGCGTCAGCCAGAGATCGGGTGAATTGTAAAACATTCCCCGGCCAACGCTGGCGATGGTCCCGGGCGCAATGCCAATATCGATGCAGGTCACCGCTCCGCACAGCGCCCGGCCCGGCAATAACAGATGCCCCGGCTTGCGGGCGGCGAACGTCACGGTGGCGGTCGCACTGACGCTTGCCCCCATCGCCGCCCCCAGGACCTGGCCGCTGTCGGCGCTGAGCCCGCTTGGAACGTCAACGGCAAGAACCGGGAGGGCGGCGGCGTTGATGCGCTGCGCCAGATCGAGCGCCACGCCCTCCAGCGGCCGGTTGAGGCCAGCGCCGAACAACGCGTCGATCACCAGCCCGTAGCTGGCGAGGTCAACGTCAACGGCAACAGCCGCGCCATGCGCATGGGCCCAGTCGGCCGCCGCCTGGCCAGCGTCGGCGGTGGTCGCCGGCCCCAGCGGGGCCATCACGTCGACGTCGCGCCCCTCCGCCTGCAACAGCCGCGCCGCCACATAGCCGTCGCCGCCATTGTTGCCAGCGCCGCAGATCACCAGAATCCGGGCCCCGGGCGCAGCCATGCGCCGCGCCGCCGCCGCGACGCCGCGTCCAGCCCGAAGCATCAGCTCGTATCCCGGAACGCCGCTGGCGATGGTGATCCTGTCAGCTTCCGCCATCCACGACGCCCGCAGCAGATACTCCCCTGACTGGCCCGCCATTGCCGCCTCCTGGATTACGAATCTGCCCGCATCATAATCGGCATGCCTTGCGCAAACGCGCTCCTCCGCGCAGTGTTTCGCTGGAAATAGCCCGTAACGGCGGCCTTGACCGTCGGAAGACGCCCAAAAAGGCGCCAGACGCGCCCGGAAGACGTTCCCGGGACAACGTCTTCGTCATCATGCGGACCTGAAAATCCGCCTTTGCGAAATTGACTATTTTTTAGGCGCAAAACGCCCATGAAAGCGGCGCCCAGGACTGAAGCAGGTCAACAAGTCCGTTTCATTCGGACGCCGGCCGAGGCATAAAGCCCTGGACAGTCAGACACGGCCAGTTTTGCAGCCCGGACCCGGTGCGGAGGAGCGCGGCTCATGAAGAAGATCGAAGCGATCATCAAGCCTTTCAAGCTCGATGAGGTGAAGGAAGCGCTGCAGGACATCGGCCTGCAGGGCATCACCGTCATCGAAGCCAAGGGCTTCGGCCGGCAGAAGGGTCACACCGAGCTCTATCGCGGCGCCGAATATGTCGTCGATTTTCTTCCGAAGGTGAAGATCGAGATCGTTCTCAACGACGATCAGGTCGAGCGCGCCGTGGAGGCGATCCGCAACGCCGCCCAGACGGGCCGCATCGGCGACGGCAAGATTTTCGTTTCGACCATTGAGGAAGCCATTCGCATCCGCACTGGCGAAACCGGCGCGGACGCTGTCTGACCCAGATTTTTGCCCGTCGCCGGGCGGCGGCGGGCTTCAACATTGTATCGCGCGGACCACGGAGCGGGTCTGTCGCCCCAGTTGCAGGATAGGGGACTCATGATGACGAAGAGCGCTCAGGACGTGCTCAAGACCATCAAGGAAGAGGACATCAAGTATGTCGACTTCCGCTTTACGGATCCGCGCGGCAAGTGGCAGCACGTGACTTTCGACGTGTCGATGGTCGACGAGGACATGTTCGCCGACGGCACCATGTTCGACGGCTCCTCGATCGCTGGCTGGAAGGCCATCAATGAGTCGGACATGGTGCTGATGCCGGATCCGTCGACGGCCCAGCTCGATCCCTTCTTCGCCGCCCCGACCCTGTCGATCGTCTGCGACGTGCTTGAGCCCGGCACCGGCGAATCCTACAGCCGCGACCCGCGCGGCATCGCCCGCAAGGCCGAGGCGTTCCTCGCCTCCACCGGCATTGGCGACACCGTGTTCATCGGTCCCGAAGCCGAATTCTTCGTCTTCGACGACGTCCGCTTCAAGGCTGACCCGTACAACACCGGCTTCAAGCTCGACTCCGCGGAACTGCCGACCAACGGCGACCGGGAGTATGAAGGCGGCAACATGGGCCACCGCATTCCCACCAAGGGCGGTTACTTCCCCGTGCCGCCGCTGGACAGCTGCCAGGACATGCGCGGCGAAATGCTCGCCGCCATGCAGTCGATGGGCGTCACCGTCGAGAAGCATCACCACGAGGTCGCCTCGGCCCAGCACGAACTTGGCACCAAGTTCAACACGCTGACCCAGACCGGCGACGAGATGCAGATCTACAAGTACTGCATCCACAATGTGGCCAACAGCTACGGCAAGACCGCGACCTTCATGCCGAAGCCGGTGTTCGGCGACAACGGCTCGGGCATGCACGTCCACCTGTCGATCTGGAAGGACGGCAAGCCGGTGTTCTCCGGCAACAAATACGCCGACCTCAGCCAGGAATGCCTGTGGTTCATTGGCGGCATCATCAAGCACGCCAAGGCCCTGAACGCCTTCACCAATCCGTCGACCAACTCCTACAAGCGCCTGGTCCCTGGCTATGAAGCGCCGGTGCTGCTGGCTTACTCGGCCCGCAACCGTTCGGCTTCCTGCCGTATTCCGTGGACGAACAACCCGAAGGCCAAGCGCGTCGAGGTTCGCTTCCCTGACCCGACCGCCAACCCCTATCTGGCGTTCTCGGCCCTGTTGATGGCCGGCCTCGACGGCATCATCAACAAGATCGATCCTGGCCCGGCGATGGACAAGGACCTCTACGACCTGCCGCCGCGCGAACTGAAAAAAATCCCGACCGTCTGCGGCTCGCTGCGCGAGGCCCTCGACTCCCTGCGCAAGGACAACGCCTTCCTCAAGGCTGGCGATGTCTTCACCCAGGACTTCATCGACAGCTTCATCGAGTTGAAGATGGCCGAGGTGATGCGTTTCGAAATGACCCCGCATCCGGTCGAGTTCGAGATGTACTACTCCTGCTGATCCCGAAGGGTGACGCGAACGGAAAGGCCGGGCCCGCCCCGGCCTTTCTGCTTTTTGGAGGCCCTGGCGTCGCCTGGCGCGACATCCGCGTTTTGGCCCGGACCGCCAGCCGTGCTATGTTTTATTGGGTCCGGCGCTCCAGCCGGAACGCGATTTCCATCATGTCATCGCTTTGGACCAGGCTTTGAATTCAGGCCAGGGACCGGGTTTGCGTCAGGGTCCCGGTGAGCTTCGGCGGAAGCCAGTCATCGCGGCTTTCACCATCTGGTGAAAAGCTGGCATATTCTTATGAGAACGAATCGGGATCAGATCAGATATATGTCGGACAGGGATGATCTTTTCGGCGGCGGCGCGCTGGCGCGCAAACCGGCTGGCGGCAAGGGCGGCGGAACCAGGGGCGCGCGGCTGGAGGCCCAGGCGGCGAAGCTGGCGCAGTCCGTGAAAGCCGGCACGCCGGATGAGGCCGGCTACACCGCCGCCGCGATCGAGGTGCTCGAAGGGCTGGAGCCTGTTCGCCGCCGCCCGGGCATGTATATCGGCGGCACGGACGAAAAGGCCCTGCACCACCTGTTCGCCGAAGTCATCGACAACGCCATGGACGAGGCCGTCGCCGGCCACGCATCGTTCATCGAGGTCGAGCTGGAGGAAAGCGGCTTCATCCGCGTCACCGACAACGGCCGCGGCATCCCGATCGATCCGCACCCCAAATTTCCGGGCAAGTCAGCGCTCGAGGTGATTCTCACCATCCTGCACGCTGGCGGCAAGTTTGATTCGAAGGTTTACGAGACCTCCGGCGGTCTGCATGGCGTTGGCGTCTCCGTGGTCAACGCCCTGTCCGACGTGCTGGAAATCGAGGTGGCGCGCGGGCAGACGCTCTATCGCCAGACCTACAGCCGCGGCCTGCCCCAGACTGAACTCATCACCGTCGGCCGCGTCCAGAACCGCCGCGGCACGACCGTCCGCTTTCATCCCGACGCGGAGATTTTCGGTCCAGAGGTCCGCTTCAGTCCGCGCCGGCTGTTCAAGATGGCGCGCTCCAAGGCCTATCTGTTCGGCGGCGTCGAGGTGCGGTGGAAATGCGCGCCGTCGCTGCTGGATGCGGCCGACAACGTCCCGGCCGAGGCGATTTTCCGCTTCCCGGGCGGTCTGAAGGATTATCTGGCGCGCGAGATCGACGGCGCCTCCCAGGTTGCGGACCAGCTGTTCTCCGGCAAGATCGAAAAGGATGGCGGCCACGGCTCCGTCGAATGGGCGGTGTCATGGCTGGCTGATCAGGACGGATTCATCCACTCCTACTGCAACACCATTCCAACCCCGGAAGGCGGCACCCACGAGCAGGGCTTGCGCATGGCGCTGTTGCGCGGCCTGCGTGAGCACGCCGAACGCATTGGCCAGCAGAAGCGCGCCGCCAACCTCACGGCCGACGACATTATGGCCACCTGCGCCGCCCTGCTCTCGGTGTTCGTCCGCGAGCCGGAATTCCAGGGACAGACCAAGGACAAGCTGGCGACCAGCGAGGCGGTGCGAATCGTCGAAAACGCCGTGCGCGACGCCTTTGATCACTGGCTGGCGGCGGCGCCGCAACAGGCCTTGCGCCTGCTGGAATGGACCATCGAGCGCTCGGAAGAGCGGATGCGGCGCCGGCAGGAAAAGGAAGTCGCCCGCAAAAGCGCCACCCGCCGCCTGCGCCTTCCAGGCAAACTCGCCGATTGCACCCTGGCCGGCGCCGCTGGCTCCGAGTTGTTCATCGTCGAGGGCGACTCGGCTGGGGGCAGCGCCAAGCAGGCGCGCGACCGGCGCACCCAGGCCGTGCTGCCGTTGCGCGGCAAAATTCTCAATGTGGCCTCCGCCGGCCGCGACAAGCTCGCGGCGAACCAGCAGCTTTCCGACCTGTCCCAGGCGCTCGGCTGCGCCGTTGGCGCGCAATACCGCGACAGCGAGCTGCGTTACGAGAAGGTCATCATCATGACCGACGCGGACGTGGACGGCGCGCATATCGCTTCACTGCTGATCACCTTCTTTTACCGACAGATGCCGAAGCTGATCGACAACGGCCATCTCTATCTGGCGGTGCCGCCGCTCTACCGGATCACCTCCGGCAACAAAACGCTCTATGCCCGCGACGAAACGGAGCGCGACAGGGTCATTGCCCGTGATTTCAAGGGCAAGAAGGTGGATGTCGGCCGGTTCAAGGGCCTTGGCGAGATGATGGCGGCCCAACTGAAGGAAACCACCATGGATCCGGCCCGGCGCACGCTGCTGCGGGTGCAGGTGGAAGACGAGGGCCGTCCCCAGACGTCGGACGCCATCGACCGGCTGATGGGCAACAAGCCGGAGGCGCGTTTCGCCTTTATTCAGGAGCGCGCCGCCTTCGCCGATGAGGCCGGCCTCGATATCTGACAACCGGGCAACCTGCGCCGGGCCGGCGCGCCTTGCCCTCTTGGCAAGGCGTTTGCGGAGGTTTGCCCCACCCCAACTGGAAACTGATCCCCGGCGATAGGGGCGATACATGGCGGCTGACGGCGGCGCACGCCGCCAGCCGATTGTTGCGCGCAGTTCACTGATGTGACCGTCAGGCCGCGAATATTGCCAAACTGAACCACTGTTTTGCGATATCCGTTGACAAGACATGGGTTCATACCATAGTCCGCAAGACGCTGCGCCCCTTGGGTTGCTGGCATCCGGCCAGCGATCTCCTTATTAGCGCCTGTCATTTTGACGGCCCGCAGACGCTCTCAACGGACCCATGGCATTTTCTGACCTCGGCCTCAGCGGCAAAGTCCTTCAAGCAGTTGAAAGCTCCGGCTATACCGAGCCGACGCCCATTCAGGCTGAGGCCATCCCGCATGTGCTGGCGCGCCGCGACGTGCTTGGCATCGCCCAGACCGGCACGGGTAAAACGGCGGCGTTCACTCTGCCCATGCTCACCCTGCTGGAAACCGGCCGGGCCCGCGCGCGCATGCCGCGCACCCTCATCCTGGAGCCGACGCGCGAGCTGGCGGCGCAGGTGGAGGAAAGCTTCATCAAATACGGCGTCCATCACAAGCTGAACGTCGCGCTGCTGATTGGCGGCGTGTCCTTCGCCGACCAGGACGCCAAGATCACCCGCGGCGTCGACGTGCTGATCGCCACGCCCGGCAGGCTGCTGGACCATTTCGAGCGCGGCAAGCTGTTGCTGAGCGGCATCGAAGTGCTGGTCATCGACGAAGCCGACCGGATGCTCGACATGGGATTCATTCCCGATATCGAACGCATCTGCAAAATGGTGCCCTTCACCCGGCAGACCCTGTTTTTCTCGGCCACCATGCCGCCGGAAATCCAGAACCTCGTCGACAACTTCCTCAGCAACCCGGCGCGCATCGAGGTGGCTCGCGCCTCCTCCACCGCCAGCACGATCACCCAGCTGGCCGTGGCGTCCGGTTCCGAGGCGGCGCAGAAGCGCAAGACCCTGCGCCGGCTGATCCGCGACGCGGATGAACTGAAGAACGGCATCATCTTCTGCAATCGCAAGCGTGACGTCGCGGTGGTGCAGCGTTCGCTGGAGAAGCATGGCTTCTCGGTCGTCGCGCTCCACGGCGACATGGATCAGCGCTCGCGCATGCAGGCGCTGGACCGGTTCCGCAACAATGACGTGCAACTGCTGGTCGCCAGCGACGTCGCCGCCCGCGGCCTCGACATTCCAGACGTGAGCCACGTGTTCAACTATGACACGCCGCATCACGCCGAGGATTACGTCCACCGCATCGGTCGCACTGGCCGCGCCGGTCGCAAGGGCACCGCATACACCATCATCACCCCGGATGACTCGAAGAGCGCCGCTGCCATCGTCGCCATGACGGGCAAGGACTTCGAGTGGCTGGGGCTCTCGCTCGACGAGTCCGGCATTGCCGGCGAGGATGATGGCGCTTCGCGCGACCGGCGCCACGATCGCCGGCGCGGCAGGGACGGCAGGGACGGCAAACGTGGCCGTGACGGCCGCCGGCGCGAGGGTGAAGCTGACGAGCCGCAGGCAGCCCGGCAGCATGAGCAGCGGGAAGAGCCCCAGCAGGATGAGCGGCCGGAGCCGCGCCGGCAGGACAGCCGGCCGCAGGAACCGCGCCAGGACTTCTCGCGGGACCCGCGTGGCGATGCGCGGCATGACGCCCGGAGCGGCGGCCGCAATGGCCAACGTGACGATCGCCGCGGCCGCAATCGCCAGGAGCGCGACGAGCCATCGCAGCCCGGTTTCGGCGAGCACACGCCAGCCTTCATGCTGGTGAAGGCGACGCCGAAGCGTCGCTCTGGCAAGCCGGCTGAAGCGCAGGTCGCCGAGCCCCGGCGTGAGAGCGGGCCGGTCACGCCGGTGGCGATCATGCCAGCCACCGGAACGCAGGCAACGGCGAAAGAGGCGCATGAGGACGCGCGGTCTCAGGACGCTCAGTTCCGGGACGCCCAGTCCCCTGAGCGTGGGGAGCGCAAACGGCGTGATCGCCGGCGCCGTGGCGGCCGCAAGGACAATGCAACCTTTGCGGCGGAGGCCGCCCACACAGCGGCTGAAGCAGACACGGCTGTGGCCCCGGTTGACGCTGCTGTAAATGCGGATGTTCCGGCAATCGTCGCTAACGTTGCAGCCGTCCCGGCGGAGACGATGCGCGCTGCGCCGGTTGCGAAGGAAGCCACGGTCGAGACGTCGGCTGAAACTGCGGCGACTGAAGCGACGGTTGAAAAGCCGAAGCGCAAGCGCGCGCCGCGCAAGACCGCAGCGAAGGCTGTCGAGAGTGCGCCGGAAGCCGCCGTCGAAGCCGAAGCGCCCGTCGCCCGGCCGACCCGCTCGCGCAGCCGCAAGGCGGTTGCCGCCGCCGGGCCGGCCGCGCAGGCGCCTGCTGAAACGACGCCTGTGGTCGTCGAAGCGACGCCCGCTGCCGAAGCGGCTCCTGCAAAAAAGCGCGCCCCGCGCAAGGCTGCCGCCGACAAGGCGGACAAGACGGCCGCCAGCAAGGCGCCCGCCGCCAGAAAGACCACCACGTCGCGCAAGAAGCCCGTTGCTGAGGCTACCGAAGCGTCGCCCCCGGAGCCTGCAGATGCAACGGAGGCGGACGCCGCCAAGGCGCCGCGCCCGGCCCGTACGCGAACCCGCCGCAGCGCCCGCACGACCCGCGGCGCCGACGCCCCGGCGGGCGAGGAAGCTGACGTCTGATAGCGGAATCACGGAAGCCCTCGCTTCCGGCCGCCTTCACATCAAAACAAAACCGCCCGGCATGCGCCGGGCGGTTTTGTTTTGACGAATGATCCGGCGCCTGAATGACGGCGATGCGGCCGCCCCTGACGCCGCCGGCGGCTCGTCAATCAGTCCGGGGACCTGAAACTGGATCCCGCCCGGCTCGCCCCCCGATCCGGAAAGCTCAATATATCGATGCCCGCAAAGTTGCGGGCATCCGCATGTCTGCCTTCTGGCGCGCTCTCAGGACGAAACGCTGAACCGCGAGCCGCCGTAACCTGCCTCCTCTGGAATAAGCAGGTGCACGCCTTCTTCGGATTTTTGCAGCACTGGCAGCACCGTGACGATGTTGTCGGCGCGGGTGGCGGCGAATGCTTCGTCGGCGCTCCGGTATCCGGCCATCTTGAACAGGTTGCGCTCGGTCGGGAAAATCACCGTGTACTTGCCAGAGGCAGCGCCATCCAGCGCCTCCCGGGCCGTCAGCCATACCGATTCAACCGCCTCGTGCCCATCGTGCAGGGCGAGTTGGTCATCCGGCGCGACGGCGAGGAAGAACCAGGTGTCAAACCGCTTGGGCATGCCTTCTGGCGTGATCCAGTGCGCATACGGGATCATTGCGTCAGTCGCCAGCACCAGCCCTTCCTGCAACAGCAGGTCGAGGAACGAAAGCGAACCATCGTTGAGGCCGGCGCGCCATTTCTGTTCGATCGGCGCCAGCTCAACCGCCGGCAGCAGATTGGCGGCCCCGGGGCGTCGGGCCAGCAGCACGCCGCACTCCTCGAACGCTTCACGGATCGCCGCGATGCGGAAGGTCAGCAACTCCACGTCGCTGACGCCGCAGGGCGCGCACAGATCCGCATTGCTGGCGATCGCCTCGTCGGCCTTGTCGAGACTGCCGCCCGGGAAAACCAGGGCGCCAGAGGCGAAATCGATCTGGTGATGGCGCACGACCATGAAGGTTTCGACGCCGTCGGGACGATCGCGCAACAGCACAACGGTCGCCGCCTTGCGGAACCGTGATGGTCCGCCGCCTTCGAGCGTCTTCAGTAGCGCCGCGTCGTGGGATTTGTTGGGTGAATTTGATGTCGTCATGACATCAGGATTGCCGGTTTCAAGCGGGCGCGCAACGGTACAGCCGGCATGAAAATGAACCCGGCCGCGCTTTTTCCGCATGGCTGGGCGACGCCTGGGCTCCGGCAATTCCTATCGGGAGGCGCTGGCCTGACCCGTGGCCCCGGCCGGGACAATGGAAACCGATTCGCCGCAGCCGCAGGCCGAGATCTGGTTCGGATTGTTAAAAACGAACTGTGACGACAACCGTTCGGTTTTGAAATCCATCTCCGTTCCAAGCAGGAACATCACCGCGCCAGGTTCGACAAAGATGCGCACGCCCTTGTCCTCGACCATCTCATCCTTCGGATTGATGTCCCGGGCGTAGTCCATGGTGTATTCCATGCCGGCGCAACCGCCCTTGCGCACCCCGACGCGAACCCCAACGATGGGATCGGACGAATTGGCCATGATTTCGCGCACACGCGCCGCAGCGGCGTCGGAAATCTTCATGATCTGCATGGGCGAAGCGGAACTGGCCATCTTTTCTGAACCTTTGACTGCGCGGGCGGTGGAAACGCGAACCCCTGCGCATCCCTCAAGATAGGAAACCTGGGGCGCTTCGTCCAGGGGAGACATCAATCCCGATCTGAAGGGCGGCGCGAACGGGCGCGCAAGGGGGCGGGCGAAACCCGCCGGATGTGCTATGGCGTCCTGAACGCGTGCGGGACAGGCGAACCGTCCCGGCCCGCCCCTTTCAAGAGTTTCGAGATCAGGCGCACCAACCGAATGACCGCTCCCGTTTCAACCGCGCCAACGGCGCTCCGTTCCGTTCACGTTGTTGGCGGCGGCCTTGCCGGCAGCGAAGCCGCCTGGCGGCTGGCCAACGCCGGCGTGCCGGTGGTGCTGCACGAGATGCGCCCGGAGCGGGGCACCGACGCCCACCACACCGAACAACTGGCGGAACTGGTCTGCTCGAACTCGTTCCGTTCCGATGACGCCAACGCCAACGCCGTCGGCCTGCTGCATCAGGAAATGCGCGCGCTTGGCTCACTGGTGATGGCAGCCGCCGCCGACCACATGGTGCCGGCTGGCGGCGCGCTGGCGGTGGACCGCGATGGCTTCTCCGCGCAGATCACCGCGCAGATCATGGCCCACCCGCTCATCACCGTGGAGCGGGGCGAAATCGCCGGCCTGCCGCCGGCGGAGTGGGACGACGTGATTGTCGCCACCGGCCCCCTGACCTCTCCGGCGCTAGCCGAGGCCATTCGCGAACTGTCAGGCGCCGAATCCCTGGCGTTCTTCGATGCGATCGCCCCAATCGTGCATCGCGACAGCATCGACATGAACAAGGCCTGGTTCCAGTCGCGTTATGACAAGCCTGGCCCTGGCGGCACCGGCGCCGATTACATCAACTGCCCGCTGGATCAGGACCAGTACAACGCCTTCATCGACGGCCTGATCGGGGGGGAGAAAACCTCGTTCAAGGAATGGGAGGCCAATACGCCCTATTTCGACGGCTGCCTGCCGATCGAGGTAATGGCCGAGCGTGGCCGTGAAACCCTGCGCCACGGGCCGATGAAGCCGGTTGGCCTGACCAACGCGCACAACCCCACCGTCAAGCCCTACGCCATTGTCCAGCTGCGTCAGGACAACGCCCTTGGCACGCTCTACAACCTCGTCGGCTTCCAGACCAAGCTGAAGCACGGCGCCCAGACCGCGCTGTTCCGCACCATTCCGGGGCTGGAGGGGGCCGAATTCGCCCGCCTCGGCGGCCTGCACCGCAACACCTATCTCAATTCGCCGCGCCTGCTCGATGGCCAGTTGCGCCTCAAGGCGCAACCGCGCCTGCGTTTCGCCGGGCAGATCACCGGCTGCGAGGGCTATGTGGAAAGCGCCGCCATTGGCATTTTCACCGGCATGGCCGTCGCTGCGGCGCGGCTGGGCAAGGATTTCGCGCCGCCGCCGCCGACCACGGCTCTGGGAGCGCTGATCGGCCACATTACCGGCGGACATATCGCCGCCGACGAGGAAGGCGCGCCGCGCTCCTTCCAGCCGATGAACGTCAATTTCGGGCTGTTTCCACCACTGACCGAACCGCTGCGCAATACCAGCGGCAAGCGCATGCGAGGCAAGGAAAAGGCGGCCGCCAAAAAGCAGGCGCTGACCGACCGGGCCAGAGCTGATCTCGCCGCCTGGATGCAGCGCGGGTTCGTTCAGGCGGACGCCACTACCCCGGGCTGATGCGACAAATTCGAGATTTGCATCCACCCACGTGGCGCGCAAAATTGGTCCGTAAATTTCACTATAAAATCAGTTAGTTGTCAGTTATTTTTTCCGGCATTTGCTCCACCGCCCTGTATCAGGGGATGCGGATGTCGAAAACAGACGAGTGGAGCGGTTTTCGATCAATCTGGATCGCAAACTGCTCCAGTTCTCTTTGTGTGAGCGAATTTTGATCGATCAGCCGCTTCCGACCGGAAAGCGCTCTAACGCGGCCAGGAGCCGCGCGACGCGCGCCAGATGCGCCATTGCCGCCGCCATTGCGGCGGCTCCACCACCTCGGTGAACGGACGCCAGTCTGGCCGGTCCATGCGGCGCAGATACAGCGGCGTCACCGCAACTGGCAGGAACGCCGCCCGCACTGCGCCCGGGCTGGCGGCAAGCGCCTTGCGGAAGGCGTCGTAATGGCTCCACGCCAGCGCCAACATGTCGGCCAGAGCAGCGCGCACAGCCGGCGTATCGCGCCCCTGGACGATATCCTCCCGGCTGGCTCCATGCCGCGCCAACAGGTCGGCGGGGACGAAAACCTGGCCAAGCCGGGCGCTCCAGGGCAACGACCGCAACAGCCCGGCGACGCCAAAGGCAACGCCGCCATGACCGGGCGCATCGCCGCCGCCGCTATCGCCGCCATCGGCGACAATGAGGCTGGCGAGCCGCAGCAGCACTGACGACGTCTCGCCGCAGTAGCCTTCGAGGCTGGCGACAGAGGGCATGGGATCGTCGTAGAGATCGAAAGTGCGCGCGTCGAGCAGGTCCAGAAACACCTTCTGGGGCAACCGGTAACGGGCAATGGCGTCAAGCAGCGCCGCCGCCACCGGGTTGCCCGAGACATCGCCCCGGCCCTCGCCCATGACCACGTCGCGCCACCATTGCAGGCGGATCTCACCGGCCAGCGGCTGTTTCACCACATCGCGAATCCGCCCGACCTCATGGGCAAACGCATAAAGCGCGAACAGGGCTGGCTGGGCCGCCGCCGGCGCCAGCAGCGTCGCCAGATAACGGTCGCTCTCGCCAGACCGGGTCAGTTGCTGGCAATGCTGGTAGGCGTCGGCGAGACGCGCGTCGGGGCTGTTGTCAGCCATTGCTGTCGCTGTCCTGTCAAACGGCTCCAGCGGGGGCAACTCCGCCCCCCGGCCGCCTCTTGTACGGCTACGGCACCGCGATCAGCGCCGCAGCCGCCTGACGGCCTTCCGAAACCAGAAAATTGTAAGTGCGCGCCGCTGTCGCAGTGCTCATCACGTCGATGCGCAACCCGGCCTCACGCAGGGTCGCCAGCAACTCCGGCGCCAGCGGCGTCAGCGTCTCGCCCGTGCCGATCAGCAACAGATCGATGCTGGCCGCTTCGGCGATGGCTGGCGCGAGAGCCGCCACGCTGATTTCCGCCGCCTCGCGAACCGGCCAGGCCCGCACGCCAGCTGGCGTCGTCAGGATCGAGCCCCGGTGCGACATGCCGCCGAAGCGAAAGCCGTGATTGCCGTAGGCGTCCAGTTCGTGGTGGCCTGGCAGAAACCGGTCGTCGCCGCTCATGACCATTGCCTCATGATCGGCCCCTTCACCCAGATTCAGGCCTTGCCCGATTCGGGAACTGACACCGGCACCGACGTGTCGGCCGGCTCATCAGCCAGACGGCCGCTACGAACGCCGAGATAGAGCAGCGCCGGCGTCGAGACGAACATGGCCGAATAGGTGCAGATCACCACGCCGAACAGCATCACCACGGCGAAGCCGCGAATAGCCTCGCCGCCGAACAGAACCAGCGCCAGCAGCGACAGCGCCGTGGTGGTGGCCGTCATCGCCGTGCGCGACAGGGTTGTGTTGACGGAAAGGTCCAGCAACTCGTCCAGCGGCATCGTCTTGTACCGGCGCATCAGTTCGCGGGTACGGTCGAACACCACGACGGTTTCGTTGAGTGAATAGCCGACGATGGTCAGGATGGCGGCGATCGAGGTCATATTGAACTCGATCTGGGTGATGACAAAGAAACCAACGGTCAGCACGATGTCGTGCATGGTGCCGATAATGGCGCCGATGGCGAACTGCAGTTCGAAGCGGAACCACAGGTAGACCATCACCGCGAGGATCGCGAGCACCACGCCCAGCGTGCCGGACTGCACCAGCTCGCCCGAAACGCGCGGTCCCACCGTCTCGACGCGGCGGAACTCATAGTCCTTTTCGAACGCCGCGCGGGCCTTGGTCACGATCTCGCCCTGGGCGCTCTCGCCGCCGGGCTGCACCGGCACGCGAATGGACACGCCGCCAGAGCCGAACTCCTGAACCTCGACCTCGCCGACGCTGATGGCGTTGGCCGCCTGGCGCACAACGGACACATTGGCCTGGCCGTTGCGGGCCTGCATCTCGATCAGCGTGCCGCCGGTGAAGTCGATGCCGAAATGCAACCCCCAGACCAGCAACAGCGCCGCCGTCGCCAGAGAAATCAACGCCGAGAACGGGAAGCTGAACACACGACGCCGGACGAATTTGATCCGGGTGTTGTCAGGAACGATACGAAGCAAACGCACGATCGGTAACCCTTTCACGGCGTTCCGGCGAAGCTGGCAGCGCCCCGGGGAACATACCTGACTTCAACCATCCCGGAAGAAGCCCGTTGTAACATAATGAATTGCATATCTTTTCGCCAGCAAAGCCCAATGCCACGCCACGAAAAGGCTCCGGGATTCCCCGGATAAATACTCAGAACGGCAGCGTCTTCGGCCGGGCAATCCGGTACCACAGCGCGATCATCATCCGCGTCATGGTGACGGCGGTGATGACCGTGGTCAGGATGCCAAGGACGAACACCACGGCGAAGCCACGCACCGGACCCGTGCCGAGCAGGAACAGGATGACGGCGGCGATAGCCATGGTGCTGTTCGAGTCGAAAATCGTCGCGAACGCCCGGGTAAAGCCGGCGTCGATCGCCGATATGATGGATCTCCCCGCCTTCGCCTCCTCGCGTATGCGTTCATAGATCAGCACGTTGGAGTCGACGGCGGTGCCGATGGTCAGCACGATGCCAGCGATGCCGGGCAAGGTCATGGTGGCGCCGAGCAACGACATCAGCGCCAGGATAAACACCACGTGGACGATCAGCGCGATGTTGGCGAACAGGCCGAACAGGCCGTAGGTCACAAACATGAACAGCACGACGAAGATCGCCGCCACATAAGTGGCCTTGAGACCGGCGTTGATTGAATCCTTGCCGAGGCCCGGACCAACCGTCCGCTCTTCCACCACGGTCAGCTTGGCGGGCAACGCGCCGGCGCGCAACAGCAGCGCAAGGTCGTTGGCCTGCTGCACGGTGAACCGACCAGAAATCTGGCCCGAACCGCCGGTGATCGGATTGATGATGCGCGGAGCCGAGACGATCTCGTTGTCGAGCACGATGGCCAGCGGCCGGCCGACATTCTCCGTCGTCGCCTGGCCGAAGCGCTGGGCGCCCTTCATATTGAAGCGGAAATTGACGATCGGCTCCGACGTGCGCTGGTCGAACGACGGCTGGGCGTCCACCAGATCCTCGCCTTCGACGATGACCCGCTTTTCGACCGGCGTCAGGGCGCCGCCGGCATCACGCGACGGCAGCATGTCGACCTCGCCGCGGGCGCCGCCGCCCTCCGCCACGAAGCGGAACTGCAGCTTTGCGGTCTTGCCCAGCAGATCCTTCAGACGTTGCGGATCCTGCAAGCCCGGCACCTGCACCAGAATGCGGTCGGCGCCCTGGCGCTGGATATTCGGCTCGGTGGTGCCCAGCGCGTCGACGCGCTTGCGCAGCACCTCGATGGCCTGATTGATGGCGCGGCCGACGCGATCGCGCACGCCAGCCTCGGAAAGGGTCATCTGCAGGGCGCCTTCCGGCGTCGTCACGATGTCGAGGGTCTGGGCGCCGCCAGTTCCAAGCAGGGCGTTGCCAATCGGTTGGGACAACTCACGCAGCCGCGGCAGCACCTTGTCCTTGTCTGCGGCGTCGGCAAAACGGATCTGCACGCCGCGCGGCAGCACGGTGATGCCGCCCTGCGGCGTCACCCGGTTCTCGCGCAGCACCCGGCGAACGTCGTCGCGCAGGGTGGCGACCTGGGTTCGCGTCAGATCGTTGGCGTCAACTTCCAGCAGCACATGCGAGCCGCCCTGAAGGTCAAGGCCAAGCACGATGGCCTTGTGGGGGAACAGCCAGCCCGGGAACCATGACGGCGCGCTCGCCTCGATCGCCTTGCGCGTCTCCGGCGTCATCAGGTTCGGCGCGGCGTAGAGAAAGCCGAGCACGGTGAGCAGGAGGATGGAGACGATCTTGCCGGTCGAGTAGCGGAGCATCGATCAGAAGCTTTCCAGGGTCTGGGCGTGAAATCCCGCTGGGCGAAGCCCACGGGAAAAAGCGCCCGCATTGGAGCATATGCGATCAGGCGATGGGCCTGGACGGACAGCGCCGTAGAGCGCCTTCCGCAAAACAACCTCCCGGCGGGAGCCGGAAGGTCCTTTTCAGCAGGTCTGGCCTCAGGCCTTGACCGGCTCGGCCTTGCTGCGCACCTCGGTGACCATGCTGCGCACGATGCGAACGCGCACATTGTCCGCGATCTCGACCTCAACTTCCGGCGAATCGTCGACGACCTTGGTCACCCGGCCGATCAGGCCGCCAGAGGTGATGACGGTGTCGCCGCGCCGCAGGTTCTTCACCAGTTCCTGATGGGCCTTGGCCCGCCGCTGCTGCGGCCGCAGGATCAGAAAATACATGATCACGAAGATCAGAATGAACGGCAGGAACTGCAGCAGCATATCGCTGCCGCCGGGGGAGGCTGCGCCGGACTGGGCGAATGCGGGCGTAATCACGTAAGTGGCGCTCCAAATTGAGGGGAGAAAACAGCCCGGTCGCCGCAAGGCGCAATGCCGGTCAATTTCCCCGCCGTCTCCGATCTTCTGTCTGGCGGTATATAGCGATGGAAACCCGGAAGGCAACGCGCGCGCTGCCCCTGGGCGGACGTGCGCCCGCGTTTTCACGGGCCATTGGCGTCGTCAGAGGCGCGCCGGTCAATCAGGCAAGCCCGCCGGTGACTGTCCGTACATGGGGAGACGGAGGGAGCGTCGCCCCTCCGCCCGTAAAGCTCACGCTTCAAAAACCTCACGTTTCTCCTGCGTCGCCGCCGTCATCGCCCTGCCCGTTTTCACCGGCATCCACGATAACTCCAGCCTCTTCGCCGTCGTCGGTGATGCGTTCGACCGAAACGACCCGCTCGCCATCCGCCGTGTTGAACACGATCACGCCCTGGCTGCTGCGTCCGATGATGCGGATGCCATCGACCGGCACGCGGATCAGCTGACCGCCATCCGTAACCAGCATGATCTGGTCGGTCTCATCCACCGGGAACGAATCGACCAGACGTCCGTTGCGCCCGTTGACCGCCATGGCGGCGATGCCCTTGCCGCCGCGCCCGGTGACCCGGTACTCGTAGGCGGACGAGCGCTTGCCGTAACCATTCTCCGACAACGTCAGCAGGAACTGCTCGTTGGCCCCAAGCTCCGCGTAGCGCTCCGCATCCAGACGGCCCTCATCGCCAACGCCCTCGGCGTCGAGTTCCACCGTCTCCGCTGCATCCTCCTGCTCACCCGTGGCGGCGCGCCGCGCGGCCCCGGCCTGCTTCAGATACAGGTTGCGCTCCTCCGCGACGGCCTCCACGTGGCGGAGCACCGCCATGGAGATGACGCGGTCCCCATCCGCCAGGCTGATGCCGCGCACGCCGGTGGAATCACGCCCCTTGAACACGCGCACGTCAGTGACCGGGAAGCGGATGCACTGCCCTTCCGCCGTGGTCAGCAACACGTCGTCATGCTCGGTGCAGGTCTGCACGCCGACGATGGCGTCGCCCTCGTCGAGCTTCATGGCGATTTTGCCCGCGCGATTGACATTGGTGAAGTCGGACAGCTTGTTGCGGCGCACGCCGCCGCTCACCGTGCCGAACATCACGTCAAGGTTGGCCCAGCTGGTCTCGTCCTCGGGCAGCGGCATGATGGTGGTGATGCGCTCGCCCTCCTGGAGCGGCAGCATGTTGATGAGCGCCTTGCCGCGTCCCTGCGGCGGCGCCAGCGGCAACCGCCACACCTTCTCGCGGTAAACCTGGCCGCGCGAGGAGAAGAACAGGATCGGCGTGTGCGTGGAGGCGACGAACAGGCGCGTGACGAAATCCTCGTCGCGGGTGTTCATGCCGGAGCGGCCCTTGCCGCCGCGACGCTGCGCCCGGTAGGTCGAGAGCGGCACGCGCTTGATGTAGCCGGCGTGCGACACGGTCACCACCATGTCCTCGCGCTGGATCAGATCCTCATCGTCCACGTCCGAGGCCCAGTCGTCGATGCGCGTCCGACGCGGCGTGGCGAAGGACGCCCTGGCCTCGATCAGTTCATTGGCGACGATGCCCATAATGCGCTCGCGCGACGACAGGATGGCGAGGTATTCGGCGATTTCCGTCGATATCGTCTTCAGTTCGTCGCCGATTTCATCGCGCCCGAGCGCCGTCAGACGCTGCAGGCGCAGTTCCAGAATGGCGCGGGCCTGCGCCTCGGACAGACGATAGGTATTGTCGTCCTCCAGGCGATGACGCGGGTCATCGATTAGCGCGATCAGCGGCGCCATGTCCATTGCCGGCCAGCGGCGGGTCATCAGCGCTTCGCGGGCGGCGTTCGGGTCTGGCGCCGTGCGGATGAGGTTGATGATCTCATCGATATTGGCCACGGCAATGCCGAGACCCACCAACACATGCGCCCGGTCACGCGCCTTGTTCAGCAAGAACTTGGTGCGCCGCGACACCACGTCCTCACGGAAATCGACGAAGGCGCCGATCATGTCCTTGAGGTTCATGGTTTCAGGGCGGCCGCCGTTCAACGCCACCATATTGGCGCCAAAGGTCGACTGCAGCGGCGTGAAACGGAACAGCTGGTTCTTCACCACCTCCGCCACCGCGTCGCGCTTCAGCTCGATGACGATGCGCATGCCGTCGCGGTCCGACTCGTCGCGCAGGTCGGAAATGCCCTCGATCTTCTTGTCCCGAACCAGTTCCGCGATCTTCTCGATGAGCGTCGCCTTGTTGAGCTGGTAGGGAATTTCCGTGAAGATGATCGCTTCGCGGTCCTTGCGGATTTCCTCGACCGTGCACACGCCCCGCATGACGATCGAGCCGCGCCCGGTGTGATATGCGGCGCGAATGCCCGCCCGGCCGAGAATGGCCGCGCCGGTCGGGAAATCTGGCCCCGGAATGATCTCGATCAGATCGTCAACGCCAATCGCCGGATCGTTGATGTAGGCGAGACAGCCGTCGATCACCTCGCCCAGGTTGTGCGGCGGAATATTGGTGGCCATGCCCACGGCGATGCCGCCGGCGCCATTGACCAGCAGGTTCGGGAACTTGGCCGGCAGGACCACCGGCTCCTTCTCGCGCCCATCGTAGTTCGGCTGGAAATCGATGGTGTTCTTGTCGAGGTCATCCAGTAGCAGCACCGCCGGGCGCGCCAGACGCACCTCGGTGTAACGCTCGGCCGCCGCCGGATCGCCGTCGATGGAGCCGAAATTGCCCTGGCCGTCGACCAGCGGCAGGCGCAGCGAAAAGTTCTGGGCCAGCCGCACGAGGGCGTCATAGATCGCCGGGCCGCTGTGCGGGTGATACTTGCCCATGGTGTCGCCGGTGACGCGGGCCGATTTGTTGTACGGCCGCTCCGGCGTGTAATTGCTCTCGTGCATCGAGAACAGGATGCGCCGGTGCACGGGCTTGAGGCCATCGCGAACGTCGGGAAGCGCACGGCTCACGATCACGCTCATGGCGTAATCCAGATATGAGCGGCGCATCTCGTCGGTCAGCGAAACCGCCTTGATGTCACTTCCGGGGAGCTCGTCGGGAGCGCCGGGCCCCTGCTGGTCGTCTTCCGCCAAGGTACTTTCCGATCCTGCCGATCCTGATCAACAAGCCTTCGCTTTAACCGATTCAGGCGATAATAGCCAACCCTGAAGCGGGTCGGGAAAAAGCAGAAAACGCCTTAAAAATCATCCATGTGGCGCCGCCGCGCCAATAGCGGTCAAATGCTGGCCGCTCGCAGCATCAGCCTGCGCGCAAAATGAACGACGCACACGCCTATATGACCAACGCCTGCCCCGACGGCGCAATGGCGCAGTCAGGCGACTCATACGGCTGGATTCGCGCAACCACCGCATTTGCGCCCATATCCGTCCCTGGGCGCCCAGCGAACCGCTGCGGCGCCGGATGAACTGCCTGGGACACGCCGCCACAGCCATACGTCGCCCCTGTTCATGCGGCGACGTTATCCATATTTTATCTGGTGAAAAGCCTGTCCGCGCCAGACGCGCATGCCCGCGACACGGCGGAGCAGCCTCCGTCATGGCGATGCCCAAAGCCCAGCGACAGGCGCAGCAAGCATGTGGACAAAGCACGCGACGCCCATGCGCTGGCGCGCTTCAGAATATCGGACCCGCCATGAATAGCGCCACCCAGGGCTGGTCGCCCGCCACAGCCGTCAATGACGAGAGCATCGGCCAACTGGTTCAGGCTTTCTACGCCCGGGTGCGGCAGGATCCTGATCTGGGGCCGGTGTTCAATGACGCGGTTCACGACTGGCCGGAGCACCTGCAAACCCTGACGGATTTCTGGAGTTCAGTGATGCTGGGCGCCAGGCGCTATCAGGGCCGCCCGGTCCCGGCGCACTTCCGTCACCGCGACCGGATTACGCCAGAACTTTTCCTGCGCTGGCTCTCCCTGTGGCGACAAACCGCCCGGGAAAAGTTCGCTCCAGAGGACGCGCAGCTATTTGTCGACAAGGCTGAGCTGATCGCCCGAAGCCTTCAGTACGCCCTGTTCCAGCGCATCCCCACGCCGCCGGCGCGGCCAGTCAGGCCGGACCGGGACGGGTAAGACTCCCCTTGTCGCCGGCAAAGCGCCCCCCGGCAGCACGCCTTGGCTGGCTCAGAACGGGATATCGTCGTCGAGGCCAGAACCGCCGCCGAAACCGCCGCCGCCAGAACGTTCCGCCGGCCGCTCCATCGGGGACGAACGCCCGAAATCGCCGCCGCGACCGCCGCCGCCGCTGATGCTGCGACCGCCGCCTTCTTCGCCATACTCGCCGCCGCCCGCGCCACGGCTGTCAAGAATGGTCAGCTCGCCACGGAAACGCTGCAGCACCACTTCGGTGGTATAGCGCTCCTGACCATTCTGATCGGTCCATTTGCGCGTTTGCAACTGGCCTTCCAAATAAACCTTGGAGCCCTTGCGCAGATACTGTTCCGCCACCTTGGCGAGGTTTTCGTTGAAGATCACCACGGCGTGCCACTCAGTGCGCTCGCGCCGCTCACCGCTGTTCTTGTCGCGCCAGGTTTCTGACGTCGCCACCCGCAGGTTCACGACGGGCTCGCCAGAAGGCATGCGCCGCGTCTCCGGATCACGGCCCAGATTACCGACGAGAATCACCTTGTTGACGCTACCGGCCATGCGGCCCTCCTCAATGATTGGCGCGCCGACCGCCCCGGCCGGCGCCTGTCGCCCCTGGAGCGTTTTCCCGCAAGGCGCAGGCCGCCCCTGTCAGGAAAACACATCAAAACAACTGGATAGAACAAAATTCCATCAAAGATGGCCGGATTTTGCCCCATATGATTCAAGCAGCTTCCAGCGCATGGACGCCATTGCGGCGACAACGCGCCAGGCCAAATGACCGCAGCCGGACAGCCTGCACTAGTGACGCCTGCCCGGCCGGGCCGCAACCCGGCCGCCGCCTGACTGATACGGCGCTCACCAGGAAAATGCGCCAACCAGATTTCACCTGCGTCTGGAAACGTCAGCCCCGGCTCCCTACCTGTCATACCAAAACCCGATGAGCTTGGCTCACTGGATTTTGGCGATGTGCGGGCGGCGCCCGACGTTTCCTGCAAGGGCGCGCGTCACGCCGGTTTGCATTTGCAAATCGCGGATGTCGGCGGCGCCTCCCTGGCTTCAACTGGCGGCCAACCGCCGCCGCCCAGCAGACGCAAGGAGCGACGGCGCACTGCGTGAACTCCCTGCGATTTTTCCGTCAGCACAAGCGCTTGCGGGCGCCGTCCAGTTGTTCTATTTTTGTTCCACGCCTGCGGCAAGTCAAGTCCATCGGCGCAAGCCTGCATCCTGACGAATCAGGTCTGCGGAACGATGGGCCGGCAAGCCTGGGGCGGAAACATCAAAACCGGGCGTTCTCCCGACCTGTAGCGCGCCCCAGCGCGGCGGGTGATTGCGCGGCGCCTTTTCGCGCCGGACAAATTTTGGAGACGCGCTGCTTTTGCGAGCCCCAACCAGGCTCCGCAGGCGCGCTGTGCTCAAACCTATAGCAGGGGTCTGCGCATGCCTGGCCGGGTAGTTTTGCCCGAAATCCGGACAGCGTCAGACGTCTGCTGACATTAACGGCGATGTTCCGCAGGCTTCGGGGCCTGACTTTCACTGCGAGCGACCATGGCTTCTCTTGATGAACTTTTCGACGGCGCCGCTGGAGGCCAGGCCGGCAAGCCCGGCGGACGCAAAGGCAGCAGGAAGAGCGGCGGGGGCTCCCCCAAGAACAGCAACCCGCCCGCCGCGCGCGCCGCCAGCCATGTCGACCGCAGGGTCATCGCCATTCGCGGCGCCCGCGAGCACAACCTGAAGAACGTCGATCTGGTTATCCCCCGCGATGAGCTGGTGGTGTTCACCGGCCTTTCAGGGTCCGGCAAATCGTCGCTCGCCTTCGATACGATCTATGCCGAGGGCCAGCGTCGTTACGTGGAATCGCTGTCCGCCTATGCCCGGCAGTTTCTGGAGATGATGCAGAAGCCCGACGTCGACCAGATCGAGGGCCTGTCGCCGGCGATTTCCATCGAACAGAAAACCACCTCGAAGAACCCACGCTCGACGGTCGGCACCGTCACGGAAATATACGATTACATGCGCCTGCTGTGGGCGCGCGTCGGCGTGCCCTATTCGCCGGCGACAGGCCTGCCGATCGAAAGTCAGACCGTCAGCCAGATGGTTGACCGGGTCCTGGCCTTGCCGGAGCGCAGCCGGCTCTTCCTCCTGGCCCCCGTCGTGCGTGGCCGAAAGGGCGAATACCGCAAGGAACTGGCTGACTTCCAGCGCCGCGGCTTCCAGCGCGTGAAGATCGACGGCGTCTATTACGAGATCGACGACGCGCCGGCTCTCGACAAAAAACTGAAGCACGACATCGACGTGGTCATCGATCGCATCGTGGTGCGCCCCGACATGGCGGCGCGGCTGGCGGACAGTTTCGAAACGGCGCTGGAGCTGACCGACGGCATTGCCGTGATCGAGTTCGCCGATTCAGCGGAAGAAGCCGGCAAGGACGACGCCCGCCGCATCATCTTCTCCCAGAAATTCGCCTGCCCGGTCTCCGGCTTCACCATTCCCGAGATCGAACCGCGACTGTTCTCCTTCAATAACCCGTACGGCGCCTGCCCGACCTGCGATGGCCTGGGCTCGCAGAAGCAGGTCTCGGCCGATCTGGTCGTGCCCGACGCCAGCCTGGCGCTGGCGCGCGGGGCCATCGCGCCCTGGGCGAAATCCACCTCGCCTTATTATGGCCAGACACTGGAGGCGCTCGCCGCCCATTTCGGCTTCGATCTGAAAACGCCCTGGGACAGGCTGCCCGCTAACATTCAGTCGGTCATCCTGTTCGGAACTGGCTCCGAAAAGGTGCGCATTGCTTACAAGGATGGCGTGCGCGCCTATGAGGTGCAGAAGCCGTTCGAAGGCGTCATCACCAACCTGGAGCGCCGCTTCCGCGAAACCGACAGCGACTGGGTGCGCGAGGAAATCTCCCGCTTCATGGCGGAAACACCCTGTCCGGCCTGCCAGGGCTATCGCCTGAAGCCGGAGGCGCAGGCCGTCAAGATCGACGCCCGTCACATCGGCGAAATCACCGCTTTGTCGGTTGGGACGGCCAGAAGCTGGTTTGAAGCGCTGCCGGCGTCGCTCAACGACAAACAGAACGAAATCGCCCGGCGCATCCTCAAGGAAATCGTTGACCGCCTGACCTTCCTGCTCGACGTGGGGCTGGACTATCTGACGCTTGCGCGCTCCTCCGGCACCCTGTCCGGCGGCGAAAGCCAGCGCATCCGCCTGGCCTCCCAGATCGGCTCAGGTCTGACCGGCGTGCTGTATGTGCTGGACGAGCCGTCGATCGGGCTGCACCAGCGTGACAACGAGCGTCTGCTGCAAACGCTCAAGCGCCTGCGTGACCTCGGAAATTCTGTGATCGTCGTCGAGCACGACGAGGACGCCATCCTGCAGGCCGACTACGTCGTCGACGTCGGCCCGGGCGCCGGCGTGCATGGCGGAGAGATCGTCTCCCAGGGTTCGCCGGAGCATATCCTGCAAGATCCCAATTCGCTTACCGGTCAGTATCTCTCCGGCAAGCTGTCGGTGCCGACGCCGGCGAAGCGCCGCAAGGCCAGCAAGGGCCGGCGCCTGAAGCTGATCGGCGCCAGCGGCAACAATCTGAAGACCGTCACCGCTGACATTCCCCTGGGTACATTCACGGCGATCACCGGCGTCTCGGGCGGCGGCAAGTCGACCCTGATCATCGACACCCTGTACCGGGCCGTGGCCCGACGGCTGAATGGGGCCCTGGAGCATCCGGCCCCGTTCGAGCGCATCGAAGGGCTGGAGCATCTCGACAAGGTCATTGATATCGACCAGTCGCCTATTGGCCGCACCCCGCGCTCCAATCCGGCCACCTATACCGGCGCCTTCACGCCGATTCGCGACTGGTTCGCCGGACTGCCGGAGGCCAAGGCGCGCGGCTACCAGCCGGGGCGCTTCTCTTTCAACGTCAAGGGCGGCCGCTGCGAAGCCTGCCAGGGCGATGGCGTCATCAAGATCGAGATGCACTTCCTGCCGGACGTCTACGTCACCTGCGATGTCTGCAAGGGCAAGCGTTACGACCGCGAAACGCTTGAGGTGCGCTACCGGGAGAAATCCATCGCCGACGTGCTCGACATGACCGTCGACGAAGCCGGGGAACTGTTCCACGCCGTGCCGACGATTCGGGACCGCATGGAGACCCTGTCGCGGGTCGGCCTCGGCTATGTGAAGGTTGGCCAGCAGGCCACCACCCTGTCCGGCGGCGAGGCGCAGCGCGTCAAGCTGTCGAAGGAGCTGTCGCGGCGGGCCACTGGCCGCACCCTGTATATCCTTGATGAGCCGACCACCGGCCTGCATTTCCACGACGTGGCCAAGCTGCTGGAAGTGCTGCATGAGCTGGTCGAACAGGGCAACACGGTTATCGTCATCGAGCACAATCTTGAGGTCATCAAGACGGCCGACTGGGTTCTCGATCTGGGGCCGGAAGGCGGCGATGGCGGCGGCCAGATTGTCGCTGAAGGTACGCCGGAAGACATCGCCGCCAATCCGGCGAGCCACACCGGACGCTTTCTGGCCGAGGTGCTGGCCCGTCGGCCCATCCGCCCGCAAAACCGGAAGGCCGCCGAATGACGCGGCGCATCAGGAGGCGCGACAGTTCGTGTCATCTGTTTCGCCCCAGGCGTCCTGCCCAGGCTGGCGGGCGTCCGTCCCCCGCAACGGAGACAATCTGTGGACTCTGACGACCGCTCCGGCGAAGGCGCCGGGAACCTCGCCACGACAGGCCGCGATATCGCCAACCTGCTCGCGATCATGGCGCGCCTGCGCGATCCGGAGACTGGTTGCGCCTGGGACGTTGCCCAGAACTTCGCGACAATCGCGCCTTACACCATCGAGGAAGCGCACGAGGTGGCGGACGCTATCCAGCGCAACGATATGGATGACCTGTGCGAGGAGTTAGGCGACCTGCTGCTTCAGGTCGTCTTCCATGCCCGCATCGCGGAGGAAGCTGGCGCCTTCACTTTCGCCGATGTCGTCGAGGCCATCACCGCCAAGATGGTCCGCCGGCACCCCCATGTGTTTGGCGATTCTCCGGACCGCTCGCCGGAGGCGATCGGCGCTGCCTGGCAACGGATCAAGGCTGGTGAGAAGGCGGCGCGACGCGCACGGCGCGCTGCTGTGGGAGCGGACGATGAATCCGGCCTGCTGTCCGACGTTCCGGCCGGGCTTCCGCCGCTCAGCCGCGCCCTGAAACTGCAGCAACGCGCTGCGACGGTGGGCTTCGACTGGCCTGACGCGGCCCAGGTCATGGACAAGGTTGATGAGGAAATAAACGAAATAAAACATGAACTTGATATAATTTTCGCATCTGGATCACAACCAGATCGCGCGTCCCGGGCGCGCGCCGGACTGTCGTCCGAAATCGGCGACGCCCTGTTTGCCCTCGTCAACCTGGCGCGTCACACGAACATCGACCCGGAACAGGCGTTGGCCGGGACGAATCATAAATTTGTTTGTCGGTTCAGCTACATCGAGAAGTCTGTTCACACATCAGGAAAGCAGTTGGCCGACGCCTCCCTTGAGGAAATGGAGGGATATTGGCGCGACGCCAAGAAGCAGCGTCAGGAAACTGACGCCTGACGGGAGGACGGCATGACGCCTCCCCACTGGAGCGCATTCCAGCGAAGTTAAGGCCACTTCCCTGGAAGAAATCCTGTTTCAAAGCGATAGAACGGGAATCCGCTTCAGCCGGAGCGGACCTGGCCTCAGCCCGACACGCCCGACTTTGTCGAAGTCGTGCGGAACAACGCCCTTCCTGCAAAGGCAAGGGCATACGTCATATGGGTTTGCGCTTTGGCCGGTCGCGGATGCGTCAGTTTCGTGACTGGCATGAACGCGTCCGGGCTACAGAAGGCGGCGCTGGCCGTGGGGGGAATCGATCCGGCGAGGATTTTCCCGGTGACACTCACGTCCCAGGACATGCGCCGCCTCTTTTGACCTGGCGCCTTCCGTACGAAAGAGTCTGCGTTGTCCAGACGACCCGGCGGCCGACCGCCTTGTCCCTTCCGCAAATATGGGCCGCGATTTAACGGGCGCGGCGACCCGGTGACGCCGGAGGTTCTGGCTGCTCGCCGATATTGACCGGCGCGCTTGGTTCTGCGCCACCCTTGCAGTTCGTCAGCCACACGTCATAGACCGGGTGCTCCACGCCATGCAGACCAGGACTGGCGGCGAACATCCAGCCTTCGAACAGACGCTTGCGCTCGCTCTGGAAATTGATTTCGTAGACCTCGACAAACGCCGTTGTGCTTGGCGCTTCCGTCGCTGGACGCGTGTTGCAGGCGCGCGGCGTCAATTGCAGCGCGCCAAACTGCACCGTCTCGTTGATGGCCACCTCAAACGAGATGATCCGGCCGGTGATCTTGTCCAGACCGGAGAATACGGCCAGCGGATTACGAATCGGCTCGGCCAGCGCTCCGTCTACCGGAGCCATTGCCCCGAACAGGGCGAGAGCGGCCAGCGGCGCCAACGCAGACCGCGCCCGGCGACGCGGCCTTGGGGTGAATGGGCGGCGGATCAGCTGTTGCGACATGTCTCTTTCATCTGACCTGCGGCGCAATCCTGTCGCGCCCCTTGTGGGGGTTATCACGCATTGGGTCGCCGCGAAACGGCGCGCATGATATCCTGGGCGATTTTACCACCCAACCAGCCTGTTCGTCGACGGATAGCCGGCTCCGCCCGTCATTGCGTCCTGGCTACACTATCGTGTCACAAGCGGCCGGAATGAGAAAATATTACCTGCAAGGTCATGGCGCCCGGCCGGGCGGGGCGTCATGCTTGGGCGTCGAACAACTTGCGATCAGGCCATGCGGCTGTTTCCGACGCCGCAGGAGCAACGACAACCAGCGCAACAGGGAGGCGCACATGACCGCTGATGCAAATGATGTTTCCGCCATGATCAACGAACGGCTGCCGCCATTCAGCAAACATCTCGGCATACGGGTGTTGCTGGCGACGCCGGATCGGGTCATCGCGGAAATGGACGTGAAGCCGGAATATTGCACCACCCCGCCAACAATTCATGGCGGCGCGGTCATGGCTTTTGCCGACACGCTGGGCGCTGTCGCCACCATCGTCAATCTGCGGGAAGGCCAGGGCACCACGACCCTGGAAAGCAAAACAAACTTCGTTTCCCCGGCGCCGGCCGGCGATACGGTCCGCGGCGAAACCACGCCGATCCATCGCGGCCGGCGCACCCAGGTCTGGCAGACGCGGATCACCAACGGCGCTGGCAAGCTGGTCGCCGTGGTGACGCAAACCCAAATGGTGCTGTAAAGCGCGCCCCCATCGACCAGGCGGTTTCCCAGACCTGCGCCGCCCCGCCCGGGTTACGACCGGGCGGACCGCAAACGAAAAAGCCGCCGATCAGAATCGGCGGCCTTTATAAACCCCGGCCAGAAGCGATAGCCAGCGACCATGCGAAAAGCAGGCAAGCCGCTCCTCAGGGCGTCCAGGCCTGATAGTCGCCGGTCGCAGCGGGGCGCTCGCCCGCGCGCAGAATCGATCCCTGCGGCCGATGCGCGCCTGACGTGCCCGTTAAATTCGGCAGGTGCCGCTTCTGCCACTCGCGCGGCTGATACTTTTCCTCCGACGGCGGAACCTGAACAGTCTGGTTCAGCCAGCCCTTCCAGCCCGGCGGCACGGCGGAGCCATCCGCTTCCCCCTTGTAAATCACCCAGCGGCGTTCGACGCCAATGGTGCGGTCCTTGCCGGGCTTGCGATAATAGCGGTTGCCGAACTCATCCTCGCCGACGAACTGCCCTGAGCGCGAGGTGGTCAGCAGCGTGCCAGCGGTGGCGCCGTTCCACCAGGTAAAAACGAGCTGAAGCAATCTCTTCAAGGCCAGACTCCGGGCGACAGAAAACGCGCGGAATATGGGCCTACCCAGACGCGGTGTCCAGCCTCACGTCGCGCAAGCTTGCGGGCGCTGACGCCGCATGCCGCCCCCGATCGTGGGAACCAGCCTTGGCGGCCATCGAGATTTCGACAGAAAATCGACCAGCGCCCTTGCTAAGGAAGGACATATAAAATAAACAACCATACTTCGATAATTATTAAATACAATACTGGGGGGTCATTATAAAAATGATGACCATCATGAACGCTATTGTCAGAAAAATTAACATGCCAGAGTCAACAATTGACTATGGCTATCTTGAAAATGATCTTGGATACGTATTACGTCGAGCCCAATTGTGGGTTTTCCAGGACCTGATCCGCACGATGTCGCCGGTCGATCTGCGCCCGGCGCAATACTCGGTATTGGTGATCATTCACCACAACCCCGGCCTGTCCCAGATCTCTCTCGCCAGCGCGCTGGGCATCGAGCGCGCCCGCCTGGTGCGACTGCTGGACCAACTGGAGGATCGCAAGCTGGTCGAACGACGCCCCGCCGCCAGCGACCGGCGCTCGCACGCCATGCACCTGACCCTTGAAGGGGAGCGCACGCTGGCCAGCGCGCGTGAACTGGCGACGGCGCACCGACAGGCGTGCCTTGAGGAGTTCGGCGGGCAAAACAACTACACGACCCTTGTCCGTCTGCTCGCCAAGTTCGGCGCACCGCAATAACCGGCGCGCCTGCGCCGCCAAAGGGACCCGGCAAGGCGGCTTGCGCTTTCTCCAGGGAAAGCAACAAACCGATGTGTCCTGGTCGCTGACCGGAAGTCTCGCGCCATGTAGCAAAATCCCATCATGCGGAATTTTGCTACATCCTGCGGCCTGGCGCATTTCGCCTGCGACCTGAGCCACGCTGCGGCGTGTCAGAACGTCTTCACGCGAAGCGGTTTCCGCTTCGCGTGAAGACGCGCCAGTTCAAGGCGATAGAGTGGAAATCCGCTTCATCATGAGCGGATTTTGCTCTGGAGCAATTCCCGATCCACCTGGAACGGGGATTGCTCCAGTTTCCCCTGTTTTGAGCGAATTCTGATCGACCAGACGATTCCGTCTGATCGGAAAGCGCTCTAGCGGCTCGCGCCATTGCGGCTGCCGCCGCTCCGTTCAGCCCGCTCACGGCGCAAGCGATCGCGCTCCTCAAGCGCCCGACGTTCTTCGGCGTTCCGCCCGTAGTAAGGCCGGCCAATATAACCGCCTGAAGGCCCGGCGCGTCCGGAACCAGTTCCGCAACCGCCTGTATCGCAGACGAACTGGGCCAGATGCATTGCCGGCGCAGCGTCAGACGCCTGTTTCGGCGCGCCGCTCCATGGCCCGGCCACGACGGGCGACGACGCCAGCACCAGCGTCAGAACGCCAAGGCTGGCGCAGCGCATGGCAAACAGGCCAGACAGTTCTTGTTCAGATTTCATCATGCTTCTCCCGGGAAACAGCGGCTTCCACCATGGCGACTTTGCAAGGCCGTCGTCCCTGCCCCGGAAGCGCCGCCATACATCATCACATATGGATGGAAGATGGATGCGAAATCGAGCAGGATTCGGGTGCGCCGAAATTTCCAGCGGCCCCTTGCATGCCCGGGGGTCTGCGCGCGACCATTGCAGTCACGCTAGGCAATCACCATTTCGTGGTGAGGTGGGACGGGCGCGCAATGCGACAGCCGGCCCACAAAGGAAGGAACATGCGCAACTCTGACAACCATGATGCTGACGCCTCCGGAAGAGGCCCCCACTGGCGGAACGACAACGCCGGGGGCGTGATACTGGAAGGAGAAATTGTCGGCGACAGTGTCCATGTTGCGCCTCCAGAACCTGAGCCGGTTTGGGGGACGAACGCGGCCGGTCTGGGCAGAAAGCTGGTGATCGCCATGGCGATCATCGCGGCGCTGGTCATTCTGGTGCCATTGATGCTGCTCTTCATTGGCGTGGCGCTCATTGCGGCGCTTGTTGGCCGGCTCCTGCTCGGTCGCCAGGTAACCGTCACCCGCTGGGTGCGTCCCTGGGAAGCCCGCGGCTAGGCGTTCTCCCAAGAAACCACCTACTCCACGCTTCGGCTGACATTCAGCACACAGTCCTTTCCCGGAATTTGCGAATCCCGGGATTGGCGCACCTCCCCGCGCCTGCGGCGCCCCCTTCGGAAATGGGTTGGCGCCACGCATCTGAACCAGGCCAGCTATATGGCGTGCGCAACTGGCGCGGCGGCATATGCCTCCCACCTCCTGGCGCCGTAGCCTTGCGCCCATCGCGCCGAACCCGCTCAGGATTCACACATGACCACATCCCTATCCGCCGTCGCCGACGTTGACCGTCATGCTGTGAGCCCCGGCGCCGTCTCGCCAGACAGTTCTGGCGCGTTGTTGCTCCCGTGGACGACGCCGCATGGGGTCCCGCCATTTGGCGCCTTTGCGCCCGCGGATTTCCGTGCGGCGTTTGATGTGGCGCTGGCCGAGCACAAGGCCGAGATCAGCGCCATCGCCGGCAGCCAGGAGCCCGCCACTTTCGATAACGTCATCGCCGCCATGGAGCGCGCCGGCGCCGCGCTGACCCGCGTGTCGAACCTGTTTTTCAACCTGTCCAGCGCCGATACAACGCCTGAAATCCAGGCGATCGAGCGTGACATGGCGCCGGTTCTGGCGCGCCACTATAACGCCATCGCCCTTGACCCGTTGCTGTTTGCCCGCATTCAGGCCGTGCCGGAGGCCGGCCTGACGCCGGAACAGACGCGCCTGCTGGAGCGGGAAAAGACCGCCTTCCGCCGCGCCGGCGCCGGCCTGCCGCCAGCAACCATGGCGCGCCTTTCTGATATCGCCGCCCGCCTCGCCACTCTCGGCGCCAGCTTCGCCCAGAATGTGCTGGCCGATGAAAGCGCCTGGGAGATGGCTCTGGATGAGGCCGATCTCGATGGCTTGCCTGACGATCTGCGCAACGCGGCGGCCCAGGCCGCCAATGAACGGGGCCAGCCCGGCCGTTATCTCATCACCCTGTCACGGTCGCTGCTGGAGCCGTTTCTGCAGTTCTCGACCCGCCGCGACCTGCGCGAGCGCGCGTTTCGCGCCTTTGCCGCGCGAGGCGCCAATGGCGACGCTCACGACAACCGGGCGATCATCGCCGAAACCATGGCTTTGCGGGCCGAGAAGGCCCGGCTGCTCGGCTACGACAGTTTCGCCGCCTTTCGCCTTGATGACTCGATGGCCAAAACGCCGGACGCGGTGGCGAAGCTGCTGCAGTCCGTCTGGAAACCGGCGCGCGCCCGCGCCCTGGCCGATCAGCAGGCGTTGCAGGAGTTGTTCATCGCCGATGGCCACAATGGCGAACTGGAGCCGTGGGACTGGCGCCACTATGCCGCCCGTCGGCGCCGGACCGAGGCGGATTTCGACGAAACCCAGCTCAAGCCTTATCTCCAGCTCGACCGGATGATCGCGGCGGCCTTTGATGTGGCGCAACGCCTGTTTGGTCTGACCTTCCGTGAGCGGGCCGACCTGCCCCGCTGGCGCGACGACGTGCGCGCCTTTGAGGTGACGGATCGCGACGGCCGGCTGGTCGCCGTTTTCTACGGCGACTATTTCAATCGCCCGTCCAAACGCAGCGGCGCATGGATGAGCTCGTTCCGCAGCCAGCAGAACCTCGACGGCGAGGTGCGGCCAGTTGTGGTCAATGTGATGAATTTCGCCAGGCCAGCCGACGGACAATCCGCCCTGTTGTCCTTCGACGACGCCCGCACCCTGTTTCACGAATTCGGCCACGCCCTGCATGGCATGCTCTCGAACGTCACCTATCCATCGCTGGCGGGAACCAGCGTGGCGCGCGATTTCGTCGAGTTCCCGTCGCAGCTTTATGAGCACTGGCTGGAACAGCCCCAGGTGCTGCAGGCTTTCGCCACCCACTGGCGCACGGGCGAGCCGATGCCCGGGCCGATGCTGCGCCGCCTGCTCGATAGCCGCAATGAAGGCCAGGGGTTCGCCACGGTGGAATACGCCGCCTCGGCGCTCGTCGACCTGCGTCTACATCAGCAGACGGACTTCGGCGACTTCGATATCGACGCCTTCGAGCGCGCGACCCTGGACGACATTGGCATGCCGCGCGCCATCATCATGCGCCACCGGCCGGGGCATTTCCTGCATGTGTTCGCTGGCGATGGCTATTCCTCCGCGTACTACAGCTATCTGTGGTCCGAAGTGCTGGACGCGGACGGCTTCGCCGCCTTCCGTGACAGCGGCGACGTCTTCAATCCGGAGCTGGCGGGGCGCCTGCGTGATTTCGTTTACGCGGCCGGCAATTTACGTGATCCGCGCGAAGCGTGGCTGGGCTTCCGTGGGCGTGAAGCCGATCCGCAGGCCCTGCTGGCCAAGCGCGGGCTGGATCAGGCAGCCTGACAAGACAAGCGGGCAAACAGAAAACGCGGCGCATGGAAGCGCCGCGTTTGTTATGGGCAAACAATGCCTTCGCTCAACCGGCTCGAACGGCCGGCCAACCAGAACGCGAGCCTGGCCCGGGCGCTCAGGCGGATTGCGCGCCGCGCCAGGGCTTCAGATCGCCCTTGCGCCGGACCTCATCCTCGCTGGCACCGGCGTCGCCATCATCGCGCGAAGCGTGGGCGGCGGCGCCGCGAATGAGGCGGGCGTTATTGATGCGGCGCAACAGACGTGGCTCCTTCTCGGCGGCGATGCGCACAGCCATCACCATCTGGCCGTCTTCATCCATCCGCCGGTCGAGCACTTCAGCCTCTTCATGCAGCCAGCTGATGTCGGCGCCGCGCGTCGGGTCAAGGGTGATGCGGTAAACCGCGCGGCGTCCGGCCATGCGATCTTCGATCGCCGCCAGCAGACGGTCCACGCCCTCGCCGGTTTCGCCGGAGACCAGAACGGGGCGCTCGCCATCCGGCTGGTTCGCAACCAAGGTTTCGAGGCGCAGGCGCTCATCCGGCGACAGCAGGTCCGCCTTGTTCCACACCTCGATGATTCGCGCGGTCTCCTGCGCCCCGACGCCAAGCTCGGCCATGATGGCGATGACGTCGGCGGCCTGGGCGGCGCTATCTTCATGGGAAATGTCGCGCACGTGCAGGATGATGTCGGCCTCGATCACATCCTCCAGCGTGGCGCGGAACGCCGCCACCAGCATGGTTGGCAGTTCGGATATGAAGCCGACCGTATCGGAGAGAATCGCCCGGGCGCCGCGCGGCAGTTCAACCAGACGCGCCGTCGGGTCCAGCGTGGCGAACAACATGTCCTCGGCCATTACCTGGGCGCGGGTCAGCCGGTTGAACAGGGTCGATTTTCCGGCGTTGGTGTAGCCAACCAGGGCGACGGTCGGCCACGGCGCCCGCTTGCGGTTCTGCCGGTGCAGGCCACGGGTGCGGCGCACCTGGTCGAGATCTCGCTGGATGCGCGCCATACGGTCGCGGATTTGCCGCCGGTCGGCCTCGATCTGGGTTTCGCCCGGGCCGCCGAGGAAGCCAAAGCCGCCGCGCTGCCGCTCAAGGTGGGTCCATGACCGCACCAGACGGCTGCGCTGGTATTCCAGATGCGCCAGCTCGACCTGCAGCGCGCCTTCGCGCGTGTGCGCCCGCCGTCCAAAGATTTCCAGAATCAGCCCGGTGCGGTCGATGACCTTGCAGCGCAGCTCACGCTCCAGGTTGCGCTGCTGCACAGGCGACAGGGCGCAATCCATCACCACGAGGCTGACGTGCTCATCGGCGATGATCTGCGCCAGTTCGGCGATCTTGCCCTTGCCGAACCAGGTGGCGGGCCGCACCTCGGACACCGTGGCGATCATCGACTTCACGATCGTCAGATCGATCGCCGCCGCAAGTCCTACGGCTTCCTCCAGACGGGCGGCGTTCTCGCGCAGCACGACGCCGGTGGATAACGCGCCGGGCTGACCTTGCGCCGCCGACGCGCGCGCCAGCCGCGCCCGGTCGCTCTGATAAGGGCCGATTACGAGGGTCCGCGCCTGGGCGGCGATGATTTTTTCTGCCTCAAACGCCTTGGCGTCGGGGCCTTTCGTCAGCTCGGTCGTGGCTGAACTCCCTGATTTAAGCGGGCTTCGGCGCCAAACCCGGCGCCTCACCATCAGATGGGGGCTGCAAAGGCGAATGTAAACGCCCTGACGTCACCCCGAAATGACAGTGCGACAGGAAATGTGACAGCCGCCCCATCGCCGCCAACGCCTTTTCGCCAGCCATCGCCGGGACGCCCCACAAGACAGCGTATTTCCGGGAAATCAGGCGCCAGATTTCATACCAGATTTCATACAAGGTCACGAAAGCGCCGATGCGTCCGCAATCTTCAAAGCATAATTCAGCGTCATGCACTTCCTTCAGGAAATGCTTTGGGCTGACCAGTACTTTACCAGAAACTCTTCGCCCAAACCCCATGAGGCATGCTTATTGGGTTTGGGCGCTGCGCGTCACATTCGCGCCAGCGCTTCCGCCACCGGATCAGGGCAACGCAGTGTCCGGGAGCAAGCTGACTGCCGACGTCGGCCGGCCAAAGGGCAATTCCCGGATATCGTCGCAGAGCCCCAGCCGCCGCAACGTCAGGGGTTCCGGACGTATCCGCCGGGGCGACACACAAGTCGCCCCGCCGCTGCAACGGCGAATATTCGCGTCTGGACCGGGCCGCTAACGCCCGAGCGAAAAGCGCTAGCCAACCAGGGCGCGGCGACAATCACCGGCCAACACCGTCGTCAGACGGCAGCGTCAGCCCTTGTCGGCTTCATCAGCCGGTTCAAACAACTGAACGGGATGGCCAGGCATGATCGTCGAAATGGCGTGCTTGTAGACTAACTGGGAATGCCCGTCCCGGCGCAGCAGGACGCAGAAGTTATCGAACCACGTCACAACACCCTGCAATTTCACGCCATTGACCAGAAAGATGGTCAGCGGAATTTTGCTCTTGCGTACGTGATTAAGAAAAGTGTCCTGGAGGTTCTGCGCGCGATCGCCCGCCATTGTTTTACCTCTTGAGTGCGTCGCAACCGGCCATGCAACGGACTACAGCTTATTGTTGCCCCGCAGATCAGCTTGCGGAGGAGGCTCGACCGGTTTTCCCATTACACAGCGGAACGCATTGAATTGCAAGGGTTATGCAAGAATTATGAGAGAATAACGCGGCTCGTCCAGCGTCATTTCATGATCATGCGGCCATCTCGGCGACGTCGTGCAGCCGTCGCCGCAATTCAAGCGTCAACGCGCCAGGCCGCCCGTCGCCAATCGCCTCGTCGTCGATACGGATCACCGGCGCCACCAGCGTCGTTGCGGCCGTGACAAAGGCCTCGCGCGCCGCCAGCGCTTCTGCGCGGGTAAACGCCCGCTCTTCCACAGGCAGCCCCATCTCCTGGACCAGACGCAGCAGCGTTCCCCGGGTAACCCCGCGCAAGATGCCGCCATCGGCCGGGCGGGTCACCAGCACGCCAGCCTGCGTTATGATCCAGGCGTTGCTGGAGCCGCCCTCGGTGATGAAGCCGTCACGATCGGTCAGCCACGCTTCGCGGGCTCCCCTGAGGCGGGCCGCCTCCTTGGCCAGCACATTGGGCAGCAGCCCGGTCGTCTTGATGTCGACGCGGCCCCAGCGGATGTCCGGCGTCGTGATCACGGCCATGCCCTGCACGGCGCGCGCCTCAGCCGCGGCGCGGTCGATGCTGCGGGCCGTGACAATCAGCGTCGGCTTCGCCGGCGGATCCGGGAACAGAAAATCACGCGGCGCGGCCCCACGCGACACCTGTACGTAGACCATGCCGTCGCGCACGCGATTGCGGCGCGCCGTCTCGCGCATCACCACGGTCAGCGCCCGGCGCCCCATCGGAGCGGCCATCGCCAGTTCGCGCAACGAGCGGTCAAGCCGGTCAAGGTGCGCGGTGAGATCGACCAGCGCCCCGCCGAACACCTCGCACACCTCGTAGACGCTGTCAGCGAACAGCACGGCCCGGTCATCGATCGGGATGGCCGCCCGCTGGCGTGGGCGGAACCGTCCGTTAACCCACGCGACCCGGCTCACGATCCGATGCCCAGCGACTTGAGCTTCCGGTGCAGCGCCGAACGCTCCATGCCGATAAACTCGGCGGTTCGGGAGATATTGCCGGAAAACCGGTTGATCTGGGCGGTGAGATACTCCCGCTCAAAGATCTCGCGCGCCTCTCGCAACGCCAGCCCCATCAGCTTTTCACCACCCGCGCCATTGGGCGTGCTCGGCACCAGCGAGCCGATTTCCGCCGGCAACATGGAGGCGTCCACTTCCGTTCCGGCGTCGCCGCCGGCCAGGATCATCAGACGCTCCACATTGTTGCGGAGCTGGCGCACGTTGCCAGGCCAGTCGTGCGACTGCAGCACCGCCATGGCGTCCTCAGCGATCACACGCTGCGGCAGGCCAGTGGTGACCGAGATCTGCTCCATGAAGAAGCCAATCAGTTCCGGCACGTCCTCGCGCCGCTCGGACAACGACGGCACGCGGATCGGCACCACACCCAACCGGTGGTAGAGATCCTCGCGCAGACGGCCAGCAGCGATTTCCGCATTGAGATCGCGGCTGGACGAGGAGATGATCCGCACATCGACGTTGACCCGGGTGGAGCCGCCGACGCGCTGGAAATTCTGGTCCACCAGAACCCGCAGGATGCGCCCCTGCGTCTCCATCGGCATGTCGGCGATCTCGTCGAAATACAACGTGCCGCCGTGCGCCTCTTCCAGGGCGCCGACGCGGCGCCCGCGCCCGTCCTGCCCCTCGACGCCGAACAGTTCGCTTTCCATGTTCTCGGGCGTGATGGTGGCGGAGTTCACCACCACGAACGGCCCGGAGGCGCGACCGGAAAGCTGGTGCAGGGTGCGGGCCGCCAACTCCTTGCCAACGCCCGGCGCGCCAAGAATCATGACGCGGGCATTGGTGGGCGCAACCCGCTCAACCACCTGGCGCAAATGGTTCACCGGCGCCGACTTGCCGACGATCCGGCTGGCCTGCACCGAATGAGAGCGCAGTTCCTTCACCTCGCGCTTCAGCCGCGAGGCTTCCAGCGCGCGGTCGGCGACGAGGATCAGGCGATCCGCCTTGAAAGGCTTTTCAATGAAATCATAGGCGCCGCGCTTGATGGCGGTGACGGCGGTTTCGATATTGCCATGGCCGGAGATCATCACCACCGGCAATTCAGGGTGCTGCTCCTTGATGATGTCGAGCAGTTGCAGGCCATCAAGGCGGCTGCCCTGAATCCAGATATCCAGAAACACCAGCGAGGGACGGCGCGCCTCAAGCAGCGCCAGCGCCTCATCGGAATTCGCCGCCGTGCGGCAACGATAACCTTCGTCCTCCAGAAGGCCCGCCACCAGATCGCGGATATCGCCTTCATCGTCTACGACGAGAATGTCGGCGCTCATATTGTCTGGCTCCCTGTTTGTGCTTTCTCACTGGCGCGGGCGCCGGTCCCCTCGAACGGGAACCACAACCGCACGCGGGCGCCGTGGCCGCCTTCGGCGACCGCGGGAGCGTCGAGCAGCTCGAGCCCGCCGCCATGCTCTTCAAAGATCTTCAGGACGATAGGCAGGCCGAGGCCCGTGCCGCCCTCGCGCGACGTCTGATATGGCTCAAGCAGCCGGTTGCGGTGCTCCCGGGGGAAGCCCACGCCATTGTCCGTAACGTCGATCACGATCTTTCCTCCCTCCTCGCGCAGGGAAACTTCGACCTTGCCGGCCGCCCGGTCATCGGGATCGGCCATGCCCTTGATGCCTTCCGTAGCGTTCTTGACGATGTTCTGCACCGCCTGCGAGACAAGCCGCCGATCATAGCGCACCCTGAGCGCTCCCGGCGGCATGTCCTCGACGAACTTGATGTCCGGATTGCCCACCCGCATGAGAAACACGACCTCGCGGATGGTCGATGCGATGTCGTCCTCATCAATCGTCGGAGCCGGCATACGGGCGAATGACGAAAATTCATCAACCATCTGCTTCAGGTCATCGACCTGACGAATGATCGTCGCCGTGCACTGATCGAAAACTTCGCGATCATTCACGATCACCTTGCCATACTTCCGGCGAATACGCTCTGCCGAAAGCTGAATCGGCGTCAGCGGGTTCTTGATCTCGTGGGCGATGCGTCGCGCCACGTCAGCCCAGGCGGAGGTGCGCTGGGCATTGACCAGATCGGTGATGTCATCGAGCGTCACCACGACGCCGCCGCTGCTGATGTCGCCCTGCTCGGACGTCACGCGCACGTTCAGCATGCGCTCGCGCTGGTCGCGGTCGATGGCGATCTGGCGCTGGACCAACCTGCGCCCTTCGCCCACTTCCTGCAACAAACCGCTCGCCTCGGGCAGAACCTCACGGATCGGCTGGCCGATCAGCTCGCCGGCTCCGGCGCGCAGCAGCGCTTCCGCAGACGGATTGACGATGGTGATAATGCCGGCGGCGTCGACGCCGACCACGCCAGGGGACACGCCCGCCAGCACCGCCTCCATGAAGCGGCGGCGACGGTCCATCACCTCGGTGGCGGAAACCAGCCCATCGTGCTGACGGCGCAACTGCCCCGTCATCTTGTTGAAGGTCTCGCCAAGGTGTCCAAGATCGTCGCCGGACTTCTGCGCCGGCACCTGGACATAATAATTGCCGCTCGCCACCTGGTCCGCGGCGTGGATCAGCCGACGCACCGGCGTCACCAGCCGGTTGGCGAAGCTCATGCCGAACCACAGGGCCGACAGCAACACGATCAGCGCCACCAGCGCGAACATCGAGGCGAAGGCAATCTGGATGCCGAGTTTCTTTTCTTCCAGCACCTGATAATAGGCCACCCCCGCCTCGGCCATAGGCAAAAAGGCGACTGCCTTGGGGTCGACAGTGCGGGCGACGAACAGCACCATGCCGTTCAGCTCCGGCACCTTCTGAACCGCGCCAAAGACATTGCGGTTGCCGGGAATCAGACAGGTGGCGTCGCTGTCCGTGGCGTTCTGCAGATCCTCGCGCGTCGGCAGGGGGACGTTGAGAATCTGGCCGCTGTCGAAGCGCTCCACCACCGAACCATCGACCGTCATCAGAATGGTGATCGGGAAACCGAGAAACGCCGAGCGTGACTGCAGGAAATCGTGAAACAGCTTCCGGTCGGCGTCGTAAATCACCCGGGCGCGGTTCAGGTCGCCAGCCATCAAATTGGCCTCGCGCACCACGGTCCGGCACTGGGCGTCGCGATATTCCTTGGCGATCTCAACCGTATTGGACATCAGCGCCTTGATCGAGCTGATGAACCAGGGATCAAGCCCGCGCTCCAGGGTGATCGAGGCGACCACCGCCACGAGAATCACCGGCACGGCGGCGACGAAACAGAACAGGCTGACGATGTGGACATGCAGCCCGGCGCCCGCCGCGCCGCGCCGCCGCGCCCGCCACAGGCTGACGGTCTGCGCCAGCACGACCGCCAGCAACGCCACCACGAGCACCGCGTTGACGCCGAGCATCCACGCCACCACCACATGGGTGGGCAGGATCGGCGTCATGCCCGCCAGCACGAGGAAGGTGGAAAAAGCGCAGGTCAGCGCGCAGACAACAAGGATGACGCCAAGCACGCCGGAGACGCGCTGCCCCGGCTCAGATCCTCGCGAGGCCGCGTCCCGCGCTCCCGAAGCGATGTCAGTATGCGCCGTATTGTCGATGCTCAAGAACGCCCCTTCAGCAACACCCGCACGACCGGCCTGGACAGGCGCGGCGACGCGCCCGCAACTCTTGCGCCGGAAAACAGGACAGACAGATCCATGCCCCGCCCCTACGGCCAGCGGAATCAGCGTGTCGGCACAATCGTCACAGTGTTGTTGAAATACGACATTCTGGAGGCGGCTGGAACCTCTGTCCCGCCTTCTGACAAAAGGTTGACCGCTCGCTGGCGCTGGTCATCGCTGACAGCCCGCGCCGCGCCACAGCCTTGCGTCAGGTCGCGAAAATGCCGGCGCATCCGCTGCCTGCACAGCGCAACGCATGCCCTTGCGGGAAATGCCTTGCGCCGCCTGGGGCCAACCAGCCCCCTGACCAGGACCCAATGCATCATGGGGCTCTGGCGCTACCGCATGCGCGCCGAACGAACGAGTTGCAGGTCCAGATCACGGATTTTCTTGCGCAGGGTATTGCGATTGAGCCCCAGCAACTCCGCGGCCTTGATCTGGTTGCCCCGCGTGGCGGAAAGCGCCGCGCCGATCAGTGGCCCTTCGACCTCGCGAAGAATGCGGTGATAGAGGCCAGGCGGGGGCAGGCCATCGCGGAAACCCGAGAAATAGCTGGCGAGGTGCTGTTCCACCGAGGCTGAAAGATTGTCCCCGCCCGCGGTTGTGACAATGACCGGCGCGGACAGGGCCGGCGCCTGCTGGCGTTGCTGGGCTGGTGCAGCCGCCGTCGCCAGCGTTGGCTCCAGCTCCGCCTGGATAATTGGCGCGGTGATGATGTCCTGGGGGTAAAGGGCCGCCAGACGCCGCACCAGGTTTTCCAGTTCGCGCACGTTTCCAGGCCAGCGATAGCGCTTCAGGCGATCCATGGCCTCGGCGTCGATCTGCTTGCGCGGCAAACCTTCCTTTTCCACCAGCGAGAAGAAGTGCCGCATCAGGTCCGGGATGTCCTCCAGGCGCTCGCGCAGCGGCGGCAGGCGCAACGGCACCACGTTCAGGCGGAAATACAGGTCTTCGCGGAAATGACCGGACTGGATCGACCCGCGCAGATCCTTGTTGGTGGCGGCGACAATGCGGACATTGGCGCGGATCGGCGTGCGGCCGCCGACGGTGGTGTATTCGCCCTGCTGCAGCACCCTGAGCAGACGGGTCTGCGCTTCCATCGGCATGTCGCCGATCTCGTCAAGGAACAGCGTGCCCCCCGCGGCCTGCTCGAACCGGCCAGCGCTACGCTGGGCGGCGCCGGTGAAGGCGCCCTTCTCGTGGCCGAACAGTTCGGCCTCGATCAGGTCGCGCGGGATCGCCGCCATATTGACGGCGACGAACGGGCCGCCCTTGCGCTTGCCATAGTCGTGCAGCGCCCGCGCCACCAGCTCCTTGCCAGTGCCGGATTCGCCGGTGATCATCACGGTCAGGTCAGTGGCCATCAGTCGCGCCAGCACGCGATAGATTTCCTGCATGGCGGCCGAGCGGCCGATCAGCGGGATGTCATCGCCATCCTGGGTCTGCGTCGCCAGCCCCTGGCCGCGCGGCCGCGATATGGCGCGTCCGACGATGGCGACCAGTTCCTTCAGGTCGAAGGGCTTGGGCAAATATTCATAGGCGCCGCGTTCGGAGGCGCGCACCGCCGTCATGAAGGTGTTCTGGGCGCTCATGACGATGATCGGCATGTCCGGCCGCAGCTTCTTGATGCGCGGCAGCACGTCGAGGGCGTTCTCGTCCGGCATCACCACGTCGGTGATGATCAGGTCGCCGTCGCCCTGCTCCACCCAGCGCCACAGGGTCGACGCCTGGCCGGTGGCGCGCACCTCGTAGCCCGCCCGCGTCAGCGCCTGGTTCAGCACGGTCCTGATTGCGGCGTCGTCGTCAGCGAGCAGGATTTGTCCGCGAGCCATTGGGTCAAGCCTCCGTCCCCCGGCCGTCATGGGCCGAGTGCATGGGCATCAGAACGCGAAACACCGTCCTGTGCGCCACCGATTCACATTCAACGACGCCGCCATGGTCGCCGATGATCCGGGCTACCAATGCAAGACCCAGGCCACTTCCCTGCATCTTGGTGGTGACAAAGGGATCGAACAGGTCAGGCAGCATGTCGGGCGGCACGCCCGGGCCATTGTCGGTGACGCAAAACTCCAGCGGCAGACTGGTTTTCTGTCGCGACCCTGGCGTCTGAATGTGAATGCCGGCGCGGAACGCCGTGGTCAGGTTGATTTCGCCATCCTGCGCATCCGGGCCAATGGCCTCGGCGGCGTTCTTGACCAGGTTCAGGAATACCTGGATGAGCTGGTCGCGGTTGGCGTAGACCGGCGGCAGCGATGGATCATAGTGGCAGTTGATGCGGATGTGGCGGGCGAAACCGCTCAGCGCCAGCTTGCGCACGTGATCGAGCACGCCATGGATGTTCACCGGCTCGCGACCAACCGGATGCTCGTCGCTGAAAAATTCCATGCGCTCGACAAGCTTCACGATGCGGTCGGCCTCGTCGCAGATCAGCCGGGTCAGTTCCTGGTCTTCTTCGCTGACGGACTGCTCGAGAAGTTGCGCCGCGCCGCGAATGCCGGAAAGCGGGTTCTTGATTTCATGCGCCAGCATGGATCCCAGCACGCTCATTGAGCGGCCTGCGCTGCGCGTGGTCAGTTGCCTGTCCAGTTTTTCGGCAATTGTCCGCTCCTGCAGCACAATGATGATATTTTCATCATTGTCCGGCATCGGCGCAGCGAAAATATCGCTCACCCGCACGCGGGCTGACCAGGGCCGCTCGACGGCCACGCCATAGCTGTTGACGCTGGTCTTGCGCTGGCGCGCTTCCTCAACAATGGCCAGAACGGGCGAGCCGAACGGGAACACCTGGTTCAACGTGCGCCGCTGCAGCACCGCGCGGCTTTGCTCGAAGAAATCCTCCGCCGCCACATTGACGTAAAGCACGCGGTTGCCCGGGCCGACAGTCATGATCGGCGCCGGCATGACGTTAAGAATGTCCCCCGCATCAGGAACCGCGCCTGTGTCAGGCGCCTCCCTCGGGTCTGGGGTGTTGGCGGCGCCTGACGGTTTGCTCATGCTGCGAAGTCCTGCCGGGCGGGAGCCTGGGGAGCAATGTTTCGGGAGGAACGGTCCGGAATGGCCATCAACATACGCAGCACCTCGTGCGGCTGGCGGGTTGCGGTCAGGGCGGCGCGCAATCCGGCGGGGGCGCCGACGTGCGCCGCGAAGGCGGCCAGGTGCTTGCGCGCGTGGCGCACGCCCACGTCAACGCCATAAAGACCGATCATGCATTCATAATGCTCGCACATGGCGGCGATCTGCCCGGCATGGCCGGGCTCCTGGCGAACTTCGCCGGTCAGGCTGGCGGCGATCTCCCCGACCAGCCACGGCCGCCCCAGCGCCGCGCGACCGACCATCACCGCCTCCGCTCCGGATTGCGCCAGCGCCTCGCGCGCATCGGCGGTGGTGGCGATGTCGCCGTTAACGACCAGCGGCAGGGTGATTGCCTCGCGCACGGCCCGGACCGCGCGCCAGTCTGCGCTGCCTTTGTAAAACTGCTGGCGGGTGCGGCCATGCACCGTCACCATGGCCACGCCAGCCGCCGCCGCCCGCCGCGCCAGTTCCGGCGCATTGCGCGTCGCATCGTCCCAACCAAGCCGCATCTTCAAGGTCACCGGAACCGACACGGCGGCCACGGTCGCCTCCACCAGCGTCAGCGCGTGGTCGAGGTCGCGCATCAGCGCCGAGCCCGATTGCCCCCCGGTAACGCTGCGGGCCGGACACCCCATATTGATGTCGATGATATGGGCCCCAGCCGCCTCGGCGACGCGGGCGCCCTCGCCCATCCAGTGCGCCTCGCAACCGGCGAGTTGCACCACGTGCACGTCGACGCCAGCGCCTTCGGCGCGGGTGGACGCCTCAGCGTCGCCATGGGCGAACGACCGGCAGGCCACCATTTCCGAGACCACCAGCGACGCGCCAAAGCGTCCGGCGAGCCGCCGGAATCCGACGTCAGTGACGCCGGACATGGGCGCCAGCGCCGCGCCGCCGCCGGTTCGCAGTTTATCAATGGCGTGAAAACCACGCCTCGCCTGGTCGTTCATGATGCATGTCTTTTACCGGCGTCGCGCCTTCAGCGCCAGAGCCGGCTTTGGGAAACCGAATCCGGCCATGCTCCGGTCTTTCTGGCCTGCCTTGCCGGGCGGCCATGCCCGCATCCAGCGCCCGCGGAAGGCGCCATGGCATTTCCCCTCCGCCACAAGATGCACTAAAGGGGCGCCTGAGGGTTGGAGCCATTCATGACAGGTCACCACGCAGCAACTCCCCAGCAGGCGTGCAACGGGACAGATACGGGCGCGGATCAGGGCGCCACGGACGCCATCATCGTCGCCGCCGGACGCGGCGAGCGGGCCGGCGCCGGCGCGCCCAAGCAATATCGCGATCTCGACGGCGAGCCGGTGTTGTTGCGTAGTTTGCGCGGCTTTCTCACGCTCCCGGACATTCGCCGCGTTGTCGTTGTCGTGCGGGCGGAAGACCGTGGCCTGTTTGACGCCGCCGTAGCCGGCCTCGGCGCGGAGTACTCTGGCCGGTTGATGTCGGTGGATGGCGGCGCCACCCGCCAGGCCTCCGTGCGTCATGGTCTCGAAGCGCTTGCCTCCATGGCGTCGCCGCCGGCCCAGGTGCTGATTCACGACGCCGCCCGCCCCTGGGCCAGCGCCGCCCTGATCCTGCGCGCCATCGCCGCCGCCAGGACTCACGGCGCCGCCGTGCCGGGGCTCGCGGTATCGGACACCATCAAATCGGTCGACGCCTGCGGTCAGGTCACCGCCACCCTGCCGCGCCCCGCGCTGCGCGCCATCCAGACGCCACAGGCCTTCCGCTTCGCCGCCATTGTCGACGCCCACCGGCGCGCCGTCGGCGAACCCGCGGAATTCACCGACGACGCGGCGATCGCTGAATGGGCCGGCTTGCCTGTTCACGTGTTCGAGGGCGAGGCCGCCAACAGCAAGATCACGCATCCGCATGATTTCCAGACGCCACACTGTCAGCCCCCAGCCGCCAACCTGATCAGCCGCACCGGCATCGGCTACGACGTGCATGCCTTCGCGCCCGGCGACCACATCTGGCTCGGCGGCGTGCGCATCGCCAGCGACCTTGCCGTCACGGCCCATTCTGACGGCGACGTGGTTTTGCACGCCCTGACCGACGCCCTGCTGGGAACCATCGGCGACGGCGACATTGGAACCCACTTTCCGCCCAGCGATCCGCAATGGGCGGGCGCCGCTTCTGACCGGTTTCTTGCCCATGCGGTGCAACAGGTGCGGGCGCGCGGCGGCGTTATTGATCACCTCGACGTGGTGATCATTTGCGAATACCCGAAAATCGGCCCGCACCGCACCGCCATCCGCACCCGGATTGCGGAAATTGTCGGGGTCAGCGAAACTGCCGTCTCGATCAAGGCGACGACCTCCGAGCGGCTGGGCTTCACCGGCCGCCGCGAAGGCATCGCCGCCCAGGCCGTCGCCAGCGTTCGGGCGCCGGCCTGACGCGGCCCTCAGGCAACGCCGGGGGCGTCGCACCAACCACATGATCCAGTCTACAGGAAGCGCTCATGATCATCTCGCCGGATATTGAACGGCAGGCGGAAGATTTGCTGGCTTTCTACCGCCGCTACCGGCTGACGCTCGCCACGGTCGAATCCTGCACCGGCGGCATGGTCGCCGCCGCCCTCACCGGCATACCTGGCGCGTCTGACGTTATCGATCGCGGCTACGTCACCTATTCAAACCGCGCCAAGCACGAGATGGTCGGCGTGCCGAAGGAGTTGCTGGAGCGCTTCGGCGCCGTCAGCGAGCAGGCGGCCCGGGCCATGGCCATCGGCGCCCTGTCGCGCTGCCCCGCCAACGTCACCGTCGCCATCACCGGCATTGCTGGCCCTGGCGGCGGCAGCGAAGAAAAGCCAGTCGGCCTGGTGCATTTCGCCGCCGCCCGCGAAGGTCGCGAGACCCTGCACGTGGAGCGGCGGTTCGGAGAAATTGGCCGCGCGGCGATCCGCTCGGAATCGGTGTTGCAGGCCCTCGAACTGCTTCGCCAGATGGCGGAAGAGTAAGAGCCAGGTTGGGCCTCGCCGGCTGATCGACCTGTCCGGATGGCCTCCGGCCGCGACCTCACGCACGACAGACGGTCCGACGTTCTGGCCGCCTGCAGATCCGCCTGCCATCACGTTTCCGTAGCGCCCGCGGCCACTCGCGGACAGCGCGTGCCGTCGCCGTGCTCCTGGCCGAACGTGGTCGCGGCGGCGTCAACCGGATATGCCGGCCGACGTTTGCAATGAATGGCCCCGCCAACTCGCGAAGATGGCGGCGCAACCGCTGTTCGCGAAGCCCAGATCAGCGTAACGCCTTTCCTTGCCGCGTTGCGTTGCCCCGGCTTATCGCAAGCCAATGAGCCCGGCTTCCCGGGCGTCTGGCGTCAGTGCGCGTCCACCTGGACTCCGGCGTCCGGCTTGCTGATGAACGGCGTCAGGAAAATCAGCGCGACGAACAGGAAGCTCAGCAGGTAGAACACGTCGGCGAAAGCCATCACCGTCGCCTCGCGCCGCACCATTTGCGCCATCTGTTTCAGCGCCGCCATTTCCGCGTCGGATCCCCGCGCCGCCAGCACGCCCGTCAGGGCGGAAAGCCGCTCCAGCGCCACGTCGCGCGACCACGTCACCTGTTCGGCAAGGCGTTGCAGGTGCAGGTCCATGCGGTTGTTGAGCATGGTGTTGATCAGGGCCAGGCCCACGGCGCCGCCGAGATTGCGGGTGAGGTTGAACAGGCCGGAGGCGTTCTTCACCTCGTCAGGCGGCATTGTGCCCAGGGCGATGTTATTGACCGGCACCATGCAGGCCATGATGCCGACGCCGCGCAGGATCTGCGGAATGAACAACTCCCAGAAATCCCAGTCGGCGGTGATGCCTGTCACCATCCAGGTGCCCAGCGCGAAAGCGCCGAAACCGATGCCGATCAGCACCCGCTGGTCCATGACCGCCGAGAGCCTGCCGATGAACGGCGCCGAGAGAAACATCGCCGCGCCGGTGACGAACATGGTTTCGCCGATCTGCAACGGCGAATAGCCACGGATGCGGGCCAGATAGATGGGATAGAGATAGGTCAGCCCGTAAAGACCGATGCCCATGACGAAGCTGAACAGCGACCCGGCGGCGAAATTGCGGTTGCCAAAGGCGCGCAGATTGACGACCGGCTCATCCACTGTGAGCGCCCGCCAGAAAAACAGCCCTGAGGCGACGATGGCGACGACCGTAAAGATGACGATATATTCGTCTGAATACCAGTCCTTTAGCGGACCTTCCTCAAGTACGAATTCAAGGCTGCCGAGGAACAGGGCCATGGTAATCAGCCCCATCCAGTCGAACCGGCGCAGCAGCGCGAAGTCCGGTTCGTCGAAGTCGATCAGAGTGAACGACAGGAGGGTGACGGCCACGCCGGGCACGATGTTGATCAAAAACAGCCAGTGCCAGGAGAAAATATCGGTGAGGTAACCGCCGATGGTGGGGCCAATGGTCGGCGCCATCGTGGCCACCAGGCCGATGATCGGCGAGACGATCGGGCGCTTGTCCGGCGGGAACACCGTAAACGCCGCCGCGAACACGGTGGGGATCATGCCGCCGCCGATGAAGCCCTGCAGGGCCCGGTAAACGATCATCTGCTCGATCGACGTGGCCGTGGCGCACATCAGGCTCATGAACGTGAAGCCGGCGGCGGAAATGGTGAAAAGAATGCGCGTCGACAATGCCCGCGACAGGTAGCCTGACAGCGGAATCATGATCACTTCGGCGATCAGGTAGCTGGTCTGGACCCAGGGGATCTGGTCGGCGCTGGCGCTGAGGCCAGCCTGGATCTGCGGCAGCGACGCGGAGACGATCTGGATGTCCAGAATCGCCATGAACATGCCGAAGACCATCGCGATGAAGGCGATGAACCGGCGCTTGTCGAGTGGCGCTGCGGCCGGCGTCGCCGGAACGGCGCCGGCGACCCCGGATGCGGTGGCGGCGGCTGTCATGACCGTGGTCCCCTGACCGTCCGGGCCGGGATCACCCCCGAACCAGGCCGGCGCGTCGTCTTCGCGCTGCTGCGCTTTTTTCAAACAGCCGGAACGCGCGACGCCTCAGTCGGCTGCCCCGCGGCCGGCTCCCGCCTGATCAGTGAGCTTTCGCCTGCGCTTGCGGCCCGGTGCGGGCGTCCACCGTCGCGACCACCGAGAGCCCCGGCCGCAACACATGCTCGGCGGCTTCCTTCCGGTCGATGGAGAGTCGCACCGGCATCCGCTGCACGATCTTGGTGAAGTTGCCAGTGGCGTTGTCCGGCGGCAGCAGGCTGAACAGCGCGCCTGAAGCTGGCGAGAGGCTCTCCACAGTCGCGGTGAAATGCCGGTCCGGGTAAGCATCGACGGTGATTTCCACCTTCTGTCCCGGCTTCAGCCTGGCGATCTGCGTTTCCTTGAAATTGGCGTCGATATAGACCTCATCGAGCGGCACCAGCGCGGCGAGGCGCTGGCCCGGCTGTACGTACTGTCCGGTCTGCACCGCCTTGTTGCCAACCACGCCGTTGATGGGCGAGCGCACCTCGGTGAAGGACAGGTCGCGTTCGGCCTTGCTGGTGACGGTGCGGTATTCGTTGAGCACCGCTTCGGCCTCGCCCTTCTGGGCGATCAGTACGGCGACATTGGCGTTGGCGGATTCGAGCGCCGCCTTCGCCCCCATCAGGGAACTGTCGGCCCGGGCCCGGTCGGCGCGCGCCAGCTCCAGCTTTTGCTGGCTGGCGAAATCACGCTGGGCCAGTTTGTTCTGACGCTCCAGTTCAGCGCGCGTGCGGGTGACGTCGGCCTCGGCTGCCGGAATTTGCGCCTGGGCCTGGGAGACGGCGGCGCGGGCGGCGTCGATCTGGTGCGAGATGCGATCAAGCGCCGCAAGCTGGGTCTTTTCCTTGCCGCGCGCCGAGTCGAGCGCCAGGCGATAGTCGCCGGCGTCGATGCGGGCGATAACGTCGCCCACCTTCACGTCCTGGTTGTTGTCCACCAGAACCTCGGTCACATAGCCGGAGACCTTGGCGGCCAGCAGGGTGATGTCGGCGCGCACGTAGGCGTCGTCGGTCGAGACCATGAACCGGCCGGTGATCCACCAATAGGCGCCCGCCCAGACGATGCCTGCCGCGATCACAGCTCCCAGACCGCCGAGAATGACCTTCTTCCGGCTCCGGCGCAGCTGCGTCGTCGCATGATCGGCCGTCCCGCTTCCGGACGCAGCGTCCTGGCGTTGGCTTGCCAGAGCGCCGCCGCCCATACCGCCCGCATTGTCCTGCCTGCTCATCAACAACATCTCCAGGCGCGCTTCCGCCATCTGGCGCCTTGTCCCGTCAGAGAACAGTTGATTATTTTGACCGAACCGTTCAGTCAATGGATGAAACGGATAACGGGTCCGAACCCACAACAGTTCCGGGGGCCGCCAAACTTCCGCAAGGGCATGGCGGCCCGCCAATTAAGGTATGCAAAGAATGACTTCGCCTGCATCCAGGCATGCATTGCAGGAAATCCAGCCCCGCACTGGCGACGCGGCGACGCAGGCGCCTCCGGATGGCAAGCGCGACCAGATCCTGGCCGGCGCGCGTCAGGTTTTCCGCTCCCAGGGGTTCGACGCCGCCAGCATGGACGGCGTCGCCAGGGCGGCTGGCGTGTCGAAAGGCACCCTCTATGTCTATTTCACCAGCAAGGAAGGGCTGTTCGCTGACCTGATGCGGGCGGATCTTCAGGCGGCGGCCGAGCAACAGGCCATACTGGACCGCAACAATCCCGACGTGCGGGCGGTGATGCACGCCTATGGCGTCAGCTTTGTCCGCCGCATGCTGGAGCCTGAGCACATCGCCATGGTGCGGATGGTGATCGCCGCGTCAATCAAGCTGCCGGCGCTCGGCCAGATTTTCTATGAAGCTGGCCCGGAGCACGGCGTCAATCATCTGTCCGGCTATCTCATCGAGTGCACGATGCGGGGACAGCTCGATATCGCCGACGCGCCTCTCGCCGCCGCCCAGTTCTATGAGCTGTGCCAGGGCTCCATCGTCAAACCGCTGTTCTTTGGCGCGCCGTCCGACACATCCGAGGCGTCCATCCAGAGGACCGTCGCCTCGGCGCTCGACATGTTCATGGGACGTTACAGCCCGCGAGGCCCCTGAATCCGGGCCGCGGAGTTACCTGTCCGCCTCAGTGGTTCTGGCGCCAAACAGGATCTTCTGCGCCATTGGGTCGTTGGCCAGGTTGATTTTGTCGCGGTCGCCAGCCCGCACCGCAAGGCCGCGCTGCACCCCTGGCCGGGCCTCCATCTGCTTCAACCAGCGCTGGACATGCGCAAACGCCGCAATGTCCTGCCCCTGCCGCTCCCAAAGGCGGGCCCAGCCATACGTCGCCATGTCAGCGATGGAATAGACGTCGGCCAGCCACTCCCGCTCCGCCAGCCGCCGGTCCATCACCCCATACAGGCGGCCGACTTCACTGGTATAGCGGTCGATGGCGTAAGGCAGTTTCTCGGGCGCATAGATGCGGAAATGGTGCGCCTGCCCGGCCATGGGACCAAGCCCCGCCACCTGCCAGAACAGCCACTCGTCGACAGCGACCCGCTGACGCTCGTCCGTGGGATAAAACTGTCCGGTCTTGCGGCCGAGGTATTGCAGGATGGCCCCGGATTCGAAAACGGAGATCGGCGCGCCGCCCGGCCCGTCAGGATCGATGATCGCCGGCATGCGGTTGTTGGGGGAAATGGCCAGAAACTCCGGCCTGAACTGCTCGCCCTTGGCGATGTTCACGGGCCGGACCACATAAGGAAGCCCGCATTCCTCCAGCATGATCGAGATTTTCCAGCCATTGGGCGTTGGCCAGTAAAACAGTTCGATCGGCCCGGTCGGGGCTTCCGCCATCAATCACCCTCCCGCAACCAACGCTCCGCCAGCAACCGGTGGCTCACGTCTGCCTGCCCGCGGCACCTGACAGTTTCCATTATTCTTCTGCTGTCACAGGTCCGCCGGCTACTTGCCGCCAGCATAGCCAGATCGCCGCGCTGAAAGCAATTGGCGCCGGAACTGAAGATCACGGGAGACTGTAGCGGGCGAGGTCTTGCAACGTCGCCCACCACGATTGTGGAAGCTCAGAGGCCCAGCCTGGCCTTCACCAGGTCATTCACCGCCTGCGGATTGGCCTTGCCGCCGGTCGCCTTCATGACCTGGCCGACAAACCAGCCAGCCAGGGTTGGCTTGGCCTGAGCCTGGGCGACCTTGTCGGGGTTGGCGGCGATGATTTCGTCAACAGCCTTTTCAATCGCCCCGGTGTCGGTCACCTGCTTCATGCCGCGCGCTTCGACGATGGCGCGCGGATCGCCGCCCTGTTCCTCGGTCATGATCGCCAGAACGTCCTTGGCGATCTTGCCGGAAATGACCCCCTCGCCGATCAGGTCGACGATGCCCGCCACCTGCTCCGGGGTGATGAAGGTCTGCGACACCGCTTTGCCGACGGAATTGGCGTAGGCGGAAATGTCGCCCATGATCCAGTTGGCCACGGCCTTGGCGTCGCGCTTTGCACCGCCGACGTTCAGCGCCGCCTCGAAGTAATCGGCCGTGTCCTTGTCCGCCACCAGCAGGCCGGCGTCATAGGCTGGCAGGCCGAGCGCGTTGATGAAACGCGCCTTCTTCTCGTCTGGCAGTTCCGGCAGATGCGCGGCAAGCCCGTCGACGAACGGCTGGTCGAACTCCAGCGGCAGCAGGTCCGGATCAGGGAAATACCGGTAATCGTGCGCTTCTTCCTTGGAGCGCATCGAGCGGGTCTCGCCCTTGCCCGGGTCGAACAGACGGGTCTCCTGGTCGATGACGCCGCCATCTTCGATGACGCCGATCTGGCGGCGGGCCTCATATTCGATGGCCTGGCCGATAAACCGGATGGAATTGACGTTCTTGATCTCGCAGCGCGTGCCGAGCCCCTCGCCGGGACGACGCACCGAGACATTGACGTCGGCGCGCAACGAGCCCTTCTCCATGTCGCCGTCGCAGGTGCCAAGATAGCGCAGGATCGAGCGCAGCTTGGTCACATAGGCCTTGGCCTCTTCCGAACTGCGCAGGTCTGGCTTCGAGACGATCTCCATCAGCGCGACGCCCGAACGGTTCAGGTCGACGAAGCTCATCGCCGGGTGCTGGTCGTGCAGCAACTTGCCGGCGTCCTGTTCGAGATGCAGGCGCTCGATGCCGACCGCGACCTGGGCGCCGTTCTCAAGATCGATGGTCAGCACGCCCTCGCCGACGATCGGATCCTTGAACTGGCTGATCTGATAGCCTTGCGGCAGGTCCGGGTAGAAGTAGTTCTTGCGGTCGAACACCGAGCGCAGGTTGATCTGCGCCTTCAGGCCAAGACCGGTGCGGACCGCCTGGCGCACGCACTCCTCATTGATCACCGGCAGCATGCCTGGCATGGCCGCGTCCACCAGCGACACGTGGTCATTGGGATCGCCACCGAATTCGGTCGAGGCGCCGGAGAACAGCTTGGCGTTGGAGGACACCTGGGCGTGCACCTCCATGCCGATCACCACTTCCCAGTCGCCGGTGGCGCCCTTGATCAGTTTTGGCATGCGCACGGGAGCATTCATCAGGTCATCCTTCCGGCGGTCTCTCGCCGCCTCACATCCAGATATGCGGGGGCTCAGGCCGCCTCGCCGAAATAGGTGCATTTCTCGCCATTGGAGTCACGATGGACCGTCACCGCCGCGAGGCCGGGACAGGCGGGATGCAGCTTGCGCCAGATCCACAGGGCGAGATTCTCCATGGTGGCCGGTCCCAGGTCCGGCACCTCGTCAAGAAAGCGGTGATCCAGCCCGTCGCGCGCCGTTTCCATGGCCCGCTCGAACAGGGTGAGATCGATGAGCATTCCGGTTTCCGGATCAGGGCGACCGCGCACCGTCACCTCGGCCCGGTAGGAGTGGCCGTGAATGCGCCTGCTGCTCTCCACCTCCAGCGTTTCCGCCGCCCGGTGAAGGGTGTGGGCCGCCTCAAAGCGGAACTGTTTCGACAGCTCGAACATCACGGAATACCGATTACCTTATGGGTCTGCACGCTCAGCCGCCACTGCGGGTGGTCCATGCACCACTGAACTGCGGCGGCGGTGTTGGCGATCCGGTCGGGACCGTCCATCGGTTGCAGAAAAAAGTGAGCGAAATCAAGATCAGACACCGCATCCGGCATCAACGTCGGCTGCGGAAACACCAGTTTCAGTTCATGACCGCGCCGCTGCACGAGATCCGCGCCGGCTTTCGGGCTGACGCAGATCCAGTCCAGGCCTTCCGGCGCGGCGATGGTGCCATTGGTCTCCACCGCGCAGCGGAAACCACGGCGATGCGCCTCGGCCAGAACTGGCGCGTCCAGTTGCAGCAGCGGCTCGCCGCCGGTGAAGACGATCAGCCGGTTGACGCGGCCGGGGCCCCAGGCCGCCTCAATGGCGTCCAGCAGCGCGGCCGGGTCGACGAACCGCCCGCCGCCCTCTCCGTCCATGCCGACGAAGTCCGTATCGCAAAACTGGCAGACCGCCTTGTGACGGTCCTCCTCACGGCCGCTCCAGAGGTTGCAGCCGGCGAAACGGCAAAACACGGCGGCGCTGCCCGCCTGGCCGCCTTCGCCCTGCAATGTCTTGAAGATCTCCTTGACCGCATAGGTCATGGCCATGCTCCAGTCCCGCCAGGTCGCCGCCAGACGGACGACCCCTTCAGCGCCACCAGGAGGCGGCCGGCGCGAAGCGGCCCGCCGCCTGCTCGATCACCTGCCCCGCCGCGAACAGGGTTTCCTCATCGAACGGCTTGCCGATCAGTTGCAGCCCCAGCGGCAGCCCCTGCCCGTCCAGCCCCGCAGGCACCGAAATGCCCGGCAGGCCAGCCAGGTTCACCGTCACGGTGAAGATGTCGCTCAGATACATCTCCACCGGATCGGCCTCGATCTTCTCGCCAAGACCAAAGGCGGCGGAAGGGGTTGTCGGCGTCAGGATGGCGTCGACGCCATTGGCGAAGGCCGCGTCGAAGTCGCGCTTGATCAGCGCCCGCACCTTCTGGGCCCGCACGTAGTAAGCGTCGTAATAGCCGGCCGACAGCACATAAGTGCCGGTCATGATGCGGCGTTTCACCTCGCGACCGAAACCGGCGGCGCGGGTGTTCTCGTACATGCTGGCGATATCCCTGCCCTCGACGCGCGCGCCGTAGCGCACGCCGTCATAACGGGCGAGGTTCGAGGACGCTTCCGCCGGAGCGATGATGTAATAGGCGGCCAGGGCGTATTGGGTGTGCGGCAGCGACACCTCGACCACGTTGGCGCCGGCGTCGCGCAGCCACTGGGCGCCGCGCTCCCACAATGCGTCGATCTCCGCCGACATGCCTGGCGCGCGGTACTCTTTCGGAATGCCAATGGTCAGGCCCTTGACCCCGCGCTTCACTGCAGCTTCGAAATCCGGAACCAGCGCGTCGAACGAGGTCGTGTCCTTCAGGTCGAGACCGGCCATCGACTTCAGCATGATCGCCGCGTCCTGCACCGTGCGGGCGATCGGGCCGGCCTGATCCAGCGACGACGCGTAGGCGATGATGCCCCAGCGCGAGCAGCGGCCATAGGTCGGCTTGACGCCCACCGTGCCGGTATAGGCCGCCGGCTGGCGGATCGAACCGCCGGTGTCGGTGGCGGTGGCGGCGAGGCACAGTTTCGCGGCGACGGCGGCCGACGAGCCGCCGGACGAACCGCCCGGCACAATGGCGGCGTCAGAGCCATCACGCCGCCACGGCGAGGTCACCGGACCGAAGCACGAGGTTTCGTTCGACGAGCCCATGGCGAACTCATCATTGCTGAGCTTGCCCAGCATCACCGCGCCGTCGGCCCACAGCCGCGCCGTCACGGTCGACTCATAGCCGGGGATGAATTCGCCCAGAATCCTGCTGCAGGCGGTGGTGCGCACGCCTTCGGTGCAAAACAGGTCCTTGACGCCGAGCGGCAGTCCCTCCAGCGGGCCGGCCTCGCCGGCGGCGATGCGGACGTCGCTGGCCGCCGCCATGGCGAGCGCCTTCTCCGGCGTCTCCAGCACATAGGCGTTAAGCGCCCGCGCCTGCTCCACCGCCTGGACATGGGCGCTCGTCAGTTCAACGGCGGAGAACTGCTTCGCCCGCAGCCCGTCACGCGCCTCGGCCAGGGTGAGATCGGTCAGATCGGACATGTGCGTCTTTCAAACAAACTCGGGGGCAAACTGGCAAACGCCTGGCGATTCAGACGCCCGCGCCGCAACGCTGGCGGCGATCAGGCGCGCCGCGCTTACTCGACCACCTTTGGGACAAGGAAAAAATTGTCTTCGGTCAGAGGCGCATTGGCCACAACCTTCGCCGCATCGCCGCCATCGGTAACTTCGTCCGCCCGCAGCCGCATGGTCATGGCCATGGCCGAGGTCAGCGGCGCGACGCCGGACACGTCGACCTGGCCAAGTTGCTCCACGAACGACAGAATGGAGTTCATTTCACCCTCAAGGTGAGGAACGTCCCCGTCGCTCACCGCGATGCGGGACAGATGGGCGATACGTCGGACAGTGGTCGCATCGACGGACATGCCGCCTCCGTTAGTTCTGGCGCTGGTTCTGGACCAACGCTGACGATGACCTCTCCGCCGGCGCGAAGGCGGAGCAACGCCAGGAATTATGGGGTTCGGACTGCCCAGGGCGCGCCCTGGACGCACCGCCGGACGAATGCCGGGGGCTATAGCACCCAGGCCGCCGACGCTGCAACAATGGCGGCCTTGCGCCGACCTTTGCCGACAGACGCGGGAAAGAAAAAACCGGACGGACCCGTTGCGGTCCGTCCGGTCATGCGCAGGCGACGTCGCCAAACCTGTGCCTGAAAACCGGCCTGCGCCCGAAATCAGACCGTGAAGGGCTGGTTCTTCGTCGGCAGGATCACGCGCGTCGGCGCGCCTTCCATGGCGTCGACGAACTTGCGGGCGTCCTGGTCAAGCAGCGGGAACGTGGCGTAATGGCAGGGAACCACCGCCTTCAGGCTGAAGAACTTGCGCACGGCGAAAGCGGCGTGTTCGGCGCCCATCGTGAACCGGTCGCCGATCGGGACGAAGGCGATGTCCGGCGCATACAACTCATTGATCAGCGCCATGTCCGAGAACACGTCGGTGTCGCCCATGGCGTAAACCGTTGGCTCACCCCCGGCGCGGACAATAATGCCATTGGGATTGCCGAGGGGCCGGTCGACGCCGGCCTCGATCATGCCGGCCGAGTGATCGGCGCGCACCAGGGTGACGCGGAAGCCGCCGACATCGACGGTGCCGCCGGTGTTCATCGGCTCGAACTTCTCCAGCCCCTGGCTCGCCAGATGCATGCACAGGTCATAATTGGTGACCACCGTGGCGCCGGTGCGCCTGGCGATGTCGACGGTGTCGCCAACGTGGTCGCCGTGACCGTGGGTAACGAGGATATGGGTGACGCCCTTCTCGATGGCGCTGATATCGCCGTCAAAAGACGGGTTGCCGGTGAAGAACGGATCAATCAGGACAGCGCGGCCGCCAAAATCGAGACGAAACGCTGAGTGACCATACCAGGTGATCTGCATCTGTTTCTCCCTAGAGCATTTTCAAAAAAGTGGTCTCCACTTTTTGTGAAGAAAATGCGTCAAATCAGATAGATGACGCGAAAATCCGGTCCTGGCGAACCAAATTCCGCCCCCGCCAATCGCATCCTTCGGCGCGACGGAGCCCGCCCGGAGGTTTAAGGCAAGACCATTCCGAAATCACCCCCACATGGATTGTCGCGAACAGCAAAGGGCGACCGCCATGACCGCCCGCGGCAGGGCAGCCGCAGGCAACGCCGCCCCACCAGCGGCCCAGGGCGTCTCAGGCGTCGATATGGCGCGTGGACGCCAGCATGAAAGCGGCTCCCACCTGTCGTGAAGAAAATGCATCGAGCCAAAGAGATAGAGCGCTTCCTGCAGAGCAGATTTCAGCGGAAACGCTCTGGACAGGTCCGCCGCCGCACGTCAGAAGGCGTCGAAAGCCCCCTGAGCATGTTGCGGCGGGAATATCGCCATGCGTCCGAAACATGCGACGCGTCAGAACGATAAAGTACATTCCACATCCGGATGGGCGGACTTTGTTTCAGGCGCAAGCCGCTGGACAGGAGACATGGCGATGACCAATCCACCTCAGGACGCGGATGCGGCGCAGGACCCGGCGCGGGACCCGGCGATGGACGCCATTCGCCAGTTTCTCCTGCTGCCGAAAGGCAAACGGTTGCTGGGCCTTGATCTGGGAACCAAAACCATTGGCCTCGCCCTCTCGGACATCAACCTGACCGTCGCCAGTTCGCTGGAAACCATCCAGCGCAAAAAGTTTACGCCGGACGCGGCGCGTCTGCTTGACGTCATCGGGAAATTCGATGTGGGCGGGCTGGTGTTCGGCTGGCCGCTCAACATGGACGGTAGCGAAGGACCGCGCACGCAGGCCACGGCCGCCTTCATGCGAAATCTTGCGAAGCTGACCGAAATACCCATGGCGACCTGGGATGAAAGACTGAGTACGGCCGCCGTCACACGAATGCTGATAGATGCGGATGCTTCACGCGCCAGACGCGGCGAAGTCGTCGACAAGCTGGCGGCCTCCTACATCTTGCAGGGTGCGCTTGACCGCCTGGCCCAGCTTGGCGCGGGGTCAGAGCACCAGAAAGACTAATTCACCCCGCCTCAACTAACGATTGCATTATAATTCTGACAATGATTTCCTGACAGCCGTGTTTAAGCTAGGCGCTCCGTAGCCCACAACAATCATATGGCGTGTCATGAAACCTCCCACCCCAGAGCACGACCTCTCCCGTCTGTTACCGGCGTCAGAACCCACCGCCGGCGACATCGCCCAGTACGTCGAGCAGATCACCCTTGAGCTATATCATCTCGCCCGGCACAAACGACTGGATTTACTGGCTTATTTTCTGACCATGGCCAATATGGAGGCGCAGGAGCAGGCGCGGTCTTCCGGCGTCGACATCGACTGAATATCGCCAGCCGCCACACATCTCCCCTCGCCAGGGCGCGCCCTTCAGCCAGAGCATCTGAAGCATCCGCGCCCAAAAATGAACCTGGTCGCCCGCCATGCATGATAATATCCGTAAAAAATTGATAGCTTGAATAAATATACTGAAACTGCGCCTCCGGGGCGCGGAACGGCGTATTGCCCCCCGAGATCTTTCTCAAGCCATTTTCATGGCGCCAACACATCCGGATCCGCATCTGGTTACATGGCGCACGCTGACAAGCCTGGCGGCGCGCCATGTCCGGCGCGGCGGCAAAGCCGGCCTCGGCGTCGGCGTTCCGCGCCATCCTCCCCTGCCGCGCCGGCCCGGACGTACAAGATCTCCGTTTGACATGACGCGCCCGGTTTCGCGACACGGCGTCATCTGCCGGGAAATCCCCGCCCCCTGGTCACTCGATCACGACCTGACGTCATCACCGCCCGGGCCCGTGTCGATGGCCCCTCGCGCAGGACGGCGTCAGCGTCGCCTGGAAACGCTCAGGAGGCCCCGGCAACCGCCAGCGAAACAGCCTGGGCGCCATGTCGTTCAAGCCGGCCTTCAAGATCGAGCTCGACCAGAGCCACATTCACCTCACTGGCGCTGAGGCCCGACAAGTGAATCAGATCATCCACCGTTAGCGGCGATGGTCCGAGCAGCCTGGCGATGGCGGCCGCCGGAGCGACCTGATCCGGATCGGCTGAAAACGAATCCCCAGTGCTGTCGAACAGGTCTGACGCGCCTTCCGGCTGGAGGTCGAATGGCGCCTGGCCTTCCTCGAACGCCCATGACAGCGGCGCCGACGCGGCCCGATGAGTAGTCGCCGCCGCCCTGCCCAAGTTGCCATCGAAACCGTCGCCCGGGCCATCGTCGAGAATATCCGCGTCAAACTCTTCCCAAAGCGGGCTTTCGATATCCGCCGGCGTTTCCAGCAGGCCCGCGCCGTCCGCCGCGAGATCGCGACCACGCATGGGCGCCAGCGCCTCGATCACGTCAGCGGCGGCGCAACAGATCGTGGCCCCGTCGCGCAGCAGCCCGTTGGTTCCGGCGGCGCGTGGGTCCAGCGGCGACCCCGGAACGGCGAACACCTCCCGCCCCTGCTCGGCCGCGAATCGCGCGGTGATCAGCGAGCCAGAGCGGAGCGCCGCCTCGACCACCACCACGCCCAGGGAGATCCCGGACACGATGCGATTGCGCCGGGGAAAATCCCGGCCACGCGGCGTCCAGCCCATGGGCATCTCGCTGACCACAGCGCCCCGCTCCAGAATGGCGTCCAGCAATTCGGCGTGCTCGCGCGGATAGATGCGATCATGACCGCCCGCCAGCACCGCCACCGTGCCGGTGAGCAGGCTCGCCGCATGGGCGCGCGCATCGACGCCGCGGGCCAGGCCGGACACCACCCCATAACCGGCGCCGCCGATCTCACCCGCCAGCGCCCCGGCAAAGCGCATGCCGCTCGCCGAGGCGTTGCGCGACCCGACAATGGCCACGCAAGGCAGGTCCAGCACAGCGGCCTGGCCACGGATCGCCAGCAGCGGCGGCGCGCTGTCGATAGCCCGAAGGGCCGGTGGATAGCCGGCCTCACCACGGGCAACGAACCGCACGCCCATCCGTTCCGCCGCATCCAGTTCCCGCGCGATCACATCAGGATGCGGCGGCGTGATCATCCGGCCGCTACGGGCGGCCAGCGACGGCAAGGCCGCCAGCGCCGCGCCAGCGCTGCCATATCTGGAAAACAGTTTGAGGAAAGTTCGGGGCCCGACGCCGTCCGTTCGCAGCAATCGCAGCCAGTCAAATCGCGTCTGATCGTCAAGCAGGCGAGGCCGCGACGCCATTACAAGCGCCGCGAAGTACTGACAAAGATATGACAGGCGTTATTTGCCGCCAATCCGGCTCTCCTTGCCGCTCATCAACCTGCTGATATTTTCATGGTGACGCTGCCACAACAATAACGCAAGAAGAATAAACAGCCACGCCGTCGCCGGCGCGCCAAGCAGGAACAGCACGACAGGCGCCGCCGCCGCCGCCGCCAGTGCGGCCAGGGAGGAATATCGGGTGGTGAAAGCGACCGCCAGCCAGACGACGGCGAAGGCGAGCGCGGCCAGCGGCTCGAGTCCGATCAGGCAGCCGAGGAAGGTGGCGACGCCCTTGCCGCCGCGAAACTTCAGCCAGACCGGAAACAGATGCCCCAGAAAGGCGCCCAACGCCGCCGCCAGCGCCGGCAGCAAGCCGAACGGCGCCGCCAGCAGCACCGCCAGCGTGCCTTTCAGCGCATCGCAGAGCAACGTCGCGGCCGCCAGACCCTTGCGGCCGGTGCGAAGCACATTGGTGGCGCCAATGTTGCCGGAGCCGATCTTGCGCAGATCGCCCGCCCCGAACAGCCGGGTGAAAATCATGCCGAACGGAATGGAGCCGAGCAGATAGCCAACCGCCAGCGCCGCCGCCGCCAGTTGCCAGCCATGCGCGCCCACCGGAGCGCCATCGAGCCATGCGTTCATCCCGATCTCCCGGGCTTTGGGCGCGACCGGCGCCATGCTGCGAATATGGGGGCTGGGTCAGCCGGCGACGTGAACGTCAACGCCGCTGACCAGGGTGCGCAACACCTGGCCTTCCATGCGGCCGCCTTCGAACGGCGAGTTCTTCGACCGTGACCGGATCGCCTCGCGCTCGTAAACCCAGGCGCTGTCCGTGTCGACCACGATCAGGTCCGCCGCCGTGTCCTTCGCCAGCCGGCCGCACGCCAGGCCGAGCAATCCCGCCGGCCGCGCTGTCAACGCGTCGAGAACACGGGCCAGGCTGACGGAACCGGCGTTGGCCAGCCGCAACGCCACCGGCAACAACGTCTCCAGACCGATGGCCCCGGCCGCCGCCTCGCCGAACGGCAGGCGCTTGGCCTCCACGTCCTGGGGATTGTGATCGGAAACGATGACGTCGATCACCCCGTCTTCGAGCGCCTCAAGCAGCGCCAGCCGGTCCTCTTCGGGACGTAGCGGCGGCTTCACCTTGAAGAAGGTGCGGTAGCCGCTGATGTCGTGCTCGTTCAACGCCAGGTGATTGATCGAGACGCCGCAGGTCACCGGCAGGCCCTCGTCCTTGGCCTGGCGGATGAGCTCCACCGACTGGGCGTGGGTGATCATGGCGGCGTGGTAGCGCCCGCCGGTCATCCGCACCAGACGCAGGTCGCGCTCCAGCATGATGGTTTCGGCCTCGCGCGGCGCGGCCGTCAGCCCCATGCGGCTGGCCAGTTCGCCCGGCGTGGCGACGCCGTCGCCAGTGAGATCGGCGTCTTCGGCGTGATGCATCACCAGCGCGTCGAAATTGCGCGCATAGGCCATGGCCCGCTGCATGACGCGGGCGTTGGCGATCGAGCGCGCGCCGTCGGTGAAGGCCACGGCGCCGGCCTCCAGCAGCAAACCGTATTCGGCCAGTTCCTGCCCCTCAAGGCCGCGCGTCAGCGCAGCGGCGGGGGCCACGTGGACGATGGCGTTGTCGCGCGCCCGGCGGCGGATGAAGTCCACCGTCGCGGCGTTGTCCACCGGCGGGTTGGTCTCCGGCGTCGACACCAGGGTGGTGATTCCCCCGACCGCGGCGGCGCGGCTGGCGGTTTTGAGGGTCTCGCGATATTCGGCGCCCGGCTCGCCGAGAAAGGCGCGCATGTCAACGACGCCCGGCGCGACCAGCGCGCCCTGACAGTCGACGACCTCAGCCCCTTCCGGCGCCGCCGGCAACGCGCCGCGAACCACCTCGGCGATCAGCCCGTCACGGATCAGCACGGCGCCGCGCTGCCGGCGGCCGGTGGCCGGATCGAGCAGGTCGGCGTTGATGAGCGCCCGGAGGTGCGTCCGGCTGCTCATCAGCGGGTTGGTCATCAGCGGGTTGGTCATCTGCTGGTTGGTCCTCAGCCGGTTGGTCGTCAGGAGACTCCTGGCCACCTTGGTGAAGCTGGTCTGTTTGCGATGCAGCGCCGGTCAATAGTCCGGCAGATGTTGCGCCACGGCCTCGAGCACCGCCATGCGCACGGCGACGCCCATTTCCACCTGTTCCCGGATCAGGGACTGGCCGCCGTCGGCGACCTCGCTGGAAATCTCGACGCCGCGGTTCATCGGCCCGGGATGCATCACCAGCGCGTCAGGTCTGGCGCAGGCCAGCTTTTCCTCATCCAGCCCCCAATAGCGAAAATATTCCTTGCTGGAGGGAATGAAGGAGCCGCTCATCCGCTCGCGCTGCAGGCGCAGCATCATGACAATGTCCGCGTCCTTCAGGCCCGACTTCATGTCCGTGTGCACCTCGACGCCAAAGCGTTCGATCGCCGGCGGCAGCAGCGTCGTCGGCGCCACGCAGCGCACCCGGGCGCCAAGGCATTGCAGCGCGAGGATATTCGAGCGGGCGACGCGCGAATGAAGGATGTCGCCGCACACCGCCACGATCAGGCCCTCGATCCGCCCCTTGTTGCGCCGGATGGTCAGGGCGTCGAGCAATGCCTGGGTCGGATGCTCGTGGGCGCCGTCGCCCGCATTGACCACCGAACACGCCACCTTTTGTGACAGCAGCTGCACCGCGCCCGCCTGGGCGTGGCGGACAATAATGATGTCCGGCCGCATGGCGTTGAGGGTCATCGCGGTGTCGATCAGGGTCTCGCCCTTCTTCACCGACGAGGAGGCCACCGACATGTTCATGACGTCGGCGCCAAGACGCTTGCCGGCAATCTCGAATGACGACTGGGTCCGCGTCGAGGGCTCGAAAAACAGATTGATCTGCGTGCGGCCCCGCAGGGTCGCGCGTTTTTTCTCGACCTGGCGACTCACCGCCACGGCCTCGTCGGCCATGTCGAGAAGCGTGGTCAGTTCGGCCGCCGTCAGCCCTTCGATGCCGAGCAGGTGACGATGCGGAAATGCCGGGAGGATTGGGGAGGCGCTCATGCTGGGGCCCGCCTATATGGGGAATCGGGATCGTCCGCAAGAAACCGGGAGAACCCGGGCAAGAGGGGTGCAAGAGAGGCGGCGAGAAGCCGGCGCCGATCCGGAACGGCTGGCGGGAGCAACCCATCCGGGACGGCGCATCATTTCCGCTGCATGCCGGCGCCGTCAACCGCCGCCGTCAGCACGTCCCGCAGGGCCGCCCGCGCGCAGAAGCCGCTCCCCGGCCATCCACATGGAATTCGGCCCGCCAGGTTTTCAGGATGGTTCTCTGGACGCGCCCCGGACGCCCGCGACCTTCCGGCCTCCAGGACCAGGCCCCTTCTTTGTTCTCATCCGGCTTCGCTCCCATTCATCTTGCGCCCGGCCCGCGCCACATTATGCTTTATAAAAAATACGCGAATGACGCTCAGCCGGAGCCGGCTGAAGGGGGGCAAGGGGCATTGCATGTCGGCATATGATACGCACCGGGTTTTCAACCAGACCCCGCCCTTCGTCGACGTCAATCTGGTGACGCTCGACCAGCCGCTGCTCGACGCCCTGACCGCCAATGGCGTCGACCCGGTGCAGGAAGGCCTGCTGTCCTTCGGCGAGGCATGGGGCGCGGCGGAGCGGTTCGAGCTTGGCCGTCTCGCCAACGAGAATCCGCCGAAGCTGCGCACCCACAACGCCCGGGGCGAGCGCGCCGATCAGGTGGAGTTTCATCCCGCCTATCACGCGCTGATGGCGGCCAGCATGGAGGCTGGCCTGCACGCCTCCACCTGGGACCGGATGAGCGACGGCGGCGGCAAAAATGGCCCTGGCAAAAGCATCCCCGGCGCGAACAGCCTGCAGGGTCGCGGCCATGTGGCCCGCGCGGCCCGGCTGAGCGTCATTTCGGGCGTTGAGGCTGGCCACGTCTGCCCGTTGACCATGACCCACGCCTCCCTCGCCAGCCTCGCCGTGGCGCCGGAGCGTCTCAGCCAGTGGCTGCCATTCGTGCGCTCCCGCCAGTACGATCCGCGCTTCCTGCCCTTCTGGGAAAAGCGCGGCGTCAATATCGGCATGGGTATGACCGAGAAACAGGGCGGTACCGACGTCCGCGCCAACACCACCACGGCCGCGCCGGTTCAGGACGACGAATACGAGATCACCGGCCACAAATGGTTCATGTCGGCGCCCATGTGCGACGCCTTCCTGGTGCTCGCCCAGGCGCCCGGCGGCCTCACCTGCTTCCTCGTTCCGCGCTTCCGCCCGGATGGCTCGGTCAACGGCCTGCGCTTCCAGCGGCTCAAGGACAAGCTGGGCAACCGCTCCAACGCCTCGTCGGAGGTGGAGTTCGTCGCGGCCTTCGGCTGGCGGCTGGGCGAGGAGGGGCGCGGCGTCCGCACCATCATCGACATGGTGCAATACACCCGGCTGGACTGCGTCAGCGGCTCCAACGGCCTGATGCGCATGGCTCTGGCCCAGGCGATCCACCATGCCCGCCATCGCATGGCTTTCGGCAAGAAGCTGGTGGACCAGCCGGCCATGACCCTGGTGCTGGCCGATCTGGCGCTGGAGATGGAGGCGATGACCGCCCTCACCCTGCGGCTCGCCGCCAGTTTCGACGCCAGCGGCGCCATTCCGGCTGAAGCGACGTTCGCCCGCGTGGTGACGCCAGCCGCCAAATTTTTCGTCTGCAAGACAGCGCCCGGCTTTATCTACGAGGCGCTGGAGTGCCTCGGCGGCAATGGCTACGTGGAGGACGGCGCAATGGCCCGCCTCTATCGCGAGGCGCCGCTGAACGCCATCTGGGAAGGCTCCGGCAATGTCATGGCGCTGGATGTGTTGCGCGCCGCCAGCCGCGAAGCGGATGAAATGGTCGCCGTCGCCAGCCAGCTGGCCGAGGAGGCCAGAGGCATGCCGGGCGTGGCCGAGGCGGCGAAAGACCTGGGCGACGCCCTGCGCGGCGACAATCCGGAATGGCGGGCCCGTTTCGCCGCCGACCGGCTCGCCGGTCTGGCCGCCGCCGCCGCCCTGCGCCGTTCGGCCCCAGCCGCCGTCGCCGAGGCGTGGGCGCGCACCCGTCTGGCGACGCCGCGCCGCATCTACGGCGCCAATGACGTCGGCGATCTCGCCCCCAGGCTGCTGGAACGGGCCCTGCCGCTGATCTGACAGCGCGCCAGAGCCCGCAAAACCCACGCTCCGGCTCAGGCGCGGCGATGCCGGCGATTTGACAGGTCGCCGGCTTTGACCCATTCATCCGGACCCTGAGACCGTGTCCGTCGCTGTCTGGCCTGTTATCGATATTTGCCGGACAGCAGCGCGACCCCCATATTCCGCCCGCGTCTGTGAATGGCTCGCCGCCGTTCAGGCGTGTTCACGCCAGTGAGCCGGCCCGCCCCGCGCGGTTCCGTCCCCTGGCCCCCTCACCGCAATGGACAGTGGCAGCCCATGAAAGTCGTCGTCGTCGAGTCTCCGGCGAAAGCGAAGACAATCAACAAATATCTGGGCAAGGACTATGAGGTCCTGGCGTCGTTCGGCCATATTCGCGACCTGCCGGCGAAAGACGGCTCGGTCGATCCCGAGCACGACTTCGCCATGGTGTGGGAGCTGGAGGACCGCGGCGCCAAGCGCCTGTCAGACATCGCCAAAGCGGTGAAGGGCGCCGACAAGCTCATTCTCGCCACCGACCCGGATCGCGAGGGCGAGGCCATTTCCTGGCACGTGCTGGAAGCCCTGAACCAGAAAAAGGTCCTGAAGGGCGTGGACGTGGAGCGCGTGACCTTCAACGCCATCACCCGCGATTCCATCCAGGCGGCCATGGCGGCGCCGCGCGCCATCGACCAGGCGCTGGTCGACGCCTACCTCGCCCGTCGCGCCCTCGATTATCTGGTCGGCTTCAACCTGTCGCCGGTGCTGTGGCGCAAGTTGCCGGGCGCCCGTTCGGCCGGCCGCGTGCAGTCCGTGGCCCTGCGTCTCGTCTGTGACCGCGAGCGCGAGATCGAAACTTTCGTCAGCCGCGAGTACTGGTCGCTCGTCGCCCATCTGTCGACGGCGAAGGACGCGCCGTTCGAAGCCCGTCTGGTCGGCGCCGACGGCAAGAAGATCACCCGCCTCGACATTGGCTCCGGCGCGGAAGCGGAGGCGTTCAAGGCCGATCTGGAAAAGGCGCAGTTCACCGTCGCCTCGGTGGAGGCGAAGCCGGCGAAGCGCCATCCATGGCCGCCCTTCACCACCTCGACCCTGCAGCAGGAGGCCTCGCGCAAGCTCGGCCTCGCCCCGGCCGCCACCATGCGCGCCGCCCAGAAGCTGTATGAAGGCGTGGAAATCGGCGGCGAGACCGTCGGCCTCATCACCTATATGCGAACCGACGGCGTCGACATGGCCCCGGAGGCCATTGCCCAGACCCGCAAGGTCATCGGCCAGATGTATGGCGACAGCTACGTGCCGTCGGCCCCGCGCAAATATTCAGCCAAGGCCAAGAACGCCCAGGAGGCGCACGAAGCCATCCGCCCGACCGATCTCAGCCGCAAGCCGTCTGAGGTGGCTCGTTATGTCGACGCCGAACAGGCCCGCCTCTATGAGCTGGTCTGGACCCGCACCATCGCCAGCCAGATGGAATCGGCGCTGCTGGAGCGCACCACCGTCGATATCGCCGCGAAAGCCGGCGGCCGTAACCTTGAGTTGCGCGCCACCGGTCAGGTGGTGAAGTTCGACGGCTTCCTGAAGCTGTATCAGGAAGGCCGCGACGACGGCGACGACGACGACGACAACCGCCGCCTGCCGCCGATGAGCCAGGGCGAGGCCCTGAAGAAACGCGCGATCGACGCCAGCCAGCACTTCACCGAGCCGCCGCCGCGCTATTCCGAGGCCAGCCTCGTCAAGCGCATGGAAGAGCTCGGCATCGGCCGCCCTTCCACCTACGCCTCGGTGCTGCAGGTGCTGAAGGATCGCGACTATGTGCGCATCGACAAGAAGCGCCTCGTTCCGGACGATCGCGGCCGCATCGTCGTCGCCTTCCTGGAAAACTTCTTCCGCCGCTATGTGGAATATGATTTCACCGCCGATCTGGAGGAGCAGCTCGACCGCGTCTCCAACCACGAGATCGACTGGAAGGCGGTGCTCAACGATTTCTGGCGTGATTTCATCGTCGCCATCGACGGCGCCAAGGGCCTGCGCACCACCGAGGTAATCGACGCCCTCAATGAATATCTGGGGCCGCACATCTTCCCGAAACGGGAAGATGGCATCGATCCGCGCGTCTGCCCGTCGTGCGGAACCGGCCAGCTGTCGCTGAAGCTCGGCCGCTTCGGCTCGTTTATCGGCTGCTCGAATTATCCGGAATGCCGCTACACCCGTCAGCTGGCGCAGGGCGCGGACCAGGAAGGCGGCGGCGACGAGGGCCGCCCCGGCGTGCGCAGCCTCGGAACCGATCCGGCCACGGGCCTGGAAGTGACCATCCGCGATGGCCGCTTCGGCGCCTACGCCCAGCTTGGCGAAGGCGAGAAGCCGAAACGCCAGAGCCTGCCCAAGGGAACCAGTCCGGGCTCGGTCGATCTGGAAAAGGCCCTGGCGCTGCTGTCGCTGCCGCGCGAGGTGGCGAAGCATCCTGAAACCGGCGAGCCGATCCTCGCCGGCATCGGCCGCTTCGGTCCCTATGTCCAGCACGGCAAGGTCTACGCCAACATCGGACGCGACGACGACGTGCTGGAGATCGGCGGCAACCGGGCCATCGACCTGATCATCGCCAAGGAGCAGGGCGGCGGCCGGCGCGGCGGCGCGGCGGATCCGGGCCGTGAACTGGGAACCGATCCGGAAAGCAGCAAGCCAATCGTCGTCAAGGCAGGCCGCTACGGCCCCTATGTCACCGACGGAACCACCAACGCCACCCTGCCCCGGACCATGACCCAGGAAGCGGTGACGTTCGATGAAGCCGTCGAACTGCTGAAAAAGAAGCGCGAAGCTGGCGGCGGCAAGAAGCCGGCGCGCAAGACCGCAACCAAAACCAGCAAATCGGCCACGGCCAAACCGGCGGCGAAGACCGCGAAAAAGGCCGCCGCGGACTCCGAAGGCGACGACGCCGCCCCCGCGAAAAAGCCCGCCGCCAAAAAGGCGGCGGCCAAAAAAACCACGACGACGGCCAAAACCACGACCAAAAAGACCGCCGTCAAGAAAGCGTCGGCCCCGGCCGGCGACGCAGGCGACGACACGCCCCCCTGGGACGCGTGACGCGGCGGCATGTTGGGCCCAGCGCATCGCCAGATGCGCTGGGCCCAACGTGGGACCGCCAGGCGATTCATCCGGTTCCCGTCCCTCCAGGCGGACGGAGAAAATTCAACCGGCCAGGCGCATCCGGCAACCACATTCGCCCGCTGGACAGCCCGCGCATGAAATCATTTTTTCTTTTTATTTCATATAATTGACCAGAACACGGGCCTCATGCCCACTGACGGGAGCCCACCATCTCCGGAGGTTCCCGTTGCCTGATTTCCCCCCAACTCTCCCTTCCATCGCCACCAGCCGTCGCGGCTTTCTGCGTCTGGTTCCGGGCGCGCTGGCCCTTGGCGCCGGCCTCTCCGCCCCGGGCGGACTGGCGCGGGCGGAAGCCAGAGCCCAGCTCAACATCGGCAATCAGAAAGGCGGCCTGCGTTCGCTGATCGAGGCGTCCGGCAATGGCGGCGACCTGCCTTTCGACCTGCGCTGGAGCGAATTCCAGAGCGCCGCGCCGATCCTCGAATCCATCAACGCCGGCGCGCTGGACGTGGGCTACACCGGCGATTTCTCGGTGCTCACCGTATTCGGCAACGGCGCGCCGATCCGCGCCATCGCCGCCGTGCGCAACGCCCCGGCCGGTCAGGCCATCGTCGTGCGCAACGGCTCGAACATCCGCAGCGTTGCTGATCTGCGCGGCAGGACCATCGCCGGCACCCGGGGCGGCTGGGGCGAATTTCTGATCAAGGCGGCGCTGAAGGAGGCTGGCGTCGATCCAAAGGAGGTCAATATCCGCTTCATGGCTCCGCCAGAGGCGTTGCCCGCCTTCAGCGGCGGCCGCATCGACGCCTGGGCGATCTGGGACCCGTTCATCTCCCAGGTCCTGCTGCGCGCCGACGCCCGCGTGCTGCGCGATGGTCAGGGCCTGACGCCGTCGATCATGCTGCTGGTGGCGTCGCAGGCGGCCATCGAAAAAAAGCGCGAGCAACTGGCCGCCTTCCGCGACCGGGCGCGCAAGGGCATTGACTGGGTCAATGGCCACATCCCTGCTTACGCGGCCTACAATTCCAAACTCACCGGAATGCCGGAGGACGTGCTGCTCCGGGCTTTTGACGTCAACCGCGCCAGCAACACGCGGATCGACGCCGCGCTGGTCGCCGAATTGCAGCAGGCCGCCGACCAGGCCACGGCCTTCGGGGTCTTTGAAAGAAAGATTGACGTCGCGCCCCTGCTCGACGTCTCATTCCAGTCCTGAAGCGCCGGTGGCAGGGCTGGCGCCACTGCCGCGCGGGCTGGCGGACGATCAAAGTCGCCCCCGCGGCGTTCGGGGGTGAAATGGAAAATTCCGGCGACAATGGCGCGATCGAACTGCGGCTGGCGGACAGCGCGCAGCTCTTCAACACACTCGATCCGTTTCCCTTCCGCGAACGCGATCTGGCGCCTGAAGCCGAGCAGTACATTCTGGACTGGGCGGAGACTCTGCCGAAGGACCAGCCGATCAGCATCATCGTGCATCTGCAATCCGCCAATCTGGACAGGCATCGCGACTCCGACCTGCAACAGGCGATCAACGGCTGGTTCCGGGCTCGCGAGGCAGGCGAAGCACGGGACATGAAAACCCTGTTCCGGGATGGGCGGATCGCACTGTGCGTTGGCTTCGTGATGCTTGGCCTGTTCATGCTCCTGAGCTGGACGGTGGCGCAAAACTACGACAACCCGTTCGCGCGGGTGATCAGCGAAAGCCTGGTGATCATTGGCTGGGTGGTGTTGTGGCGCCCTGCCGAAATGTTTCTCTACGACTGGACGCCGATCTTGCGCCGCAAGCGACTGTTTCACCGGCTCGCCGAGGCGCGGGTCACAATTCATCACGCCGGGCGCCCAGGCGAAACGCCAGCTGACGGCGCCTGAGGCGGCCGGAGCCGCCAGCCGACTGTCTCGCTTTTGCCGCAGGTTCATGGCAAACAGGGGCCTGCGCCGCCTGGGCGCGCCTTCCGCCCTGTCGCCGGGCTGGAGCAGGCGCCACAGTGGAACAGCGCCCCTTGAGGCCGCCAGATCATCGTGGCGCGCCGCCAGCTTTTTGTATTGACGCATTTTCTTCACGAGAAGTGGGCCCACTTTTCCCGAAAATGCTCCAGCTCCGGAAAAGTCTTGACCCGTCGTCCCGGCTCCAAACGCCCGTCCTCCTCCCGCGCCGCGCCGCGCGCCACCCGATCGCGCGCCGCCCGCAAGGAAGCCGCCCAGCGCCTTGCGGCGGTTGTGGCGTTGCCCGAAAACCTGACGGAAACAGTGGATGGCGACGCGCCGGCGGGGCTGCCGACGCGCGAGGCCATCGTCGCCTTCATCAATTCGGCCCCGGGGAAGGTGGCCAAGCGCGATATCGCCCGGGCCTTCGGCATCAGCGGCGACCAGCGCATCTGGCTGAAAAGGCTGCTGAAGGAGCTGGAGGAGGACGGTCTCATCAACCGTCGCCACGGCGCCCTGCACGACGCCGCCGGGCTGCCGCCGGTGGTGCTGGCCGACATCACCGGCCGCGACGCCGACGGCGAACTCATCGCCCGTCCGGCTGAGTGGAACAGCGACGACGAGCCGCCGCAGATCATCATCAATCTGCCGCGCCGCCCGGCCAGGGGCCATCAGCCCACGCCCGGCGTCGGCGACCGCGCCCTGCTCCGCGTCTCAAAACTGCCGGAGCCGGAAGGCGGCCCGGCTTACACCGGCCGTCCCATCAAGATCATCGGCCGCGCCAATCCGCAGACGCTGGGCGTATTCCGCGCCCTGCCGGAGGGCGGCGGCTGGATCGAGCCCGTCGACAAGAAAAGCCTCGGCAAGGAGCCGCTGGAAATCCGCCCCGGCGACGCGGGCGAGGCGAAGGACGGCGATCTGGTGTCGGTCAGCGTGTCGAAGATCGGCCGCTTCGCCCGTCCGCACGCCCGGGTGCGCGAACGCCTCGGCTCACTGTCGTCGGAGAAGGCGGTCAGCCTTCTGGCGATCTACGCCCATGGCATTCCGCATGTTTTCTCGCCGGCGGCGCTGGCCGAAGCGGAAACGGCCCGCCCGCTGGGCATGAGCGGCCGCGAGGACTGGCGTGAACTGCCGCTCATCACCATCGATCCGGCGGACGCCAAGGACCACGACGACGCCGTGCACGCCGCCGTGGATGAGGACCCCAACAATCCCGACGGCTTCGTGCTCACCGTGGCCATCGCCGACGTCGCCGCTTACGTGCGCCCCGGCGGCGAGCTGGACCGCACGGCCCGTGAACGCGGCAATTCGGTCTATTTTCCCGACCGGGTCGTGCCGATGCTGCCGGAGCGCATCTCCAACGATTTGTGCTCGTTGCGTCCGCACGAGGACCGGCCGTCGCTGGCCATGCGCATCGTCATCGACGCCCACGGCCGCAAACTGCGCCATTCGGTGCACCGGGTGATGATGCGCTCGGCAGCGAAGCTGGCTTACCAGCAGGCGCAAGCAGCCATCGACGGCCTGCCCGACGACGTCACTGGCCCATTGCTGGAACCAGTGCTCAAACCGCTGTGGGCGGCGTACGCGGCGCTGGCCGAAGCGCGCGACAAACGCTCGCCGCTGGCGCTGGACCTGCCGGAGCGCAAGCTGCTGCTTGACGCCGACGGCATGCTCGACCGGGTGATCATCCCGCCCCGCCTCGACGCCCACCGGCTGATCGAGGAGTTCATGATTCTCGCGAACGTCTGCGCGGCGGAAACCCTGGAGCGCGCTGGCTCGCCCCTGCTTTACCGCATCCACGACGAACCCTCGCTGGAAAAGATGCGCGGCCTTGGCGAAGTCATGGCTTCCATCGGCATCAAGCTGCCGAAAACCAGCAATGTGCGACCGGAGTTGTTCAACCGCATCCTCGCCCAGGTTGAGGGCACGCGGCACAAGACCTTCATCAACGAAGTGGTGCTGCGCTCCCAGGCCCAGGCGGAATATTCCGCCGACAATTGCGGCCACTTCGGCCTCAACCTGCGCCGCTACGCCCATTTCACCTCGCCGATCCGCCGCTACGCCGATCTGATCGTTCACCGGGCGCTGATCACCGTCTGCAAGCTGGGCCATGACGGCCTGCCGGCAGCGACCACCCGCTCGCAGCTCAACGAAATCGCCGCGCAGATCTCGGTGGCCGAGCGCCGCGCCATGGCGGCCGAGCGCGAGACCATCGACCGGCTGATCGCCCACCATCTGGCCGACGCCATCGGCGCGACCTTCCAGGGCCAGATCTCCGGCGTCACCCGCGCCGGCCTGTTCGTGCGCCTGGCCGACACCGGCGCCGACGGCTTCGTACCGGCCGCCACCATCGGCGACGAGTTCTACCGGCACGATGAATCGCTGCACGCCCTGGTCGGCTCCCGCACCGGCGACACCCTGCGCCTCGGCGACCAGGTGGAGGTGCGACTGGCCGAAGCCGCGCCCATCGCCGGCGCCCTGCGCTTCGAGCTGACGGGCCGCAGCGGCGGCGGGCGCTCGCGCCTCGCCGGCCGCAAGATTGGCGCGAAGAAGGACGGCAAGGGCAAATCCGGCGGCAAGGCGCCGAAGGGGCTGAAAGGCCGCCTCGCCGAGCAGAAAAAAGCGAAGAGGGCCATGCTGGAGCGCAGCAGGGCGCCGCGCGCGCAATAAGGCGTGCGCCGGCGTCCCCTCGCGCGAAGATCGGGCAACCGCGCCGCCGGAATATTGGCGCACACCCTGACGCGCGCAGTCCTGCCCCTCGCTGGCCGGCCTTTCCCCGGGCAGGAACGGCGATTACAACGGTTCCGGACAGCGTGCGAACGACAAGCCGGCGGGAGTGACCAATGGGCTACAAAATGCAATCCCCTTATGCCGGCGATCCGCCCCGCGAGCCAGCGCCGGCCATGCGCCGCGGCTGGTCGGGCCGTTGCCCCGCCTGCGGCGAAGGCCGCATCTTCGGCAAGTTCCTGAAGGTCAATCCGGCTTGCCCCTCCTGTGGCGAGGAACTGAGCCACCATCGCGCCGACGATCTGCCGCCCTATCTGGTCATCACCATCGTCGCCCATATCGTTGGCACCGGCATCCTGCTGACCGAAACCTACATGGAATGGCCGGTGTGGGCGCACATGACCCTGTGGCCGGCCCTGACCATTATTCTCGGCCTGTGGCTGATGCAGCCGGTGAAGGGCGCCGTCATCGGCCTGCAATGGGCCAATCGCATGCACGGCTTCGGCGGCGAGGATGACAGCGCCCATCTGGCGGACAGCCGCCAGCCGTCGCGCCCGGCCAGCCACAACACCTGAACAGAACGGAAGACGCAGCCACGGCTGGGGCTCTGCCTCCGCATGAAAGGCTGCGCTGGCGCCGCATCAACGGCGCCCGGATAAAGGGAGAAACGTCCATGACAACCAACGCCGCGAGCAACGCTGCAATGACCGATGAGGAGATGCTGGTGGAGAGCGAGCGCAACGAGCCGGTGTTTCCGACGATCCGGCCGCGCAACGCCGCCACCCTCATCATACTCGACCGCACGGGCGCGCATCCGAAGGTGCTGATGGGTCGTCGCCACGCGGGGCACCGCTTCATGCCCGGCAAATTCGTCTTTCCGGGTGGGCGCATCGAAACCAACGACCGCTTCATGACGCCGGTGAACGATCTTCACCCGGTGGTTGGCGAGAAATTGCTGACCCGCACCGTGCGCCCCGCCGTGTCGCGCGGCCGCGCCCTGGCGCTGGCCGCCATCCGCGAAACCTTCGAGGAGACCGGCCTGCTGCTCGGCCGCAAACTTGATGCGCCGGCAAAGCGCACGCCGCAGGGACCGTGGAGCGATTTCGCCGGCCATGGCGTGACGCCGGATCTGGAGCCGCTGCGCTTCATCGCCCGCGCCATCACTCCGCCCGGACGCCCCAAACGCTTCGACACGCGGTTCTTCGCGGTTGACGCCAGCCAGATCGTCGAGCGCATCGACGGCGTCGTCACCGCCGACACCGAACTGACGGAGCTTGTCTGGGTGGAGATCGAGGAGGCGCGCCAGCTCGATCTGCCCTCCATCACCACGGTGGTGCTCAAGGAGCTGGAGCAGCGCACGGCGCTCGGCTTTCATCATGAACTGCCCGTTCCCTTCTACAATCCGAAGCGGGGCGGATTTCAGCGCGAGGAACTGTGACAAGCACTTCAGGAGCGATTCCCGCAAAGCCGGACGCCGACGAACCGCCATCGGAGCCACTCAATCTGCGCGCCCTCGCCAGCGCCATTTTGCTGGTTTCGCTGATCGGCGTCGGCCTCAGCCTGTCGATTCCGCTGCTGTCGCTGGAAATGGAGCGCATGGGCGCCTCCGGCGGCATGATCGGCCTCAACACCGCCATGGCGGGGTTCGCCAGCATCCTGGTGATGCCCTTCGTGCCGCGCCTCGCCGCCGCGCTGGGCGTGCGCGCCATGATCGCCCTCGCCATTGGCGTCACCGCCGTGACGCTGCTGGCCTTCCGCGCCCTGCCCTGGCTGCCGGCCTGGTTCGTGCTGCGCTTCTTCTACAGCGCGGCGCTCGGCGCCCTGTTCGTGCTGTCGGAGTACTGGATCAACGCCGCCGCGCCCGCCTCCCGGCGCGGCCTGGTGATGGGTGTCTACGCCACGTTCCTCTCACTGGGGTTTGCCGCCGGGCCATTCATTCTGAGCCTGGTCGGAACCGCCGGCTGGGCCCCCTATCTTACCGGCGCGGCGCTGATGGCGCTGGGGCTCGCGCCATTGCTGCACGCCCGCGACGTCACGCCGGAGCTTGACCACAGCTCGAGCCACTCCGTCGGCTTCTTCATTCTGGCGGCGCCGCTCGCCACGTTCGCCGCCTTCGTCTTCGGCGCGGTGGAAACCGGCGGCTTCAGCCTGCTGCCCCTGTATGGCCTGCGGCTTGGCTACACCGGGCAGCAAGCGGCGTTCCTGGTCAGCTTCGTCGCCCTGGGCGGCATGCTGCTGCAAATCCCCATCGGCCTGATCTCCGACCGCATGGACCGGCGCCTGCTGCTGTTGCTGATTGGCCTGTTCGGGCTTGTCGCCTCCGCCTGCATGCCGCTGGCGACGCGGGTTCCGTGGGGGCTGGAAATCCTGCTGCTGGCCTGGGGCGGCGTCGGCGGCGGTCTCTACACGGTCGGCCTGGCGCACCTCGGCGCGCGATTTACCGACCGCGCCGATCTGGCCAGCGCCAACGCAGCGTTCATCGTGCTGTACAATCTCGGCATGATGCTGGGTCCGCCGCTGGTGGGATTCGGCTTCGATCGCATTGTCCCGCATGGATTCGCGGTGGCGATCGCCGGACTGTTCGGCCTTTACGCCGTCTTCGCCATCGGCCGGCTCGCCACGCGCCGCGGCGGATAAGCGACAATGCACAACGCATTGCCGGCACGGGCGGAAAAAACGCCTCATATGACAGGGATTTGGACGGCCCGGACTGCGAATGGGCCACCATGCAAAGCCAGCAACGATACGATATGTATTGACTTGCAGCGGCCAATGCGGCATGTCCCACACATCTTCCTGGCCGGGCTTCGCCGGCCTTTTTATATTGCCGGGCGCGGGATCGAGCCCGCCGGATGAGGTTCGACCATGGCCAAGGCCGTTACGATCAAGATCAAGCTCGTGTCCACCGCTGACACCGGTTACTTCTACGTCACCAAGAAGAACACCCGCACCATGACGGACAAGTTCGCGATCAAGAAGTACGACCCGGTTGCGCGCAAGCACGTCGAGTTCAAGGAAGCCAAGATCAAGTGATCCGGCTTCGGGCGTCCCCTGCGGACGCCCACCGCGATGCTCCCGCGTCGCCGACAAACCGCCCGCCATGGGCGGTTTTTTTGTGGGCGCCGGTGATTGCTGGCTGGGCATGACCGCCCTTGCCAATCGTCAGCCGCCTCGCCTCTCCGCCCGCATCCTGGCCGCCGCCCCGCCGCCGCCCCCTGCCACGACCACCGCGTCATGGCCGGAACAGGTCCGGCCATGACGGTTGGAGCGAAGAAGCGGCTGGGCAGCCGCGGCCAGAGCAGACTTGCTGCTGAGGCGGGCTTGCTGCTGAGGCAGGCTTGCCGGGATCCGGCCAGAATCATCCCGCCGCCGCTGGCCGTATTGTGAACGCCATGCGGCCAGACGCCCATCGCCGCCTGGCTGCCGAAGCCGTATCCAGTAAACCTGCCCGGCCGTCGGGCCCCGGCATGGCTGGCCGGATCAGGCGCGCGGCGACGCGGCCAATACAGGCATGGAGGAGCGTGGATGAGGATGCAGGGGAAACCAATGGCGACGTTGGGCCTGGAATCTGGCCTTCGTCCTGGCCTGGTCGTGGCGCTGGCGGCGTGGCTGGCCCCGGCCCTGGCGGCGGCCAATGGCCTGGCGGCCCACCCGGCCATTTCGGCGGCGGCGCGCACGCCGGCGCTCCCGGTTCAGGGCGGCGCCTGCGCCGGTCTCTGGATGGAGCGGAACGAGATTTACAAGGGCGCCGGCTATTGCTTCAAAACCCGACGCGCCATCACAACCTTCGGCAACGCCGGCTGCCAGTATGACAACGAGGCCGACGTCCCCCTCAGTCATGTGCAGCGGATGCGCATCAACGAAATCCGCGCCGCTGAACGTGGCCTTGGCTGCACGCCCTGAACAGGCGCGCAGGCCTGCGGCCGCGCTGGCTTCCTGCCGGCGCTCACCAGGCCTGGGCGGCCTCCGCATAGGCCCGCTCCAGCATGCTCAGGCAGGCGTTGGCCTGTTCGCGAGCTTCGGGCCTGTCGCACATTCCGGCAATGTCGCGCAGATCGCGGATCGCCACATCGAGCGCCGTCATCAGATCGATGTCCTCGTCGTTATCGATGACAGGATTCTCGAACCGCGGCCGCATGCGGAACTGTACGACATTGCCCATGATACTCATCCGGGTGATACGCGCGAATCGAAGCGTTCGCGTCATCATTTCGCCATGGGCCGGTTAACCGTGAATTACGATAATCTCCGGCTCCCGGGGACAATTCGGGACAGGTGATTGATCTTTCGCCCGCAGCTTGCATCGCGCCTGTTTTCCATCCTGGGCAAGCATCGCAAACAGGAGCTGGACAGCAGGGGCAACAGGAGAACACGGATGCGGATCAGATGGGGTTCAGGCGTCGTCACGGCCATCCTGCTGGCCGCCGGCGTCCCGACGGCGGCAGCGCAGTGGGCGCCCGCCACATCCTGCGACCGTTACGGCGGCGGCGAATTGCAGGCCTGCCTGGCCAGGGCCCTGCCCGGGGCTGACGCGGCGCTCAATGACGCCTGGCGCAAAGCGCTGGCGTCGGTCGGGAACAACGCCAGCCTGAACGCCGCCGACCGGGCGGCGTGGCGGGACAACCTGCTGGCGTCCCAGCGGGCGTGGCTGGCGTTCCGCGACGCAAATTGCAAGTTCGGGTTGATCGCAGCCGAATGGAGCAATGGCGGCGGGGCTACTCCGGCGCAGCAGGCCTGCGTGCTCAGCCTGACGCTGCAACGGGCCAATGAGCTGACCCGACGCTACACGCCGAACTGAAACCATGTGCTGAAAAAAGAGCGGCCGGGAGAAAGCGGGCCAAAGGCGCGTCGCTTCCATCCCGGCCTGAGCCCGTGACGTCCAGGAGATGCGGCGGACCTGAGCATCGCCGGGCTGTTTCGTGCGTGCGCCAGCCGGCGTCCGGCCGCCTGTCACGCTTGTCCACACCCTAACGCGCCGCGCGCGAAATGCAATGACGAATCGTCGGCTTGCGCGCCCTCGCGCGGCCAACCCGTCTCAGGCCAACCCGTCTGAGACTGGCCCGTCTCAGGCTGGCCCGGCGTAATTCTGCACAGCTTCGAGAAACTTGCCGACAGAGATCGGCTTGGACAGATATCCTTCGCAGCCGCCCTCGCGGATACGCTCCTCGTCGCCCTTCATGGCGAAGGCGGTGACGGCGATGACCGGAATATGCCTCAGCGCCGGATCCTCCTTGATCCAGCGCGTCACCTCCAGCCCTGAGACATCCGGCAACTGGATGTCCATCAGGATCAGGTCGGGCCGGTGGGCGCGCGCCAGTTCCAGGGCCTCGGAGCCCTGGGCCGTCTTCAGCGTCTGATAGCCATGGGCCTCCAGCAGATCGCCAAAGAGCTTCATGTTCAGCTCATTATCCTCGACAATGAGTATGGTCTTGCTCATCCGCGACGATCCAATGTGGGGGCCGGTAAAAGATTCCCGGAGCGCCAGGTCCAGGCTTCGGCGGCAGCCGGTTGCGATCCTGCGGCCAAGGTCACGCCTGGCCACCGTCAACCTAGGGACTCAACCCTGAACGAAAGACAAACAATGCTGATTCCGCGTGAAAAAGACATGCTCCAAAAACGCGGCGCGCCCGACCCCGCCGCCCTGGCCATTCAGGCCCTGGGCTTTCTGGCTGAGGACGGGGAGCGGCTCGGGGATTTCCTCTCCCTTTCCGGCCTGACGGTCGACGGGCTGCGGGCCGCGGCCGGCAAGCCGGATTTTCTCATCGCGGTGCTGGAGCATTTGCTACAGGACGAGATGATGGTCATGGCCTTCGCCGCCAGCGCCGGGGTCGATCCGGCCAGCATCGCCCCAGCCTGCCGCAGGCTGATGATTGACGCCGGGCAGCGGCCGGCGGACGATTAGGCACGTTCAGTAAAATGGGCGTTGCATCCGCCAGGACAACGCATCGTTTCAGAAAACCAGGCAAATTTCCGACCACCATGGCCGGATTTGCGCCAGCCGCACCGGTTGTCCGCCAGAACGGGCCTGACACGTCAATGCCGGACCAGTCGCCAGTCGCCTCCGGAGTTTGCCGCGACTGCCTCAGTCGCACGCCGCCGCCCTCGCCCGGGCGACGCTGGCGTTGCCGCGCCTGCGGCGGCCCGCGCATCGCCGCTCACCCCGAGCTGGACCGGCTGACCATTGCCCATATCGACTGCGACGCGTTTTACGCCTCAGTGGAGAAGCGCGACCGGCCGGAGCTGGCCGACCAGCCGGTCATCATCGGCGGCGGCAAACGCGGCGTCGTCTCCACCGCCTGCTACGTGGCCCGCATGTCGGGGGTGCGCTCGGCCATGCCAATGTTCCAGGCGCTGAAACTGTGCCCCGATGCGGTGGTCATCCGCCCCGAGATGGCCCGCTATGTCGCCGTTGGCCGGCAAATCCGCACCATGATGCGCGAGCTGACGCCACTGGTGGAGCCCCTGTCGATCGACGAGGCGTTTCTGGACCTTTCCGGCACAGAGCGGCTGCATCACGCCTCGCCGGCCGAGAGCCTGGCGCGGCTGGCGCGGCGCATTGAGGCGGAGGTCGGGGTCACCGTTTCCGTTGGCCTCTCCTACAACAAGTTTCTCGCCAAGGTGGCGTCGGACCTGGACAAGCCGCGCGGCTTCTCGGTGATCGGCCAGGCCGAGGCGGTGGAGTTTCTCGGGCCAAAGCCTGTGTCCCTGATCCATGGCGTCGGGGCCGTGGCGCGCAAGAACCTGGAAAGCCGCGGCTACCGCCTGATCGCCGACCTGCGCGCCGCGCCCCCCGCGGTCCTCGCTGGCCTGTTCGGCAAGGAGGGCCTGCGGCTCTCGCAACTGGCCCATGGCGTCGACCATCGCAAGGTGACGCCGGAGCGGCCGACCAGGTCCATCTCGGCGGAAACCACGCTGGAGGAAGACGTCGCTGATCTGGCGGCGCTGGAGCCGTTGCTGTGGCGCCTGTGTGAAAAGGTTTCCAGCCGCCTGAAGGCCGCCAATCTGGCCACGGGCGGCGTCACCCTGAAGCTGAAAACCGCCGATTTCCGGGTTGTCACCCGCACCCGCGCCGGCCTGCCGCCAACGCAGCTGGCTCGCCGGCTGTACGAACCAGCCCACGCCCTGCTGCAACAGGAATGCGCCGCCCATCGCGGCCGTCAGGCCTGGCGGTTGCTTGGCGTCGGCGCCAGTGATCTGCAGCCAGGCGAGGATGCGGACAGGGGCGATCTCGCTGACCATACGGCGCGCCGCGAGGCCGATGCGGAGCACGCCATCGACGCCCTGCGCAATCGCTTCGGCGACAAGGCGGTGTTCCGCGGCATCAGCCTGCGCCAGAAACGCCCCTGACGTTGTCGCTTCACGCGTCCGGCGTCACCGCCCCATTTCGCATGGCGCAACGCAGCGCCCCGGCGACGGCCCGCGCCCCATAGCATCTGAAGCGGAACACGCCGCCGTCATGATGCACGGCGACGATTTTCGTCACCCAGCCGCCCTCCAGCTCGACGGAGTGAACGCAGGAAAGCCCGATGCTGACGGGCGCGATATTGTCCTGCAGCATGTGATTCAGGCTGTTGGCCTCAAAACGGATGGCCGCATTGTCGATATGCAGGCGGCCGCCGACCCACAGGCCGCCCATGCGTTTGCGCATCCGGTCCACGACAGGGCCCGCCGCAAATGCGGCGCCCTGTGGGGTGAGCGATGCGTCCGCATATAGCGCGTTGCACAGCCTGCTGATCTGCAACGCTCCCATGATCCGCCTCCTGGAGCAAAACCCGTCCCTGGAGCATTTTCAGGAGAAGCGGCGCCCACGTTTCGTGAAGAAAATGCATTAAATGAAAGCGATACAGCGTTTTCCGCGAACGGGTTTTCACCGAAAACGCCCTGTTGAACGGGGGCTTCGCCCCCTTTTTTCCTGATCCAGCGCGCCCCGCCAACTACGCGCTTTTGTGCGCCCTTGTCCTGAAGCGGTGTGACGGCGCGCCCCCGCCGGAGCGCCGTGATCCTTAACCTCCCGGACCGCCTATTTCCTGCCGCTGGCGCAGGCGCCGGTTCCACGCTGCTCCAGCGTGCGCAGTTCGCCGCGAATGGAGAAATCGCCATAGTTCATGCGCATGGAGCCGCTGACGCCATTTTCGTACAGGTCGAACGCGATGGCGTAGATTGGCGTGCGTTCGCCGCTGCCTGGCGTGTAATAGGACACGCTGATGGGCCAGCGATCGACCTTGTCGAGGCCGGCCTTGCGCGCGGCGTCCTCTATCGGACGGTCCGGCGATGGCGCCGCTTTTTTGCCGATCACGACAAAAGTGTCGAACACCTTGGCCCCGTCCTCGGCGGCGTCATACAGCTTCACGGCCAGCGTGCTCTCCCCGGCCCGCGCCGCGGCGATGATGCGCTGCAGATGCCCGGAGGGAAACGCAACCGGCCCGGCCGCCTCAAAGGCCTTGCGTTCAGGCCGGGTCAGGCTGACGGAGATGCCCGCGTCACTGGCGGCGCCAGTGCGCTTCGCCACCCCCTGCACCCGCTCGTCCGCATCGCCCCGCGCCGTGTCCTGTCGGAAACGGAAGCTGGAGCCATCGGCTTCCTCGTGGGTGGCGGACCGAATGTCGATCTGCTGCGCCTCGCCCTCGGAACGCTCCAGAATCGCCAGTTGCCTGAAATCGAGGCTGTAACCGGTGCAGGCGTCGCCGGAAAACTCATAGGCAATGCGGCCGCTAACGCCGGTGACGGCCCGGCCGCCGCTGCTGTCCGCCAGGGACAGATCATAGACGGCGCGGTGCGGCGCCAGCGGCATCCCACCGCCGACAGCAACGGGCGCGGCGGCAAGGGCGCCACCCCCGGCCAGCGCCAGCGCCACCAGCCCCAGCCCCGCGGCTGCGCGGGGCGCTCTGGCGGCGGCGCGCGAAGAATTGGCCACAATGCGTTTCGTGCTCATGAGTGCTCCATGATTGGCATGGCCAGAACCAGACCGCGCAGCCCCCTTGCGCCAGCCGGGGGCGCCCCGGTGATTCATATAGCCCTGACGCAGCGGAGGGGAAACCGTTCGTCCGCCAGAGCCCGGACAAGATCTGGAGCAGGAACCCGTTCATACTGAACCTGAGTGCTTGCTCCAGCCATTGATCTGACGGGTTTTCCTGACGCAGACTGACAGCCCGTCCGCCGGAAAGCGGCCGGACGGCAACCAGATCCGCCCAATCTGGCCGCGCGCGCTCCCGGGTGCCCGCACGGCTGACGACACGGCAAAACATACAAACCGGGCATAATCTGGATTCATGCCCAATCCGGATTCATGCCCACACGGCGTTTGGCCTGGCCAACCGCGGCGTCAGCGTCACAGCGGCCGGGTCGAGAGGCCGGGCCACGGATGGAGCGAACCCGACATGACCATGAGCAAGGTTGAGCAACGTCTTGCAGAACTCGGCGTCACCCTGCCAGCGCCGGCGGCGCCCATCGCCAATTACACGCCGTTCATCCGCACCGGATCGCTTGTCATTATTTCAGGCCAGTTGTGCCTCGGCGCCGACGGCAAGATCGCGCCACACCATGTCGGTCGCGTCGGCGCCGGGGTCAGCACGGCGGACGCCACCGGCGCGGCGCGTCTGTGCGCCATCAACGTGCTGGCGCAACTGCGCGCCGGCGTCGGCAGCCTCGACCGGGTGCTGCGCTGCGTGCGTCTCGGCGGCTTCATCAACTCCGGGCCGAACTTTGACGCCCTTGCCGGCGTGATGAACGGCGCCTCCGATTTCATGGTAGAGGTGTTCGGCGAGGCCGGCGTTCACGCGCGCTCCACTGTCGGCGTCGCCTCGCTGCCACTGTCCGCCGTGGTGGAGGTGGAAGGAATGTTCGAGGTCCGGTGACCGTCATGGCCCAACCGCCAACAGGGGACGGGAATGAGGCGGGGGAAACCGGCGCCAGCGATCTCACCGTGCGCGTCGCCTCCGCCATCGCGGATATCGACGCGGCGGCGTGGGACGCCTGCGCCGGAGAAGGCAACCCATTCATCCGTCACGCTTTTCTCGATGCGCTGGAGCAATCCGGCTCCGCCTGCGCCGAAACAGGCTGGCTGCCCCTCCACCTGGCGGTGGAGGACGCGGGCCGCAACCTGCTGGCGGCGGCCCCCTGTTATCTCAAATCCCATTCCCAGGGAGAATATGTGTTCGATCACGGCTGGGCCGACGCATTCGAACGCGCCGGCGGAGCCTATTATCCCAAACTGCAGGTGTGCGCGCCCTTCACGCCGGTTACCGGCCCGCGTTTGCTGACGCGCCCCGGCCCACGCGCCGCCGAAGCGCGATCAACGCTGGCGCAAGGCCTGGTCGCCCTGCGCCGCCAGGCCGGCGCTTCATCAGTCCACGTCACTTTCCTTCCGCATGACGAATGGCGTCTGCTCGGCGACAGCGGTTTTCTGTTGCGGCGCGACCAGCAGTTTCACTGGTTCAACGACGGCTACGCCAGCTTTGATGATTTTCTGGCCAGCCTGGCGGCGCGCAAGCGCAAGGCCATTCGCCGCGAGCGTCGCGAAGCGCTGGCGGCCGACATCGCCATCACCCGTCTCACCGGCGCCGGCATCACCGCCGAGGCCTGGGACGCGTTTTTCGAGTTTTACCAGGACACCGGCTCACGCAAATGGGGTCGGCCTTACCTCACCCGCGATTTCTACCATCGCATCGCCGCCAGCATGGCCGACCGCGTGCTGCTGGTGATGGCGCGCCGCGACGGCCGCTACATCGCCGGAGCCATTAATTTCCTCGGCCCGGACGTCCTCTATGGCCGCCACTGGGGCTGCATCGAGGATCATCCGTTCCTGCATTTCGAGGTCTGCTATTATCAGGCCATCGACTACGCCATCAGCCACGGCCTGTCCCGGGTGGAAGCCGGCGCCCAGGGCGAGCACAAGCTGGCGCGCGGCTACCGGCCGGTTCCCACCTTCTCGGCTCACGATATCGCCCATCCCGGGCTAAAACGGGCAATCGCCGAATTTCTGGCGCGCGAAGGCCGCCATGTCGACGCCGCCCAGGCGGAGCTGGAAGGCATGCTGCCCTTCCGTCACGAAGACTGACGCCAGACCGCGATGCGTGTGAGCCATCGCGTTCTGGTGAACCCCGAGCGGCGCAAAGCATGTCCCGCAAGGACATGCGCGATGCTTGCATCAGTTTTACAGGTCGTGGATGCCTCAGCACCTTGGCGCCCTGGCGTGAAACGGGCGGAAAAGCCTGGATACGCTTGACCGGGCCTGCGATGCTTGCCACATCTGCCAGCCAACGACCTGGAGCGTCCGCGGCGAACGCGGGAGCGCTTCTGCTGGGGGCATCATGGCGGCTTACGATCCCAAAAATATTTTCGCGGCAATTCTCAAGGGGCAACTGCCCAGCCACAAGGTCTATGAGGATGAGCTGACCTACGCCTTCATGGACATCATGCCGCGCGCCGAGGGCCACGTGCTGGTGATCCCCAAGGCGCCGTCGCGCAACATTCTGGACATGGAGCCGGAAGATCTCGCGGCGGTGGCCCGCACCATCAAGAAAGTGGCCCTGGCGGCGCGCGAGACCTTCAAGGCCGATGGCATCACCATCCTCCAGGCCAACGAATCGGCTGGCGGCCAGGTGGTGTTCCACACCCACTTCCACGTGCTGCCGCGCTGGAACGGCGTGCCGCTCCGTCCCGCCGCCCAGGAAGTGGAAAAGCCCGACGTGCTGGCCGCCCAGGCCGAACAACTGCGCAAGGCCCTCGACGGCTGAATGGCGGAGCCAGCGCTGGCGCCGCAATGAACCTGGAGAGACGGCGCGGCGCCGCGCCAGCCGTCGCCGGATGACGCCAGATCATTCGCCATACAGACCCATCTGGCGACGGGCGCAGCCGCGCTTGCGGCCTGTCGCTCCAATGCCAGGCCATCTGAAAAGCTGGCTTGCCGGAGCCCATGCGCCTGACGCCCAAAAAGCCGATGCGCCAACTCATTGGTTTTGGTCGATCCCACGCGGCGCGCAGCGTTTCCTTCAGGGAGCAGCGTTTCCCTCAGAAAACCGGGCCAGGCCAGTTTGAACTTTGCAGGTCACCGATGCGGCAGCTTCATCGCGGGCATCTGCGCGACCTGGCCTGAGGCCCCAACCGAAAATATAAATGCCCGCAACGCGTGTGCGGGCATGGGGCGGCCGGACCGGCCCTGACGCAACCGGCGGAACCCGACGGCGCCTGAAACCGCCGCCCCGCCCCGTCGCCCCATCAATGCTGCTTGTTGAGAATCGTCTGAACCGCCTGGACGACCTGGCCAATCGGCTCCTCAAAAGCGGTGTAGAGATAGCTTCCGGCCAGCCAGATACCGATCAGCAGCGGCGGCACCACGATCCAGCCGAGGATTTCCTCCACCCGCTTGCGTCTGCGACGGCGCTCGCGACGCGCTTCATTCCAGGCGCCCATCATTCCCCCGACAGGTCTCACAGACGAAGCGCACCGCCCACGACAACTGTCCTGAACGGCAAAAACACGCCTCTATGCCAACAATACAAACACGGTCGCGGCAACGTCGCGATCATCCGCATCCGCCATGCCTGGAGCAGGTTGACGGCAAATGGAAGGGGCTGGCGCACACAAGTCGCAAAAAACTTCACGTCGGATGCAATGACACATCCGCAAACCAGGCGGCGACGTCGCCAGGCAACGCCGCCGCTGTTTCCCGTTCAGTCGCTGTCCTTTTGTTTCGGCGACGCTTTGGCGTCCCTGGAGCCAACCCGGCCACGCCGCCGCGGCGCGACCGTCTTGCTGTCGCCAGCAGCTTTCCCGACAGCCTTCTCGCTGACCCTCCCGGCGCCGCGACGCGCGCTGGCCGCCCGGCCGCCGCCATCTTCCCCGGATGGGATATCGCCGTCCGGCCCCTTGCGGCTCGTCGTCGCCTCTCCCGTCACGGCTTCCTGCGCCACCATCTCCGGCTCGGCGTCCTGCTCCGGCTCCTTGCGTGGCTCCGGCTTGAGCGGTGGATATTCGAAGCCCAGAACATCCGGCCCGCCATCGTCCGCTGGCTTCACCACGACGCGCACGGCGCCGCCATCCTTCAGCCGGCCGAACAGCACTTCGTCCGCCAGCGGCGTCTTGATGGCCGTCTGGATCAGCCGGCCCATCGGCCGGGCGCCCATGGCGTCATCATAGCCGTTGTCCACCAGCCAGGCCCGCGCCGCATCCGACAGCTCGATCGCCACCTTGCGATCCGCAAGCTGCGCCTCAAGCTGCATGACGAACTTGTCGACCACCTTTGACACCACTTCCTTCGGCAGGTGGCTGAACGAAATAATGGCGTCGAGGCGGTTGCGAAATTCCGGCGTGAACAGCCGGTTGATGGCCTCGTGGTCGTCGCCCTCGCGCCGCGCGCGGGTAAAGCCGAATGCGGCGCGCGCCATGTCGGCGGCGCCCGCGTTGGTGGTCATGATGATGATGACGTTGCGGAAGTCGACCTGCTTGCCGTTGTGATCGGTCAGTTTGCCGTGGTCCATTACCTGCAACAGGATGTTGAACAGGTCTGGATGGGCCTTCTCGATCTCGTCGAGCAACAGCACGCAATGCGGGTTCTGGTCGACGCCATCAGTCAACAGACCGCCCTGGTCGAAGCCGACATAGCCGGGCGGCGCGCCGATCAGCCGCGAAACCGTATGCCGCTCCATGTATTCCGACATGTCGAAGCGGATCAGCTCGACGCCCAGCGACGCCGCGAGCTGACGCGCCACTTCGGTCTTGCCGACGCCGGTGGGGCCGGCAAACAGATACGAGCCAATCGGCTTTTCCGGATCGCGCAACCCGGCCCGCGCCAGCTTGATGGCCGACGACAGCGCCCGGATGGCGTCGTCCTGACCGTACACCACCCGCTCCAGGGTTTCCTGGAGGTGGCGCAGGACCTCGGCCTCGTCGCGCGACACGGACTTTGGCGGAATCCGCGCCATGGTGGCGACGGTCGTCTCGATTTCGCGCACGCCGATCACCTTGCGGCGCTTGCTTTCGGGCAGCAGCATCTGCGCCGCGCCTGTCTCGTCGATGACGTCGATCGCCTTGTCCGGCAGCTTGCGGTCCTGAATGTAACGGGCCGACAGCTCCACCGCCGCCTTCACCGCGTCATTGGTGTAGCGGACATGATGGAACTCTTCAAAATACGGCCGTAACCCCTTGAGAATCTCAATAGAATCCGGAACCGTCGGCTCGGTGACGTCGATCTTCTGGAAACGGCGCACAAGCGCCCGATCCTTCTCGAAGTACTGCCGGTACTCCTTGTAGGTGGTCGAACCGATGCAACGCAGCGTGCCCGCGGCCAGCGCCGGCTTCAGCAGATTGGAGGCGTCCATCGCCCCGCCGGACGTGGCCCCCGCGCCGATCACCGTGTGAATTTCATCAATGAACATGATGGCGTTGGGGTGCGCTTCAATCTCCTTCATCACCTGCTTCAGGCGCTCTTCGAAGTCGCCCCGGTAGCGGGTGCCGGCCAGAAGCGTGCCCATGTCGAGCGAATAGACCGTGGCCTCGCGCAGCACCTCCGGCACGTCGCCCGCGACGATCTTGCGCGCCAGCCCCTCGGCGATGGCGGTCTTGCCCACGCCCGGATCACCCACCAGCAGCGGATTGTTTTTCTGGCGGCGGCACAGCACCTGGATGGTCCGCTCGACCTCGCGCGCCCGGCCGATCAGCGGATCGATGCGGCCCTCGCGGGCTTTCTTGTTGAGGTTGACGCAATACGCGTCGAGGGCGTCGCCCTTCTTCTTGCGGGCGTTGTCGTCGTTGTCGGAGGCGGCGGCGCGGGGCTCGCTTTCCTCCTCGCCGCGCACCGGCCGCGACTCGGACATGCCCGGCCGCTTGGCGATGCCGTGGCTGATGTAATTGACGGCGTCATACCGCGTCATGTCCTGCTCCTGCAGGAAATAGGCGGCGTGGCTCTCGCGTTCGGCGAAAATCGCCACCAGCACGTTGGCGCCGGTGACTTCCTCCCGGCCAGACGACTGGACATGAATGACAGCGCGCTGGATCACGCGCTGGAATCCGGCCGTCGGCTTGGAATCCTCGCTTCCATCAGTAATCAGGTTGCTGAGCTCGGTATCAACGTAGTCGGACAGGGTCCGGCGCAGCACGTCCACATCGACGCCGCAGGCGCGCATGACCGCCGACGCATCCTGATCATCGACCAGCGCGAGAAGAAGGTGCTCAAGCGTCGCGTATTCGTGTCGGCGTTCGTTCGCCAGGGCGAGCGCGCGATGCAGGGCTTGTTCGAGGCTCCGTGAGAATGTCGGCAACGGCTTCCCCTATGCGCGGTTCAGTTTTTTTCCATCACGCATTGCAGGGGGTGCTGGTGGCGGCGTGAAAAATCCATGACCTGGGCAACCTTTGTCTCGGCCACTTCAAAGGTATAAACGCCGCAAACCCCAACTCCCGTCTGATGCACGTGATACATGATCCTGGTCGCGTCCTCGCGCGACTTGTTGAAGAACTGCTCCAGCACCTGAACGACAAATTCCATCGGCGTATAATCGTCGTTCAGCAGCAGGACCCTGTACATGTCCGGACGTTTCGGACGCGTACGGGTCAGCAGGGCCGCTCCAGCTCCCTGCTGGTCGTCAGGCCCTCCGGGGGAACCGCCATTGCCTGGCCGGGTTCCCATCAGACGCTCCCGGTCGGCGCCAGCTTTCGCTTCCTCCAGCAGTCTTTTCCACATCGTCGCGCGTCATCTCGCCTGATCAACCGTGCGCAACGGACCGGACCCGAAGCGCACCGTTCATAATCTAGTCCTCCTGGGGCCGCTTCGCCAGCCCATCCCCTCTGGCGCCGGCCAGGAAAAATCGCTCCGCCACAGGCAACGCCCCGGAAAGGCCCCGCCAACTCCATTCCAGACGTCATTTCCTGGAAATGGATGAACGTTACCCGATGAACGCGCGGCGAGATTTTGTTGTTCTGGTTAATGCCCCAGCCCGTCCCGGAGCGGGACGTGGACAGGCTCAAGACGCCCTTGCGCGTCCATCACCGGCAAGTCCATGCGCGCGGCGTTCCGTTGCCATTGATCTTCAAGCGCTTTCCCACAAACCGCGCGGCTCCTGGAGCGACGCGACGTCATCGCAGACGTCAGCCACAACCATCCCGCCCCCGCCCCGCCCGCCACCAACGCGCCGTCCGCTTAACGCTCCGGTAACCGCGATCGTGGCAGGTTCAGGTCGAACACAGCACCCCATGCAGATGCGGCGCCGGACCTGGCGACGAGCGGACGACAGCGGAACTGACGATCATGGTCTCTGGTCACAGCACAACGCGACGGAATGTACGCTGGATCCTGACGGTGGCGCTTGGCGTCGTCGTCACAGCGTCAGTCAGCGTCGCGCCCGCCGAGGCGCGCAGGAAGCACCGCATCCGTCATCATGGCGGAGCCTCCCAGGCCTATGATCCGCCATTCGCGGCGATCGTCATCGACGCCAAGACCGGCAAGACCCTTTACGCGAAAAATCCGGACGCCCGCCGTCACCCGGCCTCCATCACCAAGGTCATGACCCTGTACATGCTGTTCGAGCAGCTGGAACAGGGCCGCATGCGCCTGGATACGCCGCTGCGGGTTTCGGCCCACGCCGCCTCGATGCCGCCGTCGAAGCTGGGCGTCCGCCCGGGCGGCACGATCTCCGTCGAGAACGCCATCAAGGCGCTGGTGACCCGTTCGGCCAACGACATCGCCTCGGCCATCGGCGAGAACATCGGCGGCTCGGAAGCGCGCTTCGCCCAGATGATGACCCGCAAGGCCCGGGCGCTCGGCATGACCGGCACCGTCTACGTCAACGCCTCGGGCCTGCCTGATACGCGGCAGATCACCACCGCCCGCGACCTCGGCATTCTGGCCCGCGCCGTGCAGGACCGCTTCCCGCAGTATTACGGCTACTTCTCCACCCGCAGCTTCCAGTTCGGCAGCCAGACCATCGGCAACCACAACCGCCTGCTCGGCGCGGTCGAAGGCGTGGACGGCATCAAGACCGGCTACACCCGGATGTCCGGTTTCAACCTGATGACCTCCGCCCGGGCCAATGGCCGTCACGTCGTGGGCATTGTGCTTGGCGGCCGTTCTGGCGCCATCCGCGATCGCATCATGGCCTCGCTGGTGGCCGAACACATGCCGACGGCCTACGCCGGCGCCCGCATTGCGCCGCTGGTTGGCGAATCCGGGGCCGCCGTCCGTGTGGCCGCCGCCACCGCGCCGCGCCCCGAGCCGCGTCCCGCCGATCTCCCGGCGCGCGGCGTTCGCCCGGTTGTGGCTTCTGCTTCAGCTTCAGACACGGCGACGCCGTCAACCTTCCGCTGGGTGGCGCCGCGCAACGAACAGGATTCGGCGGCGGTCACCCGCCTCGCCTATGCGCCGGAATCCGAGCCGGCCGCGCCGCGTGAGCTTGACTCCCGGGGGCTTGCCCGACTGATCAAGAACAAGGCCAACAAGCCTGCCCGTCAGGCGGCCGCGGCGGAAGCGCCGGCGGCGGAGGCGGAAACAGCGCCAGTCGCCCGCGGCGGATCATGGGTCATCCAGCTGGGAGCCACGGAAGACGAGGCCTCCGCCAAACAGCTTCTGGCCGACGCCCGCGGCGCCAGCGAGTATCTCAAGACGGCGGCGCCGTTCACTGAAAAGGTGGTGCGCGGCAAGGCGACCCTGTGGCGGGCCCGCTTCTCGGGCTTCGGTCCAAAGGGCGCGCAAGACGCCTGCCGGGCCCTGAAGGACAATGGCTACGAGTGCTTCGCCACCCGCGGCTGATCCAACTGGTCATCGTCGATCCGCTTTTGACTGACGGCGCAACGCTCACCTGACAGGGCGCCTCACGGCCCCCCCTGCCCACGGCGGCGCGCCAACCCGGCCCAACGCAGCATGATCCAGAGCCCTGTGAAAGCCAGTCGGCGGCTGACAGGGCAACGGGAGAGCTGCATCCGGTCTGGCCGGGAGAGACCGGCGCGGAAGCGGCGAAACGGCCGCCTCGCCAGGGGGCGCGCAACACAGGTTTTCCGGGGCGCCCTTCAGCGCTGGCCAACGCGCCCCGGCCCGATGTTTCCGGGCATGACCCGCGTACGAAGCCTGGCCCGCAAAGGTCCGCGCTTCGGCGGGGCGGTCCGATCACCGCCTGGGGCCCGCTCCAGGTTTCTGGTTTGACGCATTTTCCTGATGCGAGGCCCGTTCCGCCTCGCCTGAAAGTGCCTTGGTGGAGTTAGCGATGCCGGGCCAGCAAAATATCCTTGGCTTGATTGACCCGCGCCGCCAGCCACGTCGTGCCCCCCTGGTCGGGATGCAGACGTTTCATCAACGTGCGGTGGGCGCGCCGGATATCTTCGGCCCCGGCCCCCGGAGCAAGGCCCAGGACCTCATAGGCCTCCTTTTCCGTCATCGCGCCCGCGCCCGGACGCCCGTTGCGGCTCCGCGCGTCGCCATCTCCATCAGCGTGTTCACGCCATGCGGGAAACCGGCTGTCGAGATAAGCCTCTAACAGCCGCGCCCCATCCGGATCGCCCGCCAGACAATCCCGGCGCAACGCGATCAGCTCCCCGAGCCCGAGCGCGCCGAGCCGGGCTCCCGCGCGCGGGCCCGCGATTACCTGCCCGTCAAAAGCGCCGCTGTCATGATCGACAGTCATCTCGATAAACGCCGAGCGGGCCCGCGACACCCGCCCGGACGCCGCGCCATTCTGGAACGGCAGATTGAACGGCAGCCGGAACGGCAGCTCGCCGTAAGCCCAGGCGCCAGCGCCAGCCACCAATAACGCCATGTCGATCCGGCCGCGCAGCAGCAGCACGCCGGCGACAATGAACGCCGCGACGCCGCCAGCCTTGCGCAGCAGCGGCGCCAGCTTCGCCATGTCGGCCTTGCCATATTTCGTGAGCAGCCACCACAGCGCCGCGACGGCAACCAGACCTGCGATCAGCGCCATCCGGGCAAGTTCTCCATGGTTCCATGGCGCGCGGATCCCACGCTCCGCAGCTTCACCGGCCCAGCTCTACCGCATTCGCACATGATGCGCATCCCGATCGCCACCGTGGCGGCGAAGTTTGCGTCGGCATATATCTGTTATCTGTCGCCATGCATCCGCCGCGCCATCGCCATACGCTCCGGCCATATCGCCGCTCGTGAAGATTGCCTTCGGCGCGCATGCGCGATAGGTCCGCCGTCGGCCACAACGCAGAACACGGAGCCAGCACATGAGCAGCGTTGAAACGGCGACCACGGTGGCGCAACTGCGGGAGAAGGTCGCGCAATGGCGTCGCGAGGGCGCCCGCGTCGCCCTGACCCCGACGATGGGCGCCCTGCACGATGGCCACCTGTCGCTGGTGCGGCTGGCGCAGCAGCACGCTGACCGGGTGATCGTCTCGATTTTCGTCAATCCGAAGCAGTTTGGCCCCAACGAGGATTTTTCCCGTTATCCGCGCACCCTGCCCGAGGACCTCGCCCTGCTGGAAACCGTGGGCGCGGACCTGGCCTGGACGCCGGACGTGGCGGCCATGTATCCGGACGGATTCGCCACCAGCATCGGCGTCGGCGGTCCGGCCCTGGCGGGACTGGACGACGCTCACCGTCCCGGCCATTTCGACGGGGTGGCCACGGTGGTCGCCAAATTGCTGCTGCAAACCGGCGCCGACGTGGCCGTTTTCGGTGAGAAGGACTACCAGCAGCTTCAGGTCATCAACCAGCTGGCGCGCGACCTGAACATCCCCGTCGAGATCATCGGCGCGCCGACCCGGCGCGAGGCGGACGGCCTCGCCCTCTCCTCACGCAACCGCTACCTGTCGCCGGAAGACCGCGCCGTGGCGCCCGCCATCGCCCGCGTGCTCAGCGTCTGCGCCGAGCGGCTGCGCACCGGCGCGACGGCGGCGCCGGTCATGGCGGACGGCGTGAAGACGCTGGAATCCGAGGGCTTCAAAGTCGATTATCTGGTCGCCCGCCATGCGGTGACGCTGGCGGAGGTCAACAGCATCGCCGATGGCCCCTTGCGCCTGCTGGTCGCGGCGCGGCTTGGGGCGACCCGCCTGATCGACAATATCGGCGTGTGAGCGTCATGCGCGGCCGCAACCTGAGCCGCTCCGCCCGCAACGCCGCGCTCGCCGTGCTGGCGCTCGCGGCGTCCAGCGGTTTCGTGGCTCCAGCGAGCGCCGAAGTGCGGTTTGGCAATAACGTCCGCGTCGGCGGCCATGATTTTTCCAACCAGACCTTCAACGCCAAACGTCGCGGACGCATCTATCTGTATGATCGCAAGCCGCGCCGCGAGGGCTGCGTCTGGAAAGCGGACGGACGTGGCGGCCGGGTCAGGGTCTGCCATCTCCAGCGCGTCCGCTAGAGGGTTCCGGGACCGACGCCGTCTTGCGTTAAAAGAACGCGTTTAATCAAAGAGACAGAGCAGCGCGCCCATTCGGCTTGAATGGATTCGGCCCTAGGGCCCCCTGGTCGCGTCCGGCAGGGCGTTGCTGCGCTGGAGCCTCTCAGCGCCCCGAATAGCCATAGCCGAAGCTGGCGCGGCCGCCGACGCGGATTTCGGTGTCGCCGAAGCGCATGACCTTGTTGGACGAACCAGGCTCACGCCTGTCGATCCGGTCAGCCAGCGCCCTGGCGTCCAACCGCGGCTCTTTCCCGGTTTTCCGCCAGGTTTCGTGTCTGGTTTCTTGCCGGGTTTCGTGTCTGGTTTCCTGCGGCGCAGGGCTGCGCCGTTGCGCGGGCTGACGCTCACCAGCGACGACCGCCCCCGCCAGCGCGACGCCGGCAATCTGCCCCAGCACAAGCACAACCGCGCTGGTCCACGCGGCGGCCTGCCGCGCGCCGCGCGCCCTCGGGCCAGCCAGCAGGTCCGCGCGCTCCGGCCCCCCGTCCACGCCCTGGGCAGGCGTGGCCACGCAGGACAATGGCTCCACCGCCGGCTTTCCCATGCTTTCCCTCCTCAACGCCACTCCAGCCACACGCGCCGGCAGAATGTTTTCCCGCCAGCCAACAGGCGCGTCAATCCAGCGGAGCAGCCCAATTCAGCGTGATGGCCATGGTCGCCTGTTTCTGGGCGAACCCAGGTCTGCCGCGCCCCTCTGGTCTGGTCGGAAAATGCCCCGGGGACCAAACACCAGACGCGCGGAAACCGCGCCAGCAATCCGGATGTCATTTTTGATATCATTCCAATGTCGTGGTTGACCAGGCGGAAAGTTTTGCCATTCTCGATGTAGGCATTGACTACATTGGATGCGCCCATGACCTACCATCATGGCAATCTTCGCAAGGCGCTGCTTGAGCGCGCCGCGGCCGTCATCGCAGAACAGGGCGTCGAAGGCCTGAGCCTGCGCGGCCTCGCGCAGGAGCTTGGCGTGTCGCACGCTGCGCCGTCGCGCCACTTTCGCGACAAGGTCGACCTGCTGCGCACGCTCGCCACGGAAGGCCATGAGACGCTTGGACGCTATACCTTCGCGGCCAGCAACCAGGCGGGCCCCGATCCGCTGGAACATCTCGCCGCGCTCGGCCACGCCTATGTGCGCTTCAGCATGGAGCACCCCGCCTATTACCGGACCGGACGGCACCCGGAAGTCGCGGCGCAGGCCGACGAGGCCCTGAAGGCGGCGAACGGCAGGCGCATGGAGGCGTTGTTGCGCGCCACCCACGCGGCCCAGGAGGCCGGCTGGCGTCAGGACGCTTCCGCCCTGCACGCCATGGTTTTCGGTCTGGCCGCCGTGCGCGGCCTCGCCGCCCTGCTTCACGACCCGCTGTTTCGCAGCCACATCGGAGACATCGATCCCGACGCGCTCATCGACGGCGTGATGCGCCTCGTGATTGATCCCGAAGCCGTGCGCGCCGCGACCCATGCGCCAGAGGATGACGCCGACGCAGCGGACGCCTGACCGGCTCTGGCCGCCAGGGAGCGCTTTCCGGCCAGACAGGACATCTGGTCGACCGGAACTCGCTCAGACGAAAAGCCCGGGCGGTTGCCGATCCACATGGACCGGAGCTGCCCGGCAGGCGCACCCAGCGCCCGATCAGACACAGGAGGCGGAGCATCGGCCCGGTTCGGAAGGCGCCCCGTCCCCGACAACAAACGGGAGGAAGCCAATGCCAAGCGCGACATTTATTGACCATGCCGGCCAGAGCCGCACCGTTGAAGGCCCCGAGGGCGAAAACCTGATGCGGGTGGCCGTTCTCAACGACGTGCCCGGCATCGACGCGGATTGTGGCGGCGAATGCGCCTGCGCCACCTGCCATGTGTTCGTGGATGAGGCGTGGCTCGACAAATGCGGCGAGCCCTCCGAACTGGAGACCAGCATGCTCTCGTTCGCCGCGACGGCGCAGCCGAATTCGCGCCTGGCCTGCCAGATCATTCTGACCAGCGCGCTTGACGGCATTGTCGTGGAAACGCCCGCCGCCCAGCACTGACGCAGGCCCCGATCAGCCGGTCCCGACCAGCCGGCCCCACCAGGGACCGCCGCAGCTTGACGGCCCGGTCTTCCAGGCCGTGGTTGCGGCCGCAATCTCGCGAAGCAACCCGCTTCATACGCACCGGAAAGCGCCGGCTGACACTGTCGACGCCTCAAACAGACAACGCCAGGAACAGAATGTAGCGGCAGACAACACGAGCCCGTTCCGCCTGGCGGAGCGGAAACAGCTCAAGGCTGGAGGAACACCATGGATCCCTTCCACAATCCTTTCATCGCCGAACACACCGGGCGGGCCCGGACGATTCCGCTGGAAGAGTTCAGCCCCGCCAACCCCAAGTACATGGAGATGGACGTCTGGCAGCCCTATTTCAGCCGGCTGCGCGAGGAAGCGCCGCTTCATTACTGCGAGGACAAGATTATCGGGCCTTACTGGTCGCTGACCCGCTACAAGGACATCATGGCGACGGAGGTGAACACCAGGGTGTTTTCCTCATCCTCGACCTTTGGCGGCATCACGCTGATGGACCAGCGGGAAGAACTGCCCATGTTCATCGCCATGGACCAGCCGAAGCATGACGAGCAGCGAAAGGTGGTTCAGCCGATCGTTTCACCGCAAAACCTCGAAAGCATGGAGAAGCTGATCCGCCAGCGGACGCAGAAGGTGCTGGACGCCCTGCCGCACAACGAAACCTTCAACTGGGTCGAGAAGGTTTCCATCGACCTCACCAACATGATGCTGGCGACCCTGTTCGACTTCCCCTTCGAGGACAGGGCCCTGCTCACCTACTGGTCGGACAGCGCCACCGCCAACACCCTGGGCGGCGGCCATATCGACTCCGAGGCGACGCGGGAGCGCATCCTCGCGGAGTGTCTCGCCTATTTCACCAGGCTCTGGAACGAGCGGGTGAACGCGGAACCCGGGTCGGATCTGGTCTCCATGCTGGCGCACGGACCCGCAACCCGGAACATGAGCCCGCGCGAATATCTCGGCAATCTGGTGCTGCTGATCGTTGGCGGCAACGACACCACGCGCAATTCGATGACTGGCGGCGTCTGCTTCCTCAACCAGAACCCGGACGAATACGCCAAGCTGCGCGCCAATCCGGCGCTGGTCGAGTCCATGGTGTCGGAGATCATCCGATACCAGACGCCGCTTGCCTACATGCGGCGCACGGCGCTGGAAGATTTCGAGATGCACGGTCAGACAATCCGCAAGGGCGACAAGCTGGCCATGTGGTACGCCTCCGGCAACCGCGACGGCGAAGCCATCGACAACCCGGACCAGTTCATCATCGACCGGGCCCGGCCGCGCCAGCACCTGTCGTTTGGCTTTGGCATTCACCGCTGCGTCGGCAACCGCCTGGCCGAATTGCAATTGCGCATCCTGTGGGAGGAAATCCTGCAGCGGTTCAGCAAGATTGAGGTGGTCGGGCCGCCAAAGCGCGTCTTTTCCGCGTTTATCCGGGGTTACACCGAACTCCCGGTGCGCGTCTCCCGCTGACCCGGCGGCCAGCCCGCAATGCTTGCCCCCTGCGACAAACCGGATTGACCAACGCGCGCCCGACGCCAGACAGCGTCGGGCGCGCAGCACATTTTGGCAACACAAGTAATATTTATAATATATAATTGTCAAAATTGAATTGACATTTAAATAAAATCGCCGCAATTGCCCGTTAATATTATATTCGATTATTGATTCAATATTATACGGTTCAAGATATTGACTTAAAATCATACGGGTCGTTGCGACCAAAAACAAATACTGCCCTTTTCGCGGCGCACATTACTGCAGGCGCGCCCGTTGCTTCAGGCGCGTCGCGCATCGCGCCTTCTCATGACGGCTGTGGCTGGCGCTCTGGCATGCGCGCCGCAACCGGCGACAGCCATCATTCTGAACGACCGGGCGGCAGCCATGCTTCCTGGTCCGCGTGGGCTCATTCCGCGCATCGAGGAATGGCATGACGCCGGAAACATCTACAACAACGTTGTAGCCATCGCGGCGCATGACAAGAATGGTAAAGTTGTTGATTCGTTCTGCACCGGAACGCTTATTGACCACAGGACGATCCTGACCGCAGCGCACTGCGTCTACGATACTGACACAAATAATATTTCAAGAAACTTAAAAAATACATGGATTCATTTTAGCCCGGACGCCACAACGCCTTCCTTGAACGACAGGCGGCTCAGCGGCTTCATGGTGCACCCTGCTTATGACAATCTGAAACACGCGGACGGCAAAGCAAACCACAGGGACATAGCCCTGTTTTCGCTTGACCGGCCTGTCACCGCCGTCAAGCCTGTCCGCCTCCTCCAGCCGGGCGAGCCCCTGCCCAAGCCGGGAACGGTCGTTCGCATCGCGGGCTATGGCCGTGCGGGCGTTGGATCAACGGAAGAGGCCATAGAAAACGCCCGCCGCCGTTCGGCGGTCACGACAATCGGCCGGGTGCGCGGCGCCCGCAAGACCATGCCTGGCCTGATCAAAGTGGAGTTTCGGGACCCGGAGCATCCGAAAAAGTACAATACCTTCAGTCAGACATCGCCCATTCCGACCTGGCAGGGACAGCCAGGACCGGGCGACAGCGGCGGTCCGCTGTTCATGGTGATGGACGACGGCTCCCTGACACAGATCGGCGTGCTTCATGGCGGCGCCAGCGGCTATGGCGGCGTCGACGACTACGCGCCCATACGGGAGAACCTTGACTGGATTCTTCGGAATACTCCCTTGCGCCATGTGACAGCGAAATCAGGCGCATGGAACTGGAGCGACCCCAGGGCATGGACCGATCGCCACGCCGCGTCTGGCGCGCCCGGGGAAGCGCCTGACAACCGCCCCGGCTCGCCGTCCCAGGAGGCTGATGGCAAACCCGGGCGCTATTATGCAACCTACGTGACCAAAGCATCGCAGATCAGGCTCGACCGATTCGTATCCATTGACCGCCTGGTCGTCGACAATGATCAGGCAAGCATCCTGATTCCTGAAGGGCGGCGACTGCAGGTCGAACTCGACGCGTTGCTTCTCACAGGCGCGATCATCGTGGACGGCGCGCTCGAAACCCGGGCATTCAACAGCCCCCTCGACGCAGAGCCAGGCCTCCACCAGATCCAGGGCCGGATTTCCGGCGGCGGCGAGCTTGCCGTCAATGGCCGCTTCGTCCAGCTTGGCGGTGTTGTTGCCCCCGGCAAAGCCATGGAACTGGGCCCGCTGGTTATCTGGGGCAGTTACGTCCAGCACCCTGGCGGCGTCCTGGCCGTGCGCGTCACCGACAAGGGAAACGCAGACCGGCTTGTCGTCTCCGGCCCCGCCGACATCTCCGGCAAGCTCGCCGTCGCCGTCATGGGCAAGGCGCCCGCAAAGGGCCAGACTTTCACCATCCTGCGCGCCAGCGAACTCACCGGCAACTTCAGCAGGATCGTCAGTTCACTCCCCGCCTTCACCTGGACAACCCACGCCGACGGCAATCGCATCATCCTGACCGCAACCGGCGTCGACTATGGTCAGGTTCTGGCTGACGAAGCGCCCCTCGCCACTGGAAAGGCGACCTTGCGCCACCTGTCAGGCCGCATCGCGATCGCGCCCCTCAACCGTCTCGCCGCGCAACTCGCCCCCGAGGCCGGGGCGCTCGCCGACAGCATCATCGCCAGCGACGTCCCCTTCCCGTCGACGCCGGCGCTGGCCGTCGCCAGCCTCAACACCATGGACGCAGAAACCCTGAGCCGCACCCTGCTCGCCCTGCCGCCATCCGGCTTCCACACCCAGACCGGCTTCGGCATCGTCACCTCGCGCCTCACCTCCGCCGCCATCTTCGAGCGCCTCGGCAGCCTCGGCGGCAGCGTCGCCCCCGGCTTCTCAAACCTCAACGCCCTCAATGGC
>NZ_BNCG01000006.1:0-54132 GCF_014656355.1 Camelimonas fluminis
GTAGCTCGTCAGGCTCATAACCTGAAGGTCGCTGGTTCAAATCCAGCCCCCGCAACCAATCCATAAAACCCGTCGCTCAAAGCGACGGGTTTTTGCGTTCAGGAAAACACCCACGTCACAACGCATCCCCAATGGCCAGACAATCAGGATAACCCCCCGAACAAGGGCGGCCGCGAATTTCTGCGTCGCCCCCTCACGCCAGAGCTTGCGCCGTCAGTGAAAATCCCGCGAGCCGGGCAAGATGCGGACGTCGCGCGGATGGCGGTGCATCAGGAGGGCGCCGTGGTCGCCGGTCCGGACGTCGCCGCTGAGGCGCCCGAGCAGTTCGCTCCTGTCGGTGATGTGTTTTGCCATCACATGCACCACCTTTTCCGGGCTGCACTCGATCACGCCGGTGATCTCCATGACTCGCGCGCTCATGACCTCGCGCCGGAAGCGTGCAAACATGCGGGCCCAGAGCACGGCGTTAATGACGCCGGTTTCGTCCTCCAGGGTGATGAAAATGGCGTTTCCGGTTCCGGGGCGCTGGCGCACCAGCACGACGCCCGTGACGCGCACCCAGGCGCCCTGAAGACTTTTGTTGCACTGGTCGCACGTCAGGCTGCGCGGCAGCAGCGGGCGCAGGATCTGCATGGGATGGGCCTTCAGCGACAGCCGCAGCGTCTGGTAATCGGCGGCGACCTGTTCGCCCAGCGTCATCCCGGGCAATTGCTGGGCAATTTCCTCGGCCTGCTCCGGCGTCGCCGTGGCGAGGAACAGGGGCAGCGGCGCATCGTCGGGCAGGCGCTGGGCCGCCCACAGGGCTGCGCGTCGGTCCAGCCCCATGGAGCGGAAGGCGTCCGCCTCGGCAAGGCGCAGAATGGCCAGCCTGGGCAGGAGCGCGCGTTGCTTGAGCATCTGCATATCCGGCGGCGGGTTGTTGCTTTTCGGGCGGACGGGCGTTGGCTGAAGGGGGAGCGCGCCGCTGGCGATGGCGTTCTGTTCGGCCTGGAAGCGCATGATCGCTTCCGCCCATTCCTCGCGGAAGCCGTCGATCTGGCGAAAGCCGAGGCGCAGGGCAAGGCCGTTCTCAACTGGCTCAAGGGTGTTGTCCCAGTGGCTGTAGGCCACGTCGACCGCCAGGATGGTGACGCCATTGTCCTTGGCGTTGCCGATGATCTGGGCCGGTCCGTAGAACCCCATGGGCTGACTGTTGAGCAAAGCGCAGGCGAAGGCCGCCGGATGGTAGCGCTTGATCCACGCAGACACGTAGACCAGCAGGGCGAAGGCGGCGGCGTGGCTTTCGGGAAATCCATAGGAGCCAAAGCCCCTGATCTGGGCGAAGCAGCGCTCGGCGAAATCCCGGCTATAGCCGCGCGCAGTCATTCCCTCAACCATCATGTCTTCATAACGGTGCAACGTGCCGTCGCCGCGAAACGTGCCCATGGCCTTGCGCAGGCCGTTGGCCTGGGCGCCGGTGAAGCCGGCGGCGACCATGGCGACCTGCATGGCCTGCTCCTGGAAAAGCGGCACGCCTTTGGTCCGCTCCAGAACACTCCGCAACTCGTTCGGGGGGTGCGGCGGTCGCGGCGAAGGATAATCAACCTTTTCAACGCCGGCCCGCCTGCGCAGGTATGGGTGCACCATGTCGCCCTGGATCGGGCCGGGACGGACGATGGCCACCTGAATCACGAGGTCGTAGAACTCCTTCGGCTTCAGACGCGGCAGCATGTTGATCTGCGCCCGGCTTTCCACCTGGAACACGCCGATGGAATCGCCGGTTTGCAGCATGGCGTAGACAGGCGAACCGTTTTCCTTCTGTTCACTGGTCAGGGCGACGCTGGCCAGATCATGCGCCTCGCCCGTGTGCTGGCGGATCAGGTCAAAGGCCTTGCGGATGCAGGTGAGCATGCCGAGCGCCAGCACGTCGACCTTGAGCAGGTGCAGGGCGTCGATGTCGTCCTTGTCCCATTCGATGAAGGTGCGGTCCGCCATGGCGGCGTTGCCGATGGGCACCAGATCATCCAGCCGGCCGCGGGTCAGGATGAAGCCGCCGACGTGCTGCGACAGATGCCGGGGAAAGCCGATCAGCCGCGAGGCCAGCGCCACGGCGCGGCGGATGGCGGGGTTGCTGGCGTCGAGGCCGGCCTGGGCGATGTGGCTGTCAGGAATATCCTCGCCATAGCTGCCCCACTGGCTGCTGGCGATGCGGGCGGTGACGTCCTCTGTCAGCCCAAGCGCTTTGCCAACTTCGCGAATGGCGCTTCGGGGACGATAGCGGATGACGGTGGCGGCGATGCCGGCGCGGTGGCGACCATAACGCTGATAAATATACTGGATGATTTCTTCGCGGCGCTCATGCTCGAAGTCGACGTCAATGTCCGGCGGCTCGCCGCGGTCTGAGGACAGGAAGCGGGCGAACAGCAGCACATGTTTGTCCGGATCGACGCTGGTAATGCCGAGCACGTAACAGACGGCGGAATTGGCGGCCGAACCGCGCCCCTGACAGAGAATGTCGCGCCGCCGCGCCTCCTGCACGATGTCATGAACAGTGAGGAAATAGGTGGCGAAGCCAAGCTGGCGGATCAACGCCAGCTCCTCATCCAGCAGGCGTTGCACCTTTTCTGTGACGCCCTGCGGATAGCGCGTTTTCACCTTGTCCCGCACCAGTTTTTCCAGCCAGCCTTGCGGCTCATAGCCTTTCGGAACAGGCTCATCCGGATATTGGTAGGCGATCTGCGACAGATCGAAATGAATGCGTTGCAGAAAATCGCCGGTGGCGGCGATGGCCTCAGGGGCGTCGCGAAACAGATGGGCCATCGCCTCCGGCGCCTTCAACCAGCGCTCGGCGTTGACCTCCAGCATCCGCCCGGCTGCCGCGACATTGGTTTTTTCGCGGATGCAGGTGATGACGTCATGCAGGTCGCGCTGGGCCGGCGCGTGATACAGCACGTCATTGACCGCCAGCAGCCGGGCGCCGGTGCGCGCGGCCATGTCGCGCAGGCGAAACAGCCGGCGCCGGTCGTCGCCGCGCCGCCACATGTTGGCGCCCAGCCACACAGCCCCCGGCGCGGCGCCGGCGATCCGTTGTAATGACTGCTCAAGTTCTCCCAGCCGCGCCGGCGGCATGACGATCAGTTGCAGGCAGCGGACATCCGCCAGCAGGTCGTCAAGGGTCAGGTCGCAGCCGCCCTTGCGGGCGCGCCGGGCGCCCAGGGTCAGCAGCCGGGTCAGACGGCTCCAGCCGGCGAGATTCTCAGGATAGGCCAGCACATCTGGCGCGCCGTCGCTGAAGGCCAGCCGGGCGCCGGTGATGAGATGGAAGTTGGCGGCGCGGCGGCGGATTTCGGCCGCCAGGAGCGGATTATTGGGCAGGTCTTCGGAGGTGCTGGCGGCGTCGAGGCCTTCCTCGCGCAGCGAGCGGAGCGCGCTCCAGGCGCGCACCACGCCGGCGACGGTGTTGCGGTCGGCAAGGCCAAGGCCGCCATAGCCCTGCAACAGGGCGGCCAGCACCAGCTCGCGCGGGTGCGAGGCCCCGCGCAGGAACGAGAAATTGCTGGTGGTCGCCAGCTCGGCGTAAGCCGGGGCAAGACCTGGGGCAAGACTTGGGCCAAGAGTTGGGCCAAGACCTGGGGCGTCGGCGTTCATGCGAACAGTCCGTGTATGAACCAGCGTGGGGCTGGCGCATCAGCAATCCCGCAGCAGAACAGCCAGAACCGTCGTCCCTCGTGGTCCTCAACCCGGTAGTAGTCCCGTTCGCACCGGAGGCTTTTGGCATCATCGACCGGGGTGGCGCTCCGCTCCGGCGCCATCGTTTCCGGCAGGGTTCGCCACCACTCCGGCGACAGTCGCTCCGGCCCTTCCGCCGTCGCCACATCGTGCACCATGCGTCGCCAGCGAAAGCGCAGCAGGTCGCCGTCCGGCGCCTCGCCGATGGCCTCCACCGGCTGCGGCGTGCGAAACAGATGCAGCGGCCGCAACGGCGGGTCTTCGGGCAGGAAGGCGCGCCAGCTGGCCCCCGCGCTGGCAAGGCGAGCGGGGAGCAGGATGGCGGCGTGCTCCGGCAGATGCGAGTCGCGTGGGCACAACTTCAGCACGGCTTCGGAGCCCAACCGCGCCGCCAGCCGGTCGGCAAGACGGTGGATGCTTTCCTGGCCGGCTTCCAGTTTATTTTTTGCCGGCAATAGACATGTTGAGAGACCGGATTGCGTGGCCGGAAGCAAGGCCGCTTCGCCAACGCTGAGACGGATCTGGTCGAAGCCGAACCCGGGATCCAGCGGATCATCCAGGGCGTTCAGCCGTTCGCGCAACAGCACGCCGACAAGCGCCGCATCGCGCGTCGGCTGGCTGACGGCCACGGTGACGGCGCGCGTCACGCCGTCCGTCCGGTAGAACAGGGCGGTGAAGCGCAGGCCGCCTTGCCCGGCCTGTTCGAGGCGTTGCGTCGCATCCCGCAGCAGGCCGGCGAGCAGCGCCTCCACGTGCTCCTGGCGGGCCACCGGCTCGGGCAGGACGCGGTCAATGACGCAGGGTGGCGACGGACGCTCCGGCGTGATGCGCGCATCCTCGGCGCCGGTGATGCGGGCCAGCCGCGCCGGAAAATCGGCGCCGAAGCGGGAGGCGAGACTGACGCTGTCGCGGTCGATGATATCGGCGAGGCGCTTCAGCCCGGCGCGCTGCAATGTCATATGGTGACGTTCGCACAGCTCCAGCGCGGCGACGGGCAGGCGGGCGGTCACGGCGCGATCCTCGCCCTCCGGTACGACCAGCGGCGCATCTCCGGCCGCCAGAGTGAACCTGGCTAGGGCGCGGGCGGCCTGGGGCGTCGCCGCCAGGGCGCAATGCACGTGCAGGCCGGCGGCGCGGGCGCGCTGGCGCACCCGGGCGGCCAGCGGCGCCTCGCCCCCGGCGAGATGGGCGCAACCGGTGACGTCCAGCACCATGCCGTGCGGCGGATCGATGGCGAGCAAGGGCGTGAAGCGCTCGAAATCATCGCGCAGGCGGGCCAGGAAGGCGTCGTCCAGGTCCGGCCGCGCCGGAACGGCGCGCAGGGCCGGCGCCAGGGCTCGCGCGTCGGCCAGCGCCATCTGTGGCCGCAGGCCGGCGGTCAGCGCTTCCGGCGAGACGGCGGCGAGGCGCATGGCGCCCTTCACCGGCGCGACGAAGACCAGCGGAGGCGCGGCGGGGGCGGGAGCCGGAGCCGGAGCCGGAGCATCAACGGCGACGCCGGAAGCCTTCGCGCCCGTGTGGGCGGATGCGCTGGTCTGGCGGCGCAGACGATCGGCTGGCAGGAATGGAAACCACAGGGCCAGATAGCGGCGCCGGGCAGGGCGCCCGCCATGATGAGAAGCGGCGTCTGCTTCGTGGAAAAGCGTCCTTTCGCTTGCCGCATGGTTCTCCCGAAACGCGGCGGCCGCTTTATCTGAAGATGCGTTCGCGAAACGTCCGTTGCGCACGATCCCACTCCAGTATCCATGTGGCGGGGGCCGCGCCGCCGCGGTGGCGCAGCAGGGTGATGGAGAAGGCGGGGTGGCCGGGGGCGTCGCCTTCCAGCCGGCGCGAGGCGGCCGCCCGCACCGACCAGCGGCTCCAGGCAGCTCCCGGCGTCGGGGCTGCCGCGATGCGCACGCACAGGATGGCGACGCCGCTGCGCGCCGAGACGAGGGCAAGGCGACGGCTGGCGGTGAGGTCGAATGCCTTCGCCGCGCCCCAGGCGCTGATGATGACAACGCCGACAGCGCTGTAGCGGGCGGCTTCCTCGGCGGCGCCAAGCAATTCCGGAACCGTGCGGGCGCGGACCAGCAGCAGGGCGGCGGGATCGAGACCAAGATCGGCGAGGCCCTCGCCGTGGGGGCGACCGAGTTCATGTCCCGCCATGTCGTGAAACGCCCAGACCACCGGCCGCCCCGCGGCGATGCGAATGGCGTGGCCGGCGGCGAAGCCATGGACGGCGGGCCCGTCGGCGACGCTGGCGGCGAACACGTCATGCAGCGCTCCGGGAAGCAGCCAGGCCGGATGGCCGTCGCGCGCAACCGGGTCAGATGTGGCCGGGCCAGACCGGGATATGGCGCCGGCATTTGCGGCCGGCGGATACGTCTGTCGCGCGCTGATGTCCGCGTCGCCGGAATGCGTCGTGGCCCGGGCAAGCCGGCGCGCTGGCGGCGAGGTGACGGCGTGACGCTGGGCCATGTCCGCCTTCAGCCGCGCCAGAGCCTCGCCCTGCGCCTTCACGTCATGCAGACGTCTGTCGCCGTCGGCTCCCCGCGTTGCGGGCGGCTGTGTCCCGGACAGGCATGAGGCGAGATTGTTCTCCATTTGTTCTTATAGCACCGTCTGCCGGGCGTGAGTCAAGCACAAGAGTCGGGCGGCAGGGGCTTGTCCGGCCGCCGCGCCAGATGGGCGCCAGGCCGGTCAGGGCCCGCGATGTCCGGGCGATATAAAGCGGCTCCGGCAGTTTGCGCGTGTCGCGGCATGTGTCCTGCGTTGGAGAGCAAATGCGAGAGCGTTCCGGAAGAGATCTGGCTCACCGGAAGCGCTCCAACGTTTTTCTTCACCAAAAGCAGGCCCCACACTTCCCGAAAATGCGCTGGAGCAATTCCCGATCTACATGGATCGGGGATTGCTCCAGTTTCCCCTGTTTTGAGCGAATTCTGATCGGCCAGACGATTCCGTCTGGTCGGAAAGCGCTCTAGCCGGCGCTGGTTTCCGCCGCCGTCGCCGCGCGTTCACGCGCCAGCAGCGCCTGTTTGCGCGCCACGCCCCAGCGATAGCCGGAAACGTCGCCGTCAGTGCGGATAATGCGATGACAGGGCGTCGCCACCGCCACCGGATTGGCGCCGCAGGCCTGGGCTACGGCCCGCACCGCTTTGGGTTGGCCGATGCGGCGGGCAATATCGGCGTAGGTGGCCGTCTCGCCAGCGGGAATCGTGCGCAACGCCTGCCAGACCCGCTGCTGGAAAGCCGTGCCGCGCATGTCCAGCGGCAGATCGACCGGCGCCGCCGGGTTCTCCACAAGGGCGACGACCCGGGCGACGAGGGCGTCGAAATCCGGGTCGTCGCCGACCAGGCGGGCGTTGGGAAAGCGGTCCTGAAAGACGCGGATCAGCGCCTCCGGGTCATCGCCCATGCTGATGGCGCAGACGCCCCGGTCGCTGGCGCCGACCAGCAGTGCGCCCAGGGTGCACCGGGCGATGCAGAAGCGGATGCGCGCGTCCTTGCCGCCCTCGCGAAAGGCCGTCGGCGTCATGCCCAGCATGGCGTCTGATTTCTCGTAGAAGCGGCTGCTGGAGCCGAAGCCGGCGTCATAGATGGCCGCCGTGACGCCACCGCCGGCGCTGAGGCTTTCGCGCATCTTCCGGGCCTGCAGGCCAGCGCGCCAGGCGACCGGCGTCAGGCCGGCGATGGTCTTGAAATGCCGGTGGAAAGCGAAGGGGCTCATGCCGACCGCGGCGGCCAGTTGCGCCACGGTCAGCGGCGTCTCGCTTCCGGCGATCAGCCGGCAGGCGTGGGCGACCGCCGCCGCATGGCGCTCCGCCAGGGAGGGGCCATCCGGGCGGCAGCGGCGGCAGGCGCGGAATCCGGCGGCCTCGGCCGCCGGTCCATCGGCGAAAAAGCGCACGTTCTCACGCCGGGCGTGGCGCGCCGGGCAGGAGGGGCGGCAGTAAATGCCCGTGGTTCGCACCGCATAGACGAAGGCGCCGTCCCTGGCTGCGTCTCGGGCCAGCACGGCGCGCCAGCGGGCGTCGTCGTTCGCGGGGGCCATATCCTTGCGGGCCATATCCTTGCGGGCAATGCCCTCGCGGGTGGCGTCGATGTTGCGGGCGTCGGTCATGGCGTGCATCCCGTTGTCGGTGAGGGGCATCGCGTCGATGGCCCCTTGTCGACGCTGACTCTGGCGCCCCGGCTCCGGCCGCACACTCCGGGGGCTGCTTTCAAATCTGCGAAGGCAAATCCGGCGATCAATCCCCCCCAACATATGGAGCATGGCGTCGTTCCGCCATGCGCGCTGCTCCAAAAAGCAAAACCGGCGCGATCCGCATCGCGCCGGTCCGGAAAACCGGAGATTGCTTCTGGTTATTGCGCGCCGTTCAGCGCGCTGACCAGCGCCTTCAGCGAGGCGGTGGCCACGTCCGGGTCGACGCCGACGCCGAACACGCTGCGGTCGTCGGCCGTGCGGCATTCGACATAAGCGGCGGCCTGGGAGTCGGCGCCGCGCCGCAGGGCGTGCTCGTCGTAATTGACCACCTCGATGCCGGCGCCGAAGCGGGCGTTGATGGCGTCGACAGCGCTGGAGATCAGGCCGTTGCCGCGCCCGGCGATCTGGATTTCCTCGCCGTCGACGCGGATGCGGCCGGTGAAGGCGCGTTCGCCGCCGCCCCGGCGCACGCCGCCGCCTTCATACTCCAGCAGTTCGTAACGCTGGGGGCCTTCCAGCCGGTAGGCGTCCTGGAAAATCTCCCAGATATCGGCGGAGGTCATCTCGCGGGCCGTCTCGTCGGCGCGGGCCTGGACGCGGCGGCTCATGTCCACCTGCAAACGGCGCGGCAGCTTCAGGCCGTGGTCCTGCTCCAGCACCCAGGCGACGCCGCCCTTGCCGGACTGGCTGTTGACCCGGATCACCGCCTCATAGCTCTCGCCGATGTCGGCGGGGTCCAGCGCCAGATAGGGCATTTCCCAGACGCCGTCGTTGCGCTTCGCGTGAGCGTCGAAGCCCTTCTTGATGGCGTCCTGATGCGAGCCGGAGAAGGCGGTGAACACCAGTTCGCCGGCGTAAGGGTGGCGCGGGTGCACCGGCAGTTCGTTGCAATGCTCGGCGGTTTTCACCACGGCGCGCATGTCTTCGAAGCGCAGCTCAGGATCGACGCCCTGGGTGTACATGTTCATGGCCAGCGTCACCAGGTCGACGTTGCCGGTGCGCTCGCCATTGCCGAACAGGCAGCCCTCGACGCGGTCGGCGCCGGCCAGCAGGGCCAGTTCCGCCGCCGCAACGCCGGTGCCGCGGTCGTTGTGCGGATGCACCGAGATGACGACGCTGTCGCGGCGCGAAATGCGCCGGCAGAACCACTCGATCTGGTCGGCGTAAACGTTGGGCAGGGCGACCTCGACCGTCGCCGGCAGGTTGAGGATGACCTTGTTGTCGGGCGTCGGCTGCAGCACGTCCAGCACGCGCTCACAGATCTCCAGGGCGAATTCCGGTTCGGCCATGCTGAAGGTTTCGGGCGAATACTCGAAGGTCCAGCGGGTTTCCGGCCGCTTCGCCGCCTCGGCCTTCATCTGGGCGACGCCGGCGATGGCCAGATCGATGATCTGCTGCTTCTCCATGCCGAACACCACGCGGCGGAACAGCGGCGCGATGGCGTTGTACAGATGGACAATGGCGCTGTGGGCGCCTTCCAGCGCCTCGAAAGTGCGGCTGATCAGATCCTCGCGCGACTGGGTCAGCACCTGGATGGTGACGTCCGGCGGGATCATGTTGTTGTCGATCAGGCTGCGCACGAAGTCGAAATCGGTCTGCGAGGCCGAGGCGAAGCCGACTTCGATTTCCTTGAAGCCGATGTCGACCAGGGTGTTGTAGAACCGGGTCTTCTTCTCGACGTTCATCGGGTTGGCCAGCGACTGGTTGCCGTCGCGCAGGTCGCTCGACAGCCAGCGGGGCGCCCTGGTGATGCGCTTCGACGGCCACTGGCGGTCGTTCAGGTCAAAGCCGGGGGCGTAGGGCTGATATTTGCTCTGCGGGTTGTTCAGCATGGGTCGTCATCCGGTGTCAGACGGGGCGGCGGGCGCCAGTTTCAGGCGCGGTTCAGCCGCATGCGCGCGTCAGAAATACATCATGGGGAAGAAGCGTGCTGGCCTCGGACGCGGGACGGGGAAACGTCCGGTCCGTTCCTACAGCCGCCGGGCAGCCGTCAGTCCCGGCGACCGCCGGAAAGTCGGCGCGCACATGCGCGCACGCCCGGCGCGCGGTTCACGACGCCAGTCACAATGGCGGTCGACCAGATAAAATTTTCAGAAAACATCACACAATCCGCTGGCGCTTTACATGACACGCGACAAACCCCGCCTTCCTCAGAAGGACGGGCCGGAAAGTCGAAGCGTGAGGCCAGTGACGTGGATCATGGCCGGAGACTGTCACAGGCGATGGCGCGCGTCAACGCCCTGGCGCAACAGGCCTGGGTTGGCCCGGTCGCCACGCTGCGGCAGGCGCTCGACTGGCGAGCGGGGAAGCTGGCGGAGAATATTTTTCCAGAAAATGCGCTGAATTCCACTGCAAATCCAGGCCTGACCTGTCTTCCGGAGGGCTTTGTTCCAAACTGTTCCAGCGCTGTTGCCGGTCTGGCGCCGCACTCCCTACCCTCAGGAGCGAAAGACCTTGCGGGACCTTTGCGAGACCCGGACAGTCCGGCGCGCGGCAAGGTCGCTTACCAGGACATATTGTGATGAGGGGAACAGCCATGACGGGCGGCAATACATCTGAAATGCTCCGGCGGCTGTCGCGGCGGGCGGTCCTGCTGGGCGCGGGGCTGGCGTTGGCGGCCGGGGGCATATCTGGCGCTGCGCTCGCCGCGCAGGAAAACCCGCAGAAGACCCAGCAGAAAACCTTGAAAGTCGGCGTTTCCGCCGGGCCCTATGGCGATATCCTGCGTGAGGCGGCGAAGCTGGCCGCGAAGGACGGCGTCAAGGTCGAGGTCGTCGAGTTCTCGGACTGGAACCTGCCGAACGCCGCCGTGCAATCCGGCGATATCGACCTCAACGCCTTTCAGCACCGGCCTTATCTCGCCGCTCAGGTGAAAGCGCGCGGCTATGACATCGTGCCCTGGACGCCGCCATCGCCGTGCCCGCCGGCCTGTATTCGGCGAAGCACAAATCGCTGAAGGACATCCCTGATGGAGCCAGCGTCGCCCTTCCCAACGACCCGTCCAACGGCGCCCGCGCGCTGTTTCTTGTCCAGCAGGCGGGGTTGATCAGGTTGCGCGACGGCGCCGGAGCGAGCGCCACCACCCGGGATATCGTCGACAACCCGAAGAAACTGCGCTTCCGCGAAATCGACGCGGCGCAACTGGCGCGTTCGCTGGATGACGTGGACGTGGCCTGGGTCTCCAGCAACTACGCCCATCTCGCCGGGCTGAAGCTGAAAGACGCCCTGAAGGCCGAAGGGGCCGATAACGACTGGGTGCTGGTGTTCGCCGCGCGCGCCGATCGCAAGGACGATCCGGCAATCCGGCAATACATCGCCGCCTATCGCTCGCAACCGGTGCGCCAGTACATCACGCGGACATTCAACGGGGCGATTTTGCCGGCGTTCTGAGACGCCCGGGCCGGGCCCCGTTGGTGTGGGCGTTCACCGGGTGGGGCGCATCGTTGTTGCGCTCCTGCCCGTTCGTACCTGCCCGTTCGTACCTGCCCGACCGTCATGGCCGGACCTGTTCCGGCCATCCACGAGAACCACGCCGTGCAAGGGAGTGTTCTGGAGCGGCGGCAAAGACGCGGATGCCCGCATCACGCGCGGGCATGACGGCGGAGAGCGGAGGAGCAGAGGGATGGCGCCGTGGAGGGGCGCGAGCGCGCGGGCGCATGGCGCAAGCAAGCGGCTGGGCCGTCGGCCGCGACATGGCGTTACATCGCAGCTATATGGCCTGTTGGAGCGCTGGGAAGGCGTCAGCCTTTCGCCTGTCCCTGATCCGGCGCCGCGGCCCGCAGGGCGGGCGCCAGGTCGCCGGCAGGTTCGCCCCAGACGCCGTCGAACACCAGATCTTCCAGCGGCAGGCGGCGCGCCCAGCGGCGGGCTTCCAGTTCCGGCGACGTGAACAGCTCGTCCACATAGCCGATGCACAGCCAGGCCATGATGACGATATGCTCCGGGACGCCAAGCAGCGGCTTCAGCTCTTCCGTATCGAAAATGCTGACCCAACCGACGCCGAGACCTTCCGCCCGCGCCGCCAGCCAGAGGTTCTGGATGGCGCAGGCGACGCTGTAGAGATCGACGTCCGGCTGGTGGGTGCGGCCCAGCACCACCCTGCCGCCGCGCGTGCGGTCGCAGGTGACGCAAACGCCGAGCGGCGCTGTGAGAATGCCTTCCAGTTTCAGGCTGCGATACAGCGCCTGGCGCTGGCCGTCGAACATGCCGGCGGCCTCGGCGTTGGCGTGGCTGAACAGCTCATGCACCTCGCGCCGTTTGGCCTCGTCGCGCACCACGACAAAATTCCACGGTTGCGACAGGCCGACCGACGGGGCGCAATGGGCCGCCGTCAGGATGCGCGCCAGCACGTCGTCGGGCACCGGCCGCGCGGTGAACTCGTTGCGCACGTCGCGCCGGCCCATGATGGCGCGCCACAGGGCGTCGCGATCCGCCTGTGAAAACGGGCCTGCCGGAGCGCGCAACGATGTGGCGTCGCGCGTTCCGGTCGTCGCGTCAGGCGGTGCGCCGGCAAATCCGGACCGGGCTGGCTCGTCCGTCATGATGGCCTCCGCAAATCGGTGTCCTTCACCATGATACATCAGGCTTGGGCCAGCGCCGTCACCGGATTTAGCCTGGAGGCGTTGCGGGCCGGCAGCCAGCCGAAGACGATGCCGATGATCGACGAGACGGCGACGGCGGCGATGATCGAACTGGTCGAATAGATCAGTTGGAAATCCGAGCTGAACCGCGCGAACAGCACGCCGAAGCCGAGCGCGAGGGTAATGCCGAGCACGCCGCCGATCAGGCACACCAGCACCGCCTCGATGAGGAACTGTTGCAGGATGTCGCTCTGGCGCGCGCCGACCGCCATGCGCACGCCGATCTCCGAGACGCGCTCCGACACCGACACCAGCATGATGTTCATCACGCCGATGCCGCCAACGATCAGCGAAATCACCGCGATGGCGGCGATCAGCAGGGTGAGGGTCTGCGTCGTCGCCGTGATGGTCTGGCGGATGTCGTCGGTGTTGATGATGAAGAAATCCTGCTGGCCGTGACGGCGCTCGAGGAATTCGGTCACCGCCTTTTCGGCCAGATCGGTGCTGATGTCGTCGCGCACCCGCACGGTGATGCTGCGCAGCGAGTGGCCGCCGACAATACGCGCCTGCACCGTCGTGTACGGGGCGAAAATCGACGGGTTTTGCGACGAGCCGAAGCCCCCCTGCTGGCGGGCGACCACGCCGACCACGCGCAGCGGCGTCTTGCCGGCGATGATGACCTGGCCGACCGGACTGCGGCCGAAGTCCTTGAACAGGGCGGTTCTGGTGTTCTCGTCGATCACCGCGTCCTGGGCGTAGGCGCGCACCGCGCTGGCGTCGAACAGCGCGCCTTCCACCAGTTTCGCGCCCTTGGCGGCGAAATATTGCTCGTTCACGCCATTGATGAGGGCGCTGGCCTCGGAGGAGGCGAAGCGGGTGTTCTGCGACGAGGACACGGTGGGCGTCACCGCCGCCACATAGTGCTGGCGCGCGAGTTGCTCCGCGTCGTCGACCACCAGCGTGGTCACCTTGCCGGACCGGGTGTCGCCGAAACTGCGGCCGGCGAAGATCTCCAGCGTATTGGTGCCGAGGCCGGAAATATTGGCCAGCACCTTCTGGCGCGAGCCTTCGCCGAGCGCCACCACGCAGACCACCGAGGCAATGCCGATGATGATGCCGAGCATGGTGAGAAAGGCGCGCAGACGATGGGCGGCCATGGCCAGCACCGCCATGCGGAAAGCCTCGCCCAGCCGGCTGACCGCGGCGCGCAACGGCGACATGGCGCGACCGGGCGGGGCGCTGCGCGCCTCAAGCCGGGAGCCCGCCGGGGCCGGCGCGACGGGTTCATCGCGGCGCGCGTCGTTGCGCGTATCAGAGAGAATGACGCCGTCGCTGATCTCGATGATGCGTTCGGCCCGGCGCGCCACCCCCATGTCGTGGGTGACGATGATGACGGTTTTGCCCTCGGCGTGCAGCTCATCGAGGATGCGCAGCACTTCCTGGCCGCTGTGACTGTCGAGGGCGCCGGTCGGCTCGTCGGCCAGGATGACTTCGCCGCCGTTCATCAGGGCGCGGGCGATGGAGACGCGTTGTTGCTGGCCGCCGGAAAGCTGGCCGGGGCGATGCTCCAGGCGGTCTTCCATGCCGAGCCGCTGCAACAGCGCCGCGGCCCGGTCGCGCCGCGCCGCGGGCGTGCGGCCGGCATAGATGGCCGGCACCTCGACATTGCCCTCGGCGGTGAGTTCAGGCAGCAGGTTGTAGCGCTGGAAAATGAAGCCGAAGTGTTCGCGGCGCAGTTGCGCCAGTTCATCCGGCGCCAGGGCGGCGGTTTCGCGCCCGGAGATGCGGTAACTGCCGGAGGTGGGCGTATCGAGACAGCCCAGGATGTTCATCAGCGTCGACTTGCCGGAGCCGGAAGCGCCGACGATCGCCACCATTTCGCCGGCGGCGATGGTGAGATCGACATCCTTGAGCACGGCGAGAACGCCGTCGCCGGACGGATACTCCCGGCGCAGCCTGCTGAGCTGGATCAGCGGTCCCGCGTTGGGAGCCGTATCGCGCGCCATCTCACAGCCCCATGGGCGGGCGGCGCCGGGAGCCGGGGCCGCCAGCGCCCTGGCGCGTGGCCGTGGCGCCGGCGGCGTCGCCGGCGATGACCTGCTCGCCTTCCTTCAGGCCGTCGCGAACTTCGGCGGTGACCTTGTCGTTAAGGCCGATCCTGACGCGCCGGCGCTCCACGGCGCCGTCCTTGCCCAGCACGCGCACGATGAAACCGCGCTCCGCCGAGCCATGAATGGCCGAGGAGGGAATCGTCAGCACGCCCTTGGCCTGGCCCAGCACGATGTGGGCGTTGGCCGTCATGTAGGTGCGCAGGCTGCCGTCCGGATTGGGCACGTTGAAGACGCCGTTATAGTAGATCGCGGTGTTGGACGTGCTGGACGACGACGCGGTGCTGGAAGTGCTGATGCTCGCGTCGGAGCGAATGGAATCCGGGGCCGGATCGATCGATTCCAGCGTTGCGTCATAGCGCCGGTCCGGCGCGCCGATGATCGAGAACTGCACCTTCTGGCCCGGCTGCACCTTGACCACATCCGCTTCTGAAATCTCGGCGTTCACCGTCATGGTGTCGAGCTGGCCGAGGATTACGATGGTGGGCGCGGTCTGGATCGAGCTGACCGTCTGGCCTTCCTGGGTGACCACCGCCAGCACCGTGCCGTCGATCGGCGCGATGATGCGGGTGTAGCCGAGGTTGGCGCGGGCGTCGTCCACGGCCACCTTGCCGGAGAGGATCTGGGCCTCCAGGGCGGCGATCTGCGCCTTCGTCGTGTCCACGTTGGCCACGGCCGTGTCGTAGTCGATGCGCGACACGGCGTTGCTGGCGACCATGGTCTGCTGGCGCGCCAGGTTCTGCCCGTAGAGCTTCAGGATCGCGACCTTCTCGTCGCGTTGGGCGCGCAGGCGGGCGAGGTCGGCCTCGGCGGTGCGCAGTTTGTTTTCCTGGGTAATCGAGTCGATCTGGGCGACAAGGTCGCCCTTCTTCACCCGGTCGCCAACCTTGAATTTCACCGAAAGCACGCGGCCGCTGACCTGGGCGCCGACCGCGACCAGCCGCGCCGGCTTCAGCGTGCCGGTGGCGAGCACGGTTTCATCCACGTCGCCGCGCGTCACCGGCGAGGTGAGATATTTCGGCGTCTCTGCCTTCGCCGGGAAAAAATAACGCCAGGCCAGCACCGCGAGCGCCAGCAGGACCAGCAGAACCAGCGCCTGTTTGATGCGGCGGCGGGAGCGCGACGGTTGCGCCCTGCGCGCCGCCGGCTGCGACATGTCGGGCTGGCTCACGGGCGGCTCCCGTTGACGTTGATGAAGTGGGGGCCGGTGTTGTGGTCGACGATGACCGGACGCGAGGCGTCGACCAGGCCGTTCCAGCCGCCGCCGAGCGCCTTGTTGAGGCTCACCCAGGCCAGCGCGCGGGTCACGCGGCTGTCGACGAGGGCGCTTTCCGCGCTGTAGGCGGAGCGTTCTGCGGTCAGCACGTCGAGGAAGCTCACATTGCCGGATTGATAGAGATTGCGGGACAGGCGCAGCGCCTCCCCGTAATTGCTGGCGGAACTGACCAGTTTGGCGATGCGCACGCCCTCCTGGTTCAGGGTGACGAGGGCGTTCTCCACCTCTTCCAGCGCGCCAAGGACCGACGCCTGCCAGGCGATGAAGTTCTGGTCCCGCTGCGCTTCCGTGATCTGCACGGCGGCGCGCAGCTTGCCGGCGTTGAACAGCGGCGCGGACAGGGTCGGGCCAAAGGCCCAGCTGATGGACGAGTTGCGCCCCAGATCGCCGAGGCGCGCCGCCGACGTGGAGATGTCGCCCGTCAGACTCACGGACGGGTACTGCGCCGCCGTCGCCTGGCCGATGCGGGCCGTCGCCTGGGCGAAACGCCGTTCGGCGAGGCGCACGTCCGGCCGGTTGACCAGCACGTCGGCCGGGATGCCGCGCCGCACCCGCCATGTCGGCGAGGGGATCGGCGCGATCTTGCGGAACGCATCGGCCAGCGCTGACGGCGGCTGTCCCGACAGCACCGACAGGCGATTGATGGTCTGGGTCAGACCCGTCTCGAGCGTCGGGATCGAGGCCTCCGTGCTCGCCGCCTGGCCGGCGGCGTTGGCGACGTCGAGCGCGGTGGCGCCGCCCGCCGCAAGCCGCGTGCGCGTCAGGGCTTCAGTTTCACGCTGCGATCTGGCGGTGCGTTGCGCCAGGGCAATGCGGGCCTGATAGCCGCGCGCCTGCACATAATTGGAGGCGATATCGCCCACCAGGACCAGCAGGCTGTTGCGCAAATCGTCGGTCGCGGCGTCGAGGCCATACCGGGCCGCCTCCACGGCGCGATGATTGGCGCCGAACAGGTCGATCTCCCAACTGGCGCTGGCGGCGCCGCGCACATTGTTGACCGGTCGCGTCGCGCCGACCTGGCTGCGGCCGGCGACGCCTGCGCCGTTGACTTCGGGGAACAGCGCGCCGACGGCCTGGTCATAACTGGCCCGGGCTTCGCGCACGCGCGCCTTGGCGGCGGCGACATCCAGGTTTCCGGCGACGGCGCCGTCGATCATGCGGTTGAGCGTGGGGTCGCCAAGCCGCGTCCACCATTCGGCCAGTTGCGGCGTTCCCGCGACAGTGGCGCCGGACTTGCCAGCCCCGCTCCAGGACGCGGGCAGCGCCATGCCGGCGCCATTGTAGTCAGGGCCGACGGCGCAGCCGGCCAGCATCGCCGCGCAGGCGATCACGACCGCGCGCTCCACAAGGGCGCGGCGCCGGCGCGGGCGTGTGACTGACGGAGACGGGGCGGTTAACGCCATGAACATCTTTCACAAACAGGCGGGACAGGCATGAGGCGGATGCAGAGCCTGTGTGACGGGGCGAGGTCCATTTTCACGGGAGCCGCTCCGGGGACATCACGATCAGCCGAATCGGGATCTCGCCCCATGGCGTTGGAATGATGGAATTTATCGGGGCGACGCCGTGGGCGCCCGGCTGGGTGTTCATGGTCTGAAGTTTCGCCATGGCGTTTCTGTGGCTGGAATGTTTCCCATTGCAACTGGCTACAGGTTCCCGCGCCAGTTTCTCACGCAACCGGCAAGGCCGTTTGACGGGAATCAGCCCGATGATTCAGCCATTGTTAACCGGAAGCGCCGGGCGACGCCATTTGGAGCGGGCAAGCGCGCATATTCCGGCGCGCATCTTGCCATGCATCCTGGGGAAACCTGTCGCGCCTGTTGCTGGCGGAGAAAATTATTCCCCGAATGTCGCCATCTAAAAATAACATTTCAGAATGTATTTATTGACAAATAACAATAAATAAAGTGTATTTGCGGGGCGTCGCCGCCGGCGCAACCGTCGGGCCATTTCTGACGGTCAGGGGCGTCGCGCGCCAGTCTGCATTTGGGAGCAATCGTCCGGCGCCCAGTTCCGGCGCGCCTGAGGTTCCCGCAGGTCGCCGTTATGGACAGTGCGGGCTGCGGATGCGGTGGCTTTTCTGAATTTTCCCGAGGCGCGGCGCGCCTGTTCCGGGAACCGCGCCAGCGCCGGCCGCCAGGCGCGTCTTCTGCGAGGATCGGATGAACATGCTGTCGCCAACGGCCCCGCTGGAGCGGGGCGTCACGCCGTCTCCGCCGCCCGGGGACGCGCTGGTGCGCTTCGAGGGCGTGCGCAAGGTCTATCCGCCCCGCGCTGGCAACGCCTCCTTCGTGGCGCTGGATCACATCGACCTGTCGGTGGCGCGCGGCTCGGTGCTCGGCGTCATTGGCCGCAGCGGCGCCGGCAAGTCAACGCTGATCCGCCTGGTCAACGGGCTGGAGAAGGCCAGCGCCGGCAGGGTCATCGTCGATGGCGCCGACATTACCGGCATGAGCGAGCGCGACCTGCGCGGCGTGCGCCGGGCCATCGGCATGGTGTTCCAGCACTTCAATCTGCTGTCGTCGCGGACCGCCTATGACAATGTGGCGTTGCCGCTGGAGATCGCCGGCGTCGCCGCCGCCGACATCCGCCGGCGGGTGGAGCCGCTGCTGGAGCTGGTGGGCCTCGCCGACAAGCGCGACCGCTACCCGGCCGAGCTGTCTGGCGGCCAGAAGCAGCGCGTCGGCATCGCCCGGGCGCTCGCCACCCGGCCCAAGGCGCTGCTGTCCGACGAGGCGACCTCGGCTCTCGATCCCGAAACCACCCGCTCCATCCTCGATCTGCTGGGGTCGATCAACACGGAGCTGGGCCTGACCATCCTGCTCATTACCCATGAAATGTCGGTGGTGGCGCGCATCGCCCGCCAGGTGGCCGTGCTCGACGCCGGCCGCATCGTCGAGCAGGGCGACGTGTATGACGTGTTTACCCGTCCGCAGCACGCGACGACCAGGTCGTTTCTGGGCGCCGTCAGCGGCCAGAAACTGCCCGGCTGGCTCGCCGGCCGCCTGCGGGCGGAGGCGCGCCCCGGCGACCAGACCGTGGTGCGCGTGGTGTTCCGGGGGCCGATCGCCACCGATGCGCTGGTGTCCGGCCTCGTGAAGACCCACGGCGTCGACGTGAACATTCTGTCAGGCGCGGTGGATGAGGTGGCCGGCCGCCCGTTCGGCGCCCTGGTGCTGGGCCTGCCGGCCGATCCGGCGACGCTGACGCTGGCGCTGGCCTGGTTTGCGGGCCACGGACTCGACGCGGAGGTGCTTGGTCATGTCGGCTGATATCGCCTGGCTCATCTGGGAAGCCACCCTGGACACCATGTGGATGGTGGCGATCGCCATGATCATCGCCACGCTCATCGGCATTCCCCTCGGGGTGTTCCTCGCCACCAGCGGCAGGGGCGAACTGCTGGCCGCGCCGCTGCTGAACCGGGTGCTTGGGCTGATCGTCAACGCCACGCGCTCGACGCCATTCATCATCCTCGTGGTGGCGATCATTCCGTTCACCCGGCTCGTCGCCGGCACGTCCATTGGCACGAAAGCGGCGATCGTGCCGCTGACCATCGCCGCCACGCCCTTCATCGCCCGCCTGATCGAGACGGCGATCCGCGAGGTCGACCAAGGGTTGGTGGAGGCGGCCCGCGCCATGGGGGCGACGCCGCTGCAGATCGTTCGCAAGGTGCTGCTGCCCGAGGCCATTCCCGCAATTGTGCTGTCGCTGACGCTCGCCGTGGTGTCGATGATCGGCTACTCGGCCATGGTCGGCGCCGTGGGCGGCGGCGGTCTCGGCGATCTCGGCATACGCTACGGCTACCAGCGCTTCATGCCCGACGTGATGGCCGCCGTGGTCATCGTGCTGATCGTGCTGGTGCAGGGGGTGCAGAGCATCGGCGACCGGCTGGCCAGGCGCCTCAACAGGCGGCTGCGCCAGAGCTGAGATGTCGTCGTCTGATGTCCTGCCTGTCCTGGGGCGCCCAAGGCTGGGCGGTTTCGATGTCTGGAGATAATTACATGCATCCATCAACCCGGACGGCGCCCGACGCCGGAAAAACCCGCCGCGCCCTGCTCACGCTGTTCGCCGCATGCGTCCTGCCGCTGGCGCTGGCCGGCGGGGTGGGCGCCGCCACGGATGCGCCAGCCACGGATGCGCCAGCCCTGGTGCGCGTCGGCGTCGTTCCGGGGCCGGACGTGGAGATCCTGGAGCAGGTCAGGAAGGTCGCCGCAGGGCGCGGGTTGAAGATCGAACTGATCCAGTTCAGCGACTACATCATTCCCAACCAGGCGCTGGCCAATGGCGAGATCGAGGCCAACGCCTTCCAGCATCAGCCTTATCTGCAGGCGCAGACCGCCAGCACGGGCTGGAAGCTGGTGAAGGCGGGCGAAACCATCACCTCGCCCATGGCGCTGTATTCCACCCGCCACAAATCCCTCGACGCCATTCCGGCTGGCGGGAGCATCGCCATTCCCAACGATCCCACCAACGGCGGCCGGGCGTTGCGCCTGCTGGCGGATCGCGGTCTTTTCCGTCTGAAAGACGGCGAAACCGTCGCCGCCACCGTGCGCGACATCAGCGACAACCCGAAAAAGCTGAAGATCATCGAGCTGGACGCGGCGCAGATCGCCCGCAGCCTGCCGGATGTCGATGCGGCGGCGATCAACAGCAACTACGCCGTGGAGGCGGGTCTCGATCCGGTGAAGGGCGGCCTTGCCCGCGAGGACAGCAACGGTCCCTGGGTCAATATCATCGCGGTGCGCGCCGCCGACGCTGGCAAACCCTGGGTCAGCGCGCTGGTCGGCGCTTACCGGAGCGACGAAATCCGCCAGTTCATCCTTGAGCGTTATAAAGGCGTCTATATCCCGGCCTGGTGAGCCCTAGCGGATGACGCCGCCGCTCTGGTGTTCAAACAGCGCGCGGTAGACGCCGTTGGGGCGGGCGATCAGATCGTCGTGACGGCCTTCCTCGACAATGCGCCCGCGATCGAACACCAGAATCCGGTCCATCTCGCGCACGGTGGAAAGGCGGTGGGCGATGACCAGCGACGTGCGCCCCTGCATCAGCCGCTCCATCGCCTGCTGGATCATCAGTTCCGATTCCGAATCGAGGCTGGAGGTGGCCTCGTCGAGGATCAGCACCGGCGCATCGGCGAGGAAGGCGCGGGCGATGGCGACGCGCTGGCGCTCGCCGCCGGAGAGCTTGACGCCCCGCTCGCCCACCAGCGTGGCGTAGCCGCGCGGCAGCCGCATGATGAAGTCATGGGCGTTGGCCAGTTCCGCGGCGCGCTCGATGGCGGCCATGGACGCGCCGGGACGGCCGTAGGCGATGTTCTCGGCGATGCTGCGGTGGAACAGGATTGGCTCCTGCTGCACGATGGCGATCTGGGCGCGCAGTGACTGCTGGGTGACGTCGGCGACGTTCTGGCCGTCGATGACGATGCGCCCGCCGGTCACGTCGTGCAGCCGCTGTATCAGCTTGACGAAGGTGGTCTTGCCGGAGCCGGAGCGACCAACCAGGCCGACGCGCTCGCCGGCGGCGATGACCACATTGAGGTCCTGGTAGAGCGGCGTGACGTGGTCGCCATAGCGAAAATCGACGTGCTCGACGCGGATTTCGCCATGGGGCACGCTCAGCGCCTGGGCGCCTGCCCGGTCCTTCACATCCGGCTGCAGGTCGTACAGGCGGACCATTTCCTCCATTTCATTCACGGCGCGCTGGAAATGGTTCACGTGCTGGCCGATGTCGCGCAGATAGCCGTTGAGCATGAAATAGGTGGTGAGCACATAGGCGACGTCGCCGGGCGTGGCCTTGCCCGTATGCCACATCCACAGGGCGCCGCCGGTGACGATGGCGCGCAGCAGCCACAGCATGGCCATCTGGCCGGTGCCGATCCAGGTGAAGCGCATCCAGGTGCGCCAGGTGCGGCGATGCCATTTGCCGACCACATGGGCCAGACGGGCGTCCTCGCGGTGTTCGGCGCCGAAGGCCTTCACCACGGCGTTGGCGCCGATGGCGTCAGCGAGCACGCCGCCCATGCGCGTGTCCCAGGCGTTGGACAGTCGCGCCGCTGGCGCGATGACGCGCGTCGCCAGCGCCACGGTGGCGCCGATATAGACGGCGGCGCCCACGCCCATCAGCAGGCCAATCAGCGGCCAGCGCCAGGCCAGCAGCGCCACGGCGCCGACCAGCACCACGACCGACGGCAGCAAGAACATCAGCAGCACGTCGTTGAGCGAATCCAGCGCCCACATGCCGCGGGTGATCTTGCGCACCACCGAGCCGGAGAAGCTGTTGGCGTGCCAGTTCGACGAGAACCGCTGCACGCGGGCGAAGCTCTCGCCGGCCACGTCGCGCATGATGCGCAGGGTGAACGGCACCACGCCCCACCAGGCCAGATGGCGCAGGCCGACGGTGGCGAGGCCAAGCAGGGTCATGACGGCGAAGGCGTAAACCGCCGCCTGCGTCGCGCCTTCACCGGCCGTCAGGGCGTCGATCATCCGCCCCGCGTAAACGGGGGCGAAGATCTCGGTGAGGGTGGCGAGACAGACGGAGAGGCCCAGGCTGGCGGCCAGCCAGCCCTGCCGGCGCCAGTGGGCGAAGGTGAAGCTGAGGACGCTACGCAGGGCGGCGTCATTTCCGCGACGTTGGGTTTCCATGCGACCTCTGGAGTATCTTCGCCGGCGTTCCGGTTCGGGGCGGCCTTTCCGTCAGGCGCGCAGCCCGCTGGCCGCAACATGCGTCAGCAGGCGAATCCGGGCAATTTAATGCAATTTTTCGCCGGGGCCGAGGTCACAAACCGTTTAGACGCAACGTTGCCCGGTTCACGGCTCCTGATACAGCGCCGCGAACGCTTCCGACGGCGGTATCGGCGTGATCACGTCGACCAGGACGCCGTCTGGCGCGGCCATGATAAAATGGCGCTGGCCGAAATCCTCGTCGCGCAGGGGAAGCACGATGTCGGCGCCGGAGGCAGCCAGCCGGTCGTGGACGGCGTCGACGTCGGGAACTTCGAAATTCAGCAGCAGGCCGGCGGCGCGCCCGCGCCCCGCCGCGGGGATGGTGTCGTGATCACCGCGCAGGATGGCCAGATTGACATTGCTGTCGCCGGGGGCCTGAAGGTGGACGTACCAGTCAGTGGTGAACAGGGGGCGAAAACCAAACATCTGCTGATAGAATGCAGCGGTCGCGGCGACGTCGCCGGTCATCAGCACCGGATAGAAGCTGGTGATCGCGAACGACGCGTCAATGGAAGGGGGCGTGCTGGTGACGGGATTCATGGCGGTTTCTCCTGGTGGACGGCGGCGGTCGTGATGGCTATCAATAACATACATGCAGAATGTTTGTAAATGACAGGAGCAGCCATGCGGCGCAGCAATGAGGCGCGCTCGGGAGCAATGCAGGCGGCGCTGCTGGCGGCGGGGCGGGAGATTTTTGTCAGCGAAGGCTTCGCCGCCGCGACAACGCCGGCCATCGTGGCGCTCGCTGGCGTGACGCGGGGCGCGCTGTATCACCATTTCGCAGACAAGACGGCGCTGTTTGAGGCGATCATCAAAGCGGAGGCCGGAGCCGTTGCGACGGCGATCGACGCGGCGACCGCCGCCTGCGACGATCCGCTGGAGGCGTTGCGCACGGGCGGACGGGCGTTTTTGCAGGCAATGACCGCTCCGGGACGCGCCCGCCTGCTGCTGGTGGATGGGCCGGCGGTGCTGGGGCCGGAGGCGATGGCGGCCATCGACGCGGCCAGTGGCGGCGGCGCCTTGCGCGATGGCCTGATCGAGGCCATGGCCAGGGGCTTGCTGCGGTCTTTGCCGGCCGACGAGACGGCGCAGGCGCTGTCGGCCGGCTATGACCGCGCCGCTCTCGCCATCGCGGGCGGCGCTGACGTCGACGTCTGGATCACCGTGATGGACGCCCTGCTGGAGGGGCTGGCCAACCGGCGTTAGGGCGTTGGCGTTTCGGGGAAGGCGATGGCCGGCGCCGGGCAACGCGGGAGAACAGGTCCAGACAGGGCGAATTTGCCATTTGCATCCGCCTTGGCGTCACGCGGCGGGCAAATGGCAAACCCATCAGTTCTATTAGAGAGACAATGAGTTGCTGGTTGATTCGGCCTTCGCCGCACCGCTCTGCATAGCTGGAGGCGACGGCTGGAATCAGACCGCCTGGTCAGCGATCGCCGTTGCTGCGCGCGGCGCGGCGCACGGTGAACAGGCACAACAGGGGCGCGACGGCGAACACGCCGAACAGCCACAACGCAGCGGCCGCGGTTCCGGCCGCGCCGCCTGGGTTGGTCAGCCCGGCGAGGTTGACGACCATGCCGGCGAGCGCCGCGCCGGTGGCGGTGGCGAACAACTGCACGGTGGTGAGCGAAGCCGAGGCCACGGCTTCCTCGCCTTCAGGCGCCAGTTGCAGCACGCGCGTCAGCAGGTGCGGCCAGGCGAGGCCAACGCCAACGCCGACCATCAGCATGGCCGCGCACAACGGGGCCAGCGCCAGCCATGATCCGGTGCTGCCAGGGGGAACCAGGATTACCAGCATGACCATGCCGATGAGGCCAGGAAGGGGGGCGAAGCGCAACTGGCGGCGCATGCGCGCGCCCGTCGCGCCGGCGCCGCCGATCGAGCCGAGGGTCCAGCCGGCGCTCATCGCCGCCGCCAGATAGCCGGCGACCAGCGGCGTCTGGCCATGCAGGGTTTGCAGGAACAGCGGGATGAAGATTTCGCTGCTGGTCACCATGATGCTCAGCAGCATCATCGAGGCGTAAACCGCCCCCAACGCCCCGCGTGGGCTGAAAGAGCCCGTGGGCAGCAGGCGGCGTGAGGCCGGTTTCTCGATAACCGCGATCAGCGCCACCAGGGTCATGGCGGCGAGCGCGCCCGCCACATTGGCCCAGGTGGCTTCCATCACGCTGCCGGCTGAAATCGCCATGACCGATGCGGTCAGCAGCAGGATCTGCAGCATCGGCGCGCCGCCGGCGCCCGACGATCCGGACACGGCGTTGCGGGACGGCAGCGCCAGCGCCGCCATCACGCCAAAGATGATCGCCGCCGGGGCCAGCGCCCAGAACGACGCGCGCCACAGGCCGTATTCCGCGAACACGCCGCCAACCGCCGGGCCGACCAGGGTGGCCACGCCCCACATGCCGGACACCAGCGCGATGCCGCGCGGCCACAACGCTTCATCGAACACGATGCGGATCATGGCGTAGGAGAGGGCGAGCAGGAAGCCGCCGCCTATGCCCTGGACAACGCGCCCGGCCAGCATGGCGGCCATGGAAGGGGCGAAGCCGCAGGCCAGCGACCCGGCTGCGAAAATCACCGCGCTGAGCAGATAGGCGGCGCGGGGGCCGCACCGCTCCAGCAGGCCAGGCGAAACCGCCGCCGCCAGGATCGACGCGACGATGAACAGCGAGGTGTTCCAGGCGTAATAGTCGATGCCGCCGATGTCGGCGACCACCGACGGCAGGATTGTGGTGGTGATGTAAACGTTGATGGCGTGCAGGGCGACGCCGCCGGCCAGCGCCAGCGCCAGAACGCCATTGCGGCCGCCCAGCAGCGCGCCCCAGCCGGGCGCCGGCGCATCGATATCAGTCATGAACTCTGTCCCGGCGCGGTTTTTCCTGAAAACAGGCAACGCGCGGCGTGGTTTTTTGTTTGATTGGACCGCCGTGGCGGGCGACGCCAGCAGGCGTCATTCGGCGCGCCAGGGGAAGATCCAGGTTTCGGTCAGCGCCTTGTTGTCGGCGCGCAGGAACACGCGCACGTCCACGGTCTGGCCGGGGGGCGCCTCCACGTCGACGCCAGCGCGAAAACCGCCGATCTTCGGGTTGGGGGCGATGAAGGTGCGCAGGATGCGGCCGCTGGAGGCGGAGGCGTCCACTTTCACCCGGTCCGGCGCCTTCAGCCAGTAGGGCAGTTCGCCGCCAGCGAAATCCACCATCAGACGCCGGGTGTTGGGGTGCAGCGGCTCCGACGAACCAAGCGCCCGCGGGGCCGACTGGAAGCTGTTGATGGCCTGGCCGCCGGCGTGCATGCCGTCGGTCGCGCCGACGGCGGTGATGGAATAGCGGTAGATCAGCTGCTGGCCCGGCCCGACCGCTTCCTTCGGCACCCAGGCGGCGACGACGTTGTCGTTGGTCTCATCGGTCGTCGGCAGTTCGATCAGTTCGACGCGGCCTTCGCCCCACGGGTTGCGGGGCTCCACCCAGTAACCCGGGCGGCGCTCATAGGCGATGTCGAGATCCTCATAATGCTCGAACACCCGGTCGCGCTGCATCAGGCCGAAGCCGCGCACATTGTTCTCGGTGAACGACGAGGTCGACGGCGCGCGGGGATTGTGCAGCGGGCGCCAGATCCATTCACCAGAGCCGGAATGGATCAGCAGGCCGTCGGAATCGTGCACCTCCGGCCGGTAGTCATCGGTGAAGCGGCGGTCGTTTTCGCCGATGAAAAACATCGAGGTGAGCGGCGCGACGCCGATCTTCTCGATGGTCTTGCGCGGGAACAGCGTCGCCTCGACGTCGACCACGGTCTGCTTTGCCGGATAGATATTGAACTGGTAGGCGCCCGACACGGACGGGCTGTCGAGCAGGGCGAAAACCGTGACGCGGCTGTCGTCGCCCTTGCGCACGTCGACCCAGAACTCACGAAACGCCGGAAACTCCTCCTGGCCGCCGGCATTGATGGCGAGGCCGCGGGCTGAGAGGCCGTAAACCTGCCCCTGGCCGAGGAAGCGGAAATAGCTGGCGCCGATGAAGGAGATCAACTCGTCGCGGACGGTCGGATCGTTGAGTGGGTAGTGCAGGCGGAAGCCGGCGAAACCGACGTTCACCGGCAGCGGCTTGGCGAATTTGTTCTGGCCGAAATCGAACATCTGCGGCGAATAGGGGACCGGCGTGGCGACCCCGTCGCGGATGATGTTCACGGTGACCGCGTGCTGGAACAGGAAGCCGAGGTGGAACATCTGCATGCGGAAGTTCGTGTCGGAATTGCCGAGCAGCGCCTTGTCCGGGCGGAAACGGATGTCGCGCCACTGGTCAAAGCCGAGTTTGGCCAGCGCCTCCGGCGCCTGGGAGGGTTTCTCGACGAAGGGCAGCGCCGCCAGCTCCCGGGCCCGCTTGATGACGTCGCCATAGCCGAAGGGCGAGAAGCCGGCCTCCTTCATCGCCGCATCAGCGCGCGCCGGATCGTCCGCAGGCTGGCCGCCGGCCGCGGGCCGCGCACTGGCGGCTTCCTTCGCCGTGGCGGCGGTGGCGGCGAACGTCGCCAGGGCGACGAGACCTTCAACGAAACTTCTGCGCGAGAATGTCGACATACTGACCCACTGGTTCATATCGCGAGCCGGACGGAGAAGCATTCCGTCCGGAATCCGGTCCTGTGTCCGGAGCGACGCGTAACGATGCGTGATGATGCGTGATGTTGTGCGGCGTTCATAGCCGCTTCCTCACGCGGCGGAATGGCGGCGTCGGTTCATGTGAACGGCAATCCCGTCTCCTCTGGCTCCCGTGTGGCGCGATTCGGCGCAAGACGGCCTTATATATGGGGCGTGACGCAATTCCGGGGCCGAAGCGGGGCTCTGGAGCCCCTCTGGCGCCACCCGGATGGGTGTTTTTTCGCCTGATGACCGCCGTTCGCGTCAGTTTTGTGTTTTTTTGCCGATCCTGGCGGCCAGAGGGCAAAAAAGCCTTGCCACCCCGGACCAGCAGTCCTATCTCACCCCTTGCCCAATTTCGCACGTGCCTGTGGCCGCGTGTCGGTTGGTGGGTATCCGGACAAGAGGCCGGACAGCCGCCCGGGGTTGAAAGGGTCGACCGACGCAAAGGTGGGAAACCTGCGTTGCCGACCCCGGTTTCGACCGGACCCCAACATCAAACCGGCAGCCGGAGGCGAAACCGGCGAACCCCGCTCTCCACGGGGGACGCAGCTTAAAGCAACGACGGAACGGGCTTTTTTGGTCTCGCCGACTCTCCAACGGTTGGCGCCGAAGAGGCTTGTCCATCATTGCCGCGCGTGCGGGCCGGGAATCTCCCAGTCCGAACCAAGGCAGCACGGTCGGTAGAGAACAGCAGTTCTGGTCGCGTCTCCACAGCGCCCCGGAAAGCGATTCTTCATCCGCATCTTGCCGAACGCCGCAAGAGCAGACGCTTCAGGAAGCCGACGCTCCAGGCGTTCCATCAGCTTTGTGGGGAGATACGCTTATGACCCAGCGTATTCGTGAGTTCCTGCGCAACCGCCGCGAAGATGGTCCGTGCATGGTGCTGGACCTGGAAGTCGTGCGCGACAATTACGCCAAATTTGCCCTGGCCCTGCCTGACGCACGCGTGTTCTACGCGGTGAAGGCCAATCCGGCGCCAGAAGTGCTGCACATGCTCGCCACCCTTGGCTCGTGCTTCGACACCGCATCGGTGCAGGAAATCGAAATGGCGCTGGCGGCCGGCGCCGCCGCTGACCGCATCTCCTTTGGCAACACCATCAAGAAGGAGCGCGACGTCGCCCGCGCCCTCGCCCTCGGCGTGCGCCTGTTCGCGGTCGATTGCCAGGCTGAGGTCGACAAGATCGCCCGCGCCGCTGGCGCCGCCGGCATCGAGGACGCGAAGGTGTTCTGCCGCGTGCTGTGCGACGGCGCCGGCGCCGAATGGCCGCTGTCGCGCAAGTTCGGCTGCGATCCGCGGATGGCGCCGGATGTGCTGGAGCACGCCCATCGTCAGGGGCTGGAAGCCTATGGCGTATCGTTCCATGTCGGCTCCCAGCAGGGCAATACCGAGGCGTGGGATGCAGCGCTGGCCATGGCCGCCGACGTGTTCCGCGCCTGCGGCGAGCGCGGCATTGTCCTGTCGATGGTCAATCTTGGCGGCGGTTTCCCGACGCGCTACCTCAAGGACGTGCCGGCTGTGGAGGCCTATGGCGCGTCGATTTTCAACGCGCTGCGACGCCACTTCGGCAACCGCATCCCCGAGACGATCATCGAGCCTGGTCGCGGCATGGTCGGCAACGCCGGCCTGATCGAGACGGAAGTGGTGCTGGTGTCGAAGAAAAGCGACGCCGACGAGGTGCGCTGGGTCTATCTCGACATCGGCAAGTTCGGCGGCCTGGCCGAAACCATGGACGAATCGATCCGCTATCCGATCCGCTCCGAGCGGGATCAGGACGGGGAGAAGGCGCCGTGCATCCTCGCTGGCCCGACCTGCGATTCGGCTGACGTGCTCTACGAAAAGCAGCCCTACATGCTGCCGGTCAGCATCGAGATCGGCGACAAGCTGTTGATCGAGGGCGCGGGCGCCTACACCACCACCTATTCGGCGGTGGCGTTCAACGGCTTCCCGCCCCTGAAATCCTACGTCATCTGACGCGGATCTCGCGGCGGGTCCTGGCCTGCCGACAGGGATGGACGCCACGTCTGGTCCATCCCGCCGGACAACCGGCTGTTCCTGCCCGCAGCGCCATCTCGCGCTGTGGGTTTTTCACACGCGCCCGTTGGCGCGGCATGCCCACTTTTCCGTCCGGCCCACGCCGGCGGCATGTCCAGGAATGGCGCCATGATCTGCATCGGCGATGAAACCCCCTTCGACGTGGCGGCGCGCGAGGCGTTGCTCGACGTCGCCATGGGCCCCGACCGCAAGCTCAAATCCAGCGAGCGGCTGCGCGAGGGCCAGACCCCGGCCGATGGACTGGCGCTGGTCGCCCGCGACATGGCCGACGACGGCCCGGCACGGCTCGCCGGCACGGTGCGCCTGTGGCGTGTGCTGGCCGGTGAGGTTCCCGCCTTGCTGCTCGGCCCGCTGGCCGTGGCGCCCGGGCGGCAGGGCGATGGCGTCGGCGGCGCGTTGATGCGCGAGGCCATCGCCCGCGCCCACGCCGCTGGCCACGGCGCCATCCTGCTGGTCGGCGACCCTGAATATTACGTGCGTTTCGGTTTCTCGGCGTCAGTGACCGCTGGTCTCGCCATGCCGGGCGCCTATGAGCAGCGCCGCCTGCTGGCGCTGGAGCTGGTTCCCGGCGCCCTGGCCGGCGCGGCCGGCATGATCGCCGCGCCGCTTGCCGTGGCGACCAATGGCGCCCTGGAGGCGGGCGTCGCCGCCGGTGAAAGCGGCGCGCTTCGATGGGGCGCGGCTCTGCTTCCCCACGCAGCCTGACGTGTCAGGCGCCGTCGCCGGCAAACGTTTCTGACGACGGGCGCGGATATTCCGCGCCCGTTTTCGCGTGCAGGCGCTTACAAAAATCCTGGCCGGCTGCGGGTTCCGTCGCCCAGTTCGAAGCGGCCGATTTCGCCGAGCAGTCTGACAAAGGCCGCCGCCGCATGCGCCGCCGCCGCTTCGCCCTTGTCCGCAGTGGCGCGGCTGGCGTCGCCCATGGCGCCGGATGGGTGCAGATCCTGCGCCAGCCAGCTGAAGCCGGCGGGGCGGTCGGCGCGCAGCAATTCGTAGTCCTGCTCAAGCGCCAGACTGGCCGGAGCAAAGTTCTCCGCCCGCTCCATCCGCACCAGATCAGGCCGGAAGGCCAGCATCAGCGAGGTTTCGATCTCGCCGCCATGGATGCCGTGGCGGACCTCACGGGCGTCGAACAAACCTTCCGGGTAACCGAAGCGCTGCCAGGAGGTCTGGATCACCAGCATGTTGGCCTCGGCGCGCATGGCGCGGCCCACCACGTCCATCACCGGACTGTTGCCGCCATGGGAGGACACCAGAACCAGCTTGCGAAAGCCGGCGCGGCTGACGCCGACGGCCAGTTCCCGCCAGGCGCGGATCGCGGTTTCCGGCGCCAGGGTCAACGAGCCGGGGAAGGCGATGTGTTCGGTGGACAGGCCGATTTCCTGCACCGGCAGCAATACGGTCAGCGGAACGGTTCCCGCCGGCGCGGTTTCGATGCGGGCGCGGACCCGCTCGAGCATGCCGTCCATGATCATGGCGTCGACGCCGGTGGGCAGGTGCGGGCCGTGCTGCTCCACCGCCGCCAGCGGCAGCACGGCGACGGCGTCGCCCATGTGGGCGGCTCCGAAGGCTTCCGCCGGCGTCTCACGCCAGAGGCGGCTGCGGACCATGGGCGCGGCGCGGGTGTGGGACACGGCGGGGCTTTCCTTCATCAGTGTTGCGGGCGCCGGCGGCGCGGCGCATTCTGCGGCGGTCCTGCGAGGGCGCCGCGTCGGGCGGCAGGATACCGTATCGGCCGCGCGGCGGGAAACAGGCCGGACTGGACAGGGGGCGGGGATAACATGGCGTCTGGACATTCATGCATGGCCGGGCCTGGCGCGGATCGTCGCCGGACGGGCGCGTTCGGGATGGCGGCCGCTTCCGGCATGTGGCGGCTTCACGCCGGCGTCGTTCTGGCTCCGCCGGGTCCGGTCCGGTTCGTTCTGACCATGTTCGCCCTGGCGGTCGCCTGTCTTGCCAGCCAGGCGCCGGCAGCGGCGGCCGAGCTGCGAAAGGTGCGTTTTGGGACCAACTGGCTGGCCCAGGCCGAGCACGGCGGCTTCTATCAGGCGTTGGCCGATGGGACCTACGCCCGGCATGGCCTCGACGTCAGCATCATTCCTGGCGGGCCACAGCACAACAACCGGTTGTTGCTGGCGGCCGGGCGGATGGATTTTTACATGGGCGGCAATATGTTGCAGCCGTTCTCGGCGGTCGCCGAAGGCATTCCGGTCAAGGTCATCGCGGCGATTTTCCAGAAAGATCCGCAGGTGCTGATGTCGCGGCCGGGACAGGGGCTGGATGCCTGGGATGACCTGAAGAAGGCGCGGATTTTCGTCGGCCGCGAGGGGTTGGCCTCCTATTTCCAGTGGCTGAAGGCCGAGCATGGGTTCCGGGAGGAAAACACCCGCCCCTACACCCATAATCTGGCGCCGTTCCTCGCCGATCGCGGCTCGGTCAGCGAGGGCTACGTCACGTCCGAGCCGCTGGCGGTGGAAAAACAGGGCGGCTTCAAGCCCAATGTTTTCCTGCTGGCCGACCACGGCTTCGACACCTATTCCACCACCATCGAGACGCGCGCCGACGTCATCGCCAGCAACGCCGACCTGGCGCAGCGTTTCGTCGACGCCTCGATCCTTGGCTGGCGAAATTACCTGCACGGCGATCCGTCGGCCGCCAACGCACTGATCTTGAAAGACAATCCTGACATGACCCAGGAGCAGATCGATTTTTCGCGGGCGCGGATGAAGCAGTATGGCCTTGTGGAATCGGGCGACGCCCTGAAGCTGGGCATTGGCGCCATGACCGACACGCGCATGGAGAGCTTCTTCCGGCGCATGGCGAAGGCGGGGCTTTACAAGCCGGACCTCGACTGGCGCGCCAGCTACACCCTGCAATTCGTCAACAAGGGCGTCGGGCTTGAAACCAGACCATGAGCAAAACGCCGGGACTGGCGCGGCGCTGGTGCGGATGCAGGACGTGGGACTCGCCTGGGGCAATGGCGTCACGGCGCTGGATGGGCTGACGCTGGACGTGCGCGGCGGGGAGTTCCTGGCGATCCTCGGCCCTTCCGGCTGTGGCAAGTCGACGGCGCTGCGGCTGATGGCCGGGCTGCTGGCGCCGACGCGCGGCCAGGTCTGGCGTGACGGCGGCCTCGCGGGGGCCGGCCGCGTCGGCTTCGTGTTTCAGGACCCGACGCTGACGCCGTGGTCGCGCGCCCTCGCCAATGTGCGCCTGCCGCTCGATCTGGCTGGCGTCGCCCGGGCCGAGGCCAATGACCGCGCGGCGGCGATGCTGGCGCTGGTGGGGCTGGCCGGATTTGAACGGGCCTGGCCCCATGAGCTTTCGGGCGGCATGCGCATGCGGGTGTCCATCGCCCGGGCGCTCGCCACCCACCCGGACCTGCTGCTGATGGACGAACCGTTCGCCGCGCTCGACGAGTTCACCCGCACGCGGCTGAACGACGATCTGCTGGCGTTGCGGGCGCGGCTCGGCTTCACCGTGGCCTTCGTCACCCACTCAAGCTGGGAAAGCGTCTATCTGGCCGACCGCATCGTGATCATGACGGCGCGGCCCGGGCGGGTGCTGGACGAGGTCAGGGTGACGGCGCCGCCGGGCCGGGGCGCGCCGTTTCGCGCCAGCGCCGCCTACGCCAGCCAGTGCGCCGCCGTGCTGGCCATGGCCGCCGCCGCTAGCGGGGCCGCCGCATGAACGGCCGCACGTCCAGGTTTTCGCCGGCTTTGCCCTTGCTGACGCCGCTCCTGACCGGCCTCGCCGCGCTGGCGCTGTGGGAGTTGGCGGTGCGTTGGGGGGCGATACCGCCCTATATCCTGCCAGGCCCGGTGCAGGTGTTGCAGACCCTGTGGAGCGACCGGGCGATCCTGCTGCCGGCGCTTGGCGTGACGCTGTGGACCACGTTGGAAGCCCTGGCGCTGGCCGTGGCCGGCGGAGCGTCGCTGGCGCTGCTGTTCTCCAGGTCGCGACTGTTGTCGGCGGCGCTGTATCCGTTCGCGGTGGTGCTGCAGGTGACGCCGGTGATCGCCATCGCGCCGCTGCTGCTGGTCTGGCTGGAGCCCGGTTCCGCCGTGCTGGTCTGCGCCTTTCTCGTCGCGTTTTTTCCGGTGCTGTCCAACACCGCCGCCGGTTTGCAGGCGATCGACCCGGGGCTCGATGAGCTGTTCCGGCTCTATGGCGCCAGTCGCTGGCAGCGGCTTGTCCGGCTGGAGGCGCCGACCGCCGCGCCGCATTTTCTCGCCGGCCTGCGCATCGCCGGCGGCCTGGCGCTGATCGGCGCCATCGTCGCGGAGATCGCCGCCGGCGCGGCCGGGCAGGGCAGCGGTCTGGCCTGGCGCATCGTCGAGGCCGGTTACCGGCTTAACATTCCGCGCATGTTCGCGGCCCTGCTGCTGATTTCGGTCAGCGGCGTGCTGATCCACGCCGGCCTGTCCCTGCTGACGCGGCTGCTGCCGGGCCAGCGGGTCGCGGCGCGACAAATGTGATGGTTGCAACCAAATTTTCGTTGCCGCCGGCGTTTTCACCGCACCATCAATATGTTCATATTAGCCGACCGGTGGAGCAGGATCCCCGGCCATGAGGTCAGGCTGCGGCTTCATGGCCGGGGATCCTGCATCGGCACAGGGGATGGCGCCGGATCAACCGGGCGCATGAGAGCGCTTTCCGACCGGACGGAGACGTCGGGTCGATCAGAAATCGCTCAAAACGGGAAAACCTGGAGGGGCTTCCGATCCATGTTGACCGGAACCGCTCTGAAGCGCGGAGCCCAGCCGCTTCGCCGGACATGGTTTCTGGAGGCGTTATGGCCGTGAGCAAGACAGCCAAAACAGCCGCCGGCGCGCCGGCCAGCGGCGCATCGCGGAAAAAGTCCGGCAAGCCCAGGACTTTGCAAGCAAAGGCCACGCAGCCGGGGCGGCTCCCGGATGGGGAGAGCCGGCCCGCGACCCGCCCGATCGGCAAGCCTTTGGCGAAAGCGGCTCTCCAGGTCGAAAGCCGGCAATCCTCCACCGTTGTTGAGCCGGAGCGTGAAGACGCGCCCGCGACCGGCCAGGCCATGCACAAGAGCGTCGGCTGGGCGTTAACAGTGCTGGCGCGGGTGCACCGGGTCGAGCTTGGGGAGCGGCTGGCGGCGCTCGGTCTGTTTCCGGGACAGGAGCAGTTGCTGCAGGCGCTGCACGATCATCAGACCATGACCATGGGGGCGCTGGCTGAGCTGATGCGGGTGCGGCCGCCGACAGCCTCAAAGGCGGTGGCGCGGCTGACGGCCCAGGGCCTGGTGGAGCGCGCCGACGGCGCGACGGGCGACGGAAGGCTGGTGCGGGTGCGCCTGACCGATGAGGGTTACCGGCGGGCGGCGACGCTGGCGTCAATCTGGAGCGATGCCGAGCAGCGGTTGCTGGCCGGCTTCGACCCGCGCGAACGCAAGAAGTTCCGCAAGTTCCTGCGGCGGGCCGCCGACAATTTCCTGCATGGCCCGGAAGGCGACGCGCCGGCCAATGGCCAGGGCGCGCCGCCCGACAGTCGCGCGGTCTGACGCGCGCTCGATATTTTGGCGGTCGCTATTCTGGAGCGCTTCCGCAACATCCAGCCCTGCTTGACTGGCTGACCCGGCGAAGCGCAGGGCCGGCAACGCCGCTTCCCGGGCGCGCGACCGCCGCGCCAACAAACGCCACAGGCCGCTTCAGAACCCTGGAGCTGAAGCGCCATATCTGGAGATGTCATGTCCCGTCCCGACGTTCTGCTGGTCAGCCCCATGATGCCCGCGCCGCTACAGGCGCTGCAGCAGCGGTGCCAGGTGCATGATTTGCGCGCCGCGGCAGACGCGGAGGCCCTGCTGGCGGAGGTGGGGCCGCGCGTGCGCGGCGTCGCCGGCTTCGGCGGCGTCAGCGCCGGGCTCATCGGGCGGTTGCCGGCGCTGGAGATCATCGCCAATATCGGCGTTGGCTATGATGGCGTCGACGTGGCGGCGGCGGCGGCGCGGAATGTCGTCGTCACCAACACGCCCGATGTGCTGACCGATGAGGTGGCTGATCTGACGTTGGGGCTGCTGATCGCCACGGTGCGCCGCATTCCCCAGGCCGACCGTTTCCTGCGCGAGGGCAAATGGCTGCAGGGGGCTTTTCCGCTGTCCGCCTCGCTGCGCGGCAAGACCGTGGGCATCCTCGGCTTGGGTCGCATCGGCGAGGCCATCGCCGCCCGTTGCGAAGCCTTCGGCCTGACCATCGAATGGCATAGCCGACGCCAGCGCCCGGACATCGCCTGGCGCTGGCGCGAGAGCCCGGTCGCCCTGGCGCAGGCCTGCGACATCCTGATCGTCGTGGCGCCAGGCGGCGAAGGCACGCGCAATCTGGTGAATGCGGACGTGCTGTCGGCGCTGGGGCCGCAGGGCGTGCTTATCAACGTGGCGCGTGGATCGGTCGTCGATGAGCCGGCGCTGGTGGGCGCCTTGCGGGACGGGACGATCGCCGCCGCGGGTCTCGACGTGTTCGCCGATGAGCCGCGCGTGCCTGACGCGCTGGTCGCCATGGACAATGTGGTGCTGCTGCCGCACGTGGGCTCGGCATCGGTCGACACCCGCAACGCCATGTCGCAGCTGGTGGTGGACAATCTGTTCAGCTGGTTTGATGGCGCGGGGCCGTTGACGCCCGTGCCCGAAACGCCGTGGCGGCGCGCCTGACCAGCACGGGGCCGCGCTGGCGGCCCTGTCCGATGCGTCTGTAAAACTGGAGATCTGTGGCCCGGCGCTGGATGCGTTGCTGCGGCCCGGATTTTTTCGCGCTTCCTGGACTGGCGCGTCGCGCGCCGTCGTCCCGGCGAAAGGTCCAGGTTTTTCCGGTTTGAGCGAATTCTGATCGACCAGACGATTCCGTCTGGTCGGAAAGCGCCCTAGCGCCGGATGACCGGTTCGACCTTGAGGCCGGCGCGAACAAACTTCACCATGCCCCAGATGGCGATGGCGGCGAAAATGACCATGAAGGCGTATTCGATGGTCGCGCCGAGATCCAGCAGGCCGGCGAGGGCCCAACCGCCGGCGATCGCCGCGCCGATCACCTCGACGCCCACCAGCACGGTCAGCGAACCAAGCGTTATCAGATTACGCCAGTTGACGCCGCCGGAACCTGCCGTCGCGTTGCTGTTCGCCACCTGTCGCCTCCTGTTGCTGCGCATCCGCGCAAAACCATTGCGCTGATTACCCCATGCGGCCGCACGCTGTCTATATTTGGTCGCGGGCGGCGATTGCAACGGCGGGTTGATCCCCACCTCCTGCAATGGGGCGGCCGGGCGCTGGATTGCGGCGCACGCATGGGCGTTGCCCACTGTCAGGTCTTAAGCTGGAGCGTCCAGGGCTTTATGGTCGTCATAACGGCGGGCTCATCCTGTACATGGGAGCCGGGTCCGGTTTATCGCGGGATTGGCGGCTGACGCCAAGACCCGATGAGCCTGACGCATTGGGTTCTGGTCAGACCCAGGCGGCGCATGGCGTTTCCTGCTGGCACAGGGGGCAAACCGGGTTGAGCTTTGCAGATCGTGGATGCGTCAGCATCGCCGCGGTCTGGCATGACCGCGAAACGCATCAGGCCTGGCGGGCCCTGTCCGCCGCCCATCATTGACGACAAGGCCAGGAACCCAGGACCGCTCATGCGCGAGGACCCCTTCAAAGCTTTCATGCCCTATCCTGAGGCGCCGCCGCGTTTCGCGCCGGATGGCGCGCTCCGGGGGCTTTCCTTCGCCGTCAAGGATGTGATCAATGTGGCCGGCTACCCAACGGGGTGCGGCAATCCGGTGAAACTGGCGGCGTCAGGCGTGCGAATGACAACGGCTCCGGTCGTGCAGTCGTTGCTCGACGCCGGCGCGCGGTTCGTCGGCAAGACCCAGACGGACGAATTCGCTTACTCGATCCTGGGGCGCAATATCCATTTTGGCTCGCCGGTCAATCCGGCGGCTCCCGGCCGGATTTCCGGCGGCTCATCGTCTGGTTCGGCGGTGGCGGTGGCGGCGGGGCAGGTCGACTTCGCGCTGGGCACCGATACCGCTGGTTCATTGCGCGCGCCGGCCTCCTATTGCGGCGTGTTCGGCATACGCCCCACCTGGGGTCGGGTGGACAACGCGGGCGTGGAGCCGCTGTCGCCCAGCTATGACACGGTTGGCTGGTTCGCCCGCAGCGCCGAAACCCTGGCGGTGGTTGGCGACGTGCTGCTGGGCGACGATCCGGCGCCATTGCCGGGCGCGGCGCGCTTTCTGGTGGACCGGGCCTGTTTTGGTCTGGCGCGTCCCGAAGCGGCGGCGGCGCTGGAAGTGGCGTTGCGGCGCGTGGAGCTGCGCCTCGGCTGTTTCGACATTGCAGCGGCGGCGCCCAATCTGGATAATTTGTGCTGGGCGCTGCGCCACCTGCAGTCCTGGGAGGCGTGGGAAGCCCACAAGGCCTTTATCGAGCGCCACGCTCCGCTGATGAACGCGTCGCTGGCTGAGCGGTTCGCCTCGGGCAAGGACGTCACCGAAACGCTGCTGGCCGATTCGCGCGCGCTGGCGGCGCGCTTCCGCAATCATCTGGCTGAGTTGCTTGGCGAGGGCACCGTGCTGGTGTTGCCGACCATGCCGTCGCCGCCGCCGTTCCTGGCCGAGGCGGAAGCGTCGATGGAAGACTTCCGCAACCGCACCCTGCGGCTGATGTGCCCGTCCAGCCTGTCCGGCTTCCCCCAGGTCACCATTCCAGTGCACGACGGCGGCGCCGGGCCGCTCGGCCTGTCGCTGCTCGGTCCCGCCGGCTCCGACCGCTCGCTGATCCAGCTCGCCGCCCGCGTCGCCGAAGCGGCGCGCGAACGCATCGCCTGAAGCAGGCGCGGCAAGGCCTCGCGCCAGACCACCAGAGCTCAATGCGCCTGACGCGTTGAGTTCTGGAGGGATGTTCTGGTGAAGGCCTGGCGGCCATGGCATGCCCTGCAAGGACATGCGTTACGCGGGTTTGAGCCATGCGGGTCGCGGATGCGTCAGCATCTTCGCGACCTGGCGTCAGCTTGCCCCGGCGGCCTGGACGCCGGCGAGCAGGGCAAGACCCGTCACCAGCACGAAAGCCGCCGCCAGCAGTTCCAGCGCCGCCATCACCCGGGCGCCGCTCATGCTTCCGCCGCTGGCCAGCCTGAGCGCCAGCCGCTTGGCGAACACCGCCAGCGCCGCGATGACGCCGGTGGTGAGCGCCGTGCCCACCGCCATGGCGAAGGTGGCGGCGATGCCTGCCGCCAGCGCCCGTTGCGACACGGCGAAGGCCAGCACGATCAGCGCGCCGGAACAGGGCCGCACGCCGGCCGCCAGCACCACGCCGGCCATGGCCCGCAGGTCGCGGGCGCGGTCCACCGCCTCCGGCCCAGGCATGTGGGCGTGGCCGCAGTCCGTTCCGCAACTGGCGTCGGCCGGCTGGGGGCCTCCGGGATTCGCCAGCGCTCCGGCCTTGCGCCAGGTCAGCGCCACCCCCAGTAGCGCCACCAGGGCGAAACTGACCAGCTCCACCACCGACACGCTGAGTTTCACCATGGCGGCGGTGGCGTTGAAGACCAGCGCCAGGGTGAGGGCGAGGGCCACGGCCACGGTCGCCTGCAGCATGGCGGCGGCGAAGCTGAGCGCCGCGCCGCGCGCCAGGGTGCGTTCGTTGGCGACAAGATAGCCCGAAATCACCGCCTTGCCGTGCCCCGGCCCCGCGGCGTGGAACACCCCATAAGCGAAACTGACGCCGAGCAGGCCCCACAGACCGGCGCCGCCACTGGAAAACGTTTGTAGTCCCTGCGTCAGCGCCCGGTAAAACGCTGACTGCATGGCGATGACGACGGCGCCGATGCGCCCGCCCGCGGCGGTTTCCGCCATGCCGCCGGCGAACGGATTGCGTGGCGGCGGCGGCGCGGCCTGGGAAAACGCCAGCGCCAGCAGGGCGAGGCCGCCGCAGACGATGGCCACGGCGATCACCGCAAACAGGATGCGCCGCGCGAGGCGGCTCCACAGCCTGTCCCCTGTCAGCTCGCTGGCGGCGGTCGCCCTGTCGATCGGCGCTTCAGTCATCGACTGCGCCCTGGCGCATGCGATTTATGGGCAGGCCACCACCACCTTGTTGGCGAACTGGCTGCCATAGTCGGAGGCCTGGTTGAGGGCATTGAAAAAATCCTCTGTCAGGTTCTGGGTTTGCGGCGGCGGCGCCTTGGGGCGGGTGATGCTGGCGACGCAGCCGGCGGGGGCGTGCTCCAGAGCGATGGCGCCGTCTCCATCGGCGAGCGAGAACGCCACGAAATAGGTGGGGTCCGAAATGTCGAGCATCATCGCCTTGCCGGGGCCGGCGGGCTTTTCGAGCGGCAGCAGAAAACCGAGCGCGATCTGGCCGTCGACCATATCCATGGCGCCGTCTTTGGGCGGGGCGAAAGCGGTTTTGGCGCCGTTGATCTTCAGGTTGGTGAACCAGCCGAATTCGGTGAGGCCGTCGATGTTCTCCCTCGCCAGGCCGGCCAGCTCCTGCCGCGAGAATTTGCCGTCGCCATTCTTGTCCAGGCCCTGGGTGGCGTAGGCGGAGAACGCCTTGTCGAAGATCCAGCGATGGCGGATGGCGGCGAGACGGCCATCCTGGTCGAACACCAGCGCGGCGGAGGCGGTGACCCACACGTGCGGATGCGCCAGCGCCGGCAGGGCCTGAAGCGCCAACGCCGCGGCGGCCGCCAGCGCGGCCCCGGCGACGCGCCGCCCATATCGGAATGTTTTGCCTCTCATGCAGCTCCCCGGCGCTGGTTTGATCCGGTTGATGTAACGCGGTCCTCGCGATCAGGCCATCCACCGCCGGCGCGGGCGCGGCGCAACGGTCGCTTCAATGTTCCGCCAATGTATCAATGAGATTACCTGTTGCTGATTACTTGCCGGCGCCAGTCGGCGCAAGCAGGCGCGCGGGCATGGTGGGGGCGATGGGGCAATTGGACGATAGTATGGCAAATGCAGGCGTCCAGAAGTGTTGTGCCCTGTATGTATTTCTGCAAGGCTCTGCGCCGACAGGATAAAAACGCGACCGCAATCTTCTGTGAAGCATGACGCGTCGCGACAGGGCTGGAGGTAACGCGTGTCGACAGCCGTTCCAGAGGCTGGAAACATCCCGCCGGGATCCGTTCAGGCTTCTGTAACGGCGGCGGCCGCGCCTGCCAGCGGCGAAACCTTTGTCCGGTTGCTCGACATGCACGCGATCCATCGCGGCGACCGCCCGGCCTGGCGGCACAAGGACCGCGGCGTCTGGCAGACGTGGACCTGGGCGGAGACCCGCCGCGAGGCGCGCGCCATGGCCAGCGGACTGGCGGCGCTCGGCGTGAAGCGCGGCGACTGCGTCTCGATCATCGGCTTCAACCGGCCGCGTCTGTATTGGGCGGTGATGGCGGCGCACGCGCTGGGCGCCACGCCGGCACCGGTCTACGCCGACGCGGTGGCGGACGAGCTGGCCTTTGTCTGCGCCCACGCCCAGGCCCGCTTCGCCGTGGTGCAGGACCAGGAGCAGGTCGACAAATTGCTGGCGGTGGCTGATCAGCTGCCCGAGCTTCGGGGCATCATTTATGACGAGCCGCGCGGTCTGCGCGACTATGACCACGGCCAGTTGCATGACCTCGACCAGGTGATGGCGCGGGGGCGCGAGCGCCTGGCGGGGCAGGGCGAGGGCGGCGAAGCCTGGCTGGACGCGGAGATCGCCGCCGGGCGCGGGGCCGACCTGTCGATCATTCTTTACACCTCGGGCACCACCGGTCGCTCCAAGGGCGTGATGATCAGCCATGAGCGCGCCATCGCCGCCGCCCGCAGCACGAGCGAATTCGACAGGTTGACGGAGCGCGACGAGGTGCTGGCCTATTTGCCGCTGGCGTGGGTGGGCGACAATTATCTCACCTTCGCCCAGGCCATGGTCGCCGGCTTCTGCGTCTGCTGCCCCGAATCCGCCGATACGGTGAGCGAGGATCTGCGCGAGATCGGTCCCACCTATTATTTCGCGCCGCCACGGGTGCTGGAGAGCCTGCTGACGCGCATCACCATCCGCATGCAGGACGCCGGCCGCTTCAAGCAATGGTTGTACCGGCGCTGTATCGCCGTGGCGCGCCGTCATGGCGAGGCCATCCTCGAGGGCCGGCCGACGCCCGCTGGCGGGCGGTTGGCGTATGCGCTGGGCGAGGCGCTCATCTACGGTCCCCTGAAGAACACGCTCGGTTTTTCAAAAATCCGCGTCGCTTACACCGCGGGCGAGGCGATCGGCCCGGAGTTGTTCTCCTGGTACCGGTCGCTGGGAATCAATCTGAAGCAGCTATACGGCCAGACGGAGGCGTTTCTGTTCGTTACCGCCCAGCCGGACGGACGGGCGCGGCCCGACACGGTGGGGCCGCCGGCGCCCGGCGTTGATCTGCGCATCGCCGATGATGGCGAGGTGCAGTTCCGCTCGCCGGGCATGTTCACCGGCTATTTCCGCGAGGACGACAAGACCCGCGAGGCGATAACGCCGGACGGCTGGGTGAAAACCGGCGACGCCGGCTTCTTCACCGGCGACGGCGACCTGAAGATCATCGACCGGGCCAAAGACGTTGGCCGGCTGGCCGGCGGGGCGCTGTTCGCGCCGAAATACATCGAGAACCGGCTGAAGTTCTATCCGAACATCAAGGAAGTGGTGGCCTTCGGCGACGGCCGCGCCGATGTGGCCTGCTTCGTCAACATCGACCTGGCGGCGGTGGCGGCCTGGGCTGAGCGCAACAACGTGGTCTACGCCTCCTATCAGGAGCTGGCCGCCCATCCGCAGGTGGCAGAACTGCTGCGCAGGGACATCATCGCCGCCAACGCCGCGCTGGCGCAGGAGGAGGCGATGGTGCCCTCGCAGGTGCGGCGTTTCATCATCCTGCACAAGGAGCTGGACCCGGACGACGGTGAACTGACGCGCACCCAGAAGGTGCGGCGCGGTTTCATCGCCGAGCGCTACGCGCCGCTGGTGCGGGCGCTCTACGACGGATCCGCCGAGGCCGACATCACCACGGAAGTCACCTTCGAGGACGGGCGCAAGGGCAGGCTGTCGGCGCGGCTGCGGGTTCATGATCTGGGCGGCGATCCGCAACAGGCGCGAGCGCAGGCGAACGGGGGGCGGCCATGAACGGTCAGACCATGAGCGGTCAGGGCATGAATGGTCTGGCGCTGTTCAGCCGCAGGGACGACAGCGTGGCGAAGGGCGAGCCCCTGCTCACCGTGGAGAACGTCTCGTTGCGCTTCGGCGGCGTCAAGGCGATCAGCGACGTCTCCTTCGATATTCGCAAGGGCGAGGTGCGGGCGATCATCGGCCCCAACGGCGCTGGCAAGACCTCGATGCTCAATGTCATCAACGGTTTCTATCATCCTCAGGAGGGCCGCATCAGCTTTCGCGGCCAGACGCGGCGGCGCATGCGCCCCTCCCATGCAGCGGCCCAGGGCATATCGCGCACCTTCCAGAACGTCGCGCTGTTCAAGGGCATGAGCACGCTCGACAACATCATGGCTGGCCGCACCCTGCACATGAAGCGCGGCTTCTTCTGGCAGCTGTGGCGCCATGGCCCGGCGCTGGACGAGGAAATCCGCCACCGCCGCGTCGTCGAGGAGATCATCGACTTTCTGGAAATCGAGGCGGTGCGCAAGACGCCGGTCGGCAAGCTGCCCTACGGCCTGCAGAAGCGGGTGGAGCTGGGGCGGGCGCTGGCCATGGAGCCGGACCTGTTGCTGCTCGACGAACCGATGGCGGGCATGAACCTGGAGGAGAAGGAGGACATGTGCCGCTTCATCCTCGACGTCAACAACGCCTTCGGCGTCACCATCGCCCTGATCGAGCACGACATGGGCGTGGTGATGGATCTCTCCGACCGTGTGGTGGTGCTGGAATACGGCCGCAAGATCGCTGACGGCGCGCCGGATGAGGTCAAGGCCAGCCAGGCCGTCATCGACGCCTATCTCGGCGTGGCGCACTAGTGGCCGGCTTCCGGCGGGACTCGCCGGAAGCGCTCCATGTCTTTGGTTTGACGCCTGTTTGTCACGAAAAGTGGCGCCTACTTTTGCGGGAATGCATCAGGAGACGGGACGATGCTCTACAACATCTTCATCGATCCCTTCGTCCAGATGGCCGGGGCGCCGGACCTGCTGGTTCAGGCGCTGTGGGACGGGTTGGTCTCCGGCGTGCTCTACGCCCTGATCGCCCTCGGCTTCGTGCTGATTTTCAAGGCGTCTGGCGTGTTCAATTTCGCCCAGGGCATCATGGTGGTGTTCGCGGCGCTGACCCTGGTTGGCCTGTATGAGAAGGGCGTTCCGGCCTGGGTGGCGCTGGCGCTGACCCTGGTTGTGATGTTCCTGCTGGCGGTCGCGGTGGAGCGCGTGGTGCTGCGGCCGCTGGTCAACCAGCCGGACATCATCCTGTTCATGGCCACCTTCGGGCTGACCTATTTTCTCATCGGTTTCGGCGAACTGGTGTTCGGCGGCAATCCCAAGGCGATGATCACCGAACAGCTTGGCCTGCCGCGCGGCGTCATCGACGTGGAAATGCTGGGCGGGCGGGTGTCGCTTCAGAAAATCGACATCGCGGCGGCGATCATCGCCTCCATCATGGTCGCCGCGTTGGCCGTGTTCTTCCAGAAAACCCGCATCGGCCGGGCCCTGCGCGCCGTGGCGGACAGCCACAAGGCGGCGTTGTCGGTGGGCATTTCGCTCAACCAGATCTGGGTGATCGTCTGGTTCACCGCCGGCGTGGTGGCGCTGGCCGCCGGCATCATGTGGGGCGCCCGCTCCGAGGTGTCGTTCGCGCTCGAGATCGTGGCGCTGAAGGCGCTGCCGGTGCTGGTTCTGGGCGGCTTCACCTCGGTGCCGGGGGCGATCGTCGGCGGCCTGATCATCGGCGTCGGCGAGAAGCTGGGCGAGTTCTACTGGGGGCCGCTGGTGGGCGGCGGCATCGAGACCTGGCTGGCCTATTTCATTGCCCTGGCCTTCCTGCTGTTCCGGCCCCAGGGCCTGTTCGGCGAAAAAATCATCGAACGGATCTGAGGGGCCGAGCCATGCTCTATCGCGAAACCGGCCAGTTCAAGACCAGCTACAAGGCGGATATGGCGGTGTTTCCGATCCGCCAGGACCGGATCGGCCTCGCCATCATCCTGCTGCTCGCCTTCGTGGCGATGCCGCTGTTTGGCGGCGGCTTCCTGCTCAGCGCGGTGATGATTCCGCTGCTGGTGTTCGCCCTGGCGGCGCTGGGGCTGAACCTGCTCACGGGCTACACCGGCCAACTGTCGCTGGGCACCGCCGGCTTCATGGGGGTGGGCGCCTACGCCTGTTACAAGCTCACCACGTTCTTTCCCGAGGTGAACCTGATCGTCTGGATTCTGGCGTCGGGCTTCTTCTCGGCGGCGGTCGGGGTGGTTTTTGGCCTGCCGTCCCTGCGCATCAAGGGCTTCTATCTGGCGGTGGCGACGCTGGCTGCGCAGTTCTTCCTGCAATGGTGCTTCATCCGCATTCCGTGGCTGTACAACAACAACGTGTCCGGGGCGATCGAAGCGCCGGTGCGCACCCTGTTCGGCATGCCGATCACCGGGCCGCACGCCACGCCGGAGCTGCGTTATCTGGTGGTGCTGTCGATCGTCGCGCTGCTGACGTGGATCGCCTCGAACCTGGTGCACGGGCGGATCGGGCGCAGCTGGATGGCGGTGCGCGACATGGACATCGCCGCCGAGCTGATGGGCATCCGCCTGCTGCCGACCAAGTTGCTGGCCTTCGCCGTGTCGTCTTTCTACTGCGGCGTCGCCGGCGCCCTGATGGTGTTTCTCTGGTACGGCTCGGCCGAGCCGGAGGTGTTCTCCATCAGCCAGTCGTTCCTGATCCTGTTCATGGTGATCATCGGTGGTCTCGGCAGCCTGATCGGCTCGTTCCTTGGCGCGGCGCTGATCTACGGTCTGCCCATCGTGTTGAAATCGCTGTTTCCCATGCTGGGTCTCAGCGTCGGCGCCGCCACCGTTGAGCACATCACCTTCATGGTCGTGGGCGCCATGATCATCGGTTTCCTGATTGTGGAGCCGCACGGCCTCGCCAGCATCTGGCGGACCATCAAGCAGAAGTTGCGCGTCTGGCCGTTCCCGTATTGACCGCGGGGCGGACATGGGAGTGACGCGCAACGAAAGAACATAAACCGGCCAGCGCCAGCAGAACCGGCAGGGCGCCGCGCCGCACATGGAGGACGACAGCCATGGGTTACATGAGCAAGGTTCTGCTTTCGGCAGCGTCAGGCGCCGCCATGCTTCTGGGCGGGCAACTGGGCCCCGTTCAGGCGCAGGACGGCAAGGACGCCAATTTCGTGCCGCTGTTCACCTATCGCACCGGACCTTTCTCCGGCTCCGGCATCCCGATTGCCAACGGCATGCGCGATTATCTGGAGATGCTGAACCAGCGCGACGGCGGCGTCGGCGGCGCGAAGATCGTTATTGAGGAATGCGAGACCGGCTACGACACCAAGAAGGGGCTGGAGTGTTACGAGGCGGTGAAGGGCCGCAATCCGGTGATGGTCAACCCCTGGTCCACCGGCATTACCCTGCCGCTGATCCCGCGCGCCGCCGTTGACAAGATCCCCGTGCTGTCGATGGCCTACGGCCTGTCGGCCTCGGCCGATGGCCAGACCTTTCCGTGGATCTTCAATCCGCCCAACACCTATTGGGACGGTCTCTCCGTCATCGTCAAGCACATCGCCGATGAACTGGGCGGGCTGGACAAGCTGAAAGGCAAGAAGATCGGCTACATCTACCTCGACGCCGGCTTCGGCAAGGAGCCGATCCCGATGTTCGAACAGTTCGCCAAAGACCTCGGCTTCGAGCTGAAGCTGTACCCGGTGGCCGCCACCGACATGCAGAACCAGTCGTCGCAATGGCTCGGCGTCCGCCGCGACAAGCCCGACTACATGGTGATGTACGGCTGGGGCGCGCTCAATCCCACCGCGATCAAGGAAGCGACGCGCATCAATTATCCGATGAACCGCTTCATCTCGATCTGGTGGCCGTCCGAGGATGACGCCCGCTCCGCCGGGGCTGGCGCCAAAGGGTTTCGCGAGCTCAACTGGCACGGCGTCGGCACGGATTTCCCGGTGTTGAAGGACATCCAGAAGCACGTGGTCGACAAGGGGCTGAGCAAGGTCGCCAAAGGCAAGGAAGGCGAGGTGCTTTACAATCGCGGCGTCTACAACTCGATGCTGATCGCTGAAGGCATCCGCAACGCCCAGAAGCTGACCGGCAAGAAGGCGGTGACCGGCGAGGACGTGCGCCGTGGGCTGGAGGCCATCAACCTGACGCCGGAGCGGCTGAAGGAGCTGGGCATGGAAGGCTTCACCGATCCGCTGAAACTGGGCTGCGCCGACCACAACGGCCATGGCGCCGCCTTCGTGCAGGAGTGGGACGGCGAGAAATATGTGAAGATCGGCGGCCCCATCAAACCCATGGAGGACAAGGTTGGTCCGGTCGCGGCCGCCGCGGCGAAGGACTACGTGGAGAAGAACGCCGGCTGGCCGAAGCGCTCGGAAGCCTGCGACAGCAAATAGGTCCGCGCCTGAACGGCTGGAGCCGGCGGTCTGGCTCCAGTCTTCCCGGGCGCCAGAGCATTTTCCGGAAAAGTGGACTCACTTTTCATTAGCAAAATGCGCCAGACCAAAGACCTGAGCCGGTTCCGGGAAGACTGATTTCGCCGGAACCGCGTCAGCCGCCGGCCCGACCGGGCCTTTCCATCGGGGGAGCACAGCGATGGCGATGGACAGCAGCGCGGCGCCCGCGCCGCCAGGGGAGGTCAGCCGCGAGGCCGGTCGCGACGTTATCCTGGCAGTCAACAATATCGAGGTCATCTACGACCACGTCATTCTGGTGCTGAAGGGCGTTTCGCTTGAGGTTCCGCGTGGCGGCGTCGTCGCGTTGCTTGGCGGCAATGGCGCCGGCAAGACCACGACCCTGAAAGCCATCTCCAATCTGCTGCGGGCGGAGCGGGGCGAGGTGACGCGCGGCTCCATCATGTTCCAGGGCGAGCGCGTCGACCGGATGAGCCCGAACGAACTGGTGCGGCGCGGCTGTATTCAGGTGATGGAAGGTCGCCATTGCTTTGGCCACCTCACCATCGAGGAGAACCTGCTCACGGGCGCCTTCACCCGTCGCGATGGCGCGGCGGCGATCCGTCAGGATCTGGAGAAGGTGTACGGCTATTTCCCGCGCCTGCGCGAGAGGCGCAAATCCATGGCCGGCTATACCTCCGGCGGCGAGCAGCAGATGTGCGCCATCGGCCGGGCGCTGATGTCGCGTCCGGCGCTGGTGCTGCTGGATGAACCATCCATGGGTCTGGCGCCGCAGATCGTTGGCGAGATCTTCGAAATCGTGAAGGAACTGAACGCGAGCGAGAACGTATCCTTCCTGCTGGCCGAACAAAACACCAACATGGCCCTCAAGTACGCCACCTACGGCTACATTCTTGAGACCGGGCGCGTGGTGATGGACGGCGACGCGGAGATGCTTCGCGCCAATGCGGACGTGAAGGAGTTCTATCTGGGCGTGTCGGAGGGCGACCGGAAATCCTTCCGTGCGGTCAAGAGTTATCGCCGTCGCAAACGCTGGTTAACGTAGGGGAATTGGCGGGCGCCAGGCCATGCCGATGACCCTGGAGGTCCGTGGGGAAGAAGATGCGGACCACGCCTGTGTTACGGCGGCAGGATGCGTCTGGCGATCCGGCAGTGTTGAGGGTGTCCGTGCTGTCCGGTTTGTGGCCAGATTGTGACATGGCCGGGGAAACTGCTTCGGATTGGGGCGGTGGACCGGGAAAACCCTGGTCGGGTTGTTGATTTATCCGCGATCGGCTCTATGCCGGGCGCGGGGGTTGATGGTGAATTGCAGGAGCTGTTCATGAGTCATGCCGCCACGCCCCTGGCGACCGGGTCCGACAACAGCGGAATGTCTGACGGAAAACGCATTTTTGCGATTTTCGCCGCCTCTTCCGGCAACCTGGTCGAATGGTTCGATTTTTACGCCTACGCGTTCACGGCGGTTTATTTCGCACACGCCTTCTTTCCCAAGAGCAATCCGACCGTTGAACTGATGAACGCCGCGGCGGTGTTCGCCATCGGCTTCCTGATGCGGCCGATCGGCGGCTGGCTGTTTGGCATGGTCGCGGACCGGTACGGGCGCAAGCGCTCGATGATCATCGCGGTGCTGATGATGTGCGGCGGTTCGCTGATGATCGGCCTGCTGCCCACCTATCAGAGCATTGGCGTTCTGGCGCCCGCCCTGCTGCTGCTCGCCCGCATGGTGCAGGGCCTGTCGGTTGGCGGCGAATACGGCACCAGCGCCACCTACATGAGCGAGGTGGCCAAGGCCGGGCGGCGCGGTTTCTTCAGCTCTTTCCAGTATGTGACGCTGATCGGCGGCCAGTTGCTGGCCTCGCTGGTCGTGCTGATCCTTCACGCCACGATCGATGATGAGCACATGCGGGCCTGGGGCTGGCGCATTCCGTTCTTCATCGGCGCCATCGCCGCGCTGATCGCCCTGTTCCTGCGCCGCACGCTGACCGAGACGCTGTCCGACGATCACGCCCAGCGCAAGGAGGCGGGTTCGCTGCGGGCCCTGCTGGCGCAGCATCCCAAGGCTTTCCTGCTGGTGCTTGGCCTGACGGCCGGCGGGTCGCTCATGTTCTACACATGGTCGACCTACATGCAGAAATATCTCATCAACACGACAGGTCTGCCTGCCGCCGCCACCAGCGTGGTGATGACCTCGGTGCTGTTCATCTTCATGATCGCGCAACCGGCCTTCGGCGCGCTCTCGGACCAGATCGGCCGGCGCACCTGCATCATCATCTTTGGCGTGCTTGGCATCCTCTGCACCGTGCCGCTGCTGACGCAGATCGCCACGGCGTCGACCCCGTTCATCGCCGGCGCGCTGGTGCTGGCCGGCATGCTGATGATCAGCTTCTATACGTCGATCAGCGGCGTGGTGAAGGCGGAGCTGTTCCCGCCGGAAGTGCGCGCCCTCGGCGTCGGCTTTCCATACGCGGTGGCCAACGCCCTGTTCGGCGGCACCGCCGAATATGTGGCGCTGGCCCTCAAGAACGCCGGTCACGAGTCCTGGTTCGGCTGGTATGTCACCGCCATGGCCGTTCTGGTGCTGGTGGTTGGCCTGCTGATGCCGGACAACCGCAAGGAAGGTTATCTGCGCGGCGAGGGCATTCACTGAGCCGGCCGGACTTCATCGCGACAATGGACGAACGACAACGGGCGCTCCGGCCAGGCTGGAGCGCCCGTTGTGTTTTGACGGTGGTCGCAGAACTTTCGTTCATTGATGCAGGAAAAGAGCGCCGCCGACTGATGTAAGCGGCGGATTTTCCTTGCCGGACACGAAACTGTGGGTTGTGGGAAGCTTGATTAATGCTTGCCGGGCGCCGCACACTTCATGGGCCGGGCGCATCATACCAGATCGCGAAGGCGCATGCTGTGCGCCGCTCTGGCCTGAACCAGTCCCCGAAGAGCCAGGCTCAACGGGTTCCGGCGTCGGGGCAGGCGGGAATCGCACTGCGCCACGGCGGCTCGAAGAACCACAAGCCGCCCGACGCGACGGGCGGACAAGCAGGTTTGCGGGGAGGACATTTCATGACGGTTGTGCATGGGGCCAGGGAACGGATGACCGCGGCAAGGCGGGCAGGTCTGGGGGCGGCGCTGGCGCTCGCCATGGCGGCGGCGCCAGGCGGGGCGCTTCTGGCGAAGGATGACGCCGCTCCGGCTGGCAAAACCGAACAGGACTGGACGAAGTCCAAGTGGGGGCCGAAGGATGAGGTGGGCGCGGCCAATTACCAGACGCCCGAGCTGGTGAAAAAGGCGGCCGATCTGGTCAAGACTGGCAAGGTTTACAACCTCGCCATGGAATCCAACCTGTCGTTGCCGGCTTATGAGCCGCGCAAGATGGAGATCCTGGTGGTGCAGCCGGCCCAGGCCGGTCCGAACGGCGTTTTTGGCCCCAACAAGGCCACCTACAACGACGACATGATCGTCGGCTGGAACGGCGCCGGCACCCATATCGATGGCCTCGGCCATCTCGGCGTCGACCACGTTTATTACAACGGCCACAAGATCCATGAGTTCGCTGACATCAAGGGCCTGAAGAAGCTCGGCCTTGAGAAGTTCCCGCCGGTGGTGGCGCGCGGCGTGCTGCTCGACATCGCGGCGTTGAAGGGCGTCGACATGCTGAAGGAAGGCACGCCGATCAACAGCAAGGAAATCGAGGAGGCGGCGAAGAAGCAGGGCGTCGAGATCCGTCAGGGCGACGTGGTGCTGCTGCACACCGGCTGGGCCGACATGATCGGCAAGGACAACAAGAAATACATCGCTGTGCAGCCGGGTCTTGGCATGGACGGCGCCAGATACCTGACGGGCAAGGGCGTTATCGCCATTGGCTCGGATACGGCGGCGCTCGAAGTGTTGCCGGGCGAAACCAAGGATCTGTTCCCGGTGCACCAGGAATTGCTGGCGCGCAAGGGCACCTACATCCTGGAAAATATCGTCACGAAGGACCTGGCGGCCGACAAGGCGAGCGAGTTCATGGTGATCCTGTCGCCGCCGCGCATTACCGGCTCCGTGCAGGCCATCTTCACGCCCGTGGCGGTGCGGTAGTCGCAAACCGGCTTGCCGGTTTCGCGCCGGATCTGGTGGCGCAGCGCCGTTCTGGTGAGGAGGGCGTTTCGCCCTGACCCGGTGAGGGGACGCTGGCTGGAGCATTTTCGAGAAAAGTGGAGCCCACTTTTCGTGAAGAAAATGCGTCACGTTAAAGGGACGAAGCGTTTTCAGGTGAGCTGGCTTTCACCGGAAACGCCCGGGCAGAAACAGGAAAGGGCGGCCAGAGCCGCCCTTTCGTCCGTGTTTGCGGCGTCGCGCCAGGACCTCCGGCTTACTCCGCCGGGCTGACAGCGACGTTGTAGCTGGCGATGCGCCGCGCCGCGATCGCCAGGGCGGCGGCGGTCAGAAGGGCGGCGATGGTCAGATACCAGCCAACGGCGGCGAGGCCATGGGTGGTGGCGAGCGAGGTGGCGATGTACGGCGCCAGTGACGCGCCAAGAATGCCGCCGATATTGAAGGTGAGCGAGGACCCGGTGTAGCGCACCGAGGTCGGGAACAGCTCCGCCAGCGCCGTGCCCAGCGGGCCGTAGGTGAAGCCCATCAGGGCGAGGCCGATGATCAGGTAGAGGCCAATCAGCCACAGATTGCCGGAACCGAACATCGGGCCGGTGAGGAAGCCGAAGGCGGCGATGGCGAGACTGACGCCGATCAGCACGCGCAGCCGGCCCAGCCGGTCGGCCAGCACGGCTGAAGCCGGAATGCCGAGGCCAAAGAACAGCACCGCCAGCATCTGCAGCGGCAGAAACGTATCGCGCGGCACGCCAAGACGCGCGGTGCCCCAGCTCAGGCAGAACACCGTCATCAGATAGAACAGCACGAAGGTGGCCATTGAGCCGATCGATCCCAGCAGCAGGGCGCCAGGGTGCTCGCGCAACACCGCGAGCATGGGCGCGCGCACCCGCTCGTTATGCTGCACCGCCTTGTTGAAAGCGGGGGTCTCCGTCACCTTCAGGCGCACATACAGGCCGACGAGCACCAGCGCGGCGCTGACGATGAAGGGCAGGCGCCAGCCCCAGTTCAGGAACTGCTCGTTGGTCATCATGTGGTCCAGCGCCAGGAACGAGCCATTGGCGAGGATAAAGCCGATGGGCGCGCCCAGCTGGGGGAACATGCCGTACCAGGCCTGCTTGCCGGGCGGGGCGTTCTCCGTGGCGAGCAGCACCGCGCCGCCCCATTCGCCGCCAAGACCGAGGCCCTGGCCCAGCCGGCACAGGGCCAGCAGCAGCGGCGCCGCCACGCCAATCGTTTCATACCCTGGCAACAGCCCGATGAGCACCGTGGAAACGCCCATGGTCATCAGCGCCGCCACCAGGGTGGCCTTGCGGCCGATGCGATCGCCGAAGTGGCCGAAGATCGCCGCGCCGATCGGGCGGGCGAAAAAGGCGATGGCGAAGGTGGCGAAGGACTGCAACAGCGCGCTGGTGGGGTCGCTGGCGGGGAAAAACAGCTTCGGGAAGATCAGCACCGCCGCGGTGGCGTAGACATAGAAATCGAAGAATTCGATCGTGGTGCCGATCAGGCTGGCGGCGAGAACCCGCGCCGGGGAATTGCCGGCGGGCAGGGGTGTTGTTGAGCTGGACACGCGATGGGCTCCGGCGGTGAGGTCGCCGCGTCTGGAGATGGCTCTCCCTGGCGACGCGAAGCCGGAACAAGGCCGACGCGCATGAAACACGCGCGCCAGCCCGGCGCCGGCTGATTTGATTTTACAGGTCGCCGTTGCAGATCGCCGGCGGTAAAGCCGGCCGTGCTCCAGATTGTCGCTGACGATTTGCCCGCGACAGCCTCCGGGTGGAAAGCCGGCCTGATCAGGGCTGGAAAGCAGACCGTTGCTTCAACCTGAAAGGCCGGCGCCCGCAACATCACGGATTGCTGGAAACCTGTTCGTAACGCTGCGTAAATGTCTGGCCTCGCGGCTGCAATACTGCTTTCGCCGCAGCAGGGTCCCGTTCATGGCATGGCAGACATGCCTGGCGACGCCCAACCGGGGGCGCCGGCGTCCGGCAAACGCGCGCCGCCGACATGAAAACGGGCGCCCCATGGGGGCGCCCGCATCATTTTGAGAGTTTAGCCGTACTGTCTTCGGGCGAAGCTGTGTCCGCCGCCCTGGCAATGCTAGCGCGGCGCCGGAATCCGGAAATCGCGGCCTTCCTCCATCCAGCGGATGCGCTCGTCGCGCAGCATGGTGCGGCGCACCTTGCCGGCGTCATCGCGGACGGTGGCGTTGGTGAATTCGTAGCTTTCCGGATGCTTGGGCTTGCTCAGGCGCTCGCTGAGGAACGCCGGCAGCCCCGCCAGCAGGGCGTCGGCTGAGGTTTCCGGCGCGATCTCGATGATGGCGTGGATGCGCGCGCCGAGATCCGGATCGGGCAGGCCAACGACGGCGCAGCTGCGAATATCCGGATTGGCGATCAGCGCCGCCTCGACCTCGGCCGGATAGGTGTTGGCGCCGCCGCGCAGGATCATGTCCGAGCGCCGGTCAGCCAGCCAGATGTAGCCTTCCTCATCCATGTGGCCGATGTCGCCGAGCGACTCCCAGCCCCCGGCGTCGCGCTTCGCGTCAGCGCCGATGTAGTGGTAGGTGGTTCCGGGACCGTCGGCGGCCTTCAGGAAGATTTCGCCGACCTCGCCGCGCGGCAATTCATTGCCGGCCTCATCGACCACCTTGGCCTGACCGTTCTCGACGCGACCCACCGAGCCCTTGCGCTTCACCCATTCCGTGCCAGGAATGACGGTAGAGGCCTGGCGCTCGGTGCCGCCATAAAGCTCATAGATCTTTTCCGCGCCAAGCCAGTCGATCCATGCCTCCTTCAGCCATTGCGGCATGGGCGCCGCCATGTGGAACACGGTCTTCAGGCTGGAGACATCGTAGCGCTTGCGGACGTCTTCCGGCAGCGACCAGATGCGGCTCATCATCGTCGGCACGAAATTCACCCAGTCGATGCGGTGTTCGGCGATCAGGCGCAGGGCCTCTTCGGCGTCGAACTTCTGCATGCCGACCAGCAGGCCGCCGCCAAGCAGGGCGCTGTGGGAAATGATGAATGGCGCATTGTGATACAGCGGCCCCGGATTGAGCAGGCGCGCATCCTGATGAACCAGCGGCGGGATCGCCACGGTGTCGTGGATCGCCGGCATGTGGTCGACAATCACCTTGGGACGGCCGGTGGAGCCGCCGGAGGTCATGGCCTTCCAGTAGCGCGCCACAGGCGCCTCCACC
>NZ_BNCG01000006.1:54274-97087 GCF_014656355.1 Camelimonas fluminis
GGGCGGCAGGCGATATGACAGCGAGCAGGGCGTCGCGCCGCATTTCCAGATGGCGAAGGTGTTCTCATAGAAGGTGTTGCTGTTGGGCAGGCCGACGGCGACGAAATCGCCGGGCTTCACGCCCAGTTCCATGAAGGCGCGGGCGCGACGGTTGGCGCCGCGCTCCAGCTGGCTCCACGTCAGGACTTCACCGGAATGAATGATGGCTGGCGTATCGTGGCCCTTGCGGTCCGCGTACCAGCGCGGCGTATCGCCCATGGGTAGCAGCATGTGTTTCCTCGCCCGTCTGGCGCCGGTGGCGGCGGATGCGCCGGTCGCGGTCAGACCGGCGGGCGCGCCCCCAAGCCAGATGATTGGTGCTTGTGGTTGCTCTGTGGCCGGACAGTAGCAGCCTGGCCGGAGCGTGTTCTAGAGCGCATTCCCACCCGTCTGAAAAGCCCGCGCGAAAAAAATCTGCGCGATTCCATGCGATTCCATTATCGGCCGGCAGGCCGCCTGGCCGATGACGCGGCGCCAGTGGTTTTCACCAGACGCTGTGCTAGAAGGCCCTGGGCTCAGACTGGCAAATAGCGGCGGCCCATGGGAGGTAGTATGAAGTCCTTGTTTGGAGCTGGCGTCGCCCTCGCGACCATGCTGGCCAGCTCCGCGTTCGCGGCGGAAAAGAAGTACGACCAGGGTGCGTCCGACACCGAAATCCGCATCGGACAGACCGTGCCCTACAGCGGCCCGGCGTCGTATGGCGGCACCATTGGTCGCATCCAGGTTCCCTATTTCGAAGATCTGAACGCCCGTGGTGGAATTAATGGCCGCAAGGTCAAGCTGATTTCGCTCGACGACGCCTACAGTCCGCCCAAGACCGTGGAGGCGACGCGCCGCCTGGTCGAAAGCGATGGCGTGCTCGCGACTTGGTTCTCGATGGGAACGGCGCCGCAGGTGGCTGTCCAGAAATATTTGTTCTCGAAGAAAGTGCCGCAGCTGATGGTTTCGACCGGCTCGCCGCACTGGAACGAGCCGAAGAAATTCCCGCTGACCGTCTCGGCCCTGGGGCTGTATTCGACTGAGGCGCGCGCTTTCGGACGCTGGCTGACCGGGCACAAGCCTGACGCGAAGGTCGCCATCCTGTACCAGAACGATGATCTGGGCCGCGAGTACGTCGCCGACTTCAAGAAGGCGCTTGGCGACAAGGGCAAGGGGATGATCGTCGCCGAAGCGAGCTACGACATCACCGACCCGACCATCGACTCACAATTGGTGAAGCTCGCCAACTCCGGCGCCGACGTGTTCTACAACGTCACCGTCGGCAAATTCGTGTCGCAGTCCCTCCGCAAGACCTCGGAGCTGGGCTGGAAGCCGCTGCACTATCTGGTGGGCGTCTCCACCAGCCGGCCGCTGCTCAAGGCCGCCGGCTTTGAGAACGCCAAGGGCCTGCGCTCGCTCGTCTATATCCGCCAGCCGACGGACGCCGAATGGCAGAACGATCCGCTGGTGAAGGAATACCAGGCGTTTCGCGCCAAACATACGCCGACTGTCGATCCCGGCGATGCGGTTGGCTTCATGGCGTGGGGCGGCGCTCGCATGCTCGAGGAACTGCTGAAGCGTTGCGGCGACAATCTGACCCGCGAAAACATGATGACGCAGCTGAAGGGCATGTCGGGCTACGCGCCCGCGCACTTCCTGCCGGGCGTGACGTTCGAAATCAGCGCGGATGACTACGAGCCGGTGCGCACCTTCTTCTTCGCCGAGTTCAACGGCGAAACCTGGGTGCGCGGCAAAGAGCCGGTGAATCGCTGACCGTCCGATCGGGGCAGGCCCACGAGCGCGATTTCTGATCAACCAGGCGTTTTTTGCCTGATCGGAACGCGCCCTGACCTGTCGCCGCCGGACGGGACCGGATTTGCCCGGATTGATCTGCCTGGCCGGGACGTGACGCTGTCATGTCCCGGCTTTTTGTTGTTCAGATTACGTAAATCGTCCGTCAGAGTTTGTCGTATTTTCATGTTGAAGCGCCAGAATTCTGTCGGATTTTTCGGAAATTTGTTGCGTTTAGTTATTGAAATACGAATACTTTCCAATAATTTAGAGATATTTTCAAAAATTCTATAAACGATAATTGTGATATACATGAAAAATTTGATGTTCTTGCGGTTGTTTCCGGCGAAAATCCGATGGTTTCCGGGCGTTGCTGTCGTATCTGTCGCCTCCATGTCTATCTCCGTCGTCACTCTTGTTGCCGCTGCCGCTGCCGCGGATGCGCCGGGGCCGGATTTGGCATGGCGACAGTCGCCGCCTGTGGCGGCGTGCCGGGAGCATGGCCCGGGTTTCTTCGCCATTGCCGCAACCGGCGCCTGTGCGCGGATCGGCGGCCTCGTGCGGCTGGATGCTGGCGGCACGGCGCCGTTGCCGGTGAAGTCGCGCGACTGTTTCGGTCCCGCCACGCTTGGCCGGATCAGCGTCGATGCGCGCTCCAGGACGGAGTGGGGCGTGACCCGCACCTTTGTCCGCTTCGGACTGCAGAGCCTGACAGGACGCGGTTTCTCGGGTGGACTGGACCGCCGGGCGGGGGGCTTTGGCGCCACGGGCGTCGATACGTTCGGCCGGGCGCAAAAGGGCGTGCTGCTGGATCGCGCCTTCATCCAGTTCGGCGGGCTGACTGCCGGCCGCGCCGCCTCGTTTTATGATTTTTATGCGCATGACGTGGAGATGACATCGGTCACGCCCGCCTCTGACCCACCGCCGGTGAACCTGCTGGCCTACACATTCAAAGCCGGCGGGGGGATCAGCCTCACCGTTGCGGCGGAAGATCCCACATCACGGCGCACGCCGGTTGCGTTTGTCCGCATGTGGGGCGGGCGCACGTTGTTGACCGGGGGGATTCCGGTGGCGCCGGTTCCTGCCGGCGCGATCGATGGCGCGCCGGACTTTGCCCTGGTCGATACGCGGCAGCGCCTGAACGCTCCGGACGTCACCGCCGCCCTGCGGCTGGACGGCGGCTGGGGCGCTGCCCAACTCTCCGGCGCGATACATCAGGTGAACATGGGGCCGTTTGTCTCCACACTGAACCCGGGCGTCGCCCCGGTTGCGGCGGCGCGCCCGGCCGCCCGCTACGGCTTCGCCGCGCAGGCCGGCCTGATGCTGCGTCTGCCGGCCCTTGCCGATGGCGACCGGCTCTGGTTGCAGACGGCGGCGGCGCGCGGCGCCATCAGCTATACGGGCGCCAATACGCCGGCCGGGCAGGGCAGCGTCTCGGGCAGCGTTTTTGGTTGCGTCGGCGCTGACATGGCCGAGGGCTATGTGGGACCCGGTGGCCGGCTGCGTCTTTCGGAAAGCTGGTCGGCCGTGGCGGCGTTCGAGCACTACTGGCGGCCTGATCTGTCGCAGAGCTTCTTTGCCGGCGTTTCCGGCGTCAGTTTTGGCTCCGGCGCGCCGGCAGGCCTGGACGCGCGGGGAGCGGGCGGCGCCGGCCATTCCAGGCTGCTCTCCGGCAATCGGGTGCGGGCGGCGGGCACGCGCCTTGCCTGGTCGCCGGTTCAGGCGATGACGGTCGCGGCGGAGGTCGCCTGGACGGAACTGCGCCTGCGTCGCCCCGGCCCAGATCTGCGCCGCAGACTGGCGCCCGCCCTGCGCGCTTCGGATAGCGGCTGGGTCGGCAAAGTGCGGGTGGAGCGCAGCTTCTGAAAGGGGCGGGCTGTCTGACGCCTGCTCCAGCTTCATGGCCGCCGCCCGGGTGACGCCGCTCAAGTGACGCCCAAGTGACGGCGCCCAAGTGACGCCGCCGGTGCGGCCGGCGCGCCGTGAACGGATGCCGTCTCAGGCGTCCGGCCCTGACGACGCCGGTTTTCATCTTGCGCGCGGCGCCTGTCGGGGCTCTGATGGGGCCGCGATGGACAACGCGGGAGGATGGAGCATGAGCAGCGGAGCCGGCGACTTCTACGATGCGCGGGAAACCCGGGACCCGGCGGCGCGCGAAGCCGACCTGATGCAAAGGCTGCCGGACGCCGTTGCGGCGGCCATGCGCCATCCGGGCTGGGCGGCGCATCTCTCCGGCGTCGATCCGCAGGCGGTGCGCGATCGCGCCGCCCTCGCCAGGCTGCCGGTGCTGCGCAAATCGGTGCTGCCTGGCGAACACCGTGAATCGCCGCCGTTCGGTGGCTTCGGCCCGTCCGACCTGTCGCACTTCGGCCGGCTGTTCACGTCGCCCGGCCCGATTTTCGAGGGCGAGGGAACCGGTGTTGATCCGTGGGGCACGGCGCGGGCGCTGTTCGCCGCCGGGCTGCGGCGCGGCGACGTGGTGCTGAACACCTTCGCCTATCACCTGACCCCCGGCGGCTTCATGATGGATCACGGCGCCCGGGCGCTTGGCTGTCCGGTGATCCCCGCCGGCCCCGGCAATACCGAACAGCAGTTCGAGGTGATCCGCGCTTTCAGGCCCGTCGCCTATGCAGGCACGCCGGATTTTCTCAATATCCTGCTGGCGGCGGCGGATCGCGATGGTCACGACATCTCCTGCATCCGCAAGGCGACGGTGAGCGGCGCGGCGTTTCCCAAATCCCTGCAGGAGGCGTTTTCCGCCCGCCGCATCGAGGGCTACCAGTCCTATGGCACGGCCGATGTGGGCACGGTGGCCTATGAGACGGTCGCCCGCGACGGCATGGTGCTGAACGAGGACATCATCGTCGAGATCGTGCGGCCGGGCACGGGCGAGCCAGTGGCGGAAGGCGAGGTCGGCGAGGTGGTGGTGACGACGCTGGACGGGCTGCATCCGGTGATCCGCCTGGCGCTGGGCGATCTCACCGCGATCATGCCCGGCGTCTCGCCGTGCGGGCGCACCGCGCCGCGTATTCGCGGCTGGCTCGGACGCGCCGACCAGACGGCCAAGGTGAAGGGCATGTTCGTGCGGCCGGAGCAGATCGCCGACGTGAGCCGGCGCCACCCGGAGCTTGGCCGCCTGCGGCTGGTCATCACTCGCCACAACGAAGCCGACGCCATGGAGTTGCGCGCCGAGGCGCCGCAACACACCGACGGTCTGCGCGATGCGGTGCAACAGACCCTGCAGGGGCTGACCAAACTGAAAGGCGCGGTGAGCCTCGTCGCTCCTGGCAGCCTGCCCAACGATGGCAAGGTGATCGCCGACGAACGGCCGGTGGGGTAGGGGCCTTTCGGGCGATGTGAGCGTCGCTTCAGGAAAGCCGGAGCTGGGGCAGGACGCCGGTTGGTCTGAGCGGGGGTGACGCCAGCCCCGCCGCCACGTCCTTACGCGGTTCTGCCCCAGTCGATGACGCCGCGACCGTTGGCTTTCAGGAAGGCGTTCGCTTGCGAAAACGGCCGCGAGCCGAAAAAGCCGCGCCGGGCCGACAGGGGCGAGGGGTGAGCGCTTTCGATGACCAGATGCCGGCCCCCGGCGTCCAGACTGTCGATGAGCGGCGCGAACTTGCGGGCGTCGGCGCCCCACAGGATGAAAACGACGGGCCTGTCGCCGCCGGCCAGGCTGGCGATCACCTCATCGGCCAGCGCTTCCCAGCCGAATTTGCGGTGGGCCCCGGCGGCCCCCGCTTCCACAGTCAGGGATGCGTTGAGCAACAGCACGCCCTGATGGGCCCAGCCGCTGAGCCGGCCGGTGGCGGGCGTCGGCGCGCCGAGATCGTCGGTCAGTTCGCGGAAAATGTTGCGCAGGGAGCGGGGCGGGGCGGCGTCCCGGTCGACGGAAAAGGCGAGGCCATGGGCGTCGCCAGGCGTCGGATAGGGATCCTGACCAAGAATGACGACCTTCACCGCCTCCGGCGGCGTCAGGGTCAGCGCGGTGAAGACCTGATCCGCGGGCGGCAGGATGTGCGCGCCCGCATCATGGCGGGCATCGGCGCGCGCGGCCGCCTGGGCGGCCTTGCCCGAACGAAAGAACGCCAGCGCGGCCCAGCCATTGCCGCTGGCCTGGAAGCGGGCGACGGCGCCGGCATAGGCGGGCGTGGAGGCAGGGGCCCGGATGGCGGCGGGAGGAGCGACGGTCATGCCTCCCTGATAAAGCGATTTGACGCCGGGATGAAGGTCCGGGCGCCGTCCAGATGAGCCGGCGCGGTTTCGCGTGAAGAAACGGGTCCTTTCAAAGCGATATGGCAAAATCCGGGTCCGTATGAATGGATGTTGCTCCAGCGTCCTGTCCGATGGACTACCGCGCTGACTTCTCCGCCGCCTGCTGGTCGATGCGGATGCGTCCGTCGATTCGCGGCGCGACCGAGCCTTTCTCACGCAACCAGCCCATCACGTCGTTGGCCAGCAGCCGGTTGCCGGCGTCAGCGCCATTGCCAGCGCCGCCGGTCGCCGCGGCGAACATGCCGTAGCCATCGCCGCCGCGCAGCATGTAGTCGTTGATGGCGACGGCATAGACGGCCGCAGGATCAAGCGGCTTGCCGGCCACGCTGGCTTCGGTGACGCGCTGGCCCACGGGCCGCGCCAGATCGGCGGCGACCCGCACGCCGGAGACCTGGGGAAACCGCCCGGCGCGGGCGTCCAGCCGCGAGAAGCCGTTCTCCAGCGCCGCCAGCAAGGTTTTGCCGCTGGCCTTCACCACCACGGTCTTGTTGCCGAACGGCAGCTCGGTCAGGACGTCGCGCCGCGTCAGCGTGGAGCCGGCGGGATAGATGCGATTGCCGCGGATCGAGCCGCCATTGATGATGGCGACATCGGCGCCGGACATGGCGCGAATGGCGTCGGCGATCACGTCGCCGCCGCTGGCCTCGCGGTAGCGCACGGCGGCGGCGCGGGTGTCCAGCTCGGCGCCCAGCGTTGCAAGCGCGACGTCGAGGGCTTTTGAGAGGTCGTTCTCGAAGGCGTCGATCCGCGCCTGCATCGCCGGGTCCGGGTTCACCAGCAGCGTGTCGTGCACGCGAAAGCCGGGGCTCCACTGCACCGTGGGCTTGTCGTCGCGGGATGCGCCGCCGCGACCTGGCGCGCGGCGGGCGTAAATGTCGATGGCGGTGACGTAATTGCCGTCATGGCTGGATTCCACCGCCGCCGTGCGTTCGTCCCAATAGACGAACAGGTCATGGATATGGCCGGTCAGCAGCAGGTCAACCAGGCCGGAGCGGATGATTTTGAAGTCCGTCTCCCGGTCGGTGTGGGTCAGGGCGACGATGAACTCGGCGCCCTCCTTGCGCAGCAGCGCCGTTTGCGCGGCCAGCGTTTCCATCACGGGCGCGAATGTCAGATCGCCGGCGTTGGACTGCATCGGGATCTCGGCCAGGGTCACCCCGACAAGGCCGACCCGGAAACCGCCGAGATCGAAAATTTTGCGGTCGTGGTGGCCAGGCAGCGGCCGGCCGGCGGCGTCGCGCATGTTGGCGCCGAACACCGGGAAATGCGCTTCGGCGAGGCGCTGGAAATAGACCTTCGGTCCAAAATCGAACTCGTGGTTGCCGGGCACGAACGCATCGGGCGCCACCATGTTGGTCAGCGTCACCACATGGGCGCCATGGTCGAAGCCTGAATAAAGCGACGGGGAGAAGGCGTCGCCGGCGTGGCAGAACAGCATGGGGACGCCTCGCGCCCGCTCCGCCTTCACCACGGCGGCGAGGCGGCCATAGCCGCCGCGCCCGTCCTCGGCGTTCATGCGGTAGATGTCGTTGACGAGGAGGAACGAGAAGGCCGGCTTCGGCGTTTCGTTCTGCGTGGCCGCCTGCGCTGACGCCGCCGTTCCCGCCGCGAGGGGCAGGGCCAGGGCGCTGATGGCCCCGCGACGCGTTAACTCACCCATGCTTTCTCCCCCCAGCCTTCCTGCTGCTGTATGTATCAGGCGCACCAGACCATCGCCGCCTCATCGCGGGCGACGCCAGAGCAAAATCCATTCATGCCCGACCGGATTTCGCTCCATCTTTTTGAACTGACGCGTTTTCTTCAGGCGAAGCGGCGTCCGCTGCGCTGGAAAACGCTCCATGTGATCCAAACTCTCACTAACCCGCTCCCGGGTTACGGAAGCAGAATGACATGACGCGCGATGCATCTCCTGCCGGTGATTCCGGTTTTAAACCGGATAATCATCCTGGGAACGACGGCCGGCCTCTACATGGCCGCATCGGCGTGCTGCTGATGAATCTGGGCACGCCGGAGGGCACGGATTACTGGTCCATGCGGCGTTATCTGAAGGAGTTCCTGTCGGACCGGCGGGTGATCGAGACCTCCCGGCTGCTGTGGTGGCCGCTGCTCAACCTGATCATCCTCACCAAACGTCCCGCCGCCAAGGGCAGGGACTACGCCTCGATCTGGAATACCGAGCGCAATGAAAGCCCGCTGAAGACCATCACCCGGGCGCAAACCGAACAACTGGCGGCCGCCATGGCCGGAATTGACGACCGCATCGTGGTGGACTGGGCCATGCGCTATGGCCTGCCCTCGGTGGAGGACCGGGTGAAGGCGCTGCAGGCTCAGGGCTGCGACCGCATCCTGATGGTTCCGCTCTATCCGCAATACGCCGCCGCCACCACCGCCACCGCCATGGACCAGGCGTTCCGCGCGCTGATGAAAATGCGCTGGCAGCCGACCATCCGCGTGGCGCCGCCCTATTACAACGATCCCGCCCATATCGACGCGCTGACCCGGTCGCTGAAGGGGCATCTGGCGAAGCTGGACTTTGAGCCGGAGGTGATCCTGGTGTCGTTCCACGGCATGCCGAAGGACTATCTGCTCAAGGGCGACCCCTACTACTGCCAGTGCCATGTCACCTGGCGGCTGATGCGCGAGGCGATGGGCTGGCCGGAAGAGCGCTTCCGCATGAGCTTCCAGTCGCTGTTCGGCAAGGGCGAGTGGCTGCGGCCCTATACGGATGAAACCATCAGGGCGATGGCCCGCGATGGGGTGAAGCGGCTGGCCGTGGTGACGCCTGGCTTCGCCGCCGACTGCCTGGAGACCCTGGAGGAAATCGGCGTTGAGAACGCGGAGTATTTCCACGAGAACGGCGGCGAACAATACGCGGCGATTCCCTGTCTCAATGACAGCGCCGAGAATGGCGAGATGCTGCGGGCGCTGGTGACGCGCGAACTGCAGGGCTGGATCTGAGGCGCCGGCATCGACTTCACGTTTGCGCAGAACGCCCGGATCGCGGATTGCATGCCTCCGGACTTTGTGAAACAGCCCGGAGGGGTTGGAGACAGGAGCACAATCCGTTCGCGCCGAAGCGGATTTGCGCTCTGTCTTTCTGAACTGGCGCGTTTTCCTCACGCGAAGCCGCGTCCGCCTGGCTGGAACACGTTCCAGACTGCAATATTGGGGGTGCGCGCATGCTGACGGGGTTCAACATTTTCATCATCGCCGTGGTCGTCCTGGTGATCGTGACAGTGATCGCCGGCGTCCGCACCATCCCCCAGGGCTACGCTTATACGGTGGAGCGTTTCGGGCGCTATGCGCGCACCCTCGGCCCCGGTCTTGGCCTCATCGTTCCCTACATGGAGCGTGTTGGCCATCGCATGAACATGATGGAGCAGGTGCTCGACATTCCCGGCCAGGAGGCGATCACCCGCGACAACGCTGGCGTCAGCATCGACGCCGTGGCCTTCTTCCAGGTGCTCGATGCGCCGCGCGCCGCCTATGAGGTGTCGAACCTTCCGGTGGCGCTGCTGACGCTGACCATGACCAATATCCGCACCGTGGTTGGCTCCATGGATCTCGACCAGTTGCTGTCGCATCGCGACGAGATCAACGAGCGGTTGCTGCGCGTCATGGACCAGGCCGCCGCGCCCTGGGGGGTCAAGGTCACGCGCATCGAGATCAAGGACATCCTGCCGCCGCCTTCCATCGCCGAAGCCATGACCCGGCAGATGCGCGCCGAGCGCGAGAAACGCGCTAACGTGCTGGAGGCCGAAGGCCTGCGTCAGGCGGCCATCCTGCGCGCCGAAGGCGAGAAGCAGGCGCAGATCCTCGCCGCCGAAGGCCGGCGCGAAGCGGCCTTCCGCGACGCCGAGGCGCGTGAGCGGCAGGCGGAAGCTGAGGCGAAGGCAACCACCATGGTGTCGGCCGCCATTGCCGAAGGCGATGTGACGGCGGTGAACTTCCTGGTGGCGGAGAAGTACATCGAGGCGTTCCGCGTGCTCGCCGCGTCGCCCAACCAGAAGGTCGTGGTGGCGCCTTACGATTCCGCCGGCCTGATTGGCGCGGTCGCCGGCATCGCCGAGATTTCGAAGCAGGCGTTCGCTGAAGGCAACGCGGCGCCCACGCGCCGTGCTCCGGTCACGACGCCGCATGTCTGATATATTGCCGTATCACTCCCTGGGCATGCGGAAGCGTCATGGACAGCATTGAAACCAGCTGGCTGCTGCTGATCGGCGGCGTGGCGCTGATGGCGCTGGAGATCGTCGCGCCTGGCGTCTATCTGCTCTGGTTCGGGCTGGCGGCGCTGCTTGCCGGCGCTGTCGACGCGGCTTTCGGCCTTGGCTGGCAGGCGTCGCTGGCGGCGTTCTGCCTGTTCAGCATTGTCACCGTGATCGGTGGACGCTGGCTGACCCGCACGGCCTTTGACCGCAACGACGCCCGGCCGGTGGTGCTGAACCGCCGGGCCAGCGCCCTGATCGGCCGCATCGCGCCCCTGCACGAGGCGATTGTCAGTGGCCGTGGGACGGTGCGCATTGACGACACGATATGGCGCGTGCAGGGGCCGGACGCGCCGGCGGGCGCCATGGTGCGGCTGGTCGCGGTGGAAGGCGTCGGCTTCGTGGTCGAGCCGGCAGAAAAATAGCTGGCGGAAAAATAGCCGGGGCCAGAAGCGCCGGGGCTACGCCCGCTTCAGGCCGCGCCGGCGCGCAGCAGGTCGAGGTAGTGCACCAGGCCGACGATGGCGCCGTTCTCCACCACCACGAGCGCCGTGACCTTGCTGCGCTCCTGCAGCTCAAGGGCGCTGGCCAGAAGGGTGTCGGGGCTGATGGCTCGCGGATTGCGCGACATCACCGCGTCCACCGGCGTCGTTGCGATGTCGGGGCTGAAATGGCGGCGCAGGTCGCCGTCGGTGATGATGCCGGCCAGCTTGCCGTCGGCGTCTTCCACCAGCACGCAGCCAAACCCCTTGCTGCTGATTTCGGCGATGGCGTCGCGCATCAGCATGCCGGTTTTGACGATGGGCAGGCGGGCGCCGACGTGCATGATTTCGCGGACGTGCCGGAGCTGGGCGCCGAGCTTGCCGCCTGGATGAAACACGCCGAAATCCTGGCGGGAGAAGCTGCGCCCTTCCAGCAGGGCGATGGCCAGGGCGTCGCCCATGACGATCTGCAACGTGGTGGAGCTGGTCGGCGCCATGCCGTTGGGGCAGGCCTCATCGACCGCCGGCAGGGCCAGCACCACGTCTGCCTGGCGGGCGAGGGTGGAGGTCGCGCGCGAGGTCAGGGCGATGAGCGGAATGCGAAAGCGGCGCGAGTAGGCCACCAGATCGGACAGCTCGGTGGTTTCGCCGGACCAGGACATGGCCAGGATGACGTCGTCGGTCTGGATCATGCCCAGATCGCCGTGGCTTGCCTCGGCCGGGTGGACAAAATAGGCCGGCGTGCCGGTGGAGGCCATGGTGGCGGCGATCTTGCGGCCAACGTGGCCCGATTTGCCCATGCCGGTGACGATCAGCCGGCCGCGGCTGGCGTTGATGAGGGCAACGGCGGCGGTGAACGGCGCGCCAAGGCCATTGGCGAACGCCGCCGCCAGCGCGTCGAGGCCGGCTTTTTCCGTCGCGAGGGTGCGCAGCGCCGCGGCGACAGGACTGTCAGGGGCGTCAGGCGTCGGGCTGGAGGCTGGCAGGCTGCTCATCGACAGGCAATATCCGGAAGCTGCGGGCCCGGAGTTGGCTACGGGCCATGAATGGGTTCAGGCCCATGCCTGAGAAACCGTCTTAAAGGCAATGCGCCATCAGTTTGACGCGGCGCGTTTCCTTCACGCGAAGCCGCGCCGCCTCGCGCGCCATAAATAGTCGCCTGGCGAAGCAGACGCAAACGCCGCCGGATTCCCCACGGAATCCGGCGGCGTTTCGCGTGTACTGGCATTGGCCGTCGGTTCAGCGCGGCGGGTCAGCGCGTCGCCAGCAGATTCTTCAACTCGTCGCGGAACTGGCCGGCCAGGTCGGGACGCGACAGGGCGTAGGAGACGTTGGCCATGAGGAAGCCGAGCTTGGAGCCGCAGTCATGGATCTCGCCATCGAAACGGGTGGCGTAGAAGCGGTCGTTCTGCGCCAGCTGGATCATCGAGTCGGTGAGCTGGATTTCGCCGCCGGCGCCGCGCTCCTGCTTCGCCAGCAGGTCGAAGATTTCCGGCTGCAGGATGTACCGGCCGGAGATGGCGAGATTGGAGGGCTGGGTCCCGGCTTTCGGCTTCTCGACCATCCGGGTGATCGGATAGACGCCGTCGCGCGGCGGCTCAACGCCGACGATGCCGTACTGGTTGGCCTGGTCCTCCGGCACCTCATACACCGAGATGATGTTGCCGCCGACCTTGTCATAGGCGGCGCGCATGTCGGCGAGGCAGGCGGTCTGGCCGAAGTGCAGCATGTCCGGCAGCACCAGGGCGAAAGGTTCGTCGCCGACGATCTCGCGGGCGCACCAGACGGCGTGGCCGAGCCCCAGCGGCGCCTGCTGGCGGGTGAAGCTGGTCTGGCCGGCGCCAGGCAACTCGGCCAGCAACTGTTCAAGTTCCTTCGTCTTGCCGCGTTCGGCGAGCGTGCGCTCCAGCTCGAACTGGTTGTCGAAGTGATCCTCGATCACGCCCTTGTTGCGGCCGGTGACGAAGATGAAGTGTTCGATGCCAGCGGCGCGGGCTTCGTCCACCGCGTGCTGGATCACCGGACGGTCCACGACGGTCAGCATCTCCTTGGGCATCGCCTTGGTGGCGGGCAGGAAGCGCGTGCCGAGGCCAGCGACCGGAAAAACGGCTTTGCGGATCGGTTTTTGCATGAAAAATCCTGGATGCTTGCTCAGTCGGTAGGAACTGTCCGTGTCCGTGACATCGACAGCTTAATAATTGACTGATGGATTGAAAAGGAGGGCGCCGGGTCTGAAAAACTGCTGGCCTGAATCATCTTGCGCCTGGCTGGGGCGGGGGCGACCCGACCTGGACAGGACGCCGGGCGGCGGCGGCATTGTTTCCCTAGGGTAAGGTAAACTGCTTGGCGAGATCATGCGGCTCATTCTCTGGGGTGATGTGACGAATCCATGACCGGCGTATGACGGACCTGGTCTCTTCCCTGCTTTTCGATCACATCCTCTGGAGCCGGTGGCCCTGTGGCGACGTCCGCCGCGTCAACGGCCGGCCCTTGCGGATGCGCGGTGGTTGCGCGCGATGACGGGCGCGCGATGACGGGCTATATTCCCTTCACGCCATGGCGCGCCGTTCCGGAGCGGGGCGTGATTGCGCGGCGCGGGCGTTCCCCTGCAGCGGACGGGAGAGCAATGGGCAAGGCTCTGAAACCGGTTGGAATGGCCGTGGCGACGCTGGTCGCCTGGTTGCTGGTCGCGCCAGAACGGCTGCCGGACGTGACCGCGCCGTCGTTGTCGGGCGCCGGCGCGGCCCTGGCGCTGGACATGGACTTGCGTCGCCCCATGTTCAGCCAGCCGTCTCGCGGCAGGAGCCAGCAGCGCGCTCCGGCGCGCGGCGCCGGGCGCTACCCGTCGGCGCCGGCCCCACAAGCGCAGCAGCGCGGGTTTTTTGACAGTCTGTTTGGGGCGCCGCAGCGACCGCAATATCAGCCAGGTTACCGTCCGCGCCCGCCGGCGATGGCGCGCCCGCCGCGCCAGGAACCGCGCAGGACCGTGCGTCGCCCGCCCCCTCCGGCTGCGGCGCCGCGCCCGGCGGTCGAGCAGACGGAGTTCGTCTATCTGCTGGCGTCGCCAGCGCCAGGCGCGAGCCTCGGCGAGGGGCTGGAGGCGGCGCTGGCTGACCGGCCGGTTGCCGGAGTGAGGACATTGCGCGTTGCCGCGGAAGATGCCCAGGGCTCCGGACCCGACGCCGCGCGGTTGCTGGCGGCGACGCCGGCCGTCATGGCGGAGCCGGACAAAAGCGCCGTACTCGTCGTTGCGGCCGCGCCTGGATGGGCGAAGCTGTCGGAACCGCAGCTCGCCGCGCTGGTCGCCAGCATATCAGCCAACATGGCGACGCGTCGCACGCCCGTGGTCTGGGTGGGGCTGCCGCCGGTCGCTGACAAGGAACAGTCCAGCCGTTACGCGGCCCTGAACGGCGCCTTGCGCGCCGCCGCCGACAAGGCGGGCGGGGGCTTCGTCGACGCATGGGCGGTGTTCGCCGACGATGGCGGCGGCTTCGCCGTTTATGGGCCGGCGACGACCGGCGAAACCGTGCGACTGCGCGAGGATGATGGCGTTGCCCTGACTAGGGCCGGTGCGCGCAAGCTGGCGCATTTTGTCGTGGTGGAGGTGCGCCGGCTACAGGCGCGCCAGGCCGCGACGCCCGCCACAGCCCTGATTGATCCGTTCAGTTTGCCCGGGCCGCAGCAGTCGGCGCCGGCGGCGACGGTTTCCCCGCCCAAACCTGTGGCGAAGCCTGAGGTTGGCCCGGTGTTGCCGCTGAATCTGGTTCGCCAGGAGCCCGACGGCAAGCTGACGCCGCTGGACGGCGGCCGGCAGGATCTGGCGGATGCGGCTGCGCGCAAGGCGCTGCGTGAGGGCGTCCCCGCCGCGCCGCCGCCTGGTCGCGCCGACGATTTCCGCTGGCCGCGTCCGGGAGGGTAGGTTCGGGAAAAGCGGGGTCCATCTTTCGTTGAACTGCTTTTCAACGAGAATGCCGGGGCGTCTCGGGGAGCCTTCAGACCCGATGGAAACGCCCGGATGATCGGGGTGCGCCCAAAACAGCAAGCCCGCTCCAGGACATCGTGGGCGCGCGCTGGGCAAAACAAAAGGCGTGGGGCTGGCCCACGCCTTTTGTTTTTCTGTGTCTGGCGGGCCTGTCGGCCGGATGCCGGACCTGTCCGGCTTTGCCTTCAGGTTCACCGGCGCGTTGTGACTGGCGCCTGCCAGGCTGGCGAGGCCAAACATGCCCGCAACACGTACGGGCATGACGCGTCGCGAACCTGCGAAACCCGGTGTCAGCGCGGCAGTTCGCTGGAGCCCATCAGGAACTCGTCAACCGAGCGGGCGCACTGACGGCCTTCGCGAATGGCCCAGACGACCAGCGACTGGCCGCGACGCATGTCGCCAGCGGTGAAAACCTTCTCGCGCGATGACTTGTAGCTGATCACGTTGGCGGCGACGTTGCCGCGCTGATCGAAGTCGACGCCGAGATCGGTCAGCATGCCTTCGTGCACCGGTTGGGTGAAGCCCATGGCCAGCAGCACCAGATCGGCCTTCAGCTCGAACTCCGTGCCCGGCAGCGGCTTGAAATCCGGGCCGACGCGCACGCAGGTCACCGCCTTCACCGCGCCGTTCTTGCCGGTGAATTCCACCGACGACACGGCAAAGTCGCGCTCGGAACCTTCCTCATGGCTGGACGAGGTGCGCAGCTTCAGCGGCCAGTCCGGCCAGGTCAGCAGCTTGTTTTCCTTTGCCGGCGGCTGCGGCATGATTTCGAGCTGGGTGACGGACAGGGCGCCCTGGCGCACCGAGGTGCCGATGCAGTCGGAGCCGGTGTCGCCGCCGCCGATGACCACCACATGCTTGCCAGTTGCAAGGATCGGCGCCGAGCGGTCGGTATTCTCGCCAGAAACCCGGCGGTTCTGCTGCGGCAGGAATTCCATGGCGAAGTGGACGCCGCCGAGATCGCGCCCGGGGATCGGCAGGTCGCGCGGGTTCTCGGCGCCGCCGGTCAGCACCATGGCGTCGTGGTCGGCCAAAATCGTGTCGACGGTCACGTCGACGCCGACGTTGACGCCGTAGTGGAAGGTGACGCCCTCGGCCTCCATCTGGGCGACGCGGCGGTCGATCAGATGCTTCTCCATCTTGAAGTCGGGGATGCCGTAGCGGAGCAGGCCGCCGGCGCGGGCGTTCTTCTCATACAGATGCACGTCATGACCGGCGCGCGCGAGCTGCTGGGCGCAGGCGAGGCCGGCCGGGCCGGAGCCGATGACGGCGACGCGCTTGCCGGTCTTCGCCTGCGGCGGCTGCGGCTCGATCAAACCGTGCTCCCAGCCGCGATCGACGATGGCGCACTCGATGGTCTTGATGTTCACCGGGCTGTCGGTGAGGTTGAGCGTGCACGACGCCTCGCAGGGCGCCGGGCAGATGCGGCCGGTGAATTCCGGGAAATTGTTCGTGGAGTGCAGGTTGCGCAGCGCCACGTCCCAGTTGCCGTTGTAAACCAGATCGTTCCAGTCGGGGATCTGGTTATTGACCGGACAGCCGTTGTGGCAGAACGGAATGCCGCAATCCATGCAGCGCGCCGCCTGGTCGCGCACGCCCTGCTCGCCCAGCGGAATGACGAATTCCCTGTAATGGCGGATGCGGTCCGAAGCTGGCCGGTACTTGCGATCCTGGCGGTCGATTTCGAGAAAGCCGGTAACCTTGCCCATCGTCTGCGTTTGCCTTTTCCAGGCGGCGTCGAGCCGCGGCGCATTGCGGGAGCGGCCTGCTGCGCTGGCGCGCCGAACCGCCCGAACCTCTGGTTGATCTGGGACCCCGCTGTCCTGAAGACAACCGGAGCGCACCCAACGCATTTCCGGCCAAGCCCGGCGCGCTGAAATGCAGTATCTCTTTGGTTTGACGCATCTTCGTTGCGAAAAGCGGGGCCGCTTTCCGCGAAAATGCTCCGGGCGACCCGTGGGCCGCCCGGCGGGCCGTGCGCCTTACTCGGCGGCGACGGGACGCTGGGACTGCTCGATTTCCTGCAGGGCGCGGCGGTATTCCACCGGCATCACCTTGACGAACTTCGGCAGGTAATCCGCCCAGTTGTCGAGGATCTGCTTTGCCCGGGCCGAGCCGGTGTAGCGCAGGTGGTCGGCGATGAGCTGACGCAGGCGCTCCGCGTCCTGGCTGGACATGTTGGCCAGCACGTCGATGCGGCCCTTGAAGTCCAGATCGCCGGACTGGTGGCGCTTCTCCATCAGTTCCTCTTCCTCGGTGACCGGTTCGAGGTCGACCATGGAGAGGTTGCAGCGGCTGGCGAAGTCGCCGGCCTCGTCCAGCACATAGGCGACGCCGCCTGACATGCCGGCCGCGAAGTTGCGGCCAGTCTGGCCAATCACCACCACGACGCCGCCGGTCATGTACTCGCAACCGTGGTCGCCCGTGCCTTCAACCACGGCGATGGCGCCGGAGTTGCGCACGGCGAAGCGCTCGCCGGCCACGCCGCGGAAGTAGCACTCGCCAGCGATGGCGCCGTACATCACCGTGTTGCCGACGATGATCGACTTCTCCGGAACGATGCCCGAGTGCGCCGGAGGCCGAACGATGACGCGGCCGCCCGAGAGGCCCTTGCCGACGTAGTCATTGGCCTCGCCGGTGAGGTCGAGGGTGACGCCGGCGGCGAGCCAGGCGCCGAAAGCCTGGCCGGCGGTGCCGGTAAGGCGGATGTTGATGGTCCCGTCCGGCAGGCCGGCGTGACCGTAGCGCTGCGCCACCTCGCCCGAGAGCATGGCTCCGGTCGAGCGGTCGACGCTGCAGGTGGTCATCCCGATCTCGACGTTCTCGCCGCGTTCGAGCGCCGGTCCGGCGGCGGCGATCAGCCGGCGGTCAAGCACCGCCTCCAGATGATGGTCCTGGAACTCGTTGTGATAGATGGCCTTCGGACCATCCGCTTCCGGCTTGTGGAACAGCTTCCTGAAGTCCACGCCGCGCGACTTCCAGTGCGCGTCCACCTGGCGGCGGTCGAGCATGTGCATCTGGCCGACCATCTCGTCGAAGGTGCGGTAGCCCAGGGCGGCCATCAGCTCACGCACTTCCTCGGCGACGAAGAAGAAGTAGTTGATGACGTGCTCGGGCTGGCCAGTGAAACGCTTGCGCAGCACCGGATCCTGGGTGGCGACGCCAACCGGGCAGGTGTTGAGGTGGCACTTGCGCATCATGATGCAGCCGGCGGCGATCAGCGGCGCGGTGGCGAAGCCGAACTCGTCCGCGCCGAGCAGCGCGCCGATGACCACGTCGCGGCCGGTGCGCAGGCCGCCGTCGACCTGGACGACGATGCGGCTGCGCAGCTTGTTGGCCACCAGGGTCTGGTGGGTTTCGGCGAGGCCGATTTCCCACGGCGAGCCCGCGTGCTTGATGGAGGTCAGCGGCGAGGCGCCGGTGCCGCCCTCGAAGCCCGAGATGGTGACATGGTCGGCGCGCGCCTTGGCGACGCCGGCGGCGACCGTGCCGACGCCGATCTCCGACACCAGCTTCACCGAAACGTCAGCCTTCGGGTTGACGTTCTTCAGGTCGTAGATGAGCTGCGCCAGATCCTCGATCGAGTAGATGTCGTGGTGCGGCGGCGGCGAGATCAGGCCGACGCCCGGCGTCGAGTGGCGCACGCGGGCGATGACCGCGTCGACCTTGTGGCCGGGAAGCTGGCCGCCCTCGCCGGGCTTGGCGCCCTGGGCCATCTTGATCTGGATCATGTCGGCGTTGACCAGATATTCCGTGGTCACGCCGAAGCGGCCCGAGGCCACCTGCTTGATGGCCGAGCGCATGGAGTCGCCATTGGCCAGCGGGCGGAAGCGATCCGGCTCCTCGCCGCCCTCGCCGGTGTTCGACTTGCCGCCGATCCGGTTCATGGCGATGGCGAGGGTGGTGTGCGCCTCCCGCGAGATCGAGCCATAGGACATGGCGCCGGTGGCGAAGCGGCGCACGATGCTGACGGCGTCCTCCACCTCATCCAGCGGAACCGGCTGGCGACCATCGTCCTCGGCGGTGCGAATGCCGAACAGGCCGCGAATGGTCAGCAGGCGCTCGCCCTGCTCGTTGATGCGCTGGGCGAAGGCCCGGTACTTGTCGCGGGAGTTGCCGCGCACCGCGTGCTGCAGGTCGCGAACGGTGTCGGATTCCCATGCGTGCGCCTCGCCGCGGAGGCGCACGGCGTAGTCGCCGCCCACGTCCAGGGCGCTCAGGTAGATTGGCGCGTTGCCGAAGGCGTCGCGGTGGCGGCGGGCGGTTTCCTCGGAAACCTCGCTGAGGCCAACGCCTTCGATCGGCGTCGCGGTGCCGGTGAAGTACCGGGCGACGAATTCGCTGGACAGGCCGACGCCGTCAAAGATCTGCGCGCCGCAATAGGACTGGTAGGTCGAGATGCCCATCTTGGACATGACCTTGAGCAGACCCTTGCCCACCGACTTGATGAAGCGCTTCACCGCTTCCTTGCGATCGACCTCCGCCGGGAACTCGCCGCGGGCGTGCATGTCGAGAATGGTGTCGAACGCAAGATACGGGTTCACCGCTTCAGCGCCATAGCCGGCGAGGCAGGCGAAATGGTGCACTTCGCGGGCTTCGCCGGTCTCGACCACCAGACCCACGGAGGTGCGCAGGCCCTTGCGGATCAGGTGATGGTGCACGGCGGCGGTGGCCAGCAGCGACGGAATCGGAATCCGGTCCGGGCCAACCTGGCGGTCGGAGAGCACGACAATGTTGTAGCGGCCGCGCACCGCGTCCTCGGCGCGCTCGCACAGGCGCTTCAGCGCCTCTTCCATGCCCTCGGCGCCCTTGTCGGACGGGTAGGTGATGTCGAGCGTCTTGGTGTCAAACTGGTCTTCGACCGCGCCGATGTTGCGGATCTTCTCCAGGTCGCCGTTGGTGAGGACGGGCTGACGGACTTCGAGGCGCTTCAGGCGGGCCGTGCCCTCATGATCGAGGATGTTGGGACGCGGGCCAATAAACGACACCAGGCTCATCACCAGCTCCTCGCGGATCGGGTCGATCGGCGGGTTGGTGACCTGGGCGAAGTTCTGCTTGAAGTAGTTGAACAGCGGACGCGGACGGCCGGACAGCGGCGCGATCGGCGTATCGGTGCCCATGGAGCCGACAGCCTCCTGGCCGGTGACGGCCATGGGGGAGAGCAGCAGCTTCAGGTCTTCCTGGGTGTAGCCGAACGCCTGCTGGCGATCGAGCAGGGCGACGTCGCCGCGGGCGGCGCGCGCCTCGACCGGCGGCAGATCCTCGAGCACGATCTGGGTGCGGCCCAGCCACTCCCGGTAGGGGTGGATGGTCGCCAGCTCCTTCTTGATCTCGTCGTCGGAGACGATGCGTCCCTTCTCCAGGTCGATGAGCAGCATGCGGCCTGGCTGCAGGCGCCACTTCTCGACGATGTCCTCTTCCGGGAAGGTGAGCACGCCCATTTCGGAGGCCATCACCACGAGGCCGTCGCGGGTGACAAAATAACGGGCCGGACGCAGGCCGTTGCGGTCCAGCGTCGCGCCGATCTGGCGGCCGTCGGTGAAGGCGATGGCGGCGGGGCCGTCCCACGGCTCCATCAGGGCGGCGTGGTACTCGTAGAAATCGCGACGCTCGTCGTCCATGAGCGGGTTGCCCGCCCAGGCCTCGGGGATCAGCATCATCATGGCGTGGGCGAGCGAGTAGCCGCCGCGCACCAGGAACTCGAGCGCGTTGTCGAAGCAGGCGGTGTCCGACTGGCCTTCATAGGAGATCGGCCACAGCTTCGAGATGTCCTCGCCGAACAGCGGCGACGACACGGAAGCCTGACGCGCCGCCATCCAGTTGACGTTGCCGCGCACGGTGTTGATCTCGCCGTTGTGCGCCACCATGCGATAGGGGTGGGCCAGCGACCAGGTCGGGAAGGTGTTGGTGGCGAAACGCTGGTGCACCAGCGCGATGGCCGAGGTCATGCGCGGATCATTGAGATCGCTGTAGTACTCGCCAAGCTGGTTGGAGAGCAGCATGCCCTTGTAGATCAGGGTGCGCGACGACAGGCACACGGCGTAATAGCCGGCCATGCGCGGGTCCTGACGGTCGTAGATGGCGTTGGAAATGACCTTGCGGACAAGGTAGAGGCGACGCTCGAATTCGTCCGCGCCGGCTTCGCCGGCCTGCATGTCGGCGCCGCGGCCAATGAACACCTGACGGTGATCCGGCTCGGTCGGCAACACGGAATAGCCAAGGCCAGAGTTGTCGACGGGAACGTCGCGCCAGCCAAGCAGCACGAGGCCTTCAGCCGCGACCCTGTCGGCGACGATCGCCTCGATCTCCTTCTTGCCGTCGGCGTCGCGGGGCATGAAGAAGTGACCGACGGCGTAGTCGCCAGGGCCAGGCAGCTGGACGCCAAGCGGCGGGCAGACGGCGGCGAAGAAGTCATGCGGCATCTGCAGCAGCAGTCCACAGCCGTCGCCGGCCTTGGGATCCGCGCCAACAGCGCCGCGATGCTCCAGATTCTTGAGGATCGACAGGCCATGCTGCACGATGTCGTGCGTGCGGTGGTTGTGCATGCTGGCGACGAAGCCGACGCCGCAGCTGTCGTGTTCGTTGGCGGGGTCGTACAGGCCAGCCGGGGCCGGGAAACCCGGGTCCGTGACGCGACGGGTCGTCACCGCGGCGGCGTCGACGCTGCGCGCATGGCCAGCCGCGGCGGGGAGGCTGGCGTTATCGTTCGTGCTGGCGAAACGGCCTGGATTGTCGCGCATGTTGTGCTGGCCCTCGACGTAAAACTCTTGCGCCGCCGGCGAGCGGCGGCTCAGCGCCAGATTGGTCCCACGCCGGACATTGGTGATGTCCATTGCAGGCGGCAGTCATCGAGGGTCGGTCGCTCTGGCCTTGCGCCCGCTCCTCGCGGGCCCGTTGATCCGGTCAGGCCACGCGTGCGTCAGCGATCCGCTCGGTGCGGATGGTAGTTTCCAGGCTTTTTCGCTCAGCCGCGTTCATAGCTTCGCCGATCTGCCTCGCCAGGGGGGAGCGCCTGTTGCGCCCGATAATGGACAGTAGCACTGTCCTAAACGCACTTTGGCAGATTTCCAGACTACACACAAGATATGTGGCCCCAAGAATGTCAGCACAAGTTTTGTGCAGGCAAATACAAAAAAGGCGCCCCGAAACCGGGGGCGCCCGACAACCGGAGCCAGGCAGGCTCCGGTCAGACCAGACACAAGGACGGATCAGTGCGCCGCGCGCGGCGTTTCGTCTGCGTCCACGCCAGTCTGCAGGCTGGGGCTGAGGTCGCGCGACGGGCTGCCGGCGGCTGCGATCGGGATCATGCGCGGCTTCTTGGCTTCCGGGATCTCACGCACCAGCTCAACGTGAAGCAGGCCGCTGTCGAGCCGGGCGCCGGTGACCAGCACATGGTCGGCAACCTGGAATTTCCGCTCGAAGGCGCGGGCGGCGATCCCCTGATGCAGGAATTCCGTACGGGCGTTTTCGGCGGGCGGGGCCTTCTCGCCGCGAACGGTCAGGGTGTTTTCCTTCAGTTCGAGCGACAGCTCGTCGGTTGTGAAGCCGGCGACGGCGATGGTGATGCGGTAGGCGTTTTCGCCGGTCCGCTCAATATTATAGGGTGGGTAGCCCGAGGCGCCGTCAACGGCGGCGAGCTTGTCGAGCATGTTGAACACGCCGTCAAAGCCAACGGTCGAGCGATAAAGCGGGGAGAGATCGAAGTGTCGCATGGCATATCCTCCTGTGAGCGACATGCAGCCCGCCTCAATTGAGCGCGGACAGGCAGGTATTGCGCAGCCTGTGTGGCCTGCGCTCCCTTCAGTTCGGCGCCCAATAGCGGTATTTCAAGTGGCGTTGACAACATGGCTGCGCTGGGGGCGACGTTTTCATGGCTACCGAGGGATGGCGTTTTGCCGAAACCGCAGGTTATCGCCTGCCTGATGGCCATGAGGCGCTCAGCGTCGTCACGCGGGACGGCAGGACGTTGCGGGGGGTCCGTTGGCCGGCCCGCCTCGATCCGCAACGGATGCCGGCTCCCCAGGGCACGATCTGCCTGATGCAGGGGCGGGCCGAATTTATCGAGAAATACGCCGAGACCATTGAGGATCTGCTGCGCCGCGGCTTCGCGGTCGTGACGTTCGACTGGCGCGGCCAGGGCCTGTCAGACCGCGAACTGCCCAACCGGTCGAAAGGCCATGTGGCCGACTTCCGCCTGTACAGGAACGATCTGGATGCGGTTGTCGCCCAGGCGGTGCCGGACTACTGGCCGCGCCCGCTGTTTGGTCTGGCCCATTCCATGGGCGGCGCCATTCTGCTGCAGGCGCTGGCTCACGGCTTCACCCGGTTCGCCCGGGTGGCGTTGAGCGCTCCGATGGTCGACATCGCCCTGCCCATGGCGCCGGGAGCGGCGCGCGGCCTGGCCCGCGCCCTGGGCATGGCCGGGATGGCGCGGGCATGGATTCCAGGCGGCGGCGCCCAGTCCGTTTCCATGAAGCCGTTCGAGGGCAACCCGCTGACCGGGGACGCCGGGCGTTACGCCCGCAACGCCGCACTGCTGGCGGCGGCGCGTGAAGGCGGGCTGGACATTGGCGTCGGCGATCCCACCGTGGGCTGGCTGAACGCCGCTTTCCGCTGCATCGCGGACATGGCGACGCCGGATTTCACGCGCGCCATCTCCACCCCGGTGCTGATTGTCGCCGCGGGGGCTGATCGCGTCGTTTCCACGCCGGCGGTCGAGCGGCTGGCGATGCGGCTGAAAACCGGGCGGGCCATCGTGCTGCCGGAGGCGCGACACGAGATCCTGATGGAGCGCGATGACATCCGCGCCGCTTTCTTCGCGGCGTTTGACGCCTTTATTCCGGGGAGCGCCGCCGAATTCGCGCCGCAGCCCCTGGGCGTGGATGGCGGCAGGGTCTGAGACGGCGCGTCTGGACGCCTGCGCTCCGGAGGGCCGGGATCAGGCCGGATGAAGCGCGGCTTTCAGCTTTTCGCCGGCGGCGCGCAGCTCTTCCGGGGTGGCGCGCGGCGTGGGCCGGAACGTCAGCTTTTCCTCGGCGATGTAGCGCCGGGAGGTCAGGTCTGTGGTCTCGTGCATCGGCACCACATGGGCGTGGACGTGCGGCACGTCGACGCCCGTGAACAGGAAGCCGGCGCGCGCCACCCCATACAGCGCCTTCTGGGCGCGGGCGATCTTCTGCCCCATGGCCACGACCTCGGCGGCCAGTTCCGGCGGCATGTCGTCAAAGAATGGGTAGTGCTGGCGCGGGACGATCAGCGCGTGCCCCTCGCGCACGGGCTGGATGTCGAGGAAGGCGACGAGGTTTTCGCTTTCACAGACGATCTGCGCCGGAATGGTTCCGGCGGTGATGGCGCAGAAAAGGCAGCCGTTGCTCACGGGTCGTTTCCCCTGTTTTTCCTGGTTGGTCGTTTTTCCTGGCGAGAGGCGGCGGCCGCAATCAGGCGGCGCCGGCCAGCAGCCGCATGGCCGCCGCGTGGATGGCGGGATCGCCCGCGGCGATGATCTGCCCGCCCTGGGTGGCCGGCTGGCCGTCCCAGGTGGTGACGACGCCGCCCGCGCCCTGAATGATCGGAACCAGCGGCGCGATGTCGCACGGCTTCAGGCCCGCTTCGATGACCAGGTCGATATGGCCGGCGGCGAGCAGGCAATAGGCGTAGCAGTCCGCGCCATAGCGGGTGAGGCGCACGGCGCCGCGCACCCGGCCGAAAGCCTCCGCTTCAGCGGCGCTGAACAGGTGCGGCGAGGTTGAGGACAGGGTTGCCTCCGCCAGGGAAGCGCAACTGCGGGTGCGGATCACCCGGGTTCCGGCGCCGCGCTGATAGCGGCTCTGGCCGCAGTCGCCGTAGAACTTCTCGCCAATGAACGGCTGGCACATCATGCCATAGACCGGCGCGCCGTTGCGCTTCAGGCCGATCAGCGTGCCCCACAGCGGCAGGCCGCTGATGAAGGCGGAGGTGCCGTCGATGGGATCAAGCACCCAGACGTACTCGGACGACGAGCCCTCATCGCCATATTCCTCGCCCTCGATGCCATGGGCCGGAAACGTCTGGCGGATGCGGGCGCGCATGGCCGCCTCGGCGGCGCGATCAGCCTCGGTCACCGGATCGAAGGCTCCCTGACCGGCCTTGTTCTCCATGGTCATGGCCGAGCGGAAAAATGGCGCGATGGTGCGGGCCGACAGATCGGCGAGGTCGTTCACGAACGCGGCGAAATCAATGGCCGTCACGATGCTGTCTCTCTCCACCGGCGTCAGCGTGGGGCCGCCGCGCCCGTCAGCGCGATGCAACCTGTGTTCTGGCGACCGCCCCATCGGCGACCTTGCCCTGGGCAGTCAGGCCATGGCCGCGCCTGCGCGCGCCGGCGTCCATTCATGCCATAGCGGCGATGAAATTGCGATGTCAGCGTCTGGATGTCGGGCGTTTACTCGGCGGCCAGCCGCTGCGTGGGCAGGCTGGCGGTGAGCATGGGGAGGAAGCTGGCGAATACGCCCAGCAGATTGCGGCTGAAAGCGGCCCAGCCAGGTCCCGGTTCGATGCGCTGCTCATCCATATAGAGCGACCGGTTGATCTCGATCTGCACCGCGTGGCGGCCGGCCAGCGGCGCGCCATAGTGCTCGGTGATGAAGCCGCCGGCGTAGGGCGCGTTGCGGGTGACGCGATAACCGGCGTCAGCGAAGCCCTGTTCAAGGGAATCCATGATCGCCGGGGCGCAGCTTGAGCCATAGCGGTCGCCCAGCACGATGTCCGGCGTGCCGCCGAGACGACGCGGCGTGCTGGTGGACGGCATCGAATGGCAGTCGACCAGCACCGCGACGCCGAACTGTCGCTGGGTGCGGGCGAGCAGCCGGCGCAGGGCGCGATGATACGGTTTGTACAGGGTGTCGATGCGGTGCAGGGCGGCTTCAGGCGGCAGGCGCTCACGCCAGATAGAGCGGCCCTCCGCCACCACTTTGGGGATCGTGCCGAGGCCGCCGGCGACGCGCGGCGAGCGCGTGTTCGCCCACGCCGGCAACGGGGCGCTGAACATCTCCGGGTCCAGCTCCCAGGGCTCGCGGTTCAGATCGAGAAAGGCGCGGGGAAAACAGGCGTGCAACAGCGGCGCGCCCAGCGACACCGCCGGCGCCGCGAGCAGATCGACGAAAGCGTCCTCGGAGCGTCGCAACTCCAGTGCGTCAAGCTGGCTGGCGGCGATGAACTCCGGCGGATAGTCACGGCCTGAATGGGGCGCGTTGAACACCACCGGCGCGATCTGCAGCAAGGGTTCGGTGACCACGAACGGGGGATCGAATACGGGCTCCGTTTCAAGGGGCATGCATCAGGTCCTGCAAGCGGCGGTCGGGCCGGAAAACGGCTTGAACAGGGACGACGCCGGCCCGCCAGGCCCTCTGGCCGATGCGGCCAGTCCGGCTGGGCGGCGTTGCGTCGCGCCGGTGTCTTGCGACAGCTATAGTGGACTCCAGTCGCGCCGGCTTGTCCATAGAGCATTCGGTGGAGCCGTTGACGCCGTCCGGCATGGCAAAGCGCGCCGTTTCAGAGCGGTCAGGCAAAACTCCGGTTCGACCGGGCGTCGCCCCCGGGCCTGGATGCCCCCTGTCGCTGCAGCCGGGTTGCGGAAACGGCGATTGCCGGCCCGGCCCCCTTGGGGCGGTGGCGTCAGCGCGTCCCGGCGTTTCCAGGGAATGTGTTTCCAGGGAATGTTCAGGGGGCGGTTTTGCGGCGGCGGCGAAAATTCACCGCTTCTTTACGGCGACGTGGTTAAAAACTGCAGCGAGACAATGGGCGACATGTGATCCCGATGATGAACAAGATCCTGCTGGCTGAAGACGACAACGACATGCGTCGCTTCCTGGTCAAGGCGCTGGAAAACGCTGGCTACGAAGTTGCGTCATTCGACAACGGTCTTTCGGCTTACAACCGGCTGCGCGAGGAGCCGTTTGAACTTTTGCTGACGGATATCGTCATGCCGGAAATGGACGGCATCGAGCTGGCGCGCCGCGCCACCGAGCTCGATCCGGACCTGAAGGTGATGTTCATCACCGGCTTCGCCGCCGTGGCGCTGAACGCGGACTCACAGGCTCCGCGCGACGCCCGGGTGCTCTCCAAGCCGTTCCACCTGCGCGATCTGGTCGCCGAGGTGGAGAAAATGCTCGCGGCGTGAATTTTCCCCAGCCGCGAAATTTTCCCTGGTGACGTGAAGTTATCAACACAGGGGGTGTTGCCAGCGGTCCGGGGAGGGGCTATTAGCCCACTCACTTGCTGAGCGCCCGGCTCCGCAAGGCTCCAGCAGGCGGAATTGTCGCAAGGCAGCCCAATCGCTGGTGATAAAAATTCCTTTCCGGATGACTTGTCATGGTCTCGGTTTTGAGGCAGACAGCGACGGAAATGGGCGCGTAGCTCAGCGGGAGAGCACTACGTTGACATCGTAGGGGTCACAGGTTCAATCCCTGTCGCGCCCACCATTTCATTAAAGCGCTGTGAGGCCGCAACCGGCCTCCGGGGCTTTGAACCCAGACAGACGTGTTTCATGGTTCGCGGCGCAAGGCGCTTTCTGTGAGATGCGCCAACCGGCGAGGCGGTTGCGTCGCGCCATACAGGAACCGGAACATGAAGGTCCGCAATTCTCTGAAGGCCCTGCTCGGCCGCCATCGCGACAACCAGCTCGTTCGTCGCAAGGGCCGCGTCTTCATCATCAACAAGACCCAGAAGCGCTACAAGGCCCGCCAGGGCTGATTGGCCGCGGCCGGTCATTCCGGCGCGCCAGATACGCTTTCAGAACGCCCGCGCTTTGCGCGGGTGTTTTTTATTGTCTCCGCAGATCAGGTTTTCGCCTGACCATCGCAAGTCCCTGAATGTCGCACTTCCCCGGCTGGCGCAGCGCCGCCGTGTTGCTTGAATGCCTCCGGGGCGCTGGCGTATTATCGGCTGATGACCTTGCGATCCTACGTCCCTGCGTTTCCCGTCATGCTGGCCTGCGTCCTGCTGGCTGGCGTCGCCCCTGCCTCAGCAGCGCCTGCCCCGGCAACGGCTGGGGAAGGCGTGGGCGTGAAGGAGGAGAAGGCCGCGCCGCAACCTGGCGGCGATTCGGTCGACCGCCTGTTCGAGCGCCTCGGCAAGATCACTGACGAAGAAGAGGGCGAGGGCGTCGCGCGCCGGATTGAGGAGCAGTGGCTGCGTTCAGGCAGCCCGACGGCCGACCTGCTGATGCGGCGGGCGGTGGTGGCGACGCTGGGCGGCGATCAGGCGCTGGCGGTGGAGCTGCTGGACCGGGTGATCGTGCTGCGCCCGGGCTGGGCCGAGGCGTGGAACCGCCGCGCCGCGCTGTTCACCCTGCTGGGCGACGACCAGCGAGCCGCCGTCGATCTGCAGCGCGCCCTGACGCTGGAGCCGCGCCACTATCAGGCCCTGGCTGCGCTCGGCGTGATTTTCAGCCGTAACGAGGACAGCCGCAACGCCCTGAAGGCGTGGCGCCGGTCGCTGGCGTTGAACCCGTTCCAGCCGGAACTGAAGCAGCGCGTCGACCGGATGGCGCCGGACGTGGACGGGCGCGACCTGTAGCCCGTTCGCCACCGGGACGATCACCTGAACGGACTGGATTGTGAAGGCGCCCAGGCCGTGAGGCCCGGCCGCTTTCATGCGCGTTGCTTCATGCCAGATCGCCGGCATGCTGACGCCCCCCGCGATCTGCAAAGCTCACACCAGCGCGACGCATATCCTTGCAGGACAGTGCTCCGCCGCAAGGGGAGCGCAAAACGCCATCATCAGACCCACGGCGCCAAACCCACTGCCGCAATCCCCAATGGCGTCCGGTCATGGATTTTGGCGTCAGGCCGCGCCCTTGCCGGTGGAGCCGATGAAGGCCATGCGCAGCATGTTGGTGGCGCCAGGGGAGCCGAAGGGCACGCCGGCGACGATCAGGACACGGTCCGCCGGGGCGGCGAAGCCTTCCGAGCAGGCGAGGGCGCAGGCGCGCCCGGTCATGTCGTCCACGTCATGGGCGTCTTCCGTCACCACCGCATGTACGCCCCAGGCCACCGCCAGACGGCGGGCGGTGGTCTCGCGCGGCGTCAGGGCGATCATCGGCGTTTGCGGCCGCTCGCGGGCGATGCGCAGGCCGGTGGCGCCGGAGGCGGTCCACGCCACGATGGTGCGGATGTCGACCGTTTCGGAGATGGTGCGGGCGGCGGCGGCGATGGCGTCGGCGCCGGTGGATTCCGGCTGGGTGCGCTGCGCCGTGATGATGGTGCGGAAATTGGGGTCGCTCTCGACCTGCTCGCCGATGCGGTTCATGGTCGCCACCGCCTCGACCGGGAACTGGCCGGCGGCGCTCTCCGCCGACAGCATCACCGCGTCGGCGCCCTCAAACACGGCCGTGGCCACGTCCGACACCTCGGCGCGGGTCGGCACCGGCGAACTGATCATCGATTCCAGCATCTGCGTGGCGACGACCACCGGCTTGCCGAGGCGGCGGCCCATGCGGGTGATCTGCTTCTGGATGCCAGGCACCTGTTCCAGCGGCATTTCCACGCCGAGGTCGCCGCGCGCCACCATGACGCCGTCAGCCAGCTCGAAAATCTCGTCGAGGCGGGTCACAGCCTGCGGCTTCTCGATCTTGGCCATCACCAGGGCGCGGCCGCGGGCCGTCTTCTTGACGTCGGCGACGTCCTCGGGACGCTGCACGAACGACACGGCGATCCAGTCGACGCCGCACGCCAGCGCCGCGTCGAGATCGGAGCGGTCCTTGTCGGTGAGAGCCGAGACCGGAATGGTGGTGTCCGGCAGGCTGACGCCCTTGCGGTTGGATACGCTCCCAGGCACGACGACCGTGGTGGCGACAGCGGTTTTCTGCTTCGTGCGCTTCACGCCCGTGACCACGAGCTCGACCTTGCCGTCATCGACCAGAATACGGTGTCCGACATCGAGGGCGTCGAGAATTTCCGGGTGAGGCAGCTTCACCCGGTCCACGTTGCCGGGCGCATCGCTGTTGTCGAGGGTGAAGGTCGCGCCCCGGTCCAGATTGACCCTGTCGCCGGCGAAAACGCCGAGGCGCAGCTTGGGCCCCTGCAGATCGGCGAGGATGCCGATCGGCCGGCCGACGCGGGCCTCGACGGCGCGAATGTCGTCGACACGCTCACGCAGGGCGTCGCGGGAGGTGTGGCTCATGTTGATGCGGAACATGTCCGCGCCGGCGCGGAACAGCGCTTCAATTCTGCCTGCGGTGGAAGAGGCCGGGCCTAATGTGGCGACAACCTTGACCCGTCGCATACGTCTCATCTGGAATTCTCCGGCGTCCTTGGCGTGTCGGTCAGCTGGATGGTCCAGCTTTTCTGCTCTCCGGTGTCCACCTCGAAGAAGCCGCTGCGGTCGTAACCCCGCGCCAGGCAGTTCTCGACGCCGCGAATGGAAAATTCGCGGTCACGGGTGCACATGAAGGCCTTGCCGGACCACTCGCCGCCACGGTCATAATCGACCGCGTATATATAATAAAAACGGGCGGCGAGCGCTCCGCGCAGCAGGGTTTCACAACCTTTCGCCCCGAGGTTCCACCACCCTTCGGTGATCCATCCCTGGGCGTCGCGATAGCCCAGCGCCACGCCGATGCGGCTGCCCGTCATGTTGCACATGCGCAGGTCCGCCCGGGCGGCGCCGGAGGTCAGCGCCAGCGCTCCCCCCGTCATAGCCAGACACAGCGCCATGCGGGCGCCCGCGCGAATGGCTTTTGCCGGAAGACCTGGCGACGACATTGCAAACGGCTCCACGCTGAAACCTGACAGGAAAAAGGGACGGCGAAATGACAACCGGAGCGGAAGCTCCGCAGGCTGGGAGGCAAAGCGCAAACTGCGCCAGGGCGGCGGCGAATATGTGGCGCCTGGCGTGCTCCCGGAAAACGGGCGTGCGACGCCAGCGGGACGAATCGCCCTCTCGCATCATGCCTTTCGGGGCGCCGCGCGGCCAGACTGAAGTTGCGTCACGGCAACGCCACGCCCCAAAAGCCGGTGCGTCCGGGAGCCATTGGGGTTTGGAAACGGGAGGCGGAGAAGCGACTTCTCGCCTCCCCGGACGGCGCGACATTGCTCAAGGGACATGCGTGATGCTGATTTGGGCTTTGCAGATCGCGACTGCGCCGGCATTTCCGCGATGTGGTCGTGGTGGCGACAGCCTTCCCCCGGGACGGGTGGGCCGCGGCGATATCCATCTGGCGTCCGCCCGTTTCCGGGGGCGCCGCGATTAACGGATTCGATTTATTTGGCGCAGTATATAACCGCGTCATCACCTGGCCGGGCGCGGTCCCGGCCCGACGGCGTTCCTGGCGTCAGGCCTGCCAGCCCGCGCGCCTTCCGCGCCGTCATCCAGACAAGGAAACCGGATACCCATGAGCAATCCCGGCATGGCCGACGTCGCCGACTCTGGCGTCGCCGCAGACGAGCTGAAGCAGTTTATCGAGCGTCTCGAGCGTCTCGAAGAGGAGAAGGCAGGCATCGCCGGCGATATCAAGGAAGTGTTCGCCGAGCTGAAGGGGCGGGGCTTCGACTCCAAGGCCGTCCGCCAGATCCTGCGCATCCGCAAGAAAGACCAGGCGGAGCGCCAGGAAGAGGAAGCCATTCTGGAGCTTTACCTGCAGGCGCTCGGCATGGCGTGAGTCCGCAGCCTCCCGGAACGATCGTCCTGCGATGTTCCAGGAGCTGAAGGCTCTCCACCGACCGGGCAACGGCGCGTGCGCCAGCCAAGCACAAAAAAACCCTGGCCGGCCGGCCAGGGTTTTTTTTGTGCTGATGACATTTGCCGGAATTGGCGTCGCGCCGCCTGCCGTCAGTCGACTTTCCGCCGCGCCAGCAAGGCCCGGGCGAACGCGGCGCCGGTGTCATCCTTGTCCTCGCTGGAGAATGTGGCGTCAGAGTAGGCGTTGGCGATGCGATCCGGCAGGTTGCCGCCGGCCTTTTCCGGTTTGCGCGGGGAAGCGGCGGCGGCCGTTTCAGGCGGGCGCCGGTTCTCGCCAGCCGGCGCGCTGCGGGCAGCCGGCTGCTTCCTGTCGATCTTCCCCGAAGGACGCTCGGCTTTGGGGGCCACGGCGGCGCCGCGCAACTCCATGGGGCGCTGGGGCGGCAACGGCGACAGGGCCGAGGTCGTTTCAGGCGACGCGGCGTAGGCCAGCGCATCGCCAGCCACGGCCGGTTTGCGCCGCCCCGCGGTCATGGCGGCCACGGCGCGCGCTTCAGGCGAGGGGCCGGCAAGGTCGGCGGGGCGTGCTGGCGGCAGCGGCGCGGAGGCGACAGCCGCAGGCGCGGCGTCCTCCGTCGCGACGGCCGGCGCCTCGGGCGCGTCGTCCTGCGCGTTGCCTGGCCCGGCTCCCGGAGCCGACGCGCTTCCCAGCCCTCTGGGGCGGACGGGCGGCAACGGCGCCATGGCGGCGTCGATGGCGTTGGCGGCCACGGCGTCGGAGCTGAGCGCCGCGGTGGCCATGTTGAGTTCCGGATCATCCGGACGACGCGGCGGCAGCGGCACGATGCCCATCTGCGGGCTGGCTTCGGGCTGGCCGTCGTCATCAGGCCGCATGGCGGCCAGCGAGGCGGGGTCCTGCGGACGCGAGGCCGGCACGGGAGCCATTTCGGCGATGCGGCTCGGCTGTGGTTCCAGCGGCGGCAGGCGATCGGCGGACGGCGGCGGCGCGGCCGCCACGGCGACCGGCTGGGCCTGCTGCTGTTTGCCGCCGCCAAAGAAGCCGAGCAGACCGGCGTCGCCCGTTGTCTGGTTGCCTTCAGCCCAGGCCACCTGCTGGGCGGTGGCGGCGGCTTCCTTCGCGGTGCGCGGCTTGTAAGGCGGCGCGACGGCGATCGCCTTCTGCTCGGCGACGTCCTCGCCTTCGTCGGAGCCGCCGCCAAACAGCCTGGCCCAGAAGCCCTTCTTCGATGTGTTTTCCTGCGCGGCGTATGCGGTGGCCCCGGCTACGGAGCCGCCCCGGGCGAGAATCTCGGCCTTCGCCTGCTCATAGCGCGCCATCGGCCGGCCATTCGCCGGAATGTGAACCGTCTTGCCGTCAGGAAAGATGCTGGCCAGTTGCTCGTAGGACAGACGCGGCCAGGCTCGCACCGAGCCCACGTCAAGGTGAACGAACGGGTTGTACGAAGAGGGGTAGTAGCCAACGCCGCCGCGCTGCAGGCGCACGGCCGCTGCCCGGATGCGGGCGGCCGGCACGTCAGGAAGGTAGAAATCCATCGCCTTGCCGAGCATGTGCTGGCTGTGCTCGGCGACCCGGCCGGAGCGCCGCCGCAGCATGGCGTTGGTGGCGGGCGCGCGATAGGCGGAGAGCACGTGGATCGTCTCGCGCGAACCAAGCTCGCGATGCACTTCCCACACCAGATCGAACAGGCGCGGGTCCATGTTGGTGGGCTCCTCGCGTCGCCAGTCGCGCAGGAACCAGTTGAGCTGTTTCAGCGCCGCGCGGTCATAGGAGCCAAAGCGCTTGAAGGTGACGGAGATCGTCTCCTTGGTGTGGGCGTAATACAGGGTGAGCGTGCGGGTGTCGCCGTTGGCGATGGCGTTCTGCGTTTCCGAAGCGCCACTAAGCGTGGCGCCTGCCAGTGCGAGGGCGCCGAGACCCAGCCGGACCCCGCCCTTGTCCACGAGGCCGCTTATCCGTCGCCAGACGCCGCCAGCGATGGACAGGCAGGCCGCGCGTGGGGCCACGGGACGGAAAGGAAAATGGAGTCGTGGCAACGACAAGCTGGTTCACCCCTGATGGATGGCCGGTGGGCGCGTCGCGCTCCACGCGCCGGCCATAACCGCCCATATAACCAGCCCTCTGGGCCGGCTGGCTGTTCTTGCGTCGGGCAGGGAAGCCGCCAGCATAATTGCGGATCCCTGCGCCAGACTTTTCGACCAGAAGCCTTAATGCGAGGTTAGCCTGCTTCGCCGTTTCCCGCCATAAACCTGGGCGCCTGCGATGCATTTTTTGGCAATCAATTGATGGAGCGGCGTTTTTCCATGTGACGCCTGTGTGTCATTTCTGAACGGGCGTCTGGCGCCCGTCTGCTGCATGGCTCTGGCCGCGCAGCAGATCCGGTCAGCGGCGCGTCTGGCTGAGGGCCGCCTGCATGCGGCGATCCAGCCCATAAATATCCTCGCGGGCGTGCAGCTTGCCGGCCTCATCCACCGAAGCGGTAAAATAGGCGAGATGGATCGGCAGCGGCTCCTGCAGGCGCACCGTTCGCTCGCCGCGACCGATCAGTTTCCTGATTCGCGCCTGCGACCATTGCGGCCCCAGCACCAGCTCCGCGAAGCGCAGCGGATCGTCGACCCGCACGCAACCATGGCTGAACGCGCGCCGGTCCCGGCCGAACAGGGCGCGTGACGGCGTGTCGTGCAGATAGACGGCGTGATCGTTGGGGAACATGAACTTGATGTGCCCGAGGGCGTTGCGCTCGCCCGGTGGCTGGCGCACGTGGATGCTGTTGCCCCGGCGCACCACCTCATAGCCGCGCCGGGCCGCATAGTTCGGGTCGCGGGCCAGCCCGGGCAGGAATTCCTTCTTCAGGATCGAGGGCGGAACGTTCCAGTACGGATTGACCACGGCGTATTGCATCGTGTCCGAGAACACCGGCGTCGGCGTTTCCGCCTTGCCGACCACCACGCGCGCCTCATGCGACAGGCGGTGGTCGCGCACGACGCGCATCCGGTACTCCGGAATGTTCACAAAAATGTAGCTGGGTCCCAGATTCCGCGGCAGCCAGCGCCAGCGCTCCATGTTGACGACAAGGGCTGTCTCGTCCTGGGCCGCGGGCACCCGGTCGCCGGCCATGGCCACCACGGTCTGCCGGGTCAGGACGCCGGTGGGCTTCAGGCCGCGCTGGCGCTGGAATTCCGCCACCGCCGCCGCCAGCGCTCCGTCATAGAGCACGTCCTCCGACGGCGTCAGGCCAAGGCGGCTGCGCACCAGCGAAACGCGCGGATCGCTCATGCCGATGCGCAGGGCCGGGCCTTCAGGCACCCGCGCCATGGGCGGCTCCGGCGGACGGGACGCGCGCAATTCGATCAGCTTGCCGCGCAGGGCGAGATAGCCGGGATGCTTCGGATTGTAGTCGCCGAGCAACGCGGAGACGTCGCCGTTCCCGGCCGAAGCCTCTGCCAGACGGGTCAGCACGGCGGCCGCGCCAGGCAAATCCAGCTTCGGGGTGATCAGCCGGGACAGACGCGGCAGGTCGATGCGGCCGCCCGAGGCGTCGCGGGCGTATTTCACCGCATTGACCGACTGGCGGATTTCGGCGGCGGCGAGCACGTCCGGCGTGGCCGCGACGGCCGGCAGATCCGCCGCCGGATAGTCCGCCGGCTCCATGCCTTCTTCCCAGGCGTGCTCCAGCTTGCCCTGCACGGCGCGGGCGGCGGCCTTCCACTGGCCGTGCTCGATCCACAGCGGCGCGGTGCGCTCCGCATAGAATTTGCGCAGCTCCGCCTGTTGGGCGGCGTCGAGGCGGCTGCCGGCGAAGGCGGCCGGCGTTTCGAGCAGGGCGCGGGCCTGCAGGAGGATGGAATCGGCCTGGATCGCGCTGGCGTCGACTTCGGGCGGCGACGGCAGCTCGGGGAAGGCTTGCGTCGCCCCGTCGCTGGAGGGCGACGCCTTGGGGAGCGACGCGGTTTGCCCGTCGGCGGCCGGACTGTTGACGCCGGTCGCGCCGGGAGTTGCTCCCCCGGCAGGCGCCGCGACAGCAGGGCGCATGGCGTCTCCGGCGCGGGGCGTTTCGCCCGGAAGGGGAGACGTGGAAGCCGCCTCGTTGTGCGCGGCGCTGGCGGATGGCGCGCGGCTGATCGAAGCCGTGACGTCAGCGCTGGCGCCCGCTGGCGGCGCGCCCGCGTGGGGTTGGTCTTGCGTCTGCGCGTGGGGAGCGGGGGCGAGGGTGGAGGGCGGCGGAGCAAGGAGTGTCTGGGCCGGGGCGGGCGGCGCCGGCAGGGGCTCGTGATAAAGCGTGATAATCTGCTGCGACCGGTCCGTCCGCCGGGTTTGCTGCATGTCCTCATCGTCGGAGCCGTCCGGCGTCTCCGGGCGGGGCTGTTCCTGATCGTACCCCCGGTCCCCATCATCATCGTCGCGACGCGCGTCGGGATGCTCCGGCGCCGCCCGGTACTGCTGGTCAGCCTGTCCGCGCCCGTCATATCGGGGCGCGCTGTCCTCAGGGGCGTCGTGGTCCTGCCGGAGTTCCTCCCGCGGCGTCTGGCCCCGGGGCTCCTGCTCAGCCGGCTCCTGTTCCTGCTCCTGGTCCCGTTCCTGGGAGGGCTGCTCCTGAGGCTCCTGCTCCTGCGGCTCCTGTTCCTGCGGCTCCTGTTCCCCGGGGGGCTGTCCGCCCCAATCCCTGGCGTCATCGTCATCGCTGGACTGCGCATCCTGCGAATCCAGCGACCACGCCTGGGCGGCGTCCCGGGGCAGGGGGCGGGAATAGGGTTGCGCCCCGGCGACGCCGCTCACGGCCAGCGCCGTGGCGAGGGCAAAAACGCTCAGTATCGACCTGTCAGCACGCAGCGTCATGCCAGCATGGCTCCCCAAACCTTGGTGTCTGCGCGCCGCTCACGTCCGGCGCCGTCCCGATGATGTTTCGCACCAAAACCCGATGAGTCTGATTTCATCGGGCCTCGATGAAGCCCGAGCGGCGCAAGGCGCGTCCTGCCAGGACATGCGTCACGCTGGCTTGAGCCTGGCAGGTCACGGATGCGTCAGCATCCTCGCGACCTGATTCAGTCTGGCGAATTGACGCTGATTCGCCTGGGATTAAGTAAATCAGGATTGCGTCAGAGAGCCTCAGCGCCCCTGCCGGATGCGCTCAGGACCGCTGGGCCGCCGCGCCCTCCGGCCAGCTTCGGGCCGCGTCGCAATCCGCCAGCGCGTCCCGCTCCGGCATCATGTCCAGATCTTTCAGCTTCCGGTAGAGCGTGGACCGGCCAATCCCCAGGCGACGCGACACCTCTGACATCTGGCCGCGATAGTGGCGCACCGCGAAGCGGATGACGCCGGCCTCGATTTCCGCCAGCGGCCGGAGGTCGCCCTGGCCGTCAAAAATATCCAGAATGTCGTGAATCTGGCCGCCAGAGCCGGACAGGCCCGCCGGCTGGGCAGCGCCGCCGCCCGTGATGTCTTCCGTCAGCCAGAATCCGGCGTCGCTGGCCAGTTCACCGGCGGCGCGGAGCGGCGCGACGTGGTCCGCAGTGATAATTGGGCCAGTCGCCGCATGGGCGGCGCGCAGGACGCGCGCCCGCAACTGGCTGGCGTTGCCTGGCCAGTCTTCCGATCGCAGTTGCTGCAACGCGGCGTCGCTGAATGCGTCCGGCAATTCGCGCTGCAGCGGCGCGGCGCGTCCGGCGCGCAGGCGCTCCAACATGGCTTGGGCCATGGCTGAAATATCCTCCGGCCGCAGGGCCAGCGGCGTCAGGGTGAGCGGCGCGACCGAGAGCAGATAATACAGGTCCTCGCGGAACCGGCCTTCGCGCACCAGGTCGATCAGCGGCTGGCGCGATCCGGCGAAGATGCGCAGCGGCGCCACGGCGGCGACGCGGCCGTGGCGGGCGCCGCGACGGCGCAACAGCTCCGCCAGCTCCGCCTGGGCGGCGGTCGGCCAGCGGTCGACGTTGCGCAGATACAGCGACCCGCCAGCCTCGTCGTTGATCAGGCCGCGCTCCACGTCGACGCCCATGGCGATGGTCGCGGCGTCGAGGCCCGCGCGCAGCATGGGCGCGTCGAGCTGGCGCAGCGGGCGCTGTCGTCGCATGCCGGCGGCGTGCAACGCCCGGATCAGGGTGAACTTTCCGGAGCCCCGCGCGCCTTCCACCAGCACCGGCAAGCCGGTGCGCAGGGCGCGTCGGCCCTGGGCGACGGCGCGGGCCATGGTTTCGCCAGCCGCCGCGAGGTCGTCCAGCGACAGTTCGGCGCGGCGTTCGCCACGCCGCCCGCCGGGCGCATCGCCAGGGGGGTGCTGCAACCGTTCCTGCAGGCTGCGCATCTGCCGCTCGGGCGTGACGCCAGCCAGAAATTCAACGCCGGCGTCCTGTAAAACCGCCGCATCAAGAGGCGCCTGCGGCGGCGGCGCCAACAGCGGCGCGCTGACGCCGCGCGTCCGCAAGATTTCGAGCAGATCGAGCACGGACGCGGCTTCACCCGCATCGGCGGCGACCACCGCCCTGACGCCGTCCGTCTGTCCGGCGACAGCATTGTGCGCAGCAAGAATGTTCTGCACGGCGGCAAGCCCGGGGGCGACCCGAAGGACCACGCGTTCCTGGGCCGCGAATGCGGCGAGCGCGGCGCGCAACTGCCGGTCCGGCTGACCGTCGCAGACCACCAGCACCACGTCGTCAGTCAGCGCGTCCGCCGGAGGCCGGTCATGCGCCGGACTGGCCGACTCACCGGAAAACCGTGCGCCGCTGACGCGAGGCGCGCTGTTGCTGGGCTGTGTCGCCATGACCGGGATCGCCATTCGCGGCTGTCGCTTTCATGCTCCGGGCAAAATTCCGGTCAGGCTGGCCGGTTATCCGCCCTGTCCTTCTGCCCGCGTCATTCGCCATGCCGGGAAGGCTGGCGCAGGTCTGCCGACGGGCTCTCAGGTGTGTCGTTACGGGGCATGCTGGCGCACAACGGTAAAGTCCGTGTTAACGCTGTCGGCAGATTTCCCGGATTGCCGGTGGAATATGCCGCGCTGCGATTCATGGCCGGCCCGGCTGTGGCGCCTCGATGGCTCTGGCCGGCGCCGGGGTCGGGCGCGCGAAGGCGCCCGAAGATGACCGCTCCAGCGGTGATGTCCCCCAAAGATGGTCGCCAAAGATCCGCCGCCGTGCGCCAGCGCATTGCCACGCGGCGTTGGCGTCGCCACTTTAGGGGCGCGGCCGCCGGTTCGCTGGCCGCGCGCTTTGCAAAGAGATCTGGAGAGTTTTGATGTCGCGCGCTGTTTCAGTGACGAGCAGGTTGTCCGCCCCCCGCAGCCCGGAAAAGGCCGGGGCCGGCGTGGCGTCCGAATTGGGCGACCTGCCGCGCTGGGACCTGTCGGCGCTCTATCCCGGCATGGATTCGGACGCTTACAGGGCCGATTTTGACAGCATCGAAGGACGTTGCGCCGACTTCGCCGACGCCTGGCGCGGGCGCATCGCAACGCTGGCCGGCGACGCCAGCGGCCCCGGCGAACTGGACAGGGCGATCCGCGCCTTCGAAACGATTTCCGAAACGCTTGGCCGCATCATGTCCTATGCCGGGCTGATCTATTTCGGCGACACCTCCGCGCCGGCCCACGCCAAGTTCTATGGCGACGCCCAGGAGCGCGCCACCGCCGCCAGCGCCCATCTGCTGTTCTTCCAGCTGGAGCTGAACCGTCTCGACGACGCAGCCTGGGGGCGTCTGCGCAACAGCCCGGAACTGGCGCACTGGCGCCCGTGGCTGGACGACATGCGCAAGGAGAAGCCCTACGAACTGTCCGACGACCTCGAGCGGCTGTTCCACGAAAAATCGGTGACTGGCGTCAGCGCCTGGAACCGCCTGTTCGACGAGACCATCGCGGCGCTGCGCTTCGAGATCGACGGCGCCAGCCTGTCGATCGAGCCGACCCTGAACCTGCTTCAGGACGCCGCCCCTGAAAAGCGCAAGGCCGCCGCAGCGGCGCTGGGCAAGGTGTTCTCCGACAATATCCGCACCTTCACGCTGATCACCAACACCCTGGCCAAGGACAAGGACATCTCTGACCGCTGGCGCGGCTTCAGCGACGTCGCCGACGCCCGCCACCTGGCCAACCGGGTGGAGCGTGAGGTGGTCGACGCCATGGTCGCCGCCGTGCGCGACGCTTATCCGCGCCTGTCGCACCGTTATTATCGCCTGAAGGCGCGCTGGTTCGGCAAGGAGCAGCTTGACTATTGGGATCGCAACGCGCCGCTGCCGAAAGCGGCGCAGCGGACCATCGGCTGGGATGAGGCGCGCGATACGGTGCTGTCGGCCTATGGCGAATTCACCCCTGAGATGGAGCGCATCGCCCGCCGCTTCTTCGATGAAAACTGGATTGACGCGCCGGTGCGGCCTGGCAAGGCGCCCGGCGCCTTCGCCCACCCGACGGTGCCTTCGGCCCATCCCTATGTGATGCTGAATTATCTCGGCAAGCCGCGCGACGTGATGACCCTGGCCCACGAGCTGGGCCATGGCGTGCACCAGGTGCTGGCCGCCCGCCAGGGCGCGCTGATGGCCCCGACGCCGCTGACCCTGGCGGAAACCGCCTCGGTGTTCGGCGAGATGCTGACCTTCCGCCGCATGCTCGACGCCGCGCCGCCGCAGGAGCGCAAGGTCATGCTCGCCGCCAAGGTCGAGGACATGATCAATACGGTGGTCCGCCAGATCGCCTTCTACAGCTTCGAGCGCAAGGTGCATGAGGCGCGCCGCCAGGGCGAGCTGACCAGCGAGCAGCTCGCGGCCTTCTGGCTGGAGGTGCAAGAGGAGAGCCTCGGCCCGGCGATCCGGCTTGGCGACGACTACGGCGTCTGGTGGGCCTACATCCCGCACTTCATCCATTCGCCGTTCTACGTTTACGCCTATGCGTTCGGCGATTGCCTGGTGAATTCGCTCTATGGCGTCTACCAGAACGCCCGCGAAGGCTTCGCCGAACGTTATCTGGAGATGCTGGCGGCCGGCGGCACCAGGCACCATTCGGAACTGCTGGCCCCCTTCGGCCTCAACGCCGCCGATCCGGCGTTCTGGCAGATTGGCCTTGGCATGATCGAGGGCTTCATCGCCGAACTGGAAAGCCTGCCGGACTGACGCCCGGCTCCAATGGCCCCGCCTCACCGGGCGAGGCGGGCGCGTCGGGCGTCGCTATGGGGCGCGGATGGGTTCGCATCCGCGCGGGCATGAATGAGGCCCGCCGCCGTCAGCCAGAAAAGCAACAATGGGAGGAAACACATGTCGGATACCGCATTCACGGCGATTCTGCCGGAGGGCTGGCCGCGCCCGCGCGGTTACGCCCAGGGCGTGGTGACCACGGGTGGACGCGTGCTGCGCGTCGCCGGCCAGACTGGCGTGGCGCCAGGCGAGCGTCATGTCGCGGCGGACGCCGGTTTTGGCGCGCAATTCACCCAGGCCCTGGCCAATGTCGTGGCGGTGGTCGAGGCGGCCGGCGGCAGGGCGGAGCATATCGTCTCGCTGCGCGCGTATCTGACGCAGATTGGCGACTTCAACGCCCATGGCGCGGCGGTTGGCGCGGCATGGGGCGCGTCGCTGGGCCGGCATTTCCCGGCCATGACCATTGTCGGGGTGACGGCGCTGCTCGATCCGGCCGCGTGCGTGGAGATCGAGGCGGAAGCCGTGCTGCCCTGAGGCTGGATGGCGGAAAGGGTTCAAAGTGAGCGGCGAGCAGGACAGGGAGGGCAACCGCTTTGGCGCCCGCATGGCGCGCTATGCCCGTGTGGGCGCCGGGCTTGGCGGCGCGGCGGCGCGCGTCGCCGGGGCGCGGCTGCGCGGCGGTGATCCGGCCGCTGAGGCCGTGGCGCTGGCCGAGGCGCTGGGGGGCCTGAAGGGGCCGCTGATGAAGGTGGCGCAACTGGTCGCCGCCATTCCCGATCTGGTTCCGCCGGAATATGCGGCGGAGTTCCAGAAATTGCAGTCGCAGGCCCCGCCCATGGGGCCGGCCTTCGTGCGGCGGCGGATGATGGCCGAGCTGGGCGCCGACTGGCGCGGGCGCTTCGCCGATTTCGACCTGAGCCCGGCGGCGGCCGCCTCCCTCGGCCAGGTGCACCGGGCCCGCAGCCTCGACGGCGAGGCTCTGGCTTGCAAACTGCAATATCCCGACATGCAATCGGCCGTCGCCGCCGATCTGAAGCAGCTCGACGTGGCGCTGGCGCTGCACCGGCGCATGGGCGCGGCGATCGACACCCGCGACATCGCCGTGGAGCTGGCCGAACGTTTGCGGGAAGAGCTGGATTATCTCCGGGAGGCGAAGCATGTGGCGCTCTACAATCACATGCTCGCTGACGTGGCCGGCGTGCGCACGCCGCGCGTCCGGCCGGAGCTGTCGACCGGCCGGTTGCTGACCCTGACCTGGCTCGACGGTGGGCCGATGCTGGAGCGGCGCGATGAGCCACAGGCGATTCGCAACAGGCTGGCCGAGGCCATGTTCGCCGCCTGGTGGCGGCCCTTCGGCCGGTTCGGCGTCATCCATGGCGACCCGCATCCGGGCAATTACACCGTGTTCACCGGCGCGTCCGGCGAGCCGGAGGGCGTCAATCTGCTCGATTATGGCTGCGTCCGGGTGTTTTCGCCGCGTTTCGTCAGCGGCGTCGTCGCCCTGTACGAAGGCCTGCTGCATGACCGGCCGGATCAGGTCGCCCATGCCTATGAGACGTGGGGCTTCGCCAATCTCAACGCTGAGGTGATCGCGGTGCTCAATGTCTGGGCGCGGTTCATCTATGGTCCGCTGCTCGACGACCGGGAGCGCACCATCGCCGATGGCGTCGCGCCCGGCGCCTATGGGCGACGCGAGGCGTTTCAGGTGCACCAGGCGTTGCGGCGACTCGGGCCGCTCAGGATTCCACGCGAATTCGTCTTCATGGACCGGGCGGCGGTCGGGCTCGGCGCGGTGTTTCTGCATCTCGACGCCCGGCTGAATTTCCACCAGATGTTCGCGGAGACCATCGCCGGCTTCACCGCCGGGGGGCTGGCTGAACGGCAGGGAGCCGCGTTGGCGCAGGCGGGACTCGTCTGATCGCATCCCCGGCGGCGGCGGGCATTTGCAAGCAGCCTGCGCTTCGGCTAGATCAACGTTGGGTTTTTTCGTCCGCCGCCGCGCGGACGGCCGCACGACAACGAAACGCTCTCAATCGGGGAAAACCAGGAACATGGCGAACCATTCGAACGCCGTCACGACGGGCGGACATCCGGACATGGACTATCCGGCGCATGAGAATACCTACGCGGGCTTCCTCAGGGGGTCGAAGTGGGGCCTCGGCGTCATCATTCTCATTCTGGTGCTGATGGCCTGGTTCCTGCTCTGAAAGCGCGGGGGCTCGTCGCTATCGCAGCGGCGTGAACCTTTCTGATAAAAATGCCCGGCTCCTCTCGGAGCCG
>NZ_BNCG01000006.1:97179-181703 GCF_014656355.1 Camelimonas fluminis
CCCCGTGCGGGGCTCTACACGGGCTGCGCCGGATTCGGGGTTCAGCTGCCGAGGCGGCGCAGGGCGGTGCGCGCGACCTCATTGTTCGGATCAATGCCGAGGGCGCTGTTGAACGAGCCGCGCGCTTCCTGGACGTTGCCGAGCTTTTCCTGGGCGAGGCCACGGCCGGCCCAGGCGTCCGCCAGCTTGTTGTTGACGTTCAGCGCGGCGTTGAAATCCTCAAGCGCCTTGTCATTGTGACCCAGCGCCAGCTCGCTCTGGCCGCGCGCCGCGTAGGGGGCCGCGACGAACGGGTTGCGGTCGACGGCGGAGCTGAAATCCTGCACCGCCTGGGCGTGGCTGCCCTGCCGCTGGTAAACCAGACCGCGCGAATGTCGCGCCTCGGCCGACTCAGGGTTCAGGCGGATGGCGTTGTCGAGATCGGACAGGGCGCCGGTGAGGTCGTTCTGGGCGCGACGCAGATTGGCGCGGGCGATGTAGGCCGGTGCATAGTTGGGGTTGGCGGTGATGGCGCTGGAGAAGTCCTGGGCCGCCGCCTGGCTGTTGCCGGTCTGGCGATGGGCGAGGCCGCGATTGTTGTAGGCGGCCGCGTCATTCGGATCGAGGCGGATGGCCTGGTTGAAGTCGTCCATCGCCTTGCGGTAGTTGCCGGTGCGGGCATAGGCCGTCCCACGCGTATTGTAGGCGCGGGCATCGTTGGGGTTGGCGCGAATCGCCTCGCTCAGCGAGCCGATGTTGGCGCCGGTCACCGCCGGGTCCTGGTTCACCACTTCGGCGATGTTGGTCGAACGTTGCGGATTGACGGTTTCGCCGCAGGCCGCGAGGGCGAGAGCGAGCGCAACGGCGGACAGGGCCGCGGCGGCTGGTCTGGACATGGGCAGTGGCACGGCGATCCCTCGACAGATACGGCAGGAGGCTTGTTCCAGCCGGCGATCAAACTGAATGTGGGTTCATTGTCCATGCAGCCAATCTGGGCGAGCATGTGGCGGACGCTGAACCAGCCGCCCGGCAGGCGCGTTTTGTGACGCGGCGTGACCGCGTCGCATGCTGGCCGGGCAGATTTCTCCCAGCATATGGCGGAACCTGGTTAACAAACGGCGCCGGGGCTGCAGGACGGCGGAGCGGTTGTTGAGGCGCGGCATGCGTCGCAGATGCACGCCCCCTGGCTGCTGGCGCGCATGGGGCCGAGGCCGGAAGCGCCTGGCTATTTCGCCGGCTGCCATTTTTGAAAAAGGCCTGGCGTCTGGAGCAACGGCGTCGTTGCCTTGCGCCAGGGCGATGCGGCCATTGCGCCGGCGAACCGGGGCTGCGCGACCCGGATTATCCGCAGATCGTCCGGACTGGACCGGAACCCCCTGTTCCGCCATCCCCGCCCGACGCGCGGGGCGTCGCCCCAGAAACGACAAACGGCCCCGTGGGGCCGTCAGACGCGTCTGCGATGTAACACCGGACCGGCGGTTGACCCGCCAGCTCGTCCCCGCCAGGCTATCCTGGCAAACCGGCGCAGACACGCATGGCTGCAACGCATCATGGCTGCAGCTGGCGGACCTTAGCGGCTGGCGCGCGCCTTCATCGGCAGCAGGCCTTCGCGCTGCAGCTTCTTGCGGGCCAGCTTGCGGGCGCGGCGGACGGCCTCAGCCTTTTCGCGAGCACGCTTCTCGGAGGGCTTCTCGTAGTGGTCGCGAAGCTTCATCTCGCGGAAAACGCCTTCCCGCTGCAGCTTCTTCTTCAGGGCCCGGAGGGCCTGGTCGACGTTGTTGTCACGGACAAGTACCTGCACGCGAATTCGTCCCAAGGTTTGAATTGAAAAAAGGCTACCGTTCGGAGCGAACGATACATGGCGCCGTTAGGCTTGCGGTACCAGATAACCGCCATCGTGTCCATAGAGCATGATGTGTTTGCGAGCTTCTGGAGCCAGTTCGGCGCGATCGCTGAATCAGCGTCTCATGGCTGGAATGGGCCGACACGAAATCGCCGCGCCCCCTGTTTATGGCCGGAGCAGGCGGATGAAAAGGGGAATGGGCCGTGACGCAGCGCAGCGAGAAACAGAAAATGCTGGCCGGCGAGCCTTACGATCCAGGCGACGCCGAATTGCAGGCCGAGGCCCAGGCAACCTTCGCCTGGCTGGCGCGCTACAACGCCGCCCTGGCGGCGTCGCCGGATGAGCGCCGGGCGCTGCTGGCCGGGCGGCTGGGCGGGGTGGGCGCCGGGGCCGTGGTGCGGCCGCCGTTTCACTGCGACTATGGCTTCAACATCACGCTGGCAGACGGCGTCTTCCTCAACTTCAACTGCGTCATTCTCGATGTCTGCGCCGTTGCGATCGGCGCGCGCACGCAAATCGGCCCCATGGTGCAGATTTATGCGGCGGATCATCCCCGTGACGCGGCAAGCCGGGCCAGGGGAATCGAATTCGGCAAGCCGGTGCGCATCGGCGCCGATGTCTGGATCGGCGGCGGGGCGATCATCACGCCTGGCGTCACCGTGGGTGACGGGGCGATCATCGGGGCGGGGGCGGTGGTGACGCGCGACGTCGCCGCCGGCGCCACGGTGGCTGGCAATCCGGCGCGGCCTGTCAGGCCATCGGCGTGAATTGTTCTGCGTGAACTATTCCGGGAGAATCCGGGTGACGTGGCCCATTTTGCGGCCGGCGCGGGCTTCAGCCTTGCCATAGAGGTGCAGGCTGGCGCCGGGTTCGGCGAGAATGGTCCGCCAGGCGTCGATATCGTCGCCAATCAGATTGGTCATGGTCGCCCGGCCAAGCCGCGTCGTGTCGCCCAACGGCCAGCCGCAGACGGCGCGGACGTGCTGCTGGAACTGCGAGGTGCGGGCGCCTTCGATGGTCCAGTGGCCGGAATTGTGCACCCGCGGCGCGGTTTCGTTGACCAGCAGCGTTTCACCGTCAGCCAGCACGAACATTTCGACGGTCAGCACGCCCACGTAATCGAGGGCGTCGGCGATGGCGCGCGCCGCGGCGATGGCTTTTTCCTGCACGGATCCGGAAATGCTGGCCGGGACGCTGGTGACGTCGAGAATATGATGGCGGTGAACGTTCTCGCAGACGTCGAAGGCGGCGAATTCACCAGCCGCGCCACGCGCCGCGATCACCGAAATCTCGCGTTCGAACGGCACGAACCCCTCGAGAATCGCCGGGGCCCCGCCAATGGCGGCGAAGGCCGCCGCAGCGCTGTCGCCGTCGTTGATGCGAACCTGGCCCTTGCCGTCATAGCCGAAGCGGCGGGTCTTCAGGATGGCCGGGCGACCCAGCCGGCGCAGCGCCGATTCGAGATCAGCGACCGAATCGACCTGGGCGAACGGCGCCACGCCGACGCCAAGGCTGGCGACGAAGGTCTTTTCCGTCAGCCGGTCCTGGGAGGTTTCCAGGGCTTTCAGGCCCGGGGCCATGGGCTTGCGCGCCATCAGGAAGGCGACGGTGGCGGCCGGAATGTTCTCGAACTCATAGGTGATGACGTCGACGCGGGCGCAGAAATCCGCCAGCGCCGCCTCGTCGTCCCAGGTCGCCTGGATGTGGCTGGCCGCCACCTCAAAAGCCGGGCTGCCGGCGTCGGGGCAATAGACGCAGGCCTTCAGTCCATAGCCTGCGGCGGCGATGGCCATCATCCGGCCGAGCTGGCCGCCGCCGAGAATGCCGATGGTTGCGCCTGGTTGCAGCATCACGTTCCAAGTCTCTCCGGGATCACGACCGACGTCCTTCCGGCGCCTGACCGGCGGGCCGCGTTGCCCAGGCGTCCGGGCCGGCCTGCGTCAATCGTCGGTGGGGAATTCGGCGACGCTCGCGGTCTGGCTGGCGCGCCACGCGTCAAGGCGGGCGGCGAGGCCGGCGTCGTTCAGCGCGAGCACGGAGGCGGCGAGCAGCGCGGCGTTGATGGCGCCGGCCTTGCCGATGGCCAGGGTGCCAACCGGCACGCCGCCCGGCATCTGCACGATGGAGAGCAGGCTGTCCTTGCCCGACAACGCCTTCGATTCGACCGGCACGCCAAACACGGGCAGCGGCGTCAGCGCCGCGGCCATGCCGGGCAGGTGGGCTGCGCCGCCAGCGCCGGCGATGATGACTTTGAAACCGGCGTCACGGGCGCCGCGGGCGAAGTCGTACAGCCGCTCCGGCGTGCGGTGGGCCGAGACGATGCGGCTTTCGTGGCCAACGCCGAGCGCCGCCAGCGTGTCCGAGGCGTGTCGCATGGTCGCCCAGTCGGACTGGCTGCCCATGATGATCGCGACGGGAACCGCCGCGTCAGCGCCCTTTCGGGATCTGTCGCCCGTGCTTCTGGCCATTAAGATCTCTCACGCAGAAAAAGCGCTGTTATCGGTAGCCTGGACAGCGCGCAAGCCTTTTCGGGCGAAGGGGCAGGTCTTTTCGTGGCCAGGGATCTTGCCCGCAGGGCGGGGAGACTGGCGAAACCGTCAGGCGATGATGTCCGGCGTAAGCTCATCCTGCAGGCGCCTGATGCGGTCCTTGAGCAGCAGCTTGCGCTTCTTCAGCCGCTGCAGCTGCAACAGGTCGACGCTGCCGGCTTCGCCCAGGGCGACAATGGCGGCGTCGAGGTCGCGGTGCTCCTGACGAAGGCGCGCCAGTTCGGCCCCAAGCCGGTCGGCGGCGTCCTCCGTTGCGGCGGTTGCGGCCCTGGCGGCAAAGGCGATCGTTGCTGGTTCGGCGCCTGGCTCATTGGACTCGATCATCATGCATCCAGGTCGTTGCTGCAGGTCATCTGGCGCGGATCGTTCCGCAGGAGCCTGACAGGCAAGCACCGGCCCGCGGCAGGCAGTTTTCAGGCTGTCGCCGGGCAGGTTTCTCTTGCAGGTTTTCTCGCCGGATTATGCGGTCAGGCGTCATTCAGGGCAAGACATCACAATTTCGTGATGTGACGCTTTGGCCGTCCCCGAAGACGGTTCCCGCCATCGCGCGGACGGGGGGCGTGAATCACTGGAAACCTGCCGGAATGGCGCGTCGGAACGTGGTGGGCGCAGCAAAAATCGACGTCGCAAGGCTGTCATCGGCGCCCGGATGGGGGCCTTCCAATGGCCATCTTCGGCATGTCACACTTCCGTTGTCCGAAACGACGAAAGGATACGCCATGAGCGTGCAGTCCCATCTGTCCGAACTGGAAAAGCGTCATCGCGCTGTTGAACGGGAACTGGAAGTCGCACGGAGGCAGCCGGCAACGCCCGATATCGCCTTGAGTGAACTCAAGCGTAAAAAGCTGCAGCTCAAGGACGAGATCACGCGCTTGCGCCAGCAGGTGGATGTTCCGCTTGCGGCGGCTTCCCTGCACTGACCGTTATCCGTCCCGCCGCTGTCGCGGCCGGTTCGCAAGTGGGTCCAGGTGAGTCAGCAGCGCCGGTGAACCCGGCATGTGATTTTTGACTGATCTTTCAAATCTGGGGTTCGGCGCTTCACGCCGCGCCCTTTTTTATTGCCATCGTTGGGGAGAGGCGGCGTCTGGACGCCGGGCTGGCGCATCCCGCAGGCCCGGTTCCGATGATCCCGGACAGTCGCTGTCGCCGTCCGTTTCGCCGCTGGCCCTACGGCAGGTTGCGGGCTTTCTCGCGCAGCTGGAATTTTTGCAGCTTGCCGGTCGAGGTTTTGGGGATCTCGGCGAAGACGATGGCGCGGGGCACCTTGTAGCGGGCGAGATTCTGGCGGCACCAGTCCAGCAGTTCCTCCGCCGTCGCCGTTTTTCCTGGCTTCAGCTCGACGAAGGCGCAGGGCGTTTCGCCCCATTTGTCGTCGGGCTTGGCCACGACGGCGACGCTGGCGACGGCCGGGTGCTTGTAAAGCGCGTCCTCCACCTCGATCGACGAAATATTTTCGCCGCCGGAGATGATGATGTCCTTCGAGCGGTCCTTGAGCTGGATGTAGCCGTCGGGGTGCATGACGCCGAGGTCGCCGGTGTGGAACCAGCCGCCAGCGAAGGCCTTCTGCGTGGCGCTGGGGTTCTTGAGATAGCCCTTCATGATGACGTTGCCGCGCATCATTACCTCGCCAAGGCTTTCGCCGTCGGCGGGCATTGGCTCCATGGTGTCGGGATGCAGCACGGCGAGGCCGTCGAGCACCGGATAGGGCACGCCCTGGCGCGCCTTCTTCGTGGCCTGCTCGGCCGCCGGCAACGCATTCCATTCCGCATGCCATTCATTGACGACGGCGGGGCCATAGCTTTCGGTGAGGCCGTAGACGTGGGTGACTTCGAAGCCGGCGGCGGCCATGCCCGCCAGCACCGCCTCGGGCGGGGGCGCTGCGGCGGTGGTGAAGGCGACCTTGTGGCTGAAGGCGCGCTTTTCGTCGTCGGGCGCGTTGAGCAGGGTGGCCATGACGATCGGCGCGCCGCACAGATGGGTGACGCCGTGGTCGGCGATGGCCGCGTAAATGGCGCTGGCGCGCACCTGGCGCAGGCAGACATGGGTTCCGGCGACGACCGACACCGTCCACGGGAAGCACCAGCCGTTGCAATGGAACATCGGCAGCGTCCACAGATACACCGGATGCTTCTGCATGCCGCAACTGATGACATTGCCCATCGCCAGCAGCGCCGCGCCGCGATGGTGATAGACCACGCCCTTGGGGTCGCCGGTGGTGCCGGAGGTGTAGTTGAGCGAGATGGCGTCCCACTCGTCGTCCGGGTGCGCCCAGTCGAACTCCGGATCGCCAGCGGCGATGAGCGCCTCATAGTCCCGGGAGCCAAGGCGGTCGCCGCGCCCGTCGAATTCCGGGTCGTCGACGTCGATAACCAGCGGCGAGACCTTCGCCAGCTGCAGCGCTTCCTTCACGACGGCGGAAAATTCGCGGTCGGTGATCAGCACCTTCGTTTCGGCGTGATCCAGCGTGAAGGCGAGAATGGCCGCGTCGAGGCGGGTGTTGAGCGTGTTGAGCACCGCGCCGCACATGGGAACGCCGTAGTGGCACTCCACCATCTCGGGCGTGTTGGTCAGCATCGCCGAGACGGTGTCGAGACGCCCGACGCCGGCCTGGCGCAGGGCTGAGGCAAGGCGGCGGCTGCGGGCGTAAAGCTCGCGATAGCTGCGGCGCAGGCCGCCATGGATGACGGCGACGTGGTCCGGGAACGTCGCGGCTGCCCGCGCCAGATAGCTCAGCGGCGTCAGTGGCTGGAAATTCGCCGGGACGCGGTCAAGATCGCGGGCGTACATCGACGTCATGGGGCAGGTCTCCGGAGAACGGCGCTTTCTGGCGGAATGGACACGTTTCCGCGCGCGCTGGCAATCCGGCGAAGGTTGAAACGCAAAAATGTTTTCCGGGCAAGGGGGCGCGGGCTGGCTGGCGTACTCCGGCCGGCCAGGGGGCCTCATGCACAGGTTGAGGGTGCGCTGGCGCACGGCTGGCGATATGATCAGGGTGGTTCGCGCCAGCGGCGACGCCTGGACACGCCCGGACGCCGCCGGCTTCCAGGCGACGCAGGCACGCCGCCGTCGCGGGCGACCGTGCGGCTGGTCCGGGGTTTCAGACACGGGCTTTCATGTCCTGCCCCTGGCGCTGGCGCATCGTTACCCAGGGCGCGCTGCGTTGGCGCGCTCCAACCCTGAGGAACAACGTGGTCCAGAAGTCGGGAGCCGCGGGCGCGCAACCAGCGAACGCCAGCAGCTATTTCAACGTCCGGGAACGCGCCACGCGCCATCCGGAGGAGTTCTGGAAGGAAGCGGCGCAGGGCATCGACTGGATGCGGCGGCCGACGAGGATCTTTGACCCGGCCGCGGGCGTCTACGGCCGCTGGTTCGAGGGCGGCCGGCTGAACGCCTGCTACAATGCGGTGGACCGTCACGTCGAGCGCGGGCGCGGCTCCCAGCCGGCGATCATCTACGACAGCCCGGTGACCGGCGCGAAGCGGGTGATTTCCTACAATGGCCTGCTGGCCGAGGTGACGTTGCTCGCCGCCGTGCTGCATGATCTGGGCGTCGGCAAGGGCGACAGGGTCGTCATCTACATGCCGATGGTTCCCGAGGCGGCGTTCGCCATGCTGGCCTGCGCCCGGCTCGGCGCCATCCATTCCGTGGTGTTCGGCGGGTTCTCCGCCCGCGAGCTGGCGACGCGCATCGCCGACGCCAAACCCAAGGTGGTGCTGGCGGCGTCGTGCGGCGTCGAGGGCGCGCGCGTCGTGCCCTACAAGCCGCTGCTCGATGATGCGCTGGAGATGTCGGAGGCGAAGCCCGCCGCCTGCGTCATCCTGCAGCGCCCGCAGGCTGAAGCGAAATTGTGCAGGGGCCGCGACCATGACTGGGCGGCGCTGGTGGACAAGGCCCGGATCGCCGGCAAGTCGGTGGACTGCGTCGCGGTGGACGCCACGGCGCCGCTTTACGTGCTCTACACATCCGGCACGACCGGGAAGCCGAAGGGCGTGGTGCGCGACACCGGCGGCTATCTGGTCGCTCTCAACTGGTCGATGAAGGGGCTCTATGGCATCGAACCCGGCGAGGTGTTCTGGACCGCCTCTGACGTGGGCTGGGTCGTCGGTCACAGCTATATCGTCTATGCGCCGCTCGTCTATGGCGCGACCAGCGTGCTGTATGAGGGCAAGCCGGTGGGAACGCCGGACGCCGGGGCGTTCTGGCGGGTGATCGCCGAGCATGGGGTGAAGGCGCTGTTCACCGCGCCGACGGCGCTGCGCGCCATCCGCAAGGAAGACCCTGAAGGGAAGCTGATCGCCAAATACGATCTCAAGGGCTTCCGCACCCTGTTTCTTGCTGGCGAACGCGCTGATCCGGAAACCATCCAGTGGGCGGAAAAAGTTCTGAAGGTTCCGGTGATCGACCACTGGTGGCAGACGGAAACCGGCTGGGCCATCGCCGGCAATCCGGTGGGGCTTGGCCAGCTGCCGGTGAAATATGGATCAACCGGCGTGCCGATGCCGGGCTATGACGTGCAGATTCTCGATGATGCCGGCAAGCAGGTTCCGGCGGGAACCATGGGTTCGGTGGCGATCAGGCTGCCGCTGGCGCCGGGGTGCCTGCCAAACCTGTGGCATGACGAAGCGCGTTTCCGCTCCAGCTATCTGGAGGATTTCCCTGGCTACTACCGCACCGGCGACGCCGGGTTTATCGACGCGGACGGCTATATCTTCGTCATGGGCCGCACCGACGACATCATCAATGTCGCCGGCCACCGTCTGTCCACCGGCGGCATGGAAGAGGTCATCGCCATGCATCCGGCGGTGGCCGAATGCGCGGTGATTGGCGTCAAGGACGCCATCAAGGGTGAAATCCCTTGCGGCTTCATCGTGCTGAAAAGCGGCGTCAGCCAGAGCCCCATCGATATCGAGAAGGAAGTGGTGGCGCTGGTGCGCGAGAAAATTGGCCCGGTCGCGGCGTTCAAGACCGTGGTGACGGTCGGGCGGCTGCCGAAGACGCGCTCCGGCAAGATCCTGCGCGGCACGATGAAGAAAATCGCCGACGACGAGACGTGGACCATGCCGGCGACCATTGAGGACGCGACGGTGCTCGACGAAGTGGCCGACGCCCTCGGCAAGCCGCGCGGCTGAGGCCAGAACGGCGTAACGCCTTTCCCGCAGGAAGGCGTTACGCTGATCCGGGCTTTTCAGGTCGCGGGTGCGTCAGCGGTTTCGCGACCTGGTGATTATCGCGCAACTGGTCAGCCGGCGCTGGCGGCGTTGAGGTCGCGCAGATCGATGTCGGTGAGTCGCAACTGCGAGGCGGCGACCAGTTCCTGCAGCTGGCTCAGGCTGGTGGCGCTGGCGATCGGCGCGGTGATGGTTTCCTGGGCCATCAACCAGGCCAGGGCGATGCGGGCTGGCGTCGCGTCATGACGGGCGGCGACCGCGTCGAGCGCCTCGAGTATCCTGAAGCCGCGCGGATTGAGATATTTCTGGATTGACCGCGCCCCGCGGGCGCTTTTGCCGAAATCCGCTTCCGAGCGGTATTTGCCGGTGAGAAAGCCGGCGGCGAGGGCAAAATAGGGAATGACGCCGAGGCCCTCGGCGGCGCACAGCGTCTGCAGCGGGCCTTCATAACTGCCGCGGGCGTAGAGATTGTATTCCGGCTGGAAGGTCTCGTAGCGGGGCAGTCCCCTGCCGCTGGCGGCCAGCGCCGCCGCCAGGCGCTCCGCCGAAAAATTGGAGGCGCCGATGGCCCGCACCTTGCCGGCCTTGATCAGCGCGGCGTAAGCCTCCAGCGGTTCCTCCACCGGTGTATCCAGGTCATCAAAATGCGACTGGTAGAGATCGATGTAGTCGGTGCGCAGGCGCCGTAGCGAATCCTCGACGGCCTTTTCAATCCACGCCCGCTTCAATCCTTTCCGGTCCGGCGCCAGTTCCGCGCCGACCTTCGTGGCGATGATCATTTTGTCGCGACCGCCGCGCGCCGCCAGCCAGTCGCCGATCACTGTTTCCGATTCCCCGCCCACATGGCCCGGGGCCCAGACCGAATAGACGTCGGCCGTGTCGATGAAATTGAGGCCGGCCTCGCGCAGCCCGTCGAGCAGGGCGAAGGAGGTGGTCGCATCCGCCGTCCAGCCAAAGACGTTGCCGCCGAAGCACAGCGGTGGAACCAGAATGCCCGAACGACCCAGTTCCCGCTTTTCCATGAAACGACTCCCTGCCCGTTGATCCGCGCCGCCATCTGCGCCGTCGCATCCGGGGCCCGTTTCTGAGGCCTGCACGCCCCCCATGCCAGGGGGCGGAAGCCGGGGCGTTCCGTGAGCGGCGATGACAGGTTGGACGGCGCGGAGGCGGCGTGCAACCCGGGAATGCAGTTATGCGGCGTGGTCGAAGACCAGCGAGCGGTGAACCTGGCCGCCCGCCCATGCGCCGTCGCCCACGGCGAGCGAAACCGAATGCGGCGCGCGCGCGACGTCGCCACAGGCAAATGCGCCTGGAACCGAGGTTTCCCTGGTGGCGTCCGTGCGGATTTGCCGGCCAAGCGGCGTATCCTCAAGCGCGCATCCCAGCTGCTCCGCCAGGGGAGAAGCGGGAAGATTGCGGGGCGCGACGAACAGGCCGGCGAAATCGGCCGTCCGGCCATCGGCCAGTTGAACCGTCGCCTGCCGGGTAATGGCGGACACCCGCGTGGTCTCGATGGCGACGCCGCGCCGGTTCAGCTCCGCCAGGGCGCCGGCGTCGGGCTCCAGCACGCCATTGGTGAACAGGGTTACGTCGCCCCATTCGGTCAGCAGCATGGCCTGGTGCGCCGACATCGCCCCCGTGGCGATGCAGCCAATGCGGCCGCGCTCCAGCTCAAAGCCATGGCAATAGGGGCAATGGAATACCGAGACGCCCCAGCGTTCCTGGAGGCCGGCGACGTCTGGCAACAGATCGGCGACACCGGTTGCGAACAGCAGCCGTCGCCCCTCATGGACCACGCCATCCCCCATGCTGACGCTGAATGCGTCGTTGACTCCGCCCGCTTGCGTAACCTGTCCGTCGACCCAACTGAGCGTGGCGTAGCGTGCGAGTTGCTGGCGGGCGGTCGCGGCGATGGCGTCTGGCGCGGCGCCATCCTGCCCCAGAAAGCCGTGCGACGTGCGCGCGAAACGGTTGCGGCGCTGGCCGGCGTCGATCACCAGCACCTGGCGGCGGGCCCGCAGTAGTTGCAGCGCGGCGGCCATGCCAGCGTAGCCGCCCCCGATTACAATCACATCATGGCGCATGGATCAGTCCTCTCCTGCGGCGGCGTGGGGAAGCCGGCGCGCGAAATCCGCCGCCAGATCGGCGAGCGATATGTGTTCAAACCGCTGCATGAGCAGGGCTTCCGCCTCGGCGAACGCCGTGTCGAGAACGGCGTTGACCGACTGTTCGACGAGGCAGACCGGCGTCTCGTTGCGATTGCCGATGGCGAAGATCGCCGGCTCGCCCAGCGCCTCATGCAACTGGCGCAGGCTGATGGCGCCGAGATCAGCCGTGAGAATCCAGCCGCCGGCGTGACCCGGCGTGGATCCGACCATGCCGGCCTTGCGGAGGAAGGCCATGGTGCGACGGACCACGACAGGGTTGGCGTGCAGGCACCTGGCGAGCTCTCCGGACGTCATGGGGCCATCGCGCTCAGCCATGTGGAGCAGGGCGTGAAGCACGGAAGAAAGTCGGCTGTCGCGTTTCATGTAACTTCAATTATTACGAATAAGGGCGCAACGCAAGCTCCGCCCGCCGCTGGTGTCGCGGCCAGGTTTGCAGCGTGAGGCCCTGAAGCATTGGGCCCTGGAGCATCAGATCCCGGAGCGCTGGGTCAGAAGCTGATCAGCATCTACGGAACGTCAGGGCCTGCCGGGGTGAACCCGGCAAGGGGGCGCGACTGCCGCATTGTTGTGTTCCTGCGCATGCGCCCCAAAAGACAATGGCCGGGCGCAGGGCCCGGCCATTGGTTCGCATATCCCGCTGAAGACGCGCGTCTCAGAAGTCGTCGTCGTCCTCGTCGTGGCCGCGCTTCGAGGCGCCGCCGAGCTTCGAGAACACCGAGCCGACGTCGATCTTCTCTTCTTCGCGGCGCGGCGGCTTGATCTCGCCGAACGGATTGCCGCCAAACGGGCTTTCCGGCTCGGCGGTGGTGACTTCCGCCGGCAGCAGGGTCTGGCCGCCTTCGTCCATGGATGGCGGCCGGTCCTTGGCGGCCTTGCTCACTTCCAGATCGAGGTCGATCTGCGAGGCGAGGCCGAGGGTCACCGGGTCCATCGGGCTGAGCGAGGCCATGTTCCAGTGGGTCCGCTCGCGGATCTGCTGGATGGTGTTCTTGGTGGTGCCGACCAGACGCATGATCTGGGCGTCCTTCAGCTCCGGATGGTTGCGAAGCAGCCACAGGATGGCGTTGGGACGATCATGGCGACGCGACACCGGCGTGTAGCGCGGGCCGCGCGACCGCTTGACCTCTGGCAGGCGCACGCGCGATTCCTGCAGCTTGAGGCGGTAGTCGGGGTTCTTCTGGCCTTTTTCGATTTCCTCGCGGGCGAGCTGACCGCCCGTGACCGGATCGAGGCCCTTGATGCCGGCGGCGACTTCGCCGTCGGCGATGCCCTTCACCTCAAGCGGGTGCAGCTTGCAGAAATCGCCGATCTGCTCGAACGTCAGGGAGGTGTTGTCCACCAGCCAGATGGCGGTGGCTTTCGGCATCAGCGGTCCGGCGGACATGCGATCAATTCCTCCGATGGGTTCTCGACGCGCCCCGGCGCGGAGAACGGAAAAAGCAAACTCCTCCTGTGCTCCGACCCGGCTTTCGGCCGGAGCGCGTATCCTGCGGATACGAAAATCAGAACTGGAGGGGAACGTGACAGATATAAACCCCGGCGGGCCGGAGCGCAATGACGTTCGCGCCCCGTTCCGTCGTTGTCGGCGGCGCAGGGCGCGGCCGGCCGCGGATCAGGGGATCAGCACGATCTTGCCGATGTGGGCGCTGGATTCCATCAACGCGTGGGCCGCGGCGGCCTGCGCCAGCGGAAACTGCGCGTGGATCACCGGGCGGATCGCCCCGGAAGCCAGCAGCGGCCACGCCTTTTCCTCCAGCGCCCGGGCGATCGACGCCTTGGCCGCCACCGGACGGGCGCGCAGGGTGGAGCCGGTGTGGGTAAGCCGCTTCATCATCAGCCGCGTGAAGTCCACCGTGGCTTTTGGACCGTTGAGGAACGCGATCTGGACGATGCGCCCGTCCATGGCGGCGGCTTCGTAATTCTTCTGGATGTAGTCGCCGCCGACCATGTCCAGAATGACCTCGACGCCGGCGCCGCCGGTGGCCGACTTTACCTCCTTCGCGAAATCCTGGGTGCGATAGTTGATGGCGAGATCAGCGCCGAGGCGCAGGCACTCCGCGCATTTCTCATCGGTTCCGGCGGTGGCGAACACCTTCGCCCCGAAGGCTTTCGCCAGCATGATGGCCGTGGTGCCGATGCCGGATGTTCCGCCATGCACCAGCAGGGTCTCGCCGGCGACAAGGCCGCCGCGCTCGAACACATTGGTCCAGACCGTGAAGAAGGTTTCCGGCAGCGCCGCCGCCTCCACGTCGCTGAAGCCGGCGGGGACCGGCAGGGCGTTGCTCTCGTGCACGACGGCGTATTCCGCGTAGCCGCCGCCGGCGACAAGGGCGCAGACCCGGGCGCCAACGGGAAAACGGCTGGCGCCGTCGCCCGAAGCGACAACCTCGCCAGCGATCTCCAGGCCCGGCAGATCGGAGGCGCCGGGCGGCGGCGGATAGCCGCCTGCACGCTGCAGCACGTCCGGCCGGTTGACGCCCGCCGCCGTCACCCGGATCAGGATTTCGCCGGCGCCAGGGGCGGGAACCGGCCGCTGCGTCGGCTTCAGCACGTCCGGACCGCCCGGCGTGGTGATTTCGACAGCGTTCATGGTTTTCGGCAGGGCGTCAGGCGTTGACATGCGGAAGGCTCCGTAATGCTGCGGCGGGGAGGTCGTCAGGAGCCGGCGGAATCAACCGTCGACCCGGCCTCGGGCTGCGGCTACCTTGTTGCAAACGCCGCCGCTGGACAATGGCGGCCATGTCTGGAGCATGTTGTGGAGGGCGAGATGAGCGATCCGTTTGGGGATGAGCCCCGCAGCCGGCCTGGCCAGCAGCTGGAGCACCAGATCGGTCAGGACCTGTCGACGTTGTCGCTGCATGAACTTGACGAGCGCATTGTATTGCTCCGCGCCGAGATCGCCCGGCTTGAGCAGGCGCGGGCCGGCAAGGCCGCCTCGCGCGACGCCGCCGCTTCCGCGTTCAGGTTCTGAGGGTGGAGATGAGCCAGCCGCTGGAGGCAAAATCCGGGGCGAAATCGCCGCGCCCGGAAGCGCGGCGCGAGCATCAGCCCCGCCTGCAATTCTGGTATGATTTCGCCAGCAATTATTCCTGGATCGCCGCCCGGCGCGCCCAGGCGGCGGCGCGGGATGCGGGCGTGGCGCTGCAATGGAAGCCGTTTCTGCTCGGGCCGATTTTCGCCGCCAGTGGCTGGAACGATTCTCCGTTCAACGTCTATCCCGCCAAGGGGGCCTATGCCTGGCGCGATGTGGCCCGGCTGGCCGATGGACTGGGGCTCGCCCTGACGCGCCCGGAGCCGTTTCCGCAAAACTCCCTGCAGGCGGCGCGCGTCGCCCTCGCGTTGCCGGACGCTGCGTTGCCGGCCTTCACAGTGGCGTTGTTCGCGGCGGAATTCGAGCAGGGCCTTGGTCTCTCGGAAGTCGCGTTGCGCCAGGCGCTGGCGACCGCCAGCGCAGAGATAAGCAGTTTGCTGGCGACCGCCAGCGCAGAGACAAGCAGTTTGCTGGCGACCGCCAGCGCAGGGACAAGCGGTTTGCTGGCGGGCCCCGGCGCGAGCCTGGAGGAGCCGCAGGCGGCGGGCCTGAATATTGCGGCGGTGCTGGCCGCGGCGGGCTCCGACGCGGTGAAACAGGCCTTGCGGGCGCAGACGGAAGCAGCTGTCGCCGCGGGCATTTTTGGCGCGCCGGCTTTCATCGCCAGCGACGGCGAGCTGTTCTGGGGGAATGACCGGCTTGAGCAGGCGCTGGCGTGGGAGCTGGCCCTGGCCGGACGCTGACGTCAGGCAGCGACGTGCGAATCGGAAAAAGCCGCGCCGCGCGACGGACTGGCGGCCAGATGCTTGTGGATTGGGGCGTTTTGCCTTATATCAGCGCCCATCTGGCACGATGGCGGCGATGTATGGGCGCGTTCCTTGGGGGATGCGCTGGTTTCGCCATTTCGCCAGTGCGTTTCCGCCAGCGGTTCAATTGATTGCGTCGGCCTGCCGCAAGGCAGAAGATCCGGCCCTCCAGGCCGCATCGCCGCAGGTGGAACGGAACCCAACGCCAGCCGTCGACGCATGGGCCCCAAGGGGCTCCAGGAGCATGCATGTCTTCAGTTTCCTCCGCCTACCAGCCGTCGCATGAAGATTTCGCGGCGCTGCTCGAAGAATCCTTCGGCCGTTCCGAAGCCCAGGAAGGCTCGGTCATCAAGGGCACGGTCGTCGCGATCGAGAAGGACGTCGCCGTTATCGACATCGGTCTGAAGACCGAAGGCCGTGTGGCGCTCAAGGAATTCAATGGCCCTGGCCGCGACCAGCCGCTCGCCGTTGGCGACGAGGTCGAGGTTTACCTGGAGCGCATCGAGAATGCGCTCGGCGAGGCCGTCATCAGCCGCGACAAGGCGCGTCGCGAAGAGAGCTGGATCAAGCTCGAGCGCGCTTTCGAGGGCAACGAGAAGGTGCAGGGCGTCATCTTCAACCAGGTCAAGGGCGGTTACACCGTTGATCTGGACGGCGCCGTCGCCTTCCTGCCGCGTTCGCAGGTTGACATCCGTCCGGTTCGCGACGTCACCCCGCTGATGGGCGTGCCGCAGCCGTTCCAGATCCTCAAGATGGACCGCCGTCGCGGCAACATCGTCGTTTCCCGCCGCACGGTGCTGGAAGAGACGCGCGCCGAGGCCCGTTCCGAGCTGGTGGCCAACCTTGAAGAAGGTCAGGTCATCGAAGGCGTCGTCAAGAACATCACCGAGTACGGCGCGTTCGTCGACCTCGGCGGCATCGACGGCCTGCTGCACGTCACCGACATGGCGTGGCGCCGCGTCAACCATCCGTCCGAGGTGGTGACCATCGGCCAGAACGTCCAGGTCAAGATCATCAAGATCAACCACGAGACGCACCGCATCTCGCTTGGCATCAAGCAGCTGCTGGCCGATCCGTGGGAGGGCATCGCCCAGCGTTATCCGGTTGAGTCGCGTCTCACCGGTCGCGTGACCAACATCACCGACTACGGCGCGTTCGTTGAACTGGAGCCGGGCATCGAAGGCCTGATCCACGTCTCCGAGATGTCGTGGACCAAGAAGAACGTTCACCCCGGCAAGATCGTTTCGACCAGCCAGGAAGTCGACGTTCAGATCCTCGAGGTCGATCCGGTCAAGCGCCGCATCTCGCTGGGCCTCAAGCAGACCCTGCAGAACCCGTGGGAAGCTTTCGCGGAAGCGCACCCGGTTGGCTCCGAGGTCGAGGGCGAGGTCAAGAACAAGACCGAGTTCGGTCTGTTCATTGGTCTCGACGGCGAAGTCGACGGCATGGTTCACCTGTCGGATCTCGACTGGAACCGTCCTGGCGAGCAGGTCATCGAAGAGTTCAAGAAGGGCGACGTCGTGCGCGCCCAGGTTCTTGACGTCGACGTTGACAAGGAGCGCATCTCGCTCGGCATCAAGCAGCTTGCCGGCGACCCCTTCGTTGACGCGGGCGAACTGCGTCGCGGCCAGGTGGTCACCTGTGAGGTGCTTGAGGTCAAGGACGGCGGTCTTGAGGTGAAGATCACCGACAGCGACCTGACCTCCTTCATCAAGCGCGCTGAACTGGCTCGCGACCGCGCCGACCAGCGCCCCGAGCGCTTCGCCGCCGGCGAGAAGGTCGACGCCCGCGTCGTCCAGTTCGACCGCAAGGCCCGCCGCATCCAGCTGTCGATCAAGGCGCTGGAAGTGGCCGAGGAGAAGGAAGCGATCGCCAACTACGGTTCGTCCGACTCGGGCGCTTCGCTCGGCGACATTCTCGGCGCCGCGCTGCGTCGCGCCAACGAGAAGAAGTAAGACATCGCCGCGACGGCCTTCGGGGCCGTCGCGACATGATCGCGCAGACGGCCAGGCTCCCGCAGCCTGGCCGTTCGCGTTTGGGGCGTTGGCGGTCGTTCCATCCGCAGGCCGCCGCCGCGGCCGCGATTGTGAGCGAGGAAAAACCTCCCCCCGCTGTAATTTATGTGTTTTTTGGGGTGACAGATCGCGCCGGGACGGGCAAATGAGGCATGCGCTCCGGTTCGCGCTGGAGCGAAAGACGCGGGGAGTCCTGGCAAAATGCTGTCCAACGCCGAACTGCTCACCGACCGGCGCGCCCTGCGCCGGCGCCTGACCGGCTGGCGGGCGCTCGCCATCCTGGCCGCCATTGTCGCGGTGGTGGCGGTTGGCCTGTCGGCGGCCCGCGACCGGTTGCCTGGCGGCCGGCATGTGGCGCGGGTCAGCCTCAGCGGCATGATCACCGGTGCGCGGGCGACGCTCGACCTGCTGAAGCAGGTGGGCGAGAGCAGCAATGTCCAGGCCGTGGTGATCTCCATCGACAGCCCTGGCGGCACGGTCGCCGGTTCGGAAGACGTCTACAACGCCATCCGCGCCCTGGCAGCGAAGAAGCCCACGGTGGCGGTGATCAATACGCTTGGCGCATCCGGCGCCTACATCGCCGCCATGGGCGCCGATCGCATCGTCGCCCGGCAGACGTCGCTGGTTGGCTCCATCGGCGTCATCATGCAGTTTCCCAACTTCGCCGGCCTGCTTGACCGCGTTGGCGTGAAGGTGGACGAGATCAAGTCCAGCCCGCTGAAGGCGGCGCCGAATCCCTTCGAGCCGGCGTCGCCGGCCGCGAAGGAGGCCATGGCGGCCGTCGTTGGTGATTCCTACGCCTGGTTCCGCGGCCTGGTGCAGGCGCGTCGCAGGCTGGAGGGGCCGGCGCTTGGCGAGGTGGCCGATGGGCGCATCTTCACCGGCCGCCAGGCCTTGCAACTGCGCCTGATCGACCAGACTGGCGATGAAAAGGACGCGGTGACATGGCTGGAGGCCAACCGCGGCCTGGCGAAGGACCTGCCGGTGCGGGAGTGGCGACGCCGCCAGGATCGGGGATTCAGCCTCATCGGCGTCAGCGCTGGCGTCGCCCGCGCCGTCGGCTTCGGTAGCCTGGCGACGACGCTGGAGCGCAGTGGCCAACTGGACGGCGCGCAGATGGAAGGTCTGCTGGCCGTGTGGACCGGCTCTGCCGGTCATTGAGATTTTCCGGGACGCGCGGTCGAGAACGATCTGTGCGTCTGATGATGCAAACACGCAAGGGCGCAAGTCGGGATGGCGAGCCGTCCCCAGGGCGCAGGCGATACAGGGGGTGTGTCCATGATCAAGTCAGAACTCGTCCAGCGCATCGCGGAGTACAATCCGCACCTTTACCAGCGCGACGTCGAGAACATCGTGAGCGCCATTCTCGATGAGATCACCCAGGCGCTGTCGCGCGGCGACCGGGTGGAGCTGCGCGGTTTCGGAGCCTTCTCCGTGAAGACCCGCGACGCCCGCGTCGGCCGCAACCCGCGCACGGGCGAGTCGGTTGAGGTCGACCAGAAGGCGGTGCCTGTCTTCAAGACCGGCAAGGAAATGCGCGTGCGCCTGAACCAGTCGCCGGTCACTGGCAAGGGCAAGGTCAAGGCCGTCGCGCAGGGCTGAAACCTGGTCGTGTCCGGGCGGCGGCGCCATGGAACTGGCCGGGATGGCGGGGATCATGGCCCCGCCTGATTATATGACCAGCATCTGGTATGGTGGCGTCCGCAATGGAGCGCCTGTTCGGAGGGCAGCTTGGCTACTTTCGTGAAATATCTGGTGCTGGCGCCGCTGATCGTCATTCTGGCGCTGGTGGCCGTCGCCAACCGGGCGCCGGTGACGTTCTCACTGGATCCGTTCGCGTCCGGCGCTCCAAGCGTCGGCTTCTCAGCGCCGCTCTATGTGATCGTGCTGGGCGCCGTCGCCATCGGCGTGGCGCTCGGCGGCTTCGCCTCCTGGCTGGTTCAGGGACGCCATCGTCGCGCCGCCCGCGCCAACCGCAAGCAGGTGGAGCGGCTGGAAGCAGAGGCAGCCCGTCTGCGGGCGCAGACCGGCCAGAGCGGGCAGGGGCGGCTGGCGCGCTAGCGGAATGAAGGCGGCGTCTGCATCCCCCTTCATGCGGCGGACGAACGCCAGATTCATGGTTTGGTTTTAAAATCAATAATTTATAACTTTTTTGCTCCCGTATTTCGCCCCGCTACCCTGCGCGGGGAGTGTGAATGTCGACGGCGGGCCAGCGGAACGCAGCTGGCGATATGGTTGCCGGAAAGGCCCTGTGCTTCGGGCCAGGCGTATCTGGCGGCTGTCCGTACGTTTTTTCCCGACATGCGCCAGGGCGCTTTTCCGATCGGCCAGGCCGGCGCCCCATGTCACGGTCGGGCGCAGCCTCCTCCCGTTTCACCGGTGTTCGCGCGGAGCGCCCGGCGCTGCATCTCGCGCATCGTTGCGTCCGCCGCAGGACTTGCGGGCTTTTCATGGCTTCATGGGGCCGCATCGGCGACCGGTCCTGCGCCCGGCCCACGCCCGCCTCCTCTGATGGTTCCCCCTGGCAAGCGGTTTCAGGCGCCATCCAGAGAAAGCGTGCGTTAAACTTAATGGCCGGTAAAGCTGGCCCGGCGGTCCTGCCTGGTTAAAGTCTCCTTAACGGCGCTTTCGCGGCTTCCACGCGCGTGGACAGGCGGAGCGCGGCGGAATGTTCTTGCCGGGGATGACGTCAACCATGTCAGCTGTCGCCACGCCTGTGCCGTTCGGCGCGCGCTACGCCACCACGTCGGGGTTTGTGGCCCTGTTCAGCGAAGCCAACAGCCTGGTGGAGGAGACTGCGGCCTACCTCGACGGGGCGGGGCGTCAGGACGCGGCGCTGCTCGAAGCGGGCGCGGCCCACGCCTACGCCCAGGAAGGCATGCGCCTGACCACGCGGCTGATGCGGCTGATGAGCTGGCTGATCCTGCGGCGGGCGGTGGCCGACGGCGACATGACGCCGGAGGAGGCCGACGTTGAGCGACGCAAGAGCATGGGCTTCGTGGAGCCGACCCCGACCCTGGAAACCATCGCCATCCTGCCGGAGACCCTTGGGGCGCTGATCGGCGCCGCCGCCCGTCTGGAACTGCGCATTCTTCATATCGACGCCAGCGAGGCGCTCGATGCGCCGCGCCCCTCGCCGGTGCGACGGGAGCTCAGTTTGCTGCGCGCCGCCTTCAGCGGCCAGCCCCAGGCGCCGGCGCGCAAGGCGTCGCGCGGCCTCGTGGCGCCCCCGGCGGTGAACGCCAATGGCGACTATGGCTCGGGGCAGATGATGGGGGCCTGAGGCCGTTTGATCCTGATCCTGCAGGGAGCGCTGGCGTTGTCCGGCGCTTTTTTCGTTTCCGGCCCGGCCTGCCTGCTTCCCCGGCTGGCAGATGCTTCCGAGCGATGCAGGCACAAAAAAACCCCGGCGAGGCCGGGGTTTTTCATCCAGTCCGGAGCAGGAGCTTACTTCTTGCCGAAGCTCAGGCCGCCGAACTTGTTGGTGAAGCGCGACACGCGGCCGCCACGGTCCATCAGCTGCTGCGAACCGCCAGTCCACGCCGGGTGCGAAGACGGGTCGATGTCGAGGTTCATGGTGTCGCCTTCCTTGCCCCAGGTGGAGCGGGTGACGAATTCCGTGCCATTGGTCATCGTGACCTTGATGGTGTGGTACTGGGGGTGGGTGTCAGGCTTCATAACCACATCCTCATGCCCCGCCCGACAACGGGGCAGGCGAATACGTGTCTGGAAAATATCCGAATTGCCGGCTCGTATAGCCTGGCGAACGGCCCATGACAAGGCGTTGACGCCCTTGCCGGCTGCACAGAACGCGGATTTGTCACAGCGCCGCAGATCCGCCGCCGCCGCGCGCCCTGTCGCTGGACACGTTGTCGCTGATTGCGCACGCGTTGGGGTTCGGGTGTATACGGGGCCGGTAATTCCGGCGGCGCCGGAGAGGCGGCGACGAACCGGTCGTGCGCCCGGCGTGGCCCCGCATGCGCGCCGCATTGACGCGCATGGCAGCAAATGACCGGCTTCCGGCAGGGTGGATCATGAGCAACGACACCGTGGGCGCAGCGCCGTCGCCGGCAGAAGCGGGGCGAAAGAGCCGCCGCGCAGATTTCTCGGCCTTGCGCGCCATCTGGCCGTTCGCCGTCGCCTATCGTGGCCGCATGCTCGCCGCGCTGGTCGCGCTGATCGTCGCGGCGGCGGCGACGCTGGCGTTGCCAGTGGCGGTGCGGCGTCTGGTGGACTTCGGCTTCGATCCCCGGCAGGGCAATTTCAATTCCTATTTTCTTGGCCTCGGCGGCGTCGCGCTGGTGCTGGCGATCGCCAGCGCCGCCCGGTACTACCTGGTCATGACGCTGGGCGAGCGCGTTGTGGCCGACGTCCGGGCGGCGGTGTTCCGCCATCTCACCGGTCTCGACGCGGCGTTTTTCGACAGCGTGAAGAGCGGCGAGGTGGTGTCGCGGCTGACGGCCGACACCACGCAGATCAAGGCGACCTTCGGCGCCAGCGCCTCGGTGCTGTTGCGCAATCTGTTCATGTTCCTTGGCGCCGCCGTGATGATGGTGGTGACCAGCCCGCGCCTGTCGCTGCTGGTGCTGGGGGCGATCCCGCTGATCGTGCTGCCGCTGATCTTTTCCGGTCGCGGCGTCAGCCGCCGCTCGCGCGCGGCGCAGGACCGGCTGGCCGACGCCTCCGCCTATGCGGTGGAGGCCATCGGCGCCGCGCGGACCATGCAGGCCTTTGGCGCAGAGCAGGCGACGGCGCGGCGCTTCGGCGCGGCTTCCGAGTTTGCCTTTGGCGCGGCCCGTGACGCGATTGGCGCGCGCGCCCTGCTCACCGGCTTCGCCATCTTCCTGATCAGCGCCAGCGTGGTGGGCGTGCTGTGGTATGGCGCCCACGACGTGTTGACGGGCGGCATGAGCGCTGGCCGGCTGTCGCAGTTCCTGTTGTTCGCGGTGTTGGCCGCCAGCGCGCTGGGGCAACTGAGCGAGGTATGGAGCGAGATCGCCCAGGCTGCTGGCGCTGCGGGGCGGCTGGGCGAACTGCTGGCGACGCGGGCGACCATCGCCGCGCCGGCGACGCCTGTCGCGATGCCGTCGCCGGCGCGCGGCGAGCTCACCTTTGACGATGTCAGCTTCTCCTATCCCGGCCGGCCGGACGACAGGGCCCTGCGCGGCGTCAGCTTCACCGCCGCGCCAGGGGAGCGCATCGCCATCGTCGGCCCCTCTGGCGCCGGAAAAACCACCATCATCCAGCTTGCGCTGCGGTTTTATGATCCGGCCAGGGGGGCGATCCGCGTCGATGGCGTCGACGCCCGCGCCGCCGACCCCGCCGACTGGCGCGCCAGCTTTGCGCTGGTGGCGCAGGACCCGGTGATTTTTGGAGCCAGCGTCGCCGACAACATCCGCTATGGCCGGCCGGACGCCAGCGACGCGCAGGTGCGCGAGGCCGCCCGCTTCGCCGCCGCCGACGGCTTCATTTCGGCTCTGCCGGACGGCTACGCCACCGGGCTCGGCGAGCGCGGCGTCACCCTCTCCGGCGGCCAGCGCCAGCGCATCGCCATTGCCCGCGCCGTGCTGAAGGACGCGCCAATCCTGCTGCTTGACGAGGCGACCTCGGCTCTCGACGCGGAAAGCGAACGGCTGGTGCAGGACGCGTTCGACCGGCTGATGGTCGCCCGCACCACGCTGGTGGTGGCGCACCGCCTGGCGACCGTGCTCTCGGCCGATCGCATCCTCGTCATGGACGGCGGCGTGCTGGCGGAGCAGGGGACGCACGCGGAGCTCACGGCAGCCGGCGGTCTCTACGCCCGGCTGGCGCGGTTGCAGTTCGGCGGCCGGAGCGACGCGGCCTGAGCAACAGCCTCATCCCGCGCTCCCGCAAAGTGAACGCCACGAGGCGTTCACGGCAGGTGGCGGCGGGTTTCCAGAAACCGCCTCAGCGCTCCGTCAGTTTCATCTCGATGCGGCGGTTGCGGGCGCGGGCCTGGTCGCTGTCGCCCAGCTCCAGCGGCTGATATTCGCCGAAACCGGCGGCCAGCAGGCGTTGCGGCGGCACGCCCTTGCTGGCCAGGTATTGCACCACGGCGATGGCGCGGGCGGCGGACAGTTCCCAGTTGCTCCTGAACTGGCCCGCGCCGGACAACGGCCGGTCGTCGGTGTGGCCATCGACGCGCAGCACCCAGGGGATGTCGGCGGGAATGGTGCGGGTCAGCCCGGTGATGGCGCTGGCGATCTTGTCGAGCTCCGCGTGGCCGCGCGGGCTGAGCGTGGCCGATCCGGTGTCGAACAGCACCTCTGACTGGAAGACGAAACGGTCGCCGACAATGCGGATGTCGTCGCGCTCGCCGAGAATCTGGCGCAGGCGGCCGAAGAAGTCCGAACGGTAGCGCGCCAGCTCCTGCACGCGCTGGGCCAGCGCCACATTGAGCCGGCTTCCGAGGTCGGCGATGCGGGCCTGGCTTTCCTTGTCGCGCGCCTCCGAGGCGGACAGCGCCTGCTCCAGCGCCGCCAGCTGGCTGCGCAGCGCCGCCATCTGCTGGTTCAGCAATTCAACCTGCGACAGGGCGTTGGCGGAAATCTGCTTCTGCGCGTCCAGCTCGCCGGTCACCGCGCCAAGGCGGCCGGTCGCGCCGGCGGCGCCGTCAGCCAGGCCCTGCAGACGCGCTTTTTCAGCGTCGAGCGCGGCGAGGGAGCTGCGCAACCGGTCCAGCTCCAGCATCTGGCTGCGGCCACGGGACTTCTCCAGCGCCAGCAGTTCGGTCAGCTCCGAAATCTGCCGGTTGAGCCGGGTCAGGGCCGAATCCTTGCCGCTGATCTCCTGCCCCAGGTAGTACTGGAGCATGGCGAAGATCGACAGCATGAACACCACGGCCAGCACCAGCGTCGACAGGGCGTCAACGAAGCCGGGCCAGTAATCGAGAGAGCGCCGCTCGCGGCGGCCGCGCGCCAGCTGGGCCATCATTCGGCTCCGGAGCGCAGGCGGAGCAGGTGGTCGAGCGAGGCCTGGATGCGGCGCTGCTGCTCGGCCTGGGATTCCACCCAGTCGCGGATCAGCTGCTGCTCACGGCGCATGTTTTGCACCAGATCGGTGATGCCGTCGGCGAGACGGCCAATGGCCGGATCTGGCTGGGGGGCGACGGCGGGCAGTCCAGGCTCACGGCGTGCGGCCAGCGCATCGGCCGCCTGCCTGGCGGCTTCCTGCGCCGCGCGTCCATGGCTGGAAAGGCTGTGAGTGGCGTTGACGAGGGCGGCGCTGGCGGCGGTGATGTTCTCGTTGAGCTGGCCCAGCTCGCCCAGCAGCGCCCCCGACGGCGCGCCGTTTTCATCGATCGGCGATGAGGCGAGGCCATGGGCCAGCCATTCCTCCAGACCGTTGTAGAACCGTCCCTGGGCCTGGCCGAGCTGCAGGTCGAGAAAGCCCAGCACCAGTGAGCCAGCGAGGCCGAACAGCGACGATGAGAACGAAATGCCCATGCCGGAGAGCGGCGCCGCGAGGCCGGCCTTCAGTTCCTCCAGCAACACGCCGGCTTCGCCGCCACCGCGCATGGCCTTGATGACGCCGCCGACCGAACTCACTGTTTCCAGCAGACCCCAGAAGGTGCCGAGCAGGCCGAGGAACACCAGCAGGCCGGCGAGATAACGCAGGATGTCGCGGGCGTCATCGAGGCGGAAGGCGATGGAATCGAGAATCGCCCGCATCAGCGTGGCGTTGAGCGGGGTTTTCTCGTCGGCCAGCATGGCGGCGACGGGCCTGACCAGCGACGGCGGATTGCGGCTGGCGCGCAGTTGCTCGCCAGGGCGGCGGCTGGCCCAATGGGCGTTGATCCAGCCGGCGGCGATGAACAGCCGGGCGACCTGGGCGAGCGCCAGCACAATGCCAACGGTGAGACAGACGCCAATGAGGCCGTTCAGGCCCGGATTGTTGAGGAACGCCGCGCGCACCGGCTGTTGCAGGATCCAGGTCAGGAAGCCGACGAGGATCAGGAACACCGCCATGCGCACGAGGTGGATGCGCGGCGTCCGGACTATGGTCTGCTCGGTCCCGTCCATTCCGCCCCCGTCTCCATGTTTCCGCCGCGCCGCCCGCTACGGCGCTGGCCGATGTAATCACGCCCGGCTGTGATGCGCGACCCGTCGCGGGCGAACTCACCGGAATTTTTCGTGAGGTGCGCGCTGCACGCTCCGCCCCTGTCGCGGCTGCCAGCTGAGACGTTGCTACAGGAGACATGGCGGCGAATGCGCCTCGGCCATCCGGGCAGGGCGGTGTCCGGATGGGCTGGTTGACTTCTGGCAGGCGCAACAAAAAGCCCTCCGGCGCGGCCGGAAGGCTGGTCGTTCAGATCATCGCAAACCTGACCGGCGCTCATGCGCCCTTCGCGGCCGAGGCCGGATTGGCGCGACGGATGATCTTTAGCAGTTCGCGATGGATATATTCGTTGCCGCAGGCGACGGCGCCGACCCTGGCCGGATCATCGCCGCCTTCCGGATCGGAGGCGAAGCCGCCCGCCTCGCGCAGGATGCACAGGCCGGCCATCATGTCCCACGACTTGAGATTGCGCTCCCAATAGGCGTCGGCGCGGCCGGCGGCGACATAGCACAGGTCGAGCGCCGCCGAGCCCTGGCGGCGGATGCCAGCGAAGTTCACCATCATGTGCGACAGCTCGCGCAGGAAACGCTCATGATCGCCGCGGCCGATGTGCGGAATGCCGCACAGCAGCACGGCCTGATCCAGCGACTGGCGGCCGGCGACGCGCAGGCGACGGTTGTTCAGGAAGGCGCCCTTGCCCTTTTCAGCAATGAACCATTCATCGCTGATGGGGTTGTAAACCACGCCGGCCACCGGCTGGCCGTCGCGCTCCAGCCCCACCGAAATGGCGAAGTGCGGCAGGCCGTGCAGGAAGTTGGTGGTGCCGTCGAGCGGGTCGACGTGCCAGCGGTGGGTGGCGTCGGAGCCTTCGATGACGCCGCCTTCCTCCAGCACGAAACCGTAGCCGGGACGAGCCTTCTCCAGAGCGGCGCGCAGGATGTCCTCGGCCTTGCGGTCGGCCGCCGAGACGAAATCGCCGGGACCCTTGCGCGACACCTGCAACTGCTCGACCTCGCCGAAATCACGCTTCAGCGAACGGGCCGCCTTGGTTACGGCGTCGGTCATGACGGTCATCAGGGGGGAACGGATCATGGTGCGGGCTCGTTCAGGTCAGGCGCCGCGAGTGAGGGGCGCCGCATTGCCAGGGCGTTCCAGTGAAACAGGCTCACGGCGGAACGCCTTATCGATGGGTTGGCGCATCGTCCAGGCGAACGGTGGAAGCCACCTTCGCCGGAGACGCTTTGATGGACCGGCCAAAACACAGGATGCCTCCGGACGGCGTGGCGAAAGCCCGTCCAGAGGAATCCGGCGCGGACCGGAATATGTTGGGGACGACAGATTGTGAACCATGTGCCCCGCGCGCGGCGGGGCGTCAAGCGCCGGAACTACTGGGTGGCGCCGACCAGAGGCTCCCGGTGCTTCGCGGCGAAGGCTTCGGCCTTGCTGCGCTCGGCCGGAGTCAGGCCCTTCAGCGCTTCATCGAGCCAGGCGTCGTCCAGCCCCTGACTGGAGGCGAGCAGATGCCAGCCGGCGGCCTCGATCAAGTTGCGTTGCACCCCGCGGCCGACGGTGAGCAGACGGGCGATGCGGTTCTGGGCCACCGCGTTGCCGTCCAGAGCCGCCTTCAGGAACAGGCGCGCGGCGCCGGTTTCGTTCTTGTGCACGCCGTTGCCGTTGAACAGGGCGATTGCATACTCCACCTCCGCCGCCAGCAGCCGGTTCTCCGCCGCCTGACGCAACAATTGCGTGGCGCGGATGTCGTCCGCCGCGGCGCCGCGCCCTTTCCGGTAAAGCGTGGCGAGCATGTACTGTGCTTCCGGCGTCTCGGCCTCGGCGGCGCGCTGCAGCAGTTTCACGGCCTCGCGGTCAGCCTCGGGGGAGCCAGCGGACAGGCGGACCAGGGCCAGATTGTAGCAGGCGGAGGCGTCGCCCGCGGCGGCGGCCTTCTCCAGCAACCGCTTGCCTTCGGCATCGTTTTTGTCAACGCCGCGACCTTGCAGGGTCATCATGGCGAGGGAAAACGTCGCTGCGGCCGAGCCGGCCTTGTCAGCTTGAGCATACCAGTGCGCCGCCTTGGCCAGGTCGAGCGGCGCGCCGAGGCCACGCTCATACAGCAGGCCGAGCAGGGTCGCGGCCGAAGCGTCGCGCGGGTTGGCCTTCAGCCGCGCCTCGGCTTCCTTCATCGCTGTCGCGTAATAGCCGCGCTGATAGGCGCCGTAGGCTGCGTCCGCGCCCGGCGGCGGTTTCAGCTTCGGTTGCGCCTTGGCCTTGGCCTGACCTGGCTCTGACAGGCCGGCGTCGGCAAGGCCGGCGTCGATGGCGTTGGGCAGTTGCGGGCCGTTGACCAGCCGTTCGCCCGTCACGGGCGCCGGCGGCGGGGCCGGCTGGGTGAATGAAGGCGCGCCCGGCTTGCCCGGCTGCAGGGATGGGCGGGGCATGGCGACGCCGTCCTGCGGCAACACCGGCACCTGGGCGCCAGATGGCGCTTCGAAGGCTCTCTGGGCGGTGGCGGGAGCGGCGGCGCCGAGCGCCAGCGCCAGCGAGATGGCCGCGCGGGAAAGTTTGGGCGCTGTCATGCGGTCGCGACCTCCGTGCTTGCCAGAATTTGCGCCGCCTGCCGCACAGCGGCCGCCACGTCGCCTTCGAACGCCCAGGGGCCGAGGGCGACGAACTCCGCGCCTGTGGCGGCGAGGGGGCCAACCTGATCCATGGAGCTGGCGTAGGCGACGCAGGGCGTGGCGAAGACGCCGGCCCACCATTCGGCCTGCTCCAGCGTGGCGTCGCTGTCCTGATCCGGACCGCCGAACATCAGATAGTCCACATTGGCCTCGCCGGCGATCATGGCGTTGTGGCGCATTTCGGCGCCTGCAACGCTGACGCCGACCACGCGATCCGGCTGCAATGTCTCCAGCGCCTGCTCCAGGGTTTCCTGATCGGGCGCGGTGAGGTGGACGCCGTCGGCGCCGCCGCGAACCGCCGCCTGCGGGGAGGCGTCAACCAGCACCGCTGCGCCGTGCTGCTGGGCGACGGGCGCCAGCTGCTTGATGCGGTTGATCTGGGCGCGGTCGTCCGCCGGGGCGAGGCGCAACAGCAGGGCGGCTGTCTCGCCGGCGCCGCATGCGGCTTCGAGCGCAGGCGCAAAGGTCGCGGCGTCGTTGACCACCGGAGTGACGAGATAGAGGCGGGCGGTGTCTGTCATCGATCATGTTCCAGAAGCATTTGCCGGCGAGGCGGGCCAGGGCGGCGTCGTTTCGCTGGAAATGCTTCATTTCAGGAGCCAGGGCAAATTCCGGTCCGGCCGGTTCAACCCTGATAGCATTCTTCGCCCGCCGGATGCATCCGCCAGCGGGAGACCCTGGCGAACTGGCGGGGGGATGCAGGTCTGCTCCATGGACGTCAAACAAGGCGGAAATGGCGCCGGTCGATCGCAGACAGGCGGGCGGCGCCGGCGACAAGCGTTGTCGCCGGACAGGCTGGCGCGGGAAGATGCCGTTCCGGGAGACAGATGACGGACGGTGGAGCCCGTATGGCTACCTGCACTCTTGCCATAGTGCAGGACGCGGTGCGGCCATTCGTATGGCGACGGGGCGTGCTGGGGCAAAAAGTTCTGGCTGGCGGCATTGCGGCTGACCGGATTGGCCGGCTGGATGTCTGGCGCGGCGAGCGCGACTGGATCGTCGGCGTCGCGGGGGGCGCCGGCGTGCATGCCGCTGGCGCTGACGGCGCTGATCTGGCTGGCGCATTATCAGCAATACGGTGGGGCGGTTCCAACGGATGCCGGAGCCCGACTGCGCGGATCGCAATCGGTGACGGGGGAATCGGCATTGTGTCCGGACCCGGCTCCGGCGTGCTGGCGTGGACGGCGACGCCGGGTATGGCGGCGTCCGGGCTATCTGATGATGTTCACTGACCCGGCCCAGTTCAACATTATCCCGATGGATGGCCTCGCGGCGGAGAACATCGCCAGATTGCGCGCCGCTGGAAGCATTCGCCATCTCTGACGGTGCAAAGAAAAACCCGCGCCGGAGCGCGGGTTCTGATGGCCATGACGGCGCGATAACGCGCCGCCGGATCTGGCGGTCCTGGAATCAGCCTTCCAGGCCCTTGTTCCATTCGCCCTTCGAGGCGAGGCCGTTCATGCGGGCGCGGTGAGCGAAAGCCTGCTGGGCCGCAGCGACGTTCTCCTGCTTGCCGGCCCAGGCCTTCTGCGGGGCAGCCTGCAGGGCGCGGCCATAGCTGAAGGTCATCTTCCAGGGGAAGCCGCCGAGCTTGTTCATGGCGTCGAGGTGCGCGGTGGCGTCGACGTCGCTCTGGCCGCCCGACAGATAGGCGATGCCCGGCACGGCGGACGGCACGGTGCGCTTCAGGACCTTGATGGTCTCCTCGGCGACCTGCGCGACCGAAGCCTGCTGCGGGCACTTCTTGCCGGAGATGATCATGTTCGGCTTCAGCACGATGCCTTCCAGCGCCACGCGGGCGTAGAACAGCTGCTGGAAGACTTCCTTCAGCGCCCACTCGGTGACTTCGGCGCAACGCTCGATGGTGTGGTCGCCGTCCATCAGCACTTCCGGCTCGACGATCGGGACGATCTGCGCTTCCTGGCACAGGGCGGCGTAGCGGGCCAGGGCCTGGGCGTTGGCGTTGATGCAGTTCCAGCTCGGGATGCCCGGGGCGATGTCGATCACCGCGCGCCATTTGGCGAAGCGTGCGCCGAGCTTGTAGTACTCGGCCAGGCGCTCGCGCAGGCCGTCGAGGCCTTCGGTGACGGTCTCGCCGGGGCTGAACGGCAGCGGCTTGGCGCCAGCGTCGACCTTGATGCCCGGGATCGAGCCGGCCTGCTCGATGACGCGGGCAAGCGGCGTGCCGTCCCTGGCGTTCTGGCGCAGGGTCTCGTCATAGAGGATGACGCCGGAGATGTTGTTGGTCATCGCGTCGGTGGCGCGGAACATCAGCTCGCGGTAGTCGCGGCGGTTCTCTTCCGTCGATTCCACATTGATGGCGTCAAAGCGCTTCTTGATGGTGCCGGAGCTCTCGTCGGCGGCCAGGATGCCCTTGCCGGGCGCGACCATCGCTTCAGCGACCTTGTTCAGTTCAGCAAGATTCATTGTGTGTCCTCCGGATGGATCGGGGGCCCCGCCATCGCCTGCCGGCGTGCGGGCGTCCCGGTCATGGTGCGGAAGCGCCAGCCCCCTGGCGCGTCCGGTTGATGCGGTTTACGGCGCCGGGAGCGCGGGGCTTCGCCCATGCGCGCGCCGGCGAAGAAATTCAGGCCTTGCGCAGGGCCTCGACGCCAGGCAGCGCCTTGCCTTCCAGCCATTCCAGGAAGGCCCCTCCGGCCGTCGAGACATAGCTGAAGTCGTCCGCCACGCCGGCGTGATTGAGCGCCGCGACGGTGTCGCCGCCGCCCGCCACCGACATCAGCTTGCCGGCCCTGGTGCGCGCCGCCGCATGCTGGGCCGCCGCGACGGTGCCGCGATCGAACGGCGCGATTTCGAAAGCGCCAAACGGGCCGTTCCACACCAGGGTGGCCGCGTCGTCGATTACCGCGCGCACGCGATCAATGGACAACTCGCCGACGTCCAGGATCATGCCGTCGGCCGGGATGGCGTCAACGCCATAGGTCTGCGACGGGGCGCCCGCTGCGAATTCCTTCGCCACCACGGCGTCGACGGGCAGCACGATGGCGCAATTGCTTTTCTGCGCCGCGGCGAGAATGCGCAGGGCGGTGTCGGCCAGATCCTTCTCCGCCAGCGACTTGCCGACAGCCAGGCCCTGGGCCAGCAGGAACGTGTTGGCCATGCCGCCGCCGATAATCAGCGCGTCGACCTTGCCGACGAGGTTCTCCAGCAGGTCAATCTTGCTCGACACCTTGGCGCCGCCGACCACGGCGACGATGGGGTGAACCGGCTTCTCAAGCGCCTTTGTCAGCGCGTCCAGTTCGGCCTGCATGGTGCGGCCGGCGTAGGCGGGCAGCACGCGGGCAAGGCCCTCGGTGGAGGCGTGGGCGCGGTGGGCGGCGGAAAACGCGTCGTTCACGTAAACGTCGCCATTGGCGGCGAGCGCCTTGACGAACTCCGGATCGTTCTTCTCTTCGCCGGCGTGGAAACGGGTGTTCTCCAGCAGGAGCACCTGGCCGTCGCCCAGCCGGGCCACGGCGTCAGCCGCGGCGGAGCCGATGCAGTCGTCAGCGAAGGCGACGTCCTGGCCGAGATGGCTGGCGAGGGCGGCGGCGATCGGCTTCAGGCTGTCCTTGTCGCTGCGCTGGCCCTTGGGACGGCCGAAATGCGCGAGCAGGATGACCTTGCCGCCAGCCTTCACGATTTCCTGGATCGTGGGCAGGATCCGCTCAATGCGGGTGGCGTCGGTGACGCGGCCGTTCTCGACCGGAACATTCAGGTCGACGCGCAGCAGAACGCGCTTTCCGGCGAGGTCCGCGTCATCGAGCGTGCGAAATGTCATGGAGCTTATCCTGTCAGTCCAAAGCGCTGGACAAGGGCGATGAGGGCCGCGGCGATCACGCCAGCCAGAATGGCGGCGACGATCAGCGAAGGGAAGCCGGGCAGCATGCGCAGGCGGGAATAAACCCGATCGACCGATTCCTGGCTGGCCAGCACGCCGGTGACGCCGGTGTTGTGCTCGATGCGGTCTTCCATGCGCAGGACCTGCGCCTCGGAACGGGCCAGCTTTTCCTCGATGCGGGCGAGCTTGTCCTCAAGCCGGGCCAGCTGGTCAGCGGAAGGGGCGGCGGCGTCGCCGGCTGGTTGCGCGGAAGCTTCCGGCTTCGACGCGGGCGTGACGGAAGCGGGGAAGGAGGGAGCCTCCGGTTCAACGCGGCTGGAGGAACTGGCGCTCATGGGTTGTCTCCTGGGTTCCTTGCGGCGGCGGATCAGATCGCGCCAGTTGAGGCGTCTTCCAGCGGAGCGGATCGCCCGGCGTCCGGAAAATGCGTCGCTTCAAAAAGATAGCGCCTTCGCAGGTCAGGCTGGGCCGGTGGGACCTGGGTGCCTGGCTTCCTGGCGATCTTGCTGTTACCCCCACGCCGGACCGCTTCACGCATCGCGGGCGAAAAACCGGCGTCCCCGAAAGACATCTGGCGCAACCCGGGGGTCGCGCCAGACTGCTTTGACGTTGGTCAGATCAGCTTCGCCATGGCGACAGCGGTGTCGGACATGCGGTTGGAGAAGCCCCACTCGTTGTCGTACCAGGACATCACGCGCACCAGGTTGCCTTCCAGCACCTTGGTCTGGTCGAGGTGGAAGATCGACGAGGCCGGATGGTGGTTGAAGTCGATGGAAACGTTAGGCTCATCGGTGTAGGCCAGCACGCCCTTCAGGGCGCCGTTGGCGGCGGCCTTGATGGCGTCGTTGATCTCGGCGACCGAGGTGGCCTTCTTCGCGATGAACTTGAAGTCGACGACCGAAACGTTCGGGGTCGGCACGCGCACCGAGGTGCCGTCCAGCTTGCCGTTCAGCTCCGGCAGCACCAGGCCGACGGCCTTGGCGGCGCCGGTGGAGGTCGGGATCATCGACAGGGCCGCCGCGCGGGCGCGGTACAGGTCCTTGTGCATCTGGTCCAGCGACGGCTGGTCGTTGGTGTAGGCGTGGATCGTGGTCATGAAGCCCTTCTCAATGCCAACGAGGTCATTGAGAACCTTGGCGACCGGAGCCAGGCAGTTGGTGGTGCACGAGGCGTTCGAGACCACGATGTGGTCCTTCGTCAGCTTGTCGTGATTGACGCCGTAAACCACGGTCAGGTCGGCGTTGTCGGCCGGAGCCGACACCAGCACGCGCTTGGCGCCGGCCTTGAGGTGAGCCGAGGCCTTGTCCTTCGAGGTGAAAATGCCGGTGCACTCGAAGGCGATGTCGACGTTGAGGGCGGCGTGCGGCAGCTCGGCCGGATCGCGCACGGCGGTGACCTTGATGGCCTTGCCGTTGATGACGATGGCGTCGCCCTCGACCTTCACGTCAGCCGGGAAGCGGCCGTGCACCGAGTCATAGCGCAGCAGGTGAGCGTTGGTCTCAACCGGGCCCAGGTCGTTGATGGCCACGACCTCGACGTCAGTGCGGCCGGACTCGACGATGGCGCGCAGCACGTTGCGGCCAATGCGTCCGAACCCGTTGATGGCAACCCGAACCGTCATCTTGAAACTCCTCGTCCTCTGGGCGCTCCGGAGCGGCGCTCCGGGCGGATCGGCGCAAAATCCGGGACAATCTGCCGGATTTCGCTATATCCCTTTGATTTTATGCATTTTCTTGAGGCTGACTGCCCGAAAATGCCTTGCCTGCGCGGCGCCGTGGAGGGCGCCATCGCGGAATCTCTTGCCTGAACGTCCGGCGGACAACGCCTTCAAAAGGCGGCGCCGGAAGCAGAACGGCCGCCAGATAGCGGCCGTTCGGGTCAGATCAGGCGTTGCGGCGCTTCAGCACGGCGTCAACGACGGCTTCAGCGGTGATGCCGAAGTTTTTGTAGACGTCCTTGTAAGGCGCGCTGGCGCCGAAGCTCGACATGCCGACGAAGCCGCCGTTTTCGCCGATCACGGCGTCCCAGCCGAAGCGTACGCCGGCTTCAATCGCCACGCGCACCGGCGCGTCGCCGATCACCGCCTTGCGGACGTCCTCAGGCTGCTCAAGGAAGACGTCGAGCGAAGGCACGGAGACGACGCGCGCGGCGACGCCCTGGGCCTTGAGCTGCTCGCGGGCGGCCATCGCCAGTTCGACTTCCGAGCCGGAAGCGAAGATGCTGGCCTCGGCCTTGCCGCCTTCCGCCGGAGCCAGCTCATAGGCGCCGGCTTCGGAGAGGTTTTCCTGCACGTGATCGTGACGCACCTGCGGCAGGTTCTGACGCGAGAGCGCCAGCAGGGTCGGGCCGCTGGTGCGCTTGACGGCGATCTGCCAGGCTTCCGCCGTTTCGACCGTATCCGCCGGGCGGAACACGGCCAGGTTCGGCATGGCCCGCAGCGAAGCCAGGTGCTCCACCGGCTGGTGGGTCGGGCCGTCCTCGCCGAGACCGATCGAATCATGGGTCATGACGTAGATCGCCGGGATTTCCGCCAGGGCGGCGATGCGGATCGACGGCCGGCAATAGTCGGTGAAGACGAAGAAGGTGGCGCCGGCCGGGCGGAAGCCGCCGTGCAGGGCCATGCCGTTCATGGCCGCGGCCATGCCGTGCTCGCGGATGCCATAGTGGATATAGCGGCCGGCGAAATCGCCGGGGCTGATTTCCTTCAGGTTCTTCGTCTTGGTGTTGTTGGACGGCGTCAGGTCGGCCGAGCCGAGGATCAGCTCGGGAACCGCGACCGTGATCGCCTCAAGCGCGATCTCGCTGGCCTTGCGGGTGGCGACCGTCTGCGGATTGGCGATGAGGCTGCGCTTCAGCCCGTCGATGGCGGTGTCGAAACCGGCCGGGACGATGTGGTTGACGCGACGCTCGAACTCGGCGCGACGCGTCTCCGGCTGGGCGGCGAAGCGGGCGGTCCAGGCCTGGTGCACGGCGCTGTTGCGGGCGCCGGCGGCGCGCCAGGCGTTCAGGATGTCATCGGGAACCTCGAACGGGCCGTATTCCCAGCCGAGCTGCGCCTTGGCGGCGGCCAGCTCCGCGGCGCCCAGCGGCTCGCCATGGGCCTTTGAGGTGCCGGCGCGGTTTGGGGAACCAAAGCCGATCACCGTGCGGCAGGCGATCAGGGTGGGGCGGTCCGATTTCTGCGCCTGGTCGATGGCGGCGGCGATGGCCTCCGGATCGTGGCCGTCGATGCGCATGGCGTTCCAGCCAGCCGCCTCGAAGCGCTTCACCTGGTCGACGGAATCGGCCAGCGACAGCGGACCATCGATGGAGATGCCGTTGTCGTCGTGGAAAACGATCAGCTTCGACAGCTTGAGATGGCCGGCGAGGGCGATGGCTTCCTGGCTGACGCCTTCCATGAGGTCGCCGTCGGAGGCCAGCACATAGGTATGGTGGCTGACGAGGTCGTCGCCATACTCGGCGGCCAGCATGCGTTCGGCCAGCGCCATGCCGACCGAGGTGGCGATGCCCTGACCGAGCGGGCCGGTGGTGGTCTCGACGCCGGCGGTGACGAAGTTTTCCGGGTGGCCCGGGGTCGTCGAATGCAGCTGGCGGAACTTCTTGATGTCCTCAAGCGAGACACTGTCGTAGCCGGTCAGATACAGCAGCGCGTACAGCAGCATGGAGCCGTGGCCGGCCGACAGGACGAACCGGTCGCGATCCGACCAGTTTGGAGCCTTCGGATCAAATTTCAGGTAGCGCGTGAACAGCACCGTGGCGATGTCGGCGGCGCCCATGGGCAGGCCGGGGTGGCCGGAATTCGCCTTGTCGACGGCGTCCATGGCGAGCGCGCGGATCGCGTTCGCGAGGCGACGGTGTTCAACGGAATGGGTCATCTGGACGTCCGGTTGCGGCTGGATCTGGCTGGACGCGCCGCCTGCGGAAAACCGTACAGGACGCGCGCGGGCTAGATAGCACCTGCTGGACGCGAGTCAATGTAAGCGCCGATCAATCACGCGCAAAGCAGGCGTTCCTGGCTACATGACGCAAGGACATGGCGAAAACCAGGCGCGACCGCCGGCAGGGGCGGGTTTCCGCCTGGCGGACGGATTGGGCGGCGGCGGTTCCCGCCGCCGACGCCAATGTATTTGCAGCGCGCCCGCGCATCCCTTTTGCATCCGCGCCGGCTCAGGGGATATAAACGGGCGGCAGGCGAAGCAAAGCGCGGAGACCATGAATCTCAACGAGGCCCTGAAACGACTGGATGCGGCGCTGACGGCGCTGGAAGCGGCGGCTGCCCGTCGCGCCGAAGCGGACCGGCGCACCATCGACATCGAGACCGAACTGTCGCTGATGCAGGACGACAGGGCGCGGCTGGCTGTTGATCTGGACGGGGCCATGGCGCGGCTGGCCCGCCTGCAGGCAGCCGCCTCGGAGGTGGAAGAGCGGGTGGAGAGGGCGATCGGCGTGGTGACGGCGGTTCTGGCCGCCGATGAACGCGGGGAGGCCTGATCATGGCGCAACTTAATGTTTCCATCGCCGGCAAGATCTACCGCATGGCCTGCGCTGACGGCGAGGAGGATCACCTCGCCGGGCTGGCGGCGGAATTCGACCGTCGCGTCAGCGACATGCAGCAGGCGTTCGGCCAGATCGGCGATTTGCGCCTGCATGTGATGGCGGCGCTGACCGTGCTCGACGAACTGCAGGAAGTTCGCAAGCGTCTTTCCGAACATGATGCGGAAATGCGGGCCGTGCGCTCCGCCTTGGCGGGCGGCGACCAGCGCGTCGCCGACGCGGAAGGCCAGGCAGCGGCGGCGCTGATCCGGGTCAGTGAGCGAATCGAAAGCCTGGCGCGGGATCTCAACCCCATGTCGGTGTCCGGCGGCGCGGGGGCGGCGACCCCGGCTTTTGCGGTGACGCCGCCTGGCGATTGAGCCAACGACCGGGCGTGCGCTTCGGGCCATGACGCCGCAGTCAGCAGAATTGTGGGCGCCGGCGGGGCGACGCTCTGGAAAAAGCGGTGGGCGCGGCCTATTTTGCTGTTGCGGGGCTGTGAGGCCCGACAGGAGCATTTCCCCGGGGCCTTAACGATCCCAAGGGAGCTGTACCTGCCCAGGTCCGTGGACCTGGGCATACGGCGCCCACCTACTTTGTAGGTTTCCCGGGATCGCACTCCATCGGCCATTGTGGCTCCGCACATTTTTCCGCGCGTCCGTTCTGGCTCCGGTTCCGGCGCGGCGGTTGACCGCAGGCACATGACGCAGCAGTCAGCAAAACCCGCAGCGCTCCCGGACGCCGCCAGCACGCAGAAGGCGCTGCTGCGCGAACGGGCGCGGGTGATCCGCGACGCCATCTCCCCAGCCGAACGCGCCGCCGCCTCGCGCGCCATCGCCGCGCGCTTCATGGCCCACGCGCGCGATTTCCACGTCGACGGCGTCGTTTCCGCTTACTGGCCCATCCGCAGCGAAATCGATCCGCTGCCGCTGTTGCAAGCGCTGGCCGCCGCCGGCTTCGCCACCAGCCTGCCGGTCGTTGCTCATCCCACCCTGGTTTTCCGGATCTGGCGTCCGGGCGATCCGCTCGTCGACGCCGGCTTCGGCACGCGCGGCCCCAGTGGGGAAGCGCCGGAATGCGCCCCCGCGCTGGCGCTGGTGCCCTGCCTGGCGTTCGATCGGGCCGGCGGGCGGCTGGGCTATGGCGCGGGGCATTTCGACCGGGCGCTGGAGCGGTTGCGCGCCACGGGCCCCGTGCGGGCCGTCGCCCTGGCCTTCGCCGCCCAGGAAGTCGCCAGCGCCTTCAGCGAGGCCCACGACCAGCCGCTGGACGCGATTGTCACCGAGCGCGAACTGATCCGGCCGACGCGGGTCTGATCTGAACCTGAAGCTGGCTGGTCCTGGCGTTGTCGCATCCGCCGGGTTTTCCGGGGGCGCGCGCATGTTATGGAATGGAGGCGCGCAGCATGTTCCGCCTTCATGACGAGAGGCGGTATCTGGCGTCTGGCGTCGCTGTCGCGACTTCCGGCCAGATGCAACAGGGGTGTGGAGACGTCATGCGTTTGCTGTTTCTGGGCGATGTCTGCGGCCGGACGGGCCGACAGGTTGTGGCTGATCGTCTGCCGGGCCTGCGGTCGCGCTGGTCGCTGGACTGTGTGGTGATCAATGGCGAAAATTCCGCCGGCGGCTTCGGCATCACCGAGGCCATCTGCGACGGCCTGCTCGACGCCGGCGCCGATGTGGTGACCCTGGGGAATCACGCCTTCGACAACCGTGAAGCGCTGGTGTTCGCCGAGCGGCAGCCGCGCATGGTGCGCCCGGCCAATTTCCCGTCTGGCACGCCTGGCCGGGGCGCCACCATGATCGAAACCGGTTCCGGTCACCGCGTCATGGTGATGAACCTGATGGGTCGCATCTTCATGGATGCGCTGGACGATCCGTTCGCCGTGGCGGAGCGGGAGCTGGCGTCCTGCCCGCTGGGCGAGGCCTGCGACGCCATCATCATCGACTTCCACGCCGAGGCGACAAGCGAGAAGCAGGCTTTCGGCTATTTCGTCGACGGCCGCGCCACGCTGGTGGTGGGCACCCACACCCATACGCCGACCGCCGATCACCGCATCCTGTCAGGCGGCACCGCCTATCTGTCGGACGCCGGCATGTGTGGCGACTATGACAGCGTCATCGGCATGCAAAAAGAAGAGCCGGTGCGCCGCTTCCTGCAGAAAACGCCAGGCAGCCGATTCGAGCCGGCCGAGGGCGAGGCGACCCTGTGTGGCCTTGCCGTCGAGACCGATGAGCGGACCGGCCTGGCGATCCGCGTCGCGCCGGTGCGGCTGGGGCCGCATCTGGAGGAGGCGGTTCCGGCGTTCTGGGAGCCGTGAGCCAGAACCAGCCGGGCCGTTGTGCGGCCAGGTTGGAGCGCCTTCCGGCCGGACTGGGTCATCTGGCCGACCGGAAACGGCTCCAGACGGCGCAACGTGCGTCGCGCCGGACAACGTGCGTTGCGCCGACTTTGCCGGAGCATTTTCGCGCGTGCATTTTCGAGAAAAGTGGAGCCCGCTTTTCGTGAGGAAAATGCGTCAAATCAAAGCGATGGAGCATTTCAGGCGAACTGGTTTTCACCGGAAGCGCTCTAGCGACCGTCGCGATCGGGCGTGCGCGCCGCCTCGAACAGGAACCAGGTGCGGCGTTCGGCGGTGTCAATGAAGTTCTCAAGCAGACTTGTGGTGGCGCAGTCGTCGTGTTCGTCAGCGACCGCATGCGCCTTGCGCAGCGAGCGGATCAGCGTCTTGTTGTCATTGACCAGTTCGCGCAGCATGTCCTCGGGCGCGACATATTCGGCGTCATTGTCCTTGATGGCGGACAGGCGGGCGATGTGGCCGATGGAGCGCAGGGTGGTTCCGCCGATCTTGCGGGCGCGCTCGGCCAGTTCATCGGTGCTGGCGTAAATTTGTTCCGACTGCTCGTCGAGCATGAGGTGGTAGTCGCGGAAATGCGAGCCGCTCATGTGCCAGTGGAAATTTTTGGTCTTTACATAGAGCGCGAAGGTGTCGGCCAACGCCACCTTGAGCGCGTCGCTGATGGCCAGCACGGCTTCTGGCGCGAAGTCGGATGGGGTGTCGAGGCGGTTGGAGCCCGCGTCCCTGGCCGGCAATGACGACGCTTTCGATGGCGCGGCTGATTTGGCCGCTGCCTTGCCGGAAGCAACCGGGCTGGACCTGGTGACTCGTGAGCCGGACTTCGCGGTGCTGCGCGGGGTTGCGGTTCTGGCCATGTCGCTTCCTTCTCCCTCTCGTCCTGCCAATTCAGCTATCGCCAGTTTCCAGGCCGGAATGTCCATGCGGCGCCTTTCAGGTCGGGCTTTCCAGACCTGGGAGCCCGTCCGTGCGGCTGCAGTATTGGCGCAGCCATCGGGAACCGCGCCGCTGACGCCGTCCAGACTTGGCGATACTGACATGCATAAGTGCCTGAGCCACCGGTTGTTCCATCATCTGATGTTCAAATTTCCGCGCATCGCGGCGGGGTTCGCCTGAGGCAGAAACGGCGCGCCGCCAGGCTGATCGCGCGATGGGCGTCACAGGGCGCTTTTCATCGGGCGTCGCCTGGTCTTATAAGGACGCCATCAGGCGCGCCGCTATTGCGGCGGCGCCATCGTGTATTTGTGGCCTGCCGGCGGGTGGTCCGCGCCAGGGCCGGATCCGGTCACGAAGCCGCCTCCGCCGGACAGGCCGGAGAGCGAAAGACGGTCAGGTCACAGGCCGGCGTTTTGCGCCAATGTTTTGTTTTCGACGGGTTTTGTCAGGCCTGGCGACGCCAGCTTCGCCTGACGGTATTGCTGACAGGTGGGCCGCCGGCGGCGCCGGGCCCGGAAGGGATGATGAGGTCACATGGCCGGACATTCGCAGTTCAAAAACATCATGCACCGCAAGGGCAAGGCGGATGCGGCGCGCTCCAAGCTGTTCTCCAAGCTGGCGCGCGAAATCACCGTTTCCGCCAAGCTCGGCATGCCCGACCCGGCGATGAACCCGCGCCTGCGCGCCGCGATGCTGGCCGCCCGCGCCGAGAACATGCCCAAGGACAATATCGAGCGCGCCATCAAGAAGGCGCAGGGCGGCGACTCCGAGAACTATGAAGAGATCCGCTACGAGGGCTACGCTCCGGGCGGCGTCGCCGTCATCGTCGAGGCGCTGACCGACAACCGCAACCGCACCGCGTCCGACGTCCGTTCGATCTTCACCAAGGCGGGCGGCAGCTTGGCCGAGACCGGCGCCGTGTCCTTCATGTTCGACCGCGTCGGCGTCATCGAGTTTGACGCCGGCGTTGGCGACGCCGACGCCGTGCTGGAGGCCGCCATCGAGGCCGGCGCCGACGACGTGGCGTCTTCTGACGACGGCCACGAGATCATCACCTCGCAGGAGAGCCTGCATGAGGTGGCCAAGGCGCTTGAGGCGTCATTCGGCGACGCCCGCAAGGCGGCGCTGACCTGGCGGCCGCAGAACACGGTCGCGGTGGACGATGACGCCGGCGAGAAGATCCTCAGGCTGATCGACAATCTCGATGGTCATGACGACGTGCAAAACGTCTATGGCAATTTCGAACTGTCCGACGCGCTGATCGCGAAGATTTCCGGCGAGGACTGACCGGTCCGCCGGCGCCAGCGGCGACATGAAAGGGTGGTCCGCCAGGGCCGCCCTTTTTTGCGCGTTGACTGGATGTTCATAGTTTGTTCGGTCTAAATGGATCATGGCTACTGCACCGATTCGCATACTTGGCATTGATCCAGGCCTGCGCCGCACCGGCTGGGGCGTGATTGCCTCCGTCGGCACGCGTTTGAGCTTTGTCGCCTGCGGCTGCGTGCGCACCACCGACAGCGCCGGGCTGGCGTTGCGGCTGCGCGAACTGCACGATGGCCTCGCCGACGTGCTGGCCACGTGGGAGCCGGATGAGGTGGCGGTGGAGGAGACTTTCGTGAACAAGGATCCCCAGTCGACGCTCAAGCTCGGCCAGGCTCGCGGCGTCGCCCTGCTGGCGCCGGCGCTTTATGGCGCGCCGGTGTCGGAATATTCGGCCAACAAGGTCAAGAAAACGGTTGTGGGCGTCGGCCACGCCGAAAAGCAACAGGTGGAGGCCATGGTGCGGGTGCTGTTGCCGAAGGCGACGCCGGAGACCGCCGACGCCGCCGACGCGCTGGCGGTGGCGATCACCCACGCCCAGCACCGCGGCGCGGCGGAACGGGTGGCGCGCTTTGCCCTGCTGGCCGGGAGCGCGCGATGATTGGCAAGCTGAAAGGCGTCGTCGACAGTTTTGGCGAGGACCATGTCATTCTCGATGTGCAGGGCGTCGGCTATGTGGCGCATTGTTCCGCCCGCACCCTGCAGACCATGCCGCGGGTCGGGGAGGCGGCGACCCTCTCCATCGAAACCCATGTGCGCGAGGACATGATCCGCCTCTATGGTTTCCGCTCCGATCAGGAGCGGGAGTGGTTCCGTCTGCTGCAGAACGTGCAGGGCGTCGGCGCCCGCGTGGCGCTCGGCGTGCTTTCCGTGCTGGAGCCGGCGGCGCTGACCACGGCGGTGGCCATGGGAGACAGGGCGTCGGTTGGCCGTGCGCCCGGCGTCGGTCCCAAGCTGGCTGCGCGCATCGTCGCGGAGCTGAAGGACAAGGCGCCTGTCTTTGGCCATGTGGACCCTGGCGCGGCGCGGCTGGCGGCCGATGTGACGGAAGGCGCCGCTCGCGGGGCCGCGGCGGACGCGGTTTCGGCGCTGGTCAATCTGGGTTATGCCCAGCCCCAGGCGGCGACCGCGGTGGCGGCCGCCATGCGTGACGCCGGAGAGGAGGCGGAGGCGCGCACGCTGATCCGCCTCGGCCTGAAGCAACTGGCGCAAGGCGCCTGACCGGTCCTGTCTGGCCGGGGACGACGCCTGTTTGACGCGACGCATTTTCGTGAGGGGCGACTGTTGACCCGTCCGGGAATGCGCTGGCGGGACGACGGCCGTGAAGTGGAAAAGCAATGAGTGGAACGGGCGGCGGGAGCGGCAGGGGCGCGCCACGCGGAGCAGGGGCTCCCAGGGGCAAAGGCGCATCAGGTAAAGGCGCCGCGCGTGACGTCGGCCTCCAGGATGCGCCTGAACGGCTGGTTTCGGCCGAGGCGCGCGATGAAGACAGCGAGGGCTCGATCCGGCCGCTGGCGCTGGAGGAATTTATCGGCCAGGCCCAGGCCCGGGCCAATCTCGACGTGTTCATCCGCGCCGCCCGCACCCGCAACGACGCGCTGGACCACGTGCTGTTCGTCGGCCCGCCCGGGCTCGGCAAGACCACGCTCGCCCAGATCGTCGCGCGCGAACTGGGGGTCAATTTCCGCTCCACCTCGGGCCCGGTGATCGCCCGCGCCGGCGATCTGGCGGCGCAACTGACAAATCTTGAAGAACGCGACGTGCTGTTCATCGATGAGATCCACCGGCTCAATCCGGCGGTGGAGGAAATTCTCTACCCGGCGATGGAGGACTACCAGCTCGACCTGATCATTGGCGAAGGACCGTCGGCGCGTTCGGTCAAGATCGATCTGCCGAAGTTCACCCTGGTGGGCGCCACGACGCGGCAGGGTCTGCTGACGACGCCGCTGCGCGACCGTTTCGGCATTCCGATCCGGTTGCAGTTCTACACCGTGCAGGAGCTGGAGCTGATCGTGAAACGCGGCGCCCGGGTGATTGGCGTTGGCATGAGCGACGACGGCGCCAATGAGATCGCCCGTCGCGCCCGGGGCACGCCGCGCATCGCAGGGCGGCTGTTGCGGCGGGTGCGGGATTTCGCCGTGGTTGGCGGCGCTGACAAGGTGACGCGGGAGATCGCCGATCGGGCGCTCAGCCTGCTTGACGTCGACTCCATTGGCCTCGACCTGATGGACCGCAAATATCTCCGGATGATCGCCCTGTCGTTTGGCGGCGGGCCGGTGGGCGTGGAAACCATCGCCGCGGCCCTGTCGGAGCCACGCGACGCCATCGAGGAAATCATCGAACCCTACCTGATCCAGCAGGGCTTCGTGCAGCGCACGCCGCGTGGTCGCCTGTTGACGCCGCATGCTTTCCGGCATCTGGGGCTTGCGGAACCGGCCCCCGGCGCCGCCCAATACGCGCTGTTTCGGGATCAATCGGAAGAAGAGGCGTGAACCGATGAATTCGGCTGCAGAAAACAGCGGGCTGGAGCCGGCGTGCGGCGTGGTCGTCGATGGCAGGCATCTGCTGACGGTGCGGGTTTATTATGAGGACACCGACTTTTCCGGCATCGTTTACCACGCCAACTATCTCAGGTTCCTGGAGCGCGGGCGCACGGAGTCGTTGCGCGCCATTGGCGCCAACCAGTCGGTGATGCTGGCGGCGGGCGGCCTGTTCTTCGCCGTGCGCCGCATGACCATCGACTGGAAGCTGCCGGCGTTGATGGACGATGTGCTGACCATCGAAACCCGCACCCGTGAGATGCGCGGCGCTTCGATGATTATCGACCAGCGCATCCTGCGCGACGGCGTCGAGATTCTCACCGCCGAGGTGCGCGTCGCCGCCATCGTCGGCGGCAGACCGGCGCGCATTCCTGACGAAATCCGCACGCTGCTCGGCGGCGACTGACGCATGCAGTCCGGACTGGCGGCGTGGGGTCGCCGCAGCATGGGGCGTCGACGTTCAGGCTGACGCGGGTGAACAGTCCTGCGCCGGCCCGAACGGTTCTGCCTGTCAGAAAGCGTAGTTCAAGCTGAGGTTGACGGCGTGATTGACGGTCGAGGCCGCCGGTGGCGTAGCCGCCCGCCGCCAGGGCGCCGTCGCGATGCGCCTCCGACAGGCCTTGGCGTAGACGCCGCTGTGGCGGGCGCTGGCGGTGGCAGCGGCGAGCGTGATCGCCAGCGTGGCGGTGGCGGCCTGAAGCAGGTTCTGGCGCGTGCGGGAAGGGGCGCGGCCCGAGCTGGGCATGTTGGTCCTGTGCGGGAATCAGGAGGTCACGCATTGTGACGTCCGCCGCGTCAGGGGCTGCGCCATGTTCATGGCATGCCTGGCTGTTCCAGGGCGCCCACCCCCCCCAGGCTGGCGCAAATTGTCGCCGCCATGCAGCATGCTGGCGTGGCCGCCGATCTGGACCGTCCGCGCCGGCTTGCGGAAATGATCGAACGCGTTATGAGTTTTTCCAGCAGACGTCGGAAGCGATGCGGTCGGGGCGTCCCCCCTGGCTGGCGCGGCTCTCCAGAGCGTCGGTAAGGGAGAGAAACTGTGACGCGTTATTTGACCCGCACGCTGGTTGCGGCGGCCCTGGCCTGTGCGCCGGCTTTCGCTATCGCCGCCGAGAAGAAATACGATCAGGGCGCCACGGATACGGAAATCCGCCTTGGCCAGACCATGCCCTACAGCGGTCCCCTGTCCGCCCATGGCATCCAGGGCCGCACCGAGGTCGCCTATTTCCGCAAGCTCAATGAAGAGCAGGGCGGCATTAATGGCCGCAAGGTCAATCTGATCTCGCTGGACGATTCGTTCTCGCCGCCGAAGACCGTGGAGCAGACCCGCAAGCTTGTGGAGCAGGACGGCGTGCTCGCCCTGTTCGGCTCCAGCGGCACCGCCGCCCAGTCGGCCGTGCAGAAATACCTTAACAGCAAGAAGATCCCGCAGTTGCTGGTTTCCACCGGCGCCAACAAATGGAACCAGCCGAAGGCGTTCCCGTGGAGCACGCCCGCGTTCTTCCTCTATGGCACCGAGGGCGAGATTTTCGGCCGCTACGTCGCCAAGACGAAGCCCGAGGGCAAGATCGCCATCCTTTACCAGAACGATGACTTCGGAAAAGACTACGTCGCCGGCTTCAGGAAGGGCCTCGGCGACAAGGCGAAGAACATCATCAAGGAAGTGACCTACGAGCTGACCGACCCGACCATGGACAGTCAGGTGCTGGCGGCGAAGAATTCCGGCGCCGACGTGTTTTTCAACGTCAGTCTGGGCAAGGCGACGCCGCAGATTTTCAAGAAGGTGCACGAACTGAACTGGCAGCCGATGCATCTGGTGGTCAGCCCGTCCACCGGCCGCGTTTTCCTTGAAGCCGCCGGCCTCGACACGGTGCAGGGCATCATCGGCGCCACCGCCTACAAGCAGATGACCAGCCCGCGCTGGGCCAACGATCCGGACGTCATCGCCTACAAGGAGTTCCTCGCGAAGTATCTGCCGAACGAGGACAAGACCAACGAGATTGGTTTCGTCACCTATTCGTTCGCCCACGTCATGGCCCACATCCTGCGCGAGGCCGGCGACAACCTGACCCGTGAGAATATCCTGCGCGTCGCCACCAATCTGAAGAAGGTGCATGGCCCGGCGCTGCTGCCAGGCAGCGCTTACAACACCACGCCGGAAGATTACGTGCCGTTCAAGCGGCTGGAACTGCAGCAGTTCAAGGGCAACGACTGGGTGGTCCTCGAAGAGATGACCGCCGAGTAAACCCGGCGCCGCTTCCTGCCGGCCGGTTCTCCGCGAAGCCTGTCCCACATCGGGGCAGGCTTTTTTTTGCCTGGTCCATCCCGCCTGGCCCGGCGCCGTTCAACCTGTCTTAACCATGTTCGGATTTGATGGCGCCAACATCGCCACAGCTCGCGTCGCAGTCGGCTCTGTCATGGCAACTCCCATATGTGGCCAAGCTTTCGACAGAATCCGGGGTGAGGACACAGGGTGGACAAAGCGCCGTGAAGCGACCGGCGCCGCAACTGGACAGGTCGTGCATCCGTCTGGCGGAGCTGGCCGCCGGCGCATCCACCGCCGGGCGATCCCTGGCAGGACGGGGGTTTGCCTGTCTGATTGATGTGACGCCTTTTCGTCTTCGCGGCATCGGCAATCCCGCGCGGAACACGTTTCAGGCCGGAAGGAAGATTTATGAACCCCGTCGACGTAGCCCAGGTCGCCGCGCCGGTAACGGAAGTGTCGCTCTGGCACATGTTCTGGCAGGCCCACTTCGTGGTCAAGCTGGTGATGCTGGGGCTGGCTGGCGCATCGGTCTGGTGCTGGGCGATCATCATCGACAAGGCGTTGCTGTTCCGTCGCACCCGCGAGGAAATGAACGCCTTCGAGGACAATTTCTGGTCCGGCCAGTCGCTTGAGGAATTGTACCGCGCCGAAGCGCACGGGACGCCGACCGGCATGGCCGCGGTGTTCGTCGCCGCCATGCGCGAGTGGAAGCGCTCGTTCGAGGGCGCGGGACGCTCCATCGCCTCGCTGCCGCAGCGCATCGACAAGGTGATGGACGTATCGATCCAGCGCGAGATGGAGCGGCTGGAATCGCGGTTGCTGGTGCTGGCCACCATCGGTTCGTCGGCGCCGTTCATCGGCCTGTTCGGCACGGTGTGGGGCATCATGACGTCGTTCCGCTCGATCGCCGCTTCCAAGAACACCTCGCTTGCCGTGGTGGCGCCTGGCATCGCCGAGGCGCTGTTCGCCACCGCCATCGGCCTGATCGCCGCCATTCCGGCGGTGATCGCCTACAACCGCTACCAGGCGGAGGCGGCAAGGGCGCAGACGCGCCTGGAGGGCTTCGCCGACGAGTTCTCATCCATCCTGTCGCGGCAGATCGACGAGCGGCACGCGGCCTGATCGCCGCAGCCGGAAGGAGACAGGCATGGGTATGGGCATGGCTGGCGGAACGGGCGGCGGCGCGCGGCGTCGTCGCGGGGCGCGCAAAAGCGCCGGTTTCGCCGACATCAACATGACGCCGTTCATCGACGTGGTGCTGGTGCTGCTGATCGTCTTCATGGTCGCCGCACCGATGATGGCGACCGGCGTGCCGCTGGATCTGCCGCAAAGCTCCGCCGCGCCGCTCAACATGGAGCAGAAGCCGGTGACCGTGTCGGTCGACGACCAGGGACGCATCTTCATCGAGGACCGGCAGTTGTCCGACGACACGCTGGTTCCAGCCCTGCGCGAGGCGGCGAAGTCCGGCCCGGAAGAGCGCATCTATCTGCGGGGCTCGAAGAAAGTGGACTACGGCCGCATCGCCCAGGTGATGGGACTGATCACCGCTGGCGGCTTCAAGAAGGTCGCGCTTGTCACCGAGCCGGACCAGAAGGGCTGAGCGGGGCTGATGAATTTCCGTTGGTCCAGACAGGAACCAGGGCTGCTGCTTTCGGCGCTCGGTCACGCCGGCCTGCTGGTCGCGGCGCTGATTGCGCTCGCCTCAGCGCCGCGCTTCGAGGAGCAGATGGAGGCGGTGCCTGTCGAGGTGATCACGGATAGCCAACTGCGCGCCATGACGCGTGGCGAAAAAACGTCGAAGGACGTTTCGGAAAAGCCGACCCTGCGCGCGGAAAAGCAGGCTGAGGTGCGCGACGTGAAGCCGGATTCGGCCAATGACCGCCAGGACGCGCCGGCCCCGCCGTCACGACCGCGCGATCTGGCGCAGGCTGAGGAGAACACGCCGCCGCCGGCCGCCGCCGAGAAGCCGGAGCCCAGGCCTGAACCGAAGCCCGAGCCAAAGCCTGAGCCAAGACCCGAACCCAAGCCGGAGCCAAAGCCGGAGCCCAAACCGGAACCCGCGCCATTGCCGCCGCAGCGTCCTGAGCCGAGGCCGGAGCCCAAGCCCGAGCCGAAACCAGAACCAAAGCCAGAGCCAAAGCCGAAACCTGAGCCCAAACCGAAGCCGGAGCCCAAGCCCAGGCCGGAGCCCAGGCCCAGGCCAGAGCCGGAGGCCCCGGCGCGCCGTGATCTCGCCAGGCTGATCGAAGACAGCAAGCCAACGCCCAGGCCGGCCGAGAAGCCGGCGCAAAAACCGGCGGCCAAACCGGCGCCGGATGGCGAGAACTTCAATCCGACGGACATCCGCAAGCTGCTGGCCAGCCGCAACGCCAACCAGCGCACCGCCTCCACCGGGCCAGAGCTTAACCAGCGCTCGACGGCGGGCGCCCAGACGGGCACGGGACCGAAGCTGTCCATGTCGCAGCGCGATGCGTTGGGCGCCATGCTCAAGGAGCAACTGGCCAAATGCTGGTCGCCGCCGATGGGCTCCAATCCGGACCTGAAGCCGGACGTGCGCGTGGTGCTGGGGCCAGACGGCGCGGTGATTGGCCAGCCGGTGGTGGCGAACAGTTCTTCCGATCCGGGCTTCCGCGCCATGGCGGACAGCGCCGTGCGCGCCGTGCGCATGTGCGCGCCGTTCCGGGTGCCGCAGCAGTTCGCGCCATTCTACAATGACTGGCGCAATTTCCGGATTGTCTTCGACGCCCGGGAGTTTCTGGGATGAGATCTGAAACGATGATGTTCGGGCGGAGCGTTGCAACCGACATGGTTTTGCCATCTGCGCCAGGCAAAAGTTTCCCGGTATGGGAACTGGCGGGGTTTGTGGATCTGATGACGTCGCATGCGGCGGTCACGCCCATGACGGATATTCAGGTTCGCCGCGCCGGGCTGCAAGAATTAAACAAGTCCGATAATGACCACCTCAATGAACGCCGGAAGCATCATGGCCACTGATCACCTGTTTCGCCGCGTCGCCAGATCCGCAGGCCTTGTCCTGCCGTCAGCCGGCGCCGGGGATGGTCTTGTTGATCCTGGCCGGCGCGCCCTGCTCAGGGGCGGCGTCGCGGCTGGCGGTCTTGCGGCGGTGAGCGCCGTCACCACGTGGGCGCAGCCCGCGCGGGCCGAAATCTCCATTACCCTCGATCGCGCCAATTTCCAGCCGCTGCCCATCGCCATCGCCGATTTCGGCGGCGATCCGGATCTGGGCGCGCGCATCGCCGGCGTTGTCGCCGCTGACCTGAAGCGTTGCGGTTATTTCGCGCCTCTCGATCGCGGCGCCTTCCCGCCCGGGCCGATTGAGTTTGACGCGGTGCCGGCCTTCCAGGCCTGGCAGGCCATCAACGCCCAGGCCCTGGCCACCGGCCGCGTCAGCCGCGACGGCGGCCGACTGCGCACCGCGTATCGCCTTTGGGACGTCAGCGCCGGCCAGCAGATGACCGGCCAGCAGTTCGTGACCGACGCCAACAACTGGCGCCGGGTCGGCCACATCATCGCCGATTCGATCCTGTCGCGCCTTACCGGCCTCAAGGGCATGTTCGACGCCCGCATCGTTTACGTGGACGAGAGCGGACCGCGCGACCAGCGTCGCAAACGCCTCGCCCTCATGGACACCGACGGCGCCAACATGCGTTTTCTGACGCGCGGCGAGGAGAGCGTGGTGACGCCGCGGTTCGCGCCCAATTCGGCCGATGTGACCTACATGTCCCAGGCGCGCGGTTCGCAGCCGCGCGTGCAGGTGCTGAACATCGACACCGGGCAGCGCCAGATGGTCGGCAACTTCCCCGACATGACCTCCAGCCCGCGCTTCTCGCCGAACGGCCAGAGCATCGTGCTGAGCCTGCAGCAGGGCGGCAACGCCAACATCTATCTGATGAACCTTGGCTCGCGCACCACCACGCGCCTGACCAGCGCCAGCGCCATCGACACCTCGCCGTCGTTCTCGCCGGACGGTTCGCGCATCGCCTTCGAGAGCGATCGCGGCGGCGGCCAGCAGATCTACGTCATGCCGGCGTCGGGCGGCGACGCCCAGCGCATTTCGTTCGGCGAGGGGCGCTACAGCCAGCCGGTGTGGTCCCCGCGCGGTGATTTCATCGCCTTTACCCGCCAGAAGGCCGGCATGTTCGCCATCGGCGTGATGAAGCCGGATGGCTCAGGCGAGCGCATCCTGACGGAAGGCTTCCACAATGAGGGGCCGACCTGGGCGCCGAACGGCCAGTTCCTGATGTTCTTCCGTGATCCGGGCGGCGAAGGCGGCAGCAAGCTGTACATGACGGACATCACGGGCCGCGTCGAGGCGCCGATCCGCACCTCCGGCTTCGCATCGGACCCGGGCTGGTCGCAGGTGCTGTCGGAGATGCGCTGATCCGTAGCCTGAGGCCGGCTTTCGCGGCCTTTAATCGGAATTTTACCACATCGCTGGCTTTGTGAACGCTGATATGACGGCGCGCGGCTGGCGCGGACATGTTGAGGCGAAAGCTTCCAGGAAGGATTGATGATGTCGGCAGCAGTTATGGGCAAGGCGGACGGGCGGATGGGCCGTCGCGCTGCGTTCGCGGTTGTGGCGATGGTTGCGGCGTTGTCTCTCGGCGCCTGCGCCAAGAACAATCAGGACGGCGTCAATGGCGGCGCCGGCGGATCCGGCGGCCGCTACGGCATGGGCGGCGCCGGCGCGCCGGGCAGCGCCCAGGACTTCGTGGTCAACGTGGGCGACCGTGTGTTCTTCGAAGTGGACAGCACGTCCCTGACGCCCCAGGCCGTCGCCACGCTTGACCGTCAGGCGGCCTGGCTGGCCCGCTATCCGCGTTACACCTTCATTGTCGAGGGTCACGCTGACGAGCGCGGCACGCGTGAATACAACTATTCGCTCGGCGCCCGCCGCGCCCAGTCGGTGCGCGATTATCTGGTCTCACGCGGCGTCGCTTCCTCGCGCATGCGCACGATCTCCTATGGCAAGGAGCGCCCCGTCGCGGTCTGCAACGACATCTCCTGCTGGTCGCAGAACCGCCGCAGCGTCATCGTGCTGGACGGCGCCGGTTCCTGAGCGACCGGGAACGCGCCGCTCCTGAACGGATCCTGATCCGGAAGGGAATGGCGCGGCCTCCGGGATCGCAATTCCCTCCCGCATGACAGCGAAACGACAGGCCGACATGACATTGCCATTGCCAAAGTTTGCCGTTGCTTCACGGGTCGCCGCGCTCTTCGGCGGACTGGCCCTGACGGCGATGCTCGCCGTGCTGCCGGCCTCGCTGGCGCGGGCCCAGGACGCCGCCGACATTGTGGTGCGCATGGGCCAGCTTGAGGAGCAGGTGCGGACCATGTCCGGCCGCATCGAGCAACTGCAGTTCGAGAACCGCCGGCTCAATGAACAGCTTCGCAAATTCCAGCAGGACATCGAGTTCCGCCTGCAGGAAAAATCCGGCGGCGGAGGCGGCGGCGCCTCTCCGGCGCCATCGACGTCGCCAGGCCGTGAGCGGCGCGGCGACGCCGGCGCGGGCGTTTCACCCGGCGGCCCGTCCCAGGTCGCCGGCCAGACCGGGGCGGGAGGCGCCGCCGGCGGCGACGCTTTCGAGAATGCCCGCGGCCAGTTCCAGCAGCGCCAGTATGCGGCCGCTGAAATGGGCTTCCGGCAGTTTCTTCAGGCCAATCCCCGTGACCGGCGCGCGCCGGAAGCCATCTACTGGCTGGGTGAAAGCTATTTCCAGCGCCAGCAATATAGTGAGGCGGCCGAACAGTTCCTGAAGATCTCGACCGAATACGCCAAATCGGCGCGCGGTCCGGATGCGCTGGTGAAGCTGGGCATGTCGCTGTCGCGGCTCAACGCCAAACAGGAAGCCTGCGCCACCCTGTCGGAAGTGCTGCGCAAATATCCCAACGCTTCGGTTGACGTGCGTTCGGCCGTGGAGCGCGAACGGCGCCGCACAAAATGCTGAACTGTCGATGAGGCGCGGTGATCCATTGTGGGAGGCGGGTTCCTTGCACGGGGATGACGACCAGCGCCAGAGCGCGGGCCCGAACGCCCGAAGCGTCCATGACGACGCCCCCGTAACCGCCGGCGAGGCGGATTTTTTGTTTTCCGGCCTTGCTGACGCCGCCGGCCTGCTGCTGGCGGTTTCCGGCGGGCCCGATTCCCTGGCGCTGCTGCATCTTGTGGCGGGTTGGCGGGCGGAAGGTCTGGCGCGCGGCGAACCGCGCCCGCCGGTGTCCGTCGCGGTTGTCGACCATGGTCTGCGTCCGGAGGCCGCCGACGAAGCCCGCATGGTGATGATGCGCGCGCGCGATGTGGGGCTGCCGGGCGCCATCCTGGTCTGGGCCGGCGACAAGCCGGCGAGCGGCGTGCAGGAAGCGGCGCGGACGGCGCGATATGAGTTGCTGTTCGCCCATGCCCGGCGTGTCGGCGCGTCGCATGTGCTGACCGCCCATCACGCCGACGATCTGGCCGAAACCATTCTGATGCGTCTGTGCGCTGGCTCCGGCCCCGGCGGTCTCGCCGGCATCGCCGCCCTGTCGCGGCGGGAGGGGTTGTGGTTGGCGCGGCCGCTGCTTTCGTTGACCAAGAGCCGTCTGGTCGCTGTCTGCGTCGCCGCCGGATGGGATTGGGCCGTCGATCCTGGCAACCTCGATCCGCGCAAGGGCAGGGGCAGGCTGCGTCGCCTTGCCAGCGAGCTGGCCGCGCTCGGGCTGAGCCGTGAACGGCTGTTGCGTCTTGGCGCCCGCGCCGCCCGCGCCGACGCGGCGCTGGAACAGGCGGTGGACCTGGCCCTGGCGGGCGCCGATGTGCGGACGAGCGGGGGGGATTTCAGCGTCGACATGCGCCGGCTGGCGGAACAACCGGCCGAGATCGCGGTGCGGGCGCTGGGGCGGCTGCTGGCCGGCGCCCGGCCTGCGGACGCCGCGCCGCTGCGCCTGGAGCGTCTGGAGCGGGCGACGGAGCGGCTGGTCGCCGCCGCTGACGCCGGCCGTCCTGAAACGCTGACCCTGGGAGGGCTTGCCTTGCGGCTCGACCGCCACGGCCTCTGTCGCGGCGGCGCGGAGCCGCCGCGGAGGACGCGCCCCGTCGCCTGACCGCTGCGGGCAGGACGCGCCGGTCAGGGGCGTCGGCCGGAATTGGCGTCAGGCCCTGTCAGGAAAGCCGCCGGCCTGCGGCATAACCGCCTCGCCCGCCCCAAACAGGGCGTTTTTTGCGTCTACAAGGCCGGCAACTCAATTCATCCCCCCACTTCCGGCAGGCTCCATTGATGGCGCGACCTTGGCAACAGGTCGCTTCAAGCCTAAATATGGGGCTGGTTGAGATCCTTATGGCGCGCGGCAGCCCGCTGGACCAGGACATATAATTCAAGATGAACCCCAATTTCAGGAACTTCGCCCTCTGGGTCATCATTTTTCTGCTGGTGCTGGCGCTGGTCTCCCTGTTCCAGAGCCCCGGGCAGCGCGGCGGTTCGTCTGATATTCCTTACTCGCAACTGCTGCAGGACGCCGACAATGGCCGCGTCACCAGCGTGTTGATCTCCGGGCAGGAAATCACCGGAACCTATACGGACGGACGCGCCTTCAAAACTTACGCGCCATACGATCCGGGTCTCGTCAGCAAGCTGCAGCAGAAGAACGTGCAGATTTCCGCGCGTCCGCCGCAGTCCGACACGCCATGGTTCATCGCGCTGCTGATCAACTGGTTGCCGATCCTCGTCTTCATTGGCGCGTGGATTTTCCTGTCGCGGCAAATGCAGAGCGGCGCGGGGCGCGCCATGGGCTTCGGCAAGTCGAAGGCCAAGCTGCTGACGGAAGCGCATGGCCGCGTCACCTTCGAGGACGTGGCCGGCGTTGAGGAAGCCAAGGACGACCTGCAGGAGATCGTGGAGTTCCTGCGTGATCCGCAGAAATTCCAGCGCCTCGGCGGCCGCATTCCACGCGGCGTGCTGCTGGTCGGCCCGCCCGGCACCGGCAAGACGCTGATCGCCCGCGCCGTCGCCGGCGAGGCCAACGTGCCGTTCTTCACCATTTCCGGCTCGGACTTCGTTGAGATGTTCGTGGGCGTCGGCGCCAGCCGCGTGCGCGACATGTTCGAACAGGCGAAGAAGAACTCGCCGTGCATCATCTTCATCGACGAGATTGACGCGGTTGGCCGTCATCGCGGCGCCGGACTTGGCGGCGGCAATGACGAGCGCGAGCAGACCCTGAACCAGCTGCTGGTGGAGATGGATGGCTTCGAGGCGAACGAAGGCGTCATCATTATCGCCGCCACCAACCGCCCCGACGTGCTGGATCCGGCGCTGTTGCGTCCAGGCCGTTTCGACCGCCAGATCGTCGTGCCAAACCCGGATGTGGTTGGTCGCGAGCGCATCCTGCGCGTCCACGTCCGCAAGGTGCCGCTGGCGCCGGACGTCGACCTGCGCACCATGGCGCGCGGCACCCCAGGCTTCTCCGGCGCCGACCTGATGAATCTGGTCAATGAGGCGGCGCTGCTGGCGGCGCGGCGCGGCAAGCGCATCGTCACCATGCAGGAATTTGAGGACGCCAAGGACAAGGTGATGATGGGCGCCGAGCGCCGCACCCTGGTGATGACCGAGGACGAGAAGCGTCTGACGGCCTATCACGAGGCGGGTCACGCCGTCGTCGCCCTCAATGTCCCCGCCACCGATCCGGTGCACAAGGCGACCATCATTCCGCGCGGCCGCGCCCTCGGCATGGTCATGCAGTTGCCGGAGCGCGACAAGCTCTCCATGAGCTACGAGCAGATGACCTCGCGTCTCGCCATCATGATGGGCGGGCGCGTGGCCGAGGAGCTGATCTTCGGGCCGGCCAAGGTCACCTCCGGTGCCGCTTCTGATATCCAGCAGGCGACCAAGCTGGCGCGGGCCATGGTCACGCAATGGGGCTTCTCCGACGAGCTCGGCGCCGTGATGTACGGCGACGAGGGCGGCGAGGTGTTCCTCGGCTACTCCATGGGCAAGCAGCAGACCTTGTCCGAGGCGACGGCGCAGAAGATCGACGCGGAAATCCGCCGTCTGGTGGAGGAAGGCCTGTCTGAAGCCCGCCGCATCCTCACCGAGCGCCACGACGATCTGGAGGCGCTGGCGCGCGGGCTGCTTGAGTATGAGACGCTCTCCGGCGAGGAGATCCGCGGCCTGCTCGACGGCAAGCCGCCGGTGCGCGACGCGGGCAGCGAGCCGCCGCCCAGCCGCGGCACGCTGGTGCCGTCCGCCGGCCGGCATACGCCGCGCGGCGGCTCCGACGCCGGGCTTGAGCCGCAGCCTCAGGCCTGAGGCTGACGCCCTTCAAAAGCGCCTGTTTCAGATATTTCGCCCCGGTTCTCCAGAACCGGGGCGAATTTCGTCTGGCCTCTGGCCCCGCCGCTGCTGGCGCCGGGCGGCGCGTCGCCGATGCCGGTAACATCATGTTATGAATAGTGAATACATGATGCCGCGCGGTTGCTTGACGGGGCGTCGCGCGCGGCGCATGGGATACGGCGTGACAGGTGATTTGGGCTGGGCGGGACCGGCTGGGCCGTCCCATGACCCCCGCAGCGCGCTGCGGCGCCGTTTCACCGTCGCGCCGGCTTCCCGTTTGCCGGGAGGTCCGGCAATTTTTTGGCCGCAGTGAAATAAAGCGTCGTCGTTTTTTTGCGGAAACTGCCCTGAGGCACAGGACATATGACAAGAAGCTACTTCGGCACGGATGGTATTCGCGGTCGCGCCAACGCCGTCATCACGCCAGAACTGGCGTTGAAGGTGGGGCAGGCGGCGGGCCTGGTGTTCCGCCGCGGCGATCACCGCAACCGGGTGATCATCGGTAAAGACACGCGGCTGTCGGGCTACATGATCGAAACAGCGATGATCGCCGGTTTCACCTCCGTTGGCATCGACGTCCTGCAGCTTGGCCCGATGCCGACGCCGGCGGTGGCGATGCTGACGCGTTCCATGCGTTGCGACATGGGCGTGATGATCTCGGCCTCGCACAATCCTTACGAAGACAATGGCATCAAGCTGTTCGGGCCGGACGGCTACAAGCTGTCCGACGAGGTCGAGAAGCAGATCGAGGAGCTGATCGACGGCGATCTGGCGCTGCGTCTCGCCAGTTCCGCCGATCTTGGCCGGGCGAAGCGCATCGATAGCGTCCATGCCCGCTACGTCGAGTTCGCCAAGCGGACCCTGCCGCGCGATGTCGATTTCGACGGTATGCGCGTGGTGGTCGACTGCGCCAATGGCGCCGGCTATCGCGTGGCGCCGGAGGCGCTGTGGGAACTCGGCGCGGAGGTCATCTCCCTTGGCGTCGAGCCGGACGGCACCAATATCAACCGCGACGTCGGCTCCACCTCGCCGGAAGCGCTGATCCGCAAGGTGCACGAAGTGCGGGCCGACGTGGGCATCGCCCTCGACGGCGACGCCGACCGGGTGATCATTGTCGATGAAAAGGGCCAGGTGGTCGACGGCGACCAGCTGATGGCGGTGATCGGCCGTAGCTGGAAGGAAGCCGAGCTGCTGAGCAAGCCGGCGATCGTCGCCACCATCATGTCCAATCTGGGGCTTGAGAAATATCTCTCAGGCCTGGGCCTCGGCCTTGAGCGCACGGCGGTGGGCGACCGCTATGTGCTCGAGCACATGCGCCGCAACGGCTACAATGTCGGCGGCGAGCAGTCCGGTCACATCATCCTGTCTGACTACGCCACCACCGGCGACGGGCTGTTGTCGGCGTTGCAGATCCTGTCCGTGGTTCAGCGCGCTGGCCGGCCGGTCAGTGAGGTTTGCCGGGCGTTCGAGCCGTTCCCCCAGGTCCTGAAGAACTACCGTTATACGCGCGGCGCCGCCCCGTCCGTCGAGAGCGTCGACGCCATCGTCGATGCGGCGCGCGACCGGCTCGGCAAGAATGGCCGCCTGGTGGTGCGTCCCTCGGGCACCGAGCCGGTGATCCGCGTGATGGGCGAGGGCGACAACCTTGATGTGGTCACCCAGGTTGTGGACGACGTCATTGCCGAGATCGGCAAGATCGGCCGGGCGGCGGCCTGAATTTCAACGTCAGTTAGCTGGATCTGACGCGGGCGATCTGTACAGGTCGCCCGCGTTGCTTTTTTAACTTGCTGGTTCGATGGCATTTTCCGGGTGGAAACGGCGTCGCCTCCGGCTGGAGAGCCGCCCCCGGGGCGCCCCCGCCTGCCTGGGCGGGGCCGGACGCCCTGTCGCGACAGTTCATTAACCATCTTCATTAAGGTTAAGCGGCCATTAACGGTTGCCTGCGAATTTGGCGCCAGAGCAGGCGGCGTCCAGGGGCGAATCGCGACGGCGATCCGGTCTGGAGGCGACAGCTGGCTTGAACTGCAGGTTTGGAATGTTGCGTTTGCGCGGGGCGGCCCAGCCCGCCGCGCAAACGCAACATTCTCAAGAACGTCGGCGACCTACGGCGGTGCGCGACGCGACAGGGACGGCGGGACGATGTTCACTTCGGCGCTCACTTCGGGGTTTGGTCGGGCTTCGGGCCAGGCGCGCAGTCTGGCGTTTGGCCTTGCCGCGGGCTGTCTCGCCAGCATGGCGCCGGCGCTGGCGGCGGATATGCTGCCCGATCTTCCGCCAATGGAGCCGGAAAAGCCGCTGGTTGCTGGCGGCGGCTGGTATCTGCGCGGCGACGTAGGGGTGGGGCTCGGCCTGCGAGGCTCCCGCAACGCGATTCCTCTGGCTTACGCCGCGCCCGGCGGCGCGACTCCTGTCGATGCGGCCATCGCGCGCGCGCGCATTGATCATGGCTGGTCGGCTGGCGGCGGTGTCGGCTACCGCATCGGGCCGTCCCTGCGCGTTGACGTGACGGCCACGGCCCTGTCCGGCGTGCGGCTGCACGGCGCCGGCGTTGACAGCGCCTTTGCTTCCGGCGCCAGCCAGTCGGTCGGCTATTACAGCGCCGGAACCCGCTCCAACGTCGCCCTGGCCAATGTCTACTGGGACATCCTGAACTGGAACGGCCTGACGCCCTATGTGGGCGCTGGCGTCGGCGTGGCCTGGAACCGCCTCTACAAGGTCGGCCGTTTCGAGCAGGCGCAGCCGCTGGCCCCGGCGACAGACATCATTGCTGCGCGCCATGGCTCGCACGCCAGCGCCGCCTTCGCGCTGTACGCCGGCGTCGCCTATGAGATCGCCCCCGGCGTCTCGGCTGATCTTGGCTACCGCTACATGCGGCTGGGCAACGCCAACAGCGGCCGCGCCATCTGCGACGACGGTTTCGCCTGCCTCGCCGCCACGCCGCTGCGCGTCAAGACGCTGGAAAGCCATGAGGTGACCCTTGGCGTGCGGTGGGAGTTGGGGGCGCTGTAAAGGCGTATACCGAAACGTACGTTGTGGCGTCCGCGCGGCTGCGCGCGCCGCCCGTCAGCCCTGGCCTCATGAGCTCACAATGAGCTCACATGGGGCTTTTTCATGAGGGGCTGGCGCGGCCCGTTCTGTCATGATGCGCGCCACACGTCTGGCGAACCTCGCGGAGTGTGGACGTTGGCCTGGATTGGCCGCGCGCCGGCGGACAGACAAACGGCGTCCCGCTCCGGGTTCGCTGTGTCGCCAATCAGTAATATTCCACCATATCAAATAATGTATGATTGCTGTTATCCATTGGTGGCCTGCCGGCAGGGCGGTTGAAAAATCCCGACCGTCGTTCGCGGGACCTGGCATTGAATTTCGCCAATACAAAAATTCGACATAATTACAGAATGTAAGAAAAGCTTATTTCGGCGCGAATACAATTACGTCGCCGCCGTTATATGAATTTATCGTTTATATTCATTCATATTGATAAGTGGTCATATGCGATTCATCGGTTCGGCCGTCCGGTATTGCGCCATGCCGTCCGTGCGTCTGGCGGCGTGTGTCGGCGTCATCATGTACCTGTCCTATGCCTGGGGGCACGCGGCGTGGAGCAATCTGGCGCTGGTGAGCGTTTCGGTGATCGTGTGCCTGCTGCTTCCTGCTTACTCGCGCGTAAGCAACCGGGTGGAAGAACTGGTCAATCATCGCTGGGCGGTTGTTACGTTCGGCCGTCTCGGCAGATTTGCGGCGCAGTATCTGTTTAACGTGGCGGTGTTTGGCGCTTTTCTGGCTGGCGGCGTTGTTCCCGACGCCGGGTTCCGCGGGCTGGGCGGCGTTGCAGGCGCGGCGCTGCTGACCACGCTTGCCTCCCAGGGCGTGCAATACATGGCGCTGGCGCTCTACAATCGCGGCGTCGGCGATCAGAACCGCAATGTGCTGGCCGCGCTGTCCATCAATATCGTCGCGACGGCGTTATCGACCACCGGAGCGCCGCTGTTCCGTCACGTGATGGTGATCATGGGGTGCGGGTTTGGCGGGCTGGTTTTCGGACTTGGCGTCCTGTCGGACCTCCGGGGCCACTGGTTTCCGCGTCGCGGGATCGGCGTCTTTTTCGGCACGTTCAACCCGTTTCATGTCACGCATGTCGACATCATTCGTCAGGCGCTGGACGGGCGCGGCCTGGCGAAAGTCATTGTTCACCCGACAGTGGTTCCGAGACTCCATGCCCGGGCGCTGGAAAAGGGCGAAATCGCCATCATCGGCAATGACGGCGGCCTTGATGTCATGGAGCGGACAGCGAAGGCCGACGCGCATGTCAATTATTTCCCCACCGGCAAACGGTTTTATCCGCCGCAGACCCGGCGCGCGCTGATCGCGATTGCCCTGGCCGAGGCCGGGCTGGCCGGCAGGGTCGAGGTGCTGTGGCTGCCGGAGGTGTATCGGGATCATGGCTTTCATGGCGTGATCGCCCGCATTCGCAAGCTGCACCCCGGCGTCCCGCTGCACGGGCTGCACGGCAGCGATCTGGGCGGCATGTGGGTGCGGAGCATCTATGATGAATGCGGCTGGATCTATCCCATGCCGGTGCGCCGGCGGAACAACGTTTCGGCGACGGCGATCCGCAACGGCGCGGCTGGCATGACGACGCCGGTCGTTGGCGAAGTCATCGCCCGTCTGCGCGAGGGCGTCGCCAGCTTCGCCACTGCTGGCGTGACGTTCCAGAACAGCAACGGCCTGTTGAGCGTGAGGGACAGGCATGATGCGTGAAAACAGCGGGTTCTCCCTGAAGATTGCGTCGTCGTTCGAAGACTACATGAAGGTGGTCGCCGTCAGGTCCATTGTCTATCTGGCCGGGCAGGCATGTCCATGGAGCGAAGAGTTCGATGGCAATGACCACGCGGCGACGCAGATTCTCGGCCTGCTTGACGGCGAGCCGGTGGCGACGGCGCGTATCCGCTGGTTCGCCGGGTTCGCCAAGCTGGAGCGCCTGGCGTTGCGGCCGGAGGCGCGAGGAAGCGGCCATGGCGACGATCTGCTGCGCTTCATGATCGCTATCAGCCAGCGCAAGGGGTTTTCCTGCCTGTATCTGCACGCTCAGGCCGGCCTCGTTCATTTCTACCGCGCCCATGGTTTCGTTCCGCACGGCGCACCCTTCACTTTTTCCGGCTACCATTATGTGGAGATGAAAGCGGTGCTGCCCCCCAGACCGGATGAATTGCGCCTCGACGACGGCCCGCACGTGCTCAACCGGCCGGAAGGCGACTGGAACCGCCCCGGCGTTCTGGAGATCTCGGCCGGCCGTCCGCCGGCGCCGCGCCAGCCAGACAAGCCGCGCGCCTGATCCCGAGCCCGGCGTCACGCTGCCCGTTGTCGGGTTCCGGTGGATTCCGCTTGCGCGCCCTTCTCATCAGGCGTACGCCCGTTGGCGGGACACTTCCCCCCAACGGGAAGCGCCCATCTGTGAGGATGGATGATATGACGACAAAGCCCGCCACCCGGCCCGCACGGCCGGAGTTTTCGTCTGGCCCGTGCGCCAAGCGTCCCGGCTGGAGCCTGGAAGGGCTCGCCGACACGCCGTTTGGCCGCTCGCATCGCGCCAAGGTCGGCAAGGACAAGTTGAAGCTTGCCATCGACCTGACCCGCGAGGTGCTGGAGGTTCCCGCCGATTACCGCATCGGCATTGTGCCGGCCTCCGACACCGGCGCCGTCGAGATGGCGCTGTGGTCGTTGCTGGGCGCTCGCCCGGTCGACATGCTGGCCTGGGAAAGCTTCGGCGAGGGTTGGGTCACCGACGTCGTCAAGCAGCTCAAGCTTGATGCGCGCATTTTTAACGCCCCTTACGGCGAACTGCCCGACTTCGCCCAGGTCGACGTCGCCAATCGCGACGTGGTGTTCACCTGGAATGGCACCACTTCCGGCGTTCGCGTCGCCAATGCGGACTGGATTCCGGCTGACCGCCAGGGCCTGACCATCTGCGACGCCACCTCGGCCGCCTTCGCCCAGCGCCTCGACTTCAGCAAGCTCGACGTCGTCACCTTCTCCTGGCAGAAGGTGCTGGGCGGCGAGGGCGCGCACGGCATGCTGATCCTGTCGCCGCGCGCCGTGGAGCGACTGGAGAGCTATACGCCGGCGTGGCCCATGCCGAAGATCTTCCGCATGACCTCGAAGGGCAAGATTTCGGAAGGCATCTTCAAGGGCGAGACCATCAACACGCCGTCGATGCTGTGCGTCGAGGATTATATCGACGCCCTGCAATGGGCGAAGGCTGTGGGCGGCCTCGACGGCCTCGTCGGCCGCGCTGACGCCAACGCCAAGACGCTGAACGACTGGATCGATAGCCGCGACTGGATCGCCAATCTGGCGGTGAAGCCGGAGACCCGCTCGAACACCAGCGTCTGCCTGGTGATCTCCGATGCGGACGTGCTGGCGAAGGGCGCCGAGGCTGGCGCCGCCGTGGCCAAGGGCATCGCCTCCCGGCTTGAGGCCGAGGGCGTGGCCTATGACATCGGCTCTTATCGCGACGCCCCTCCTGGCCTGCGCATCTGGTGCGGCGCCACGGTGGAGGCTGCCGATGTGGCGGCCCTGACCCAGTGGCTCGACTGGGCCTTCGCTGAGGAAAAAGCGAAGCTCGGCTGATGCGCTTTTCGTGAAGATGCTCCAGGGCAAATCTCTCAAGTGTGGATTTTGCTCTGGATCCGGCTTTTCACGGCGCGGGAGCCGCTCCCGCGTCGCCATGGTCGCCGCAACCAGAACGGCGGCCGCTTCTCCCGATATAACCGCGCCGCTGCCGGCAGCGTTTGTCCCGGCCGTGCGCGACGATGATCCCATGAAGGTGATCTCATGACCGCCAGAGCGCCCCGCGTCCTGATTTCGGACGCCCTTTCTCCCGCTGCTGTCCAGATTTTCCGCGATCGCGGCGTCGACGTGGATTTCCAGCCAGACCTTGGCAAGGACAAGGACAAGCTCGCCGCCATTATCGGCGACTACGATGGCCTCGCCATTCGCTCCGCCACCAAGGTGACGGCGAAAATTCTTGAGAACGCGAAGAACCTCAAGGTGATCGGTCGCGCCGGCATCGGCGTCGACAACGTCGACATTCCGGCTGCGTCGTCGCGCGGCGTCATCGTGATGAACACGCCGTTCGGCAATTCCATCACCACCGCCGAGCACGCCATCGCCCTGATGTTCGCGCTGGCGCGTGAGATCCCTGCCGCTGACGCCTCCACCCAGGCCGGCAAATGGGAGAAGAACCGCTTCATGGGCGTCGAGATCACCGGCAAGACGCTGGGCGTGATCGGCTGCGGGAATATCGGCGCCATCGTCGCCGAACGCGGCGTCGGCCTGCGCATGAAGGTGATCGCATACGATCCGTTCCTGTCGCCCGAACGGGCTCTGGATCTCGGCGTGGAGAAGGTGGAGCTGGACGAACTGCTGCAGCGGGCTGACTTCATCACCCTGCACACGCCGCTCACCGACAAGACCCGCAACATCCTGTCGGCCGAATCCCTCGCGAAGGCAAAGAAGGGCGTGCGCATCATCAACTGCGCCCGCGGCGGCCTGGTGGATGAGGCGGCCCTGCGCGCCGCCCTCGACAGCGGCCACGTGGCTGGCGCCGCCTTTGACGTGTTCGTTGAGGAGCCGGCAAAGGACAACGTGCTGTTCGGCCATCCGAACGTGGTGTGCACGCCGCACCTCGGCGCCGCCACCACCGAAGCCCAGGAAAACGTCGCCCTGCAGGTGGCCGAGCAGATGTCCGACTATCTGCTGCGCGGCGCCATCCAGAACGCCGTCAATTTCCCGTCGATCACCGCCGAGGAAGCGCCAAAGCTGAAGCCGTTCATCGAGCTCGCCGAGAAGCTGGGCTCCTTCGCCGGCCAGCTCACCGAAACCGGCCTGAAAAGCGTGCACATCACCTATGAAGGCGCCGTGGCCGGGCTGAAGGTGAAGGCGCTCACCGCCTCCGCCATCGCCGGCCTGCTGCGGCCGATGCTGCAGGACGTCAATGTGGTGTCGGCGCCCTCCATCGCCCGCGAGCGCGGCGTGGTGATTGAGGAGACGATCCGTGAGGCGGAAGGCGAGTACGACGCGCTGATCACCCTCTCGGTGACCACGGACACCCAGACCCGGTCCGTCGCCGGCACGGTGTTCGCAGGCGGACGTCCGCGCATCGTCGCCATCAAGGAGATCAAGGTGGACGCCGAGCTGGCGCCGTCGATGCTTTACGTGTCCAATGAGGACAAGCCAGGCTTCATTGGCCGGTTCGCCAGCATCCTTGGCGAGGCGGGCGTCAATATCGCCACCTTCGCCCTCGGCCGCGACCGGCCCGGCGGTTCGGCTATCGCTCTGGTCGAGGTCGATGGCGTCGTGCCGGAGAAGGCGATTGCGGCGGTGAAGGACATTGCGGGCGTCAAGCAGGTGAAGTCGCTCAACTTCGCGTAAACAGGCCGCCGGACGGCGATGATCTGGTGATCGTCGTCATGACGCCCTGAATTTGTCGCCGCCGCAACCGGATTGCGGCGGCATTTTTTATGAATACACGATCAAAATATCTGCGGTTCAGGTTTCTGCATCAGGAACTTCTGAAAGAGCAGGCGGGCGCCCATATGCGGTCCACCCCGGTGATGGTCGCCATATGCCTGTCAGCAGGCGTCGCCAGGCTTGCGCGTTTCGTCCGGCTACGATTGCCTGATGGCCAGGAGGGGGGCTGGGCAGGGCGCCGGACCGGGGCGCCAGGTCAGGATCGCCAGGTCATCTCCGGTTCACACGTATGCGGGCCGTCGCGCTGAATGTTGATCCAGCTTTATTGTTTTGAGACAATGTCGTATTATGTAAATATTTTATATATATCACGTGCACAAAATGATTATTGTCAAAATATCTGGATGTTTACTCCTCCTGTTGGCTCCCGTGCTCCTGATGGGGCGGATGGTTCTTGAAGAGACTGGCGTGAACGCTCCGATGGTTGCGCCTGTGGTCGCGCCTCCATGCGGCAACGCCAGCCGTCAGGAACTGTCCGGGGCGCTGGCGTCCGGTGGCGATCACGTCCCCAAGGCTGGTGAGAGCTTTGGCGGGGCGCCTGCCTGCAAGGTGGATCTGGAGCAGGCGCGTCAGGACGGCCTGCCCCTGTTTCCTGATGCGGCCCTTCGTTAGAGCATTTTCACGAAAAGTGGAGTGCGATTTTCTTGAAGAAACTGCGTTAAATCAAACAGATGGAGCAGTATTGGCGGGCTGGTTCTCACCGGAGTGCTCTCACGTGCTCCGGCAAGCCCGGGGCCATGCTCCGTCAGGAAAACGCGCCAGTCCGGCGGAACGGAGGCAGGCTCAGTCCCGGTCCGGGCGGCTGTCGGTTGAGGGTCAGTCGCGATAGCCGGGGTTGTGACGGTCCAGCTTGCGCAGCAGCGCCGGCCAGGCGAGGCGGTCGGCCACTTTCATCAGGCCATTGGGGGAAGACCCGACTTCGGCGTTCTTCTCGATGACCTGTTCCTCGGTTGGATAGATGGCGCTGCCCATGGCGAAGGTGCGCACCTGCATGGAGCAGGCCCGCTCCAGGTAGTACATGCGCATGAAGGCGGTCGCCACGGTCTTGCCGACGGTGAGGGTGCCATGGTTGCGCAGCAGCATCAGGTTCTTGTCGCCAAGGTCGCGCTGCAGGCGCGGGCGCTCGTCCAGATCAAGCGCGACGCCCTCGTAATCGTGATAGGCGAGATCGTCGGAGATCAGCTGCGCCGTCTGGTTGAGCGGCTGCAGGCCGAGCGAGGTGGAAGCGACCGCGGTGCCATCCAGCGTGTGCAGGTGCATGACGCACTGGGCATCCTCCCGCACCTCATGCACGGCCGAATGGATGGTGAAGCCGGCCGGATTGACCTTGTAGGGCGTTTCGCCCACCGGATTGCCGTCCAGGTCGATCTTTACCAGGCTTGAGGCGGTGATCTCATCGAACATCATGCCGTAAGGATTGATGAGAAAGTGATGCTCCGGCCCAGGCACGCGCGCCGACAGGTGCGTGAACACCATGTCGTCCCAACCATACATGGCGACCAGCCGGTACGCGGCTGCGAGGTCGATGCGCACCTGGCGCTCGGCGTCGTTCATCTTGTCCAGGCTGACGACATTGGCCGCTGTCATGACGTTTCTCCCCGAATGTCTGCTCCGCCGGAACCGGGCGCTCTCCCGCCGGCGGTGGGATATTTTTTATAACGCCACAATTTATGAACCCAAACGAAAGCCGGCGCCACCCGCTTGTGCGTGACGCCGGCTGGCGCGACATCCAGATCTGCTGGCAGTCCACGGGCCGGATGTGTGCCCTGTCATCCGCAATGAACGTGCGTTTCATGCGCGCGCGTTCCGGCAGGCAATCCCCACCCGGCAAAAGTGCGTTACCGGCGGCACATCATGCCAAGCACGAAGCCGGCGGCGCCGACCGCCAGCAGGGTACCGAGCGGATTGCTGCGCGTGTGGCGGGTGACCGCGGCGGCGCCGTCCCGCGCGGCGTCTTTGGCCTGGCCGAACGTGCGCTGCGCGACGCCCGTCGCCTCATCGACAAGGCCGCTGGCCTGCAGTTTGCCGTCGTTGGTCAGGTCGCCCACAAGCTGGCGGGCCTTGCCGAGAGCTTCATTGCCCGCGCCCTTGATCCGGTCAGTGTCCATTGCGTGTCTCCTTCCATCGTTGGGCGGAGGATTTGGGGCGGGCCATGCCCGCGTCGTCCGGAACGCAACATCCGGTTTCCGGACTGCCGGCCGCCATTCCCACCGCTTGCTGATTTCAGGAGGTCAACGCGCCTGGCCGGCAGATTGTTCACCAGCGACTGGATGAACGGATCGCCAGGCGATCTTCACGCCAGCCAGCCGCCAAGGCCGAGCAGCGTTCCGGCGGCGCCGAGACCCATGGCGGCGAGCCACGGCCAGCGGCGCGGCCGGGCGATGATGGAGATGGTGGCGACGGCGATGGCGATCTGCACCAGCATCACCGCCCAGGTCAGGATTTCGTGGCGGGCGCCGCGCTGCTCTGCATCCCGGAGACTGGCGATCGACAGGTTTTCCTGGGCGCGCGCATGGGCGGCGAGGGCGTCGTCGTCCTTGTCATTGAAACGCGCCTGCGCGTCGCTTTTCCTGTCCAGCGCCTGTCGCACCATGCGTGCGTCCAGCGCTGACCAGGCGTCGGTGGCCCGGTTCTGGTGGATCAGCGCCTGGGAGGCGGCGTTGGCGGCGGCGGCGCTCTGCATGGATTCGATGCTGCCGAGAATGACGCCAGTGACGGCGAGAATCGCCATGGTGACGGAGACCCGCGTCACCATCGGGTCCTCCAGCAATGACGGCTTGCCGCTGTCGCGCGCCGTATCCAGGGCCTCGTTCTCGCTCTTGAGCTCTTCCGCCGTCTCTTGCGCCAGTCTGGCCATGGGCGTTCTCCGGTTGCGGCAACGCCGCGCGGCGGGTCAGTCCAACGGCGTCAGGCGCTGTTCGACGCTGGCCCGTTCAGCGTCGGACAGGGCGACGGCGCGGCGGCTGTCGTGGTCGAGAATGGCGACGATCACCTCGGACGCGGCGATGCGCCGGCCGGTGGCCGCATTGTACATGCCGTGCGAGAAACGCATGGTCTTGCCGAGAAATTCGACGACCTGGCTGTGCGAGACGATCAGTTCGCCAGGGCCAGGCATGTCATTGTAGGTGAGGCGGTTTTCGACGACGACGCTGCCGCGGCGGCTCTCCAGCAGTTCGGCGACGCCGAGGCCCATATGGGCGAACAGATTGCCGACGCCGTCGGAAAACCGGCCCATCACCTGCTCGGTCGCCATGCGGCCAGAGACGTCGCAATCCCACGGTTGCACCATGCCGCGGTAGACTTCGACCAGACCACGGGCCCGGGCCTCGCCCAGGTCAAGCGGCCGGCGCGGCTCCTCGAAGGCGACGCTGCGCGGGGCGTCGCGCTCCGGCAGATCCCCGGCGAACTGCGCCATCAGCTCACGCTGTCGGGCGCTCCAGGCGACCGGCGCGCCGCTGGCCTGGTCGATCTGCCGGTCGATGCTGATGAAGCTGGTGGCGATCTCGCCGGCGCAGTGGAGTTCGTGATGCAGCACGACGCTGTCGTCGCGAACCTCGATCACCCGCGTGCGGAAATCAGCCATGTCGCCGGTGTTGAGTTCGCGGCGGTAACGGATGTGGTGGGTGGCGGGCGAGAGGGCGCAGCCGGCGGGAACCTCAAGGGCGTGGGCGACGAAGCCCATCGTCTGCGCCAGGCGCGTCATGTAGAAGCGCACGTTGAGATGGTTGTTCTCGTCGCATTCCCAGGCGTTGACGCCATTGCGGCAGCCGCTGATCCAGTTGTCCGTCACGGGTTGTTTCCCACCTGTCGCATCATGGCGCCGCGATCCAGCGGCGTTTGCAAAACAATCCGGCCAGACATCGCCTGGCCGGAGCGTATCTTCATATGCCTGCAACATTCTGACGGAAGGCGGCTGGCGACGTCCGTCAGAATGTCCTGACCTCAGACGGCGCGCTCGAACACCGCCGCGATGCCCTGGCCGCCGCCAATGCACATGGTCTCAAGGCCATAGCGGCCGTCGCGACGCTTCAGCTCGTGCATCAGGTTGGCGAGGATGCGGCCGCCGGTGGCGCCGATCGGGTGGCCAAGCGAGATGCCTGAGCCGTTGACGTTGAGAATGTCGTGACGGCTGTCGTCGTCCGACCAGCCCCAGCCCTTGAGCACGGCCAGAACCTGGGCGGCGAAGGCCTCGTTCAGTTCGACAAGGTCGATGTCGCTCCAGCTGATGCCAGCGCGGGCGAACAGGCGCTCCACGGCCGGCACCGGGCCAATGCCCATGCGCGACGGCTCGCAGCCGGCGGCGGCCCAGCCAACGAACCAGCCCATCGGCTCCAGGCCCAGCTCTTCCAGCTTGTCCTCGGCGACGATCAGGCAGGCGGCGGCGGCGTCGTTCTGCTGGCTGGCGTTGCCGGCGGTGGTGACGCCGCCCTTCTCGATCGCCCGCAACTGGCCGAGGCTCTCGGGGGTGGCGTTGGCGCGGATGCCCTCGTCCTGGGCGAAGATCACCGGATCGCCGCGACGCTGCGGCACCGCCACCTTCACCAGTTCATCCTCGAACTTGCCTTCCGCCCAGGCCGAGGCGGCGCGCTGGTGGCTGCGGGCGGCGTAGGCGTCGCAGGCTTCGCGCGAGATATTGTAGTCGCGGGCCAGGTTGTCGGCGGTCTCGATCATGCCGGAGATGACGCCGAAACGGCTGATCGGCTGGCTCATGACGCGGCCGCGGGTCAGGCGGTCATGCAGGGTGACCGAGCCGGAGCGGGCGCCGTTGCGCATGTCGGTGGAGTAATACTCCACGTTGCTCATGCTCTCGACGCCGCCCGCCACGACCATGTCGGCGACGCCGGTCTGGATCAGCATGGAGGCGTCGATGATCGCCTGCAGGCCCGAACCGCAGCGGCGATCGAGCTGGTAGCCCGGAACCGAGATCGGCAGGCCGGCGGCCAGCAGCGACCAGCGGGCGATGCACGGCGCCTCGCCGTTGCCGTAGCCCTGGGCGAAGACCACGTCGTCGATGCGCTCGGGATCGATCTTCGTGCGCTCGACCAGTTCCTTGATGACGATGGCGCCGAGATCGCCGGCGGCGATGCTGGACAGGCTGCCCTGGAACTTGCCGACGGCGGTGCGGATGGGGGAGACGATGGCGGCGCGGCGCAGCCCCGGAGTTTTGGTGCTCATCCTGTCGTTTCCATATGGACGCGCCCGCCAGGCGGGACGTCGTCGGTTGCCCCACGCTGGCGGCAGGCCAGCGCGGGAAAAGGGGGAATGCAACGCCGTGGCAGGCGCCGGACGTAAGCCGGCGCCTGGCCGGGCGAGCCGGGGCGTCGCCGTCCCCGCGTCGTCGGCCAGAAAACCCGGCTCCTGGCCTTCTTATAGCCCCGGGGCGGCGTCGCCAACAATTGCCGGCGCGACATGCCTGGCCAGCCCGGACCGGCGCCGCTTCCGGCTGTCGGGTCGCCTGGTCGTTTGCCTGGAAGGGCGCGCCTACTGGACCAGCCCGCCCGAGACCTCCCAGTCGTCGCCATTGAAGACGCCCATGTAGAATTTCGTCACCGGCGCGTAGTCCCCGGGCGAGATATTCAGGGTGATGCCGGGCAGCAGGATCGGACTTGTCTGTCCCTTCAGGTTGGTGGCGTGCTTCAGCACATTGGCGCGGGTCAGGTTGTCGCCGCAGGCTTCCAGAATCCGCTTCATGACCAGGGCGCTGGAGTAGGCGTAGAATCCGACGTCGTCGTCCGCCGGCGTATCCGGCGACCACTTCGCCCGGAACGCCTCATATTCCTTCACATCCGGGTCATTCTTCCATTTCGGACTGGCGACGTGCTTCACGCTCTGCACGGTCATCAGGCCTCTGGCGTTCTGCAGCCCCGCGCCTTCAAGCAGCATGCGGGTGGCGGAGGCGCTCATCAGATAGTGCAGCGCGGGCCAGTTCAGCTCCTTCACCTTGCGGATCGACTGGGTGACGAACTTGCCGGTGCTGGCGTTGAAGAACACATTGGCCCCGGAGCGGGACAGGGTGAGGATCTGGGAATCGACGGTCGGTTCGGTCAGGTCGTACATCTGTTCCGAAACAATCAGCTTGCTGGCCTGGTCGCCGAGGCCCTCGCGCAGTCCCTTGATGAAGTCGCGGCCGAGGTCGTCGTTCTGGGCGAGCACGCCGATTTTCGCGTCGGGCCGGTTCTTCAGGATCCAGCGTCCAAAAATCTTGCCCTCGGTGACATAAAGCGACAGGGCGCCCGTCGACCAGGGGAAGTTTTTGGGATCGCTCCACCGCGATGAGCCGGAGCCGATCATCAACTGGGGAATGCCCTTGCCGTTGAGATATTTCTGCACGGCGGCCTGGGTCACGGTGCCATTGGACGACATGGTGGCCAGCACCCCGTCGCCTTCGACCAGCCGCCGCGTGGCTTCGACGGTCTTGGCCGGATTGTAAGCGTCGTCCAGCGAGATCAGCGTCACCTTGCGGCCGTTGATCCCGCCCTGCTCGTTGATCATGCGGAAGTAGGCCGCCTGGGTGCGGCCGACAATGCCCACATATGAGGCCGGACCGCTGTACGGCATGGTCTGGCCGAGTTTGATTTCCGTGTCCGATGCGCCCTGGTCATATTTCTTTTCCGCCGCTATGGCTGGAAAACACAGGGCCACGGTCGCGAGCGTGGCTGCAACAAGCCGGCGTATCATGCGCTTCCTCCAGGTTCGCGCTTCCATGTCCGCTCTTTCGGCGGTCAGTGGAGGTTATGCGATCCTGAGGCGTCGTCCATGAATTTTTGAACGCTGTTATAAATTTAATATATCAATCTATTGATCATCTTGCCGGCGTTCGGGGCCCTGCGGCGGTTGCCCGAACCGCGCCTCGCGGCGCTCAGCTGAGGATCAGATCGGCGTATTGGGGATGCAGCTTCAGCATGCGCTGCACAAAGGGGCAGCGCGGAATGATTTTGCGTCCCCGGGCGCGGATGTCATCGAGCACGCCCAGCACGAAGCGGGCGCCGACGCCCTTGCCCGCGGCGCCCTCGGGAACCTCGGTGTGATCGAGGCTGATGGCGTCCAGGGTGTCGTGATAGTCGAGAATGGCGAGACCCCATTCGGTCTGCATCTCGAAGCGCGCAGCGGAGGTGTTGTCGCGAATGCCGGTCACTGGTCGTCTCCCGCGTCGTTGCGGCTCCAGAGCAGAAGCCGTCCATACGGAGTTCCTGCCCTGTCCCAGGTTCTGTCCATTGCCAGACCCCGTGCGTCAGGCGGGGCGCTACGGCGCCGGACAGGTCCTGGACGCGCAATGACCTGAGAATGGGCCGCGTCGTCCATGCTTGCAACCGGGCGGTTCACCAGACCCAGAACAGCATCACCCAATGCACGAGGCCGCAGCCGACGGCCAGCGCGCCCGCTGCAAGGCAGGCGAGGCGGGCCACAGGCGCGCGGGCGTAGCGGCCGGAGATCGACCAGATCAGCCACAGGCTCCAGACGCAGGCGCCGGCCAGCAACAGGGCGCGGGCGTCGGAAATCCAGCGCAGCCCCAATCCTTCCGCCCGCAACTGCGTGACGGTGATGGCGGACAGCCCGAGAAACACGCCGCAGCCGGCGATGGGGATCAGCCCCTGGGCCAGGTGATGGAAGCGGCGGCTGTCGAACGCGCCCAGCGCCCGCGTCGCCAGCGCCAGACAGCCATAGACCGCGACGCCGGTAATGGCGGCGGCGGCGAGCACGTAGGCGATCATCAGGCCGCCGTCGAGCGGCGTCATCATGTCGTTCTGGTCAGGGTAATTGGTGAGAACCCACCAGGGCAGGTGCGGATGCAGCGGCCAGAGCAGGCCATGGCCAACCAGCCATTCCGCCAGCCATTGTTTGGCGGAGACGTAAAGCGGGCTCTGGGTCCATTCGAACGCCCCGGCGGCCAGACCCATCAGGCCGAAGGCGATCAAGGCGGTTTCCCACGGCCTGGCGTCGTCGCCGGCGACCGTGACGATCTCATGGTTCGGCGCGCGCGGCTCCATGGCCACGGCGTCGCGAAAACCGGCGCAGCGTCCGCACATGTGGCAGGCCGAGCCGCCGCGCATGGTGCGGATCGGCACCAGCGGCGCGCAATTGACGGGCGGCGGCGGCCCGTCCTGGTCGCGTCGCCACTGGTCCCACTTCAGGCGGTCGACGCCAAAATGCACTGGCGCCAGCTTCGCCAGCAGGCCGAACACGCCGTTGACCGGACACAGATAGCGGCACCAGACGCGCTTGTCGCGGCCATACAGGAAGCCGATGATCATGGCGGCCAGGGTGGAGCCGCCGAGGACGATGATGACCGGCTTCGGGTATTGGTAGACGCTGACCATCTGGCCGTAGACGGTGGTGCCGGCGAAGGCGACGAACGGCCATCCCTTCCAGCGGATCCAGCGCGGCGTGGCGCGGCCAAGGCCGCGGTGGCTGGCGAACTCGGCGAGGGCGCCCTCCGGGCAGAACACGCCGCACCACGAGCGCCCCATCAGCACCATGGAGAGCAGCACGAACGGCCACCAGATTCCCCAGAAGGCGAACTGGGCGAACAGCGTGGCGTTGCTCCAGATATGCGACAGGCGGGTGGGAACCGGCGCCAGCAGCGGCAGGAACAGCAAGGCGGCGTAAGCGACAATGATGAACCATTGCAGGCGTCGCACGCCGCGCTGGTGGTCGCGCAGCCATTCGCCGGCGGCCCGGACCAGCCTGGCCAGCGGCGACGCGGCGGTCAGACCGCGCGTGGTTCCGGACGTTTGAGCAGCCATGTCATACTTATCCAGAACGCGGCGAGCGCCAGCACTTCAACCAGCACCGGGCGGGCCCGGTAACCTGTCAGGCTGGAAACCAGTCCGCCGAAGGCGCCGCTGTCCGGCAGCAGCGCCGAGGTGTCCCACAGTTTCGACGATAACTGCGGAATAACGCCAAGTGAGATCAGATGGTCAAGGCCGTTGATCACCAGGCCGCCCGCCAGCAGCAGCAGCATGACCTCCGTCACCCGGAAAAACACCCGCCACGACAGCAGCCGGCCGCCGGCCTGCAGGGCCATATAGGTCAGCGCCGCGGCGGCGAAACCGAGCGCGGCGGAGAATGCGCCGCTCCACCATGAAGCGCTGGCCGAGGCCATGGTTCCGTATAGGAACACCGCCGCCTCAGCGCCTTCGCGGAGCACGGCGAGGGCGGCCAGAACGAACACGCCCAGCCAGTGGGAGCGCGTGGCCGCGTCGTCGAGCGAGGCGTGCAGCTCGGTTTTGAGGGTGCGGCCGTGGCGGCGCATCCAGAACACCATCTGCACGATCAGGGCGGCGGCGATGAACATGATCGCCATCTGGAAATATTCCTGGCCCTCGTCGCCCAGCGCCTCGCCCGCGAACAGCAGCGTCGCCGCCAGGGCCACGGCGCCGGCAAGGCCGGCGACCACGCCGGCCCGCAGCCACGCCCGGCCCCGGGCCCGCTCTTCCGGCGGACGGGCGGACAGCCAGGCGTTGAGAATGCCAACGACAAGCAGCGCCTCGATGCTCTCGCGCCACATGACGAAAGCGACGTTGAAATCGGGAGACAACATCAGTTCAGAACCTATTTCGCCACCAGCACGGCGGGCGGCGAACCGGGATGAAAATCATCGAAGAAGCTGTATTCGCCCGGATCGAGCGTGCGGATCACCATGACGGTCTCAACGCCCGGGGCCAGCACCTTTTCCTTGCGCAACTCCAGGCTTTCGAACTCGGCGGCGCTGGCTCCGCGATTCACCAGCTCCAGCCTGAAACGGGTCTTCGCCGGAACCTCCAGCCGCAGCGGCGTGATGACGCCGTCGCGGAATTCGATGCGGAAGGTCGGCTCATCGGCGGCGTGGGCGGGGCCGGCGGCCGGCGCCAGCCCCATCGCAATGGTGGAGAAAACGACAACGGGGAGCAGGTCGCGCCGCCGCATCAGTAGCCGCCCTTTTTGCCGGTTCCGGCGTAGACGAATTCATAGTCGACGCTGAACGGGGCGAACCAGGCGCCGACGCCGGTCTCCTTGTCGACATGCCGGCCGAAGTGGGCGTGCGCATTGGCCGACGGCGGCGCGATGGTCAGCTTCAGGCGATATTTGCCCGGGCCATCCAGCTTGACGTTATCGCCGTAGTGGGGCCCGTCATTGGCGACCATGGGCATGAAATCGCCCTGGACAGTCTTGCCGCCGTCAAGCCGCGTCAGCTCGTATTTCACGTTCAGATAAGGGATCCAGTCGCCCTCGGCGAAGCCGTTGGGATTGCTTTTGGCGGCCTTGATGTCGGCCTCCATGTGCACGTCGGACTCTTTCGCGTCGCGCATCATCCCCGGCGGCTCCATCTCGATGGGCTGCAGGTAGACGGCGGCGATTTCCATGCCGGCCTGCTGCTGCGGCGTTCCGATGGGCGTCTCCCGGGCGAGTGCGGCGGAGGCGGCGGTGGCCATGAGAGCTGCGAGGACAATGGAGCGCATGGGGGCCTCAGGAATGGGGTGACGGACAGGACGTTGCGTTCCGCGCCCGATTGCAGGGCAGAGCCGGTTATGACGCAACGGCATTTCTAGTTTTGTCTCTGTCAATATTTGTCGTTTATCACAATTTTGGCGTCGTTGTGGGTCAAATATCATCAATATATTTGGTTTTCGCGCAGAAGCCGCCGCATGCCGGCGTCGGGCGGGCGTATGTCGCGCCAGAACCTGTGTTGCATGGCAGCGAGCGCGGCGCCGTGTCAATAGAATCTTGGGAGCTGGCGTCGCTGATGCTGATTGATTGTAATTATTCCAATGTAATGCACCTGAATTTCCGGGGGGTTGATGATCTCGCGGTTCCTTGACTTGACCTTGCGGCGCCCCTGACGTCCGCTGGCTGCATGGCGGTCGCCGGATGTGATGGCGATGTGCGGCGTATGGAGGGGCGTTGATGGGCGTGAGGTTGGCGTGGCGTCTGGCGGCGGCTCTGGTTGCAGGCGGGATGGGGATGGGGATGGGGATGGGGATGGGCGCGGCGGGCGCCGCCGATGGCGATTTCAACCTGGAATACAGGGTGGAGCGCGCCGACGCCTCCCGGCTCAGCCTCGACCAGTGCGCGCGGGTGGTGGAGCAGGCGGCGAGCCAGGCTGGTTATCGCGTCAGCGTTGACCGCTATCCTGGCCAACTGGCGGTGATCGCCGGCGGCCCGCAGCAGGGCGGCTGGTCCTATACGGTCTATTGCATTGCCGTTGACCAGAAGGTCGCCCACGTCACCCAAGGGGTCGGCTACCGCCCGGGCAACAACGCCGCCAGTTTCGTCAACCGCGTGCACGCTGCGTTGCTGAAGGCCGCGCGTTCATGAAAATTCCCATGAAAATTTCATTGCCGGGCTCGCTGGCTTTGCTCTAGCCTCCCGGACTGAAACTCAGAAAGGCGCCCTGGACAAAAAGGGGCCAGTTTCGGGGAAGGGAAGCGCCATGGTTGATCCTCAGACGGCGGGATTGTTGCAACTGATCGCCAACAGCGGCATGCCGGGGGTGCATGAGCTGTCGCCGGTCGAGGCGCGCAAATGGTATCTGGAGCGCCGTTTCTTTTCGCAGCCGGAGCCGCCTGAGGTCGGGGAGACGCGCGATCTGGACGCGGCCGGGCCGGCAGGGCCGATTCCGTTGCGGCTTTACCGCCCGCTGGGCAGCCAGCCTGACGCGATTCTGCCGGCGCTGATCTACATTCACGGCGGTGGTTTCGTCATCGGCAACCGCGACACACACGACGTGCTGTGCCGGCAACTGGCCAATGCATCTGGCTGCGCCGTCATCTCGGTGGACTACCGGTTGGCTCCCGAAGCGCCGTTTCCCGCCGCCGTCGAGGACAGCATGGCGGCGACACGCTGGATACACGCCAACGCGGCGTCGCTGGGCGTCGATCCGGATCGCCTGGCCATCGGTGGCGACAGCGCCGGCGGCAACCTGTCAGCCGTCGTCTGCATTCTGGCCCGCGACGCTGGCGGCCCGCCGCTGCGCTACCAGCTGTTGATCTATCCGGGCACCGACATGGACAGCGGCCGGCCCTCGCATGCGGCCAATGCCCAGGGCTACATGTTGACCAAGGACAGCATCGACTACTTCCACGGCCATTATATCCAGGATCACGCGCACAACGCCGACTGGCGCGCCTCGCCGATGCTGTGCGAAAACCTGACCGACCTGCCGCCTGCGCTGGTGCTGACAGCCGGTTTCGACCCCCTGCGCGACGATGGCCTGGCCTACGCCCAGCGCCTCAGCGAAGCGGGCAACCGGGTCTCCTACGTATGCTTTGACCGGCAGATCCACGGCTTCATCACCATGGGGAAGGTCATCGACGAGGCCAATACGGCCGTGCACGTCTGCGCCGATGCGGTGCGCCGGGCGCTGGCCTGATCGCGCGCCTGAATCCCGCCAGTAGCGGACGGCGCTGCCTGCGGGCGCGCCGTCCCTCCGCCAAAGCGACGTGATTCCGGGGCAGCCCGGGGTTAACAGACGCGTCGCGCTGGAGCGCTGGCCTTCGGGGCGAACGGGCGCCTTGCCCTGGCGCGCCCTGTGGCCGCGCGCGCAGGCTGCGTTCTGCTCAGGGCCTGCCGCGCGGGCGCGTCAACACTCCTGAGACATAGACAAACAGTATGGTCGCCAATCCGGCGAATACCTGTACATGACCGCGCATGTTTTTACTCCGGCAGGCCTTTGACGACAGTATGCCTCAGCAAGGGGGCGTCCGGCGAACCCATGAACATGGGAGAAGCAACCGCCAGGTCACAGGCCCGGAAGCATTTGCGCCCGCCAGGCGCAATCCTGTGCATCAGCCTCACGGGGGTCTGGCCTGAGGCGCGGACCTGGCCTGAAGCAGTTTTTCAGATTGCATTAAAGTTGTTTTGCGATTTTCATCCAGTAAAGACTGTTTTCCGAAAATAAGAGTGTCGAAGCGTTCTGTTGCGGGCATTGCGGAGCTTGCCCACAGCAAAACGGCGACCGCCTGCCAGGCCATGCTTCGGGGAAACACAGGTCGGCGCCAGGGGCCACGGTCTTATTTTTTTGGGGGGGGGAAAGAAGATGGTCAGCCGCAAGGCAATGTGGGGGTGGGGCGTTTCGTTCGCCGTCGCCCTGGTTTGCATCGCCGACGTGGGCGTGATGCTGTTCGCGCCGGGGGTGCTTGCAGAACCGATGCGCGCCACCGGTTTTCCGCAGACGCAGCTACCGTTGCTTGCGGGAATTCTTGGCCTGTCGACGGTGCTCTTTCTCCTGCCCCGCACGGCGCTCTGGGGCGCCATCTTGCTGACAGGCTTCTTCGGCGGGGCTGTCTGCACCCATGTGCGCATTGGCGAGATTGGGTCGCCGCCTGAAATGATCTGTGTTGCCATTGGCCTGGCGGCATGGGTGGGGCTGGCCCTGCGCGACCCGGTGGTTGGCGGACGCCTGCTCGGCGCCGCGCCGGGCGCGCCGGCGTCGGCCTGAAGGTCCGCCGCGCACGGCCGGCAATCTGACAACCGGTCATGGCCGCCGGCCGCGGGATGTTTGCCGCGGCCGGCGCGCTTTTTTGCCAGCGCGCCCGCTGGGACACGCCCTGCGAGTTCAGACATCAATCTGAACGGATGTTGCCCTGCCTGGCCTCAGAAGCCGTGCATCTGGCCCCATTCGGCGAACGGCGCGCGCGGCGCATCCAGCGTATTGATTGGGGCGGCTTCGTCGCGATAGCCCAGCGCCACGCCGCAGAACAGCATCCGGTCTTCCGGGGCATTGACGAAGCGTTCAATCGTGTTGGCGAAACGCGCCCAGTATTCCTGCGGGCAGGTGTCGAGACCGCGCTCGGTCGCCAGCAGCATCAGCGTCTGCAGGTACATGCCGAGGTCCGACCACTGCGGCGGGCCCATCTTGCGATCGATGAAGACAAATACGCCGACCGGCGCGCCGAACAGCATGCCGTTGCGGGCGAGCTGGCGCAGGCGGCCGGGCTTGTCTTCACGCGGAATGCCGATGCTGGCGTAGAGCGCCTCGCCGATCTGGAAACGGCGCGTGCGGTAAGGCTCCCAGAGATTGTGCGGATAGACGTCGTAGGCCGGCTCCGGATCGGCGCCATTTTCGTTGGCAAGGTCGATCAGCTCCGCCAGCGGCGCGCCGGTGAGGGCGTGCACGTGCCACGGCTGCACATTGCCGCCACTCGGGGCGCGGGCGGAAAGCTCCAGCAGTTCGCGAACGATGTCGGCGGGAACCGGGTCCGGACGGAAGGCCCGGACGGACATGCGGCGCCTGACTGCTTCGGATACATGCATGATGTCGATCCTGTTTGACCGGTTGACTGATGGCCGGACCATATACGCGCCATCGCATCAGCACTTCCCATCCATCAGGGATTTCATATATCGAATTATCCGATGAATGGACCGAACCTGCAAAATGTGGCGACGTTCCTGCGCGTGATCGAGACCGGTGGTTTTGCCGCGGCGGCGCGGGAACTGGGCGTGACCCAGTCCACGGTAAGCCGTCGCGTCGCCGAACTCGAGCGCAAGCTGGGTCGTCGGCTACTGGAACGCACGACGCGGCGCGTGCTGCTGACCGAGGCCGGGGAGCGCTACGCTGACGCGGTGCGCCAGCTGGTGGCAGGCCTCGCCGACGCGGGGGCGGATCTCAACGATGACGGCGCCAGGTTTCACGGGCCGTTGCGCGTCACCATGCCGTCCGGCTTCGGACGGTTGCGGGTGTTGCCGGCGCTTGCCGCTTTCGCCGCCCGCTATCCGCTGGTGCGTCTCGATGTCGACCTGTCCGACCGCTACGTGGACCTGCTCTCCGAGGGGTATGACCTCGCCGTGCGTATGACCGAGCCGGAGACCTCTGGCCTTGAGGTGCAGTTTCTGAAGAAAATCGCCGTGCACATCTGCGCCGCGCCGGCATGGCTGCGGGCAAATCCGGTGCGTTCCTGCGCGGACCTGGAAAACGGACGCTGCCTGGTGCAAAAAACCTATGCGCCGAAAAATGTCTGGCGCATGCAGGCGGGCGGCGTCACGCGCCAGATCACCATCCGGCCATTGATGACCCTGAGCGACACCGAAGCGGTGCGCGTCATGGCGCTGGCCGGCCTCGGCGTGGCGCGGCTGCCGGATTACCAGGTGGACGACGACCTGCGTAACGGGCGACTGCAACTGGTGTCGCCGGATCTGGTGTCCCCCGACGCCTCGGCATGGCTGGTCTGGCCGCGCCACAAGGGGGCGCTGCCCCGGGTGCAGGCGCTACGCGAGCACCTCGCGGCGGAACTGGGGGAGGACGCTGGCCCCCCCTGACGCCGGCGGTGGCGTCAGGGACCAGCCCGCAGGTCCGGTCGCTATGTCGTTCATGAAACCGCGCGCGCGAGGCGGCGACGCGCCTGCGTTCACCAGCGTCGCCAGACCAGTGAGAGCCAGATTCGTGGTCGGCGCAGCGCCGCGATGCGGAAAATGCGCGCTGTTTCCGTCGGGGTCGCTGGAACTCCCCCCGTACCGCGCCCCAAACTGCAATGAGGTCTGGTCTGCCGGGCAGTGAAGCTGATCCATCAGTTGCGCAACCGGCTCATGCATTCGATGCCAAAACGCGGGGAGGCGCTTCATAAGGTTCTTTTGGGGGGAGGAGAGCGGTCGGCGCAAAACCTGCCGTGCAAGGACAGGCGTTGCGCTGATCTGGGCTTTGCAGATCGCAGGTGCGTCAGCATCTTCACGATCTGATGCATTGACGCATGCCCCGCAATGCGCCCGGTTTAGCGGAACGCCCGGGCGACGGAGGGACCGGAGACGGCGCCTGCCGCCCCACCCACCACGGCTCCGACCGGCCCGGCGACAAGCGCGCCTGCGCCGGCTCCAGCCGCGGCGCCGCCTACCCGCTGACCCGTCCTGCTCCCACAGCCGCCGAGGGCGAGGGAGGTGGCGGCGACGAGGGTGATAACCAGAAAGCGCATCGTTATGTTCTCCAGCAATGACAAACCATGTCCCATGTTGCTGGCTGCGATCCGCAATCCGGTCCTCAAGCAGGAGGCCGCGCCGCAGCCAGGCGCGGTGGGGTGCGCCTGGGTCCATGATTTCTGCGGCGAAGCTGAGGCAGACTGGCTCACGAAAGATGGAGCGCCAGATTGCAGGGGCATCGCCGCGCCGGAGGCCCCGGCAAAATCCACTGCTGAAGCGGATTTTCGTTCTGTGTTTTGAACGGCCGCGTTTTCTTGCGGCGAAGCCGTGTCGACCTCGCCGGAAAACGCTCTCGCGCCGCAATTCCGCTGAGGCAGGCGGCCTGGGGAGGCAGCAGTCGACGCCACTATCGGACAACGAGCTCCACGGTTCATGACGTTACGGACGTGAACCGCGTGCACAATGCGCCGGCCCGCAAGGACGGCGCTTCCGGCAAGGCGCAGTTCATCGGGAGCATCCTGGGTGACCCAGGCGGCGCATATTGCAGGCGGCCTGAAGCGCTTTTGTCCGGCGGCCGGAGAGCAAATGCCCCTGAGGAGCAGGTTTGCGGCGTCTGACAATCAGCCGGAGTATCGCTGTTTGCCGTCCATCCAGGTTTCGCTGACCTTTATCTTGCCAATGGCGTTCTTTGTGGTCAGGGGATTTTCTTCGAGGATTGTCAGATCGGCGAATTTTCCCGGTTCAATGCTGCCGGTCCGGTCGTCCGCATGGCACTGCCAGGCTGCGTCAAGGGTGACCGCGCGCAGGGCGGCCTCGACCGGAATGCGCTCATCAGGAAAGAAGACGCCGCCGCCCTCGTTCATGATGCGCGTCACCGCGTTCTCCATGTAGCGCAGCGGTTCGATGGGCGTGACGTTCCAGTCGGAATGGAGGGAGATCCGCAGTCCCGCCGCAAGGGCCGACGCGCAGGGGTCGTAGAAGCGCGCGCGCTCCGGACCGAAAATCCGCTCCTGGAAGGCCTTGCCCCACCAGTGAACGTGGCCGATCAAAAATGACGGCGACAGGCCAAGCGCTTTCATCCGGCCCATCTGCTCCGGATGCAGCATGCTGCAATGCTCGATGCGATGGCGCAGATCATTCGCCGGCTTGCCCCGCAGCGCCGCGGCATACGCGTCGATGGTCGTGTCGATGGCCGCGTCGCCATTGGCGTGAACGCCGACCTGCCAGCCGCCATCATTGGCGCGCCGGATCGTTTCCGTCATTTGCTCCAGCGAATAGTTGAGCGCCCCCCGCTTGTCTGAGTTGAGATAGTTTTCGCGCTGATACCCGGTCTGGGCCTGATTTGAACCGTCCGCCCATGCCTTGATGCCGGTGAGACGGAAGCGATCGTTGCCCTGGCCAGGCTTCAGGCCAATTTTCTCCCACTGGTCAAAAAGGGTCGAAATCAGCATGCCCTGATAGCGCACCGGCGCATCGCCGGCCACGACCGCCTCCAGGAGAGCCAGATCCCTGGGGCCTGCAAGAAGCCCAATGCCACAGTCATGAAACGAGGTGCAGCCGACCGACGCGGCCAGATCGAAAAGGCGGCGAACCCGCCTCTGGAACTCGGCGGCGGAGGGCTGCGGCATCTGTTTGATGAACAGCGCCTGGGCCGCCATTTCTTCCAGCCGGCCGGTCAGATTGCCGTTGGCGTCCCGGTCGAAACGGGCGCCATCAGGGTCAGGCGTGTCGCGGGTGACCCCCGCCAGCTTCAGGGCGACGCTGTTGACATAGGCGATGTGGCCGTTGCTCTCCTGGATGAAGAGGGGGTTATCAGGCGCCAGCGCGTCCAGATCCGCCAGGGTCGGCACCTTGGCCCCCCGCGTGATGCTGGGATCGAACTGCTGGGCCTGGATCCAGTCGCCGGGTTTGGCCTGGCTGACGCCGGCCCGCAACTTCTCAACAACGGTGGCGAAGTCCGGGGTGATGATCGGGCTGAGATTGATCCAGTTGTCGAACGCCACGAACACAAAATGGGCGTGAGGCTCCACAAAGCCGGGCAACATGGTGCGGCCCTTGAGATTAACGGCCCGGGTTTTTGGCCCCGCCAATCCCTCGATATCCTGCTTGCGCCCCACCGCGACGATCCGCCCGCCACGGATCGCCACCGCTTCTGCCTGAGCCGCGCCGGCGTTCATCGTGAGTATCGGGCCACTGTGAAAAATGACGTCAGCGGGCCCCGCAGTTCCCTGGTCCGGCGCTGCAAGGGCGGGGCCTGTCGCGGATGCGGCAAAAGCAGAGGTCGCCGCGACGCTCATGTATTTCAGGAAGTCGCGCCGCGAAGCGGCATTGCGGATGATGGCCAGCTGACCAGGGTTGCAGGCGATACACATGCGCACGTCTCCCATATCAGGCGAAAACGTCGAACGCCCCAGATAGCCGCCCCATGGCCGCCCGGGATTTACAGGATCGCAAAGCTAAGGCTTGGGAATTGTTTCTGCAACCTCTTCCGCGTCGTCTGTGATGGCGGGTTAATATTTAGAAGACGACTGTGGGTAGTTTATTCGGGTGACAACGTCGTGTTGGGGTGATTTATATAATGAAATTATTTAATGTAAATTAGATAGAGAAAATAAAATTAATATAAATTTATAGAATAATTAATGCACATTATCAATCATATAATTGACCTATAATATTGAATTAGTTTATTGATAATTAATATCAAGTATTTTTAGAGAGACATTTTGATACATTATTGTATATGGCAATAATGTATTTTCTCCGTGTTACAGCATGAATTTATCGCTACCGGCTGGGTCTAGTGATTTTTCTCATCATTTCATCTCACTCCACGATGATGTGTTGCGGAGCGTGAGGTTTCGCTGCAGGCCCAGCGCCCAGCGCCCAGCGCCCAGCGCCCAGCGCCCAGCGCCCAGCGCCCAGTCTGGTGTCCGTCGCTCATCGAAATGCGGGGAGCGTTTCGGCATGGACCCTTCCGCCAAATGCAGGGCGTTGCGCCTGAGTTCGTTTGTTTCGCTACGCAACGGCTGGCCGCAAGGCCAGAGCTGGCTTATCAACACCCCTGGCGACGCCCCGCGCTGGATATCGATACAGCGATTGCGGAAGGGGCGATGCTCGGATAATGTCCGCTCCGTTAGCGCCCGTAGCTCAGCTGGATAGAGCGTTGCCCTCCGAAGGCAAAGGTCACACGTTCGAATCGTGTCGGGCGCGCCAACAAATTCAATCACTTAGTTGGTTGGTTGGCCCACTTCCCACATAAGTATCCCACACATTACTAGTCTCGAATCTGTTGAGCGCCCGACCTGATGGGGGCTGCGGAAGTGTGCTGACGAAGCGCCGTGCGCTCATGCTGGCGTGGGATCAGTTCTGCAACATCGGGTCGGTCCGTGATGGCAATCCAGCCGCGCCAAGCCGGACCGAACCCGTGGAACGATCAAAAAGCCAAATCTGGGAAAAGTCGAATTTTGCCCTGGTGAGAAAAAAAATCTGCGCGTGGCCCCACAGCGCGGCCCTCCTCTCCCGGCCTCTTGGAGATTGCCCCTTATCCCCTTTTGCATCGATAGCGCGCCGGAACTGCCGGAAAACCGTGCAAGCGCAAGCACTCACATCAATGGTCGCGCGCTACAGTTTCCGACATCAGCGCCCTTGGGGCGGGCTCATACGATATTCACGGCGGCGTTGAGGTTGTTGATGGCTACCCCGACCTCGGCATAGAGATCTGCGTTGTTGTTGCCTGCATCAATCTCCACGATTAGCGCAAACCGGGCGACACAATCCTGCGGATCCGGAACGGTCTTGGTTTTCCACCAACCTGCAACAGGATGTATCGCGATCAGATTGCGGCGCGCCAGATCGGATGCAGGGCAAACAAGTTCATCAATGTGCAGTGATCCAACATCCCGGCGGTTTCGACCGAAGATCCAGTTGTCGTCCTCCTCTACAACCGGACCTTCCGGCTGCTCGGCAGCTTTGCTGATCCGGGCCAAAAACGTGCCTTGGTCCTCGTTGGGCCGGTTGAGCTTAAAACGCAGATTGTGTGATGCGTATCGGAATTTGGAACCACGCGCTGGCTCGGCGGGGTTCGGTTCGATGAAAGTACTGAGCGCCACGCGCAACGTTATAGGGACATCAACAAGCTTCCGTAGTTCCTCAATCGGCCAAGGCAGCTGGAACAACTTCATGGCGTTGTGAACGTGCTGTTGCGATGGCTTGTCTGCCTTTCGATACGGCCTGATCGTGTCTTGAACGATGAGGGTTAGGGCATTCGAAGCACTCCGGCGCGCCCGATCAAGGTCGGGAACGCCGTAGCCATAACGCTTGAATAGCCGCCCATAATCCCCCTTGACCGGGTTGGTAGGCAAATGGCTCCTCATCTGAGGGGTCCAGCGGGCAGAAGAAACGAATAGGGCGCGAATGGTTTCCGGCCAAAGATCGGGATAATCCGACCAGATGTCGGTTATGGCCCGTGCTGCCAGCGCCGTGGCGCCGCTTGTTTCGCCAGTGGTGGTGAAAGCGCGGAATGGGTACTGGTGATCAGTGGTAAGAAGCGATAGCGCCGGGTGCTTCATCGGCGGCGGCGGGCCATCCACCAGCCAGTTGCCGCCCTCGAATACAACATCGGGCTTTAGAGCGTTTTTCGATCATTCCGGCTCATATCCGCATGAAACGAAGTTTGTGGCTCGACAGATTGTCCATGATAACGATGTCGCCGGGGCGTAGTTCGGGTACGA
>NZ_BNCG01000007.1:0-86067 GCF_014656355.1 Camelimonas fluminis
CGTGGAACGCGCGCCCATCATCCGGTGGAATCAGTGCCCACCATCCCGTGGAACACGCACTGGCGAGACCTTCCAGGCCTTGACGTCGCCCAGTTCACACATCTCCGCCCTGGCGTGCGCGGGCAAGGGGAAGTTTGTGGTCAGAAATCTGTCGTAGCCCTCTCTGAGACCATCATGCCCGCGCGCCACATCCTCGGGCGTGAACGCAAACTTCCACATGTTGAAGGCCCGCTGCGCCTCCGGACGCTTCAGCGTCTTGCCCTCCTTGAGGCCGGTCAGATTGAGCACCTCGCCTGGGGGCTGCTCGCTGGCGCTGATCACATTGTAGTCCCAGGCCAGTCCCCAGCTCGTCTCCCCCAGCGGGTCGATGCGCGCCATTCCCTTCCAGCGTTCATTCCTGTTCCGGATGCGCAGGCCATCGGTTTCGTGCATCAGCTTGACGACGGCGCGGGCTCCCGACTGAATGCGCGTTGTCCGCGGCTGCCTCCGGGTTTGATACTCCCGCAAAGCCGCCTCCACGTCACCGGCGCTCCGGCTCAGGCAGCGCGCAAGCACCCACGCATCTTCGATCGCCTGTCCCGCCCCGGCCGCCAGGAACGGAACCATCGGATGTGCGGCGTCGCCAAGAAGCGCAATCCGGCCCTCTGTCCAGACATCGATCGGATCGCGGTAGTACATCCCGGTAATGAATGAAGTCTCGCATTGCCGCAGCATCTGCAGCACGCGGGGGCATGCATCCGAGAAGGACGCGAGCATTTCATCAATATCTCCGCTGTCCGACCAGCTCTCACGCGTCACTTCACTGGCGGGAACAGACGCCAGGATGCTGTAGAGCTTCTTTGGGCGGACCCAATAGGTAATCAGCGTCCGCCCCGGCCCGAACCAGTAGTTGCCGCGCTCCTCCAGTCCGAGGCCCTCCAGCTTGTCGGCGGGGATCAGCGACCTCCACATGAGGATCCGCGCATCGTGTTTTTCTTCGTCCCCCCGCATGGCCCGGCGGACAGCCGAATGAATTCCGTCACAACCAATCAGGACGTCGCCTTCAATTTTTTCACCGCCGGCGAGCGTGACGGTGACGCCGGATGCGCTCTGGCTGATGGTTTCGCAGCGGGCGCCCAGTCTCACGGCTGCTTCCGGTAGCGCCGCGCGCAGCAGGTCAATGAGATCCGCCCGGTGAACGTTGTACATCGGCGCCCCGTAGCGCTCCTCCGCCGATATCCCCAGCGGCACCTGAAACACAAGCTGGTCGCTCCGCAGCTCCCTGTAGTCGTAAGACAGCGGCTTCACGCCGACTGCCTGCACCGCCGCCTCCAGCCCCAGTTCACGAAGCACAAGCGCCGCGTTGCTGGCGATCTGGACGCCCGCCCCGATCTCGCCCAGCTCGCTTGCTTGCTCGAGCACCAGCGCATTGATACCGTGTTTCCGCAAGGCAATGGCGGCCGTCAGACCGCCAATGCCGCCGCCTGCAATGAGTACCCGCATGAGCATTTCCTCGACCCAGTTATTAAGTGATTTCGCTTAACAATGTCAGCCACTGAACCAAAGTCAAGAGCCCGGAAGGGTGGTCGCTCGCCGTCAATCCAGACCAGGGCGCAACTCAAGATGGCGGCCCAGCTCCTGTTTGCCCATCACGGGGTGAACGCCGTCACCGTCCAGCAGATTGTCGCGGCGGCCGGCCAGAAGAATAACGCGGCCATTCACTATCATTTTGGCTCGAAAGAAGAGCTTGTTCGTGAAATCGTCGTCGACGGCGCCGCCGTTCTTGAGCGCAGACGTCAGGAAATGTTGAAGGAAATGGATGCAAAAGGCGGACCGAAAACCGTCCGCGACGTCCTCCACGTTCTGATCATGCCGGTCATAGAGCTTGAGAACGAGCCGCAGTGGCGCGGATACATCCGGTTTACGTCACATCTGCATGCTTCAGATCGGGAGGCGCTCGCCCGTGCGCTCGATAACCGCTGGAATTCCGGCTATGTCGCCTGCTTTGACCACCTGAAGAAAATGGTCAAAATATCTTCAAAATTACTTGATCAACGACTGTCCCTGCTGAACATATACGCGAATGCTGTGCTGTCCGCCCGCGACGCCGCCCTTGAGGACAGCAAAACTGCGCAAAGCAGACTGTGGGGGCAACGGTTTACCCTCGAAAACATTCTCGACTCGCTGGAGGCGGCCCTGGTCAGCGCGCCGTCAGAGAGCACCCGCGATCTGTTGTGAGCCAGTCTTATCTATCCCCCGCTACTCTGGGCAAGCTGAAACGGGCGGACCCCGCAGTTCTGCCCTGAGCCTTCGGGTTGCGGTCCTTTGACCGCGTATCATATCGTCATGGAGCCCCGCTCCCCAACGAGGCGCGCCAGCGGCGGTGCAGCAGTGGGGCGCTCCGCATCCGCTGGCTCCAATGCTGACTGCAGATCGTCGGCAAAGTAAACGGCCGCGCCCGGCGCACAATCTGGACCATCAGTGCATGAAGCGTTTTTCTTTTGATCTTCCCACATGCCTGTCGCTCGTGACTGTACTGGGCCTCCTGCTGGCCGCGACTGGAATCTGGGGCCCGGCAGGCGGCCATGCGCTCCTGAAATGGTCGGGCGTCACGCTCGTTTTTCTTGCGGGGGGCGTTCCAACCGCCTGGAGCGCGCTGTCCTCCCTGTACAGGCAACGTATTCTGGACATTGATCTGCTGATGATCACCGCGGCTGTTGCAGCCGCCGTTGTCGGGGCGGCGTTTGAAGGCGCCGTGCTGCTGACATTATTCAGCGTCTCCACCACGCTCGAGCACCGGGCGCTCGGCCGGGCGCGCCGCGCCGTCGAGGCGCTGATGGCGCTGCGGCCTGAGACGGCGTCACGCAAGGGGGCCGATGGCGCCGTCGTTGAAATCCCCGCCTCGGAACTTGTGGTCGGCGACGTGGTGATCTTGCGCCCAGGCGCGCGCGTGCCAGCCGACGGGGTGATCGCCCACGGTCGGGGCGGCGTCGATGAGGCCAATATCACCGGCGAGTCCATGCCCGTCTCCAAGGAGCCAGGCCAGCAGGTGTTCGAAGCCACCATCAATCTTGACGGGGTGCTGGAGGTCGTTGTCTCCCGCACCGTCGCCGACAGCACGATCGCCCGGATGATCAGGCTGGTGACCGAGGCGCAGGAGGCCAGGGCGCCGTCCGAGCGCTTCAGCGCCTGGTTCGGCCAACGCTATACTGTCGCCGTCATCGTCGGCGCGGCGCTCGCCTTCATCATATTTTTCCTCCTGGGACGCGACTGGGAGCAGGCCCTGTACCGGGCCGCCACCCTGCTTGTCACGGCCAGCCCCTGCGCGATTGTCATCTCTGCGCCCGCCGCCATCCTGTCGGCCTTGTCCGCGGCGGCGCGCGGCGGCGTGCTGTTCAAGGGCGGCGGCGCCATTGAGACCCTGGCGGCGGTGAAAACCTTCGCCTTTGACAAGACCGGCACCCTGACGACGGGGCGCGCCACCGTAAACCAGATTGTCGCGTCTGATGGCGATGAAGACGGTTTTCTGTCGTTGCTTGCCGGTGTTGAGGCCCACTCTGAACACCATATCGCCGCAGCCATCCTCCGTGAGACGGCGGCGCGCGGGCTGACAGGCGTTGCTGTCACCGATGTCAGCGCTCATCCAAGCGCCGGGATACTCGGCCGCGACAGCCTCGGCCAGGTATGGGCTGGCAACGCGCGCATGGTCTCCGCCATGGGGGCGACCATTGACAACCCGGCCCTGACGCAACTGGAAGAAGAAGCGCGCACCGTTGTCTACCTTGGACGCGGCCCCAAAGTGCTTGGCGCGGTGACCGTCGCGGATGAAGCGCGCGCCACATCCGCGCCCGCATTGCAGGCGCTACGTGACAGCGGCGTCCGTAAAATCGTCATGCTGACCGGCGACCGCAGGCCCGTGGCGCTGCGCATTGGCGGCGAGCTCGGCATCGCGCCAGAAGACATCCGCGCCGGCATGTTGCCGAAGGACAAGGTGGACGCCATTGGCGAACTGGCGCGCGATGGGACTGTCGCTTTCGTCGGCGACGGCGTGAATGACGCTGCCGCTCTCGCCCGCGCTGACGTCGGCATCGCCATGGGCGCGGCCGGGTCGGATGTGGCTCTTCAGGCCGCCGATGTCGCCCTTCTGTCGGAGAACATGCGAAAACTTGCCGAAGCGCACCATCTGGCGCGCCGCACGGTGTCAATCATCCGGCAGAATTTCATCTTCGCCATCGGCGCCATGCTGGTGCTGGTCACCGGCGGCCTGTTCTTCAACCTGCCGCTGCCGCTTGCGGTGATCGGGCATGAAGGCGGGACCGTTCTTGTGGTTCTGAACGGCTTGCGCCTGTTGTCGGACAGGATCAGGACCCCTGACCCACGCTGAAGCGCGACGCTCACTTTCGCCGCACAAAAAGGCGCCGCAAGAAGCGGCGCCTGTACCACAATATATGCTCCAGCGGCGCTCAGGATATGACAGCGCGCTTTGGCTCGACGATTTCGAACATGCGCGGGAACTCGTCCATGAGCGACATCAGTTCCGCCAGTCGCGCGCTGTCGCCGGTCATGCTGATTTCGCCGGCGGCGGCCGCCGCGGCAAAATCCGTCTGCCTGGCGATGATGCGGTTCAGCATGGCGCGCGACAGGGTGATGGTGAGGTCGGCGGCCGGGCGCGGCGGAACGGCGATGCAGGTCAGGGCGCTGTTCTCGAGCGTCATCGCCCAGCTTTCGTCCGGATCCGTCAGCGCCCAGTTCAGCACCATGCGCCGGCCCTCCGCTTTGGGGCCGTTCAGCCGCACCGCCAGCATGTCCCACACCTGGCCGGTTTGCAGGGCGGCGATGGTTTCCAGCGGCATGGCCCCGCGCGAGGGCACCGACGGCATGCCATGCCGCAACTCCTGCGCGCCGAACAGGTAGGCGTTGCGCCATGTGGCGCTTTCCGCCAGATAGCCAAGCTGCTCGAAGGTGCTGGCCAGCAGGGCGCGGGCCGCCGCATTGTCGGGTTCGGCGAAGACCAGATGGCTCAGCGCCTGAGCGACGAAGCGGAACTCGCCCCTGTCGAAATCGCGGCGCGCCTTGTCGAGTATGGCGTCGGCGCCTCCCATGTATTCGACAAACTTGCGCCCGCTCTCGACCGGCGGCAGCGGATCGAGACTGGCGGGATTGGCGTCGTACCAGCCCAGATACTTCTGGTAGATCGCCTTCACGTTATGGCGGATATGGCCGTAATACCCCCGGCCGTGCCAGGCGTTTTCGAGGCTGGCGGGAAGCCGGATGGTCTCGGCGATTTCCGGGGCGGTCAGCCCGTGGTTCATCAGACGCAGGGTCTGGTCGTGGGCGAATCTGTACAGGTCGCGCTGCTGCCGGATCATGGTGGCGACGCGCTCCTGCCCCCAGACCGGCCAGTGGTGCTGGCCGCACATCACCTCGGCCTTGTCCCCCCACATGTGCAGGGCTTCATCGAGGTATTTCGACCAGGCCAGCGCGTCGCGCACCGCCGCGCCGCGGAAAGGCAGCAGGTTATGGAAATTGTGGGTGCAGTTCTCCGCCAGGCTCAGCATCCGGTACTGCGGCGCGTACAGATGCATTTCCGCCGGGGCCTCGGTTTCCGGCGCCATCTGGAACTCGAAGTCGATGCCGTCGATGGTCCGCGTCTCACCCGTCTTGCGGATCAGATCGGTTGGACGAACCAGCGCCACCGCGCCAGATGAGGTTGATTTGCCAAGACCCGTGTCAACCTGACCGCGCGGGCCCTTCTTCAGGAAGGGGCCGAACTGGTATTGCGCCCGTCGCAACATCGCGGGGCCGGCGATGATGTTTTCCGAGACCGCGTGCTCCATGAACAGGTCGGGCGCGATCACCGGCACCCTGCCGCTCGCCAGCGCTTCCTCATCGACAACGCCGCGCGCGCCGCCCCAGTGGTCGGCATGGGTGTGCGAGAAGATGATGGCGACGACCGGACGATAGCCGCGATGCTTGTAATAGAGCTCGATCGCCGCCCGCGCGCCTTCAATCGCCGACATGGCGTCATAGACGATGACGCCGGTCTTGCCCTCGATCAGGGTCATGTTGGCGATGTCGAAACCGCGCACCTGATAGACGCCAGGCGTCACCTCGAACAGGCCGTGATGCATGTTGAGCCGCGATTGGCGCCACAGGCTCGGATTGACGGTCAGCGGCGCGGCTTCGTCGGACAGGAAGCCATAGTCGTTGAGGCTCCAGACGACGCGGCCGTTGTTCGAAACGATGTGAGCGTTGTCGATCGTGCCGAGAAAGCCGCGCGTTGCGTCCTCGAAATCGCGGGTGTCGGCGAACGGCAGGGCTTTCAGGGTCGCCGCGTGCATGTCAGCGACGGCCTGCGTCGCGGCTTTGGGCGTCAGATCGGAATCGTGAGTGGTCATGGCGTTTCCTCGGGGTTCAGGAGTGTCACGGGCGCCTGCGCGGCGCGTCATTGCATGGTGGGCGCCGCCCATGAACGGGCGGCCTATCCCATGGAATCGCTGGCGGTCCTGCCGCGGTGTCTCTGGTGGTCCCGCCACCATGAGGTAATCGCGAGGGTCATCCAGCCAGCATTGTAGAGAACGCCGGCGGCCAGGATCAGCCATCCTGGCAGCGGCCCCAGCGCCGCCCGCTCCACGATCTCCGTCAGTCCGGATGCGGGAGCGGGATGCACCGCTATCTTGATGCAATAGGCGACGGTCTGGATGCCGAGGATCCAGACATAGCTGCGACGGAGCCGGCGTCCGGCCGAGCCGGCGAACGAGATATGGTGGCGCGGCGTCGTGTAATCCCGCGCCAGCCGCGTCCGCCAGGCCTGATCATGCCCTGCCGTTCCAGACAGCATCGGCGCGTAAAGGTTGGTTTCCAGCCACCGCGCCCGGGCGCGCCAGACGTTGAAGTAGCGGTAGCGCCGGGCTTCGAGGGCCAGAAACAGCGCCAGCAGCAGCCCCACCAGCAACAGCGGGGCCGGCGACGCCTCGCGACTGGAAAACGTGGTCGACAGGGCGATGCCCATGGTGACGATCGCCCAGTTGGTGGTGTTGTCCAGGCGGGTGCGCCAGATGGTGCTGCGGTAAACTTCGGCGCGATACAGATGGGCGATGGCCCCGATCTCAGCCCCGTTGAATTCCTGACGCGCCACGCCGGCGGCCGGTTCAATCGTGTCCATGGCCGTCTTCCGGTATGGAGCGCTTTCCGACCCGACGGAATCGTCTGGTCGATCAGAATTCGCTCAAAACAGGGGGAACTGGAGCAATCTCCGATCCATGTAGATCGGAAATTGCCCTGGCGTTACTGCCAGACGAGCAGTTTCTTCTCGAGCCAGTTCATGGCGACAGTGATTGAGAGGCCAAGCAGGGCGAGCAGCAGCAGCAGGGCCATGACGCCGTCCATGTCGAAGGTGGACTGCAGATAGGCCAGCACCTGGCCCAGGCCGTGCTCGGCGGCGATGAGCTCCGCGCCAACCACCCCGAGCAGGGCGTAGACCAGCCCAAGCCGCAGGCCCGAGAAGATCACCGGCACGGCCGACGGCAGGGTGACCTTGAAGAAGATCTGCCCTGGCGATGCGCCCAGCGCCCGCGACAGCACCAGATGGTCGCTGTTGACGCCGCGGATGCCCGCGACCGTCGCCGCCAGCACGATGAAGAAGGTCAGGCTGATGGCCACGGCGATCTTGGAGCCGATGCCGAGGCCGAACCAGAGCAGGAACAGCGGCACCAGGGCGATGCGCGGCATGGCGTTCAGCAGCGAGAGATACGGCTCGCAGGCGCGGTGAAGCCCGGGCAGCATGGTGAACAGCAGTCCCGCCAGGATCGCGGTGAGGCTGCCGCCGACGAAAGCGATGGCGGCGGCGGCGATGGTGTAGGACAGGTCGTTCCACAGGTTGCGGTCAGTGATGAACCCGCGCCACAGATAGCTGGCGATGCCGGAGGGACGGCCCGCGAAGGTGGGATCGATGACGCCGCGCGCGCCAAGGAACTCCCACAGGGCGACCAGCGCGACGATGAAGACGACGTGCCCGAGGGTGATGCGGAACGGCTTAATCATGGGCGGAAGCTCCCTGTTCAAGCAGGCGCCAGAGCCGGGCGTAAAGGTCGTGGAACCGGTGATCGGTCTGCAGCTTGCGCACGTCGCGCGGGCGCGGCAGGTCGATGGGCACGTCGGCGACGATGCGTCCGGGACGGGCGCTCATGACGATCACCCTGTCGGAGAGCGCGATGGCTTCGGCGAGGTCATGGGTGACGAACACGACCGTCTTGCGGTGGGCTGACCAGAGCTGCATCAGCAGGTCTTCGAGGGTGAGTTTGGTCTGGGCGTCGAGCGCGCCAAACGGCTCGTCCATCAGCAGCACCGGGCTGTCGAGGGCGAAGGTGCGCGCCAGGGCGCAGCGCTGGCGCATGCCGTGCGACAGGGCCTTCGGGAACTTGTCGGCGAAATCGCCCAGGCCCACCTGTTGCAGCAGGTCGCGCGCCCGGCTGTCGCGCTCGCGTTTTGGCAGTCCGCGCACCTCCATGCCGAAGGCGGCGTTGTCGAGCGCCGTGCGCCATGGCAGCAGGCTGTCGCGCGCCAGCATGTAGGCGATGTCTGGGTTTCCCTCGTGCGGCGGCTTGCCGAGGACGCGGACATCGCCCTCCGCTTCGTCCTTCAGCAGGCCGGTCAGCAGGTTGAGGATCGTGGTCTTGCCGCAGCCGCTTGGGCCAACCAGCGAGACAAACTCGCCGGGGGCCAGGGACAGCGAGACATTGTCGACGGCGAGGACGGCGCCGGCCGTTCCCGCGCCGAAACGCATGGTCAGATCGTGGATGGCGATGGATGGGGGCAGGTCAACGGCGGCAGGCGGCGCATGCGCAAGCCCCGCGATTTGCGCCCCGGGCGCGACGGCGGGCCGGCTCATTGACCGCCCCCCGGCTTCGCGGCTGCATCATAAACAAGACTATCCGTATCGAACGGCTTCGACAGTTGCCCGGTCGCGACCATGTTCGCCACAACCTGCTTCAGCGCCGGGCGGGACAGCGCCATTTTGAACGAGGGGACGCGCGAGGTGACGGACGTCGTCAGCACCGCGTCGCCGCGCGGAATGTTAATCTTTGAATTCTGGCTGGCGATGGCGATGACCTCTTTGAGGTTCGCCGGATCCTGCATGAACGCTTCAGCGTCATTGCCCGCCGCGATGATGGCTTTGACTGTCTCTGGCGAGCGATCAATCAGGTCCCTGTTGACGACGAGCAGCGTTGAAGCGCCATTGGTTCCTGTGATTTCCTTCGGTCCGCTTGCCCGCGAGCCAACATAAACCGCCTTGCAGTCCTTGATGACCTCGCAAATGGACGCCGAGGGCTCGAAGGTCATGCTGGCGTCGATCTGCTTCGACTTGAGCGCGCCATAGGACGTGTTGGGCGCGCCAACCGAGACAAAGGTGTAATCGCTGGCCTTCAGGCCCGCGAGGTTCGCGAGCTGGACGAACAGCAGTTCGCCGCCAGCGCCCCGGGCCGGCACGCCGATCTTCTTGCCCTTCAGGGCCAGCATCATTGGCTTGAAATCGTGATTGCCATCCGGCACGTCGAGATCGGGACGAACGACAACCTGGAACGGGTTACGTTGCGCCCCGCTGCCGATCACCCTGATGTCAGCCCCCTTGATGGCGGCATTGATGGCAACCTCCGGCGGCGGCAGCGCCACATCGATGCTTTTCGCCAGCAGCGCCTGCATGCCCAGCGGCGCGGCCGGGATCGGCTGCATCTCGCAGCGAATCCCGTGCTTCGCGCAAAAGCCTTTTGAGGTCGCAACCCGGTACAGCAGATTGCCGAGACCGGGGTAATCCTGAATCCGGATCACGGTTTCGGCTTTGGTCTCCTGGGCGCTGGCGCCCGTCACGGCCACTCCCGCCGCCAGCAAGGCGCCGGCCCACATCGACTTCCTCATGGTTTCCCCCTCGCGTCATGATTTTTCCTGTCCGCGTCGCGTACTGGCGTCCGCGGCATTGCCGCGAACGCTCCGGGCAGGCGATGGCCCGCCATCAGACCAGGGCGTCGCCCTCCCCGCCGAAGGAGCGACGCCGCAACCGGGGCCTGTCAGACGAGTGGCGATCCGCCGATCGTGATGCGGTGCATCAGGCGCCGCTCGCCGTCATAGTCATTGACGGCGTAGTGCCAGGTGGAGCGGTTGTCCCAGAACGCGATGGAGCCTTCACCCCACTGGAAGCGGTACTGGAACTCGGGGCGGGAGGCGTGGGCATAGAGATAGTTGAGGAGCGGCGCGCTTTCGCGCGGCGTCCAGCCAACAAACTGCGTGGTGAAGCCCGGATTGACGAACAGGATTTTTTTGCCGCTCTCCGGGTGCCGCAGCACGACCGGATGGACCGCATCCTGCGTCGCTGCCTCGGCGTTGCCCAGGCGTCCGTCGGAGCCTTTGGCGTAAGCTGACTTGTCGCCGAAGACATGACGGCTGGAATGGACCGCCTGCAGCCCCTCCAGAACGCTTTTCAACCCGTCGGACAGCGCCTCATAGGCCCGGTTCATGCAGGCGAAAACCGTATCGCCGCCACGGGTTGGCGTATCGCGCGCCAGCAGGATGGAGCCCAGAGCCGGGATCTGGTCATAGGAGTGATCCGTATGCCAGTCGCCGCCGATATTGGTCTTCTGACCGGGCTCCTTGCGCACCTCGGCGATCTGCGGATAGCCCGAGGTCGCCTGGAAGAAGCGGTTGATGTCGATGTCGCCAAACCGTTCGGCAAAAGCAATGTGCTGCTCGGGCGTCAGCTTCTGGTTGCGAAAGAAGATTACGCCATGTTCGTTCAGGGCGTTGCGCATTTCGGCCACCGCCGCGTCTTCAAGCGGCTGGGACAGGTCGATGCCTTCGATGACCGCGCCAAGCGCGCCAGACGTCGGGTTGATATCGATATGGTGATTACGCATTGTTTCCTCGCTTCAGGTTCGTTAAAGAACCATAGTTCACATTCTTATTTTTAAGAATGATAATTCTGATTTGAAAGCTGTCAAGAGCATGAACACGCTTCCCGTTCGCAATGTGTTGAACGCCGGCATGCTGGAGGGTTTCGCCGCGACCGGCATGCGGCCGGCCCATCAGGCGCGCAGCCGTGAACTGGTGATCCGCCTGTTCAACGAAGGTCTTGCCCTGCTGAATGACGTCGACTTCGACGGGCTCTCGATCGAAACCCTCTGTCACCGCACCGGATCGACGGTCGGGGCCTTTTACAGCCGTTTTGAAAACAAGGACGCATTCGTCAACGCGCTACAGCGCATTGTCGTGGTCGGCGCCCGCCGGGAAATTTACGCGAACTATGAGAACGCCTCATGGGAAACCCTGGACCAGCTCATCGGCGCCGTAGCGAGAGGGGCCGCCCTCTGGTACCGGCGGCACGAGGGGCTGGTGCGGGCGTCGCTGCGCCGCGCCAATGGCGAGCGGGACATGTGGACGCCGCTCCGCGAACTGGGCGAGCTGAATATTTCGTGCGCCCTGCCCCGTATCCTGACGTTCCTGCCGCCGCAGGCCCATGACGGCGCGGTCGACAGGATCAGGCTGGCGTTCCAGATGCTGTTTGGCACGCTGAACAATATCGTTCAGGTCAACCCCGGTCCCTTCACCCTGGAGGACCGGCGCACGGCGCCCTTCATCGCTGAGGCGATGACCGGTTTCATTCGCGCGGGAGACCGGAGGGCCGACGGGGCCGGCCCAACAGGTTGACGACAACGACACGGGGCGTGGCCCGACCCACGGCATGCGAGCCTGACGCCAGGCTCCCGGCCGAGCCGCCGCCGACCTCGTGACGGCCATGGGCAACCCGGAGATGGCGCTTCACACCAGAACGCGAGAGCATGATTCATCGCGTTCCGACGACGTCCGAACGGCGCAACGCATATCTGCAGGACATGCGTTGCGCCGATTTGAACTGTGGAGGTCGCGGGCGCCAGTACCGTCGCGACCTGGCGCCAGGCGGCTCCTACCGCCGGTGAAATCCACCCCCGTGGAAGCCGCCGCCATGGAAACCGCCCCCATGAAAGCCTCCGCCGCGAAACCCGCCGCCTCCAGGGAAGCCGCCACGGAAGCCTCCTCCAGCGAATCCGCCGGCGCGGAAATGCTCAACGCGCTCCCCACGGAACCGGGCGGCCTGCTCACGATTGAGCTGGCGAAAATTGTCGCCTGCGGCGTTGGCCCAATGGCCGCCCTGATGCTGTTGCCACCCCTGTGCGCCCCGCCGCATCACCTCGCCATTACGGCCGGCATAGAGATCATTGGCCCGGGGGTGGTTTTGACGAAATTGGGCTGCGGCGTTGCCTGCGCCCGCGGGGCCGGCAAGATGACCCCGGCCCCGGTTTTCCAGCCGGTTGCCTGCGACATTGGCGATGTGGTTTCCTCCTCCGCCGATGCGCGTGTGAACGATGTTTCTGTTCCAGCGGTTGTAGATGTTCGCCTGATTGAAACTGACGTGGTTGAAGTTGTTGACGACGACGTTGCGGCCCCAGCCCCAACCACCATGCCAACCCCAGCCACCACCAGCCCAAGCTGCGCCTGCGATCGCGCCAAAGGTGAAGCCGGTCGCGGCGCCCCAGGCGAAGCCCGCGCCATAGCCATAGGTCAGCGGCGCCGGATACCAATAGGCGCCAATCCACGATGGATAATAATACCCCGTGCCGTAAACCACGACCCCGGCCGGGGCCACCACGGCGCCGTAATAGCCGGGGGTATATCCGGTGTAGATCACGTCGTCTGTCGCGCCATAGACTTGGGCGTAAGTGACGTAGTGCAACGATGATTCAGGCGGGATGGCGTAGATCGCTGACGGCACCTCGGCAGCCGCCCGCCACGGCCCGTTCAGGCTCGCCGCGGTGAACCAGACGCCGTTTTCGATCGCATAAAAGACGTTGTTGACCTTGATGACGGGGACGGCTGCATTGACGACGTACTCCAGGCTGGTTCCGGGAACCGGCCTGAGTTCAGGCTTGCCGTCATAGCGGACAGTCAACGTGGCCTTGCGCCGGTCAACGGTGGCCGTCTGCGGAATCTGGCTGTCGATCAACGCCTCCTGGGCCTGTGGCGTGCCGCTCACCGAGGCCAGGACGTCGCCCTTGGGGTGACTCTCGGGGATTTTCGAAAAATCCGCCGGGAGCTGGTTGCTGGCGACGAAGCTCCACGGGCCATTGTCGAGGGATTTTGACCGGAACCAGCGCCCGGCGATCAGGACGTAATAGTCCTGCGAGCTCACATCGACGATGACCTGGCTGGAGGTGTTCTTCACGTAAAGCAATTGCGTATCCGCAATCGGCGCATATTCCGGGTCGCCCGTGCTCTGGACGAGCGCGGCGGGCGTCTCGCTGACATGAAGCGCAGGAAGCGCGCCGGCCGCGACCGCGTCCGCAATCTCCGGCGGAGCGTTGTCCAGCAGGTTCACGCGCGAAGCCTCCGCCTTGATGAGCCCGGCCAGTTGCGCCGGTGGCTGCGCCGCCAGAGACCAGGCTCCCTCGACCGATTGCGCGGACCACCAGTGCTTCAGAGCGCGAAGATAATACACGCCCTGGGCTTCATCGAAGACGATCAGGGCGGGCGTATTGATGACCCGGAGCAGTTTGCCAGTCAGTGGTCGCAGTTGCGGCTTGCCGTCGACCAGCACCAGCAGGGCGGGCGTCTTGCTGAAGATGATCTTCGGCGGCTCGTTCTTCACCGGAAGAGCTTGGGTTCCGCCCTCGGCTTCGGCCACGGCGAGGCCTGTCTGCAGACGCGCGAGGGAAATGGAGCGCAGGCCCTGCGCGTCACGGCTCAGGGCGGCGGCATAAGCGGCGGCGTTCGCCATGTCTGAAGGAAAATTCGTTTTCACCACTTCGACATCATCAAGCGCCACCTGGTCATTCGCCTTGTCGACCTGGGTGCGCGCCTTGAACCACACCACGCCGAGCGTCTTCGCTTCGGCGCCGGGCCTGTCGACCGAGACCGCTGCGCGCGCTTCAAGAACATTGTTCCGCCAACGTTCAACCTGCGGCTGGTAGACGGTAATCTCACGATCTCCATCGGCAATCACCCGTGGCCATGTCTGCGCGTCCCAGGCCTGGGACGCGGCGCGGCCGGCCGGCGCCGGCGCTGGCTGGGCGAACGCTGGAGCCGGTGGAACGAGGATGCCGATGACGGCGAGGGTAGCTACTGTGGCGTGAAAATGGGATCGAAGCGCATTTCGCATCATGTTGCCTCCGCAAGCAGATCCAACTTTGCCGAAACGTAATTCTCATATTTTACGTTGACGGGCGGTGGGCTGTCGCAACTTCATGTTGCCACCACCGCCGCCGGGCGGGAAAACAAAGGCGCGTTAGCTGCGGGTTCAGGATGTGAGGTCGCAACCATGGTGACGACAGTTTCCCTGATCGCCATAAAGATCAGCGTGGCGTTGCTGATCATGGCGATAGGCCTCGGCGCCCGGCTCACCGACGCCAGTTTCCTGCTGCGCCGGCCGGGGCTCCTGCTGCGGTCAGTCCTCGCCATGTATGTTCTTGTGCCCCTGACGAGTTTCGCGCTGGCGAAGCTGCTGCCGCTTACCGGCAGCATGCGGGCCGCATTGCTGGTTCTTGCGGTGTCAGCTGGCGCGCCCCTGCTGCCCAGAAAGTTGCAGGCATATGGCAATGGCGCCTTCAGCTTCAGCCTGGTGGTGATCTCGTCACTGCTGGCAATCGTGCTGGCCCCTGCGTGGCTTGCCCTGTTTGCCCGCCATTTCGGTGCGCCAACCCTGATTTCCGTGCGGGATGTGGCGTCGGCGATCGCGATCACCTTCCTGGCGCCCCTCCTTGCAGGCATGGTCGCGGGCAGGTTTTTTCCGGCGCTGGCGGATCGCTACGCCAGCCGGATCTCGGCGATTGCCGGGCTGGTTCTGGCGCTCGGGGCTGTCGTCCTGCTGGGCGCGCACTGGCGAATGCTGGCGGAGATCGACCTCATCGGGCTGGTGGCCCTGCTGCTGCTCGTGACGATCGCAACCCTCATTGGCCATGTCTGCGGCGGTCCGTCCGAAGGCAACCGGACGACCCTGGCGATCGCATGCGCGACGCGCCATCTGGGCGTCGCCGTGATCATTGCAACGGCGTTCCCAGGGCCACGCGTCGTGGTCATCCTTGCCTGCTACCTGCTGACATCGGCCATCATCTCACTGCCCTACCTGCGCTGGCGACGGCGCGTGGCTGAAGCCGCAGCGGCCAGTCACCGTCAATTGGCCTGAGCAAAGCAGGGCTTGGGACACAACCCGGCCGGGCAGCAACCAGCCTGACGTGGCGGCTGATGCCTGACGCCGCATGCATCGCACGCCCGATCTGGATGAGGCCAGCCCTGGCGCCGTTCGCTGAGGTCCTCCCCCGGGGACATCGAACAGGCGCCTCAGGCGATCCAAAAACGGCGTCCCGGTTTCCGGCGCTTATTTGTTCACGACGCCAAGCGTATTGATGTGATCGCGATAATTCTGCCGGGTATGCTCATCCACAACGGCGACCGGCGCCGAGATGACGAGGCCGGCGGCGGTGCCAACGGTGTGCGCCGCGCCCGCGGTCACGGAGACAATCGCATCGCCAAGCCCGTGCCGGCTGTCAGTCAGGGTTTGCCCGGAGGAAAGACGGCCGCCGATCAACTGGACGATCTGTGGTGATTCAGCAAATTTGCTGTGGTGCAAGCCATCGCCGGCGTTGATCTTGGTCAGATCAATCACCGTGATTTTGTTTGCCGCGAGTTCCTCCCGGTAGGGCGACTGTTCCGGGTCGATGGCTCCAAGCCGGGAAACGTCTCCCCAAACGCGGCGGGACAGCGCCAGGGCGCGATCGTCACGGGAGACAAACAGCGTGAAGCGTGGCCGCCTCTGTCCCATATCCTCGATTTGCGAGCGGAACACATCGACGTCCACATCCGGCGCCGCCAGCATGACATTCCTGAATTTGGCCGGCAGACCGCCATTGCGGATGGCCATCTGCCGCAATGCTTCCAGCGCCAGCCAGTTCCCCATGGAATGAGCCAGGATGGAAACCTCCCGGATCTCGGGGTTGCGGGCAAGATACTGAAACAGCCGCTCTACGGCGTTGCGCGTGTAGTTTGTGCTCTCCCGGTCATAGCCATAGGCAAGCAGGCTCCCGCGAGACGGCCACGTCGCCAGGATCGGCACGCTGCGCAGCTTCGAATCCTGAACGATCTGTGCAAACCGGAACACAGCGTCTTCAAAGTGATTGTTGAAGCCGTGGATGAACACGACCACGCTGCGATCCGACGTCTTGCGAACGTTTGCGTTGAGCCACTTCTCCGCATCGGCCTGGCTGACCTGCTCCGCCTTCAGCGCTGCGAAGTCAGTGGCCGGATCAGCCGGGAGCTTTTTGGGCCAGGCGACCTCTCCGGGCTTGCGGACGCCGTCCGGCGGGATCGAAACCGAAATCTCCGCGAACGCCGGCGTGCGGGCCCGTTCGCCGCCAAACAATTCGCCAGGCTTGCTGGAGGCTTCGCGGGTCGTGGCCACCAGCATGTCGACGCGCGCAGCTGACGGCGAGGCCGCCACGGGCTGGAGCACGCCCGATGGCCGGCTTGCACAGCCCGAAAGCCCGCTGGCGACCAGGGCCATGGCGCCCAGCATGGGCCAACGACGATTACCGGATATCATGACGCCCCCAACAGGCCCGCTCCGGGCCCAAGCTCCAACGAACACATCGCCAGCACCCATCCTCCCTCCACCACTGGGGCAACGGTCTGGCGTCAGACTGCGGGGAGAACTGCGGCAAAACCCAAGGATCGCAAAGCTCTTACGGCTTCAGCACCCGGCCGATGATCGCCGAGCAAACCAGGAAAATTCCCATAAGCGCAACGGTTTCCAGCACTGGCGGCAGCGACGCCACGATCAATTGTCCCGTCCCGATCTGAAACACATATTTTCCAACCGCCCAGGAGAACCATGCTGTACGGGAAACGCCATGACCTATTGCGGCGCGGACTGCATATACAGGTTGACCCTTTGCCGGTCAGTCAGCGGATACAGGCTCTGGCACTCCTGAAAGTAATCGCTCCCGGGCGCCCGGTTGGACGGATCGGCGCAAAGCGTCTGCAATTCCTGCTTGCGCTGCGCTGAGGACTGACACGCCGCCAACAACAGGCAACTTGCCGCCATGGCGACGACGCCAAACAAACGGAATGATGACATCTGATGACGCCCGGCGTCGTTCATTGGTTTTACCTTTCGCCAACTGATCGTTGTAGCCAACACGCGTTCAAACCTGCATCTAAAACGGAATTTATATTCCGGCGCCGGATCGCCAGGCTGCTGACGCCTCCGCGACCTGCAAAGTTCAAGCGCCGTCGGGGGCTTCTCCCGCACGCCATGGGCCTGACCCATGGCGTGTTGGCATGACGCGGTGACTGGGGAGCATTCGGATGAAAGGAAAAGCGGGTCAGACGCCCGCTTTTCCATCAGTCGACATCCTGTCGTCAGCGCAAGACATGCGGATCAAGGACGAACCGCATGCAGATGCGCTCAGACCTTCCTGACAGCCGGGATGCCCCACGTGCCATTGAGGATCGAAGGGTCCGTCTCGTTCGGCCAGTACATCCGGAGCATCAGAAGGAAATCGCCTGACGGCGCGGGAAGCCAGTTGGATTCCTTGTCCTTGCCGGGCGATTCATGCTGGATGTAGAGATCCGTCGACCCATCCGGATTGGACTTGAGATCCTGACGGGGGCTGATCGAATAACGGTTCAGCGGGTTTTCGACGAAGAAGTACTGGCTGTTGTACATGGTCAGCGACCAGAACCCTTCCACCGGCGGCAGATGCCCCTTGGGGAAGTGCATCACATATTTGTTGCCGCCGTTATACTTGCGACCCTCGGCGTCTGTCGTTGACGTCGGGTAGACCGCGTCCTGCGGGCGGTTGGCGCCGAGGCCAATGGCGGTGACAAGTCCGCGCATCAGGTAGTTCGTGCCATAGACGCCCGTCTTGGTGGTAAAGGCCCAGCCTTTCTCGTGCTTGACCGCGTCATTGATCTTGAACTGCAGCATGATCCGGTCGAAGCCGACCTGAGGTATCCGCTTGACAAAGTCCGCCTTCAGTTTGCTCGCGTCGAAGGGCTGTCCGGGGACGATGCCAATGCGGGCGAATTTCTCCAGTTCCGGGGCATCGGCCGCAGCCGGCGGATTGGATTTCATCAAATCACAGAGCAGCGTGAAGTAGCTGACGGCATCCATGCCGTTCACCTGATCCCGCACGGACTTTTTCATGTCCACCGACGGGTCGACCTTGCCCGGAGGCGGCGTATAGGGCTTGCCATAGGAGCTCAACGGAACCAGGCGGAACTCATCCTGCAGCTTGTGAACCGCCGCGTAGTCCTCCGGGGTGCCGGTGCAGTAGATGCGGCCGAGCAGCCAGACCATGTTGGTCGGGGACTTGTACTCACGCACGCCGGCGGGAAGGCTGCCCTTCCAGTTCGGCCCGGTGATCGCATACGTCTGCGCGGCCGTGCCGGTGGTGCGTTTTCCGGGGACCTGGAACACATTTGTCCAGCCGTCCAGCATGGGCATGAGGAAATAGCGATCCTTCATGTCCGGGATGCTGAGAACCCATGGCTCCTTGCCAACATCAAAGAAAGCCGTGGTGTAAAGCGTATCGGCGTTTGGCGCCGTCACATCCTTGAAAGACGCGTCGGGATAGTGCCGCATCTTGATAAGCTGTCCCATGGGCGCCTTCGTGCCCTCGGGCTGCGCCACATTGGTGAGCGCACGACGGGTCAGCTCCATGGTTACCAGAGGATAACCGTAGATATAGGCGTTGGTCGCGGTCCAGAAATCCTCCAGACCATCTTCAATGCCAAGGAACGAGCCCTGCTGGGCCAGGGCCGAGCGGCTCATTGCGGCTGCGGCCAGCAGGCCCAGTCCGCCAAACGCTGCGGCTCTACGTGTAATATCCATGACAGTCTCCCCAAAACTCTCGCAAGTGTTCGCTCAAAAATGACGGAATGGGGCCGGCTTCAACCTGGCCAAATTCCATAACACGCACTCATGACAGCTTCTGCCTGGGTAGCGGCCGCTCGCGCCGACAACCAACCCAGGCCAGCGTCCAGTTAAAATCGCGCGGTCACTCCCAGAATTGGGCCATGCGTCAGCATATCGTATTGATAGAGCTTGTGGCCGGAGCCCTGTTCGTAGTCCACGTAAAGCGCGCGATAGCCAATCATGGCGCTCCAGACGGCGCGCTCCGTGCGCGCGAACTCCCAATTGACATAGCCCATTGCCTGCCAGGAGAACTTGCTGCCCACGCCAAAGCCGCCCACATCGCCGCGCAACACCATGTCGACTTTCGGCGAGAAGCGGTGACGCAAGCGCAGGCCAACCATCGGATCGACCCAGGTCACGTCGCCGGATTTTGCCAGGGCGCGCCCACGCCCGATAACAAGCCCGTCAACGTTCAGGCCCGCCGCCAGACCCAGGCCGGCTTCCATGTTTTGCCACCAGAAGCGGCCGCCGCCGTAGATATCGAGCGCGGTTTCGGAATCACCTGACGTCGCACGCAGCAATTCGTAACTCACCGCCGCTTCGGCAACGACCATCTGGACCTGCACCGACGCGCGCGCGCCGATAACGCCGCCAACCTGTGGCTGGACACTACGGACGCCGCCGCCATCCGCGCCCAGCTTCATGTAGGTCAGGTCACCCATGAACGAAAAGCGCCCGTTTCTGGCTTCGAAAGCGCCCATCATGCCGAACAGTTGCGCCGGAATTTTCCGGTCCAGCACCTGATCAATGCTGGCGTTGATATCGACGGTCCGGCCGCGAACCGTCGTCGAGCCATTGAGGGCCGGCAACCAGCCATAGGGCATGACGCTGAACGTCCATGCCGGCGCAGGCGGCGCGGGCTCCGGCGGCGGCGGAAGATCGGCGGCGAATGACCATCCACTGCACAACACGATGCTGGCCAACGCTGACAGGCTGATCCTTGCCGCTCCCATCACTCCCCCAAAGTAATTTTTCACCGCGTTCCGTCCGGTCAATCCCGTCATCCATTTACCTGCAGGCGCAGCCTGATGAGATGACCGTCGGGTCAGACAATCCTCGTGCATTTCATACCTGTCGCCGCCGAAATCTTGCCATTTCGCGCCAGCTATCGCCGCTCCCGGCGCTTGCCCCAGAAATTTTGGGGCGGCGCGGACAAGTCTGGCTGGGTGTTCTGTTGCCGCGATCCGGCGTGAATTTTGACGCCGCGCCCGGACGCAGTCGCCGACAGCATCCCCCGATATGGACGTGACCTGGATACGGGCAAGACTGGCGACGCCGCGGGGCTGACAAAGCCGTGAGATCCTCCCGCCTGGCATGCCCGGACCGGCTCTCAAAGGTAGGCGGCCCATGCCTGGATGAACAGGAGAACACGCGCGATCAGCCCAATGGCGCCTGCATTTGGGGCAAAGACGGTGGCGGTTCCCGATGTCCCGGGACGCAGGGCGTTGCGAGGCGCATCCAGCGGCAGCGCAATGACGGCGGGATAGGCGCTGGTTCCACCAATCGATCCAACCCGCGCCAGCGTTCCGGACACCGCAATCTCGCCCTGGCCAACGCCACGCGGGATATCGACGATCGTCGCCTCATGAACCCGACCCGGGTTCACGTCGAAGAACAGCCGCACCCTGGCTCCCGGCTGGATGGTATTGAACCCGTTCTGGGAAAACGTGCCGATGATGGTGAGCTCTGAGGCGACGATGAACGACATGGCCGAATGCATTTTGAGCGCGCGCGAGCCCACCGTCAGCGCCACCGTGCTGGCGTAGCCGTCAGACGGCGCCCTGACGGTGGTTTGCTCCAGCTCCCATTTCGCATCGTCAAGTTGCGCGCGGCTCTGCAGCACGCTGGTGTTAACGCCGTTAATTGAAGAGTCGAGGGCGGCGCGCGCGCCGCGCTGTTGCGCTTTGGCGGCCTGCAATTGCGCGAAGGCGATGTCGAACTGGTCCTGGGAGCCAGCCTCGCGAAATTGCGTCGACGCCCCGCCCTGCGTCAGCCGGGCAATGTCGGCGAGGCGTTGCTGGTGAAAGGCCACCTGCTTTTCGAGGCCCGCGACATTGGCGTTCGCCTGATCAAGATTGGTCTGCAGGATATCGGCCTGCTGTCTGGCCCCGACCAGCGCCGCTTCAAGCTGGCGAACCCTGTATTGAAAAGGCGCCGGATCAATCTGGAACAGCACGTCGCCCGCTCTGACGGGAGCATTGGGCCTGACCGGAATGGCGATGATCTCGCCGCTCACATTCGGCGTGACCTCGACCACGCGCGCGCCCACCACGATACGGCCCGTCGGCGTCAGCGAATTCAGCAGCCCCGCGAAAACGGCGAGGATCAGCACGCCCGCCAATGTGGCGAGCGCACCACTCAACCAGGTCAGGCGTATGAACTTGAGGCGCGCAAAAAGCAGCCACGCCAGAACAAGGTAGCAGATAAGGATGATAACCATTGTCCAGCTCTTTCAACGCGTATAGCCCACGCCCGTTCTCCACGGCGCCATGCGGCCCGGGCGCAAGACGTTGGATCCGGGCGCGTGATCCCTGGCCGGGCATGATCCTGGGCGGGCAGTCTGGAAAGCATCCAATAGCGGATACATGGACTGAAACTTGCCACTTTGCGCCAAAGGGGAGCGATCTCCGGCGTCATCCCAACGCATCGCCATCTTCCGTGCCCCCTTGCCAGTCCGTGCTCAAAAAGAAGGCGATTATCCTGGTGTTCGCAGGGAACGGAGGCCGCCCCTTCACAAGCATTTGATGGTCGAAGTTGCTGACAGGCGTCTTCATCAAAATCTCTTGCCAAATCGCGCCAGATGGAGAAACTCCAAGCAACGAGCTAACGGAATGGCGGCCTGTCGTTGCCCAATACAGATTTATGGGCGGATCAGGCGATCAATGTGCGTCCGGCCCCGGACGTCGTGGACATTGGCCAAACCCGAAGCAGTTACTGGCAGTAAAAATGTATTATCTATAGCGTTGGAGCTTCAAATGGGCGGGATTCCATTGACGCGTTGTCAATTCCTGATCCCTTTCATTGAAGTTCTCAACGAAACTGGCGCGCCTACCGAAGGTTTGCTGGACAAGTTTTGTCTGCCCACCTCTGTGGTGGAGAAGGCCCATCTCTTTATCCCAATTCTGCCGACAATCCAGTTTGTCGAGGTCGCCCAACGGGCCCAGGGGATTCCGGATATTGGCTTCCTGGCTGCCCGCCAGATGGAGCTTTGCCACCTGAGCCCCAGGATGCTCTCCGCGCTTGCCCATGCGCCAACCCTGTTCGCCGCCCTGCAGCAGGTTTGCAAACTGGCGTCATATGAAGACACCAATCTTCGCGTCTGGCTGGAGCCCCACGGCGACCATATCAGGATCTGCAATCGGCTCACCGGGACCACAGGCCTGCCGAATCTTGAGCATTCGCAATGGCTTCAGCTTATCTTCCCGATACATATCGTCAGACATTACGTCGGCGCGCGCTGGCATCCGACGACGATCGCCTTTGAATCCGGTTACACGCCGGGCCGCGAAACCCGGGCGCTCTGGCCCAATTCCCGCTTCCTGTCCGGTCAACCCGCATCCTGGATTGATGTGCCGATGTCGTATCTCAGCCTGCCCAGCCCGGGCGAAGTTCCGCCGCCGGCCGAAAACACGCATGAAGACGATCCTGCCAGCCATGAAATGATCATGTCGCTGAAGCGGATGTTGCCCGCCTATCTGGATCAGGGTCCGCCCAGCCTGGGCGAAGCCGCCGAGATCGCCGGTCTCAGCAGCCGCAGCTTCCAGCGCAAGCTCGCCACGGCCGGCATCAGCTACTCTGATCTGGTCGATGCTGCGCGCTATGAGAACGCAAGCCGGTTACTGCGCGACACCCAGGTCAAGGTTATCGATATCGCGCTGTCTTCCGGTTACTCCGATCATGCGCACTTCACCCGTGCATTCCGCCGGATGACGGGCGTCACGCCGCGACAGTTCCGGAGGCAGACACGGCTGACAGAGGTCTGAACATTCACGCCTGAATAAAGGCGATCGAATTTGGCGCGAAAAGGCAATTTTTGAGGAAACGATCCTGCTATGCGTGCTTGAAATCAGGCTCGGGCGCCAATGATGGCTGGCGTCGCGGCAAGGAAACGCCGGTGCATTGACCGGGACAGGGCGACAAGATGATTTCTCTGGAAGAGACGCCGTGGAGCGTCGACTGGGCCTGGAGTTTGCCGCTCATCCTGCTGAACGTGATCATTCATGTGTTTGGCCTTGCATGTATTTATGATGGCTTTACATCCATGCTGCAGGCCATGGACCGCAGCCGCAGGTACATGATGCGGTTCGCCATGATCATGAACGCCACGGTGATCCTGATCGTTGCGTTACATGGCGTTGAGGCGGTCACCTGGGCGCTGGCCTATCTGTCCCTGGGCGCCCTTCCCGACGCCAAAACCGCCATGCTTTATTCGCTCGGCGCCATGACCGGCTTCGAGCCCGGCAACCTGTCGCTGCCTGAACGCTGGCAAATGATGGCCGTGCTGCAGTCGCTGGCCGGCTTGATGCTGTTTGGACTTACAACCGCGTTCATGTTCGCCATGTTCCAGGCCGTATGGCCGTCACAGGGCCGGCGGGACGTCAACATGCAGACCGGAAAGGTTTGACGGTCCAACAGTCACGCGACGGTCATTGTCGCCCTTCAATGAATTTTGACGTCACAAGCGCCCGTTTTTACACCGGTCCTGTTTTCCTGATCCCGCCATTCCCTGCTCACCGTTAACGCCCGTTGGCCGTCGGCAAGTTCCAAGGACATGTGATGACACCAAGATACAAGACCATGATGCTTGCGCTTGCCGCGGGACTGTTCATGGGAGCTCCGGCATCCGCCCAGATGTCGTCGCTGGGACCGGCCAATGCGTCGATCAGCATAGAAGAGATCCAGGTCGCCTTCATTTCTCGGGGCAGTTGGGCGGCGGCTACGTCACGTATCGCGGCCTCGCCTACCCTATCACCGTGGGAGGTCTCGGCGTCGGCGGCTTCGGCGCGTCGAAGCTCTCGGCGACCGGATCCGTGTACGGCCTGCGCAGGATCGAGGATCTGGCTGGCCCTTACGTCCAGCTTCGCGAAGGCTGGGCTATTGGCGACGCCGGACGCGGCCGCCTGTGGCTGCGCAATAACAAGGGCGTCACCCTGCGCCTTGCCACCCGCCGCCAGGGCATCCAGCTGGCGCTCGGCGCCGATGGCGTCGTGATCCGGTTCAAGCGCTGAACCGGCAATTCGCCCGGTTCTCCTGATTGCCCAGGCCCTCCCACCGGGTCTGGCATTTGAAGTTGTGGGGCTTTGGCCCGGCTCAGGGGCGTCCAGGGCAGGCGCCTCCCGGTCCGGAACTGTCTCGCGACCTGTATCGCAAAATCTGTTTCAACGTAGGGAGAGAGTAGACATGAAGAAGACCCTTCTGCTGGCGCTGCTTGGCATTGCAGCCTTGGGCGCGCCGGCCCAGGCCCAGGTTACCTATGACATGTCCAAGGTGACCTGCACCGACTACAACGCAATGGATCCGGCCGCCGCGCAGAGCGCAGCTGCGTGGATGAGCGGCTGGTTCAACCAGCGCAGCGGCAACACCGTCATCAATCTGGAAGCGCACCGCAAGAATGTCGCCACCATCAAGGACTGGTGCAGCTGGAACAAGTCGGGCAACGTGATGGGCCGAATCCAGGGCGCCATTCAGGAAGGAACCACGGCGAAGGGTGGCCCGGCGGACATCAACGCCGCCCAGATCACCTGCGGCGAATACCTTGGCGCCAGCCCGGACGATCAGTTGCTGATCTCCTCCTGGATGGGCGGCTGGTTCATGTCCACCAAGAACCTGACCAATGTGGATGAGCGCTATGCCAAGCGCAATCTGGAGAAGGTTGTCGAGCACTGCAAGGCGCACAAGAGCAAGAGCCTGATGGATACCGTCAAGCAAAACTGGCGCTGACCCCCGCGCAGCTGATCGCCAAAATGGCGCGCGCCTCATCCGCGCGCGCCCTCAACTTTTGCATCCGGCCGGTCAACCCGGGCGAAGCCTTGGTCAGTCCTCGCTCCATTGACAGAAGACCCCGTTTCTTCAAAGCGTGGGACCGTGTTCCGGCGCACAATGCAGCAACCGGAACATCGCCGCGGCCATTGCCTTCCGACAAAAACCTGAACCGCCTGTCGCCGGACCAGCACGCCAGCCGTCCAGCCCAGCTTTTTGTCTGGTCCCGCGACAATCTCCATGCCGCCGGTCTGCCTGGGGCGCGCCCGGTCAGAAGACCGTCGCGCATCGGGTAGACCCATGGGGCATGTCAGGCCGGGCCTGAAGATTTGACATTTGTGCCCGGCGTGACGTGAAATCACCTCCCGACGTCAAATTCGGTCCGCTGCACGTTTGTCGGCTTGACGCCAGAAGCATGGATTGACGCCATGGTCGCCTGCTCCAATCGCCCGGTCATGATTGTTGGGGGCGGCCCGGCCGGCATGATGGCCGGGCTGTTGTTCGCGCGCATGGGCGTTCGCACTGTCGTGCTGGAAAAGCACCGGGACTTTCTCAGGGATTTCCGGGGCGACACCGTGCACCCTTCCACGCTGGACATCTTCAGCGAACTGGGCCTCCTGGATGCGCTGCTCGCGCGCAAACACGACAAGGTCGAGTCCATTGGCGCCATTATTGGCGGCCGGGAATACCGGATCGCCGATTTCCGCCGGCTGCCTGGTCCCGCGCGCTTCATCGCCATGATGCCGCAATGGGACTTCCTCGATTTCGTCGCCGGAGAGGCGCAACAACTGCCCAACTTTACCCTGCGCATGGAAGCGGAGGCGGTCGGGCTGGTCGCAGGCGCGACGCGGATCGAGGGCGTCCGGCTGGCCGATGGAGAGATCCTGGAGGCGGCGCTGGTGATCGCCGCCGACGGACGCAGCTCCATGCTGCGCGAGGCTGGCGAACTGCCGCGACAGGATCTGGGCGCGCCGATCGACGTGCTCTGGTTCCGCGCGCCCAAACCCCGCACTCCCGACAATCGCACCCAGGGCTACATTGACCGAGGCGAGATGGTCGTCACCATCGATCGGGGCGACTATTTCCAGTGCGCGCGCGTCATTGAAAAGGGAGCGGCGGACCGGGTGCGGGCCGCTGGCCTGGAGCGCTTCAGGGCGGAGGTAGCGGCGACCGCCCCGCCTCTTGCCGGACATGTCGACGCCATTTCCAGCTGGGACGATGTGAAGCTCCTGACCGTTTCGCTGGACCGCCTTACCCGCTGGGACCGCCCCGGTCTGCTGGCCATCGGCGATGCGGCGCACGCGATGTCCCCTGTCGGCGGCGTCGGCATCAATCTCGCCATTCAGGACGCTGTCGCCGCGGCGAATATCCTCGCGGCGCCGCTGGCGCGCGGCGACGATCCGGATCCATTGCTGCACAAGGTGCAGAAGCGCCGGATGCTGCCCGTCAGGGTGATCCAGACCATACAGCGCCTGATCCACCACAACGTGATCGGCGCCGCCATGCGGGAGAAAGCGCCCCGCGCCCCCGTTTTCGTCCGTCTGCTCCAGGCTGTGCCGGCGTTGCAGGCGCTGCCGGCGTGGCTCATGGGTCTTGGCGTCCGCCGCGAACATGTCCTGACGGGCAGCGCGCCGCCGGCGGACCGATAACCACCTGCCGCCGCCCTGAAACACAAGGCCCGATGCGGCGGTCGCCGTGAAACGGCGCGGCCCCCAGGACACGAACGCTACGTCAGCCCCAGGCAAAGAGCAGAATGCCGGACATGCGTCGCAACGGCCGTCGTTCGTTTGCTTGCCCGTGTCGCTGCGATGCATGGCCTCGACAGCACTTCCACCTAAAGTGGTAGATTCTGGATCAAAGCCGGCCAAACGGATAACTTCCAATAGCCGCCCAATGGCGTGACGATCCGATACTTCCAAACAGGACCCATCCTGCACTCTGGTTATTCGAGGGAGCTTGAGATGCGGGTGGCCATTGTTCATGAATGGCTCGTAACCTATGCCGGTTCCGAGAAAGTTCTGTCGGAAATGCTGAAGGAGTTTCCGGAGGCCGACCTGTTTTGCCTGGTCGACTTCAGCAAGGACGGGTTCAAGTCCCACTATATGGGCAAATCTTTTCGCACCAGTTTTCTTCAGAGATTTAAATATTTATCCAGTATTTACAGATATTTTTTCCCATTGATGTGGGTAGCCGTCGAGCAATTCGACATGTCGGGCTATGATGTCATTATCTCCAACAGCCATTCGGTCGCCAAGGGGGTGATCACCGGCCCGGACCAGCTGCACATATGTTACTGCTATACGCCGATGCGGTATGCGTGGGATCTGCAGCACCAATACCTGCGTGAACAGCACTTTGAGGGGCGGCCGAGCGCGCTTGTCGCCAGAGCCGTGCTGCACAGGGCCCGCATCTGGGACACCCGCACGGCAAACGGCGTTGATCACTTTATTGCCTGTTCCGAATATATTGGACGGCGCATCCGCAAAGCTTACCGCCGCACGTCCGACGTCATCTATCCGGGGGTTGATACGGACTATTTCCAGATTGGGGGAACGAAGGCGGATTACTATTTCACCTCTTCACGGATGGTGCCTTACAAGAAAATTCCGCTGATCGTTGAAGCCTTCAGGCGCATGCCTGACAAAAAGCTGGTTGTGATCGGCGACGGCCCGCAATACAGGGACGCCCTGAAGGCGGCCGGCCCCAATGTGTCAGTTCTTGGCTACCAGCCGGACGATGTGCTTCTGAAGCACATGCAGGAAGCCCGGGCCTTTATCTTCATGGCGGAAGAAGACTTTGGCATCACGCCGCTGGAGGCCCAGGCATGCGGCACCCCCGTTCTGGCCTTCGGCCGGGGCGGCGCTTCCGAGACTGTCATTGATGGCGTCACCGGCTTTCATTTCTGGGAGCAGAGCGCGCAGGCCGTATGCGATGTCATCGCCAGGTTTGAAGCTTCCACAATCACGTTCGATCCGCAAACGCTCCGTCAGCATGCGGAAAAATTTTCCATTGATCGCTTCCGGCGTCAGTTCAGGGATCTGGTTCTGGCCAGGTGGCGGGCGCATGGCGGCGCGGATACAGCCGGACAGGAAGGGGTGGACGATGAAGCGCGCCTTCGTGACAGGAGTAACGGGGCAGGATGGGGCCTATCTGACCAGGCATCTGCTTGACAAGGGATATCGGGTCTTCGGCGGACACAGAAGAACAAGCACGCAAAATTTTTGGCGACTTGCTCAGCTGGGTGTCGAGGGACACGACAATTTCTCGTTCATCGAGCATGACCTGACGGATCTTGGCTCCAACATTCGCGCGCTCACGCTCGCCGAGCCGGACGAGGTCTACAATCTGGCCGGACAAAGTTTCGTGGCCGTTTCATTCAAGGAACCCACGCTGACGGCGCAGATATCAGCCGTCGGCGCGCTGCAACTGCTTGAAGCAGTCCGCATTGTGAACCCGGCAATCCGGGTTTACCAGGCGTCATCAGCTGAAATGTTTGGGAAGGTGCAAGGCATGCCCCAGACGGAGGCAACGCCGTTCTATCCCAGAAGCCCCTACGGGGTCGCCAAGCTGTTCGGTCACTGGTCTGCGGTGAACTACCGTGAATCCTACGGCATATTTGCCAGCTCAGGCATTCTGTTCAACCATGAATCGCCCCTGCGCGGCGCTGAGTTTGTGACCCGAAAGATCAGCCTTGGCGCGGCCCGGATCCGCCTTGGGCTGCAGGACTGCCTGATGCTCGGAAACCTGGACGCAAAACGGGACTGGGGCTTTGCCGGGGAGTTCGTCGACGGCATGTGGCGGATGTTGCAGGCCGATGAGCCGGATACCTTCATTCTTGCCACGGGCGTGGCCACAACCGTGCGTGAGTTCGCCACGCAATGCTTTGCTGCGGCGGACATTACCCTGAACTGGAGCGGGAGCGGCGACGACGAAGTGGGCCGGTGCTCCGAAACGGGACGTCCCCTCGTCCAGGTTGATCCCGCGTTCCGCCGCCCCTCCGAGGTCGACCTGCTGCTGGGCAGCCCTGCCAGGGCGACGCAACGGTTGGGCTGGCGGCCGACAACCACGGTGGCCCAGCTCTCCCGAATGATGGTGGAAGCCGATCTTGTCCGCGAGGACCAGGGACGGCGGCGCGCCAGCTAACGCGCTGTCGAGGAAAGTGGAGCCCACGTGTCGTGAAGAAAATGCTTCATCCTGAAGAGATGGGCATTCCAGATGAACGGGTTTTCCCCGAAATGCCCTGACTGATCCAGGCTCCGGTTGGCCACGATCATCCGCCAGATTGAAGCTGCCGGCGCCGATCGCCGGCGCCTGGACGGCGGCATGGACAAGCGACCCGGACAGGCGCCAGCTTCCATTCCGGCAAACATCGATGCTATTCTCCGGCATGCTGTCCCTCATTCGAGCGCTGAATTGCCCGACATGATGATTGTCGACATTGAGGATTTCTTCACCAGGGGATGCGGGCGTTGCAATCGCTTCGACACGCCGGACTGTTCGACGCGTCCGTGGGAGGCTGGCCTTCACAAACTGCGCGCCGTCTGCCGCGACGCAGGGCTGACGGAGGTCGTGAAGTGGGCTCATCCCTGCTACATGCACGGGCGGCGCAACATCGCGATCATTGGCGCCTTTCGCAATGACTTCCGGCTGAGCTTTTTCAACGCCGCCCTGATGACAGACCCTGAGGCCGTGCTGGAGCGTCAGGGACCAAACGCCAGATCGCCGGACATGATCCGCTTCACCTCCAATGATGACGTGGCCAGGCTGGAGCCAGTCATCCGCTCTTACCTGCGCGAGGCGAGCGGCTATGCGGAAGCGGGCGTAAAGCCTGCCAGGGTTACCGCCAGCTACGACCTGCCCGAAGAACTGTCGGAAGCGCTGGACGCCGATCCCGCGCTTGCAGAAGCATTTCATGTTCTGACCCCAGGCCGTCAGAACAGCTATGTCCTTAACCTGAACGCCGCAAAGCAGACGGAAACGAGATTGCGGCGCATCGCCGGCTTTCGTCACAAGATCCTGGCTGGCAAGGGCGCGACAGAGCGTTGATCGCCGGCCCGCGCCGCCGGCGGGCGCATTTGTCCGGTAAGGGCAATGACTTTGCCCACCCTGCCCTGATCTTCCTTGCCCCACCCGCGACGCCACAAACCCGACAAATCCGCGCCGCGCCTGTCCGCCGCACATCCCTCCCTGGAACAGCCCGAACGCCGGCCGTGCGTTTGTGGACGGGCGTTATGCGTCCAGCGCACCTTGCCTGACGACACCATCGTATTGATGCTGTGATCCGAGGCGGGAGGACATATGCTGAACAGCAGCGCATCGGACATGGCGACGCCCGTGAGCACGGCCGCCGCGCAACCGGAACTGCAGGGAATTGGGCTGGTCACGCTGCTGACCGGGGCGTTCCTGTCGGTGATGAGCGGCATCATCGTTTCTATCGCCATTCCGAGCATTCAGGCGGAATTCGGCGCCAGTCCCGCCGTCTCCTCGATCATCGCCTATTACGGCCTGGCTTATGGCCTGGCCCTGATCACCGGCGGACGCCTTGGCGACCTGTATGGTCGTCGCCGGCTGTTCGTCATTGGCATGGGCGGCTTTACCCTGGCGTCGCTGGCCTGCGCGCTGGCGTCGTCACTGACGATGATTATCGCCGCGCGCGTCGCCGCCGGTCTTTCGGCCGCGCTGCTTTTCCCCCAGGTGCTGTCGATCATTCGCGTGGCGTCCGGAAGCGACGCCGCCCGGGCGCGCAATCTCTCCGCTTTCGGCGTGACGCTTGGCCTGTCGGGCACCATGGCGCAGTTGCTGGGCGGGCTGCTGATCAGCGCCAATATCTATGATCTCGCCTGGCGTTGGGTGTTCCTTCTCTGCATTCCGATCGGCCTTGCAGCTTGCGTGCTGGGGCCGCGCGTCATTCCGGAAAGTCGCGCGCCTGGCAGGGCGCGTCTTGATCTGGTGGGCGTGGCGCTATCAGCCGCCGGCTTTGCGTTGATCCTGTTCCCCCTGGTGGAAGGGCGGGCGCTGGGCTGGCCGGCGTGGCTGCCCATCCTGCCCCTGCTGGCGGCGCCGGTATTCGTTCTGTTCGTGCGCGATCAGCTGGGGAAAGCGCGATCCGGCCAGGACCCGCTGGTCGATCTGCGGCTGTTCGCCCGTGGGCCTGTTGCTGGCGGCGTCATTGTCGCCTTTCTCCTGCACTCGACGATCGTCTCGATGCCGTTCGTCCAGGCCATGTATCTTCAGGTCGGCCTCGGTTATTCGGCGCTCCACGCTGCGCTCATCATCGCGCCGGCTGGCGTCTCGTTCATCTTCGCCTCCATGCTGTGCGACCGTCTGGCGCCCCGTATTGGCGTGCGCGTCACCATGCTGATCGGCGCCGTGCTCGCCATTACCGGCTATCTGCTGTGCATCGTGATCGCCCAGGCGACGCCAGCGATACCAGCCGGTTGGCTGGGGCTTGGCCTCGTGGTCGTCAATTGCGGCCAGGGGCTCTTCATGCCGCTGATGTTGAATGTGGTGCTGGCCAATGTGCCGCCGGAAAAAGCGGGGTCGGCGTCAGGCGTGGTGTCCACGGCCCAGCAGGTGGGCGGCGCCTTTGGCGTCGCCATTGCGGGGCTTTTGTACTTCGGAATGCTGGCCCGTCATGCCGGCGAGGCTTCAGGCCCGGCCGTCGCCTTCGGTCTGGCCACCGCCTATCCGGTGCTGGCCATGGCGCTTTGTATCCTTGTTCTGCCGCTCATGTTCCCCCGCAAGCGTTCGTGAGCATCGCCAAGAAAATCGCCTCCGCCGGAAACGGCGGGAGGTGATGTACGGCGCAGTCACGAAGCAGGCGTCGCCATCAAAGCGCATGTCGACCTGCCGGCGCCAGCAGCTCGATCAGAACTCGCTCAAGCAGAGCGCCCCGGAGCCGTCTCCGGGTCAGGTTGATCGGCAGCGCTTCAAGTGCGCCGTGAATTGACAGGACGGGAATTCTTGCCGTCTCATAATGAAAAATATCGCGAACCTGTCAAAGGAATCGCCAGAAAGGGAGTAAACGCATGTTTCGCATGTCGGGTTATGCGCGGAGCGCGCGGACATGGCTTGGCCTCGCCGCGCTCGCCGGCGCCATGCTCACCGCTGGCCACGCGCTCGCGGACGCCAAATATGGTCCAGGAACGTCGGCGACAGAAATCAAGGTTGGCCAGACCATCGCCCACAGCGGCCCGGCCTCGGCTTATGGCCGCCTCGGTCAGGCCGAAGCGGCCTATTTCAAGTGGCTCAACGAAAACAAGGGCGGCGTGAACGGCCGGAAAATCACCTTCATCAGCCGCGACGACTCCTACCAGACTCCGAAAGCCGTCGAGAACGTTCGCGCCCTTGTCGAGAACGATGACGTGGCGGTGATCTTTGGCAATCTCGGCACGCCGATCAACATGGCGATCCGCCCCTATCTGAACGCCAAAAAAGTCCCGCTCCTGTTTATCGCCGCAGGTTCATCCGCGTTCAACGATCCGAAAAACTATCCTTATGTCATGGGCTGGCAGCCAAGCCTGCATGATGAGGCCGCCTTTTACGCCAAATATATTCTGCGAACGAAACCCGACGCCAGGATTGGCGTGCTGTACCAGCACGATGATTTCGGCAAGGATCTGCTCAGCGGGCTGAAAGACGGCCTCGGAGACAAGGCTGGCAAGATGATTGTCAGCGCCCAGAGCTTCCAGGCGTCGGACCCGACCATCGACAGCCAGATGGTCATCCTCAAAAACGCCAACGTCGATGTGCTGTTCCTGTTCGCCTACGCGAAACAGTGCGCGCAGGCGCTGATCAAGCGGTCCGATCTGAACTGGAAGCCGATGACATTCCTGCATCTCGGCTCCGCTTCGATCGGTTCGACATTCAAGCCAGCGGGCCTGGAACGGTCGGCGGGCGTCCTGACAGCCGGATTCCGCAAGGATCCGGACGATCCGCAATGGAAGAGCGACCCCGTTGTGCAGTGGTACTTCACCTGGATGAAGGACAACATGCCGGGCGCCGATGCGACCGACTCGATGTACTCATCCGGCATTTCCTACGCCATGGCGCTGGAGCACGTCCTGAGAATGGCTGGCGACAACCTGACGCGCGAAAACATCATGAAGCAGGCGTCAAATATCAAGGACTACCAGAATCCCTTCCTGCTCCCGGAGGGACGGATCAACACCACGCCCGACAACCATGCGGTCATTACCTACATGAAGCTGCAAAAGTTCAATGGAAGGGGCTGGGAATTCGTCGACTGACCAGGCTGCGACGATGCTGACGCATCCGCGACCTGCCAGGCTCAATCCAGCCAGGTTCAATCCAGCGCGCGCATGACGTTTCAGGAAACGCCATGCGCCGCCAGGGTTTGACTCCAAATCCCCTGCGTCGAAACCCAACGCGCCAGACGCGCCAGGTTTTGACGCCAACCGGCCCGCTGGCGAAGCCAGCCTGACCGGCGGGGCCACGCCTCTCCTTACCGGGAGTTTGTATTCCAGTTGAACTGCACGCCGTTCTCCAGCTGAACGTTGCCCCCGGCCCGTCCAGCCCCTGTCCGGAATGCATCCTGACTGGTGCGGTAGTGACCATCGACATAGCTGCCGTAGCCATTGACCTGGGGGGCGACGTGTTCGCGGAATTTGGCGTTGTAATCCTGGGCGCCGTACCCTCGGTCGCGGGCGCTGGCGGAGGTGGACGCCATGGCGATGGCCGCGGCGATGACAGCTGTTGCGGTGGTTGCGGAACTGATCATGTGAGCCCCCGTAATCTGTTGACTGGAGTTCACCACGGAGCCGGTTTGTCCGGCGTGCGGCGCGGCACATGACCAGAACGGTCGCCGTTTCCCCGCCGAACGATGTCGAAAATTCGCCCAAGCCCATACGGGAGCGCCAACATTGAGCAACATCACCCGACCGACGCCCGACGTCGCGGCGTTTCGCGCCATCGAGCTGATTTATCATGCCTGCCTGACGGGAATGATCCTCCAACTGGTGACGCAGGCTGGGCCCCGGCTTGCCGCCGAGGTTGTTTTCCGGACCTTCCGCCGCCAGCAACAAGCCCGTTTCCTGCCAGGCCTCAAAAAGCTTGGCCTGGACGCGCTTCCCCATGCCGTGGCCTGCGCCCAGTATCACTATCTTTCCAATCAGGTCGGCGGGGTAAAGGTCGAGTACGTCTACGAAAACGACCAGAAGGCGTGGGTGCGCTATCCCCCGCCGCGATGGATCTGGTCAGGCACGGCCATATGCGGCGTCCCGTCCGAAGTGTCGCGCGCCATGCTGTGGGGCTGGCACGCCAACAACGGCGTCGTTCTCGGCAACCCGAGGATCGGCTTTGTCTGCACCGGGCAGACAGTCGACGGGCAACCAGGGCTTGAGGGCTACTACAAGGAGTGGGACCGGGAGCTTGCGCCGGAAGAACGGCTGCAGTTCTCACCGGGCGAACGTTGCCCGGCGTTTGACCCGGCGGCGGCGCCACGCCTGCCTGAGGGGGACTGGCCTGAAGAACGGCTTCAGAAGACCCTGCGCAATTATGCAATGGAATATATCACCTCGATCATTCCCGAGGCCGTGGCGGCGCTCGGTCCCGAGCGGGGCGGCCATCTCGCCGGGGCAGCCGCCCGGCTCATCGGCATGCACACATTCGATGACGTCGCGGCCCTGCTGGGCGACGTCGCGCCTGGCAAGGAGGGCTTTGCCGCCGCCTTTGTCCGGCTGGCCAGGGGACAGGGCGACGACGCCGGGCTCAGTCGTGAAGGCGACGCCATCATCGTCCGCCAGACGTCATGGCGGCTGATGGCTGAGCGAACGAATCTGTCGCCGCGTGTATTCGACGCCTGGAACGAGCTCTGGGTGGGCGCAGGCCTGGCGCATGACCGCTTCATGCGCATGGAGGTGATCGAGCGGCGCGACCATGGCGACGCGCATTGGGCCTGGCGCTTTCGATAAGGATCTTCGCACAGACCCGGACGGCGCCGGGCGCGGCGCCCTCCGGGGGCGCGATGCTGTTTTGAGCGGGGGTTTCCCGAAGCCCATACCCGCCCGGTTCATGCCCGACGATCAAGGGCGCCGGCGTCCGGTCAGGGTATTTCTGGTGAAGTCCGGTTCACCGGAAATGCCTTGGCGCGCATCGTCCGTTATGCCCTCATCCATTCTGGCAAATCGTGAGACCGCTATCGTTCCCGGTTTTGTTGTATGCTCCCGCTCAGGCGACATCATGTGAGCCGACCCAGGCATTCCGGAGGCGCTTCATGCAGCCACGAGCCGTCAGCAGCCCCCCCGACGGATTTGTGCCTCCCTTTTCATGCTTCGCTCCGCCTGTTCAGGCGGCCAGCGCTCTGCGGCAGGCGATCACGGCGGCGTGTCTGACGCCTGAAAGCGAATGCCTGCCCCCACTCCTCGCCGCCGCCCGATGCTCTGATGAAGGCGCGGTGCGGGCCCGGGCGCGACAGTTGACGGAAACGTTGCGCGCCGGGGGCGCCAGCGGCGTCAGCGCCATGCTGCAGGAATATTCGCTGGCCAGCGACGAGGGCCTGGCGCTGATGCGTCTGGCGGAGGCGCTGCTGCGCATCCCCGACGCGGCGACGCAGGACGCCCTCTTGCGCGACAAGATTTCAGGCGGCCACTGGCAGGAGCATCTGGGGCTGGACCGCCCGCTGCTGGTCAACGCCGCCACATGGGGGCTGCTGATTGCCAGCCGGATCGCCGGCGCCGGACCTGATGGAGAAGCCGCCAGGACGCTGGAGCAGTTCCTTGCCAGGGGCAGCGCGCCGGCCATCCGCGCGGGAATGGACTTCGCCATGCGTCTGCTGGGCGAACAGTTCGTCGCCGGCAATACCATCGAGGCGGCGCTGGCGCATGGCGCGACGCGCGAACGGCGCGGCTATCGCCACTCCTACGACATGCTGGGCGAGGCGGCGATCACCGCGGATGACGCCAGTCGCTACGACCGCGAGTACGCACACGCCATTCGCGCTGTCGGCGCCGCCGCCCATGGCGCCGGATACAAACGCGGCCCGGGCATATCAGTCAAGCTGTCAGCGCTACATCCCCGCTACGACCGGGCTCACGCAGGACGGGTGATGGCGGAGCTTGCCCCGCGCTTGAAGGCGTTGGCGATGCTCGCCCGTCGCCATGACATCAGCCTCACCATTGACGCTGAGGAAGCTGACCGGCTCGAACTGTCGCTGGACCTGTTCGAGCGCCTGAGGCTTGATCCGGATCTGGGCGATTGGGCCGGTCTTGGCTTTGTGGTTCAGGCTTACGGCAAACGCTGTCCGCGCGTCATCGACTGGCTGGTCGATCTTGCCCGCCGTTCCGGCGAACAGATCATGGTGCGGCTGGTGAAGGGCGCCTACTGGGACACCGAGATCAAGCGGGCCCAGACCGCCGGCCTCGCTGGCTTCCCGGTGTTTACCCGCAAGGTCCATACGGACGTGTCCTGGCTGGCGTGCGCGCGACAGCTCCTGGACGCGGCGGACGCCATCTATCCGCAGTTTGCAACCCACAACGCGCGCTCGGTCGCGGCGGTGCTGGCCATGACCGCCGGCCGCGACCACGACAGCTTTGAATTCCAGTGCCTGCACGGCATGGGCGAGCCGCTTCATGACCAGTTGCTGGCCGATGGCGTCGCCTCGCGGATCTACGCGCCTGTTGGCCCCCATGGCGCCCTGCTCGCCTATCTGGCGCGGCGGCTGCTGGAGAATGGGGCCAATTCGTCTTTCGTGCGCCTGGCCGCCGATCCGGGCGCCGCGATTGAGACGCTGATCGCCGACCCCGTCGCCACGATGGAGGCGACGCCTGATCCCGGCGCCCCACACCCGGGCATCCGCGCCCCGGCCGAACTGTTCGCGCCGGCGCGGCGCAACTCCATGGGCATGGATTTTGCCAGCGAGGCTGATCTCGCCGCTTTGTGGCGAGGCCTGAACGCCTCGGCCGCCCGACAGTGGCGCTGCGCGCCCGCCGCCGTCGCGGACGGGGTCGCGTCGCAGGCGGAGCGGATCATCGTCAACCCGGGCGATCACCGTGACCAGGTTGGCGTGACCTGCGATCTGGCCCCTGAGAGCGCCGGAGCCGTAGTCGCCGCGGCCCGCGTATGGTCGGATGCTTCCGGCGCAGAGCGGGCCGCCTGCCTGGCGCGCGCCTCAGACCTGCTGGAGACCAACGCGCCGACGCTGGCCGGGGTGTTGATGCGGGAGGCCGGCAAGACCGCCGCCAACGCCTTGGGGGAAGTGCGCGAGGCCGTCGACTTCCTGCGCTACTACGGCGCGCAGGCGCGCGATCTGCCGCCTGAAGCCGCGCCGCGCGGAGTGGTGCTGTGCATCAGCCCGTGGAACTTCTCTCTCGCCATTTTCGTCGGCCAGATCGCCGCCGCCCTCGCCGCTGGCAATGCGGTGGTGGCAAAGCCGGCCGAGGAAACGCCATTAATCGCGGCCGAAGCTGTCCGCATTCTGCATGAGGCCGGCGCGCCGCGTGCGGTTCTGCAACTGGCGCCCGGCGACGGCTCCGTGGGCGCGGCGCTGGCGGCGGAGCCCAATGTCGCCGGCGTGCTGTTCACCGGATCAACCGCCGTCGCCCGAAAACTCAACCTCCAGCTGGCGGAACGGGTCGGCGTGGCAGGCGAAACGCCGTTGCTGATCGCTGAAACCGGCGGCGTTAACTGCATGATCGTCGATTCCTCCGCCCTGACGGAGCAGGTAGTGGCGGACGCGCTGGCTTCCGCCTTCGACAGCGCCGGACAGCGCTGTTCGGCCTTGCGGGTGTTGTGCCTGCAGGAGGAGATCGCCGACCACACCATCCATATGCTGCGTGGCGCGATGGCGGAGCTGTCGGTCGGCCGCAGTGACCACCTCGCCGTCGATGTCGGCCCCGTGATCAGCGCCGGGGCCCGGGACATGCTGGAAGCGCACGTTTCCCGCCTGGCCGCCGCCGGCAAGCGCATCCACCGCATGCCGTTGCCGGACGGGACAATCCACGGAACCTTCGTCGCGCCGACCCTGATCGAGATCGACAGCCTCGACGACGTTCCGGGCGAGGCGTTTGGCCCGATCCTGCACATATTGCACTGGCGTCGTCCCGGGCTGGAGGCGCTGGTTGACGCCATCAACGATACCGGCTTCGGCCTGACCTTCGGATTGCACACGCGCCTCGACGCAACCATCGCCCGGGTGGTCGCGCGGATACGGGCCGGCAATGTCTATGTGAACCGCAACATGATCGGCGCCGTTGTCGGTTCCCAGCCCTTTGGCGGTCGTGGCCTTTCCGGCTCCGGCCCGAAAGCTGGCGGGCCACTCATGATCAGCGCCCTGCTCGCCAGGCCGGTTGCCCCTGCGGAAAATAACGCCGGCGCGGGCGCGGCGGAGGCATTCGCGGCCTGGCTGGATCGCCAGGGTCAGGCGTCCGTGGCCGCGGCGGCCCGCGTCATGGCGCAGCGCGCCCGGCCGCAGGGGCGTGAGGCCTTGCCCGGTCCGGCCGGCGAAGACAACAGCCTGCGCATCGGTCCCGTCGGCGCCATTCTGCTGGCGCCGGCCACAGCAACGGGTCTGTACAGCATGATCGCCGCGACGCTGGCCACGGGCAATCGCGCCGTCATCGTCGCGTCCCATCTTCCGGAACAGCCTCTGCCGTCTGAACCGGCGGAATATCTGACATGGGCGTCGCACATCGATCAGCTTCCCGCCCTTGGCGCCGCCATGATCGAAGGCGCGCCGGACCGGTTGAAAGAACTGCGCCGGCAACTGGCGATGCGCGCGGGGCCAATCGTCCCGGTCCTGTCGGCGACGTCCGGGGCCATCGCGGCGCAGCCTGACCTGTGGGCGCTGGACCGGCTGCTGGATGAAACCGCCCTCTCCCTTAATATCGCAGCGGCAGGGGGAAACCCGGGCCTGCTGGCGCTGGAGGCGGGCGACGGACCAGGCTGATCTGGACCAGGTCGCGAAACTGCTGATGCATCCGCGATCTGCGCGGCAACCCGGGAGGCAGGGCCTCGCAGGACACGCTTCCGCAGCGTGGGTCCCACCAGAACCCGCCGGCAACACTTCAGGAAACAGGCCATGCGTCAGGCTCACCGGATCTGGTATTGGCGGAAACCGCACCAGGACAGGGCTGCGCCCTCCCAAGCATGCTATATTTCCAACTGAAACAGGCGGCGGCATGAGCACGATCTGCAACATTATTGGCGCGCCAGTCGAAGACGGGGCCGGCCGGCCCGGGTGCATCATGGGGCCCGCCGCGTACCGCACCGCTGGCCTGGCCCAAACCATTGCCGAACTGGGGCACACGGTGATTGACCATGGCGATGTCCAGCCGGCGGCCATCGCCCCTCCGCCAATGGCGCACCCCAATCCCGCCATCCGGAACCTGCCTGAAATCGCCGCCTGGACAACGGCGATCGCTGACGCCGTCTGGCGCGCCGGCGACGCCGGCCTGACCATCTGCCTCGGCGGCGACCACAGCCTGTCGGCCGGAAGCCTGGCGGGGCGGGCCCATCTTTGCGCGCAGAGCGGCCGCAAACTGTTTGTGCTGTGGCTTGACGCCCATACGGATTTTCACACCCTCGACAGCTCGGTTTCCGGTAATCTGCACGGCGTTCCACTTGCCTATGCCTGCGGCCTGCCCGGATTTTCCGGCTATTTGCCAGACCTCCAGGCGCGCATCGATCCGGCCAACGTCTGTCTCATCGGGCTGCGCAGCGTCGATGTGGACGAGCGGCGCGCCATCGCCCGGAGCGGCGCCATCACCCACGACATGCGGGCGATCGACGAATATGGCCTGGCGCCGCTGTTGCGAGCGTTTCTTGAGCAGGTCGCGGCCGCCGGCGGCGTGTTGCACGTCAGCCTTGACGTGGACTTTCTCGACCCCGGCGTCGCCCCGGCGGTGGGCACGACCGTGCCAGGCGGCGCGACGGTGCGGGAGGCGCACCTGATCATGGAGATGCTGTGTGACAGCGGCCTGGTTGGCAGCCTTGACCTCGCCGAGCTGAATCCATTCCTCGATGAACGGGGCCGCACGGCGACGCTGATGGTCGATCTCGTCGCCAGCCTGCTCGGACGCCGCGTACTCGACCGCCCCACCAGGGGATTCACATGAGTACGCCTGCCCGCAATATCGTGCCGTTTGTCAGCGTCGACAACATGATGCGGCTGATCCACGCCAGCGGCGTCGACGCCTTTCTGGCCGGGCTTGGCGCATACCTGGAAGAGGATTTCCGGCGCTGGGAGGTTTTCGACAAAACGCCGCGTCTGGCGTCGCACAGCCGCAATGGCGTGATCGAACTGATGCCGACCAGCGACGGAACGCTGTACGGCTTCAAATACGTCAACGGCCATCCCCGCAACGCCGCCCAGGGGCTGCAAACCGTTACGGCGTTTGGCCTGCTTGCCGATGTCGGCAGCGGCTATCCCATGCTGTTGACCGAAATGACCCTGCTGACCGCCCTGCGCACCGCAGCGACATCGGCGATGGCCGCCCGCTATCTGGCGCGGCCGGATGCGCGCGCCATGGCCATCATCGGCAACGGCGCCCAGGCGGAGTTCCAGGCCATTGCCTTCCAGGCCCTGCTCGGCGTCAACCGGTTGCGGCTTTACGACATTGACAGGGCCGCGAGCGTCAGGTGCGCCCGCAACCTAGCCAATCGCGGGTTCGATCTCAGCATCTGCGACAGCGTCCAGAACTGCGTGGCCGACGTCGACATCATCACGACAGTCACCGCCAGCAAACAGCGCGCGGTCATCCTGAGCGACAACATGGTCGGCGCCGGCGCGCACATAAACGGCGTTGGCGGCGATTGTCCCGGCAAGACTGAACTGCAACGCGAACTGCTGTTGCGCGCCGACATTTTTGTCGAGCACCTGCCGCAAACGCGCACCGAAGGCGAAATCCAGCAATTGCCGGCGGATTATCCCGCCACCGAACTGTGGCGCGTCCTGACTGGCGCCGCGCCCGGCCGCACATCAGCGCAACAGATCACGCTGTTCGATTCCGTTGGTTTCGCCATAGAGGACTTTTCAGCGTTGCGCTACGTCCGCGACCGGCTGACGCCGGAATTCTATGAAGAACTCGATTTGCTCGCCGACCCGGACGACCCGCGCGACCTGTTCGGGATGCTGATGCGCGCCGCTCCGGGGGCGGCCCGCCCCTGAGCGAACCTGCGGACGCGCCAGCGCCAGAACCGCCGGTTTCCCCCTGGGTCTACCGCATTGTCCGCACAAAAATGGAGCCGGCTTTTCCCCGAAACAACCGCAGCGGCTGTGTCAGAGAACGGGATCACGCTCAGGCTGACCAACAGGCGACCCGCCGTCAGGCGCCGTTCGCCAGGGCTGCGCGCCGACGCGAATGATCCGCGCCCGGCGATCCGCGGTCGCGGCGTCGGCAAGATCATTGCCACTGACGGGCGCAACGCCACAGCTCATGGGGATGCCTGGAAACGTCGGACGCGCGGCGATGCACGCCAGCATCTCTGTCAATTTGTGCAACTGGCCCGCCGCGTCACCCGCGCCGGCCGCTGTCCACCAGATGAGCCTGTCGGCGCCGACCCGCCGGAGCGCCACGATCCCCGGGCAGCAGGCCACGATCCCCTGCGCGATGTCGCGGATATCCACGTCGCCGAATTCCCCCACCGGCGCGCGTTCGAACAGCAGCCGGTCAATGCGCAGCGACCACAGGAACGCGCGTTCCTGCGGCAATGCCTGTGGCGGCAGGCGTCCACGCGCCGTCAACGTCGACAGGCTGTGCTCCAATGCCCTGGTAAAGGCCCCGAGCCTTTCGATACTCTCGGACAAGGCCAGATTGATGTAGCCAATGGACACGATCGACGCCGCCGACATGCTCAGAAAAATGACGTGCCAGGTCGTCGCCGCGTAGCGGTCGCGGAGGCCCGGGATCATTTCGTCGACATGAACGATCCGGATGATCATGGCGGTCGCCACGAAAGCCCAGAGGCCTAGCCGGATGCGCCGCCCCCAGAGCGTTGTCCCGCCACGAATGAGTTGCGCGCCCGCGACGCCCACGAGTGTTACGGACAGAACGGAGTACAGGCGGACCGCCATGTGGGGGTCCGCGCGAAAACTCCCGGACATGCTCGCGATGGCCCAAAGCGCGCCGGGGGCCACGATCAACAGGGGAACCGGCCTTAGACCGTCAACCGCCCGGGTTCCCTGAATGAACAGGGACGTGCCGGTCAGCAGCAGAATGTTCGCCGCGACATTCGTCAGCAGATAGGGAAGACCAAAATACCGCGCGCCCATGAGGCCCGCGCCAACGCCAACCGCGACGAAGCCGGCTCCAAACCAGAGCAGCTCCTCGCCATCGCGCAACCTGTTCCAGCGGACGAGGAAAATACCGCCCTGGATCAGCGCCCACAGGGCGATGGCGGCGACGAGCGTAGCAAGGTCCACGGCCATCTCCAGGACGTCCGGTTGGCGACCAGCTACCTATAGATCACCGGCCTCGCCGATAGAACCGGCCACACGCGATTGTGGCGCCGCCCCTCCAGGGTGCATCCGCCAGACCAGGCGGACCAGGTCTGGCGTCAGGCCACAACAACTGCCGCCTGACGTTGCGGAAATGGCCGGAATGTCATCAGGATCATCATGGCGGCGAGGCCCATCACCCACGAACCGGCGTACATCGGCGCATAGCTGCCGAAATGGTCGTAGATCAGCCCGCCCAGCAATGGTCCGGTGGACATGCCGAGGCTGCCCGCCATCGCCGTGCCGCCAATGATGGCGCCCATCATCCGCAGCGGGAAGTTTTCCCGGATAATCACCGCATAGAGCGGCATTGTGCCGGCGTATATGAACCCCACCATCACCGCGACGGCGTAGAAGGCGCCAAGCTGGCCGACGAAGGCATAAGCGAGCACGGCGAACGCCTGGGCCAGCAGACCGAGAACGAGAATGCGCTGGGCCCCGAACCGGTCTCCGGCCAGGCCGAAGCCGATGCGCCCGAACATCCCGGCCACGCCTTCAACGCTGTAGATTGACACCGCCGCGAGCATCGGCACGCCACAGGTCACCGCATAGCTGACCGTGTGAAAAATCGGCCCGGAGTGGGTCGCGCAGCAAAAGAAATTCGCCAGCATCAGGGTGATGAACTGCGGCGAGGCCATGGCCTGCCGCACCGTCATGCCGGATTGCGCGTCGTCCGCGCCTGCCCCGGCCTGGGCGCCTTCCAGCGCCGGCGGACGGCGAACCAGCAGCGCGGCCGGGATCATCAGGGCTGCGGCGATGCCGGCGATGATCTGCATGGCGACGCGCCAGTCGTAGGCGGTGACCAGCCACGCCGCCAACGGCGACATGGTCATGGGCGCCATGCCCATGCCAGCAGAAACCAGCGACACGGCAAGGCCGCGCTGGGTTTCGAACCAGCCGGTCACGCAGGCCATCATCGGCGCGAACACCGCCGCGGTGGCTGCGCCCACCAGCACGCCGAACAGCAACTGGAACGCGACAAGCGACCCGGCCCGGCTGGCGAGAGCGAGACTCGCCGCGAGAACGATGGAGCCCGCAAGGACAACCGGTCGGGGGCCGAACCGGTCGGAAAGCCCGCCCCAGACCAGACTTGCCACCGCCATGGCGAGGAAGCCGATCGTCATCGCCGCTGAAATGCCGGTGATCGACCACCCGGTGTCCTGCGACATCGGCCGCAGGAAAACAGGCAATGAGAACATCGCGCCCACGGCGACGCAACCCAGCAGGCCGCCAGCAGCAACGATCACCCAGCGATATGAATGCGCCATGGCGTCCTCCAGGCATCTGGCGCCCCGCCGTATCGCATCCCTGCGAAACCGGGTCCGTCGTTGTCAGCGAGGCCGGTCGGGGGAGAACCCCGGCGTCAGGATTCAACCCTGTTGCGTCGGGGTCCAGCCAGCCGGCGGGATGGTGTTGATCATCCACGGAATGCCGAAACGGTCGACCAGCGAGCCAAAGCCCGGCGACCAGAAGGTTTCACCGAACGGCATCATTTGCGCGCCGCCGGCGGACAGCTCATCGAACCAGCGCTTCCCCTCGGCCTTGTCCTCCGTATGCAGGGTGACGTCGAAGCCGTTCTTGGGTTTGTCGATGTTTGACGCCCAGGCAACGTCCATGTCCGCGCCCATCAACGCCTGATCGCCGACCTCCAGCCAGCAATGCATCAGCCATGACTTGTACTTGTCGTCGGTGATCGGCATGTCGGGCGGACCATCGCCGTAGGGAAACGCGGCCGTGATCTTGCCGCCGAGCACCTTTGCATAAAACTCAAACGCCTCACGGCACTGCCCCTGAAAGCTGAGGCTGGTGACGATCTTCATGGGATCCTCCCGATGGGGTTCGTGATATATGTTGATATCAACTTATATAGCCGGCCATGTCAACCCGGCTCCCATGGCGGCGTCGGCCGGCCGGCGACGATGCGGCCCGGCAAACGCGATCCGGCCAGGGGCCTGGCCGGATCGCGTTTGCTTCAACATATTTGTAATCTGCGGGAACGCCCCGGCCGCAAGCGCGTGAACCCGGTATCGCAGAAGCATTCCCGGATGACGGGGCAGCTCTAGTGAATCGCCGCGTACATGATTTTCTGTTCGTCTGCTTCCGTTGCATCGATCTCGGCGGCGATGCGCCCCATGCGGGTCACAAGGATGCGATCTGACACCGAGAGAATTTCGGGCAGATAGGACGAGATCACCAGCACCGCCTTGCCCTCCTCCGCCTGCTTGCGGATGGCGGCGTGGATTTCTGGAATGGCGCCCACGTCGACGCCACGCGTCGGCTCGTCGAAAATCACCACCTGCGGCTCCTGCGCCAGCGCCTTGGCGACGACGACCTTCTGCTGGTTGCCGCCCGAAAGCTCGATGATTTTGGCGCGGCTGTCGAGCGCCGCGATGCGCAGCCGCCTGATCAGTTCGGACGCGATGCGGTTGCGATCGCCGGCGTTGAGCGCGAAGGTCCAGCCCTGTTTCGTCGCCAGACGACCGATGTAGATATTGTCGTCGATCGCCATGGTTTCGAAGAAACCGTCGACCTTGCGGTCCTCGGTGATGTAGACGATGCCGTCGTCGATGGCCTGACGCGGCGTGCGGTAACGGATTGGCTTGCCGCGCAAATAGATCTTGCCGCCGTTAATGAGGTTGCGCTTCAGCGCGCCGGCGATGACCCGGGCGATTTCCGTACGGCCCGAGCCGATCAACCCGGCCATGCCGACCACCTCGCCGGCGTACAGTGTGAAGGACATGTTCTTCACCGCCGTGCCCATGGTGACGTTTTCGACGGTCAGCACCTTCTCACGCAACGCCCTCGCGGCCGCGGGCAAACGCTGCGGCCGCTCCTGGATGACCTCGCGGCCGACCATGTGGCGCACGATGTCAGCCCGGGTCAGGTCCCGCGTCGGCGCGGTGACGACGTGGCGGCCGTCGCGCAGCACGGTGATGCGATCGGAGATTTTCAGCGCCTCTTCCAGCGCGTGCGAAATGTAGATGATGGCCACGCCGCGGGCGCGCAAATCCTCAACCAGGTGGAAGAAATGCATGATTTCTTCTGGCGTCAGCGTCGCCGTTGGCTCGTCGAAGACAATGACCCGCGCCTGATGCTTCACCGCGCGGGCAATTTCCACCATCTGCCGGCGGGCGGCGCCCAGCGTCGCCACATAAGCGGTGGGCTCGACATGGAAATTCAGCGATTGCAGCAGCTGTTGCGCCTGGATGTTGAGCGAGCGGAACCGCGTCAGCCGCGGTTCGTTTCCCAGCTCAAGGTTCTGCGCCACCGTCATGGTCGGCACCAGCGAGGTTTCCTGGTAAACCATGGAAACGCCGGCGGCCAGGGCGTCGCCCGGGCGGGAAAACTTCACCGGCTTGCCGTCGATGAGGATGTCTCCGGCCGACAGCTGGATGGCGCCGGCGATGGCCTTGCACAACGTGGACTTGCCGGCGCCGTTCTCGCCGACAAGGGCGTGCACCTCTCCCGGATACAGATCGAAGCTCACGCCTTCGATGGCGTGCACGCCACCATAAATCTTGGAGCCGTCGCGCACCTCAAGCACCGGCGCGTCCCTGCGCGCGGTTGCTGTCGCCGTCTTCTGGTGGTCCACCGGGCTGTTCATTGCCTGCTCTCCCCACCCTGACGTTGGCCGCCCAGAACCTGGCCGCGCGCTTTCGAAACAACCAGCAGGTCGCCGCCGTTTTCGACCACGCTGACGACCCCATGGCTCTGGCCGCCCACGCGGCTTTGCAGGCTGCAGTCAAATTCACCATGGCCGTCGATATGGCCGACGAAGCCGTAGGAACGCGGCGGCGCCCATGGCTTGAGAATGCCAAGCTTGCGCATGCCGCCGCCCTGTAGCGGCTCCAGATAGCTGCGGCCGGACGCGTATTGCGGCGCGATCCACAGCTCCGGCGGGATCGTCGCCATCATCTCCTTGCGGAAGCCGTCTTCGGTCAGCACCAGCTCCACCAGATGGGTCCGCAAAGCGAACAGGGCGAGCCAGAAGCCGCCGTCCGCCGTCGCCGACAGCCGCGCCGGATAGCCGGGCAGATTGCCGATGACGATCTCACGGGCGCCGGGGCCGCCGGACGACCAGGGCGCCCGGCTGACGCGGTGGGCCCAGCTCTCGGTAAACCACAGACTGGCGCCGTCATGGGAGAATGCGACGCCATGCGGCCAGGCCAGCCGGTCAAAGACGATGCGGGCGTCGCCGAGCCCGGCGTTGCAGACGACGATCTGACCGCCGGCGTTCTTCTCCATCAGATCCCACAACCAGTCGGCGGCGGGATGGCGGGCGCTGCCATTGGCGACGACGATCGCCCCATCCGGCGCGACCGCGACCGCTGTCAGGCACGTCAGCGCCGCGCCGCCGGCCTCAGTGAGCCAGATCACCCCGCCATCGGCGCGCACGGCGGCGAGCCCCCGACCCGCGACGCAAACGAGAACGCGATAGTCCGGATGCAGCGCCAGGGCGCCGCACGGCGCCTCGAAGCGGGCGATGGTCGCGCGCGAACCATCCCTCCCCATCAGCACGACGTCACGACCATTGGCGATGTAGAGGCCGTCCGGACCGGCAACCGCGTCATCGACCTCCGTGAGATCATCGACAACCGGCGCGAAAGCGTCGAGGTCGTTGTTCGGGCTTAGCGGGCCGTCCATGGAGGGAATGGCGTGCTGGTCCTCGTCGCGGAACAGGATCTGACGCATGTTGCGCAGCATGTGACTGTAGAAGGCCATGCTCAGTTCTCCCGCCGCCCGCTCTGGTCAGACGGCTTGCCCCAGTAAGAGTCCTGGCCGGTCCAGTCCGGGTCCGCTCCGTCGAGCCGCACGCGGCCGATGCGGTTGTTTTCGAGGCCGCCGATGTACAGCCAGCCGCGGTGCTCGCGCATTGAGGTGACGGCCGGATGCAGGGCGCCGCTGGGGTCCCACAGGCTTTCGACCGGCTTGCCGTTGGCGTCGAGCTTGACGATGCAACCGTTGTTGAGGCCGGGATACAGCCATTCGTCGCGCGGAATTTCCTTCACCATGCGCAGGCGGAAATCCGGGTTGCGCATGGCGAGGTCGTAGGCGGGGGAGCGGATGCCGGCCAGCGCCAGCCAGTAGCCGCCGTCCGAGGCGCGATTGATATTGTCGGCGTAGCCCGGAAGGTTGTCGGTGAAGGTTTCGACCTGTCCCTTTTTGGGCCCCGCGATCCAGTAGCGGAACACCTTGCACAGCCAGGTGGAGCAATACAGCACCGACTGACCGTCGTGGGCGATGCAAACGCCGTTGGGGAAGCGCTGGTTCTTGATGATGGTGCGCGTCTGGCCGGTGGCGGGATCGAAGCAGATCATGCGACCGTTGCCGCGCCCTTCGATGCCGTCCATGTCCCAGGAGTGCATCTCGTAGCGGATGGTGGCTTCGGAAAAGTAGATCTTGCCGTCCGGAGCGATGTCCAGATCGTCGGCGAGACGCAGGCGCGAGTCGTCGTTGAGCTTGCCCCAGGTGCGGTTGGTCTCGTCGGTAACCTTGAAGACCTCGCCGTCCGGCCTGACGCCGTAGACGCCCATGCCGCCGGAACAGACGATCAGGTTTTCATCCCTGTCAAAGGCCATGCCAAGCGGTCGCCCGCCGATGCGCGCGAAGATTTCGCGGTGCGTGAAATTGGGGCCCGAGAACCGCAGGATCCAGCCTTCGCGCGTGCCGGTGTAGAGCCGGTCCTGGCGGTCGAGGATGACGTCTTCCGGCCCCTCCACCTCGCCAAGGCCGATCGGCTCGGCGTGGGACAGACGGTCATTTTCGGCGAAAGGCGAATCCGAACCGCGCGTGATCGACGGCGTTGGCGGCAGCTTCAGCCAGGTGGGATTGACGTAGATTTTCTGGATCGCCTTGCCGCGGTTCTTGGCCCATTTGACGTCGACGCCAACGGCGATCAGCAGCACCAGACCCAGCGCCGACAGGGTCAGATAGCCTTCGAGGCCGAGGCGGACGAAACCGTTGATCAGCAGGAAGACGATGATGGCGCCGAGGCAGGCGCGAAACACGGTGCCGCGTCCGCCGGCGAGCGAGATGCCGCCAAGCACTACCGCCGTCAGCGCCTGCATTTCCCAGCCCTGCCCGGTGTCGGAGCCAGCGCTGTTCTGGCGCGCGGCGTAGAACAGGCCGGCCAGCGCGCACAACACGCCGGAGAGCACGTAGGCGCCGAACAGCACCCGCTCGACCCGGATGCCAGCGTGGCGCGCCGCCTTGCGGCTGGAGCCAACGGCGGTGATGTGCCAGCCCCAGCGCGAGCGGCTGAGATAGACGTGGCCGATGACGATCACCAACAGCAGCGCCGCGGCGTTGGTGGGCACGCCAAGTATCCGGCCGGCGCCGAGGAAATCCCACGCCGGACTTTCCACGTCGGAGGTGGCGAAATCCGTTGCGTAACGGCCGCTGACCATGTCGAAGACGGCGCGCAGGATGATCAGCGTGACCAGGGTGGTCAGGAACGGTCGCGCCTTCAGATAGCCGACCAGCCAGCCGTTGATGGCGCCCAGCCCGGCGCCGAGCAGCAGCGTGCAGACGGCGGCGACGGGAACCGGCCAGCCGAAGATCTTGAACATGATCAGGGCGGCGAGATTGGTCACGGCGAAGATGGCGCCCACGCTGAGGTCGATGCCGCCGGAAATCATCACAAAGCCCATGGCGATCGACACCAGGCCAATCTCCGCGAACAGGTTCAGCATCTGCTGGAGATTGTCGACGGAGAGGTATCCAGGCACCGTGGCGGCGAAATAACCCAGCAGCGCCAGCATCAGCGTGAACGGGACAATGGGCTCCATCCAGTTCTTCGCCAGCAATTCCGACAGGAACAGCTTGGCGGAAAACCGGTAGCGCAGCGCCTTCAGCGTGTCGCTGGACGATGATTGGGACGGGGTTGGCGACGTCACGACCGACATGAAGGGTTCCCTGCGAAAGCCTGCGGCCAGGCCCGGTCAACAGCGCCGGTTCTGACAGCGTCCTTCTGGTTTGGCGCATGGCGCTGCGCGAGGCGGCGGCTGGAAACGCCCCGCGAGATCCGGGCGGCGGCGTGCGCCGGCGCCCGGAGCCGGAGGTTGCGGGCCGTTACTTGCGCGCGCTGTAGCAGGCGTCGCCCTTGCCGGTTTCCTTGTCGAGCATCACCAGCTGGCTGAAGTTGGCGATGTGCTTCGTCCCTGGCTTGTCGCCGTTCTGCAGCAGGAAGCTGATGGTCTGGATGATGTCGTGACCCTGCAGACGCGCCTGATAGTTCATGTATTTGTGCAGAAGCCCCTGTTGCAGCATGTCGCAATCGGCCGGCCCGCCCTCGCCGGAGGCGTAGCTCTTGACCTGGTCAAGCTTGCCGGCGGTCTTCAGAGCCTGGGAGGCGCCGCGTTGCATCACGCCCCAGAAACCGACGCTGGCGCACAGGTCCGGATGCTGCTGGATGACCGATGAAGTGATGTCCAGCGCCTTGGTGGCGTCCCAGTTGGCGGCCTGGTTGGAGACAACCTTGATCGTCTCGTCCTTGTTCAGCGCCTCCATCAGGCCGGCGAGCTGGTCGAGGCTGGCGGTGGCGGTGAGTTCGCCCTGGACGATCTGCACCTTGCCCGACGTGCCTGAGCCCTTGCCGCAGGCCTTCACCACGTCCTCGCCCAGCAACTGGCCGACCCGAATGAAGTCGGCGCCGACATAGGCGTCTCCGTCATAGTTGGAAGCCATGTTGACCTGAACCACATAGATGCCGGCCTCGTTGGCGCGCTTCAACTCGCGCGCCAGCAATTGCACGTTGGGGTTCTGCACCACGATCACATCGACCTTTTCGCCGATCAGGGCGGAGACGGCCTGCAACTGGGCGGTGGCGTTCCAGCCGGGATCGCGCACCACCAGCTTCATGCCGAGCTTCTCGGCTTCCTGCTTCATGGTGGCGGTCCACTCATCGGCAAGCGGAATGCCAAGGGTCACCGGCACCCAGCCGATGGTTTTGCCCTTGAGCGCCTTTTCAGCCCTGGCCTGCAGTTCGAGCGCGTTCTTGGAAGGTTTCGGGGCGTCAGCGGCCAGGACCGGGCCAGCCAACGCCGCGAGGGCGAAACTGCCGGCCAGCACGGAACTGGCGATGACGCGCCGGATGGAGCCGGGCGCCCGGGCGCCGCCGCTGGAAAACGCTCTGGATACGCGCATGGAAGTCTCCCCCGATTTTGTTGTCTCTGGAAGTTTCAGTCGCCCTGACGGGCTGTTTCCTCGTCTCGCGGATGCAGGCGGTTATCGAGAATGATGGCGCCCAGCAGCACCAGGCCGCGCACGACGTCCTGCATCTGGTTGTTGACGTTCATGATGGTGAGGCCATTGAGCAGCACGCCGATCAGCAGCGCTCCGGCCAGGACGCTGAGCACGCTGCCGCGCCCGCCGACGAGGCTGACCCCGCCCAGCACGACGACCAGCACCACGTCGAAAATCATCGTGCCGGTGATGATCTGCAGGTTCATGCTGGCGGTGGCCGAGGCTGACACCAGGCCCGCCAGCAAACTCAGGCCCGCGGCGAGCATGTAGGAAATGATGATGTCGCGGCGCACGTCGACGCCAGTCAGCCGGGCGGCCTCGGGGTTGTCGCCGCGCGCATAGGTGAAGCGCCCGGGCGTCGTGCGCGACAGGAACAGGTGCATCGCCGCCGCGGTGACGGCGAACACGATGATCGGCATGGGCACGCCGAACAGCTTGCCCTGGCCAAGGAACAGAAAGGCGTGCGCGTCGGTCGGCGGATAGACCAGCACGGTCTTGAAGGCGAACCGCGCCACGCCAAACACCAGCAGCGACATGGCCAGCGTGGTGAACAGGGCTGGCACCTCGATGAAGGCGATGATCCAGCCATTGGCGAGGCCAATCGCCATCGCCACCGCCAGCCCGGCCAGAACAGCCACCGGGAACGCATAGCCGGCGCCCAGCAAGGCCATCACCGCCGCCGCGCCGGCCGCCATGCTGGCGATCAGCGACAGATCAAGGCCCCGGCCGATAACCACCAGGGCCATGGCGAGGCTGAGAACGCCGAGCACGGAAACACTGCGCGCCAGGGTGAGCATGTTGTTGATGGTGGCGAAGCCGGGCAGCGTGACCGCGAATATCAGAGCCAGCAGGGCCGCGATGGCCAGGATCGCCAGCTCCTGTGACTGCAACTTCCGGCGACTTCCCGCCGACTGGCGCCGGCCAACCGCGATATCTGCCTGGGTCATGCCCGCTCCGCTGTCTGTTTCCACCCACGCCGGGCTGTTGGCCGCCCTGACGAACCGGCGATGTCAAGGGCATCGCAAAAAGAAAACGCTGTCCTGGCGCCCGGCCCCTGGCTCCCGGCCAATCGGGCGGGCAGGATGATCGCAGGATGATCGAAGGCGCCAGCCGTCGTCTGAACCGCATCAGATTACGTCATGAGGCGGCCGTAAAGAGAAATAACAAATTTTGTATATGCGCATAAGAAATTTTTATGGATGATCGACGGCGGCGATTTATATTATTCAATAATTTCAATACCGTATCATGCACCCACACCGACCTGACCCATCAACAGACATCCTGCCGGCATATGCTCGGCGACGCTGCTCTGTTTCGCGCGCCGCCGCAGGCCCATGCAGCAGCGGCATGCCAGGGCGCGCATTGATCTGCGCATCGCCTGCTTCTAGCCTGTAGAAAAATAATCCAGCCGTTCGTTCGCTGGCGCAGATCGCCGGCAGGACAGTCGGCAAATCGGGAGGATCAGATGCGCGCACTTGTTGCCGGCGTGATCGCCGCCGCCATGACCCTGTCGGCGCCTGCCTGGGCCCAAAGCAAGACGCAAGGCAAGGCGTATGACGTCGGCGCCAGCGATGCCGAAATCAAAATTGGCCAGACCATCCCGCATAGCGGCCCCGGCGCGCCTTATGGCGTCATCGGCCGGTCGATGAAGGCCTATTTCGACATGCTCAATGAAACGAAGGGGGGCATTAACGGCCGCAAGGTCATCTTCCTGAGCATGGACGACGCCTACAGCACCCCCAAAACCGTGGAGCAAACCCGCAAGCTGGTGGAGCAGGATGGCGTTCTGGCGCTCTTCGGCAGCACCAGCTCCGCCGGTCAGCTGGCGGTGCAGAAATATCTGAACGGCAAGGGCGTGCCGCAGCTCTACCTGTTCACCGGAGCCTCGCGCTGGAACAATCCGAAGGAGTTCCCGTGGACCGTGCCCGGCCAGGCGCTATACCCGACCGAAGGCCACATCCTGGCGAAATACGCCCTGAAGAAAGTGTCGGAGCCCAAGGTGGCGCTGCTGTACCAGAACGATGAATTCGGCCGCGACTATGTCAAGGGATTTCGCGAGGCGCTGGGCGATCGGGCCGACAAGCTGATCATCGCCGAGGCGCCCTACGACCTGACCGACCCAACCATCGACAGCCAGGTGCTGAAGCTCTACCAGTCGGGCGCCAACATCGTTCTCAACGCGTCCACCGGCAAGGCGTCGTCCCAGGCCATCCGCAAGATGGCGGAGCTGGGCTGGAAGCCGCTCCACCTCATTTCCTCTACGGCGGTCGGCGCGCCGATGATCAACGCCGCCGGCAAGGAGAACGCCGTCGGCCTGACCACCGCCCGCACGTTCCGCAGTCTCGGCAGCCCGGAGTGGGCCAACGATCCGGAAATCCTGCAGTTCCACGCGTTCCGCAAGAAGTATCTGCCCAACGTCGATCCCGACAACGATCTCGCCTTCGTCGCCTATTCCGCCGCCACGGTGCTGGCGCTGGGGCTGGAGCGCTGCGGCGATGATCTGACCCGCAAGAACCTGCTGAAGCAGATGACCAGCATGAACGGCGTCAAGGCCCCGGCCCTGTTGCCTGGCGTGACCTATTCCGCGACGCCGGACGACTATACGCCATTCCGGAAACTCTACATTTCGGTGTTCGACGGGGAACAATGGAAGCAGGAAGACATTGACTGACCCCGCGCCATGCCACAACGGCGAAGCGCTCTCCAACCCGGGGCCCCATGACGACTGGAACGGACGCTGCTGAAACGGACGCCGCCCGGCGCGCACGTCTCGCAGGCCTTGCCTGCCTCGGGATCACGGCAATCGGCTGGGGGCTCAACTGGCCGCTGATGAAGATTCTGCTGCGCGACTGGCCGCCCCTGTTCGCCCGGGGAGTCGCGGGCGTGGCCGCCGCCGGCATTCTCGCAGCCATCGCCATCAGCCGACGGCAATCGCTCGCCATACCGCGCGCCGCGATCCCACAACTGCTGTTTGCCTCATTCACCAATGTCTTCGCCTGGATGGGGATGACCACGGTGGCGATGAAGTTCATCTCCGTCGGTGAGGGCGCGCTGATTGTCTACACCATGCCCATCTGGACCCTGCTGCTGGCCTGGCCGCTGCGGGGCGCCCGCCCCACCCTGCGCGACATCGCCGCCGTGTTGCTGGGCCTTGCCGGCGTCTCGCTGCTCCTGGGCGGCGGAGGTTTCTCCTTCAGCGGAGAAAGAATGCTGGGCGTCGCCCTGTCGCTGGCGGCGGCGGTGCTGTTCGCCCTGGGCAACATCCTGAACCGGACGCCGCTGCCCCTGCCCCCTTTCTCGGCGGTGGCGTGGCAGGTTGGCATTGGCTGTTTCGCCATGCTGGTTCTGGGCGTGGCGTTTGAAACGCCGTCGTATCAGGCGCTGTCCCTGACCGGTTTTGCCTGCCTCGTTTACATGACGCTGATCCCCATGGCGGTCTGCTATCTGACCTGGTTTGCGACGCTGCGGCGCCTGCCGCCTGCTGGCGCCGCAGCCGGCATGCTGCTGGTGCCGGCGATCGCCACGGTCGCCGCCGCCGGGGTTCTCGGCGAGCCGCTTGGCCTGCGCGAGGTCATCGCCATCGCCCTGACGCTTGGCGGCGTCGGCCTGGCGCTTGGACGCGCCTGAGCGAACCCGGGCGGCCGCTTCCCGGGTTCAGCACGGCGCCTCTGCTCCTTCAAGCATTTGCTGGAGACGGGGCGCGACAAAATCGAGAAAGACGCGCACGCGTTGTGGCATGCGCCGCCCTCCAAGAAACACCGCATGGATCTGTTCCTCGTCAGGCGCCACGACGTCGGCCAGCACCTCCACAAGGCGGCCGGCGGCGACGTCAGCCCGCACGTGATAGTCGCCCATCCGCGCCAGGCCAACGCCAGCCAGCGCCATGCGCCGCACGGTTTCTCCATTGTTCGTGAGCAGCGAGCCCCGCACCGCGCGATCAACAATCCGGCCGCTTTCCCTGATGGGCCACACCGGCGCGGCCCGGCGAAAATTGAAGCCGAGACAGTTATGCCGCGCCAGGTCGTCCACTGTCCGGGGCGTTCCGTAACGCTCAAGGTAGGCCGGCGCGGCGACGATCTTGCGGTGCGCCACGCCAATGCGGCGCGCCATCATGCCTGAATCAGGCAGTGGCCCGGTGCGGAAGGCGACGTCGGTGCGGTCGAGGTACAGGTCGACAATCTCGTCCGACAATGACAGGTCGATCACGATATTGGGATAGGCCCGCCAGAACTCTGGCAACAGGGGCTCCAGACAGAGCACGCCAAAAGCCACAGAGACATTGACCCGGACCGTGCCGCCGGTGGTTGCGGCGCCTTGCGAAAGCTCGCGCTCCGCCTCGTCCAGGTCATGCAGCAGGGCCTGACTGCGCTCGTAGTAAATCTGGCCTTCCGCCGTCAGCGACAGACGCCGCGTCGAGCGCTCGACAAGACGCACGCCAAGCCTGGTTTCGATGCGCGAGACCAGCTTGCTGACAGTCGACGGCGTCATGCGCAGCAGGCGCGCCGCCTCCGAGAAACTGCCTGCCTCGACCACCCGGAGGAACACCTGCATCTCTCCCACGCGATTGTCCATGACTCACCCGCCGATCGTCCGTCCTGGATTTCGTTTCACAAATGATGTGCAGAACGGACGGATTATCAAGGGGCCGGCGGCGGGCTATCTCACCTGCCATGACAACCGGCATTGCCTGGAAAGCATGCTGATGCAGCCCCATTTTGCGGCGGCCAAGATCGCCGGATTTCTTGCCAGGAGTATCCCATGCAAAACGTCGTCGCCCATGGCGCAACCATTCCGGCTCTCGGTTTCGGCGTGTTCCGCATGTCCGATGCAGAGGTGGAGCGCGTCATTCCGGCTGCCCTTGAAGCCGGCTTTCGCCATTTCGACACCGCCCAGATTTACCAGAACGAAGCCGCCCTCGGCCAGGCGCTCCGCGCCGCCGGCGCCCGCCGCGACGAGCTGTTTCTCACCACCAAGGTCTGGGTCGACAACTACAGCGCCGACCGCTTCGCCGCCTCTATTGATGAAAGCCTCAACCGGTTGCAGGTCGAGCAGGTCGATCTGCTTCTGCTGCACTGGCCAGCGGACAAGGTTCCCGTCGCGGCGCAGATCGAAATGCTCAACGCCGCCCAGGCCGCCGGCAAGACCCGGTTCGTTGGCGTCAGCAACCAGAACATCGCGCAAATGCAGGAATCGGTCCGGCGCTCGCAGGCGCCGATCGTGACCAACCAGGTCGAGATGCACCCTTATCTGCCGCAAGCGGCGCTTGTGGCGGCGTCGCGGGCCAGCGGCGTCGCCATCACCGCCTATTACGGCATGGCCGATGGCGCCGTTCCGAAAGATCCGGCGCTGCAAAAGATTGGCGCGAAATACAGCAAGAGCGCCGCGCAGGTGGCGCTGCGCTGGCTGGTCCAGCAGGGCCACGTCGCCCTGTCCAAGACGGCGCGCCCGGAGCGCGTCAAAGAAAACTTCGCCATCTTCGATTTCGCTCTCGACGACTCCGACATGGCGGCGATCGCCAGTCTCGCCCGCCCGGACGGCCGGATCGTCAGCCCGGCGGGCCTTGCCCCGGCCTGGGACGCGTGAGGACCAGCAGCCATGAGCGCCACATCCCTGACGGCTGATCCAGCCGAAACCTCTTCCCACACCCGCTGGGCGTTGCCCGCGCTGGCCATCGGCGCATTTGGCATCGGCACGACAGAGTTCTCGCCGATGGGCCTGCTGCCCGTCATCGCCAAGGGGGTCGACGTGTCGATCCCCACGGCCGGATTGCTGATCAGCGCCTACGCCATCGGCGTCATGGTCGGCGCGCCGGTGATGACGCTGGCGTTCAGCCGCTTTGGCAAGCGCACCGCGCTGATGCTGCTGATGGGGATCTTCACCATTGGCAACCTGATGTCAGCCGCGGCGCCTGGCTACTACACGCTGCTCGCCGCCCGGCTGGTCACCAGCCTCAATCACGGCGCGTTCTTTGGCCTTGGCGCCGTGGTCGCGGCGAGCGTTGTGCCAAAGGACAAACAGGCGAGCGCCGTGGCCGCCATGTTCATGGGCCTGACCATCGCCAACATTGGCGGCGTCCCCGCCGCCACCTGGATTGGCCAGCAGATCGGCTGGCGCCTCGCCTTCGTTGGCACGGCGCTGATCGGCCTTGTCGCCATCGCGGCCCTGTGGTTCGCCCTGCCGAAGGGTGAACGCGGCGTGATGCCGGACGTGAAACGCGAGCTTGCCGTCCTAATCCGGCCCGCGGTGCTGCTGGCGATGGCGACCACGGTCATGGGGGCCGGCGCCATGTTCACGCTCTACACTTATGTCGCCCCGATCCTCACGGAACTGACCGGCGCATCCGGCGGCTTCGTCACGCTCGGCCTTGTTCTGATTGGCGTCGGCTTCACCGCCGGCAACTGGCTGGGCGGCAAGCTGGCTGACTGGTCGCTTGACGGCGCCACGATGATCTTTCTGGGCGCGCTGGCGACGATCATGTTCATCCTGCCGCTGGCGCTGACCAGCCACGTGGGCGCGGCCATCGGCCTGCTTGTCTGGGGCGCGGCGGCCTTCGCCATCGTGCCGCCGGTGCAGATGCGGGTGATGGAAGCCGCCTCCGAGGCGCCAGGGCTGGCTTCCTCGATCAATGTCGGCGCGTTCAACCTCGGCAACGCCGTTGGCGCCGCCGTCGGGGCGGCGGTCATCGGCCTTGGCCTTGGCTATGTGGCCGTCATCATCGCCGGCGGTCTGCTGGCGGCGGCCGGTCTGCTGCTGGCCTTCAGCGGCAGCCGGTCTCAAACGCCGCAACTGGCGGCCTGCGACACCTGACGCAGGGCCCGGCGACAGGCCCGCTCTCCAGGTCTCCGGGAGCGGGCCTGTTATCATTTTCCGGGTCAACGCTCGTCAGGCAGGCTCTTCAGCCAGTTGACGAGCGCCGCCGTCACCTCTTCAGGGCGCTCCTGCTGGGTCCAGTGGCCGCAACCTTCCAGGATGACCGCGTCGGTGAGATGGGGAACGTTCGCCCGCATGGCGGCGATCATGTCCAGACCCGGGACCATGGAGAGCACGACGTCGCGCGCGCCGCCGATATAAAGCGCCGGCTGCTGGATCTGGCGGCCGCGCCACGGCGTCATGAAGGCGACGTCGCGGTGCTGGTTGCGGTAACGGTTCAGTGGTCCGCGCAAACCGCTCTGCCGAAATTCGCTGACCAGATATGCGATGTCCTTTTCGGTCATCCAGCCGGGAAATGGCTGTGGATCGGGCAGACCATCGAGCACCCTGGCGCTGGCCGGACGGTTGTCGCCCAGTCCATCCGGCGCCTCGCCGGCCAGCCAGAAATAGAAGCGCCGGACAAAGGCGCCCAGATCGGCCTCGGCCTCCGCCTCGGCGACGCCCGGCGCCTGGAAGTAATCCTGATAGAAAAACTTGCCGCGGTCGGCGTAAACCGGCTTCAGCGCGTCGATCAGCGTGCGCTCCGACACGCCCATGAACGGCACGGAGAGGCCGGCCACCGCCCTGATCCTGTCTGGATGCAGCAGGGCCGTATTCCACACGAGATAGGCGCCCCAGTCGTGGCCGATCAGCACGCCAGGCGCGCCGCCGCCTTCCGCCGCCACGACGCCGGCGATGTCCGCCGTCATGGATTCAAGATCATACGCCTCGACAGGGTGAGGCTTGTCGCTGCCGCCATAGCCACGACAGTCGATGGCGCAAACCTTGAAGCCGGCTTTGGCAATCGGGCCAATCTGATGTCGCCACGCCGCCCAACTCTCCGGAAAGCCGTGCACAAGAACCACCAGCGGCCCCTCCCCCGCCATGGCGGCGCGCAGACGGATGCCGTTGGTTTCAATCATCCGGAATTCCGGACCCTCTGGGCTGCTGACCATTGTTCCCCCAAGCTGGCGCAACGGAGCGTGCGCCTGGTTGCAGCGTACCCAATGCGACAGCCCTGATCCATGTCTGGCCAGACGCCGATCGTCAGCCGCGCGGCGGCCGGTCGCTGCTGCGCCGCCAGATGCGCAGGAATGCGCGCGCCTTGTGGGAGAACGTGCGCCGCTCATCAGAAATGGCGTCGAGAAACTCGGCGAGCCGGTGTGATTTTTTGGCGGTGTACAAAATGAGCGCCGTCACGGGGATGATCACCGCCAGCACATGGAAAACCTTCTCCAGCGCGCCCCGCCCGGAAACGCTGACCAGGCCGGCGCCGATAAAGCCAACCGTCAGCGAGCCGATGAGGCCAAAAAACGTCACCACGGTCAGCCGCACCACCGTGTTGGCCTGACGACGGAAAGAATCGCTGTCGAGATAATCGATCATGTCGAGCACTTCCCGCCGCACCTCGGCGAACAGCCCGTTCAGTTCCAGGTGCCGCCCCCACATGGCGAACAGGTCGTGGGCCGGCGCCTGGTTCGACACCTCCTGGAACCAGTAGCGGTGGCCAAAACGCAGGAAATTTTCGTGCGTCAGCCGCACCGCGCGCTTGAAACGCTTCACCGTTTCCGGCGCATAGTCTGTCAGCCCGCTGATCGCCGTCACCAGCCGGTCGCGAAAGATCAGCAAAGCAGCGCGGTGGAAGTGCGCGATCAGACCCAGCAGGAAATACTGCCGCCGGAACTGGCAGGTAATGCCAGTCGCCGGATCGGCATAGCGCGGGTCGGCGGCGTCGCCGACCATGATGAACGCCTGGCCCGAACACAGAATGCGGGTGGCGATCTGGTTGTGCCCCCCCGCCGGCTCCCAGAACCGGTCATAGCAGTAACGCGCCTCGAAATCGGCCAGAAAGCCCGGCGCGAACGGGGCGACGCCCCGGGGACCGGAAGGAGCCACCAGGGCCAGCCGCATCCAGTCTTCCCGGCTGATGGCCAGCGGATGATCGACCGCCAGGCACCCGAACACTGGCAGGCGCTGGTGCTCAAGCGGACGGAAGCGGATCGGCTCCCGCCCATCCGTCGCCTGTTCATGCTCCGGCGCCAGCGGATCCATCAGATACTGCCAGTGCGACGCAATGCGGGGCGTGCGGTGCGCCCGGACGAAATCGAGATAACGGGTCTTGTGCGCATAGTCGGAAACGGCCAGCACAGCGCCGGCGGCGTCCAGCAGGCTGATGCTGGCGCAGCAATTGGTCCCCGAGCCGTCCGCCTCCCAGGTCGTGGGATACACGCGGCCAAGCCGGAACAGCGCCTCCTGCGCCTGGTCCAGCGTCAGATCGTGGCAAAGAAGCTCGGTGGTGATAATGGCGAGATCAATGTCGTAGAAAAAATACAACGCAGCGCGAACGACCGTGAAATCCACTGGCGCGCTCTCCGGCTGAAACTGCGCCCGCACCGTGGCCACGTCCCGGCGCCGGAAGATGCGCACCGGCGAGGCGCCATAGGACGCGCCAGCGCGCGGCTGGTCGCTTTCGCCATACAGAAAGCGCTGCACCGCTGGCATGAAAGCGGCGAACTCGGCGTAGTGGCGCTCCTCGAAACCGCTCCCGTCGCCAGCAAAGGTATCGGAGGCCTCCTCCCACTGGCTCGCCAGCCGCGCCAGGCGTTCGGCATGCCGCATGCTGGCGTCGGCCCCGGACAGCGGCGACAACTGCACCGGCCACAACAGTATTTGCCGGAACTCCCGCACCATCGGCCGCTGCTGGTCCATGAAACGCCCCGCCCCTCCTGAAACCCCGCTTCAGCGTGCGTCCGCAGCATGTGAGACGCCGTGATGTGGGTCTGCCCGGTATCCCGCGGATCAAAGGATGCGGCGAAACCGGCGCCGGCAGCGCCTCATGTGAAGCTCCTGGCAGGGTTCCGTCACGCCAGATGCGTCATGATCGGCGTCGGGCCAGGGGCAATGTCAACCGGATTTGCATGCATCCGCCACGCCGGGCCTGTTGCGCGCGAACCGGCGTCAGTCCCGCCCCCGCGCCGGGCCTGCATCGCGGCCGCCGCCGGCCCAGGAGGCCAGCCCCACGGCTGCGCTTCCCGACGGAGGGGCCCGCCCCTCCAACAGCAAGGTCCGCTCCAGCAGTTGCTCATACAGCGGGCGTCCACCGATCCATTGCGCCGTCAGATTGGCGGTGAGACAGGCGCACATCATGGCCAGAGTCAGCCCATAGGAGCCGGTCAGCTCCAGCGCCAGCACAACGCCAACGAGCGGGGCGCGAATCGAGGCGGTGAACAGCGCGGCCATCGCGACCATGCCGAAGGCCAGCGGCGAGGCCCCATCGCCCAGGTCGCCGCCAAATCCGGTCTGGACAACGGCGAACTCGACCATGCAGCCGAACGCCATGCCGGAACAGACGGCCAGCGCCAGGATTGGCGCGAAAACCCCGCCTGGCGTTCCCGCCGAATAACTGCCCACCATGGTGATGAAGCGCATGACGACGAACGCCAGCAGCATTGGCAGCGCCGGCGTCTGGGCAGCCCATTTCATGATGACGGTTTCACCGCCAGTGACGGTTTGCGGCGCCACGGTCAGCAGGGCGCCGACGCCAAGGCCGACCAGCGCCGGCCACAGGTAAGGGACGCGCCGGTTGCAGGCGGCGGCCAGATTCAGGGTCGCAAGCAGGGCGGCGTTCAGCGCCACGCCCATGGCGCCAAGCGCGACGCCGAGCAACGCAAAGGCTGGCAGGGTGGCCAGAGGCGCCTGCTGGCCAATCATCGGAAGATCAACGCGGGTTCCGGCGATCGCCTGGGTCACGATCGTTGAGGTGACGGCCGCGGCGATCACGCCCATATAGGTGCGGAATGTATAGGGAAACTGCTTGCGGGTTTCCTCGATCACGAACAGCGCCCCGGCCAGCGGCGCGTTGAAGGCGCAGGCCAGGCCCGCCCCTGCTCCGGCGGCCAGCAGACCGCGCCGCTCTATCGTGGTGCAGCGCGTCGCGTCGGCTGCGGCGGCGGAAACCGACGCGCCAATGTGGATGGTGGGGCCCTCACGCCCGAGCACGAGGCCGGAGGAAATCGCCGCGACGCCAGCAACGAACTTCACCGGCAGCACCAGGCGCCACCGCACCTGACGGATGCCCTGAACCGCGCCTTCCAGTTCCTGGACGCCGCTGCCGCCAGCTTCTGGCGCCAGGCGGCGCACCAGCAACACGCTGACCACCGTCGCCAGCGTGGTCACGCCCATGGTGCACCAGATGCGCTGGTCGGGCGCAACCCGGGTCGCCAGCCATTGCGGCCAGGCGGACAGATAGTCGATGGTGAGATGGAAGCCCGAGCCGATCAGACCAATAACGGCGCCAACGAGCGCGGCGAGCGCCACAAAGAGGAACTGGTAGACCCTGGCGCCCTGCACTGACGTGGCGTCATTCAGTGATGGCGCATCCGCCTGTTGCGACGTCGCGGACCCGATCATGAAGCCTGACGCCTCCCCTGAAACAGAATCGTGGCGGTCCGCCCCGCCACGCCTATCATGACCGGCGGCGGAGCGTCCCTTCTTCGATGATCTGAAGCTGTCGCTCCAGAGACCTGGCGGCCGACCTGCCGCTTACTTGCCGCCGAGCGCGCGCTCGACAGCGCCCGCCGCCCACTCCTCGGGCGAGATTTTGGCCGCGCGCGCCTTTTCATTGACGGCGTCGATCACCGACGACGGCAGCGGCACGTTCAGGATGATCTCCTCGGCGCTCTCAAGCCCGTAGACCAGCGGAACGACCACGCTGGCGAAACGCTGCACGCGGCTCGCCTTCTGCTGGTTGTTCAGCATCGTGTTGGCCGCGACCACAGGGCAGTAGGCGCTGATCAGGTTATCGATCACCAGGGTGCGGTTCGCCCCGTCCTTGCGCAGCTTGTCGACGGCGGCGTTGAGGGCGTCCGGATCGTTCAGCGGGTCCTGCTTGCCAAAGTTCAGGCGCAGATCCTTCACCGCGGCCGGCTCCTCGCCCGCCTTGATCGCAGGGCATTCGAAAGCCTTGTCAGCAGCGAAGGCCGGAGCGGCGAGCATGACGGCAAGCGCGGCGGCGATGGAAAACACCTTCTTCAAGATATCGTCTCCTGGTGACCCCAGGCCGCGATTCACAGCCGGGGTGATTGACAATTCTGGCTCCGCAACGGCGGTGGTTCAAGAATGCGGTTGCGCCACGCTGGCGGCGGCCAGGATGCGGCTCACATCGCCGGCCTGATCCACGATCTTCGCCAATGGAACAACGCGCGGCGCATCCAGGCCGGCGAGTGTCGTCAGGTCGACGCTGACGAAGTTGAGGCCATTGTAATCGCGGACGAAAAACAGCTTGCGCTCGAGGTCGCTCATGCTGGTCCAGGAGGTGAACTCCGTCGCATAGGCCTCCCCGTCCCCCGCCTTGAGGCCCTGCACCTCCAGACCGCCGCCGCCATTGGCCGAGCAATCAATGGACACGCCGCGCGGGCGGTCGAAATTGTTCATGATATGCGCCAGCGTCCGCACCGCCGCGTCGGGGTTGGCGGCCTTCTCCGTGTATTGGGCGTAATACACCGCCCGCACGAAACGTCCGACCGAGGTGCTGGAGGACGGCAGACCAGCGGTGGCGATGCCCGAATCCGGCTGTTGCGCCGCCAACGCGCCGAAGGTGGCGCTGGAACGGTCGACGTTGCTCAGGAAGGTGTAATTGTTGAGGTTGGTGAGGTGCCAGTCGAACTCCGGGCCATTGGTCATGACGCCGACCGGATTGTCGAACAGACGCATCACCCCTTTGGTGAATTCGATGACCAGCGCCGCCCCTGAGGGGTCGTGGGCGACATAGTGGAACGGCGACACGGCGCCGCCGAGCATGGCCAGCGGCTCCAGCAGCACAGGCTGGCGTTCAAGCCCGGCGCGCACCTCAGCCACCGTGGCGAAACTGCCGAGGATCCAGCCGCCCAGATCGGAAGCCGCCAGGGCGGCCTGGGTCATGTCCAGGGATTGTGCGCCGCCAGCCGAAGGATAGGACAACAGGCTGAAGCTGAGGCCCTGGTCATTCATGCCCTCGATGACCTTGAGATCATCCGGCCCCAGCGGCGCGGCGGTCGTCGGCAGCCGACCCGGCATGGTGATGGCGACGAAATCGCGCCGCCGCTCGAACGTCACCGCCGGATGCCCGGCGACTTCCGACGCGCACTGGGCGCCCTTGGGGAAGACGACAAGCTGGTATGGCAAGGCCACCGTCAGTTCGAGCGTCCGGCCGAAATAGGCCTTGCCGGCGGCGTCCTTATAGACAAGCGACGTGCACATCCAGAAATCCCCCTGTCCGGCTTCATTGCGTCAAGCGGTACATGATCCGCGAGAAAAGGAAAATGGTCATATCCGGGGCCATCACCGGTGCATGAGGCCTGACGCCGTATCGCGCGACGTCATGGCCCCCAGCACGAAGGCCAGATTGGCGGCGGCAACCAGCGAGGCGGCGTGGGCGTCAGCCTGGGCCTGACGGGCCACAAGCAGACCGCTGTCGGCGGCGGTGGCGGCGGTGATCGAGCCAACGCCCGACTTCCAGGCGGCGAACGCCGCGTCATAGGTCACCCGCGCCGCATCGGCCAGCGCCGAGGCCGCCTTGTAGGACGCCAGCGCCGAACGCAACGTATCGGAGGCGACGATGATCTCGCGCACGGCGTCGTTCTTCACGCGGTTGAACGTGGTTTCGCCGGAATCAGCCAGCGCCTCGGCCTTGCGCAGCTGGGCGGCGCGCAGCCCGCCGTCGTAGATCGGCATGGTCGCGCCCACCAGGAAGCCGGTGGTGGAGCCCTGCTGGCCAATGGTCGGCAGGCCCGTGGTGCTCAGGCTGTTGGAGCCGCTGGCGGCGACGGCGCTGAGAAACACCTTGGGCATGAACTCCGATTCAGCGGCGGCGACGCCGGCGCGGCTGGCTTTCATCGCCGCGTAGCTGGCCAGCACGTCGGGACGGCGCGCCAGGGCGGCGCGGATGGCCGCATCGGTCGGAGCCTGGAAATTCGCCGACAGCGCCCGGCCGCTGGCGTCGCGGATCTGCATCTGCGTCATCGGCGAGACGCCCATGGCGCCGAGCAGCGCCTGATAGGCGCCGCGCTCCGCCCCCTGGGCCTGCACCAGACCAAAGCGCGCCTGGGCGACCTGCTGTTTCGCCTGGGCGACCTCTACTGTGTTGCCGAGCCCCTTTTCCATGCGATCGGCGGCGGCGGCTTCGATCGCCTGGCTGTTGCCCAGCGTTTGTGTGGCGATGCGCACGCGGCTGCGCGCAGCGCCATAGAGGAAATAGGCGCGGGTGACGTCGAAGATGATCTTCTGGTGGGCGCCGTTGAACAGCACATTGGCCGCGGCCGAATTGTGCCGGGCGGCGTCATGCAGGGCGCGGCGCTGGCCAAAGTCGAACAACAGCCATTGCAGCGTCACCGTCGGAGTGACGCCGCCCACGGTGACGCTGGGGTCGCGCAGGCCCGGCAACGCATTGTCGACGCTACCGCCCACCCGCTGGCGACCGCCGATGACGCTGGCGGAAATGACCGGCAGATAGGTGGCCGCCACCATGCCTTCCGACAGCGCGGCCTGGCGCGCCTGTTGCCAGGCAAGACGGGTTGTCGGGTTGCGGTTCTGGGCGACGTCGATCAGTTCCGGCAGGTCATAGGCCCGCTTCGACGAAATATCCGGCGTCGCCTCCAGCCCCGCCACTTCCGGTTGCGGCGCCACGCTGAAGGATGGCGCGCCGCCGGGGGCCTCCACCGCCTGTTCGCCCTTCGGTTTCCAGGGCGTCGCAGGATGCTCGGGCGCGTTCTCCAGGGCGCTTGTGGCGCAGGCCGCCAGACTGCCCGCCGCCGCCAGCAGCAGGCCCGACCGCAGATGGCGGTTCACCCGTTTCACGATGAGCCAGGAGGCGTTGTGTAACGTCATGTTCTCATCCGGCGGCAAGCTGCGTGATGCGGCGCGCCCGCGCCAGCGTGTCAGGGGCGCCGCTTTCGGTCATGGCGGCGGCGGCAATCGGGGTCAATGTCGCGGCGCGCTCCGGTTCGAGCGCCGCAGAGGCGGCGCGGAACTGGCCGGCTTCTTCATCAAGCGCCCGGTTGCTGAAGGCAACGGCCGGCAGCAGGGCGACAATCTCATCGATCAGCCCGTACAGGCGACGCAACTCCGCCGGCGCCGGGCTCTGACTGCGTGGTTCGAATGGCGTCATGTCCAGGGCCATTTTCGCGGCGGCCGTGCTGGTGGCGGCGTTGGCGATGTCGTTGACGGCGTCCGGGCGCGCCGCTGGCGTCATGGCGGCCAGGCGGGCCAGCGCCACAAGCGCCCCGGCAAGCTGGCGACGCACCTGCACAACCGCGCTCTTTGGCCAGAAATTGGTGAACATGATGAACACCAGCGTATTGCCAAGCAGGATGCCGATGATCCTGTCCCGCGCCGAACCCATGTCAAGGCTTGGGCCAAAACCGTTGAGAATGGTCAGCAGAAAGGCCAGGCCAATCTGCACGCCGCCGTAGGAGATGCGCTCGCTGCCCGTCGACACCCATGCGGCCGGAAGGATGGCGACAAAGACCAGCGCCATCAACCCGCCGACCGAGGTGAGATGCGGCATGACGAACAGGATCGACAGGATGCCGATCAACGCGCCGATCAGGCAGCCGACGATGCGCAGCGTCAGCTTGTGCGCGGTCTCGCCCGTGGTGCCCAACGCCGCCACGTAGCAGGTGACCATGGCGGTGGCGATGCCCTCCCAGTTCAGCAGGGAGTACGTCAGATAGGCCAGCACCGCCGCCGCCGTGGTTTTCAGGGCGTAGCGCTGGTGGTCCGGGTTGGTGAAGGCGTCAGGCGCCAGGAAGGGGACTTTGGCCGGAACCGCCGTCATGCCGCCGTCCGGCGCGCCAAGGCCCGCCAGGGTCCTGCGGATCACCGCCAGCGCGGGCGCGTCGTCAGCATCGGCCGCCAGGAGCTCCTGCTGAACCAGCGTTCCCCGATGGCGCACCGCCCGCGCGGCGGCGCGGCTGGCGGCGGCCAGCGACTGGCGCGCGGCGCTCTTGCTGTCGTCGTCCGCGAGCGCCGCGGCGGCAAGCAGCATCCGGTAAGTCGCGGAAGCGGCGCCCGCCAGCCATTGCGCCTCGGCTTTGGGGGCGGTGTAGAAAATCCGGGTCATCAGCACCCGTTTGTCGACCTCGGCCTGGCCTTCCGCCAACAGCGCCATCGCCTTGCCGCGGTCGCCCGTCGCCAGAAGATCGGCGGCGGCGTTCAGGCGTTCGGCCACCGTCTGGCGCAGCAGCGTGTGCGGGCCGGTTCCGAGCACCAGGCAGAAGCCGATCATCAGCGCCATGGGCATGCAAGCCATCGCCCAGGCGTACAGCAGGCCGCGCGTGACGATCTCACCAACCGGGACCAGGTCAACCATGGTCAGGATAAAGGCGATGACCAGGCCGATGATGGCCCCGATCTCGCCGAGTTGCGACGCCGAACTGAGAAACAGAAAGATGAACGTCGCCCCGGCGATCACCGCCAGGCGCAGCAAAGGCGTCTCCGCCAGCGACTGGATCAGCGGCGCCATGCCGAAAACCACGAGGGTGGCGAGAATGATCAGGCCGATGGCCTGGCCGACGCACTCGGCGCCGTTGGGCCGCATCAGGAAGATGATCAGATAGCAGCTGATGGCGGATTCCGGGATCCGGTGCATCATCGCCACGGCGGCGGTTATGGCGCAGAGCAGGGCCACGCGCCAGGTCAGGCCGAAACGCCCTTCGAACGGCTGAAGGTCGCTCCAGACCTGCCGGGCGATCATGCGCCAGGGCGCGTCAGCAGCCGTCGCCATGATGCACCATTGCGGTAGCGGAAGCGCCAACGCGCATCAGCCCGTCCGGAGGATCGATGAGCCGGATGCGAACGGGAAAGCGCTGGGCGATGCGCACCCAGTCCAGACTCTTGGGCACGACCGGAAGATTGCGTGGAATGCGGATCACATCCTCCGAGGCCACGCCCCAGCTGATGCTCTCGACCCGCCCGCGGATCGGCCGCTTGCGGTCGGACAGGACGTAGACGGTGGCGCAGTCGCCAACGCGGATCGCCGGCAATTCCGTCTCGGTGAACGGCGCCACCGCGAACCATTCCCCCGTACTGATGAGGGTGAATATGGACTGGCCCGGGATCACATACTCGCCAACGCCGGTGTTCAGGCTGGACGCCTTGCCGGCGAAGGGAGCCCGCACTTCGGTGTTGGCCAGGCCCCGCTCCGCCAGCGCCAACGCCGCCCGGCGGGCGTCCACCAGGGCTTCCGCCGCCGTCAGGCTGCCGACCAGGGCGTCCGCCGCATCCTTCTGGCGCATGGCCTGGCGCAGGCTCACCTCCGCGTCCTGCTTCGCGGTGCGGGCCGTGTCCACTTCCTGGGCGCTGACATAGCCCTTCGGGCGCAACGCTGTCAGGCGGGTGAGGGTCTGGGCAGCCAGGGCCAGATTGGATTTTGCCCGCGCGATCTGTTCGTCGGCGATGATGGCGTTGTTCTGTTCCGCCACGACGGCCCGGCGCTTGTCCGCCAGCGCCGCCTCCGCGATGCGCAGATCGGCCGCGGCCTGATCGCGCGCCAGCTGGTAGGGCTCTTTCTCAAGCACAAACAGCAGGTCGCCCTTGCCGACTGCCTGGTTATCGGCAACGTGGAAACTGGCGATTCGGCCCGGGACGCTGGCCGAAATCGCCACGGTCCTGGCGCTCAGGCTGGCGTCCTGGGACAGGGGATTGCGATCGGCCTGCCGCATGAAACGCTCGCCGCCGAGCACGGCGACGCCGATGATGATGAGGCCGGCCAGCGTTCCCCAAACCTTCAGCGCGCGCTGTTTGCTCGCGGGAGCCATGCGTTACCTGCCAAAGCCGAAGAAGGAAACCAGAAGGCCGATGATGACGGCGACCGCCACATACACCGGCAGGCGCACGGGGAACATGTCGTCAAGGCCAATGCGAATGAACGCGACGCGCACCAGCACGGCGCCAATCACGCCGACAAACGCGCACAGCAGCCAGGCGGGAAAGTAGGCGTCAAACAGGGGGATGGCTGGCGCGCCTAATGATGAACTGACGGGAGCGCAGCCGGCCAAAAGGCCGGCAAGGGTCATGAGGCCGGCAAGGGCCGTCGGTACCGTGACCGCCGCCAGATGGCGTCGCGAAGCCGGCGGCTGACGCATGAGGCGGGGCGAACGGGCAGGACGAGCAAGGCCTCCCATCGACATGCCCTGGCGATGATCCTGGACGACAGGCAAAGAACCTCCACCGGAGCACGCGAGAAAATCGTGGCGTTTCAGGACAAGGCGCTGGCGCATGCTGCGCCCGGATGGCGCCACGCGAGCGCCACAATCGGGCGCAGTCATGCATTAGCCGCTTCCTGCCGCAGCAGCAAGCAACCAAGGACAATTACCCCAAAATGGCCAGGCGCGGTCTGGCTTGCGTGACCGGCTCCTCCCGATGCCGGGCCCACGCGGCCGCCGGACGGACGACGGGGCGGATCACGCCGCCCCGGGGGGGGATTTTATCGGCCAGCGACAACCGCCGAAAACGCCACGTCGCGATCAACTTCCGGCTCCCTTGGCAGGTCCAGCACGCGCTCGCCAATGATGTTGCGCTGGATCTGGTCGGTGCCGCCGCCGATGGACGTGAAATAGGCGTTGAGGCTGAGGAAGTTGGCGTCCTCGGCGCGCGGGTGATCAGGTCCCTGCAGCAGGCTTTCCGGCCCGAGCAGTTCGGTGCGCACCCGGCCCTCCTCATGCAGGATCCGGCTCATGGCCAGCTTGCCCAACGACATGATCGACGACGAGGTGCCCTGTTTGAGCTCCGCCTTGGCCCGGCGGGTGTTCAGGCTGTTGAGCATGCGCCATGCGATGACCTGGGCGACATCCTGACGGACCAGCGGATCCGACAGCTTTCCGGCCTCCCGGGCAAGCTCCAGCAAGGCGGCGTCGCCGTGGGCTTCCTTCGCGCCGGATCTGGCGCCGCGCGCCGCATCGCCCATCACCGAGCGTTCATAGGCCAGCGCGGTCTGCAGCACGCCCCAGCCGCCGCCCAGGTTCCCGAGCAGGTTTTCCTCCGGGATGAAGGCGTCGTCGATGAACACCTCGTTGAAATGGGTTTCATCGGTGATCTGCCGCAGCGGACGCACGTCGACGCCCTTCTGGCGCATGGGCATGAAGAAGAAGCTGATGCCCCTGTGCTTCGGCACGCTCCAGTCGGTGCGGGCGATGAGCATGCCATAGTCGGCGATATGGGCGCCGGAGGTCCACACTTTCTGACCGGTGACGCGCCAGCCGCCTTCCACCTTGTCGGCGCGGGTGCGGATCGCGGCCAGATCACTGCCGGCGCCGGGTTCGGAATACAGCAGGCACATGCCCACTTCGCCGGCCAGCAGTTGCGGCACGATCTGTCGCTTGAAGGTCTCGGTGGCGTGGGCCAGCGCCGTGTTGGCCCACAGGTTGGAGCGGTCCTGACCGGTTCCCGGCGCCTTGGCCTCGGCAAAACAGCTCTCGACAATGCGCGCCTGGGCGTCGCTGAGACCGCGGCCATACCATTCCTTCGGCCAGCGCGGCGCGGCCCAGCCGGCGTCACGCACCTTCGCCAGCCATTCAGCGCGGGGGTCAGGCCCAAAGCGTTCCGTGCGCTGCGGCGCGCCGCGCCAGTTGGCCGCCAGCCATGCCGTGACTTCCGCCTTCAATTCTTCGTCCGTCATGACTGCGCCTCCAGCGCTTGGATGAAACGTTCGCGCCAGTGGCGGCTATCGCCAAACAGTTGCGCGCCGGAACGGGCGCGGCGCAGATACAGATGCGCCGGATGCTCCCAGGTGAAGGCGATGCCGCCATGCATCTGCACCCCGTCTTTGGCGCAGCGCACATACGCGTCGGCGCAGGCAAAGGCGGCCAGCGCCAGGGCGCCGTCGCGATCCGCCGCATCGCCGGCAAGTTGCTCCGCCGCGTTTCGCGCCGCGCTGGTCGCGCTTTCCGCCTCCAGCAACAGATCAGCGGCCATGTGCTTGATCGCCTGAAAACTGCCGATGGCGCGTCCGAACTGCCGGCGCTCGCGGGCGTAATCCACCGTGAACTCGAGCACCCGGCGCGCCCCGCCCGCCTGATCGCCCGCCAGGGCCAGCAATCCGACCGCCAGGGCGCCGGCGACCCGCGATCCGTCGCAAATCCGCTCGACCGGACCATCGATATGCAGGTCCGCCAGACGGCGCGTGCGGTCAAAAACGGGCAACGAGGTGGCGCTGAAAGCATCGCGCGCCACGGCGTAAACGCCGTCGTCGCCAGCCAGCAACACGAGATCGGCGATCTGCCCGTCCGGCACGAAGCGGGCGACGCCTTCAGCCCGGCCACCGGCGACGCGGACGTCGCTCTGGCCTGTCCAGTCATGCACGCCCAGCGGAGCGACGGCGACAATCAGTTCGCCAGCGGCCAGCGCCTGGGCGCGCGCGCCGTCAAGCAACATGGCGGCCATCGCGGTGGAGATCATCGGCGCTGACGACAACGCGGCCCCGAATTCCTCCATCACCAGTTCAAGCTCGACTGGCCCCAGGCCGGAGCCGCCATTGTCTTCGCTGACAAGCATGCCGGCCACGCCCAGGCCGGCGAGTTCACGCCACAGGGCGTCGTCATGCCCGGTGTCACTGGCCATGACCCGCCGCACGTCGGTTTCGGCGCACCGGTCAGCGAGGAGCCGCCGCACGCTGTCGCGCAACGCGGTCCGTTCTTCGTGTGTCATAACCTGCGTCATGCAAGCGTCTCTCTCCCAGGGGCGCCGTTGCGCCCGCGTCATTGTCCGGCCTGTTATTGTCTGTCCGCGCCGGCCCGCGCAGCAGGTTAAACTGTTTTGGCGCATCGCATCCAGCGCCAAAACACGGGATCACCCATGACAGGCGCCAGCCCCGGCGGCGCTGGTCGCCTGGAGAGTTTTCCGATCCATGCTGACCGGAAACCGCCCTAGTCGCCCAGCAGCGCGTTCATGCGCTCGACGGCTTCGAGGTAACCTTCCTTAAAGTCCTGCACGACCTGGCCAGCGCTGCGGACGTCCTCGATCAGACCCACGCCCTGCCCCACGAAATAGGTGACCATGTCGCGCGCCTGGTCGTTGCCGTTTTCAGCGGCGCGATCCACGGCGCGCAGGGATTTCTCGCTGACAAGGCTCATGAACGGCATCGGCAGGGCCCCGGGACTGTCGGGACTGTTTTCCCAGGCATCCGTCCATGTGGAGCGCAACTGGCGCGCCGGCTTGCCGGTGCGGCTGCGAACCCGCACGGCGTCGCGGCTGCGCGCCGCCACCATCTTCTCGCGGAAGACCGGCGAGGTTTCGCTCTCTGGCGTCGCCAGCCACACTGATCCGGTCCAGGCGCCGGCGGCGCCCATGGCCATGCACGCCGCCATCTGCTCGCCGGTCATGATGCCGCCGGCGGCGAGCACCGGCACGTCGCGAATGGCGCGCACCGCCCGGACCACCTCCGGCACCAGCACGAGGGTGCTGACCTCGCCGCAATGGCCGCCGGCCTCGGTGCCCTGCGCCACGATGATGTCGACGCCGGCCTCGACCAGACGCACCGCGTGCTCGCGCGCGCCGGCCAGCGCCGCGACGGGAACGTTGTGCTTCCTTCCCATGGCGATCATTTCCGGCGGCGGCACGCCCAGGGCGTTGGCGATCAGCCGGATCGGGTGCTCGAAGGCCGCCTCCAGCGTGCGGAGCGCGGTGTCCGGATCGAAGGGCTGGGCGCGGTTCCGGTAGCGGTCGCTGGCGTCGTCAGGGATCGTCACGCCGGCCCCGGCCAGCAGGTGCTCAGCGAACTCACGGTGCGCGGCGGGGATACGCCGCACCAGCGCCGCGGCGGACACGCTGCCCTCGCCCCGGGTGGCGAGGTTTTCTGGAACGAGAACATCGATGCCGTAAGGCTTGCCGTCGACGTGATCGTCAATCCATTTCAGCTCTTCGCGCACCGACTCGGGCGTATGCGCCGTCGCGCCAAGGACGCCGAACCCACCTGCCCGGCTGACCGCCGCCACGACATCGCGGCAGTGGCTGAAGGCCAGCAACGGAAACTCGATTCCGAGCATTTCACACAGTTTCGACGCCATGTTTCCTCCGGCATTTGATTTCACGCGATACCGTTCGTTATGCGAACTATAAGATTACGCAAAAGCCTGTCAACGCCGGGCTGTCCGGTCCCGCTTGCGGTCGATGACCTGGGCCAGCTCTTCAACGCGATCCAGCAGCGCGTCAGCGTCGGCGACATCGAGATAATCGGCGAGTTCGCCAGCGGCGATGCGCTCGAACTCCGCGAAACTGGCCAGACCGCCGGCGGTCAACCGCAACATTTCGGCGCGGCCGTCATCCGGGTCGGCGTAGCGCTCGATCAGGCCGCGCTTCTCCATGGCGTTGACCAGAACAGACGCAGTGGGCCGGCCGATGCCAGAGAGCGACGCCAGCACGCTCGCCCGCCGTGGACCACGCTTCAGCATCAGCAGAAACCGGTATTGCGCGACGGTCAGCGCGCCGTTCTGCCCGGACCGCTCCAGCAGGCGGTGCAGGATGACGGTCACGCGCATGAGCAGAATCCAGCGCCGGTCGGGCTCGGGCTCGCCTGTCACAAACTGCCTCCGGATACGTGGCGCGACAGCCGCGCCAGACTGGACTTCAGAGCGGTTGCCCGCAAAAAATGAATGCCCGCCGCAAACACAGGGCAAATCCCGCGCCGCAGGATGCGGACTTTATCCCGATGCGCAAGGGATTGTGACCGGATCTGGCGGGAAGCCGTCAGGGCGCCTCGCCCGCCCGCATTCCCGACTGCTTGCCGCGACGCCCCATAAACACCATGCCGGAATAATTTCCTCAATACGCCGGCATGCCGGATGCGCGGGTTCCGCGCGCAAGTCCTGACGGCCTCAACGATACAATGCGCCAGACCAGCCCGCCGTCCACCACCCTCCCGTCTCGTCCGGTCGGCGACAACTGCTGTCATCGCCGCGTCATCCATCCGTCATTCCGCTTTCATCCGCCGCGCGCATGCTTCTCCAGGTTCATCGTGGGAAGAGAATGCGGCGTCGCCATGCGGCGGCCGCCTGTTTCCGCAATCCGCCACTCCAGACTTCCAGGTCTGTTGGCGTCCCCAGCGACGCCGGGACGGGCAGAATGCTCACTTTTGAAAACCTCTCGCGCCATTATGGGGCCAAACGCGCCGTCGACGGCGTCACGCTGGACATCCCCCGCGGCGCCTTCGTTGGCGTGATCGGCCGCTCCGGCGCCGGCAAGTCGACCCTGCTGCGCATGATCAACCGCCTGGCGACGCCGAGCGCCGGGCGCATCGCCTTCGACGGCCAGGACGTCACCGCCCTGCGCGGCGCCGGACTGCGCGCCTGGCGCGCCCGTTGCGCGATGATTTTCCAGCAGTTCAATCTGGTCGGCCGCATGGACGTGCTGACCAATGTCATTCTCGGCCGGCTCAATGTCATTCCCACGCACCGGGCCATGCTCAAGCTGTGGCGGGACGAGGACCGGGCGCTGGCGCTCGCCGCGCTGGAGCGGCTGGACATCGCCAGCCTCGCAACCCAGCGCGCCGACCAGCTTTCCGGCGGCCAGCAGCAGCGCGTCGCCATCGCCCGGGCGCTGATGCAGAACCCGGACATCATTCTGGCCGATGAACCGATCGCCTCGCTTGATCCACGCAACACCCGCCTCGTCATGGACGGTCTCGCCGCGGTCAACCGCGAATACGGCATCACCGTCCTGTGCAATCTCCATTCCATCGAGCTGGCCCGCGCCTATTGCCACCGCCTGATCGGCATGGCTCACGGCCGTGTGGTGTTCGACGGCTGCCCGGACGAACTGACCGACGCCGTCATCGCCGAACTTTACGGCATGGACTGCGACGAGACCCGCGCCGTCCAGCCGCGTCCAGCCGCCCAGGCGGCCCAGGCGGAACCCGCCTTCGCCGCACGCGGCCTGATCCCGGCCGGCGCCTGACGCACGGCTTTCGCCCGGTCCTTTTTCCCCGCGAGAGGCCGGTGCGCCTGTCGCGGAATGCTCCCAGGGAATATCTCATGTTGCATCGCCGCCTGCTGCTCGCCGCAGCAGCAACCCTCGCGCTCGCCGCCCCGTCTGTCGCCGCCGAAACCGGCGCCGCCTGGAAAGCGAAGTATCCCGAACTGGTCTACGCCATCATTCCCGCCGAGAATTCCGGCACGGTGCTCGATCGCTGGACGCCCTTCGTCGACTATCTCTCGAAGGAGCTGGGGGCCAGGGTGACGCTGCGCGTCGCCAACGACTATGCGGCGGTGATCGAGGGCCAGCGCTCCGGCAATATCCACATCGCCCAGTACGGACCGGCCTCCTACGCCCGCGCCCGCATGACGGGCGTGAAGGTTGAGCCGTTCGCCATCGAGGTGAACCCGGACGGCACGCGCGGCTATTATTCGGTGCTGTGGACCAAAGCCGGCAGCCCATACCAGAAGATCGCGGACCTGAAGGGCAAAAATCTGTGTCTGGTCGATCCCAACTCGACCTCCGGCAACAACGTGCCCCGTTTCGCCATGAGCAAGATGGGCATCGAACCGGACAAGTTCTTCGGCAAGGTCGTCTACGCCGGCAGCCATGAGAACGTGATCTTCGCCATCAACCAGGGGACCTGCGACGCCGGCTTCAATCTCTGGGTCAGCGACACGGAATCGACCCTGCAGCGCATGGCGGCCAAGGGCGCCGTGAAGGCCGACGACTTCCGCATCATCTTCCGCTCCGAGCAGATCGTGAACTCGCCGGTGGCCTATCTCACCGACCTGCCGGAGGACCTGCGCAAGGCGATCAGCGTCGCTGTCGTCTCCATGCCGCAGAAAGCCCCGGACGTGCTGAAGAAGATCTTCGATGGCAAGGGCGGCTCTTACCAGCCAGTCGATCACAAGGCCTATGAGCCGATCGTCCAGCTCAACGGCTTTGTCGACACCCTGCGCAAGAAGCGCTCCTGACCATTGGAAACGCCCGGACGGCGCGGCCGCGCCGTCCGGGAATCCCGCAAGCATCAGATCAGGACGCCATCCGGTTCACGCCGGCGGGCTTCCCTGACGGCAGAGCCCGAACGTTGTGAAAGCTCCTTCTCTTCACGCTTTTGACCAGGCGCCCCGCCAGCCTCCTCGCCAGGACCCTGTGGGGTCGCAGGCGGATCACGCCCGCCACTGGCGCGAGGTCCAGCGCCGCAAGCGCGGACACACCCTGATGTTCTGCGCTGGACTGGCGGCGGCGACGCTGTGGTCGGCCTGGATGTCGGACGTCAACCTGTCGAAGCTGTTCAGCAACATCGGCAATTTCTTCGGATATTTCGACCGTATCCTGACGCTCGATTCCGGCCCCGCGATGGGGCGGCGGGTCTGGACGGCGCCTGGCGAATGGCTGTGGGGCCTCGACAAATGGCTGCCCCTGCTCGCCGACACGTTGCTGATGGCGTATCTTGGCACCCTGCTCGGCGCCCTCGGCGCCCTGGCGCTTTGCTTTGCGCCGGCCCGCAACCTGACGCCCAATCCGTGGGCGCGCGTGGCCGCCCGCCGGTTTCTCGAATTCTGTCGCACCGTGCCGGAAATCGTCTTCGCGCTGATCTTTGTGGTGGCTTTCGGTCTGGGCCCCATGGCCGGCGTGCTCGCCATCGCCGTGCACACGGCCGGCGCGCTGGGCAAGCAGTTCTCCGAGGTGGTGGAGAACATCGACATGAAGCCGGTGGAGGGCCTGATGGCCTCCGGCGCGGCGCGCTGGCCCACCATCCGCTTTGCGGTGATCCCGCAAATTCTCTCCAATGTGGTGAGCTATTGCCTGATGCGGTTTGAGATCAACGTGCGCGGCGCCTCCGTCATGGGCTTCGTCGGGGCCGGCGGCATCGGTCAGGACCTGATCGAGGCCATTCGCAAGTTCTACTACGCTGACGTCTCGGCGCTGCTGCTGCTGATCGTCCTGTGCGTCTGCGTCATTGACTTCCTGTCGGAGAAGCTGCGCCACGCCCTGCTTGAACGCGAGGCGCACGCATGACCATCCCATCCGCGCCCGGGGCCATGCGCCTCACCCACGCCGACGCCGCCAGCATCGCCCGCATGCGGGCCCGCCATCCCGAGGCCTTCCACGCGCCGCCGCTGCGCCGCGCCGCGCCATACCTGATCGTTGCGCTGGCCACGGCCCTCGCCGTCTTCGCCCTGTGGCGCTTCGAGTTTTCGCCTGTCAGGCTCGCGACGGGCCTGGCCAGGCTCGGCGACATGGCCGTGCTGATGGTCCCGCCCTGGCCGGGCGGCCTCGCCGAGGCGTGGACGGTGGTGAAGGCGCTCGGCGAAACTGTCGCCATCGCGTTTCTCGGCACGCTGCTGGCGACGGCATTCGCCTTTCCGGTGGCTTTTCTTGCCGCCCGCAACACCACGTTCAGCGGCGTGGCGCGCTTCCTGACCCGGCGCGGCCTCGACGGCGTGCGCGGCGTCGACATGCTGATCTGGGCGCTGTTGTGGATCAATGTGGTCGGGCTTGGCCCCTTCGCCGGCGTGCTCGCGGTGATGACCAGCGACTTCGGCGCGCTCGGCAAGCTGTTCTCGGAGGCCATCGAGGCGGCGGACCGCAAACCCGTTGAAGGCGTTGCGTCCACCGGCGGCAGCCACTGGCGCCAGGTGCGCTTCGGCGTGCTGCCGCAGGTGTTGCCGGTGATCGCCGGCCAAGCGCTGTATTTCTTCGAGTCAAACACCCGCTCCAGCGCCATCATCGGCATCGTCGGCGCCGGCGGCATCGGCCTGTATCTGTCGGAGCAGATCCGCATGTTCGAGTGGCAGGGCGTCGCCTTCGCCATCATCCTGATCCTGATCGCCGTGGCGATTATCGACCGGATTTCCGGTGTCCTGCGCGCCGCCATCATCAACGGCGGCGTGCAGAAGCTGTAGGACCGGGTGCTCTAACCTGTGGCTGGCCCTGTTCCCCCGCTCAAGGGGAGGCGGAGCCTGGAAGCGCCTGACCCGGGTTCCGGATTTCAAACTCGACGCGGTCCGCCGCGAATAGCGAGCGGGTCGCCTGGATCGGAACACCGTCCAGATCGACATTGACGCTGTCCACCACCAGCAGCGGTCGGCCCGGCGCCAGTTCCAGCAAGGTCGCCTCTTCAGGCCTGGACATCCGCGCGCCGATCCGCGTCGACGCCCGGGTGTAATCGTTGACCCCGAGCGCCGCGAAAGCCCGGGTGAAGGAGCCGCTTTCTCCGTATTGAGCCGCCAACCCGGCAAAACGGGGCAGCGGAACATGCGTATAGGCCAGGGACAAGGGCGCGTCGTCGGCCCGGCTCAGCGTGGCCAGCCGCAGCGCCGGCGCACCCTCCGCCAGCCCCAGCGCCTCCGCCACCGCGGCGCTGGCGGCGACGGTTTCCGACGCGAGCAGCGCCCCCGACGCCTCGCGTCCGACCCGCGCGAGCGCGGCGGAAAAGCGGGTGCGCCGCGACAGGGGATAGGGCAGCGGGGACGCCTCGACGAAGGTGCCGCGACCCTGGGTGGCGCGGACCAGGCCATCGGCCGCCAGCGCCGCCAGCGCCCGCCGCACCGTATGACGGTTGACGCCAAACTGTCCCGCGAGGTCCGCCTCGGCCGGCAGGCGCGCGCCGGAGACAAGCCGGCCGGCGGCGATATCCGCCGCCAGCGCATCGGCGATCTGCCGCCATGCGGCAAGGCCGCCGCCACGTTGCACCTGTCTGCTGTCCATCAATCCGTCAATCCGCCGTTGCTGTTGTGCGGGAGCGCCTTCCGACGGGACGGAATCGCTGGTCGACCAGAAACCGTTCAAGACAGGAAAACATGAACCGGTTTGCGATCCGGGGCAAAGCCGGTTCACGCTGTACCGGATTCTCACTCTATCCGTTTGAATGGATAGATTTTCTTCACGGGAAACGGCATCCGCTTCGCTGGAAGGGCTCCAGATGATCCGCCGCCGCGCGGCGGCGTCAACCGGAAACGCGCCGCCGTCATGCGGGTGTCACGGATCTTCGCCATAGTTGTCTATACAAATAGACAACGTTCTGCGAAAGTCCCGATCATGACTGATACGCCAGAAATCGCCTCCAGTCTGACGCCCCTGCAGCAGGCGCGTCGCGCCGCCATGGCCATCTGCGCCGAAGCCACGCGCGAGGAGTTGGAAACCGTCGTGGCGGCGGTGGGCTATCCGGGAGCCGTCGCCATCCTGCGTCGGCCTGAAACCGGCCTCGTCCTGGTGCGTGGCCGCGCCGGGGGCGACGGCGACGCCTTCAATCTGGGCGAGATGACGCTGACCCGCTGCGTCGTGCGCCTTGACGACGGCGTTGAGGGTTACGCCTGGACGCCGGGTCGTGATGGCGCGCGAACACGGGCCGCCGCGATCATTGACGCGTTGGTCCAGAGCCCGACGCACGCCAGTGATCTCGACGCCGCCATGACGCCGGTGCGCCAGCGCCTCGCCGACGACCTGGCGGTCGCCGAGAGCCGCACGGCCGCGACCCGGGTCAATTTTTTCACGATGGTCCGGGGCGAAGACTGATGGCTCCGGGGAGACAACTGATGACCGGCTTCGCTGATCCGGCGCTTGAATCGCAGCAGGCGTTCCGCGCCATCATGGAGGCGATGGCCCGCCCCACAAGCGTGCAGCCGCTGCCCACCGGCGTGCAGCCGCCGGCGCCGCTGTCGCCGGAACTGGCGGCGGTGATCCTCACGCTCGCCGACAATGACGTGGCTCTGTGGCTGGATGCGCCCCTGCGCGCCGCGCCGGAAGTGGCGCGTTACCTGCGTTTTCACACCAGCGCCGCGCTGGTGGACAACCCCGCCGATGCGGATTTCGCCTTGATCGCCGCGCCGGAAGCCTGCCCACCGCTGGCGGCGTTCCGCCAGGGCGAGCCGCAGTTCCCCGAACGCGCCGCGACGCTGGTGCTCCAGGCCGACCGTTTCGACGCGCCCGACAGCCGCCGTTTCAGCGGCCCCGGCCTCGCCCCGGACGCCAGGGCATTGTCCGGCGACGTGGACGCTGCTTCGCCTGAAGGAATTCCGCCAGGTCAAAGCGATAGCGAGAAAACCCGGATCAGCGCGAACGAATCTGGCGTGCTGGCGGTGGCGCCGCTGCCCGCCGGCTTCGACCGGCAGATCACCCTGAACCGGGCGCAGTTTCCGCTCGGCGTCGACCTGATTTTCGTCGCGCCGGGCGCGGTGTCCGCCCTGCCCCGCAGCGCAATCCTGGAGGGCTGACGTCATGTACGTGGCCGTGAAGGGCGGCGAAGCCGCCATTGCCAACGCCCACCGCCTGCTCGCCGACGAGCGACGCGGCGACCGCAGCGTACCGGAGCTGGACGTGGCGCAAATCCGCGAGCAGATGAGTCTGCTGGTCGACCGCATCATGACGGAGGGATCTGTCTATGACCGGGACCTCGCCGCGCTGGCGCTGAAGCAGGCGCGCGGCGACGTCACCGAGGCGATTTTCCTGGTGCGCGCCTGGCGCAACACCTTGCCGCGCTTTGGCGCCTCGGCGCCGGTGGACACCGCAGCCATGCGTATTCGCCGCCGGGTGTCCGCTACCTGGAAGGACTTGCCAGGCGGCCAGGTGCTCGGGCCAACCTTCGATTACACCCACCGGCTGGTGGATTTCGCCCTCGCCGCTGGCGGCGAGCCCGAGGCCGCGGCCACTGCGGAGCCCGCCGACGACAGCCGCGACTGCCCCCGCGTCACCGACCTGCTCGATGACGAAAGCCTGATCGAGCGCCATGACGCCGTCGCCGATGGGCCAGCGCCGGATCTCACCCGCGAGCCGCTGGCGTTTCCAGCGAACCGCAGCCTGCGTTTGCAGGCTCTGGCGCGCGGCGACGAAGGCTTCATCCTGGCGCTCGGCTATTCCACCCAGCGCGGCTATGGCCGCACCCATCCGTTCGTCGGCGAAATCCGCACTGGCGATGTGGAGGTGTTCTTCACGCCTGAGGAACTGGGCTTTGCCGCGCCGCTCGGCCGCGTCACCCTCACCGAGTGCCAGATGGTGAACCAGTTTCACGGCTCGAAGGAGCGGCCGCCGCAATTCACGCGCGGCTACGGCCTCGCCTTTGGCGCGGCCGAGCGCAAGGCCATGGCGATGGCGCTGGTCGACCGCAGCCTGCGGGCGCGGGAGCTGGGCGAGGAGATGACCTCGCCGGCGCAGGACGAGGAATTCGTATTGGCCCACTGCGACCCGTTGCAGGCGACCGGCTTCGTCGAGCACCTGAAGCTGCCGCACTACGTCGACTTCCAGGCCGAACTGGAGCTGGTGCGCGGCATGCGCGCCGCCCATGCGGCGCGGCGTGACGCTCCAGCAAACAACGAAACCCTGACAGCGGACCCTGCGCCAGCCCGGGAGGCTGCAGAATGAACCCCACCAGCTACGAACCCGCCAGCGGTTACAATTTCGCCTATCTGGACGAGCAGACCAAGCGGATGATCCGGCGCGCCATTCTCAAGGCGATCGCCATTCCCGGTTACCAGGTTCCGTTCGCCTCGCGCGAGATGCCGATGCCCTACGGCTGGGGTACCGGCGGCGTGCAGGTGACGGCGGCGATCCTCGGCCCGCAGGACGTGCTGAAGGTCATCGACCAGGGCTCGGACGACACCACCAACGCCGTGTCGATCCGCAATTTCTTTCGCAAGACCGCGGGCGTCGCCGTGACGACGCGGACCGCGGACGCAAGCATCATCCAGACCCGCCACCGTATCCCGGAAACGCAGCTTTCCGCCGGCCAGGTGCTGGTTTACCAGGTGCCAATCCCGGAGCCGCTGCGCTTCCTGGAGCCGCGCGAAACCGAAACCCGCAAGCTGCACGCCCTGGGCGAATACGGGTTGATGTATGTAAAGCTTTACGAGGACATCGCCCGCAACGGCCATATCGCCACCACGTACGCCTATCCGGTGGAGGTGGCGGGTCGTTATGTCATGGACCCCTCGCCGATCCCCAAATTCGACAATCCGCGCATGCACGACATGGCGGCGCTGCAACTGTTCGGCGCCGGCCGCGAAAAGCGCATCTACGCCGTGCCGCCGCACACCAGCGTGCGCAGCCTCGATTTCACCGACCATCCGTTCACGCCGCAGGTCTTCACCGAGCCATGCGCCCTGTGCGCGGCGCGCGGCGTCTATCTGGATGAAGTCATTCTCGATGACCGGGGCCAGCGCATGTTCGTCTGCTCCGACACGGATTTTTGCGAGGAGCGCCGCGCCAGCGGTCATCGCGGCCATCTGCTGGGCGAGGCGCCCGCCGCGCTCTCCGGCCAGCCAGCGCAACAGGAGGCCTGCTGATGTCCGGCTTGCATGACCAGGATGAGGTTCCGCTGCTCGCGGTGCGTGGGCTGGCGAAATACTACGGCGCCCGTCGTGGTTGCGCCAACGTGAGCTTCGATCTGCACCAGGGCGAGGTGCTGGCCATCGTCGGCGAGTCCGGTTCGGGCAAATCCACTTTGCTCAACCTGATTGCCGCCGAACTGGAGCCGGACGCCGGTTCGGTGGCCTACCGCCTGCGCAGCGGCGAAACCCGCGATCTGTTCGGCATGGGCGAAGCCGAACGCCGGTTGCTGTTCCGCACCGACTGGGGCTTCGTGCGCCAGGACGCCGCCCAGGGCCTCCGCATGGGCGTCTCGGCCGGCGGCAATGTCGGCGAGCGGCTGATGATGACTGGCGCGCGCTGCTATGGCGACATCCGCGCCACGGCTGGCGACTGGCTCGAACGGGTGGAAATCGACCCACGCCGCATCGACGACGGCCCGCGCCAGTTCTCCGGCGGCATGCGCCAGCGATTGCAGATCGCCCGCAACCTGGTGACGCGGCCGCGTCTGGTGCTGATGGACGAACCGACCTCCGGCCTTGACGTGTCCGTGCAGGCCCGGCTGCTCGACCTGATCCGCAATCTGGTCGCGGAACTGGGCCTTGCCGTCATCATCGTCACCCACGATCTCGCCGTGGCGCGCCTGCTGTCGCACCGCATGATGGTGATGAAGGGCGGCGCCGTGATCGAGGAAGGCCTGACCGACCGCGTGCTGGACGATCCACAGCATCCCTATTCGCAGCTTCTCGTTTCCTCCGTGTTGGCGGCCTGACATGACCAGCAATTCTTCATCCGCCACCCCATTGCTGGAGGTGGCCAATGTCAGCAAATCCTTCACCATGCACCTGCATGGCGGCGCCCGGCGCGATGTGTTGCGCGCCATCAGCTTCACGGCGGCGCCTGGCGAGGTGGTGACGCTCGGCGGCCCCTCCGGCGCCGGCAAATCCTCACTGCTGAAAATGATCCATGGCGACTATCATTGCCCCGACGGCGCCATCCGCATCCGCCACGACGATGGCGTGACGGACCTGGCCAGCGCCGCGCCGCGCCGCATCCTGGCCCTGCGCCGTCATGTTATCGGCTACGTCAGCCAGTTCCTGCGCGTCATCCCGCGCGTCAGCACGCTGGACGTGGTGGCGGCGGCGGGGCGCGAAGGCGGACTTGCCCCGGACGTTGCGTCTGAACGCGCCCGCACGTTGCTGACCATGCTCAACGTGCCCGGGCATCTGTGGGCCCTGCCGCCGGCCACCTTCTCCGGCGGCGAGCAGCAACGCGTCAACATCGCCCGCGGGCTGATCGCCCCGCGTCCCCTGCTGCTGCTGGACGAACCGACCGCATCGCTCGACGCCCGCAACCGCGCCGTGGTGGTCGAACTGATCCGCGAGAAGCAGCGAGCGGGCGCCGCCATCGTCGGGATTTTTCACGATGAGGACGTGCGCGACGCGGTCGCTACCCGGATTGTCGACGTGACGCGCTTCGCGCCCGCGGCCTGACCCCCAGCGGTTTTGGGCCTTGTCGCCCGAATGTCATGTTTCGCGCCGACAGTCCCGCCGCGCAGGCGGGAGCGGCGCCGGAAGGGCACCATGAACAACGCAATCATTTTCGAGAACGCCCGCGTCGTGCTGGCGGACGACATCGCCTACGGCTGGGTCGCGGTCCACGACGGCGTCATTGTCGAGACGGGCGCCGGAAAGGCGCCGGAAAGGGGCGAGGACCTCAACGGCGACTACCTGATCCCCGGTCTGGTCGAACTGCACACCGACCATCTGGAAAGCCACTACAGCCCCCGCCCTGGCGTCAAATGGAACCGCATGGGCGCGGTCATGGCCTATGACGCGCAAATCGCCGCCTCCGGCATCACCACGGTGTTCGACAGCCTGCGCGCCGGATCGGACGTGGACGGCGGCGGTTTTGGCCCCGAACTGATGGCGTTGGGCGAAGCGCTGCAGCAGGCCCGCGACGCCGGGCTCTTGCGTTGCGATCACCTGACCCATCTGCGCTGCGAAATTCCCTCAATTGATGTGCTTGAGGCCGTCGGCGCTTTCGCGGCGCGCTATCCGGTGGGGTTGATGTCGCTGATGGATCACACGCCGGGGCAGCGCCAGTTCCGCGATATCGACAAGTACCTGCAATATTACTGCGGCAAGAGCGGCAAAAGCGTCGAGGCCGTGCGCGGCGAGATCAGCCGCAAGCAGGCTGTCAGCTCCGATGTCGTTCCGGCCAACCGCCGCGCCCTGACGGCGCTGGCGCGACAGCTCGGAACCCCGATCGCCAGCCACGACGACACCACGGTCGACGACGTGAGCCAGTCGGTGGCCGAAGGCGTCGCCCTTGCGGAATTCCCCACCACCCTGGAGGCGGCCGGGGCCTGCCGCGAACACGGCGTCACCGTGATGATGGGCGCGCCCAATCTGGTGCGCGGCGGCTCGCACTCCGGCAATATCGCCGCCGCCGATCTGGCCCGCGCCGGCCTGCTGGACATTTTCTCGTCGGACTACGTGCCGGCCAGCCTGTTGATGGCGGCGTTCCATCTGCCCGAAGCCGCGCCGAACATCTCCCTGCCGCAGGCCATCGCCACCGTCACCCGCAATCCGGCCCGGGTGACAGGCCTGCATGACCGCGGCGAAATCCGCACGGGCCTGCGGGGGGACCTGGCGCGCGTCACCATGATGGGCGAGACCCCGGTGGTGCGCCAGGTCTGGCGCGGCGGCCGGCGGATTTCCTGAGATGGCCGGCGGCTTTGTCCTCATTGTCGGCCCCAGCGGGGCCGGCAAGGATACGCTCATCGCCCTGGCGCGCGCCGCACTGGCGGATGATGGCCGCTTCTCATTTCCGGAGCGCGTCGTGACGCGCCCGCCCGACGCATTCGAGCGCCACGACAGCGTGACGGTGGATGAGTTCCGGGCTCGTGAAGCGGCCGGCGACTGGGCGCTGGCCTGGGAGGCCCATGGCAATTGCTATGCGCTTACCGCCGCCGCGCGCCGCCAGGCGGAATCTGGCCTTGTGGTCGTGGCCAATATCTCGCGCGGCAGCGTCGCCGAAGCCCGCGCCGCGCTGCCGGTGCTGGCTGTGGTGGAGATCACGGCGGCGCCGGAGGTGCTGGCGGCGCGCATCGCCGCGCGCGGCCGCGACGGCGATCAGGGCGCAGGCCTCGCCAGCCGCATGCGACGCAGCGACAGCGCCCCTGAGGTGGCGGCCGACCTGCGCCTCATCAACGAAGACGCGCCCGCGACGGCCGCGGCGAAGCTGAAGGCGCTGTTGCTGTCCTGCATCGAGCGTTAGCCGTCGCGCCTTTTGCGCGTGGCGCCAGGGCAAGTCTTGGAGCAAGGGCAAGTCTTGGAGCAGGGGCAAGTCCTGGAGCCGGGATCAACCTTGGCGCCAGGCAAGTCTTGAGGCCAGGGCAGTCTGGGCGGGAAGGCGCATCGCCGGCTCATAAATAAAAAGAACGTCCGTCTTTTTATTTGACAACGGACTTTCGGGACGTCAGCCTCGCTGCAAGCTCCAGATGGGCGCGCGGTTCCGCCTTGCCAACAGCGCAAGGGCAACGCCGGCCGCGCGCTCGCAGCATCTCCTGGCCCCGCGGCGAAATCCGCTCCGGCAGGTCATGCAATCTGGCTCGCAGTCTCGTTTGCGTGGTCGCCACAGATGCACCGCGCCACGGTTTGGGAGGTCTACGCCTTGAAGCTCGATTCATCCGTCTCCGCAGTCGTCACCGGCGGCGCTTCCGGCCTCGGCGCCGCGACCGCCCGCGCGCTCGCCGCCCAGGGCGTCAGGGTCGCCATCTTCGACTTCAACGAAGAGAAGGGCGCGCAACTCGCCAGGGAGACCGGCGGCGTCTTCTGCAAGGTGGACGTGACCAGCGAGGACATGGTCGACGCCGGCTTCGCCAGGGCCCGCGCCGCCCACGGCCAGGAGCGCATCCTGGTGAACTGCGCCGGCACGGGCCTTGCCGTTAAAACCGCCAGCCGCGACAGGAAGACCGGCGAAGCCACGCACTTCCCGCTCGACGCCTTCGACCGCATCATCCAGATCAACCTGGTCGGCACCTTCCGCTGCATCGCCAAATCGGCGCAGGGCATGCTGTCGCTCGACCCGCTGGAGCACCGCGAGCGCGGCGCCATCGTCAACACCGCATCGGCGGCGGCCGAGGACGGCCAGATGGGCCAGGCCGCCTACTCCGCCTCGAAGGCTGGCGTCATCGGCATGACCCTGCCGATCGCCCGCGACCTGATGAGCGAAGGCATCCGCTGCAACACCA
>NZ_BNCG01000007.1:86077-118044 GCF_014656355.1 Camelimonas fluminis
CTTGCCGGGCATCTTCAACACCCCGTTGATGCAGGCCGCGCCAGACAACGTGAAAGCCGCCCTCGCCGCCTCCGTGCCGTTCCCGAAACGTTTCGGCGCGCCGGAAGAATTCGCGCAGCTGGCTCTGACCATGATCACCAACGGCTACTTCAACGGCGAAGACGTCCGTCTCGACGGCGCCCTTCGCATGGCCCCACGATAGGCCGGTCGACCATGAAAACCCGGATCACCGAACTCTTCGGCATCAGATATCCGATCATCCAGGGCGGCATGCACCATGTCGGCAAGGCCGAACTGGCGGCGGCGGTGTCCAACGCAGGCGGATTGGGCGTGCTGACGGCGCTGACCCAGCCAACGCCCGCCGACCTGTCGCGGGAGATCGCCAGAACCCGCGAACTGACGGACCAGCCAATCGGCGTGAACCTGACGTTCCTGCCCATCGTCAACAAGCCCGACTATCCAGGTTATGTGCGGGCGATCATCGATGGCGGCGTCAGGGCGGTGGAAACCGCTGGCAACAATCCGGGCCAGTGGGTCGACATGCTCAAGGCCGGGGGCGTCAGGGTCATTCACAAATGCACCACCATCCGCCACGCCCTGAAAGCCCAGTCACTGGGCGTCGACGCCATCAGCCTCGACAGCTGGGAATGCGCCGGCCACCTGGGCGATGACGATATTCCGCATTTCATCCATCTGGCCCGGGCCCAGGAAGAGCTGGACATTCCGTTCGTGGCGTCCGGCGGCGTCAACGACGGGCGGGGCCTGGTGGCGGCGCTGGCGCTGGGCGCGGAAGGCGTCAACCTGGGCACCCGTTTCCTGGCGACACGGGAGGCGCCGGCGCACGCCAATGTCAAACAGGCCATTCTCGACGCCACCGAAACCGACACCCGCATCATCATGCGTCCTCTGCGCAACACCGAGCGCGTGCTGCGCAACACGGCGGTGGACCGCATCGTCGAGAAGGAACGCGCGCTGGGGGACGCCGTCAAATTCGAGGACATCGCCGCCGAGGTGGTCGCCGTGTTTCCTCGCGTCATCATCGACGGGGAGATGGACGCCGGGGCCTGGAGTTGCGGCATGGTCGTCGGCCTGATCAACGACATTCCGACCTGTCAGGAGCTGATCGAGCGGATCATGGCCGAAGCGCGCGGCATCATCAACGATCGCCTCGCCGGCCTCGCCGCCCGAACGATCGTCGCATGAACGATCGTCGCCTGAGCGTTCCGGTTCGCGTCGCGCGTTGCGGCGCGGGCAGGCTTGTGGCTACACGACATGACCTGCGGAGTGGACAGGCGAATGCCGCCATCCCGCAAGCCAGACTTCAGCGTGAGGGAACGCCATGGCTCGCAAACTCATCAAATGGTCGCCGCCCTATCGGGGTGAGCATGTGGAGCGCCCGGTCTTTGACCTGGTCGACCTGGAGAAAGACGGCCATATCGGCCGCATCATCCTGAATTCGCCGGAAAAGCGGAATCCCCTCGGCTACGAGCGCCTGCTGCAGATCGAGATGGCTGCGAAGGAAATGGAGCTGGATGACGACATCCGCGTCATCATCATCAAGGGGGACGGCCCCTGTTTCAGCGCCGGCTATGACATCACCCCGACGCCGCCTGGCGAACCAAAACGCAACACCCCCGAGCACGGCTATCACCATCCTGACCGCGATCCGGTGTGGCAATCCTATGACCACGAGCATCTGCGCGTGTACACGACGCTGTTCGACCTGCAAAAGCCGGTGATCGCGCAGATTCATGGCCACTGTCTGGCCGGTGGCTCGGAACTGGCGGCGTTCTGCGACCTGCGCATTGTCGCCAGCGACGCGAAGATCGGCTGGCCTGTCGGGCGGCACTGGTCGCCGGGCAATCTGCAGGTCAGTCCCTGGCTGATGGGCATGACCCGCGCCAAATATTACATGTTCACCTGCGAACCCATTTCAGGCGCCCAGGCGGCGGAATGGGCCTGGGCGAGTGAAGCCGTAGCCCCGGACCAGCTTGAGGCGCGCACCGAGGCCATCGCCCGGCAGATCGCCCTGACGCCGACCGATCTCATCATGCTCACCAAGCGCTCGATCAACCGCCAGTTCGAGATCATGGGCTTCAAGACCGGCATGGCGTCGAGCGCCGATCACCTGGCCCTGGCGCTGCTGCGGCCCAGCCACATGCGCGGCGACGAATTCACCAAACGGGCCCGTAGCGGCGGCCTGCGCGCGGCGCTGGACTGGCGGGAGGCGGCCGATGGCCCACAGACCGGGGCGGATTCATCGTCAGAACCGCCATCCGCGCCCGACCCCGCCGCGGACCGGTACGGCGGCTAGAGCGCTTTCCGACCAGACGGAATCGTCTGGTCGATCAGAATTCGCTCAAAACAAGGGAAACTGGAGCGATCCCCGATCCATGTAGATCGGGAATTGCTCCAGCAACCTGCTTCCGGCGTTCGCATCCGCGTGACGCTGGCGAAAGGCGGCTTGCGGCTTTTCAACTGCGCGCAATCGGGGCGAGACGTCGAACACGAGGCGGGCGCCCCCGTTGGTCGCTCGCCTTGATCCCCCGGCAACGGCGCCATGACGGAACAGCCTTCAAGGTCGCAAACCCGGTGGGCCCAAGGGTTCGACTTGCTCCTCGTTCTCCCGGGGCGGCAGGGGCATCTCCTTTTCAGGCGGGGCACCGCCGTACGTGAGGAGCGCGCTCCGTTCACGCTGAATCGCGTTTTTGTTCTATCTTCTTGAATCGACGTGTTTTCTTCACGCGGAACGGCATCCTCCTGGCCCGGGAACGCTCCAGTCCGCTCCTGCCAGCGGCGCGTCCTCCTGTACCCAACCTGGATCAAAATGCTTTAGACAGGACATTGATCCTGGCGACGCAGCCGGAGCTGCGCCAGCTCCGGCGCGCCTTGATGAGGGGAAGTTGCGGTGATGAGTCCACTTTTTCGATCGATCGTCGTTGCGCTTGTGATGCCGCTGCTGCTGGCGGCGTGCGGCGACAAGGAACCGGAGCAACGCAAGGCGTTTATCGAGTTGCTCGACCAGCGGGTGATCAAGCCGGCCGGCGTGCGTCTGCCCAAGCTGAACGACGAGGAAAAAACAAAGCTGGGCGAAACCTACAAGGCCCAGTTCGATATCATCAGCAACTTCCATGAAGGCCTGAACACGACGTTCGCCGCCATCCCCAAGGTCATGAGCAACGCCGCCCTGCGCAAACTCGACGATCTGCCCGCCAGCCGCAAGGCGCTGGAGGAAGCGCGCGGCGCGCTGAAATCCGCTGGCGACGCCATGGATGCGGCGGAGAAGAAAGCCGTTGAGGCCAAAGCGGCGCTGAAGCAGCCGGACGACCTCAAGGCGGCCTATGACAAGGCCTTCGACAAGATGATCACCGCCCCGGTCGCCGCCGCCCGCAACCTGTTCGGCAGCGGCAACGCGGTCATCGACACCGGCGTCCAGCTGATCGACTATCTCGGCGCGAACAAGGACAAGGTGACGTTCACCGGCGGCGCCCTCCAGGCGAGCGACCCCAAGGCTCACGCCGAGGTCAACGCCCTGCTGGCGAAGCTGAACGCCGCCTCGCAAAAACTGGCGAGCGACGTGCAAACGCTGAACAAGATCGGCAGAGGCCAGTAAAACGATCGGCCCCGCCAGGTCGCGACGATGCCGAGATGATGCTGACGCGCCCGCGACCAGCAAAGCAAACCCGTGCGACGCATGTCCTGGCAGACCTGCTTTGCCCTGCCCGGCGCCTGACCAGAACCCGCCGGTCCAGGCCATTTTGTTCCAGCCGTTCTCCAGGTCATATTGTTGCAGGTCATACGGTTGCGAGCCATATGATTGACAGGGAACGGCAACCTGGCGGCGGGCGAAACGGTCCGCGCCAGCCGGAACGGGAGATGCATCATGCCAGGCACTTTATCCGCGGCTGAGCTTCAGGAGCGCATCGCGCTGGCCCGCCGCAACCTTGCGGCGCTGACGGAACAGGCCGCGGCCTTCTCGGGCGCGGCGGATGAAGAACTGGCCGCCCAGCGCATCGCCACCCAGCAGAAGCTGCTGGATGATCTGTTGCAACAACAGGAAGAGCAGCGCCGCCAGGACCGCGCGGGCTAACGTCGGGTGGCGAGGGCGCGGCCCGGAAGCGTTCCTGTGCAAAATACGCGGGCGTCAGCGACGCCGCGCTTTCCATGTCGCGCGCGACGGTCAGGCGTGATGTGCGTCGAACGGAGAGAGCATCCCCACATTGGGGCTCCCAAAGCCAGGAGACCGGATGCGTATGTTCAGGGTGGTCGGCTGGATTTTCGCGGCCGTTGCATTGACGCTGCTCACCATAGCCGGTGTGTTGTATTATCGGGCGGACCAGTTCTCGGCCGCCGCGATCCACGCGGACGGAGTTGTGGAGCGGCTCACGGCTTCCAGATCCAGCGACGACACGACCTGGGCCGCCGCTGTCCGCTTTACTGACCGGGATGGCCGGGAACAGCAGTTCACCGAAAGCATGCGCACCAACCCGCCGCGCTTTGCGGCGGGCGCCAAGGTCCCGGTGCTTTATGATCCGCAAAACCCCACAAGCGCGGTTGTCGCCGATTTCTGGGGCCGTTTTGGCGCCCTGACCATTGTGGCGGGCGTGGCGGCGCCATTTCTCATCCTTGCCGTGATCCTGCTTGCCGTCTCGGGGGCGCGGAGCCGCCGCAACGCCGATCTGTTGCGACGCGGCCAACCGGTCGAAGCTGATTTCCTTGAGGTTTTTCAGGACACGCGGATTTCGGTCAACGGCGCCAACCCGTTTCGGGTCGTCGCCCAGGCGGCTGATCCGCTGACCGGAAAACTGCGTCGCTTCGAGAGCGAGCCCGTCTGGGTTGATCTGTCGGGACGGCTGCGCGGACGCAAGGTTCGCGTGCTGGTCGATCCCATGAGGCCAGAACGCCATCTCATCGACCTGTCGGCTTTTGTCGACGCGGACGCCGCATGACGCCGCCTGCGGGCGATCCGTTATTTCGCAAAGCTGTCCGCCATCTGCCCGGCTGCGGATGCGTGATCATCACAGCATGACCAGGCGCGGCGACATTCCACGCAACGGCCGCGGTGCTGCTGCTGGCGGTGATGTGAGCAGTCATGCGGTCTTTACATGGTAAGTGTCGACGCCCGGTTGAGTCGTGAGCCTTGCGCAACCCTTATGGTCGCAACGGCTGGCGCCGGCCGGATCTGGATTGATCGACGGAGCTGACTGTGAACCGATTGCGCGCTGTAACGCTTGGCCTCTTCCTCGGATGCGCTTCCGCCGCGCTGGCGCAGGCGCCCGCACCAGCGGCTCCTGCCCCCGCGGCGGCGCCCGCTGCGCCGGTAGACGCTGAGGCCACCCGGGCGCTCATCGCCAAGCTCAACCCCTATGTCGCCCTGCTCAACCGGACCATGCGCGCCACCGATTCAATCGCCCGCTACGAAAGCTGGGTGAACATGAACACTGGCCCTACCGGCAAGGAGCGCATCGTCTACGGCCTGTATTCGCTGTATGACGTGCGCGGCGAGATCGACAAGGCCAGGGCGGCCATCGCCATGCCGCCGCCCATGCCGGCGCTGGACGCCGCCATTCCCGATTACATCAAGGCGTATGAGACCCTGGCGCCGCTTGTGACCGAGGCGGACGGCTATTACTCCCGCAAGGATTACACCGACGACAAGATGGCCGGCGGCAAGGAGTTGCACGCCCGCCTCGCTCCCGCCATGGCCGCCTTCCGCAAGGAGCGCGCCCGCGTCGACGCCCTGCTCGCCGTGGAGAAGGCCAGGGCTGACGCAGCGGAACTGGCGCTGATCGAACAGACCGAAGGCAAGAAGGCCCGCTGGCAGGTGGCCAACGTGATGCTGCGCGCCCGCCAGGCGGTCGACCTGTTCCCGTCGCAGAACAGGCCAGTGGTCGACATGCCGGCGTTTGAGGCGGCGGTGCTGGCTTACGCGGCGGCGGTGAAGGAAATGGACGCCTATTCGGCGGCCAATCCCGGCTCATTCTTCGTTTTCGAATCCCGCCCGCGCGACTTTCTCGGCAAGCTGCGCACGTTCCGCGACGCATTGCAGAAATCGAAGGGCGACGCCCGCAAAGGCGCAGGCCGCGATCTCGACTGGCTGGTCCGCGACTACAACATGATGGTGTCGACCTCGCGCGACGCCACCAAATTCGCCAAATAACCCGGCGTTGGTCCGGTAACGGATGCAGGCTGGCCGGCGCGGATATTGCTGCTTCCGGCCGCACCTTCCTGCCGCCATCTTGAAATTCGGCAATTTGCCCGTAAATTACAGGCAGGTTGCCGGAGCAGGCGCCCCGGCGGGTTATCCGGCGCGGAGCGGCGGAGGTTGGCATGTCAGCAGTCATTGAAGAAGTCGTCCGCAAACTCGGCGGACAGCCGGTTCTGGGGCGCCAGGTGCGCTCCCAGGCCGACCTTGCGCTTGCGGTGCGCGGCCGGCTGCCGTTGCTGGCCTTGCGCGGTCTTGCCCAGGCCGGCATCTCCGAGCAGGAGATCGAGCGTTTCGTCATTCCGCAGCGCACGCGCCGCCACCGCGCTGACCGCCAGCAACCGCTGACCGTGGACGAATCCGATCGGGCCGTGCGCCTGCTGCGCATCCAGACCCTGGCCGAAGACACTTTCGGCGACCGCGACAAGGCCAGCCGCTGGCTGCGTCGTCCGCTGGCGGCGCTCGACGGCGAAGCGCCGCTGGACGTGGCCCAGACGGAAGCCGGGGCGCGCGTGATCGAAACCGTGCTGGCCAAGATAGCCTGGGGCGCGGCGGCTTGAGGCCCGGCGATCCCATGATGGTGGAGCGATGATTCTCTGGCGCCTGTCAGGAGAGATCCATGCTCGCGCGTTCGATGGTGGTTATGGACAGTTGTATGACGGCCGCTGGAACACGGCTGGCCATCCGGTGACCTATTGCGCCACCTCGCCGTCGCTTTGCGTTCTGGAGAAACTCGTGCACGTGGAGGACCCGGACCTGCTGCCGGCCCTGGCCATGGTGCGCTATGACGTACCCGACGATCTGGCTGTCGAAACCCTGACGACCGCCGATCTGCCCAAGGCTTGGCGCCGCCAGGAAAGCTGGACCCAACGACGCGGCGACCAGTGGAGCCAGGGCATGACGACGCCGCTACTGTGCGTTCCGTCCGCCATTGTGCCGCTCGCGGACGCCCCCGACATGAACATGCTCATCAACCACCGACACCCGGACGCGGCGCGCATTGCCATTCGCGCGGTGGATTCATTCGTTCTCGACGTGCGGCTTTTTTAAAACGGCCATGTCACGCGACGACCCTGCCACGGCGTATGCCCGGAGACGCCTTGCGGCGTCTCCGGCGCCACTACGGCCAGTGTTGTCGCGGGGGATTAACCCCGGCGCACAGCGAAGGCGCACCAGGGAACCCGCCGCTGACGCTCCGTCCCGGCTTATCGCGCCGAGACCAGCCCGCCGATCGCTTCCCACGACTTGCCATTGAAGCGCATCATCTGCATGGCCTTCAGCGGCCCGTGATCATCCGGCGTGATGGTGGCGGTGACGCCGGGGAGCAGCATGGGGATCTCCATGTTGCGGATGCCTTCCAGCGCAGCGACCAGATTTTCACGGGTCGGCTTGGGACCAGCGCGCAGCAGCGCCTGTTCCATGGCGTAGGCCATGCCGTACGCGTAGGGGTTCAGCCAGTCGTTCTTGGCGCCGGACGGGTAGTATTTGTCCATGAAGGCGACCCAGGCCTTGTAGTCAGGGCTGTCCTTCCACTGCGGATCGGTCGGCTGCTTGACATAGGACGTCGAGATGATGCCGACGGACTTGTCCAGCCCGGCGCCCGTCAGCACCGGATCGACCGAATTGGAGACGCTCGGCAGAATGAACACCGGCTTCCAGCCCAGCGCGTCGACGGCGCGGATCGACTGGGCGGCGAACTTCGGCGTGGTGGCGCTGATGAACACGTTGGCGCCGGCGCTGCGCAGACGCGAAATCTGCGAATCCACCGTGGCGTCGGAGAGCTCGTAGGCGATGGCTTCGACAATGGCGGTTTTCTTGTCGCCGAGCCCTTCGCGCAGGCCTTGCAGGATATCCTTGCCGTAGTCATCGTTCTGATACAGCACGCCAATCTTCGGGTCCTTGATGTTCTCAAGGATGTATTTGGCGTAGATTTTCCCTTCCGTCGGATAATCGACGTTCCAGGCGAAGGTCCACGGGAATTTTTTCGGCTGGTTCCAGCGCGAAGCGCCGGACGACACGAAAACCTGCGGCACCTTCTTGCCGTTCAGCCAGGCCTGCGTGGCCGACGAGGTGGGCGTGCCGATCGGCAGGAAGATGGCGAGAACGTCTTCGCCCTCCACCAGCTTGCGGGTCTGCTCGATGGCCTTCGGCGGCGTGAAGGCGTCGTCCAGGCTGATGATGCGCACCTTGCGCCCGTGGACGCCGCCGCGCGCGTTGACCATGTCGAAATAGGCGATCGCCGCCCTGGCGATGGTGCCATATGCCGAAGCCGGGCCGCTATAGGGCGCGGTGTTGCCGAGCTTGATCTCGGTGTCGGTCACGCCGTGGGTTTCGGCGGCGCCGGCCCCCGCCGCCATGGCGAGCATGAGGCTGGCGGCCAGACCCGCGCGGGCCAGTTTTTTGCTGAAAGCGCCTGCTGGGTTTTTCATGGATGTTTCCCCCCGTATGTCCGTCTTGCGAGCGGGCCCGTCGTTGGGCGGGCTTCCGCTCCCGTGTTCTGGATTGCTTCTGCCCGGGCGAGGCGGACGAGCGCCCGCCTGCGGCGTTCAGAGCGTGCGCGCGATGATTTCCTTCATCACTTCATTGGTTCCGGCGTAGATGCGCTGGCCGCGTGAATCCGCATAAGCCCGCGCCACCGGATACTCCCGCATGAAACCATAACCGCCGTGCATCTGCACGCACTGGTCGAGGACCTTCGCCTCGACGTCCGTGAGCCAGTACTTGCACATGGCGGCGTGCTCAGGCGGCAGGACGCCATCGAGGAAGCGCGACACGCATTGCTCAAGGAACGCCCGCGCCACCGTCACCTCGGTTTTCATCTCGGCCAGCTTGAAGCGCAGGTGCTGAAACTGGCTGATTGACTGGCCGAAGGCCTGGCGCTGGTTCGTGTAGGCCAGGGTCTCGCGGAACGCCGCCTCGGCCCCCGCCACGGCGGTCATGCCGACCATCAGCCGCTCGCGACCCAGTTGCGCCATCAGATAGTGCAGGCCCTCGCCGCGGACGCCAAGGATATTGCCCGCCGGGACGCGGACATTGTCGAAGAACAGCTCCGCCGTGTCCTGGGCTTTCTGGCCCAGCTTCTCCAGCACGCGGCCGCGGCTGAAGCCGGGGCGGCCCGCCTCCACCAGGAACAGGGTCTTCTTGCCCGGCGGATCGCCCTCGATCCCGGCCAGCACGATGATGAGATCGGCGTGCAGACCGTTGGTGATGAAAGTTTTCTGGCCGCTGATGAGGAAGTCGTCGCCGTCCGGCCGGGCGATGGTGCGCGTGCCCTTCAGATCACTGCCGGCGCCCGGCTCGGTCATGGCGATGGACAGCACCACGTCGCCGCTGGCGCAGCCGGGCAGCCAGCGCTGCTTCTGCTCTTCCGTACCGTAATGGACGATGTAGGGCGCGATGATTTCCGCGTGGGTGTAGAATCCCGGCAAGGCGATGAAGGCGCGGGCGAACTCCTCGATAATCACCAGGGCGTGGTGAATGCCGGCGCCAGAGCCGCCATAAGCTTCCGGCAGGCAGCAACCGAGAAAGCCGGCGTCGCCCATCTTGCGCCAGAGCTCGCGCGGCATGGCGCCGTCGCGCTCCCACTGGCTGTAGTGGGGGGCGATCTCGCGGGCGATGAAACGGGCGACGGACTGGCGCAGCGCGTCGTGCTCCGCCGTCAGGTGCGATTGGGTGGTCATCGCTGTCTCCTCAGGGACCGCCGAAGCCCATCCAGCCGCCGTCGACGGGCAGGATGACGCCATTCACATAAGAAGCCGCGCCGGAGGCCAGAAAAGCAACGGCGCTGGCGATTTCCTCCGGGTGCCCCATGCGGCGCATGGGCAATTTCCGCTCCAGCTGCGTGCGTTCGATGCCGACTTCATCGAACATGCCGAAAGCCAGCGAGGTTTCGATGTATCCGGGGGAAATGGCGTTGACCCGCACGCCGCGCCCGGCCCATTCGCTGGCCAGGCAACGGGTGAGATGCACCACCGCCGCCTTCGACACCGCATAGGCGTTCGAGCCGGGAATGCCCATCATGCCGGCGATGGAGGCGATGTTGACGATGGCGCCCCGGCCGCGCCGGCCGAGCACGTGACGGCCGAAGGCCCGCGACGTCAGGAAGGTGCCGCGCAGGTTGATGTCCATCACCTGCTGCCAGGCGTCGATGTCCTGATCGATGGTGCGGACGATCGGTTCGCCGACGCCGGCGTTGTTGACCAGCACGTCGATCTCGCCAGCTTTCGCCAGCGCAGCCTCAACCATGGCGTCCGGGCCGGATTTCTCGCCGATGTCGCCGGTCACGGCGTAAAAGGCGCGCTGCGGAAATTGCGCTTTCAACTCCGCCAAAGCCGCTTCAAGCCGGCCGCCGTCGCGATCGGCCAGCACCACGTCGCCGCCGAGCCCGGCCAGCGTCCGGCAGATCGCCATGCCGATGCCCCCGGCGCCGCCGGTGACGAGCGCGGTCTTGCCGCTGAAATCCATCAATTCAGACATTGTTGTTTTCCCTGGACGTTTCCCACACTCAGGTTGTGAAGCCGCCGGCGCACGGATTACCGGGCGCCGCGCCCCTGCAATTCCGGACCTGCAAGCATTCCACGATCGCGATCCAGAGCCCGGTCAGACAAACCTGCCGGGCTGTGGCTTCATTTCTTTTTACGCGCGGCGGATTTCTCACGGAATTCCGTCACCAGCCGCTGGTGATCAGCGCTGACATTGGTCAGCGCCTCATAGGCGAGGCCCGGGTCCATCATCGCGACAGCGAGCTGGCGCAGGGCGATGTTGGTGGTCACCTTGCTCCAGCGGATCGCTTTCATGGCGCCGCCAGCCAGCCGGTCGGCGAAAGCGTCGACAGCGGCGTCGAGGTCTTCCGCCGGCACGGCGTGATTGATCAGGCCGATCTCGGCGGCGCGCGGCGCGGCGATGGGATCGCCGGTGAGCAGAAACTCCTTGGCGCGGGCAAAGCCAATGAGCTGCGGCCAGATCACCGCGCCGCCGTCGCCAGCCACCATGCCGATGGAAACGTGCGGATCGGCGATGATCGCCTTCTCAGCCGCGAAACTGACGTCGCAAAACAGGGCGATCGTCGCGCCAAGGCCGACGGCCGGGCCATTGATGCGGGCAATCGTCGGCTTCTCGCAATCGATCAGCGAGAACACGATGGCCTTTGCCTCGGCGACGGTTGTTTCAAAACTGTCCGGATCGTCGATGGCGTCCTGCATCCAGTCGACGTCGCCGCCGGCGCAGAAGGCCCGCCCGGCGCCCGTGAGCACGATCACGTCCGAATCCGGATCCTTCGCCGCGTCGGTGAACACCCGCGACAGCTCCTCGTGCAGCACGGCGTTGACGGCGTTCAGGCTGTCGGGCCGGTTCATGGTCAGGGTGAGCACCCGGCCGCGCCGGCTGAAGGTGATGGCTTGGTAGTCCTGCTGCTTCATCGTGTTTCCTGCCCTTGATTCCGCCTGCGGCGGCTGATTTTGCCTGTGGCGGCCTGGAGCGCCGCCGGGGAAGCTGGTTCACCGGATCAGCCCTGTCGCTCTGGCCGGCGCATGTTCTTCACAAAAACCGGGGCGCGCTGTTCTTGGAAATGCCCTGGCCGCCGCCAGGCTCATTTGCTGGATGGCGGGGGCCTGCCCCAACGCCCGTCTCAACGCGCGCTACCTGAACCTGGCGCCGCGGCTGCGGGCTGCCAAGTTAAATTTCGATTTTCGATTCGCTAGTCGATTTTAATTGACATGTCCATCGGGACATTGAAAAAATCCGCCACACGGGCAGGATCTGGTCGGCCACCGGGCTGCGGAAACTGATTCCGTCCCGGGACCAACAAAAAGAAGACGTCCGCCAATCCGGCGGCGGCGCGCAGCGGACGTGGCTTGCCGTCGAAACAACGTCCGGTCATCTGGTTGCGTCGCATGTCCAGGCGGCGGCGAACGCCGTGCGCGAACATGCTGCTTCAGAACAGAATCCGCGTTTTCCCGACGCCAGTGGCGCAGGAAAAAGCACAGGGGGGAGAAAGAACATGCAGATCCGGCAGAGATTACAGCGCATCCGGACCGGGGGCGTCTTGCGCCGTCTGGCGCTGGCGACGATCGCTGGCGCCGCCCTGGCGGCCGCGCCAGCCATGGCGCAGGACAGCAAACAGGCGAACGGCAAGCCGGCGGACATGCCGCCGCTAAAAATCGGCGTGCTCACCGACATGTCCGGCGTGCTGTCGTCGGGCCTCGGGGCCGGTTCAGTGGACGGCGCCCGCATGGCCATCGAGGATTTCGGCGGCAAGATGTTCGGCAAGCCGATCGAGCTGGTGTTCGCCGATCACCAGAGCAAGCCGGACATTGGCGCCGGCGTGGCGCGGCGCTGGTTTGAGCAGGACAATGTCAGCATGATCGTTGACATCGGCGCCTCCGCCGTGGCGCTCGCTGTGAAGGAACTGGTCGAGAGCCACAAGAAGGTGGCCATCAACGTGGGCGCTTCCAGCTCTGACCTCACCGGCAAGGCCTGCTCGCCCAATACGGCGCAGTGGAGCCAGGACAGCTACATGTGGTCCAACTCCCTGCCCAGGCGCCTGGTCGCTGAAGGCAAGAAGAAGTGGTTCCTGATCGTCCAGGACTGGGCCTTCGGCCACGCCATGCAGCGCGACGTCACCAAGGTCGTGGAAGCGGGCGGCGGCTCCATTGTCGGCGCCGTGCGGCATCCGCCAGGCCTTCAGGATTATTCGTCGATCCTGCTGCAGGCGCAGAATTCCGGCGCTGACGCCGTGGCGTTCCTGAACGCGGTCAGCGACCTGACCAACTCCGTGAAACAGGCGAAGGAATTCGGACTTGGCGCCGATGGCCGCCAGCAGTTGGTCGCCCTCGCCTTCCTGCTGACCGACGCCCATGGCCTCGGCCCGGCCATGGCCCAGGGAATCCAGTTTTCGTCGGTCTGGTACTGGGACATGAACCCGGAGGCGCGCAAGTTCTCCGAGCGCTTCATGGCCCGCAACAAGGGCATGCCGCACGAAGCCCACGCTGGCACCTACAGCGCCGTCACCCATTACCTGAAGGCTGTGCAGGCAACCGGCTCCACCGATCCGGCGGCGGTCATGGCCGAGATGCGCAAAAACCCGGTCAAGGACTTCTACATGGACAACGCCCGTCTGCGCGAGGACGGCCGCCTGCTGCGCAAGGTCTATCTGGCCCGCATGAAGACGCCAGCCGCCTCAAAGGGACCATGGGATTACTACGAGATCACCGGCGAAATCCCCGGCGAGCAGGCGTTCCGCCCGCTTTCCGAGCATGCCTGTCCGCTGATCAAGCCGTAATCCGGCCGGCGCGGGTCAGGACAAACCGGGTCGGGAAACCTGGCCAGGCAAAGTCGGGACAGGTCCTCCGGAAGGAACGTCCCGGCCGCCTTGCGGCCCGTTCGGGAATTTTGACCCGCCCCGGGTTTTTACGTTAGAGGACAGGCTGCGGAAGCGACGGCTGACATCCGGTCCTGAAGGCCGACGCCGCCAGTTTCATCACGGACAGCCGTTTCCGGCGGCATGCTCCATTGCGAACGGCGTCAGACCGGCGTCCGCTTCGCCTCCGCAGCACAGGGAACGGACCACGCTTTATGGCGCGCTCAAAAATCCGGCTGGCTGGTTCTGAAGCCGATCGCGCCGCTGGCGACGCTGCCCCGGCGCAGACGCGCAAGACCCGCAAGCCACGCCTCAGCCGTCAGGAAAAATCGGAACGCACCCGCGCGGCCATTTGCCAGGCTGCGGCCGAAATCATCGGCGAATATGGCTACGCCAACGCGTCCATCGCCCGCATCATGGAGCGCGCCGGCCTCGGACACGGCACGTTCTACGCCTATTTCGACAGCCGCCAGGACCTGTTTGACGTGCTGCTGCCCATGAAAGGCGAGGAGGTGCTGGGCTTCGTGCAGGACCGTGTGCGCGGCGCGCCCGACTTCGTCGATATGGAATACCGGGGCTTCCTTGGCTTCTTCGAGTACGTCCAGAAGCATCCGTGGTTTTTCCGCCTGCTGCACGAGGCGCAGGTGGCGGCGCCCGAGGGGCACCACCGCCACATCAACAATATTCTCATCCGCTACCGCAAGGCGTTGAAGCGCTCCCATGACGCTGGCGAGATGCCCGGCTACGATGAGAGCGAACTGGACACGCTGGCGTTCCTGCTGATGTCAGCCCGCGACTATGTTTATTCGCAGCATGTGGCGCGCAGCGACAACGCCGCGGAGAGCATTCAGCAGGCGGTGAAGACCTACGCGAAATTCGTGGCCCATGGCCTGCGCGGCGCGGAGCCGCAACCGGCGTCGGCGCCGGAAAAGGCGCCGCCTGTCGCGCCACGCGACGCGCGCAGCCGGAGGAAGGCCTGAAGATCAATAAAGCAAGGGAGAGAAACAGCATGACAGCGGTTATCAGCGAGCAGATCGACGGCGTGCTGCGCCTGCAACTCAATGAGCCGGAGACGATGAACGCCCTCAGCGCCGGCATTTCCGGCGGCCTGGCCGAGGCGGCCCGGGCATTCACCACCAATCCGGATCTGCGCTGCCTGCTGGTCACCGGTTCGGGCCGGGCGTTCTGCGCCGGCGGCGATATTTCCGGCATGGGCGTGCGGCCAGCGGCAGAGATGCTGGCCCGCATGGAGGAGTTTCATCTGTGGGTGCGGCTGCTGCTGGCGGCGCAGAAGCCCATCGTGATGGCGGTGAACGGCGCCGCGGTCGGCGCCGGCTTCGCATTGGCCATGATGGGCGACGTGGTGCTCGCCAGCCCGGAGGCGGTGTTTCGCTGCGCCTTCGTCGGCATCGGCGCGGCGCCGGATCTTGGCCTTGCCCGCACCCTGCCCCGCGCCGTCGGTTACCAGCGCGCCAGCGACATCCTGCTGACCAACCGGGTGGTGCGGGCGGAAGAGGCGCAGCAGATCGGCATGGTCTCGCGCGTCATCGCGGCGGATGCGCTGCAGGAAGAAGCCCTGAACACGGCGCGCCAGCTGGCCGCGGGCCCGACCCGGGCGCTCAGTCTCGCCAAGACCATGATGCGCGCAGGCCAGGAAGGTTCGCTCGACTCATTTCTCGCCCATGAGGCCCAGGCGCAGGCGATCGCCTTCACCACCCAGGATTTCGTGGAAGGCGTCGCCGCATTCCGCGAGCGTCGCGCGCCGGCGTTCAGGGGATTCTGATCGTCCTTGGGAAATGCTCTGGCGGAGGGGCGGCGCGCCGTCCCTCCGCCAACCGGCTCAGGCGAACCGTTCGACCAGCAGGAACTTCTGCACCTTGCCGGTTGGGGTGCGCGGCAGCGGCTCCGCCTGGCGGAAGATGGCGCGCGGAATCTTGAACCCGGCCAGCCGCTCACGGCACCAGGCCTCAAGTTCGGCGTCGCTGGCCTCGCCGCCCGCCTCCGGCACGATCAGGGCCGCGACCTTTTCCCCCCACATCGGATCCGGCAGGGCGAACACGGCGGCGTCCGCCACCCGCGGGTGAGCCAGCAGAATTTCCTCAACCTCGGCCGAATGGACGTTCTGGCCGCCGGTGACGATCATCTCCTTCTTGCGGCCGCTGATGGTGAGAAAGCCCTCAGCGTCGATGAAGCCGATATCGCCGGTATGCACCCAGCCATTGCGGAAGGTTTCAGCCGTTTTCTCCGGATTGCCGAAATAGGCGGTCACCGCGTTGGGCGAGCGGCCAATGATCTCGCCATGGCTGCCGGCGGGTAACGGCGCGCCGCTGTCGTCGACGATGCGCAGTTCCGAGAACAGCGTCTGCTTGCCCTGGGAGGTCGGGTTGCGCTTGCGATCTTCGGGCGTGCTGACGACCAGGGCTCCGGTCTCCTGCATGCCGTAATACTCGTAGAGATCCTCGCACAGATGCGCCTGGGTCTGCTCGCGCACGGGCTGCGGCAGGCTGGCGCCAGCGAAAACGATAGCGCGCAGGGAGCGGGGTCGCGGCCGGTCAGCCGCCCGCGCCTGAATCAGCATGGCGGCCATCGTCGGCACCAGGTTCAGAATGGTGACGCCTTCGCTGTCCATCAACTCAAGCACCCGGTCCGGCGCGAAATTGGTCAGAACGTTGGGCACGCCATACATGATGGAGCCCAGAATCCACGCCAGACCGACCCGGCCGAACGCCGGAAACACAGTCATCGCCACATCATGGCGCGTCATGTCGAAGGCATTGAACATCGGCCCGATGGCGCTGTTGTTGAACTGGGTCAACACATAGGACTTCGGCAGGCCGGTGGTTCCAGACGTCAGGTTGAAGTAGTACGGGTCTTCTTCCCGGATATCCCGGTCAAGCCGCCCGGTGGACGCGGCGGCCGTCAACGCCTGGTAGTCATGCTCGCCGGCGCCATGGCCCGCGCCGATCCGGATGACCGTCGGCAGGATGGCGGCCGTCGGAGCCGCCAGCGCCGCGAAACGATCCTCATAGATGATGCCTTTGGCGCCCATGGACTCGGCCAGGCTTTTGATCTCCGGCGCCGCCAGGCGATAGTTCAGCGGAATGCCGATGACGCCGGTGCGCGCCAGGGCGAAGTAGATCTCGACGATCTCGGCGCGATTGCTGACCAGGAAGGCCAGCACGTCGCCCTTGCGGAAGCCGAGGCCCTCGATGGCGTTGGCGAGCCGGTTGGCGCGCTCCTCCATCTGGGCGAAGGTAAAGCGACGTCCCGTATCGGCGCAGACAATCGCCAACGCATCCGGGAAGCGGATCGCCGCCGTTTCGAGATATGAGCCGACAAGCATGCGGCCAAGTGCGCGCTGCATATGAATCCCCCTGTTGCTGTTTATTGCGCCAGATGGTCCGCCCGTCCGCCGGCCAGACGTTCCGGGCCGACGGAGGGCGTCATCTGGTTTTCACGCCGCGGCGCCCTCATGCGCCATGGCGAAAGGACCTGGACTTTGTCTGATCCGCCTCAGGCGGCGTCGAGATAACGCTGGCGCAGGGTCCGCTTGAGGATCTTGCCGGCCCCCGACAGTGGCAGCGGTTCGGCCGAAAGATCGACGCTACGCGGACATTTGTACCCGGCGATGCGATCGCGGCAGAAAGCCATGAGGTCCTCCGGCGACGCTTCCGCGCCCGGCCGCAACACGACCACCGCATGCACCTGTTCGCCCCAGCGTTCGCTGGGAATGCCGATGACGGCGCACTGGGCGACGGCGGGATGCTGGGCAAGCACGTTTTCAACCTCGACAGAGTAAACGTTCTCACCGCCAGAGATGATCATGTCCTTGATGCGGTCGACGACGTAGACGTAGCCATCCGCATCCATGTAACCGCCGTCGCCGGTGTGCATCCAGCCGTCAACGATGGCTGCGGCAGTCTCGACCGGCCGCTCCCAATAGCCCATCATCACCGTATCGCCGCGCACGATGATCTCGCCGACTTCGCCGCGCGGCAGGGGGTTATTGTTCTCGTCGACGATGCGCAGTTCGCAGGTCGCCACGGTGCGGCCGGCGCTGCGATGGCGGCCTTTCGCCCGGTTCTCGCCGAGGTGATCCTCCGGCCGCAGCAGCGTGGCCATCGGCGACAGCTCCGTCATGCCATAGGCCTGCACGAACCTGACGCCGGGCAGACGCTGCATGGCCCGGTCGAGCAACGCCTCGCTGATCGGCGAGGCGCCATAGATGATCTGCTCAAGCGACGAGAGGTCGTAGCCGTCGATGTCAGGCGAATCCACCAGCATCTGGATCATGGTGGGCACCAGCATCATGTGCGTCACCCGGTGCCTGTCGATGGCGGCGGCGACGGCGCCCGGCGTGAACACCGGCAGCATCACATTGGAGCCGCCCAGCAGCATGTTGGCGTACATGACGCCGCCATTGCCGAGATGGAACATCGGCGCCACATGAATGTAACGCGAGCCCTGCCCCATCAGGTTGGCGCTGAGCGAATTGACGGCGTTGAGCATCAGATTGTGATGGCTGAGCATCACGCCCTTGGAGCGGCCGGTGGTGCCGCCGGTATAGAAAATGCCGGCGAGATCGGCCCCCTGACGCATGGCGTCGTCCACCGGCGTCGCGTTGGCGATCAGTTGCTCATAATCGGCAAAGCCTTCCGGCGCGGACTGCTCGCCCATGTAAACCAGCGGCAGATTGCCAATCGCCGCGGACAGCGACTGCGCCATGACGGCGAAGGCGTCGTCGGCGAGCAGCAGGCTGGCGCGACAGTCGCGCAGGGCGTCCTCGTTCTCCGCCTGGCTCCAGCGCACATTGAGCGGCACGACGACGGCGCCGGCCCACGCCACCGCGAGGTAGATCTCGAAATATTTGTCATTGTTCTGGGACATCACCGCGACGCGATCGTCGTGCTTCACGCCCAGCCCGTGCAGGGCCCCGGCGAAGCGTTGCACCCGGTCGCCAATTTCGGCCCAGGTGCGCTGGCGGTCGCCGAAAATGGTGGCGATGCCCTGGGGATTGTCGTCAAGAAACTTCCGCAGCCCAAGCGTCGTGTTCATCGTGATCCTCCCTTTGGCAAGACATTGGCCCCGCGCTTGTTGCGCTTGTTCGGGCCGATGCTGCTATTCTGATACGATTGGCGCCTTCCCTTCCAGCCCTGCGGTCAGCCGGAGAGCAAAGTCTTCGCCAATTTCTTCCGGCGTCATCGGACCGTCGGCGCGATGCCAGTGCCCGATCCAGTTCAGGGCGCCGGCAATGGCGAACGCCGTCATGCGCGGGTCCGTCGGCCGGATGGAGCCGTCGGCGACGCCCTCGGCGATCAGCGCCCGGAACACGCCGTCCAGATCCCGCTTGCGCGCCAGGATCGTCCGCCGGTTCATATCGTCCATGTCCCTTTCGTCGAGCAGCACCAGGCTCTTGCCGTAGGTTGTAGTCATGGTTTCGGCGTAGACGCGGACCAGCCGGCGCAGACGTGAGAGGCCAGACCCGCCAGCGCCCAGCTCGGCGCTGATGCGCTGCTGCAGCCGCTCGTGCCCGGACATCCAGCAGGAATACAGAATGTCTTCCTTGCTTCTGAAGTAATTGTAGAGCGCCGGCTTGGTGACGTTCAGGCGCTCGGCCACCTCGTTCATGGTCACATGATGATAGCCCTGCTCGATGAACAGGGTGAGCGCCATGTCCTGAACCGCCTCCATCTTCTGGTCGCGCGCCTTCTCCCGGTCTTCAGCCGGCAACCAAGGGGAGGCGTTTTCGTTGGCGGCGGAGCGGGTCAAGAAAACGTTCCTCCCAAAACTTCGGCGCATCCGGTTTCTGACGCTGCGCGACCCTGACGCCTGGGCAACCTGCCTTCATGCGGCGAACGCATGGAGGACAAAACGCGCCCGGACCACGCCGCCGGATGCGCCGTCGCCAGAAGGAAGGCGCATTGACAGACGTCTAATCACTGGTATGGATATTACCCATGGGTAATCAAAAGTCCAGCGGGATTGTCCTCGACGGAGGCCGCTGGCCAAGGAGGAAATCATGACCCGTCCGGTTCATGTCGCTGGCGTTGGAATGATCCCGTTTTCGAAGCCGGGAGCCAGCGAGCCGTATCATGTCATGGGCGCTGAAGCGGCGCGTCTGGCGCTGGCCGACGCCGGCGTGGACTTCTCACAGGTGCAGCAGGCTTATGTCGGCTACGTCTACGGCGATTCCACCTGCGGCCAGCGGGCGCTCTACCAGGTCGGCATGTCCGGCATCCCGGTGGTGAACGTCAACAACAACTGCTCCACTGGCTCGTCGGCGCTGTTCCTCGCCCGTCAGGCCATCGAGGCGGGCATCGCCGACTGCGTGATCGCCCTCGGCTTCGAGCAGATGAAGCCAGGCGCTCTCGGCACGGTGTTCACTGATCGCCCCGGCCCGATGGAGCTGTTTGACGACCTCGCCGACGATCTGGTCGATGCGCGCGGCATTCCCTCGGCCCTGCGCCTGTTCGGCGGCGCCGGCCTCAGCCACATGAAGAAGCACGGCACGCCGCTGTCATCCTTCGCCAAGATCCGCGCCAAGGCCAGCCGCCATGCCACGCGCAACCCGCTCGCCATCTTCCGCAAGGAAGTGACGGCGGACGACGTGCTGAACGACACGCCGATCTGGCCGGGCGTGATGACCCGCCTGATGGCCTGCCCGCCCACCTGCGGCGGCGCCGCCGCCATCCTGGTTTCCGAAGAATTCGCCCGCCGCAACGGCCTGCGCACCGACGTGCGCATCGCCGCCCAGGCCATGACCACCGACACGGCCTCAACCTTCGAAGCGCGCGACATGATGCAGCTCGTCGGCTACGACATGGGCAAGGCCGCCGCCGACCAAGTCTACGCCAAGGCTGGCGTCTCGCCGCAAGACATCGATGTGGTCGAGCTGCACGACTGCTTCGCCCACAACGAGCTGATCACCTATGAAGCGCTCGGCCTCTGCCCCGAGGGCGGCGCCGAGAAGTTCATCAACGACGGCGACAACACCTATGGCGGCCGCGTGGTCACCAACCCGTCCGGCGGCCTGCTTTCCAAGGGCCACCCGCTCGGCGCCACCGGCCTCGCCCAGTGCTACGAGCTGACCCGCCAGCTGCGCGGAACCGCGGCTTCCACCCAGGTTGACGGCGCCCGCCTGGCGCTGCAGCACAACCTTGGCCTCGGCGGCGCCTGCGTCGTCACCCTCTACGAGAAGGCATGACCATGGCAGCGCCGAAGTTCGCCGTCGATCCGCAAACCCTCGTCGGCATGGAGCTGCCCCAGCAACGCGCCTTCGTGGAGCCGCGCCGGCTGAAGTTCTTCCTCAACACCATCGGCGAAAAGGATCCGGTTTATCTGGATCCCACCGCCGCCCGCGCCGCCGGCTTTCGGGATATCCCGATCCCGCCGACCTACATGTTCTGCCTGCAGTCGCTCGACAATCCGGGCCCCAACAGGATCCTTGACCTGCTCGGCGTCGACATCGGCCGCATCCTCCATGGCGAGCAGAAGTTCGTCTATCACAAGGCCGCGTGCATCGGCGACGAGCTGGTCTTCCAGGCCCGCATCGGTTCCATCGTCGACAAGAAGGGCGGAGCCCTGACCATGGTCGCCCAGGACATCCGGGTGGAGAACGGTCAGGGCGAGCACATCGCCGACATCACCAACACCCTCGTGATCCGTAATCCGCAGGACGAAAAGGGAGCCGCCTGATGAGCACGACCAACGCGGCCCTTAAAGTCGGCGATACGCCAGTCAGCCGCTCCTACGGCCCGATCACCCGGCATGAGCTGGCGCTGTATTGCGGAGCCTCGGGCGACCACAACCCGATCCACGTCGACAGCGACTTCGCGAAGGCCTCCGGCTTCCCCGACGTGTTTACCCACGGCATGTTCGTCATGGCGCGTCTTGGCATGGCGGTGAACGCCGTGTTCCCCACCGCATCCATCCGCGAATACGGCGTGCGTTTCGCCTCGATCACCCAGGTCGGCGCCAAAATCACCTGCGAAGGCAAGGTTACGGCCATCGAGGACGTTGGCGGCGAGCGTCGCGCCCGCATCGAACTGACGGCGCGCGACCAGAACAATGACGTGAAGCTGAAAGGCGAAGCCGTGGTGGCGCTGGCCTGACGCCCGCGCGCCCCCACCTGCGACGCCGCAGGTGGGGTCCACCATCAACGCCCCCCGGGGGCGCTTTCGAAAACGCCGCAACGCTTTTCCGGGAAACACGTCAATTCAGAATGATCTGGCGGACATCCGGCGCCCATGTCCGGATTCTGCTTCAGGGAGACAGGTATGAGTGAACCCGCGCTGAAGATCTACGCCGAGGGCCGTGTGGCCGGCAAGGTCGCGCTTGTCACCGGCTCCGGCCGGGGCATCGGCCGCGCCATCGCCCACAAGCTCGCCGCGGAAGGCGCGAAAGTCGTGGTCAACGATCTGGATCCCCCGACGGGCGACGCCGTCGCGGCCGAGATCGTCGCCGCTGGCGGCCAGGCCATCGCCGTCAATGGCAGCGTCACGGAAGCCGGCTTTGCCGAGCGGTTCGTGCAGGCCGCCATGGACCAGTTTGGCGGCATCGACATCATCGTCAATAACGCCGGCTACACTTGGGACGCCACGATCAGCAACATGACTGACGAGATGTTCCAGGCGATGATGGACGTGCATCTGGTCGCGCCGTTCCGCATCCTGCGCGCCGCCTCCGAGCCGATCCGCATCATGGCCAAGAAAGAGGCCCAGGAGGGCCGCGAGGTGTTCCGCAAGGTCGTGAACATTTCCTCGATCGCCGGCCTGTTCGGCAACGCTGGCCAGGCCAGCTACTCCTCCGCCAAGGCGTCGCTGGTCGGCCTGACCCGCACGATGTGCAAGGAGTGGGGCCGCTACAAGGTCAACGTCAATTGCGTGGCCTTCGGCCTGATCGAGACGCGCCTGACCCAGGCCATCGAGACCGACCAGAAGACCGTCGACATCGAGGGCAAGAAGATCAAGGTCGGCGTGCAGCCAGCCCTGCTCGACACCATGGCGAAAATGATCCCCCTCGGCCGCGCCGGCAAGCCTGAGGAGGCCGCCAACGCTGTCTACATGTTCTGCTCGCCGGAGTCGGACTACGTCAGCGGCCAGGTGCTGGTCTGCGGCGGCGGCATCCTGATGTAACAGCGCTGTGGGCTGAACCTCTTCCAGCCAGCCGGGTCAGGGTCCGGCTGGCTGCTCCCTGATCCCGGTCGCGCATGCGCGGCCCGGCGGCGGGAGCCGCGTTCTGGTCATCCGGCCGGGGCGTCCTGCGATCGGTCAAAAAGGCCGGAGCATTCATATGGGAGGAAAACGCATGCCTGCAGCATTGCTGGAGCGCCGCGACGGCGTCGCCGTCATCACGCTCAACAACCCGGAACAGTACAACGCGCTCTCCTTTGAGGTGATGCGGGACCTGGATCAGGCCACGGCCGAGGCTTTCGCCGACGCCGGCGTCCGGGCCATCCTGCTGACGGGTTCCGGCAAGGGCTTCTGTTCCGGCGCCCAGTTTGGCGGCGAGGTGTTCGACACCGGCGCGGCCATTGGCGGGCGCATGCGCCAGCATCTTCATCCCATTATCGAGCGCCTGCGCGGCGGCCGGTTGCCGGTCGTTGTGGCGGTCAATGGCCCCGCCGCCGGGGCCGGCGTCGGCCTGGCGCTGGCTGGCGACGTGGTGCTGGCCGGCAGATCCGCCAGATTCATCCTCAGTTTCGCCCGTCTTGGCGCCGCGCTTGACGCGGGAACCTCGCTGTTCCTGCAACGCTCCATCGGCGTGGCCCGCGCCCGGGCGCTGGCCCTGACGGCGGAGCCGCTGCCGGCTGAAACCGCCGCCGAATGGGGACTGATCTGGCGTTGCGTCGATGATGACGCGCTGGCTGATGAAGCCTGGCGCCTCGCCCGCCATTTCGCCCACGGGCCCGCCATCAGCATCGGCCTGATCAAGGCCCAGCTTGAGGCGGCCTGGGACGCGCCGCTGCCAGCCGCACTGGATCATGAAGCCGACATGCAGACCCTGGCTTTCATGTCCGAGGATCTGAAAGAAGGCGCGCGCGCTTTCGTGGAAAAGCGTGCGCCGGCCTTCAAGGGCCGGTAATATCCGCAAATAAAGCCGGCGCCATTGCGTCCCGGGACCGGGTTTTGCTTCCCGCGCGCCGGCTTCATGCAAACAGATGGTGAAGCGACGGGATAACAATAACAGGGCGTGGAGGCTGCATGCGGGCCTGGCCTGGCGACGCCTCCTCCAACCACGTTTCACCCTCGTAAACGGCGTGGACCTTGCAAAGTCATGCCGGAAAGCATTCCGGTTGCCGGAATAAAGGGAGGGGTGTCAATGAAACGGTTACTGAACGGCGCTATGGCTTTCGCCGTCGCGGGGACGACATTTACTGCATTTTCCGCCGTGGCCGCTGACAAGCCGAGCTACAGCCCGGGCGCTTCTGACAAGGAGATCCGTCTGGGAAGCACCACGGCATACAGTGGGCCAGTCTCTGCGTTCGGCGTCGGGGGGCGCACGTCCAAAGCATTCTGGGAAATGATCAACGCCAACGGCGGCGTCAATGGCCGCAAGATCACCTACATCAGCCTCGACGACGCCTACAGCCCGCCAAAAGCGCTGGAGCAGACGCGCAAGCTGGTGGAAAGCGACAATGTACTGCTGATCTACGGCGTTTCCGGCACGCCCACCAACACCGCGACGCAAAAGTATCTGAACAGCAAACAGGTGCCCCAGGTGCTGATCGCCACCGGCGCCGGAAAGTTCAACGACCCAAAGGGCAATCCATGGACCATGCCGTTCTGGCCGTCCTACGCCATCGAGCAGAAAACTTACATCGACTATATCCTGAAACATAAGCCAGACGCGAAGATTGGCGTGCTCCACGCCAACGATGACTATGGCAAGGACCATCTGCATGGCGTCCGCACGGCGCTGGAGGCGCATGGCAAGGCGAAGGCGCTCGTCAGCGCCCAAGCCTACGAAACCTCCGACGCCGTCGTCGATTCCCAAATGCTCAACCTGAAGAACTCGGGCGCCGACGTGTTCATCAGCGCCACCACGCCGAAGTTCGCGGCCCAGGCGATGCGCAAGGCGCATGAAATCGGCTGGAAGCCCCTGCAATTCGTCGCCAACGCCTCCGCCTCGGTCAGCCACGTGCTGGTTCCGGCGGGCGTCGAGGCGTCCACGGGGGTCATTACGGCGAATTACGCCAAAGCGCCCGATGATCCGGACCTCGCCAACGATCCAGAGGTCAAGGATTACGTCGCGTTCATGAAGAAATGGAACCCACAGGAAAATCCGAACGACTTCTACGCGCTGTCATCCTACATCATCAGCAACATGATGAAGTCCATTCTCGAGCGCGCCGGCGATAACCTGACCCGCGAGAACATCATGAAACTGGTCGGCAGCATCAACAATGAGCGCATGCCGATGCAGCAGAAGAAGATCGTGCTGCGCACCACCCCGGACAATTTCTCGGCCTACCAGTCGCTGCAATTGCAGAGGTTCGACGGCAAGAAATGGGTGAACATGGACTGACGGCGGAGCATGTCCCTCAAGGACATGCATCAGGCTTGCATGAGCTTTGCCAGGTCGTGGACGCGTCAGCATCTTCGCGACCAGGCATGACGACAGTCCGTGTTTGACATCATTCATCGTGGGCCAGCCCTTGCGACGCCCCGGAATATTGATGCGCCAGAGCCTTACATCCCGGCGCGGCCACGGTCGCCGACCCGGGATCTCTGGCCTCCGGCTCCAGAAAGCGTGCGGGTCGTCCAGCCTACGATCCGCACGCGCCGCTGTATTCGCTCCTGCTCACAAGACTTTCCGCAGCCCGCGCCAAGGTTCATAGTAGGCGCAAAGTCCGGCGAGATGGCGTCCGGACGCAGGCGCGGGAGGGGCTCATGGCGTGGTTGTTCGCAAGGGAAGTCGTAGCGATCGCTGCGGTCGCGGGAATGGCGGGAGGCTGCTTCGCTGCGCAGGCAGCCGAAAAGCCGGCTTACAGCACAGGCGCTTCTGACACGGAAATCCGCATCGGCCATACGGTGGCGTACAGTGGGCCAGCCTCGGCGTTCGGCGGCATCGGCCGCACCTACAAGGGCTTTTTCGACATGGTCAACGCCGCCGGAGGCGTACATGGCCGCAAGATCACCTTCATTTCACTTGATGACGGCTATAGCCCGCCGAAGACGCTGGAGCAGACGCGCAAGCTGGTGGAAGATGATAACGTCCTGCTGATTTTCGGCGTCAACGGCACGCCGACCAACACCGCGACGCAGAAATACCTGAACACCAAGAAGGTTCCCCAGATCCTCCTCCCCACTGGCGCATCAAAATTCAATGATCCCAAGCACTTTCCCTGGACCATGCCGTTCTGGCCGTCCTATCCTCTTGAGCAGAAGGTCTATGTCGACCACATCCTGAAGCACAAGCCGGACGCAAAAATCGGCCTGCTTTACGCCAACGATGACTACGGCAAGGACAATCTCAACGGCCTGCGCGCCGCGCTGCAGGCCCATGGCAAGCCAGGCGCCCTTGTCAGCGCCCAGAGCTATGAAACCTCTGATCCGGTGGTCGATTCCCAGGTGGTGAATCTGAAGAACGCCGGCGCCGACGTGTTCATTATCGCGACAACGCCGAAATTCGGCGCCCAGGCCATTCGCAAGGCCCACGAGATAGGCTGGCGGCCGCAGCAATATGTCACCAACACCTCAAGTTCGGTGAACCACGTGCTGATCCCGGCCGGCGTCGAGGCCTCGACTGGCGTCATCACCGCCAGCATCACCAAGGCGCCGGATGATCCCAAACTGGCCAACGATCCGGAAGTGGTCGCCTATCTGGCGTTCATGCGCAAATGGAACCCCCAGGAGAATCCTTACGACGGAACCGGCGTGGTCGGCTACATGGTCGGCAGCATGATGCTGAAAGTTCTGGAGCGCGCCGGTGATAATTTGACCCGGGAGAACATCATGAAAGTGGTCAGCAACCTGAAGGGCGATCACGCGCCGCTGCTTGAGAACGGCCTGGTCGTCAGCACGACGCCCGATAATTTCGACGCCTTCCAGACGCTGAAACTGAAGAAGTTCGACGGGAAGATGTGGGTGGACCTGAACTGAAATCCGGAAACCCTTGGACAAAAAGGCCGGCTGCATGGGGTTCAGCCGGCCTCTCGCACGTGGATCTGCGTTCGCCCGCCGGGTTCACCGGCAAGGTTTGTTTGCGGAGCTTATTTGCTGATGAAGTTCGCCGGCCGCCGTTCCGCCGTCGAGCGGACGCCCTCGGCAAAATCGGCGGTCTGGCGCAGACGCTGCTGCTCGGCGAGTTCGTGCCTGGTGGCGGCGTGAACCCGGTCAGCCAGATCGCCGCGCAGGGTCGCCCGCGTCGACAGCAGACCCAGCGGCGAACATTCCGCAATCTCGGCGGCGAGGGCATGGGCGGCTTCGCGCAACTTTTCCTTCGTGGTCAGCACGTTGGCGAGACCCATGCGGTGAGCCTCCTCCCCGCTCACGCGGCGGCTGGTGTAGAACATCAGTTCGGCGTTGTTCTTGCCGATGACCTCCGGCAGCGTCACGGTCAGGCCGAAGCCGGGGTGGAAGCCGAGGCGGGTGAAGTTGGCCGCAAACCGCGCTTCGGGGCAGGCGACGCGAAAGTCGGCGGCGAGGGCAAGGCCAAGTCCGCCGCCGATGGCCGCGCCCTGCACCGCGGCGACGATTGGCTTCTTGCAGCGGAAAATCCGCACCGCTTCCAGATAGAGATGGTCCGTGGTGTCCAGCAGGTCGGTTTCAGCGGGCGTGGCGTTATCCGGCGACGAGAAATCGGCGCCAGCGCAGAACGCCTTGCCTTCGGCGCACAGCACCACGGCGCGAATCTCAGGCTCCGTATCGAAGCCTTCAAGCGCGCTGGCAATGGCGCGGATCAGCGTCAGATCGAAGAAATTGAGCGGTGGGCGGCGAATTTCAATGGTCGCGACGTTGCCGTTGCGGCTCACCGCAATGTCTTGTGCCGTCATGGGCGTTCTGCTCCCGTATGCGCTTGTTGATGTTGTTGCGTCGTACCTGGTGGTTCGATTCCGACATTGCATCCCATTGACGCAGACCTCGCGGCAAATGTCGGAATCACAAGAATCACTAGATGTTTTAATCGCTTAGTGGATTTTTAGAATTTGACATTTGAGCGCACGCCTGATGCAAGCCGGGACTCAAATGTCAAATTCAATCCACCAGGCCCTGCCCGGCCAGACTACCCTGGCGGCATGAATTTGACAGGTGCCAATCCCTGGTCTTGATCCCTGGCCGATCAGTCCAGCTGGCATAGCTCGCGGTAGCGATCGACCCGGGCGCGGTCAGCGCACAGCCCGAACCGGACTGTCTGGCCGGCTCCATCGTCCAGACCAATCACATCGCTGCGTAGCGCCCTGGCAAACAGGCGCACGGCGCGTTCGCCGCCGAGGATGAGGTAGCTGTCGGCGGACGCCAGACGCTCGTTCAGTTCGCCATCCGGATTTTCCAGCCGGAAGGTTACGACGCGCCCGTCAATCGGCGGCGGCTCACCGCCAGCCTTGATCGCAACGCCGAACACGGAGGGCTCGTTCACGCGGCACGACAGGGCCAACGTCACGTCCCGACCATCCGCCGTGCGCGCCATCAGCGTCAGCCGATGACGGTTAACATTGGCCCGCCCGGGAACATCCGCCTGCAGGATCACCGTCGTCCGTTCCCGGGGCGCCGCTTCCGCACCCGTCGCCAGGACGATCGCCAGAATGGCCGCGCCGCCAGGGACGCAAGCCATTCGCCGCATCACATGCATTTACTCCCTCCCGTGACGGAACGCTGCCGACAGGCGCCCGCGCCCATGCCAGACACGGCGGGAGGATCGGCGTTTCACCCGAGGGAGCCAAATCATTTATAAGCGACCGGCCGTCGCCGCGCGTTTACCCGGTGGCTTCGGCCCGCAGCACATCCTCCAGTTCGTGGCGCTTGATCTTGCCAGTGGTGCTGCGCGGCAGCTCGGCGTCGGAGACGAACCGCACCCGCTTCGGCAGCTTGTAGCCGGCGATCTTGCCACGGCACATGGCGATCACCTCCTCGCCGGTGAGGGTCTGGTCGTTGGCGACGACGAAGGCCACGGGAACCTCGCCCCAGCGCGCATCGGCCTGGCGCACCACCACCGCCTCGGCGATGCGCGGCGAAGCCAGCAACACCCGCTCGATCTCCGCCGGATAGATGTTCTCGCCGCCGGATTTGATCAGATACTTGCGGCGGTCGACGAATTCGAGCCCGCCATCCGGGTTGCGAACGAAGACGTCGCCCATGTGGAACCAGCCGCCATGGAAATCCTTCTCCTCCGGCACGCGCCAGTAGCCGCTGAACAGCGTCGGGCCGCGAAACGCCAGTTCGCCAGGCTCGCCATCGGCGACGTCCCGGTCGTCCGGGTCGACCAGACGGATGCGACAGAGCGAGTTCTGCAGTTTGGGCAGGCGGGCGGGCGCATGGCCAGGCGGCAACAGGTTGCGGCTCGCTGGCGGGCTGCCGGTTTCGGTGGAGCCGAAGCTGTTGATGTAAGGCGCCTGCAACAGGTCGGTGAGTTCGGCGATCTGCTGGCGCGGCACCAGATCGGCCATGCAGCCGACGCTGCCAAGCCGGGCCGGGCGCAACCCCGTGGTTTTGAGTTCGGAGAGCATTTGCTCCACCGTCCCCGGCATCACCTGGAGCCAGCCAATGTCCTCGCCGGCCGCCGCGGCGACGACGGCGTCCGGCTGGAAACCGTCGATCACCACCACCTTGCCGCCGGTCATCAGCGTGGCCAGCATGTTATCGGTGGACACCATATGGAACATGGGCGCCCAGGCGATGAACGTGGCGCCGGGAATGAAGGTGCTGTCGATCTGGCCGATGAGCGAACGGGCGATCATCGCCCGCTGGCTGATCACGGCGCCTTTCGGCAGACCCGTGGTGCCGCTGGTGTAGAGGATCACCAGGCCGTCTTCCGGCGCGGCCACGTCGGCGGGCGGCTCATGATCCAGGTGGGCGTCCAGCAGACGCTCATAGGCATCGCCGAAAACCAGAACCTTGCCGGGGTCGCAGTTGAGCCCCTGCAACATGGCGGCGTGCCGTTCCGAGACGAAGGTGAGGCGCGGCGCGACCAGCGACAGGCAATGCTCCAGCTCTTCCTGGGCCAGGCGCCAGTTCTGGCAGGCGACGATGAGCCCCAGCTTGGCCGCCGCCAGTTGCAGCTCCACATATTCCGGGCGATTTTCGGCGAAGATGGCGACGCGATCGCCGCGCACGCAGTCATGGGCCGCGAGCGCCGCGGCAAGCCGGTTCACACGCGCATTGAGGGCGCCGTAGCTCAGCACCCGCCCCTCGTGTTGCAGGGCCGGCCGCTGCGGTCCCCGCCCCGCCTCGGCGGCGAACAGGCCGCCCACCGTCAAACCCGACGCCGCCAGCGCCAAAACTCCGCCGTAGGCCGGCGCGGTTCCGGTATGCGCGTTCATGTTTCCTCCTTGCCGGCCGCCACGGCTGCAGCGCCGGGCGCCGTTTTGTATTTGTTATTTCGGTAGCAAAGGCGGCGCGGCGTGTCACCCGTTCCAGGGTCAGGCGGCGGCTTCCTGCGCCTCCTGGCAAACATCCACCCAGATGGCGCCCGTCAGCTCCGCCAGCCGCTGCGGGCTGAGACGCACCGCGCTGTCGATGGAGCCGGCGGCGGGAGCCACCTCGTCGAAATCCCGCATGGAGGCGTCGCAATACACCTTGAGGGGCTGCGCCAGCCCAAAGGGACAGACGCCACCAACCGGGTGGCCGGTCAGGTCTTCGACCTCCGCCAGATCCAGCATGCGCACCTTGCCGCCGAACGCCTCGCGGGCCTTGCGGTTGTCGAGGCGCGCGTCGCCGCGCACGACGACCAGAAACACCTCGTCGCCCTTGCGCAGGGACAGCGTCTTGGCGATGCGCGCCGGCGGCAGGCCGAGCACGGCGGCGGCCTCCGCAACGGTGGCGGTGCGTTGTCCGGTCTCGATGACAGCAAGATCGGGAGCCCGCTCGGCCAGAAATGCCTTGACGCTCTCCAGACTCATGATGGACTCCTTGGTTACGTGGAAAAGCGCCGGTTCAGAAAAACCGGCCCGGGATACGGCGACAGATCCGGTTCAGGAGGACCGGTCCGGCAAGGCGCCATGAGCCTCGCCTTCCGACGGTCTGTCAACCACAGGGAACACCCGCCGTGACGGCGACGTTGACCTGCGGAGACGCCGCGCCTGTTTCCCGCCAGAACCAATCCGGTCGGAACTGTTCAGGGAGATCGTCATGAGCTGGAATCCGGGCCTCACGCCAGGCTGTCCCGACGCCATTGGCGTCGACAGCATCGAAACGCTGATCATTCCCCGCGCCCGCGATCTGGGCGGCTTTGAAGTGCGGCGCGCCTTGCCGGCGCCGCGCCGGCAGATGGTGGGGCCATTCATTTTCTTCGACCAGATGGGCCCGGCGGAGTTCCTGACCGGCGGCGGCATTGACGTTCGCCCGCATCCGCACATCGGTCTTGGTACGGTCACCTATCTGTATCGCGGCCAGTTCCACCACCGCGACAGCCTGGGCAGCGAACAGCCGATCAAGCCTGGCGAAGTCAACTGGATGGTGGCCGGCAAGGGCGTCACCCATTCCGAGCGGACTGACGCGGAAACCCGCGCCAACCCGCACGCGCTGTTCGGCGTACAGACCTGGGTGGCGTTGCCGGATGAGGCCGAGGACGTGGCGCCGGCGTTCGAACATTTTGGCAAGGACAGGCTGCCAGTGTTCGAGGATGGCGGAGTGAAGGCGCGGCTGGTGCTGGGCTCGGCCTATGGCGCCACGGCGCCGGCGACACTGTACTCCGAGACATTTTATCTCGACGTGGCGCTGGCCCCCAACGCGCTGTTCCCCCTGCCGGATGAGCATGAGGACCGGGGGCTTTACATCATGGAGGGTTCGGTGACTGTCGCCGGGCAGGATTTCGAAGCGGGCCGGATGATGGTGTTCCGTCCCGGCGACCTCATCACCGTGGCCGCGGGCCCGCAAGGCGCGCGCCTGATGGCGCTGGGCGGGGCGACGCTGCGCGGTCCGCGCTACGTCTGGTGGAACTTTGTCGCCTCCAGCCAGGAGCGCATCGAACACGCCAAGGCGGAATGGCGCGCCGGCAAATGGGGCCAGGGACAGTTTGACCTGCCGCCGACCGACCGCGCCGAATACATTCCGCTGCCGGACTGACGCCACGACCAATGCGCCCGGCGCATTGGGTTTTGGCTGGACCGGGCGCGCATGACGCCCTCCTGCGGGAACATGCGGACCTGAGCGCTACAGATCGCGGCTGCGTCGGCATCGTCGCGATCTGGCATGAGCGACGGCGGGCCCGGCGGCCTCCGGCTGTGCGGCCGCGCACAGCCGGCGC
>NZ_BNCG01000007.1:118114-130287 GCF_014656355.1 Camelimonas fluminis
CCGCAAACCGGCCGGACTGCTTCAGGAAGGACCCAGTCATGAGCCAGCCACGCCCCGATATCCGCGACAATACGGCGACCGGCAGGTTTGAAATGCTGACTGACGCCGGCCTTGCCTTTGTCAGCTATCGCCAGGCCGGCGACGTGGTCAGCCTTGACCATGCCGAGGTGCCGCCGGCCCTGCGCGGCTCCGGCGTCGCCAGCCAGCTGGTGCTCGGGGTTTTCAACATGCTTCGCGCCAGCGGCCGCCGCATGATCCCCCGCTGCGGTTACGTCCGCGCGGTCGCCAGCCGTCACCCGGAATATGACGATCTGCGGGCCAGCTGATCGTCCGCGCGATCAGGCCAGGCGATAGCGCCCGTCCGCGTCACGGGCGACGCGGCCCTTGCCCATCAGCTCATCCAGATGCATGGCGATGGAGCGCGCCTCGACGCCATCGACCCACGGCTCATTGAAATGCGCCGGGTAAAGCAGGCGCCCCCGCGCCAGTTGTTCCAGGGTTTGCGGCGCCGCCCGCAACATCTCCAGGAGACGCACGTCGCGCTCGTCAAAGCGCGCCTCGTAGGTGGAAAGGTCATCCAGAAAACGCTGGCGATCCGTGTAGACGCCCTTGTGATGGAAGGTGACCCACACCTTCGCTGGCAAATCCCGCACCTTGCGCAAGGTTTCGCGGAAATCATGCATGCTGGAATTGGCGTCGCCGTAATAGGGACCGAAGGTGCTCAGGTCGATGTCGCCGATAAAGGCAAGACCGTATGGCTCCACCAGCAGCGCGCAATGGCCCGGGGTGTGCCCAGGCATGTGCACGGCGCGCACGGTGACGCCGCCCAGATCCCACGTGGCGCCGTCCTTGTAGGCGATAGCGTCTGGCGTCTCGACGTAATGGAAATCCTGCTCGAAGCGGGCGCGGGATGCGGCCCGCTCCTCAGCGCCCTCATAGCCGAACACATCCGCCAGCGCGTCCCAGGAGCGCGCCGCGGCGACGTCAGCCTCGTGAGCGTAAACCGGCTTGCCTTTCAGCAGGTGCAACCCGGCCATATGGTCTTCGTGGACGTGGCCGAGAATGCACAGGTCGGCGTTGGTGAAATCGGGGCCGATGGCGTTGGCGCTGATGGGCGTATCGAACACCGCGACAGAATCCGTCCCCCGGACGATCACCTGGTTGCCATCGGGATACTTGCCGTTCCTGTCGCCGAAGCAGACCGTGACCGGACCGAATTCCGCCCGCGTCATTCCGTGCTGTTCCCGCGCTGTCGTGACGCCGCCCATCTGATCCTCCCACACCATGCGTGGCCGCTCGAAACAAGGCGGCGGCCACATCATGCAGGTCCTTTCCATGACTGATGCATGCAGGGGATGCAACCACGACCCGGCAAAAACCATCTCGCCGCCGCTATCCGCAGCACCGGCGCACCGGCGGGCGGGCGCCGGCTGTCCGAAAGCGGGTCCCAACGCCAGGAGCCTCCGCCAAGCCATGGCGCGCCTGCCGGCGAAGCCGGCGATTGGTCTGACCTTTCGCTTTAAAATGGCCGGGTCCAACCCACCGCTATCCTGCTAGGAACAGGCTGCGCTGGCAGACCATTCACACGGCTTCCAGCGCGGCGGATGAGCTTGCGCGGCAGCGCGCGCCGGGCCAGGCAAACGGACAAAGCCCCGGCTGCGAGGTGAAACTGACCGCCATGGAGATCAGGTCATGCAAAGAACAGCGGTGGCGATCCGGCATATCCACTTCGAGGACCTCGGGGTGTTCGCCCCAGTGCTGTCAGAAGCCGGCTTCTCAATCCGCTATCGCGATCTCGACGCGGCCCCCTTTGCCACGCTCGACCCGCTGGAGCCAGATCTGCTGGTCGTGCTCGGCGGCCCGGTTGGCGCCTGTGAAACCGACGCCTACCCCTACCTTGCTGACGAACAGGCGATCCTGGCCGCGAGACTGGCGGCCGGCCGCCCAACCCTTGGCGTCTGTCTGGGCGCGCAACTCATGGCCAGGGCGCTTGGCGTTGAGGTCGCTCCCATGCGGCGCAAGGAGATCGGCTTCAGTCCCATTTCGCTGACAGACGCCGGGCGGGTTGGGCCGCTGCGGCGTCTGGCGGGCATCCCCGTGCTGCACTGGCATGGGGATGCTTTCCAGATACCCGAAGGCGCGGAAAATCTGGCGGCGACGCCGCTCTGCCCGACCCAGGCCTTTTCCCTCGGAGTCCATGCCCTGGCTTTACAGTTTCACCCGGAGGTCGACGTAACCGCCGGCATTGAACGCTGGTTGACGGGGCACGCCGCAGAGCTGGCGAGCGCGGGCATCGACCCGCGCGGCTTGCGCGATCAGGCCGCGCAGGCCGGCCCCGAACTGGCGATCGCGGCGCGCGCGATGCTGACCGAATGGCTGGCGGGGCTGGGCCTGTCGGCGCGGTAGCGCTCCAGGCCTTTATTGTTTTGAGCGACGGCTGGTTGACCAGACGTTTCCGTCTGCGCGGAAGCCCTCCATTGGCCGCAGCTACGTTCTGGATGCATGGGATCGCGCCCCTTGCGTGCGCCGCCGCCGCATCGCGCGCTTGCCACACCCTTGGGGAACAGGAGCGCGACGGATGATGACGCCTGCGACGGTCACGCTTTCACCAGAAGACATCGCCCGTTTTGGCGCCGATCCAGCCGGAGCGTTCGTGGCCAATCGCACGGCCGTTCAGGAGCGGATCGCCGCCGCCTGCCGCCGCTGTGGCCGCGATCCCGACGACGTGCGGCTGTTGCCCGTCACCAAGACCGTGCCCGCTCATGTTCTGCGCCTCGCCTTCTCCGCCGGCATCGCCAGTTTCGGAGAAAACAAACTGCAGGAAGCGCGCGACAAGTCCGCGGCGCTGGCTGATCTGCCCGTTCGCTGGAGCATTATCGGCCACCTCCAGACCAACAAGGTGAAGTATCTGGTTCGGCTGGCGTCGGAGTTCCACGCCCTGGACAGCTTGCGGCTGGCCGAAGAACTGAACCGCCGTCTCGACGCCGTGGGGCAGGATCTCGACGTGTTCGTTCAGGTCAATACCTCCGGCGAGGACAGCAAATATGGTCTGCATCCCGATGCGCTGACGCCGTTTGTCGAACGCCTGCCAGACTATCCCCGGCTGAAGCCGCGCGGCCTCATGACCCTGGCGATCTTCAGCGCCGACGTGGAGCGGGTGCGCGACTGTTTCCGCCTGCTGCGCGCCCTGCGGGATCGCGCCGCCAGCATGCACCCGGGACTCACCGGCCTGTCCATGGGCATGTCGGGCGATTACGAAACCGCCATTGAGGAAGGGGCCAGCGTCGTGCGGGTCGGCCAGGCCATCTTGGGCGCGCGGCCGACCAGCGACGCCCATTATTGGCCTGGCCTGGCCTGAACCTTCAGCGCGCCACACCGGGCCAGGCCCCGGCGTTCCGGCGGAATTGCCGGGGCGTCGCTCCGAACCAGCGCTGGCAGGCGCGGGTGAGAACCGACTGGTCGGCAAAGCCGAGCAGGTGAGCGATATGGACCAGGCTGAGCTCCTGCTGGCCGAGCAACTGACGCGCCCAGTTTTTTCGCGCCACGTCGCGTAATTCTTCGAACACCACGCCTTCAGCGTGCAATCGCCGCTGCAGTGTTCTGGGATGACGCCCGAGAATCCGGGCCACCGTGCCCAGGTCCGCCATCTCCAGCCGCACCAGACTGGCGAGCGCATGACGCACCTGATCCGTTGCGGGTTGCTCACGCACCGGCGACAGCCCCGCCAGAAAGCCGCCGACGAAGCGCTCCAGAAACTGGTTGTGCCGCAGCGAGCGCCGGCGCATCGCCAGGGCGTCGACTGAAACGCCGTCAAAGGCGGCGTTGAAACGCGGCGTCTGTCCCAGATGCTGGCGATATTGCGCCTCGCTGCCCAGCGGGGCATGGCGGAAATGAATGGCCACCGGCTGCACCGCGCCGCCAGACAGCAGCTCAAGCGTGCGGCGCATGTAGGAGACGCAAATCTCCGTGACCTGGAGCATGTCGTCATTTGGCTCCAGTCGCTGGAAGACGGCCAGATGCTCCAGCCCCCTGTCCGCGTCCATGAAAGTCCTGTATCCCAGCGCCGGATTATGCAGGCGGACATGCCGCGCGCCCAGCATCAGCCCCTCCCGCACGCTGGGGGCCGACTGCATGACCAGGGCCAGCAGGCCAAGGGCGTTGATGTCCTGCATGGCGCACAGGCGCAGGCCGAAATCCGGGGCGTTGAGACTGCGGGAGGCCGCCTCGACCGCCTGCACGACATTCCGGTAGGGAATGGAGCGCTCGGGATCGGACAGCACCGCCGGCGCGAGGCCGCAGGATCGCAGGATGGCGGAGGCGTCGCCGCCGAGGTCGCGCACCAGATCGCCAAAGCCAGCCAGGGCCGCGGCGCGGACGCTGTTCAGGTGCGATGGATCGCCTGACATCCGGTCCTCCTGCATGTCGCGCAAGATCAAAATCCTGTCGCATGAAAGCAAGAACCGCCGCTGGTTTGAACCTATCCTTTCTGATGGGCCAACGCTCGCCCCAATATCAGGAGGAGACAGTTCTCATGGATACGGCAACCAGCCGCCAGGCCGCGCCAGCTGCGGGCGTGGAGCACTTTGACTTTCTCATCGTCGGCGCTGGCATCTCGGGCATCGGCGCCGCCTGCCACCTGCGCAAACGCTTTCCGCAAGGCAGCTTCGTCATTCTGGACGCAATGGCCGGCTTTGGCGGCACCTGGTGGACGCACCGCTATCCCGGCGCCCGATCAGACAGCGACCTGTACACCTACGGCTACAGCTTCAAGCCGTGGCGCGGCAGCTCCATCGCCACCGCCGACGAGATCCGCACCTATCTCAGCGAAGTGATCGCCGAGAACGATCTGGCGCCGCGCATCCGCTACGGCCACAAGGTCACGGCGGCCGACTGGTCATCGCGGGACCAGCGCTGGACATTGACGGTGAGCCGCGCCGACACCGGCGAAACACTGACGTTCACCACCGGCTTTCTCTGGATGTGCGCCGGCTACTACGATCACAACAGGGGCTATACGCCGGAATGGCCCGGCATGGCGGACTTCAGGGGCCAGATCGTGCATCCGCAACACTGGCCGGAAGATCTGGACTGCGCCGGCAAGCGCGTGGTCGTCATCGGCTCGGGCGCCACGGCGGCGACGCTGATCCCGGCCCTCGCCGACAAGGTGGCGCACGTCACCATGCTGCAGCGCTCGCCGACCTTCTTCGCGGCGGACCCGCGCGCCCATCCACTGGAGGCGCCGTTGCGGGCGCTGGATCTGCCGGATGACTGGATTCACGAGATCATGCGCCGGGCCCACATCGCCAAGGCCGGCGAGGTTGTCCGCATGTCGTTCGAGCAGCCGGACGACTTGCGCGCGTTCCTCATTGACCAGGCCCGCGCCCATCTGCCCGCGGGCTTCGACGTCGACCGGCATTTCAACCCGGCCTACCGTCCCTGGCAGCAGCGCATCGCCGTGGTGCCGGACGGCGACCTGTTCGCCGCCATCCGCAGCGGCAAGGCCTCGGTGGTCACGGACGCCATCGGGCGATTCGACGCCAGCGGCGTCCAGCTGGCCAGCGGCGAGCATCTTGACGCCGACATCATCGTCACCGCCACTGGCTTCAACATGCAGTTCTTCGGCGGCGCCCCGTTCAGCATTGACGGCGAGCCGGTGGACTTCACGCAGCGGGTGACCTGGCGCGGCATGATGATCGAGGGGGTGCCCAACATGGCCTATGTGCTGGGTTACTTCCGCGCCAGCTGGACGTTGCGTTCGGACCTGATCAGCGATCTGATGTGCCGGGTGATCGAACACATGCGGCGCGAAGGCCGCACTGTAGTCGAGCCCACCGTCACGGCCGACGACGCCGACATGCCCCGCCTGCCGTGGATGGATCCGAAAAACTTCAACGCTGGCTATGTGATGCGCGCCCAGGACCATCTGTTCCGCCAGGGCGACCGCGCGCCATGGCGGCATCAGCTGGAATATGGCGAGGAGATGTCCGCCCTGCCCGCCGTGCAGGCTGACGAAGCCGCTCTGGCCTATCGCTAGAGTATTTTGAAATCAGGCTGGATCGCAAAACGCTGAGATGCTCCTGGATTCGTCATGGCTTGCTTCGTCATGGCCTGGCTGCGTCATGGCCGGGCTTGACCCGGCCATCCACGGAAGTGCCGTTTATGCAAAGGGATAACTGGCTTGAAGCAGCAGGGCGTGGATGCCCGCATCACGTACGGGCATGGCGTCGTGAGAGGTTCATACAGTTCAACATAAACGCACAACGCTCCAGAGTTCAGGCCTGATCCATTGCCTCGCGGATCAATGGATCAGGCAAATTGACCCCCGGTTGAATAAACACAGACAATAAAACAGGGAGAAACCACCCATGGCGCTTGATGCTCACCTTGCCCAGGTTTTGCAGATGCTGGCCAACCCGGACGCCAGACCCATGCATGAGGGATCGCCGGAAGAAGGCCGCGCCGCCTATCTGGCGCTGACGCTCGGCACGCGCACGCCGGAGCAGATCGCCCCGGTCGCCAGTGTGGAGGACGCCGTGGTTGATGGCGCCGCCGGCCCGCTGAAGGCGCGCATATACCGGCCGGAAGGCGCCGGCCCCTTCCCCACCGTGGCCTACTTCCATGGCGGCGGCTACGTCATCGGCGACCTCGACACCCACGACAACATGTGCCGCGATGTCTGTCGCGGCGCCCGGGCGGTGGTGGTGGCGGTGGATTACCGGCTCGCCCCCGAACACCCCTTCCCCGCCGGTATCGAGGACGCCATCGCCGCCGCCCGCTGGGTCGTGGCCCATGCCCGTGACCTTGGCGGCAATGATACTGTCGGCGTGGCCGGCGACAGCGCCGGCGGCAATTTCTCAGCGGTGGTCTCGCAGCAATTGCGCGACGCGGGCATCAATCTGGCGGCGCAATTCCTCATCTATCCCGCCGTTGATCACGCCGCCGCCGCGTATCCGAGCGGCGAACAGAACGGCAAGGGCTACTTCCTCGAAGCCGACACCATGACCTGGTTCTACAACCACTACGCCAGCGGCGTCAGCGATACGCTGGACCCGCGCCTTGCCCCGATCCAGGCCAAGAATCTCGCCAATCTGCCGCCTGCCCTGGTGGTGACGGCGGAATTCGACCCGCTGCGCGACCAGGGCGCGGCCTATGCGGAGGCGCTGCGCGCCGCCGGCGGCGTAGCGGAACTGATTCCTGGTCCCGGCATGATCCACGGCTTCTTCGACATGGGCCGCTGGTCGCCGGTGGCGCAGGACATCATCGCCCGCAGCACCCGCCGGTTCGGCGAGATGCTGCGGGGCTGATGCGGCGCCGGCAACGCGGACGCCCTTTCGCGTGAAAGAACCGCATTGGCCCAAAACGCGTTGGCCCAAAGACGCTGGCATTCGCCATGACGGCGCGGCAATCCGTTCATCCCCGAACGGATTGCCGCGCCTGGCGGTTTTCATGACGCGCTGTTTTCATGGCGCGCCGGAAAGCCGCCGGTTCAGCCAACGGGCGCGCCTGGCCGGTTTGGAATATTTTTCAAACCGGCCAGGATCGGGACATGTTCTGACATCGCCCCCCGTCATGGCCGGGCTTGACCCGGCCATCCACGCGGTTGATGCGCCTGCGGCCACATATATCGGGATGACTGCACCTGAATGACGGCGCCGGCATTGCCCGTTGTTCGTGGATGCCCGCATCAAGTGCGGGCATGACGCGTTGAGGCGTCCGGAGCATTTGTCGATCAGCCGATTCCGTCTGAGCGGGAAGCGCTCCAGCCTGAGGCAAGATTGTTTCAGGCCCGGCCCGCCACACCGTCCTTCCCATATCCGGCCCGGCTGCCCATATCCGGCCCTGTCGCCCCCTGCCTGCCCGCGCCGGATAAAGCCTGAACAGGACAAGACCTGGACAGGCTGGCTCGCGTCCATCCGGTTTGCTATCCCGGTCAACAGGCAATGAGTCGCGCCCGCCTGGAGCCCTGACGCGACGTATATGACGTCATTGCCGGCGCCAGGGCGCTCTGTCCGCGCCAAAATTCTTCGAGATCCGCGTTGTCAAGTCTGGCTACAAAATTGTGACGACCGCAAAAGATTGCCCATGACCTGAGGGAAGATCGGCGCTTGTCCAGCTATGTCAGGCAAATACCGAAGATCATGAATTTTGATAAATTGTATCTTAATTTTGTTTACAAAATTCTCTGCGCGAACCGCGTATTCATACCTAACGTCAGCGGCGAAAATTGCACACAATCCCGCGATCAATATAAAAATAATCACCCAATCGTCGAAAATCAATAATAACAAAATTTCTCAAAATTAGTTGCATAATGATATACGTTTTTGAAGCGTTTTAGCCCCCTTTTTTTGACAATTCCCTAATGCTATCACGCAAAATTAGGTAGATATTGCGCAAAAGAACGCAATTCGTTCTATGCGGCGTAGGCGGTCAGGGGTTGGGGGAAGCTATGGGTATTTCCGGCGCGAAGAATGGCGGCGCTCGCAGCGGACGTGGCGGCATGACGCTGATGGACGCCTGGCGTCTGGAGAACCGCGCGGAGCAGGCAGCGGTTGCACCGGCAAATACCGGCCGTAGCGCTCTACTCTCCGGTACGGCGCTTTGTGGCGCCATCGGCATTGCTATGACTGCTGGCGCAACTGTAGCGCCTACGAAAGCTCATGCAGAAACATGGGGTAGTCGAACCACAACAAACGGCAATCGAACTTTCACGAACAGTTGGCAGTTTGGCTTTCCGCCGACTGTAAAAAGCGGCCTAAATATTGAATCCGGTACGACGATTGATGGCGCTGGCATTGCCAACCAGGGCGCTCTTACCGTCGATCTGTCGCAAAGAAATGCCTTTGTTACAAACAATGGCTCCGTTACGAGTAATCCGGGCAGCAACCAGAACGGCGTTGATGTCAATGGCTATAAGGTTGGCAGCAGCTACGCCGGTTCCGCCACCTACTCCGGCGCCGGCAGCGTCACCGGCGCAAATTCGGGCGTTGTTCTGAACGGCACAAGCGTTGATGTTACGACCACAACAGACGCCAACATTCGCGGCAATGGCGGCGATGGCGTGTACGGCGCGGCGACGTTAGGTAGTGCGACATTCTCGCTGACCGGCACGACTGTATATGGAACGGCCGATGGCGTGGATGCCAGCTCTACCGGCCCCCTGGGTAATGCCAATGTCACGGTCGACGGCGGCTCCGTCACAGGTCGGGATGGGAATGGCGTCAAAACGTCCGCCTCCCTGGGCTCCACTACTGTAACGATCCGGAATGGAGCTATCGTCAGCGGCGGCGACAACGGCGTCGACGCGTCCGCAGGGATTAACGCCACGGTCAATACGTCGGGTACGACGGACATCACCGGGCAAAATAACGGCATCCATCTGAAAGGGACCGTCTCAGGCGCGACCAATCTCAATGGCGGCTCGGTAACAGGCGCAACCGGAGACGGCATCAACGCCACTGGCGGCTCCACCAATATTTCAGCGAATGGCACGACCATTCTGGGCGGAGCCAACGGCATCAACGCCCAAGGCACCGTATTTAATCAGGTTAATCTGACCGGAGGGTCGGTTACCGGGGCGGCTTGGGATGGCGTCAACGCTGGCGGCGGTGCGACTGACATCTCTGCAAACGGTACGACGATCCTCGGCGGCGACAATGGCATCAACGCTCATGGGCTTGGGCTGAACCAGATTGACCTGACAGCCGGCTCGGTCACCGGAACGTCTGGCCATGGCATCAACGCCACGGGTCTCTTCAGCGACATCACGACCAATGGAACGACCATTGTTGGCGGCGAGAACGGCATCAATGCGCTGAGCGGCAGCAACACCCTGAACCTCACCGGTGGCTCTGTGACCGGCCAGGCGGGCCACGGCATCAACATCACCGGCGCTAGTGCGAATGTCACCACGACAGGCACGACGATCAGCGGCGGCAAGAACGGCGTCAACGCCCTGATTACCGGCGGCGCTTCGTCGTTTACGGTGAACAACGGTTCGGTTACCGGCCTCGCAGGCGACGGCATCAACGTCACCGCCATTGGCGCCCTGGGCCTGGGCGGAACCAGCGTCATCAACACCACCGGAGCCTCGACGGTTCTCGGCAGTGAAAACGGCGTCACGGCGCTGACGCTTGGCGCCAACATGAACGCCACCACCACCATCAATGCCAACGGCCAGTCCGTCACCGGCACGAATGGCATCGGCATTTCCGCCATCACCGCCAGCGGCGGCATTGGCGGCGGCTATGGCGTGGCGACGACGACTGTCACCGGCAGCGCCAACATCAACGGCGGCAGCGTTGGCGTGCTGGCCGTTGCTGGCGGCGTCAATCTTGATCTGAACAATCTGGGCTCGATCGATCTCAGCAATCCCACCTCCCTGCTCGGCGACGGCAAGGGCGTGGTGAACGTCAACACCACCGGCGACGTCACCGCCGGCAATGCGGGCGTGATCGCGCTGGCTATTGGCAACGGCGGCAATGACGTTGACGTCACCAGCGGCGGAACCATCAACGTCACCAATGGCGTTGGCATTCTTGCCGGCTCCATTGGCGCTGGCGGCCAAGTTGACGTCACCAACACGGGTACCGTCAACAGCAATCTGGCCGGCGTCATCGGCTTCAACACCGAAGGCGACGTCAACGTCACCAACGCGGCCAACGCCAAGATCAGCATCGATCAGGGCGGCTTCATTGGTCTTGGCGCCGTGGCGCTGGGCAGCGGCAACGCCACCGCCACCAACAATGGCGTCATCGACCCGCCGCTGGTCGGCATGGGCGCGCTGACCATCGGAACCGGCGTGGCGGCCGTCGACAACAACGCCGGTGCCTCCGTCGATGCTGATCTGATCGGCGCCATCGCGCTCAATATCGGCAATGGCCAGGTTGTCGCCACCAATGACGGGACGATTGGATCGAGCGGCGGAGCGCTGCCGCTCGTCGGCCTGGCTGGCGTCAAAATTGGCGACGCCGCTGTTGGCGGCCTCGACGTCTCCGTCACCAACTCCGCTACTGGCAACATCTCCGGTTATCTGGTCGGCGCCGCTGGCGTCGCCATTGGCGATGGCAACGCCGTGAATGTTGACAACCGGGGCGGCGTAATCAACGCCAGCCTCGCTGGCGCTCTGGGCCTGGCCGTTGGCAACGGCAATCATGTCGAGGTCGAGAATAGCGGCGTGGTGACGTCTGACATCGCTGGCGTTGTCGGCGTTGGCGTCGGTAACAACAACACTGTCAACGCCATGAGCAATGGCGGCTCGGTTAATGGCGGCCTCGCAGGAGTCGCCAGCGTCGTGGTTGGCGACGGCAATTACGCCACCGCCGGGAACCTCTCGGGCCTGGTGCATGGCGATATCGTTGGCCTCGCCGGCGTCGGCGTCGGCAATGGCAATAATGTTCAGGTCAGCAACTCGGCGAATGTCACCGCTGGCGTCGCGGGCCTAGCCGGCGTTGTCGTCGACGGCAATGGCAACACGCTGGACGTCAACAACTCGGCAACCGGCAATGTCCAAGCCGACGTGGTCGGTCTCGTCGGCGTCAGCATCGGCAACAACAACACTGTCAGCGTCGCCAACAATGGCTCCATCTCCAATGGGCTGATCGGCGCGGCCGCCTATGTGCAGGGCAACAACAACTCTTCCATTCGCGTGGAGAACATTGGGTCCGGCACGACCAACGCCGACGCCATTGGCCTTGCCGCCTACGTGCAGGGCGACAACAACGGCAACATCCTTGTTAACAATAGCGGCACGATCACGACGACGCTTGGCGTCGGCATGGCCGGCTATGTCACCGGCAACGGCAATACGGCCGGCGTCAGCAACAGCGGCCAGATCAACGCGGGCATCCTCGGCGCCGGTGGCTTCATGGATGGCAACCAGAACCGCCTGGCGGTTGAGAACAGCGGAACCATTGATGCAATCGGCGTCGGCATCGCTGGCGGCGTCAATGGCGACGACAACCGCCTGCGCGTCAGCAACACGCACGACATCAACGCAGGCGTGCTCGGCGCTGGCGCTTATGTGGATGGCAATGGCAACCGCACGCTGGTCAGCAACAGCGGAACCATCGACTCCGACATCGCTGGCGCAGTCGGTTATGTCGACGGCAACAACAACCAGACCGCCCTGCTCAACCTGGGCACGGTCGACGCCGAAGTTCTCGGTCTCGGCG
>NZ_BNCG01000007.1:130297-131493 GCF_014656355.1 Camelimonas fluminis
GAACAACGACACCGCCCTGCTCAATGGCCCCACCGGCGTCATCAACGCCGATCCGCTTGGCATCGGCATGGCCGCCTATGTGGAAGGAACCCAGAACAACACCGCTGTTCTGAATGGCGGAACCGTGAACGCCGGTGTCGCCGGCCTCATCGCTTACGTAAACGGTGACGCCAACAACACCGCTGTCGGCAACAACGGCCAGATCAACGCGGTCGGCCTTGGCGCCGGCGCTTATGTGGATGGCAACGGCAACAATCTGTTCGTCGGCAATGGCCCGAACGGCGAGATCAATGCCGGCCTGATCGGCATGGCCGCCTATGTCGATGGCGACGGCAACCGCAGCGCCATGATCAATGCGCAGGGCGGCGTCATCAACGCTGATCCGCTTGGCGTCGGCATGGTCACCTACGTTAGCGGCGACCAGAACCGCGCCTTTGTTGGCAATGACGGAACGGTCAACGCCGGGGTTCTGGGGGTCGGCGGCTTCGCCGAAGGCAACCGCAACCGCCTGACCGTCGCCAACGGTCCGGACGGCGGCATCGAGGCGCTTGGCATCGGCCTGGCCGGCGGCGTCAACGGCGATCGCAATCGCCTGGTGGTCAACAATGAAGGCGCTATCGACGTCATCGGCGTCGGCACCGTGGCTTATGTCGACGGCAACCGCAACCGCGCCGAGATCAGCAACAGCGGCCAGATCGACGCGGATCTGGTGGGCGTCGCCGCTTATGTGAACGGCGACCGCAACCGTCTGACCGCCACCAATGAAGTTGGCGGCCAGATCGACACGGCCGGCGCCGGCATGGCCGCCTACATCAATGGCGACAACAACCGCGCCTCGGTCAGCAACGCTGGCGAGATCGATGCCGGCTTGCTCGGCGCCGCCGGCTTCGCCGAAGGCAACCAGAACCGCCTGACCGTCGCCAACAGCGGAACCATCGACGCGCTCGGCGTCGGCCTCGCTGGCGGCGTCAATGGCGACGACAACCGCCTGCGCGTCAGCAACACGCACGAGATCAACGCAGGCGCGCTCGGCGCTGGCGCCTATGTGGATGGCAATGGCAACCGCACGCTGGTCAGCAACAGCGGAACCATCGACTCCGACATCGCTGGCGCAGTCGCTTATGTGAACGGTAGCGACAACCAGACCGCCCTGCTCAACCTGGGCACGGTCGACGCCGAAGTTCTCGGTCTCGGCG
>NZ_BNCG01000007.1:131503-177738 GCF_014656355.1 Camelimonas fluminis
CAACAACGACACCGCCCTGCTCAACGGCTCCGGCGCGTCCATCACCACTTCCGCCCTCGGCGTCGGCATGGCCACCTATGTGGACGGTACGCAGAACAACACCACCGTTCTGAATGGCGGCACGGTTGATGCGGGCCTCGTCGGCCTCGTCGCTTACGTAAACGGCGACGCCAACAACACCGCTGTCGGCAACAACGGCGAGATCAAAGCGGTCGGCCTCGGCGCCGGCGCTTATGTGGACGGCAGCAACAACAATCTGTTCGTCGGCAACGGTCCGGACGGCAAGATCAATGCTGGCCTGATCGGCATGGGCGCCTATGTCAGCGGAGACAGCAACCGCATCGCCATGATCAATGCGCAGGGCGGCGTCATCAACGCTGATCCGCTTGGCGTCGGCATGGTCACCTACGTTAGCGGCGACCAGAACCGCGCCTTTGTTGGCAATGACGGAACGGTCGACGCCGGGGTTCTGGGTGTCGCCGGCTTCACGGAAGGCAACCGCAACCGCCTGACCGTCAGCAATGGTCCAGACGGCAGCATCGAGGCGCTCGGCATTGGCCTCGCCGGCGGCGTCAATGGCGATCGCAATCGCCTCGTGGTCAACAATGACGGCGGCATCGACGTCATCGGCGCCGGCGCTGTGGCTTATGTCAACGGCAACCGCAACCGCGCTGACATCAGCAACAGCGGCCACATTGACGCTGGCCTTGCAGGCTTTGCAGCTTATGTGAATGGCGATCGCAACCGGCTGGAGGCCACCAACGAAGCCAATGGCAAGATCCACACGGTCGGCGCTGGCATGGCCGCCTACATTGATGGCGACCGCAACCGCGCTTCGATCAGCAACGCCGGCGAGATCAGGGCCGGCCTGCTTGGCGCCGGCGGCTTCGCTGAAGGCAACAGCAACCGCCTGAACGTTGGCAATACCGGAACCATTGACGCGGTTGGCGTAGGTCTTGCCGGCGGCGTCAATGGCGACGACAACCGCCTGCGCGTTCGCAACAACAACGCCATCAAGGCCGCCGGCGTCGGCGCCGCGACCTACGTCGACGGCAACGGCAACAACGCCCGCGTCGACAACAACGGTCACATTGACGCCGGCCTGGTTGGCGTCGCTGCTTATGTGAACGGCGACGGCAACCGTCTCGTCGCGACCAATGACGGCGCGATCAACGCCCTCCTCGGCGCCGGCATGGCCGCTTACGCGGATGGCGACGGCAATCGCATCGCGCTCACCAACGATGGCCTCGTGAACGCGGGCCTCGCCGGTATGGCCGCCTATGTGAACGGCGACCAGAACCGCGCCTTCATCGGCAATGATGGAACGGTGAACGCCGGAATCCTGGGCGTTGGCGGCTTCGCCGAGGGCAACCAGAACCGGCTGATCGTTGACAATGACAGCGCGGTGAACGCCATCGGCGTCAGCATCGCCGGCGGCGTCAATGGCAGCGCCAATCTGCTTGACGTCCGCAATACCGGCCATGTCACGGCTGGCGTGCTCGGCGCGGGCGCATATGTGGATGGCGCCAGCAACGAAGCCCTCGTGATGAATGAGCAGGCGATCACCACATCGCCGCTCGGCGTTGGCATGGCCGCTTACGTCAACGGAACGCAGAACCGCACCGCCGTGATCAACCATGGCGGCGTGGATGCGGGCCTCGCCGGCCAGGTCGCCTATGTCAAGGGCGACAGCAACGATACGGCCGTGGTCAATTATGGCTCCGTCACATCGCTTGCCTTGGGCGCCGGCGCTTACGTGGACGGCGACAACAACAGCCTGTTCGTGGGCAACAGCCCAACCGGTTATATCGGAACCGGCCTGGTCGGCCTCGGCGCCTACGTGGGCGGCAACGGCAACCAGACGGAAATCCGCAACGCCGGCCACATTGACGCCGGCGTCGCCGGCGCCGCGGCTTATCTCACCGGCGATAACAACTGGCTCAACGCCGTCAACGAAGCCGGCGGCCAGATCCATACGGTTGGCGCCGGCATGGCGGCCTATGTGGACGGCGCGGGCAACCGCTCAGCCGTCATCAACGACGGCGATGTCGTCGCAGGCCTCGCTGGCGTGGCGACCTACGTGAGCGGCGACCAGAATCGCGCGTTCGTCGGCAATAATGGCGCCATCGACGCCGGCATCGTCGGCGCTGCGGGCTTCGCCGGGGGCAACCAGAACCGCCTGACCATCGATAACGATGGTTCGATCAAGGCTGTGGGCGCTGGCCTCACCGGCGGCGTCAATGGCGACGGCAACCGCCTGCGCATCCGCAACGAAAACACCGTCACCGCCGGCGGCGTTGGCGCGGCGGCCTATGTGGACGGCGCCGGCAACGACGCGAAGATCAGCAATAGCGGCCAGATGGACGCTCTCGTTGGCGCGGCGGCCCATGTGAATGGCAATGGCAACCAGGTCGCGATGGAGAATACCGGCGCGGTCAACGCCAGTATCTTCGGCCTGACCACCGTGGCCAACGGCGCTGGCAACGCGCTCAGCTTCGACAACAGCGGCCGGATCGTCACCGACGCCGTGGGCATCGGCGCGTTTGCCAATGGCGCGTCCAACCAGATCGCCATCAACACGTCCGGGACGATCACCTCGAACGGTGCCGGCGTGCTCGCCGCGACGGCTGGCGACAACGCCATCACCGGCGTCACCGCCAGCGGCGCCATCAACGCCCGCTATCTCGGCGTCGGCGCCTTCATCGCCGGAGACAACGGCGCTGTCAGCGTCACGGGCAACGGCCAGATCACCGCGCTGGAAGGCGTGGGCGTCGCTGCCGCCACCACGGGCGCCGGCGGCAACGTCAACGTCGCCATCGGGGGGCAGGTCACCGCGGCGGACGCAGGCATTTTCGCCGCCAGCAGCGGCGGCGTGGTCGCCGCGTCCACCGGCGCCGGCAGCACCGTCACGTCGATCACCGCTTCGGGCATGGAAATCCGCGCCGGTAAAACGGCGGGCGTGCAGATTGGCGGCGCCCTGCGCGGCGCTGGCGGCGCCAACACCCCTGTCATGAACGTCGACAGCGGCGCCGGCGCGGCGATCACCGTGGCCGCGGGCGGCTCGGTGGCCTCCAACCGCATGGCGTCTGACTTCATTGGCGCCGCCGGCGACCTGGCGATCAACATCACTGGCGCCAGCGCCAATCTGGGCAACGACGGCGTGATCATCGGCCGGGTCAACATGCCTGGCGGAACCAGCGTCTTTAACAACCGCAGCTCGAACAGCTGGTACGTTACTGGCGACAACAACTTCGGCGGCGGCGCCTCGACGCTGAACAATACCGGCCGCGTCGTCACCGCCTTCCAGGGCGGCGTCGCGGAAACCACCCGGTTCCAGCAACTCGCCACATTCAACAACGGCGATCCGACCGGCGCTGGCGCTGGCCTGGTCACCATGCAGGACGAGCGCCCCGGCGCCTCGCTCGGCGCCCGCGCCCAGCGCGATACGCTGCAAACCAGCGGCAACTACGCCGGCGTGGGCAATGGCCGCCTTGCGGTTGACGCCTGGCTCGGCGGCTCCGGCACGACGTCCGACACACTTGTGGTGGGCGGCACGGTCAGCGGCGTGACCCGTCTGGTCGTGAACGACGTCAACACCGGCCCCGCCGGGTTCAACCCGCAGGGCGTCACGGTTGTCGTCGCCCAGGGCGGCGCCACCTCGGCGGAAGCCGTTGTCCTGGATCCGTCCAGCGCCAACGCCATCCGCGCCGGTCGCAATGTCATCGACAAGGGGCTGTTCTTCTATGACGTCGCGCTGAAGCCTGGCGCCCAGGGCGGACAGGAGTTCGTGCTGGTCGGCGCGCCCGACAGCGAAGCCTACGAACTGCCGTCCCTCGTCTCCGCCGCGCAGAGCATCTGGCACGACACCACCGGCGTGTGGCTTGACCGTCAGGCAGACCTGCGCAACTTCCTTGCCAATCCTGGCAAGCCCGGCAACGTCACCCCTGGCGTCTGGGCAAAGGCTGTCGGCTCGTGGGAGAACCGTGACAGCAGCGCCTCCATGGCTCTGCAGAACCGCTTCTACACCTACAACACCAGCTACAACCGCAACACGTTCGGTCTGCTGGGCGGCGTCGACTTTGGCCAGGAGAATGTGGCCCGGCCAGGCGACGCCCTGGTGTTCGGCCTGATGGGCGGCTACATCTCGTCGAACCTCGACTTCAAGACCTCGCCGACCAGCGCCAACTATCAGGGCGGCACGGCCGGCGTGTACGCCACCTACCTCAACAGCGGGTTCTTCGTGGACGCGCTGGCCAAGGTGGACCTGCTGAACATGGACTACCGGGCGCCGTCGCTCGCGACCATCCAGGGGCTGAACACGACCACGCTCGGCTTCACGGTTGACACTGGCTACCGCTTCAACCTGGGCGCCAACTACTTCGTCGAACCGGTGGCCACCCTTTCCTACGCCCGCACCACGATGGACCGCCTGCTGGCCCTGCCTGGGGCGGTGGCCAAGTTCGGCAACAACGACAGCCTGCGCGGCAGCCTTGGCGCCCGCGTTGGCGGCAATATGGTCCTGAATGACGCATATCGTCTGGAAGCGTCGTTGACCGGACGCGTCTGGAACGAGTTCCGTGGGGTCAACAAGGCGCTGATCCTGAGCGACGGCGTTCCGCTTGGCGTCGAGGACAATTTCCGCGGCGCCTTCGGCGAGATCGCCGGAACCGTCAACGTCTATGGCGCCAGCACCGGCTGGTCGGGCTTCGTCAGCGCGAGCTACAAGTTCAACCGCGACCTGTCCAACAGCTCCATCAAGGGCGGCGTCCGTTACCAGTGGTAACCCCAACACGCGATCGGAGTGGATCCGGTGCACCAGATTTCACCGGATCCAGCCTCCCTGACAGACGCATTTTTCCGGAGAGGTCCCCGCTACCTTTCAGGAAGATGTCCAGGAAACAGAAAGGGCCGCCCTTGGGGCGGCCCTTTTTCTTGCAGTTTTCAGATCGGGCCTGTCGGAGGCTGGGCGGCGGCGACGCCCAGTCCCTGAAGTCCGCGCCCTACTGTCGGTTGGCGCCAGGCATGGTGGTCCGGAAAATGCACAACAAAAGGCGTCAGGAACGGCCTGGCCGTTTTCCTTTCGGCTTGTCGCCGGCGCCAGCCGGGCGCGGCCCTTTGGGCGGCCTGCCGCTCTTCCCCTGTCCCGACGGCCCGGCGTCGCGTGATTTCCACGGCGTGGCCTTGCCGCGATCCGCCGTCCCCTCCGGAGCTCTCTCCTGGGTCGACTCGTCCCGAAACTTCTTGCCCTTGAACGGCTTTTCGTAAGGCGCACGATCATGACGCGGCTTGCCGCGAGGCGCCCCGCGCCCGGGACGCGCCGGCCCACCCGCCGGGGGACCACCCGGCAATGGCTCGATCATCACGTCCTCGCCATCCATTTTGCGCGAAATCTTGGCAAAACGGGCCGCAACGGCAGGGCTGACCTCAAACGCCGTTTCCTCATCGAAAATGCGAATGACGCCAATATCCTTGCGCGTCGCGTTTCCGCGCCGACAGATCAGCGGCAGCAGCCATTTCGGATCAGCGTTCTGGCGTCGGCCGACATTGAGCCGGAACCAGACCCCGCCACCTGAAGCGCCGCCAAAATCCCGGTCGGCGGAACGATCACGCGCGGCGCGCGATTCGCCCGGATCGGACACCTCTTCCGGGGCCGGCAGACCCGAGCGGTAGAGACGCGCCAGCGCGCCAGCCAGATGCTCCGCCGGATAGGTCGCAAGCAACGCAAGGCCGGCGCTGGCGTCTTCCTCACCCGGTTCTTCGGTGATCAGCGCATCGCGCAACATACGCTCGTGATCGAGCTTGCGGATATCTTCCGCGGTTGGCGCCCCCGACCATGTCGGGGTGACGCCGAGACTGCGCATCAGGTCATCGGTGCGGCGGCGCCGGAACGGCGGAACCAGCAGCACGCTCACGCCCTTGCGGCCGGCGCGGCCGGTGCGGCCGCTGCGATGCTGCAAGGTTTCGGCGTCGGTCGGCAAATCGGCGTGGATGACCAGACCCAGATTTGGCAGGTCAATGCCCCGCGCCGCCACGTCGGTGGCGACGCACACCCGCGCCCGCCCATCCCGCAGCGCCTGCAGGGCGTGGTTGCGCTCCTTCTGGGTCAGTTCGCCGGACAGGGCCACAGCCGAGAACTGCCGCTCCTGGAGCATGGCGTGCAAGCGGCGCACCACCTCGCGCGTATTGCAGAACACGATGGCGGTCGGCGTATCATAATAGCGCAACACATTGACCACGGCATGCTCGACCTCCGTCGGCGCGATGCGCATGGTGCGATATTCGATGTCGGCGTGTCCGCCTTCCGCGCCCGCTACCTCGATGCGCAGGGCGTCGCGCTGGTAGCGTTTGGCCAGCGCGGCGATGCCGCGCGGCATGGTGGCGGAAAACAGCAGGCTGCGCCGCTCCGGCGGCGTCGCGTCGAGAATGAACTCGAGATCCTCGCGGAAACCAAGGTCGAGCATCTCGTCGGCTTCATCGAGCACGGCCACGCGCAACGCTGAAAGATCGAGGCGGCCGCGCTCAAGGTGATCGCGCAACCGCCCGGGCGTGCCGACGACGATATGGGCGCCCTGGTCAAGCTGGCGCTGCTCCTGACGCGGATCCATGCCGCCGACGCAGGAAACGATGCGGGCGCCGGTGGCGGCGTAGAGCCACATGAACTCCCGCTGGACCTGCAGCGCGAGTTCACGCGTGGGGGCGACCACAAGGGCCTGCGGCGCCGTGGCGTGGCCGAAGCGTTCTTCAGAGCCCAACAGGGTTTCGGCCATGGCGAGGCCGTAGGCGACGGTCTTGCCAGAGCCCGTCTGGGCCGACACCAGCAGATCACGGCCAGACGCCTCGGGCGCCAGCACGGCGAGCTGTACCGGCGTTGGGTTATTGTACTCCCGCTCCGCCAGGGCATGGGCAAGAGCCGGATTTGTGGTCATGAAGGGCACGGCTGGTTCCGCCTGTCTCGCGTTGTCGTCCGGCGTCAAAGGGGAGCCATCGGAAAATTTCTGGAACGCCTTATTAGTCGGATGAACGCGACGACGCCACAGTCACATGGCGCGTTTTTACAGCGCATATCGACGCTTCCGTGATTGCAGGGAAAAACATCAGCCCGCCATGGCGATGTGCAGCCGCTCTGAACAGGTCGGCCCGCGCCGTGCAATCCGGCGGAGGCGCTCGCGTGGGACAGGACGCCTGGAAATGGTCAGGCAGCGGAGACGGCCGGGTTTGCAAGGCTCAGATGCATGTCTTTGAAGACGCGCCGCCCGGCGTCTGGCGTGGAAGCCGGTGGAGAAACTCCGCCGGCTTCCATGGGTCTCAGTCCGCCGCCTCCAGAAACGCCTCGATTTCAGCGGCGCATCTTGTTGCCTGCGAGAACAGGAAGAGATGACCGTCCTCAAGCACGGTCAATTTGCAGTCCGGAATCAGTCGCGCCATCACGCGGGCATTGATCACAGGCACGATCGGGTCATCATCTCCAGCCAGGATCAACGTCGGCGCACGCACCAACGGCAAAAATGGCAGACTGTTCCAGCCGGTCAGGGCAAGCTGCTGAAACAGGTAGCCGCGCCGCCCGGGAGCCCGCGACAGCGTATTGAACTCTTCAAACAACTCCGGTGAAGTTCGCGCCAAACCGCCATACAGCGCGCCAAAGTTTTCCTTCAGATACGACGGATCATTGAACCGCCGGGGCGTCGCCATTTTGAGCAGAACGCGGGGATCGCCGGGAATCATCAGGGCGCCGGGCGTCGTCGCCGCCAGTATGACGCGGCGGCAGCGGGAGCCCATCTGGACAGCAAACTGCTGGGCCAGCGCGCCGCCCCATGAAACCCCCATGACGTCAACGCGGTCATGCCCCAGCCTGTCGAGCAGGCGCCCGGTCATGCGCGCCAGCATCCATAGCCGGTAGGGCCAGCGGGGCGCGGGAGAATCCCCCGCGCCGGGGATATCGAAAATGATCACCTTCCGCGCCGGATCCAGGCAGTCAACAAACGGAGTCAGCAGTTCAAGCCGCGAGCCGATGCCATTGAAAATCAGCAACGGCGTCCGCCCCTCACGACCCGGCCATATGGCCACGCGCAACTCCTGGCCGTCGATCCGGTGGCGACTGATCTCCGGCTGGCGCACGGCTCCCATAGCCGCGCCAGCCTGCTCTTTGCGTGTATTCAAACCAGCTCTCATGATGTCTTCATCCGGTCACGACGCCTTCTCGTAAACATAAGCTCCCGGCGCCGCGCCCAGCGGCGGATGGGCGCTGTCGCCCGGTTTCGCCGGCGCGTCGACCAGCGCGCCCGAACGCGCGTGATACCAGGCGACGTAATGGGTCCACCAGGTGTCCTGCACTTTTTTGGCGCCTTCGAACCAGCTCTGGGCGTCCCCGGACATGTCGGGATTGGTGAAATAGAAGGCCTTCGGACTGCCTGGCGGCGAGACAATTGTCTGGATATGACCGCTGCCGCCAAGAACAAACTGGCAGCGGTCGCCCAGCATCTGCGCCGAACGATAGACGGTTGGCCAGGGGCAGATGTGATCGGTGCGGGCGCCGACGACGTAACTGTCGAAATCGAACCTGGAAATATCGGCGATGGGCGTGTCCCGGAACGTCTGGGCGCGGGGCGTGACCAGCGGATTGCGGGCGATGAAGGCGTTGAAATCGCGATTGAACTGCGCCGTCATGCCCGTCGCGTCGGAGTTCCACGCCAGCACGTCAAACGCCGGCGGCCCCTCGCCCATCAGGTAGTTGTTGACCCAATAGTTCCAGATCAGGTCATTGGGACGCAGCATGGCGAACAGCAGCGTGAATTCGTCGGCGCTGATGCGGTCGCTTTTCTTGACGAATCCCTTGTTCACCCGGGTAACCCTGGCGTCCATGAAGTCGCCAATCGTCGGCGCGTCGCCCAGGGCCTTCATGTCAAGCGGGCCGACGAACAACGCCAGTGAACCAATGTTTCGCTCTTCTTTGGCGGTATAATAACCGGCCAGCGAGACAACCAGCGGGCAGGCGCCGCACACGCCGAACAGATGCGGATCCTTGACGCCGGTAATGTCCTGCACCGCCCGCACCGCCTGATCCATGGCCTCCATGTAGGCGTCCATGCCCCAGTTGTCGTGCTCCGGCTTCGGATTGCGCCAGACAATGGTGAACACCGTCATCTGGTTCTTGATGAGGTGCTCGATCAGGCTTCGCCCCGGCGCCAGATCGAAGGCATAGTATTTGTTGATGATCGACGGGATCACGAGGACCGGGCGTTCGTAAACCTTTTCAGTTTGCGGCGCGTATTGCAGCAACTCGAACAGGTCCGTGCGCAGCACGACGCTTCCGGCCGTGGCGGCAAGATTCTCGCCCACCTTGAAGGGGCGGGTGTCGACCTGCGAAGGCACCGGACGCCGGGCCGTGAGGTCGCTCACCCAGTTCTGGTACCCCTCGATCAGACTCCTCCCGCCGCTTTCAATGGCGCGCTTGAGCGCCGCCGGGTTGCCAAACAGGAAGTTCGTCGGCGCGAACGCCTCGCTCACCTGCATCAGCAGAAATTTGGCGCGCCGGGTTTCCCGTTCGTCAAAACCGGCCCGGTCCGCATAATTCTGGAGGGACTGCGACCACGCCTTGTGGGCTTCAAGCAGGCGCGTGTAGAAGCCGCTCTGACGCCAGGACGGATCGGTAAAACGCTTGTCCCCGGCGGTCAGATCCGTCCCGGATGGTCCGCGGAGCATGATCCCGGCCAGTTGCGCATATAATTTGAAGCCTTCGTCGGCCACCAGCGCCGGTTGCTTCAGCGCCTGGAGCCAGAGCCTGATGCCCGCGTCCTGCAACTCGCTGAGACGCATTTCGCCAAGAAGATTCTGCCCGCCAACCGCATCCATCGTGTCGTCGGCGTCAGCGCTGCCTTTATCATGCTTTTTATTCATGTCGCCTCCCTGCAGCGTGGTCTGCTGTCAAAAGCGCCGTCACCCCGGTCATCGTTTCCGGACGCCCCGCGGCGCGCCGCCATCGGGGGAACCGTCCCGCAAATCACCGGAAATTCAGCGCCTTGCCCTCGAACATGCCTTCGCGCGCGTCCGGCGGAAGCACGGACATCCGCCCAGTTCCCTGATGTGAAGACGCCTCCCTTCATTTCGCGCCGTCGCGAGCCCGGCCGGTGGCTTCAAAGATCAGGCCCGACGCACGGCGCTACCGTGATCAAACCGGAGGTCAGGGATTTTGGACATCGTCGGAACCGACGATGCGCGCCATGAAAATGCGACTTGCGCCGGGGAACGTTGTGAGCATCGCATGCTTTGTGACTTCACAAGGAAATGAACAGCAGCGCCTCGCCGCAACCCGGCTTGTAAACCAGAAAAACACGCGCCTTCCCCGGAGTCGTTGGTGAAGCAAGAAACACTGCAAACTCTATTATTTAGGCTGCCACACTGGAATACCTGCAAATAGCCATTCAATGGTCAAGAACACGCTTCGTTCAAGATATCGACACAGAGGCGCCATACTGTTGCATATCCAAAGATCGTTTCTTATGAACGGTCGATTGCTGAAACCTGCGGTTATCACTCTGCATTTGGTTCACAATCCAACCGGAAAGGCGTGTAGTTATGGGCTTTGGGGACGCAATACGGACGGTTCTGAAGGAAAAATACGCCACCTTCTCAGGAAGGGCGTCGCGCTCTGAGTATTGGTGGTTCCAGTTGTTTTACTGGCTGGCGTTCACCGCCGTCGCCATCGTTTTCGGCGGATTGGGAGCTGTTCTGTCCGGCGGCGACGGCAACGCCGCCTCGCTCTACATCGCCATTGGCGTCCCCATCGGTCTTCTGGCGCTCGCCACGGTCGTGCCGCTGATCGCGCTGCAGGTCCGCCGCTTCCATGACCGCAACCTGTCGGGCTGGTGGTATCTGCTGCTGGTCGTGCTGGGCGTCATTCCCTATCTGGGAATTGTCTTCAGCATCGCCATCCTGGTCATCTCCATTCTGAAAGGCACGGACGGCCCCAACAAGTTCGGCCCAGACCCGCTCCGGCCTGAAGCGACCGCCGAGGTCTTTGCCTGAAGCATGAAGATCCGGATCGTTGTCCTGCTGATCTCAGGTCTGCTCGCCAGCCTGGCGCCGGTTTTACAGCCGGCGCGGGCGCAGGACAGCGCGGCGGTCCAGGGACAGGGCAGTCCGGCCGCAAGCAGCGAATATGTTGAGCTTTGCCGGCGGCGCGGCGTCCGCTGCAAGCTTGCCTATTCGGAGAAGACCGTGGACAGCCCGGCGATTGCGTCGCCCCGCGCGCCCGCCATCATCAGCGGCCCGGCGGCGCCGCTGCTGGCGCTGGCGGCGCTCGCCGTGCTTGTCGGGTTGTGGCTGCGGTTCGGCGGCGGCGGCGTGCTGCTGTCGTCGGCCCCCCGCGACATGAAACAGCAGCGAACGGACGCCCCCGAGACCTGGCGCGTCAACGATCACGAGGCCGACGAGCGCCCGGAACAGTTCCTGCTACGGATCGCCGCCATGGAAGACCGCAAGCTGGCGCTTGTCCAGTTGCTGCGGCGATGCCTGCTGCATGCGGCGGACGCGACGGGAACGCGCCTGTTTCGCTCGGACACCGAGCGCGCCGTTCTCGGGCGTCTCCCCGCAGACATGACGGGCCGCGATCGTCTGGAGACGCTGCTGGCCGGAACCGAGCTGGCGCACTATGGCGGACGCACCCCTGCGGAAGCCCAGTTCAGCGTGCTTCTCGACGCCGCGCGCGACCTGCTGGCGAGCGGAGCCGGCCGCCATGCGTAAGGCTGCTCCGCTGCTTGTGCTGGTCCTGCTTCTCGGAGCCGCCGCCGCGCTGGCGCTGCTCGCACGCGGCAACCGGCATGACGACCGCACGGTAATCGGCAACAAGGGCCTGGAGTTATGGCTTCAGGCCAATAACATTCCTGTTCTCGGCCCGGCGGCTGTCAGCAACCAGCCCGCCTCCGGTCTGTCCCTGCGCCTCCTGCCCTTGCATGCGCCGGCAGAAGATGCGCCGTCCTCCCGGTCGGGAAAGAAACCGACCACCCCTTCCCCCGAGTCCGCCAATCTGGCTGGCAAGCTTCAGGAACTGCCGACGCTGGTCATCCTGCCGAAATGGAGCGCCGCCATCCTCAGGAACGAGACGGCGCAAGGCGCGTCGCTGGCGTCGACCGCCACGATTTATGGCCAGCTCAGACAGCTCGATCTTTCACGTCTGCGCCTGCGCCGTCTCGGCCCGGGGTTCGAGGAGGCGTGGTTCTCGCCAGCGCCTGACCGCCCGCCCCAGGATGGCCAGAGCCGCGCCAGGCTCTACCGGGCGCAGTTGTTCGATCGCTCCACCCTGCCGGCCCATTGCGATGAACTCGCCGGAACGTCAGCGGGCGCCCTGCTGCTGCGCTGCGAGGACGACGCCAGCTTTTACCTGCTGTCCGATCCGGATTTGCTGAACAACCATGGTCTGACCCAGGGGGACAACGCTGCGTTCGCGCTGGCGCTGATCAGGCGGTTGCGGGGCGGCGGCGAGGTCCGCCCGGTCTATCTCGACACCGGCGGCCCGCTACTGGACGGCGACGGCGACGGAGCGACGGATGAGGGGCGCAGCTATGAGCGGTCCGCTGCTGAATTCGGGCGTCTGCTGTCCTGGCCGCTCTCCATGATCTGGAGCGCGATCCTGCTGGTGACCGCCCTGTGTCTCTGGCGCGGCGCTTACCGGTTTGGGCCGCCCATGCGGAGTGGCGACGCCGCGATGGACATCTCAAAGGCCACAGCCGTGGCGGCCACGGCGCGGCTGCTGCGCCTTTCCGGCAATGACGGCCGCATGGCGGCGCAGTTCGTTCACAACCTGCTCGCGGACCGGGCGGTGGCCAGGTTCGGCCCCGGCGCGGGAACTGACGCCGGCATCGACAGGCTGTTCGGGCATTTCGCCCGCCGCGACGCCGCCGCCGCCCAGGCCCTGCGCGCCGTCGCTGCGGCGCTGATCGAAGGCGGGCCGGCGATGGGCCGTCAGGATCTGCACAACAACCTCGACAGGTTCAAAACTTTACTGGGGAGCATGGACGTTGGACCTTGATGAATTTCGCACTCTGGTCACGTCGGTCCGTGAGGAAATCGGCAAGGCCGTGCAGGGGCAGAACGCCCTGATCGACCTGGTTCTGATTTCGGTCTTCGCCCGCGGCCACTGCCTGGTCGAAGGTCCGCCCGGCACGGCCAAAACCTTGCTGGCCCGTGCGGTCGCGGCGGTGATGGATCTGACCTGCCGCCGCATCCAGTTCACGCCGGACCTGATGCCGGGAGATGTTCTTGGCGTCAATCTGTTCGATTTCCAGACCAGCCAGTTCCATCTGACCCGGGGGCCGGTGTTCACGGACATACTGCTGGCCGATGAAATCAACCGCGCGCCACCAAAAACCCAGTCGGCGCTGCTTCAGGCGATGAACGAGCGCATGGTGACCATCGACGGGACCGACTACCCGCTCGGGCCAGACTTCTTTGTCCTGGCGACGCAGAATCCGATCGAGCAGCAGGGCACCTATCCGCTGCCGGAAGCGCAGCTTGACCGGTTCCTGTTCAAGCTCGTTGTCGATTTTCCCGACCGGGAGACCGAAATCGCCATTCTGGACAAACACGCGGGCGAATCCCTGCAGACCGACGCCCGCGAACACGGTCTCCAGCGACTGGTCGCCAGCGAAACCCTGGCCGCCGGACGGGCGCTGGTCGACCGGATCCACATCGACAGGGCCATTCTCGCCTATGTGGTCGACCTGATCCGCGCCACCCGCTCCGATCCGGACATTCTGCACGGCGCCTCCACCCGCGCCGCCGACGCGCTGGCCGCGGCCGTTCGGGTGCGCGCCGCCTTTGAAGGGCGTGACTACGGCTTGCCGGATGACGTCCAGGCGTTGTTCGGGCCGGCGTTGCGCCACCGCATCGTGCTGTCGCCGGCGGCGGAAATTGACGGGCGCACCACGGAAAGCGTCCTGGCCAATATCCGGAACCGCGTTGACGCCCCCAGATAAATGCGCCCCTCGTCATACCTTGTCGCACTGGTTCTGGCCCTGACCGCGGCGACCGTGATCATGAGCCTGTGGCTGACGGACCCCGGCCAGGCGCTTGCCTGGATGTGGGGGACGCTTGTCGCCTTCGTGCTGGCCGATCTGGTTATTTCGGCCCCGACGCGCCGGTTGGGCGTGGAGGTCGATCTGCCGGTTCAGGGCTTCGTGGGCCAAACGGCGGCCATGCAAATCAGCATTCAGCCAACGCGTGGTTTCCTGCCCAAACAGCTCGCGGCGCGACCCGACCTTGACGCGGAAATTGCGCCAGACGGCGACGGACAGGTCATCCTGGCGCCGGCCGCCGATAGCGCGCGAACGCATATCCGCCTGGATCTGCCGCTGCGACGGCGCGGCCGCTACGCCGTGCGGGCGCTCTGGCTGCAATGGCCGACGCGGCTGCGCCTGCTGGAGATTATCGCGTCAACGCCAGTCAACCATGAAATCCTGGTGTTGCCAGACGTGTCTCCGGTGCTGTCAGGCGCGATTCACACCCAGATTCTGCCCCTGCAGAATGGGCAGAAGGACATGCGGCTGCGCGGCGAAGGATCAGAATTCCATCAGTTGCGTGAGTTCGCGCCCGGCATGGACCCGCGCAGCATCGACTGGAAACGCTCGGCGCGCGTGCGTGATCTGGTCGTCCGCGAAACCCGGGCGGAGCGCAATCACCAGATCATCCTGTGCGTTGATTGCGGGCGGCTCATGGCCGAGCAACTGGCCGGATTGCCAAAACTCGATCGCGCCATCAACGCGGCGCTCGCCATGTGCTGGGCGGGCGGGCTCGCCGGCGATCTGGTGGGCTTCTACGGTTTTGACAGCCGGCCGCGTCTGTTTGCGCCCGCCCTTCCGGGCCGGGCCGCCTTTCCCAGATTGCAGACGCTCTGCGCCCAGCTGCGTTACGAAAGCCTCGAAACCAATCACACCCTTGGGCTGACCCATCTGTCCGGACAACTCCGGCGGCGGTCGCTGGTGGTGATCTTCTCTGACTTTGTCGACAGCATCACCGCCGAGCTGATGGTCGAGAACATGGGCATTCTCGCCCGGCGCCATTTCATCGTCTATGTGACGCTGCGCGATCCAGCCCTGGCGAAACTGGTGGAGCCGGATGACATCACGCCCGACAGCATCGCCCGCTCCGTCGCCGCCCGCCAGATCCTGCAGGAGCGGCGCGCCGTCATGGAAAAGCTGGCCCGCCTTGGCGTCCTCTGTCTGGACAGCACGCCGGAAACGCTGACGACGGATCTGGTCGCGCATTACATGGACATCAAATCCCGCGAGCTGATATGAGCACTGCCGCCGCCAACAGCACCGATACGCCAGCCCGGGCAGACGCAGCCATCCAGGGCGACCTGCTGCGCTCGGCGCGCTTCCGCATGGAGCGCGAGCAGCACTGGCGCCGGCTCGACGCGCTGGTGACGCGCGCGGAAAAGCAGGGCGCAGCTTCCCTCAGTTATGACGATGCCCGCGACCTCGCCGCCGAATACCGCCAGGCCATGAACTCCCTGAGCGTGGCGCGCGACATCTCGCTGGACCGGGCGCTGCTCGCCTATCTGGAAAGCCTCTGCTCTCGCGCCTATCTGGTTGTCTACGCTCCCCAGGAAACCTTGGCCGGCCTCACCCGACGCCTCCTGCTGCATGGCATTCCGCAGGCTGTCCGGCGCTCGGCGTTGCCGCTGTTCATCGGCTTCCTCGCTTTGGCCCTGGGGGCCGTCGCCGGCTACAGGCTGTTCATGGATGATCCAGGCTGGTTCTACACCTTCGTGCCGCCGGATCTTGCTGACCAGCGGACGCCGGACGCATCGGCGGCATGGCTGCGCTCAACGATCTATGGAAATGAACATCACGACGCCGACGGGCTGACGACGTTTGCGTCCTTCCTGTTCTCCCACAACACCCGCATCGCCATTCTGATCTTCGCATTGGGCGTGTTCCTGTCGGTTCCCGCATTCGCGTTGACCTTTTACAACGGGCTGGTTCTGGGCGCCTTTTTTGGCATGTTTGCCCGGCGCGGCCTCGGCTTTGACCTGTTCGCATGGCTTTCCATCCATGGCGTCACCGAGCTTGCCGCCATCGCCATCGCCTGCGCCGGCGGCGCCAGACTTGGCCTCGCCATTCTGCTGCCCGGCCTGCGCACCCGACGCGAAGCCCTGCGCCATCAGGCCCATGACGCCGTCAAGCTGGTGATCCTGGCGGGGCTGATGCTGATCGTCGCGGCGTTTATCGAAGGTTTTCTGCGGCAACTGGTGCAGGCTCCGGCATGGCGGCTGGCCATTGGCTGGGGTACCGGCGCGCTATGGGCCGCGTGGCTGCTGTTCGCCGGTCGCCCGGCAAAAGCGGCGGTCAAAACGCCAGCGAGGCCATCCCCGTGAAACAGGCCGCCAGGGATCAGGAGCGCATCGAGCAGTTCACGCCGCCCGAAGGCGTGCCGGTGAATTTCGTCATCACCTCGCTGGGCGCGCGCCTCGGCGCACAATGCCTCGACCTGCTCCTGACCTGTCTGGCCGTGGTCGTCTTCGCCGTCATTCTGGCCTGGAGCAACCTCCTGCCGTCCGAGACGGAAAAGATGGTGATCGTGCTGCTCGCATTCATTCTGCGGGTTCCCTACTACATCCTGTCAGAACTGGTCTGGAACGGACGCACCCCCGGCAAACGCATCGTCGGCGTCCGGGTGATCAACGTGAACGGACGACGGCTGACCCCGCATCAGGTCACCGCCAGAAACCTCATGAAGGAGGTGGAGTTCTTCACCCCCCTGACGATGATGTTCGCGGCCCCGTTCATGTCTGGCTGGAGCATCGGGCTGACGCTTGTCTGGGTGCTGACGATCCTGATCGCGCCGTTGGCCAACCGGCGACGGCAGCGACTGGGCGACATGGTCGCCGGGACGCTGGTCGTGGACAATCCACGCACGACGCTGCTGCCGGATCTCGCCGTGTCCCTGGCCCCCGCAGGCGCAACGTCGGTCGCCGCGTTCGATTTCCACCCCGATCATCTCAACGTCTATGGCCGGTACGAATTGCAAACGCTCGAGGACGTGCTGCGGAGCCCGGCCGACGGGATTAACGCGGCTGAGACGGCCCGGATCGCGCGCACGATCATCCGGAGAACCGGCTACGACGGACCAGTGCCCCCGGGGCAGGAGCGCGCCTTTCTCATCGCCTTCTACCGGGCGCAGCGCGAGCACCTGGAAAAGCTGCGCCTGTTCGGAACCAGCCGGGAGAACAAGCACCATCTCGCCACGCCCCCTGCGGCCGGCGCGCCGGGCGCCGGGAAGGCCTGAGCGTCTCGCCCTGGGCGCCGCGTCGGGGAAACCTCATGCTGTGGGAATCCCGGAGCGACGTTTCGCGTTACCGGCCGCCGGTGCTAAGGATGGCGCCTGAGAGGGCGCTGGATGAAGGTCAACATCGACATGGGCGCCGCGGCCGGCCGCGCCGTGGCGGATCTGGATCTGGAAGAACTGCTGGCGACCCGCCTGCTGGTGCAGGGAAATTCCGGGTCCGGCAAGTCGCATCTGCTGCGCCGCCTGCTGGAACAGAGCGCGCCCTGGGTGCAGCAGTGCATTCTCGATCCCGAGGGTGATTTCGTCACCCTCGCGGACAAATTTGGCCACCAGGTCATCGACGCCGCCCGTACTGAAGCTGAACTCACGCGCATTGCCGGCCGTGTCCGCCAGCATCGGGTCTCCGTCGTGCTCAATCTTGAGGGCCTCGACGTCGAGCAGCAGATGCGCGCCGCTGCCGCCTTTCTCGGCGGCATGTTCGACGCCGAGCGCGACCACTGGTATCCCGTGCTTGTGGTGGTCGACGAGGCGCAACTGTTCGCCCCGGCGGTCGGCGGCGAAGTGTCCGATGAGGCGCGCAAACTCTCGCTCGGCGCCATGACCAATCTGATGTGCCGGGGCCGCAAGCGTGGTCTTGCCGGCGTCATCGCCACCCAGCGCCTGGCCAAGCTGGCCAAGAACGTGGCGGCGGAAGCCTCCAACTTCCTGATGGGCCGCACCTTCCTCGACATCGACATGGCGCGCGCCGCCGATCTGCTCGGCATGGATCGACGCCAGGCCGAGATGTTCCGCGATCTCGGTCGCGGGAATTTCGTCGCGCTGGGGCCCGCCCTGTCGCGCCGGCCGCTCAAGATCACCATCGGCCCCGTTGAAACCTCCGCCCGCTCGGCCAGCCCGAAGCTGATGCCGCTGCCCGATGCGCCAGAGGACGCCCGCGACCTGATCTTCACGCCGGGACCGGAAGAAGCCACGCTGGCCGTGCGCCGGCCGCCGCCGCCGCGACCCGTGCCGACGGCGGATATCCTGGCCCAGCTGTCCCAGCCAAAGCCCGCGCCCGAGCCCCCCGCCCAGCCAGTCTTCGCCATTATCGACGAGACCGAACGCGAAACCGGCATCGACACGGTGTTGCGGGAGATCCTGGAAGACCCGGACGCGGCGTTCCGCTCCGACGCCGTGCTTTACCAGGATTTCCTGGTGCGCTGCCGCATCCGGCGTGTGCCAGGCGAGCCGCTGGCGCTCCCGGCCTTTCGCCGGCGCCTGGCCGTCGCCCGCGCTGGCGTTGACGAAAGCACTGGCGGCGAAACCTGGGCCATGGCCCTGTCGCTTTCCGAAACCTTGCCCGACGATTTGCAGGGCATGTTCCTGCTCGTCGCCCGCGCCGCGATCAACAAGGATCCCTGCCCATCCGACGCGACCCTGGCGCGCGCTTATGGCAGCCACTCCCCCCGGCGGGCCCAACGTCTGCTTGCCTACTTTGAAGAACGCGGTTTGCTGGTCGCCCGCACGGATTTCCATGGACGGCGGGTGCTCGCCTTTCCGGACCTTGGCTGCGAAACCGGCCCGGGACACCCGGACGCGCCGGATACGCCGCAACGGGACGCCGCCGAATAAAGCGCGGCCCCAGGAGTGACGCCTGCGAACAGACGCCTGGAGGGGATTTTCCAGGCGCGCGTCCAGACCGGGCCCGGCCGCACGCCGGGCCGCGCCCTTTCATCCCAAATCACATCTGGCCAATGACGGCCGGATCGGCCGGACGAACCCACGCGCATGACTGGCCTTCGCCCCAGCGGCCCATCGCAGGCGGGCGACGGAGGAGCGCATGCGGGCGAATGGTCCGCCTGGTTTCAAAATAACGGACGGTCTTCTCTTTTTTTGCGACCCGGAAAACAGGTGTTCAATGTATGCTGGGCGCGGCATTGTGAATCATTCGGGAAATATTCGGGTTAGCATGGGCCCGGGGCGCTTCGGGCCATCCCGACAGGACGCGGTGAAAAAAATCGACAAATAATGCAGTATCATGGGAGGGTTACATGGAGAGAAAGCCGCCATTGGCCGGGATCAGGATCACGGACATGTCGACGGTCGTGTTCGGCCCGTACTGCACCCAGTTGCTGGCCGACCTCGGCGCGGATGTCATCAAGGTCGAACCTGAGGAAGGCGACAGCGCCCGCAATATCGGCGCTTCGCGGGCCACCCCTTCCATGGGCCCCATTCATCTGCGGCTCAATCGCGGCAAGCGCTCGGTCACCTGGGATATGAAGACCGAAGAAGGGCGGCAGGCCATCCGCAGCCTGCTCGCAACAAGCGACGTCTTCATCCATAATATAAGGAAGGACGCGATCGACAGGCTGGGCCTCGGCTATGACGAGGTGCGGAAACTTCGGCCCGACATTGTCTATGTCCACTGCACGGGCTTTGGCCTTGACGGCCCCTACGCCGGACTGCAGGCCTATGACGACGTGATCCAGGCGGCATCGGGCGCGGCGTCATTGCTGCCCCGGGTTGATGGCGACCCCAGGCCACGCTATCTGCCGACGCTGTTCGCCGACAAGGTTTCAGGTCTTCACGCCGCCTACGCCACCCTCGCCGCGCTGATGATGCGCAATCGCGATGGCGCCGGACAATTCGTCGAGGTCCCGATGTTCGAGGCCATCACCAGCTTCAATCTGCTGGAGCACCTGTGCGACGCCACCTTCGTGCCGCCTGCCGGCCGCTGGGGCTATACGCGTCAGCTGGATCCGGCGCGCCAGCCGATGCGCACCGCCGACGGCTATATCTCCATCGCGCCGTATCTCGACGACCGCTGGGTTCGCTTCTTTCAGGCCGCCGGCCACCCGGAAGTTCTGGAAGAGGAGCGTTTTGCCGACAAGACGCTCCGGCGCATGAACATGACGCAGATGTACGAGGTCGCAGAGACCATTTTGCCCGAGAAGACTACTGCGGAATGGCTGGCGCTCCTGAAACAGGCGAATGTGCCGGCTTTCCGCTGCAACGAAATCGACGAAGTACTTGACGACAAGCATCTGAAGGCCGTTGGCCTGTTCCAGGAGCGCCAGCACCCGACCGAGGGAACCTACATCGAGGTGCGGCCGCCAATCCGCTTCTCTGCCTTCGACTACCCGAAGCCAGCCCCGGCGCCAGCGATCGGCCAACACACCCATGAGCTTGGCCAGGAGCTCAAGGCCGCGACCGACGGGCGCGGAGCAACCGACAGCACATCGACGGCCCGGAAATCCGGGTGAACCAGAGCCGCCAGCCAACGCGATGGCGTGCGTTGGCTGGTTGTCTCGCGGCGCCATCTGGAGCGTTTCGATGAAAACCGGTTCACGGAAAACGCTCCATCTCCTTCACAGGACGCATTTTCCTCACGAAAGGTGGGCTCTACTTTTCCCGGAAATGCTCCAGGCATGCGCGATCCCGGAAACACCGGATCCGGCGCCGTAGCGGCCGGATTGCCAATTGCGTCATGGCGCGGCAATCTCGCTCCGGCAGGACGTTCAGCGAGGATGCGCCGGGTGCTCCCGGTCCACCGGCGGTACATTGGAAAGCTTCGAAATCATGATCACGGACCGTGAAATTATCGACGCCGGCGCGATCGACGCCGACGCGCTGTTGGAACTCCGGTCAGGGCTTCCAAGCCGCCGGCTGTTTCTGTTTGGCGCCGCCGCCAGCATCGGCGCCCTGGGCGTCGGCGGCTGCGCCACGTCCGACAGCATGAGCCACGCCGAGGCGGCGAAAGTCTACGGGGCCGTGCCCCAGGAAAAATTCCCGATTCCGGCGGTCGACGTCAGCAAGGTCGATCCCAAGTATTATCGCCGGACAGTGCGCTATGAGACCAAAGAAGCGCCAGGCACCATCATCGTCGATCCGGGCAATTACTATGTGTATCGCGTGGAAGGCGACGGCTCCGCCACCCGCTACGGCGCCAATGTTGGTCGCGACGGCTTCCGCTGGAGCGGCAACGCCTATGTCGGCCGGAAGGCGGAATGGGCGACCTGGACGCCGCCAAAGGAAATGATCAAGCGTCAGCCCGAGGCGGCCAAATACGCCCGCGGCATGCCTGGCGGCCTCGAAAACCCCCTTGGCGCCCGCACGCTCTATCTCTACCAGAATGGCGCGTACACGCTTTACACGATCTATGCCAGCAGCGACCCTGAGTCGATCGGCTCGGGCGTCACGAGCGGCTGCGTCGGCCTGCTCAGCCAGGACATGATCGACCTCTATTCGCGCACGCCGGTCAAAACCAAGGTGGTCGTCCTGCCCGCATAAACAGCGCCGTGAGCAGGTCGGGCTTCCCCGTCGCGATGTGAGCCCCCCCTGTGATCTCGTGTGCAAACAACCTGCGGACGGCTTGATGTCCTGGATATCCCGCCAGACGTGTCTGGCGGCTTGCCAACGCTTTGAGGCCAGATAGCGGAGGCGCTGATGCATCCGCTATCTGCAAAGCTCAAACCAGCGGCATGCCCTTGCGGGAAGCGCCGCGGCCTTGCACGGCGCGCCTTGCGCCGCCTGGGCCTCACCAAATCTCCTTCGCCAAAACCCGATCAGCCTGGCTCTGCGGGTTTTGGCGTCAGAGCGGATCGCCGATGACCTCTCCCTGCAAATTCCAGTTCCTGCCATTGAAGTCCATCAGCTGAAACTGCTTGATGGGGAAATAATCCGTCGGGCTGGTGTTGACCCGGATACCAGGGAGCAGGAGCGACAATTCGACATTTTTCAGGTTTGCCGCCTCCTTCATGATCCGTTCGCGGGTGATGTCGCCATTGCACTGGCGCAGCACCTTCACCATCAGTTCCGCCACGGTGAAGCCGTGCTGCACATAGAGATCGGAAGTATTGCCGGCGGGGAAGTACTTTTTCATGAATGACAGATAGGCCTGCGTTCCAGGATCATTCGCCCAGCGACTGTCGCCCGTATCCTTCATGTAGCCGCCCGACATGATCCCGACCGCCCGTTCGGGACCGGCGGGATTGATCACGCCGTTGATCGAGGCGGAGCCGCTGCACAGGTAATAGAACTTTGGCTTCCATTGCATTTCATAGACGCGACGGATGGCCTGGGCTCCAAACTTGGGCGTGACGCCCAACAGCAGCGCATCGGTGTTGGCGGCGCGCAGGGCTGTGATCTGCGAATCGACCGTCGCCCCGGTCACTTCATAGGGCGCCGCCGTGATCCGGGCGGCGCCAGCCTCCCCGAGAACGTCGCGCACCCCCAGCAAATAGTCCCTGCCATAGTCATCGTTCTGGTAGAGAATGCCAAAGGTGGCGTCCGGCTTCTTCCCCAGCACATACTTCGCGAAGATCCTGGCTTCGGTCCGGCCATTCGGTCCAAACCCCATGGTCCACGGATGCTTCTGGTAATCGCCCCAGCGATGACCGACGACGCCAAGAAACAGGTGCGGCGTCTTCTGTTCGTTGACATACTTGACGATTGCCGAATTGGTGGCCGTGCCCAGATTGCCGAACAGGAACAACACACGGTCATTCTCGAGCATGCGCCGCGCGTGCTCAAGGGTCTTGGCCGGATTGAAGCCGTCGTCATTGATCATAAAGCGGATCTTGCGCCCGCCGACCCCACCCTGGTCGTTGATCATATTGAAATAGGCTTCCTCGGCGCGCGCCTGCACGCCGATCGATGACACCGGCCCACTGAGCGACGTGGTTGTGCCAATGACGATTTCCGCATCGCCGGCGGCCCGCGCCGTCCCGGCCAGACCCGTTCCCGTCAGAGCGACGGACGACAGGGCGGCGGCGCCGCCAAGAAGATCCCTGCGCGTGAGATTGCCCATATTTTCCTCCCCAGCCGGCGCATTCGCGTCGCCATTGCTGCCAGAACTGTTGTTGTTGGGAACGCCCCGTGGTTGCCCCGCGCGGGTTCGGCCCGTGATTGGCTGGCGCGTCAGTCAGCGGCGACCGGATCCGGATCGAGCCGCCAGTCGGTTCCGTCATGAACGCCGATGAACATGGCGTTGAAGGGCGAATAATCAGCAGGAACCGTGGCGTAGCTTATTCCTGGCAACAGTGTCGGCGTCACCATGCCTTTGAGATTGGTCGCATTGCGCAGCAGGTTCCTGCGCGTGAGATCATCCCCGCAACGTTCGAGGATCTTGTGCATCAACACGGCGACGCCATAAGCAAGAAACGCTGTTGAATTGTCCCGGGTGATGTTGGGCATGCGTTTGGCCCGCAAGGCTTCGAACGCCAGCACGCCAGGATCATTCTCCCAACGCTTGCTGCCGATTTGCTTGATGTACTGCGGAGAGACAATGCCGCGGATCGCATCCTTGCCGGCCACGCCCAGAATGACGGTGCTGTTTGAAGGGCTGATCAGCAATTGCAGCACTTTCCAGTTAAGCTCATGAGCTTTTTTAATCGCCTGGGAGGCAAATTTGCTGGCGGCGCAATTGTAGAACACAGTCGCGTCTGACTGGACCAGTTTCAGCATTTGCGAGTCGATGGTCGCATCCGTCAGATCATAATGCGCCTCCGCGACGATCGTTGCGCGATTTCCGATGCTGTCCCGGAACGCCTTGAGATAATCGCGGCCAAACTCGTCGTTCTGATACAGAACGGCAACTTTGGCGCCTGGCCTGTTCCGGACGACATAATTCGCCAGAATGCGGCCTTCGACGGAGAAAAGCGGCAATCCCGGCGTGGTCCACGGGAAATTACCGGGGTCGTTCCAACGCGGCGCGCCGGAGTTTATCAGAAGCTGGGGGACATTCCTGCCGTTCAGATATTTCTGCACGGCAGCCTGGTTTGCGGTGCCAAGCGAAGCAAAAAGCCCAAGAACGCCTTCCTGTTCGACCAGCCGGCGCGTCGCCTCGACCGTCTTTGGCGTGCTGTAGGCATCATCCAGAGAAATCAGCCTGACCTTGCGCCCGTTAACACCGCCATTCTCGTTCAGTTCATCAAAATAGGCCATCTGTGTCCGGCCATAGACTCCGTACACCGAGCCGGGGCCACTGTACGGAAACGTCTGGCCCAGCCGGATTTCACTGTCGCTGGCGCCCGTATCATATTTCTTCCCCGAGGCGCGCGCGGGCGCGTTGCTTGCGGTGAGAGCGGCGCACGCCGCCGCCATTCCTGCTCCCAGAAAATGTCGCCTGTCCATGCTTCCCCCAATGGGTTGGCTCTTGTCCTGAATGGGTGTTGCTGTCGTATCGCCCTGCCCGGCAGCGCATCTTCTCGGGCCGGACCGGCCGTCGCTTGATCAGGGGCAGGGATATCGTGGCGGACGGCTGGCGACCCACTGGCCCTTCCCACGTCCGATTTAAAAACCGTACAGCCGTTTTTTTAATTGTCAACCGCGTGCGTAAATAGACAATGGATCCATAAGCCTTGAAACTCTGGCGCATGTCTGGCACTTGATTCTGGATGATGGCGGCCAGCGCGTTCTGACAGGCTTGCGCCAACTGGAGTAACGATTTGGCACGCTCCCCAGCGATTCTCGCAGCCAGACCCGCCCGCCCTGTCGAAGGCAGGCAGGAACTGAAAGCGCGCGCCACGCGTGAAGCCCTTTGCCGCGCCACGATCGTATGCCTCGACCGTTATGGATACTCGGAGGCGTCGATCGGCAGGATCACCCAGGAGGCCGGGGTATCCCGCGGAGCGCTCACCCACCATTACAAGTCAAAGGAAGACCTGATTGTCGACACTGTCGACCAGATGCTGCACACACGCCTTGAACAACCGCTGCCGGGCGATCGCAAAGATGCCGAACTCCCATCAGAAGAGGTGATCCGCAACGATCTGCTCTGGGTCTGGAAGGGCCTCGACACCCGCAACGGCCGGGCACTTGTGGAAGTATTGCTGGCGTCCAGGACTGACAGCGCCCTTCAGGACCGGATCTCGGCAAAGCTGCAGACCTGGAATGGCGTGATATCGACGTTCATTCTCAAATCATACGAAGCAAAAAGCGGCCGCGACGAAGACGTCCTGATACTTTGGGACATATGCCGCGTTTTCTTCCGCGGCCTCCTGATCCAGAAATCTTTCGTCAGGGACCGTGAGGAACTGTTGCGTCTGGCTGAATCATTCGTGCAACTGGTCGCCAGCGGGTTCAGGCCACGCCAGAATCCGCCCCAATAAACAATAGCGTCGCCAGGGCGTCACGACCACGCCAAACCATGATTTTGGCGTGGTCACCGGGGCAAACCATCTGAACGGCGCTCATGCCGGGAAAGCTCTCGCCCCTCGACAAGGCCGCTTGCGGCCTTGTCAGCAAGGCATGGAGGCCAATGCATCCGGCCCTGGTGCCTTTGCTTCAGCCTTCAGACGCAAACATGGCCCGCGCCATGCCCGTCATGCCAGCGCCGCCATCCACCGTCAGCACCACGCCCGATACATAGCGCGCGGCGTTACTGGCGAGGAACATGGCCGTGTCGGCGATATCCGCGACCTCGCCAAGGCGGCGCAGCGCGATCACGCGCGACAGCTTCGCGGCGACTTTCTGCTCATCGCCATCCGGACCAAGCCGCGCCAGCCCCTCCGTGCCGGCAATGAAGCCGGGGGAAATCGAATTGACGCGAATGCCCTCCGGGCCCCATTCGAGAGCCAGGGTGCGGGTCACCTGGTCAACGCCCGCCTTCGCCGCGCAGGCGTGAACCTGGGTTTCCGTAGCGAGGCCGGCCTGGGGCGCGGAAATATTGATAACGCTGGCCCCCGGGCGCCGCAGATGCGGGTAAGCCGCCTTCATGACATGGAAGGTTCCGTTCAGGTCGATGTCGATGACCGTGCGGAAGCCATTCGGCGACAGATCGGCGGCAAGGGCCCGGAAATTGCCGGCGGCGCCGGAAACCAGGCAATCAACCGGGCCGGTTTCAGCGGCGAAGGCGGCAATGGCGGCGCTGACCGCAGCCGGATCGCGGACATCCGCCACGTAGCCCGACGCCGGGCGCCCTCCGGTGTCCGTGAGCAACTGGGCGGCCGCCGCCACCTTGTCCGGATTGCGGCTGAGCACGCCAACCTGGGCGCCCGCCAGGACAAACCCCATGGCGATGCCGAGATTGATGCCGGAGGTGCCGCCCGCCACGAAAACATTGGCGCCGGTGAAATCAAAACTGACATTCGACATGTGAACAGATCTCCCTGAAACAGACCCGGCGGCGCTCCAGCCACGACTTCAGTCATGGCCCACCGGGGGGCCGCCGCCCACCCCCTCGCCATCAGCCAGCCAGCATGTCCCGCGCCATCTTTCGCAACTGGAACTTCAGCACCTTGCCGGTGGGATTGCGTGGCAGGCTTTCCATCTCGACCAGATGCACCGGTTGCTTGAACCGGGCGAGGCGCCCGTCGCAGCGGGCCCGGATCGCGTCGATGGTCACTTCCTGGCCAGGGCGGGGCACAACCACGGCGCAGCCCACCTCACCCCAGCGATCGTCCGGCACGCCGATCACCGCCAGTTCCGCGATTTCCGGCATGCCATAGAGTACATTCTCGATTTCCGCCGGATAGACGTTCTCACCGCCGGAAATGTACATGTCTTTCAGGCGATCCTCGACATAGACGTAGCCGTCAGCATCCATCCGGCCGATATCCCCGGAGCGGAACCAGCCGTCGACAAACGCTTCATCATTGGCCTCCGGCCGGTTCCAGTAGCCGGACGTGACCGTGGCGCCGCGCAGCCAGATCTCCCCCAGTTCATCCGGATCGGCCTGGGAGCCGTCGCCACGGGTGATCTGGATGCGGCAATGACGCTGGGCCTGGCCAGCCGCGCCGATCATGCGCGGAATGTCGTGCGGCGCCAGCACGCAAACCGCGCCGCCACTTTCGGTCATGCCATACAACTCCTGGATCACCAGGCCGCGCTTGTGCCACCAGTGGACCAACTCCTCCGGGATGGTCTCGGCCCCGGCAACCGTGTAACGCAGCCGCGAGAAGTCGGTGGCGGCGTTTTTGGGGTGCTCTTTCAGCGCGTTGAAAATCGCCGGGACCCCAAGGAAATGGGTTACGCCCAACTCAGGGTCATTGAACACATCGAGCGCCTCGCCCGGATCGAAGGCCCGCATGATGATCGTGGTCCCGCCAAGGAACAGCGTCGTGACTGAAAACGCGTTGGTGCCGCCAATGTGGAACAGCGGCATCACCGACAGGCCGACCATGTCATGCGACGCGAGGAATCCCGGAGCCGTGTTCAGCACGAAGGCATTGGTCATCGCATAGTTGAACGTCACCCCCTTGGGCAGCCCCGTAGTGCCGGACGAATACATGATCATGCACAGATCGGCGGGCTTCAGGTCCACCATCTGACAGACCGGAGTGGCGGCGGCGAGCGCGGTTTCAAATTCGCTCGCCCCGCCCCTGCCGTCCATGCCGGTCCAGTGCGCAACCCCGGTCGTCGACCGCAGTTCAGCCACCGTCGCGGCGAAGGTTTCGTCAAAGAACATGACCTCCGGCGATGCGTCGTTGACAATGAATGTCAGTTCACTTGCGGTAAGCCGGAAGTTCAGCGGCAGGTAGATGGCGCCGACGCGCCAGCAGCCATACTGGATATCCAGCATATCGGTGGAGTTCATCGACAGCACGGCGACCCGGTCGCCTTTGCCAACGCCCCACGCCTGCAGCAGGCCGGCGACGCGGGCGACCCGCTCATGCATCTGCGAATAGGTGTGACGGCGTCCGCTATGCAGGTCCACCGTGGCGATCTTGTGCGGAAAGTAGCTGGCGTTGCTGGCGATCCAGTCGCTCACCTGGCAATCGTCGATGTCTTTCCAGGCGCGCGGCGTATCTGAACCGCCCGAACTATTGCGTTTATCCCCAAGTCCCATGGCTAATCTCCCCCATTTTCAATGGAAGAACCCGTTCCTCGCGAACGGAGCGCTCCCCGATATTTTTGATGCACAGGCATTTCCGGAAAGACGCCGTTTCCGTCTCCGGACGCGCCGTCGACGGTCTGCTTCCGGCGCCCGCATTCCTCCATGCCGTCGGGTGGAGCGAATGCGGGTCATAACAGGCTACTGGCAATGTATTGGCTGACTGACGGCGTTTATGAATTCGACATTTGCCCGCCGCGTCGTCGCGGGTGGATGCGCATGTCAAACGCGCTCCACCAAATCATTCCCGGCAAATCCCGGCTCACCGGATATGCTTTTTTCGACTTTCCCCGTTTTCATGGAAAATGCACTAGAGGCCCATCTGCCGGGCAGCGAGATCCCGCATGATTTCTTCCGAGCCGCCGCCAATGGCGACGACCTTGGCTTCACGGTAGGCGCGTTCGATGACATTGCCACGCAGGAAGCCGGCCCCGCCGAGGATCTGCACGGCTTCCGACACCACATATTGCAACGCCGTGGTCGAGAAGAATTTGGCCTTGGTGATTTCCGCCACCGGCATATCGCCTTCGTTGACGTTCCAGGCGATCTGGTTGAGCAGCGCGTCGACAGCGTCGACGCGGGCGGACATCTCCGCAATCTTGTGGCGAATGACCTGATGTTCGATCAGCGCCTTGCCAAAAGTCCGGCGCTGTCTGGCCCATGCAATGGCCTCATCCAGACACATCTTCATCATGCCCTGGGCCTGGGCGATCAGCGCCACCCGCTCCAGATTGAAGTTGCGCATGATCGAGATGAAGCCGCGGTTCTCCTCACCCAGAAGATGCCCCGCCGGCACGCGACACTGATCGAAGAACAGCGTGGCCTGATCGGAGCACCACCAACCCATCTTGCGTTCAAGCGGCGTCATGGTGAACCCCGGCGCATCGCGTTCGACCAGGAACAGCGAGATGCCGTTGAGGCCGCCCTCGCCGGTGCGCGCGGCGACAACGAAATAGTCGCTGAACAGCGAGCCGGTAATGAACGTCTTGGAGCCGTTCAGCACATAGCTGTCGCCGTCGCGGCGGGCGACCGTCCGCATGCTGGCGACGTCAGAGCCGCCGGACGGCTCGGTGATGGCGAGGCTCGACCCCTTGCGACCGGCGACCACGTCGGGAAGGACGCGGCGCTTGATCTCCTCCGATCCCAGGGCGTGGATCGGGCCGATCGAGATCAGCCGCGCGCCAATGTCGGCGACCACGCCGCCGGCGCCACAGCGGGAGAGTTCCTCGCCATAGGCGATGCGCATGAAACAGTCGTCGAAGCCCAGGCCGCCATATTCGGCGTCGATTCCCAGGCCAAAACAGCCGAGGGCGCCAAGCTTCTCATGGATTTCCCAGGGAAACGCGCCCGCTTCGTCCCACGCATCGGCGAAGGGCCGGATTTCCACGTCAACCAGGCGGCGCACTGCATCACGAAACGCGCGGCGCTCTTCAGTCTCAAACGGATTCCTCACGTGTGCTCCTCCCGGGCAGGCCGCACATTCATCTGCGAACCGGGCCGCCCCTTTTCGGCAGGCGCCACGCACGGCGCCCCTTTTTATTCAGGATAGGAACAAAGCAGGCCGCCCCGCAACAAAAAAACGTACGTTCTTTTTTATTGACATCACCGACGCCGGCGCCCACTCTGCTGTCAGGATCATGCGGTTCAGGCCTGATCGGGCGCCCTCAGCACCGGCTCGCATGCATGTTCACAACGAAGCAACGCCGCCTGTCATGGCGGGACGACGCAGAACGACAGAAGCAACTTCATGTCCGCGTGGCCGGCCCCTGTGGCGCAGAGCCATAAAATCCGCGGAGGAGGAAACATGACGCGCAAACTCATGAAGCTCACCATCGATGGTCCGCTCGCCGTCCTTGCGTTCGACCATCAGGAGGTGCTGAACGCGCTGTCGCCGGCGCTGCTCGGGGATCTGAACGCCGCGCTGGACGCCATCGAAGACCCGTCCAGCGGCGTGCGCTGCCTGGTGCTCACCGGCGAAGGCCGCGCCTTCTGCGCCGGCGCCAATCTCCAAGAAGACATGACCAGGAGCGATGGCGGCAAGTTCGACGCGGGTGAACAACTTGAATCCCTGTATCACCCCATCCTGCGGCGGCTGCGCAATCTGTCCTTCCCCATCGTCTCGGCTGTCAATGGCCCCGCCGCCGGCGCCGGCATGAGCTTCGCCCTGATGGGCGACCTGATCATCGCCGCCCGCTCCGCCTATTTCATGCAGGCGTTCCGCCGCATCGGCCTTGTGCCGGACTGCGGCTCCTCGTGGCTGCTGCCGCGCCTGATCGGCCGCGCGCGCTCCCTGGAGCTGTCGCTGCTTGGCGAGCGTCTGCCGGTTACGAAGGCGCTGGAATGGGGGCTGATCAACCGCGTCGTCGATGAGGGCGAGGCGCTGAACGAAGCCGTGAAGCTGGCGACTGAACTGGCGAACGGCCCCACCGTCGCCCTCGGTCTGATCCGCAAGATGTACATCGGATCGACCGACAACAGCTTCGAGGAACAGCTGGATCTGGAGCGCCAGTCCCAGCGGACCGCGGGCCACGCCAGCGATTTCCCCGAAGGCGTCCAGGCGTTCCTGGAAAAACGTCCGGCCAAATTCAGGGGGCGTTGAGATTCTGGCTCCAGACGCAAACGCACCCATCCCATGCATGCCCCAGAGCAGGAGAGCCTGGCTCCGTCGCGACAACCTGCGGCGGACCGGGCGACCAGAACAGGAACAGGTTTCATGAGCAGTCAGCAACGACAGTCCATCCGGGTGGGCGGCGCCAGCGGCTTCTGGGGCGAGTCGGACATGGCGGTTCCACAACTGCTGGCGGCGGGCCACGTCGACTACCTGGTTTTTGACTATCTCGCCGAAATCACCATGTCGATCATGGCGCGGGCGCGCGCCGCCGATCCAGGCCAGGGCTACGCCACGGATTTCGTCACCGCGGCGCTGAAGCCGCATCTCCGGCAGATCGCCGCATCCGGGGTGAAGGTCATTTCCAACGCCGGCGGCGTCAATCCGCAGGCTTGCGGCGCGGCGGTGCGCGAACTGGTCAGGGCGTCAGGTCTCAATCTGAGCGTCGCCGTCATCACCGGCGATGATCTGACGGGCCGGCTGGCGGATTTTGCTGGTTACACGGCGATGGATACTGGCGCGGCTTTTCCTGAAGCCGCGAAGGTGGCCAGCGCCAACGCCTATCTTGGCGCCTTTCCGATTGCCAAAGCGCTGGCGCGCGGCGCCGACATCGTCATCACCGGGCGATGCGTCGACAGCGCCGTCACCCTGGGCGCCTGCATCCACGCCTTCGGCTGGACGCGCGACGATCATGACCGGCTGGCTGGCGGCAGCCTCGCCGGACACATCATTGAATGCGGCCCCCAGTCGACCGGCGGCAATTTCACCGACTGGGACAGCATCCCCGACGTCGAGACAATCGGCTATCCGATCGCTGAAATCCGCGCCGACGGCAGTTTCGACCTGACCAAGCCGGAAGGCGCGGGCGGCGCCGTCACCACCGCCACCGTCGGCGAGCAGATGCTGTACGAGATCGGCGATCCCCAGGCCTACATGCTGCCTGACGTGGTCTGCGACTTCTCGGCCGTCACGCTGACCCAGACAGGTCCGGCGCGCGTCACCGTGGCGGGCGCGCGCGGCCTGCCCGCGCCGGACGCCTACAAGGTGTCGCTCACGTGGAGCGACGGCTGGCGCGCCGGGGCCCTGTGGTTCTTCGTCGGCGAGGACGCCGCCGCCAAGGCGCGCGCTTTCGGCGTCGCCGGAGTTGGCCGTGCGCGCAGCAAGCTGCGGGCGATGAACGCGCCGGATTTCGACGAAACGCTGATTGAAGTGCTCGGCGACGAAAGCCACTACGGCGACTTTGCGCGCCAGCAGGGCGCGCGCGAGGTCGTGCTCAAGGTGGCGGCGAAGCACCAGGACGCCCGCGCCGCCGGGCTGCTGCTGAAGGAAATCACCGGCCTCGCCCTTTCGGCCCCGCCCGGCCTGACCCTGTTTTCCGGCGGGCGGCCCAAGCCGTCGCCGGTGGTCCGGCTGTTCTCCTTCCTCGTGGAGAAGCGGAAGCTCCCCATCGATCTGGACCTGGATGGAACGCACATCGCGTTGGGAGCGGAAACCGGCCAAGCTTTCGATCGCGCCGCGTTGAACCGCCCGGCGGCGCCAGCGGCCCAGGCCTCCGGCGAGCGCCTGGTCGATGTCCCGCTGATCCGCCTCGCTCAGGCCCGCTCCGGCGACAAGGGCGACAACGCCAATATCGGCGTGCTGCCGCGCCGGCCTGAATACGCCGCGTGGATCTGGCGGGCGCTGACCGAGCAGGTGGTGGCCGAACGTTTCGCCCATTTCCTCAAGGGGCCGGTGGAGCGCTACCATCTGCCTGGCACCGGCTCGATCAACTTCCTGCTGCATCAGGCGTTGGGCGGCGGCGGCGTCGCCAGCCTGCGTAACGATCCGCAGGGCAAAACCTATGCGCAGGTGCTGTTGCAAACTCCTGTCGCCATTCCCGCATCCCTCGTCGAGGCTCTCTGACATGCCGGTTTTCAAGTCCCTCATCGCCACGGGTTCGGACAGTTTCCAGAAAAACCGCGCCGCGATGCTGGCGCTGGTCGAAGAACTGCGCGCCCTCGAGGATCGCGCCGTGGCGCTGTCCAGCAAGCGCAACGCCACCTTCGCCCAGCGCAACCAGGTGCCGCCGCATGAGCGGATCGCCCGCCTGCTCGATCCGGGCATGCCGTTCCTGCAACTGCATTCGCTCGCCAACTATCTGGTGGACGATCCGGATCCGGCCACCAGCGTGCCCGGCGCCAGCATGATCTGCGGCGTCGGTTTCGTGCGCGGCGTGCGCTGCATGATCTGGGCCGACGACAGTGGCATCCGCGCCGGCGCCTACACCACGTCGAGCCTGCCGGTAATCCTGTCGATCCAGGAAATCGCCCGTCGCCAGAAGCTGCCGTTGATCCATCTGGTGGAATGCGCCGGCGCCAATCTCATGGGCTATATCGTCGAGGGATGGGCCAGGGGCGGGGCCATGTTCAGGAATCTGGCGCACCTCTCGGCCGACGGCGTGCCGACCATGGTGGTGCTGCACGGGCCATCCACGGCCGGCGGCGCCTACATGCCCGGCATGTCGGATTACGTGATCGGCGTGAAGGAAAATGGCCTCGCGGCGCTGGCCGGAGCGGCGCTCGTGAAAGCGGCGACCGGCGAGGAAGCCAACGATCGCGATCTCGGCGGCAGCGAGATGCACGCCAGCGTCTCCGGTCTGGTTGAGTATCTCGCCAACGACGACGCCCATGGCCTCGCGATCGCCCGTGACCTCGTCGGACGGCTGGACTGGAACGCCCGCGGCGAAGCGCCCGCCCGCCGTCCGTATGCGCCGCCGCTTTACGATATTGACGAACTGGCCGGCGTCATCCCCGCCGATCACAAGACGCCCTATGACGTGCGCGAGTTGCTGACGCGTCTTGTCGACGGCTCGGACTTCGAGGAATTCAAGCCGCGTTTCGGCGTCTCCACGGTCTGCGTCCAGGCCTCGATCATGGGTCACGCCTGCGCCCTGATTGGCAACAACGGCCCGATCGATCCGAACGGGGCCGCCAAGGCGGCGCAGTTCTTCCAGCTTTGCGACCAGGCCGACCTGCCGATCATCTTCCTGAACAACACCACCGGCTACATGGTCGGCACGGAGTATGAGCAGGCGGGCATGATCAAGCACGGCTCGAAGATGATCCAGGCGGTCTCCAACGTGCGCGTGCCGAAGATCACGCTGTACATCGGCGCCAGCTTCGGCGCCGGCAACTACGGCATGTGCGGCTACGCCTACGACCCGGACTTCCTTTTCGCTTGGCCGAACGCCTCGACCGGGGTGATGGGCGGCGAGCAGGCGGCCCGGACCATGACGCAGGTCGCCGAAGTCGCGGCGGCGCGGGCCAGGACCCAGCCGGACCGGGAAAAGCTGCGGGCGCAGGAAGAGAGCATCATCGCCCACTTCTCGCGCCAGGAGAGCGCCTTCTACACCTCAGGCCGGGTGCTCGACCATGGCGTGATTGATCCGCGCGACACCCGCCGCGTTCTCGCCTTCGCCCTGGAAACCTGCCGCGAAAGCCGCTTGCGCCGGCTGCAGCCGAACAGCTTCGGCGTGGCCCGGATGTGAGGAGGTGACCATGACAACGCTTTCATCCCTGGCGCTTCCCGCCATGACGGCCATCGACCCGGAGCTGGACAACGGCTGGTTGACGCTCTGGTTCAATCGCCCGGACAACCGCAACGCCCTGTCGGACGAGCTGACCGGCGATCTGCGACGGGCGCTTGAGGCGGTGCGCGACAACCGGGCGGTGCGTGGGATCACCCTACGTGGACGTGGCGGCGTGTTCTGCGCTGGCGGCGATCTGAAATCGTTCCGGAGCATGACCTCCGGCGCGGCCAGCCGCGACGGGGTGGTGCAGATGAGCCGGGACGGCGGCGGTCTGATGACGCTGGTCAACAGCATGCCGCAGGTTACGGTGGCGGTGATCGAGGGCGCCGCCATGGCTGGCGGCTTCGGCCTCGCCTGCTGCTGCGACGTGGTGATCTGCGCGGCGGACGCCCGTTTCGCCATGACCGAGACGATGATTGGCCTGTCGCCGGCGCAGATCTCGCCGTTCGTGCTGCAAAAACTCGGTTACGCCACTGGCCGGCGGCTGATGCTGACGGCGGGCCGGTTCACCGGAGCGGACGCGCAGGCGCTCGGCTTCGCCGACTTCGTCGGGACAGACAGCGCGAGCCTTGCGGCGATCGAAGCCGGAATCCGGGCGGACGTGCTGAAGTGCGCCCCAGGCGCCATCGCCGACACCAAGGCGCTGATCCTCGCCCTGCCGGGTCTCAGTGGGCCGGAACGGACCGAGGCCGCCGCCCACAACTTTACCGATCGCATGTTCAGCGCCGAGGGACGGGAGGGTGTCGCCTCCTTCGTCGAAAAGCGCAAGCCGGTGTGGGCGCAGGGCGCCGCCGTGAAAGAAACGATGCAAGATGGCTGATTTCGATACCCTTCTTGTCGCCAATCGCGGCGAAATCGCATGCCGCGTCATGCGCACCGCCCGGGCCATGGGCCTGCGGACTGTCGCCGTGTATTCCGACGCCGACGCCGGCGCGCCGCACGTCAAGATGGCCGACGTCGCCGTGCACATCGGTCCGTCGCCCGTGGGCAAGTCCTATCTCCGCCCCGAGCGGATCCTGGCCGCGGCGAGAGCCGCCGGGGCCCAGGCCATCCACCCCGGCTATGGCTTCCTCTCCGAGAACGCCAGCTTCGCCAACGCCGTGGAAGCGGCGGGCCTTGTGTTCGTCGGTCCGCCTGTGCACGCCATCACCGTGATGGGCGACAAGGCCCGGGCCAAGCGGGCGATGATCGAAGCCGGCGTGCCCTGCGTGCCAGGCTACCAGGGCGAGGACCAGAGCGATGAAACGCTGCTGCGCGAGGCTGGAGCCGTCGGCTTTCCGCTGATGGTCAAGGCCGCGGCCGGCGGCCGGGGGGCGCGGCATGCGGCTGGTGCGCGCGGCGGATGGCCTGGCCGACGCGATCCGGCTCGCCCGCTCCGAGGCGGAGAACGCCTTCGGCTCCGGCGAACTGATCCTCGAACGGGCGATCCTGCAACCACGCCATGTGGAAGTGCAGGTGTTCGCCGACGCGCACGGAACCGTGCTGCACTTTGGCGAGCGCGACTGCTCCGTGCAGCGTCGCCACCAGAAAGTCATCGAGGAAGCCCCCTGCCCGGTCATGACTCCCGAGCTGCGCGCCGCGATGGGCAAGGCCGCGGTGGAAGCGGCGCGAGCCGTCGACTACCGGGGCGCCGGCACGGTGGAGTTCCTGCTCGGCCAGGACGGCGCATTCTACTTTCTTGAAATGAACACCCGCCTTCAGGTCGAACATCCGGTCACCGAGGAGATCACCGGGCTGGATCTGGTCGAATTGCAGATCCGCGTCGCCCGCGGCGAGCCGCTCGGCCTGACCCAGGACAAGGTCACGCTCACCGGCCACGCCATCGAGGTGCGTCTGTATGCGGAAGATCCGGACGCCGGCTTCCTGCCCAGCACTGGCCCGGCCCTGCTGTGGAGCCCACCATCCGGCCCCGGCGTCCGCGTCGACGCCGGCCTGGAAACCGGGGGCGAGGTCTCGCCGTTCTACGACCCGATGGTCGCCAAGATCATTACCCATGGCGCGAACCGCGAGGACGCGCGCAAGCACCTGGTGCGGGCGCTGCAGGATACGGCGCTGTTTGGCCCGAAAACCAACCGTGACTTCCTGATTGACGCCCTGCAGCGCGACGTCTTCATCCGGGGCGAAGCGACCACGGCGTTCATCGAGGAAACCTGGGGCGAAGCGGGCTTCAGCGCGCCCCAACCGGAGCTGGCCGCACTGTGCGCGGCAGCAGTCATCCAGCACCGGCTGGGCCGGAGCGCCTCCCTGGGCGAGGCGCTCGGCGTTGCCCCCGAGCTCCTTGACTGGTCAAACGCCCGCCACTTCAACTCCTTCGTTCAGTACGCCAGGGGCGAGGACCTGTTGGGGCTGGCGGTGCATCCGGATGGCCATGACGCCTATACGGTGCGCGGCGGCGAGGCGCCGGTCAAAGTGCGGGTGCGCGACATGAACGACCGGCGCGCCCGCCTTGAGGTCGATGGCCAGGCGCTCGACGTGACGTTCGCCGACGCTGGCGGCGGCGCGTTGCACATGGCCGCGGCAACCGGCGGTTACCTGATCTGTGACCTGGCCCGCGTCGTCGCCTCGGCGGCCGATGAGGCTGGCGGCGGCATGGTGCGCGCGCCGATGCACGGGCGGCTGCTGGAAATCTGCGTGGCGGAAGGCGTCCGGGTCGCCAGGGGCGACCGGCTGGCGGTGCTCGAAGCCATGAAGATGCAGCACCAGATCAGCGCCGGGGTCGACGGCGTGGTCAGCGCCATTTTCGGCAAAGCCGGAGGCCAGATCGCCGCGGAAGATCTGATCCTTGAAATCACGCCAGACGAGGAAGCCACAGCATGATGAACACCCCGATCTGCGAGATGTTTGGCATCGAGTTCCCGCTTCTCGCCTTCACCCATTGCCGCGACGTGGTTGTGGCGGTGTCGAAAGCTGGCGGCATGGGCGTGTTCGGCGCGGCCGGTCTCACGCCGTCGCAACTTGAAGAAGAGCTGGCCTGGATCGACGCGCACGTCGACGGCAAACCCTACGGCGTCGACCTGATCGTGCCCAACAAGGTCGAGGGCAAAGGCGAAACCATCTCGCCTGAAGACATGCTCGGCCGGTTGCCCGAACAGCACAAGACGTTCGCCCACAACCTGCTCGCCGCCTATGACGTGGACGAAAGCGGCCTTGACGAACTGCGCGTCCGGCAGCTGACCTTCAGCGACAACCTGCGCGGCGCGGGCACCAACGCCATGCTTGACGTCGCCTTTCGTCATCCCATCAGGCTGATCGCCAATGCTCTGGGCGTGCCGCCCCGCGCCATGCTTGAACAGGGACGCGCCCATGGCGTCGCCGTGGCTGCGCTGGTTGGCGCCAAAGAGCACGCCCTGGCGCAGGTGGCGGCCGGCGTTGATCTGCTGATCGTCGCCGGCGGCGAAGCCGGCGGCCATTGCGGCGATGTCGCCACCATGGTGCTGGTGCCGGAGGTCTGCCGGGCGCTTGAAGCTGCCGGCGTCAACACCCCGGTGCTGGCCGCTGGCGGCATCGCCACCGGCGCGCAGATGGCCGCCGCCATGGCCATGGGCGCCGCCGGGGCCTGGTGCGGCTCCGTCTGGCTCACCACCTCCGAGGCCGAGACCAATCCGGTCGTGAAGGAGAAAATGCTGGCCGCGTCATCGCGCGACACCGTTCGCTCCCGCTCGCGCACCGGCAAGCCGTCGCGGCAGTTGCGTTCGCCATGGACCGACGCCTGGGAGGCCGAAAGCGCGCCAAAGCCGCTGCCGATGCCGCTCCAGTCATTCATCAGCGAGCCGGCGTTGCGCAAGGTCGACAAGCTTTCCCAGAGCGATCACACGGGCGCGAAAGCGCTCGCCACCTATTGGGTAGGCCAGGCGGTCGGCCTCATGAACCAGAGCATGTCAGCGGGCCAGGTCGTACAGGATTTCAAGGAAGACTTCCTGCGCGCCCACGAGCGCCTCAACCGCGCGCTTGGCGCATGAACCTGAAAGGCGAAGCATCATGATGCAACAGGCGCAGGATTTTCTGGACGAGAGTGAAGCCGTGTTCGCGCTGGTTTCCCCCCTGTCCGACGCCGGACTGGAAACGCCAACCCTTTTCAAGCAATGGACGATCTCCGACATCATCGGCCATCTGCATATGTGGAACTGGGCGGCGGACCTGTCCCTGAAGGACGGCCCTGCCTTCCGGCGCTTCTGGGACGAAGTGACGGCGCACATGAGCGCCGGCAAGACCCTCACCGCCTTCGAAAGAGCATGGCTTGGCGATCTGAAGGGCAAGGCGCTGGTCGCCGCCTGGCGCGAATTCTACCTGCCGATGGCGTCGCGTTTTGGCGCGTCAGACCCGGCGGCGCGGGTGGTGTGGGCCGGCCCGGACATGAGCGTGCGCTCATCGATCACCGCCCGGCTGATGGAAACCTGGGCCCACGCCCAGGCGATCTATGACATCCTGGCCCGGGATCGCCACGATGGCGCACGCCTGCGCAATATCGTGGTGCTGGGCGTCAACACCTACGGCTGGACCTTCGCCAACCGCAAGCAGCAGGCGCCGCAGCCAATGCCGCATGTGCGCCTCACCGGACCATCGGGCGAAACGTGGGCCTACGGCGAGGAGAGCGTCGGAGAGCGGATCGAAGGCTCGGCCACCGCCTTCTGTCAGGTTGTCGCCCAGACGCGCAACATCGCCGACGTGGACCTGACGGTGATCGGCCCGAACGCCCGGTTATGGATGGACAACGCCCAGTGCTTCGCCGGCCCGCCGGAGACGCCGCCCGCGCCAGGCGTCCGTCACAAATCCACGGCGCCGTTCGTCGCCTGACAGCCAGTCGAACGCAACCGAGGTTGCGCCTGCGTTTGGCGGCGGCACGACATCTGGGAGGACAGCATGCGACAGTCAGGTTTCTCCCGGCGGCGCGCCGTCATCGCGGCGGCGCTGCTGACCAGCGCCATCGCGGCGCCAGCCGCCTGGGCCAGCGACCAGAAGGCTTATGACCCCGGAGCCAGCGACAGCGAAATCCGCATTGGTCACTCCACCGCCTACAGTGGCCCGGTGTCCATGCTGGGATCGACAGGGCGGACACTGAAGGCTTTTTTCGACAGGGTGAACGCCAGCGGGGGCATCAACGGCCGGGAGGTGACCATCATCTCCCTCGACGACGGCTACAGCCCACCCAAGGCGCTGGAACAGGCGCGTCGTCTGGTGGAGAGCGAGGGCGTGTTGATGGTCTTCGGCGTGACAGGAACGCCGCCCAATGTCGCGATCCATAAATACCTGAATGGCAAAAAAGTGCCGCAGGTTGGCGTTGCTTCGGGATCACCGCGCTTCAACGATCCGGAACACTACCCATGGACCATGCCATTCTATCCATCATCGCGCATCGAGCAGGAAACCTACGCACGATATATCGCAAAAGCTGACAAGAACGCGAAAATCGGCGTTCTTTACGCCAATGACGACTACGGCAAGGAAAGCCTGGAGGCCCTGCGCCACGCCCTGGGGGCCCACGGAAAAGCCGTACATCGCGCTGTCAGCTACGAAACCACCGACGCGCTCGTGGACACCCAGATTCTCAATCTGAAGGACTCCGGCGCGACTGTTCTGGTAACGATCGCGTCGCCGAAGTTCGCCGCCCTCGCCATGCGCAAGGTGCAGGAAACGGGCTGGAAGCCGCTGCAGATCATGACATCCGCCGGCAACGCCGCAGTTCCGCTTCTGCGCGCCGCCGGCAGCAACGCGGCGAACGGGGTGATCACCGCAAGTTACGTCAAGGCGCCGGACGATCCTGCCCTGGCGACGGACCCGGACGTCATTGCCTATCGCGATTTCATGCAGAAATGGAACCCGCAGGACAACGCCAACGATCTCTATCCGGTAACCGCATACCTCAACGCCGCCTTGCTGAAATACATTCTCGAACGCGCCGGCGACAATCTGACCCGCGCCAACATCATGAAAATTGTCGGCGACATCCAGAGCACGCGGTTTCCGATGCACCAGACGTCGATTGTCGTCAAAACCTCGCCTGACAATTTCGACGCCTACAAAACGCTGGCATTGCAGAAATTCAACGGAAACAGCTGGGAAAGCACCCAGTAAAACCATGCCTTCAGGGAGAGGACATCATGTCGACCGACACCGGCGTCTATCCACGGGAGCAATGCGTGCTACGCTATCTGCTTGAAGCGCGCGCCGCAGCCACCCCGGACAAAACCTATGTCGCGCTCCAGGACGGCTCAACCCTGAGCTATGGCGACTTCCATGCGCGGGTGCGCGCCGCCGCCAGCGGCCTCGCGCGTCTCGGCGTGGCCCAGGGCGACCATGTCGTCGTCTGGCTGCCAACTGGCCTGGAGGGGCTCACAACCTGGTTCGCCATCAACTATCTCGGCGCGGTTTATGTGCCGTTGAACATCGCCTACCGGGGCGGCATTCTTGAACACGCGCTCAACCTCTCGGACGCGAAACTTGCCGTGATCCATGGCGATCTGGCGTCGCGCCTGACAGAGATCCCGCTGGCGAGCCTGCGTGATGTGGTCGTACTGCACGACAGGGGCGTCCAGATCGCCGGGCTCGCCACACACCCGTTCAGCCTGCTGGAGCATGGCGAAGGGCGCTTGCCAGAACTCGCCGCGCCAATCGAGCCGTGGGACACCCACGCCATCATCTTCACGTCCGGCACAACCGGCCCGTCGAAAGGCGTGCTGCAATCCTACATGCACCTGTACAACTATACGATGGGTTACACGCTGGCGACAGCCGCAGACCGCTTTCTCGTCAGCCTGCCCCTCTTCCATGTCGGCGGCACCAGCCCGCGCATGGTGATGCTGACGCGGGGCGGCTCCATCGCGCTGATGGAGGCGTTCTCAACCGACAGCTTCTGGGAAGTGGTGCATCGCACCCAAAGCACGACGACCATCCTGCTGGGCGTCATGGCCAGCTTCCTGAACAAACTTCCGGCTCCTCCCGATGGCATTGGCAAATGCCTGAAATGGGTCTCGGTCGTGCCGCTGGATGAGGAAGCCATCGCCTTCGGCAAGCGCTTCAACATCACCATCAAGACCGGCTTCAATATGACGGAAGCGCCCTCGCCGCTGGTGTCGGAGCCGAACCCAACGGCGATCGGGTCCGCAGGCCGGCCGCGCGCCGGCATCGAATGCCGCATCGTTGACGCCCATGACTGCGAGGTTGCTGTCGGGGACATCGGCGAACTGATCGTGAGCAGCGATCGGCCCTGGGCGCTGAACCATGGCTATTACAAAAACCCGCAAGCCACGGTTGAGGCCTGGCGCAACGGCTGGTTTCATACCGGCGACGGCTTCCGCCGCGATGAGCAGGGCAATTATTACTTCGTCGACCGCATCAAGGACGCCATCCGCCGGCGCGGCGAGAACATCTCGTCATTCGAGGTGGAGGCGGAAGTGCTCAAGCACCCGATGATCCGGGAAGCGGCGGCGGTCGCGGTGAAGAGCGATGTCGCCGAAGATGAGGTGATGGTGGCGGTGTCGCTGGCGCCGGGAGCGGAATTCGATCCGGCGGAGCTGATCCACTTCCTGCAGCCGCGCATGGCGCATTTCATGATCCCGCGTTACGTCCGGGTGCTTCCTGATCTGCCAAAAACGCCAACCTCGAAAGTTCAAAAACACCTGCTGCGCAGCGCCGGCGTCACGCCTGACGCCTGGGACAGGGAGGCGGCGGGCATCCGCATTCGCCGCGAAAGGTTGGGCGACGGATAATGGCCAGTCTCCGACAGTGGCGTCCCGCCATACAAAGCGATGAAACCGATGTCGAAAGCAGAAAAGTCACCAGCAACCCATCGCTTATATTGACGAAATTTATGAACTTGATGTTTTTCACAACAAACAACGGGAATAGTGTTATTAACAAACTGAGTTTTGCATTTATTTAAACAACCAAGTTGTAGCGGGTATTTCCTGCCAAGCGAACACTGGCTTGCAGGACAAGAGGCAAACGACATCACAATCAGAAACGACGCAATGGGTGGAAACATGGCCGATACGCAAACAACGACCCGCAAGCTGGGAACGGCGCTGTCGCTGCGGGTGGACGGCCCGGTGCACTGGCTGACGCTGGATCGCCCGGCCTCCCTCAACGCCATCGACCAGGGCATGATCGATGGCCTCGACGCCTATTTCACCGAAAGGCTGCATGACAGCCAGACGCGGGTGATCATCATGCGGGGCGCCGGCGGGCACTTCTGCTCCGGCGCCGACATCAACACATTGTCCGACGTCTTTAGCGGGACGATTGACGGCGACTGGGTGCTGCGCGACGTCATCCGCAACATGCGGGCCTGTCCGCAACCCATCATCGCCTTGCTCGATGGCGCAGTGGCCGGCGGCGGCATGTCGTTCGCACTGGCGGCGGATGTGCGGCTCGCCGCAACCACCATGAAAATGAACGCCGCCTTTATCTCCGTCGGCCTGTCCGGCGCGGAGTTGGGCGTGAGCTGGCATCTGCCCCGCGCCGTCGGTTCTTCCATCGCCAATGAACTGATGATGACAGGCCGCCCCATCGGCGCCGAGCGGGCGTTGGCGACGGGACTGGTCTCGGAAGTGTGGACGCCAGAAGAACTGGAGGCAGCAGGCGAGCGCATGGCGCGCGACATGCTGCGGGCCAACCCGGAAGGGCTTCGGCTGACCAAACGCACCGTCGACGCAGCGCGCTCCGCGGGCAGCCTGGAGGCGGCCATGGAGCTTGAGGAGCGGGCCCAACTCCGCTGTCTTGCCTCAGCAGAATTTCGTGCGGCGACCGAGGCGTTTCTCAGGCGCAAGAAAAAGTAGGCCGCAGCAGGTCATTGGCTACCGCATCCTCTGCGCCCCGGGACCAGAGCACGTCTGGGGCGAGAAGACCTGTCGCAGGCGCGTCATGTATAAAGAACGTCCGTCTTTTTATTTGACAACGACCTTTCAGGACGCCAGCCTCGCTCCCGGTTCTGGGTAACGCCGGCCGCGAGCCCGCAGCATCTCACCGCCGCGCGAAGAAATCCGCTCCGGCATGTCATGCAATTTCAACGAAGAGAGGGGTGTGTGCTGACGACGCCAATCCAGCCAACCCTCGCCGGTCTGTCACGGGAGAGCGCAAGAACCCGCAAGCTGACGGACTGGCCGATGGGCATGGACCTGATGTTCCTGCCCGTCGTCAACAAGCCTGATTATCCAGATCATCAGCGAGCAATCATCGACGGCGTCAGGCCGGTGGAAACTGCTGGCAACAATCCCGGCCAGTGGATCGACATGCAAAGGGCCGCGAGATGCATGGGGGGCGCCTCGCCCCTGCGTCGGGGCGGCCCTATCGCCCGACGGGTGGCGCGAACCCGGTTCAACGAACAGTCTGTGTTTCAATCCTGCAGTGAGCTATCCGATGACAATCCCTCCCAACACACCCATCATCATTGGCGTTGGCCAGTTCACCGAGCGGCTTGGCGGGCCGGATTTTGAGGGATTGCCCGCCTATGAAATTGCCGGACGCGCCGCGCGGCTCGCCCTGGAGAATACGCAGGCGTCTGATGGCATCCGGCCACTGGTGGACGTGATCGCCACAACCCGGACATTTGAGGATTCAACCCCACGCCGCGCCCAACCGTTTGGGAAATCCGATAATTTCCCGCATTCCGTGGCAAAGCGGGTTGGCGTGCACCCCCGAACCGCGATCTGGGAACGGGCAGGCGGCGACTCTCCCCAGCACCTTGTCAATGAATTCGCGAAACGCCTTGCCTCTGGCGAATTCCAGGTGGCGTTAATCGCTGGCGCAGAAAACATATCAACCGCGCGCTGGCTGCAGAGCCAGAAACAGCAGGCCGACTGGTCAGAAAGCGTGCCCGGCGACGTCGAGAACCGTGGCATGGGAATGCGCGGCCTGGTGTTTCGCTACAACACGCGGCACGGCCTGATCGGCTCGCCGCCGCCATATGGTCTGTGCGAGAACGCCCGCCGCAGCCGGCGGGGCGAGACCCGCGAACACTATCTCAAAACGATGGGAGAACTGTTCGCCCCCTTCACTGCGGTGGCCGCCGCCAATCCTTACGCATCGTCCGACGTCACGCCGATGACGCCGGAAGAACTCACCACTGTCGGCGAGCGCAATCGCATGATCGCCGACCCCTTCCCCCAACGGCTGATGGCGCGGGATCAGGTTAACCAGGGTGCAGCGCTTGTGCTCACCACGGTTAAATGCGCGCGGGAACTCGGCGTTCCTGAGGATCGTTGGGTATTCCTGCGTGGCTATGCAGACGTGACCGAGCGGGAGCTGATGCAGCGGCAAGATCTGGGCCAGTATCCAGCAGCCGTCATGGCGTGCCAGGCGGCCATGCGACAGGCTGGCCTGACCACGGACGAACTGTCGTATCTCGACATCTACAGCTGCTACCCGGTCGCCGTATCAAGCGTGGCGATCGACGGGCTTGGCGTGCGGGCGGATGATCCGCGCGGTTTCACCGTGACTGGCGGCCTCCCGTACTTTGGCGGTCCGGGCAACAATTATTCCATGCACGCGATTTGCAGCATGGCGGAGCGTTTGCGCAGCGACCCGGGCGCATATGGCCTGGTGGGAGCCAACGGCGGCTTCCTTTCCAAGTTCTCCGTGGGCGTTTACTCCACGGCTGCTGCGCCTTTCGAAGCGTTCGACAGCCAATCCTTGCAGAAGGAAATCGATTCATGGCCGGCGCCGCGGATCGCGGACGCGCCAGATGGGTGGGCGACCATAGAGACCTATACCGTGACCTACCTCAAGGGCGTTCCGGACTATGCCGTGGTAGTCGGCCGCACGCCGAATGGCGAGCGTTTTCTGGCGAATACCGAACCGGGTGACCTGGAGACCGTGGCCGCTGTCCTTGAGCAGGACCCTCTTGGTCGCGATATCTTCGTGCGCGTTACCGACCGGGGCAACCGGTTTACCTTTACCGAAGCGCGCATGGACGCGTTGCTGCCTTTGCGCGCGCCCGGCTTTCGCGACAACTACGAATACATCCTGATTGAACGTCGCGGACATATCCTGATCGTCACGATCAACCGGCCTGAGGTTCGCAACAGCCTGCATCCCATGGCCAACGACGAGCTCGCGGAAATCTGGGATGCTTATGAGGCTGATCCCGATCTCTGGGTCGCGGTCTTCACGGGGTCTGGAACCGAGGCGTTTTCTTCCGGCAATGATCTCAAGTACACGGCCAGCGGAAAACCATCATGGATGCCTCGCACCGGTTTTGGCGGCCTGACCAACCGGGTCCGCGTCAAACCGGTTATTGCAGCGGTGAATGGCTTCGCCATGGGCGGCGGCACGGAAATGGCGTTGGCGTCGGACATCGTGGTCGCGGACCAGAAGGCCTCATTCGCCCTTAGCGAAGTACGCGTCGGCCTGATCGCCGCGGCTGGCGGCCTCGAACGGCTTCCCCGCCAGATTCCCAGGAAGATTGCGGTGGAGCACATCCTCACCGGCCGTCCGATCCGGGCGGAACAGGCCTTGCAACTGGGTCTCGTCAATCGCCTGACGTCAGACGGCAAGGCGCTGGACGGCGCCCTTGAACTGGCGGAGGAAATCCTCGCCGTTTCGCCAACCTCTGTACGGCTTTCCATGAAAGTGATGAATGCGGCAACACCGGGCCTTGCCGCAACAGCTGCTATTCTGGACGAGTTAATAACAAGCGAGGATTATCTTGAAGGTCCAAAGGCCTTCGCGGAAAAGCGAAAGCCCCATTGGAAAAACCGTTAGGCGCATTCACCGGTAACATGGAGAGGCCTGCTACCCTGAAGCATGTTGCCCCGGGCCTTGGCTGGCGCTGATTGGCGCGGGGCACGCCTCCGGGACGTGCCCCTGACCTTTGGCCCGGGGTCTGCTTTGACTATCGGGCTATTTGGCGGTTGTGGCGCCTGCCCCAAAGGCAAAAACCCGTCGCTTTGAGCGACGGGTTTTCTGATTTGGTTGCGGGGGCTGGATTTGAACCAGCGACCTTCAGGTTATGAGCCTGACGAGCTACC
>NZ_BNCG01000008.1:0-104292 GCF_014656355.1 Camelimonas fluminis
CACCAGACGCATCGCAAGGGCATGAAATCGCACAGGATAATTTTGAATCAGACACTAAGAAAATTTGTGTATAGATGAGATAATCCTGCTCCGGAGATCCCGAAGGTCACCGCTGGATATCCATCCCCCTCTGTCTGCGCATCTGGCCTGTGTCAGCACTTTATCATCGTCAAAAACAGAAAGCACCGAGGGAACGGTTTGTTCCATGCAGGATAACTGTCAAGTTTCAGGAAACACCTCGTAACAGCCACGTTTTCTGGCCGCCGCACACCATGAATTCTTACACTTAAATTCGCGATAGCCGGGCATATTGACAAGCATCTTCTTATTTGCAGTACAATTTAACCAATAATTAACCGATATTACACAGCTTATATTGAGAGTTAATTTATCATCACGGATATTTTATCAGTCAATCTTCCATGCCGCGACCCTTGGCGGCCGCATGAAATCCGCCGCATAACAAAACGGTGATCGTGCTTTTTATTGAATCCGGACGGACTAATCGACGGAGCGGGCGCCCTCGCCGGATGGTTTGCACCCCATCCTTTGGGTGTTCACATTTTCGTGATCACTGCCAAGTTGAAGTCTTTTAGGTGTTGGAAAATTTGATTGGATGCATTCGTGATGATTGAAAAATAACGGCTTTTGCGTAAGTTCGCCCAATTATTAATCACACGCAGGTGAGCCTTAGTACAAAAGCGGCAGCAATCAAGCGTATTCGTGATTAATATACGACTTTCGGTACGAAGCCTGTCAATCAACAAAAATGCGCCTACGTCCTTTGCGCACGTCAATGTGAACCACATGCTCCACATCAAGGTAAGGCGTTGCGCCTCAAGCCCCCGCCATTCACAGCAGCGGCGCGTTTCTCCATGGGGCAATACCATCAAACACAGTGCGCGCAGGTGAGGCCGCCAGTTCCGCGGGACGCGCCGGCTGCGATCGGCGCCCCTCCCGGCGGGTTTGCTGCGCTTCATGCGATGCGGGGATGATTTGATCTCTCAAGAGCCTGACAGCCCCATCGATCTCTCCAATAACGTGGCCATGTTATTGCCCCGGCAAGGATGGCCATGGTCATGCGACCACGGGCGGGCGTCGCCGGCCAGCCTCGCAACCAATGATGGAAATTTCCGCGCGCATGCCTGAGATTTCTACAGGACGGTCATCTGCGGTATCACGGCGTCACGGTCTGGCCCTCGCCCCGGGTTCAGCCCACCGACGCGAGAGGCCCGCCGATCCTGTCTGTACGGCTTTCACCCGCAGACCCGCACGCCGGGCCCACGACGCACCATGGAGGCCTCAGTGACGTTGGACCAGCCAGCTTCCCGTTGCGACGTCGCCATCTGGCTGTTCAGCCTGCAGGCCCCGGCGCCGGCGCGCGCGATGCTCGCCGGCCTGTTGTCGACAGACGAACGGGAGCGCGCCGCGCGGTTCATTCATGACCGGCATCGCAACCGCTACATCGTCGCCCATGGCGCCATGCGCTGTATCCTGGGCGAAACACTCGGCCGGGCTCCCGGGAATCTTGTCTTCGCCAGCAATGCCTGGGGCAAGCCAGAACTGACGGAAGCAGGCGCGCCGTTCATCAATCTCAGCCATACGGAGAACCTCGGCGCCTTCGCCATCGGCTGGCGCTGCCCCATCGGCGTCGACGTGGAGCAGGTGCGCCCGGTGGAACAGGACGTGGCGCGTCACTCTTTCTCGCCAGCGGAACTGGCAGAGCTGTCCCGTCTGCCGCAGCGGGACTGGCTGCAGGGTTTTTATCGTTGCTGGACGCGCAAAGAGGCGGTGATCAAGGCGCTGGGCCTGGGTCTGGCGCAGCCGCTCGACGCCTTCGACGTCACGCTGGCGCCCGACGCTCCCCCACGGTTGCTGCGACTGGCCGGTCACCCTGAAGCGCCCTCACAGTGGCAGCTTGCTCACTTCGCGCCAGCGGACGACATTCTTGGCGCCTTCGCCGCGCCATTGTCAGGCCACGAGATTTCTTTCAGGCGCTGGACGCCGGCAGATGCTTTGCCTGGATCGTCAGGCTGGGCCGCCAGATAACGGTCGAAGAAGGCCAGCAGGCGTCCATTGATCTGCCGCCAGATTCCGGAACGGTCGCGTCCGGAGGGACGAAATGCCTCGGCAAACGCCGGCATCAACAGGCGGTCGGTGAAATCCAGATGGCTGGTCTCTTTGATGAAGAACGTAAAATTGTCGGGCCGCGCGGCCTGTCGTTTCTGATACGCCAGAACTTCACCGTCCAGCATGCGATCAAACCGGGCCGCCAGATCAGGCTGGGCCAGTTCCTTCGGGGTTGGCGGCCCGATATCCGCGGACAGGAAGAGATAAGGAGCCTGCACGCCGCCGCGCGCCGCGCGCCCCAGAACCAGTCCATCGAGATTGACCACGGCGCGAATTCGCGGATCCGCGAGACTGAGCTCCAGCGCCGCGGCGCCGCCGAACGAGAAGCCCGACGCGCCGATACGGGTCGCATCAAGGTGTGGTCCGGTCACCGGATGCGCCAGCAGCGCGTCCAGCACATCGCGGCCAAGGCGCGCCTCCAGACCGGCCCGCTGCGCCGCCGGCGCCCGCGACGCCTGAAACGCTTCGGGCGACGTGAAGTCAAATGACGTCGCCTGGAGCCTGCCGGCGACGCCCTCCTGTCTGTCGAGGTGAACGATGTCATCCAGCGCCACCGTCACGTAGCCGTGGCTGGCGAGGCCCGCCAGATTGAAGGAGGCCTCGGATCCACGCCCGAACCACGACGGGAAGTGAACAATCAGCGGGAACGGCCGCTGCGTCTCCGCCCACGGCGCATCTTCCGAGTAGTCCGCCGACGTCGGTCTCCGGAGGCGGAGCCACGCCCGGTCCACAAGGCCCATGCGGGAGGCCGCTGCGGGATACCAGAGAACCACGGTCAACCGGCCCCAGGACGGCAATGTCAGGGCGATCTCCCGACGGCCGACAGCGAACGGCCCGCCCGGCGTGGGGCGCGGCGCGCCCATGAACCAGAGCGCCCGCGCATACTCCTTGACAGGCAATGGCCCCGCCATCGCCACGGCGACGCCGGCAATGCTGGCGGCGACAACCGCCGCAACGGCAACCCGCCGGGTTATTGCGCTGCTGGATGCACCATCGCCAGGCATGCTTTACCCCCGTGCGGCCCCCGTTTCGATCATGCGCCCGAAGTGCGTGACGATGCAGGCCAGGCCCGGATCGTCGGGACCAGGCCTTGCCGCCGGCATGTAGTGAACATGGATGGCGCCGTTGACGACTGGCTTCCACCCCAGCGTGTGGTCAATGCCAGGCCACTTCGGCGTATCCGGGCCGAGGAACTGCATCACCGGTCCGCTGACGTCGCGCGGCTCACAGGCGTCGCGGGCCCTCATCAGGGTCAGCAGGAAATCGTCATTGAACTCCGAGCCAGTGCGTGTCGGCGCCCGGTCGATAAGCCCCATCCGGGCGGCGAGCTGAAGAACGCCGCTGCTTTGCGCGAGGCGGTAGTTGCCAAGAAACTCGACAAAGGTCTTTTCCCGCCTGAACACCCTCCGCAGGTTCCAGGACACGTCGTTCAGCCGCACCAGCTGCCGGTTCAGGAAGTTCAGCCTGCGGGCGTAACTCGGATGCCATGCGTTGACGACGCACACCATTTCGACCTCGTCCCCAGCCGCGCGCAACTGGCGGGCGATCTCAAGGGCGAGCACGCCATGAACGCAGAGTCCGAACAGGATGTAAGGGCCCTTTGGCTCAATCGAGCGGATAACGTCGATGTAATCGGCGGCGATCTCGGGGAATGTCTTGCCGGCGATGCCATGGGGCTTGCCCGGTTCGAACAGCCGCACCCCGAAAATGTGCCGGTCCTCGCCGAATTCGCGGGCCAGGGCGAACAGCGTCTCCACGCTGTTGATGCCGATCACTGGCGTGCGGGAGCCGCGAGGACTGACCTCCATGACCCGCCAGTCATCATCCTCATCTTCTTCCTTTTGCATCACCGCCGCCGGCGCCGGCGCACTGGCAAGTTCGACGCCGAGCCTTTCCGCCAGGCCCGCCAGCGTCGGCTTCTGGAAGAACCGCGCGAGGCCGACCCGTTGCCCGAACGCGTCGTGGATGCGGGCCACCAGTCGGGCCGCCCGCATGGAATCTCCGCCCAGCTCGAAAAAACTGGCGGCCGGCGGCGGATCATCACATCGCACCGCCTCCCGCCATAATTGCATCAGGCGCTCAGCGCGGACGCCATTGTCGGCCGCCGGCGTGGACGACGCGCCGGTTTCCATGACCTCGACAGGGACAGCCCGGACAGCGGTCATGCGGGGCGACCGTTCCACGCCGGCCAGCTGCGCCGCTGGCGGGGAGAAGGGCAGCCCGGCGAGCGTCTGCGTCGGGTCGGAGCTGACAGCCGCCAGCAGCTCGACGAATGACCGCACCACCCAGGCGACTGTCGCCTCGTCAAACAGGTCCGGATCGTACTCACACTGGGCCCGCCAGCCGACTTCCCGCTCCACGAGATAAACGTCGAGATCGCGTTTGGCGCCCGGCGAAAGGCTTGGGAAACCCCGAAGCGCCATGGCGCCGGCGCGGGTGTCCTTGAGGAATGCGCTGTTCAGGACCTGAAAGTTGACGCCATTCAGCGGACCACGACGATCGCTGACCGGCAGCGCGATGCGTTCCGTCAGTTTCTCGAACGGCAGGGCGCCGTTTTCCAGCGCCTCGCCGACCGTCGTCAGCGTCTGGTCCAGCAAATCGGAGAAGCGGGTTTCCGGCGCGCACGCCATGCGCAGGGCCAGGGTGTTGATGAACGGGCCGACAACCGTTTCGAGTTCGAGTTCATCGCGCCCGGCGATCTGGGTGGTGACCAGGATATCGTGATGCCCGCTCCAGCGGTGCAGCAGGGCGGCGAAGGTCGCGAGACCGAAGGCGAAGAATGTTGAACCCCGCGCCCGCGCCGCGCCCAGCGTCGCCTCTGCGACGCCGGGCGGGACCATCATGCCGAAGATATCGCCGCGTCGGGTCGGCTTGACCGGCGGCGCACGGTCTGTCGGAACCGTGAAGTCGGACAGCCCATCCAGTTGCCTCATCCAGTACTGTTCCACCGTCGCCGCGCCGCCAGCCGCCAGCCAGGCGTTCTGCCACGAGGCGAAGTCACCGAATTGCATCGGCGCATCGGGCAAATGGGGCGTCGCCCCCACTGACAGGGCGTCGCAGATGGCGGCGAACTCGCGCACCAGCGTCAGGTTGGCCCAACAGTCTCCCGCGAGATGATGCGTGGTGAGCAGCATGTGAGCCCTGTCATCCGCCTGCTGCAGCACCGTTATCCGGAGCAGGGGCGGCGCGAATGGATCGAAGGGCGTCGCCGCTTCTTCACGCCCCAACCGCTCGCTCAGCTCGTTCTGCTCAGGTGGGGGCGTTCCACGCAGATCGACATGCCGGATCCGGAACTGCGCGTGGGGAAGCACGCGCTGCACGAGCTGGTCATCCTGTTCGACAAACACCGTGCGCAGCACCTCGTGACGGTCGACCACCTGCTGCCAGGCGCGCTCCATCAGGGCAATCGATACCGGCCCTTCCAGGCGCCAGCGCGCGGCGATGTTGAGACACGGATCTCCCGGACGCCGCTGGCTGCGGCGCCAGTAGTAAGATTGCGCGCAGGTCGCTCCGAATTCGAGAGGCTCAGGCAGGCTCAAGGCGGCGTTCCCCTGATGGCTCATGTTCATTGGGTTACCTCCGGCGGAAGTCAGCGAGGCGGGGCAACGGGCCCACCGACGCCGCCGCCATATCGCCAGGCGAACTATCAATGGCCTCGGCGAGCGCCCCGATGGTCCGGCAACGCAGTACATCCCTGGCGGCCAGATTGACGCCCGCCCGACGGGCGCGGGCGACGATCTGGAAGATCTGGATCGAATCCGCGCCCAGATCGAGGATGTCGGCGTCAATGCCGATGGCCTCGCCGCCGAGCACTTCCGACCAGACGCTGCAAAGCAGTCTCTGGGTGGCGTTCTGCGGCGGCAAGCCCATCCGGCCCACCGGCTTGGCCGCCACGCGCTCCGGCTGCGGCAACACCTTGCGGTTGAGCTTGCCGTTCGCCGTCAGCGGCAGGGCGTCGAGACGGGTCCAGATCGCGGGAACCATATAGTCTGGCAACGCCTGACGGGCTTTCTCGCGCAACATCGCTTCATCAAGGGGCTGTCCGCCCGCCATCGCCACCCAGGCGGCCAGGCGGCGGTCCGGATCAGCGCCGACCACGCCAGCGGCTGCGTCGGCCACGCCTGGAATGGCCCGCAGGGCGCTTTCGATATCCTCCAGCTCGATACGGAAACCCCGCAGCTTGATCTGCAAATCACGGCGGCCAAGGTGCTGGATGCGCCCATCCGGCAGCCGCTTCGCCATGTCGCCGGTGAAGTACAGGCGACGCGGCGCGCCATCATCAAGCGTATGGCGACGGAAGGCGGCGGCGGTCAGGTCCGGCTGGCCAAAATAGCCATTGGCGAGGCCAAGACCTCCGATCGCCAGTTCGCCCGCGGCGCCGGGCAGCGCCAGTTGGCCGCTGGCGTCGATGACATACAGCCCGGTGTTCAGCACCGGCGCGCCGATGGTGATGAGATCATCGTCTGGCCTGACCTGGCCGGCGCTCGACCAGATGGTGGTTTCCGTCGGACCATAGACGTTCCAGAGCGCGCCCGCGCCGGCTGACAGCTCCCTGGCGAGATCGCGCGGCAACGGCTCGCCGCCGCACAGCATGGTCAGGCCGGGCCAGGGCTGGAAGCCTGCCTCGGACAGCATGCGCCACAGGGAGGGCGTCGCCTGGATATGGCTTGGCTGCTTCTCGGCGATCAGTCGCGCCAGGGCGAACCCGTCCTGCACCGCCTGACGGTCGGCGATGATCACCCGCCCGCCAGTGACCAGTGGCATGAACAGCTCAAGCATGGCGATGTCGAAGGTGGTGGTGGTCACCGCCAGCATTGAATCCGCCGCGGTGAACCCGGGACGCTCCGCGAACGACCACAACAGGTTGGCGAGCGCCGCGTGGCCGATCTCCACGCCTTTCGGCGTCCCGGTCGAGCCGGAGGTGAAGATGACGTAAGCGGCGGACGCACCGGCGCAATCTGGCAGCTGCGCCGCGCTGGAATCGGGGGCCGCTCCGGCCCGCACGTCCACCAGCGGCGCCCCGCCAGCGACGCTGGCCCGCGCCGGGTCATCGCAGACCAAGGCGCAGATGCTGGCGGCGTCAACGACCTGCTGCAGCCGGCTTTCCGGATGCGCCGGATCAAGCGGCGTGAAGGCGTGGCCGGCCCGCATGACAGCGAGCATGGCCACAACCATGGCTGGCGAGCGCTCCACGAGCACGCCAACCCGGCCGCCGCCGCCAGGCGCAACGGCGGCGATGCGCGCCGCCAGCGCGCCGGTCGCGGCGTCGAGCTGGCCATAGGTCATGATCTGGTCGCGCCAGACCAGGGCGATGGCGTCCGGGTGGCGGGCCGCGACGCCTTCCACCTGAAGAGGGACCGGCCGCAGGTCGAGTCCGTCGCGCGCGGTGGCGTTCAGCCCATCGACCAACCGGTCGACCGTATCGCCGTCCAACAGGCGCAAGGCTTTCACCGGCTGGGCGGCGTCAGCGACGATGGCGCGCAATGCCTGCTCGAAGTGACCTATCCAGCGGGCAATGGTCGTCGCGTCATACAGTCCGGTGCTGTAATCGCAGGCCAGCGACAGGCCATCGGCGTCCTCAATGATGTTGAGGAAAATGTCGAAATTGACAAACGCCTTGGCGTTGGTGGCGACCCGGGCGGTCACCTCGCCAAAGTCCAGCCCTTCGCCAACGCGCTCCAGATTGAACTGCACCTGGGTCAGCGGCAGACGCGAGGGGTTGCGAGCGACGCCCAGCTCCCGGACCAGCGCGCCAAAGGTGTAGTCCTGATGCTCATTCATATCGAGCATCGCCTTCTGCACGGTTTTCAGCAGAACCGAGACAGGGGCGTCAGGATCAACCTGCGCGCGCAGCGGCAGGAAGTTGACGCAATGGCCGACCAGCGGCCCGCCTTCCGCCAGGCTCTGCCCGGCCGTGGGGATGGCCATCACCTGGTCGGTTTCGCCGGTGAGCCGCCACAACACCACGTTGAAAGCAGCCGCGAGGGTGGAGAACAGGGTGGCGCCCTGTTTCGCGCCGGCCTGCTTCACCTGCTTCAGCAGATCACCCGGAATCCGGGCGCAAAGCGTGTCGCCCGACCAGTCCTTCACGTCTCCACGAGGACGGTCGGCCGGCAGATCAGCGTCCGGCGGCAAGACCCGGAACTGTTCCGTCCACCAGTTGCGGGTCTCAGGGCTGTCGTGCGAGGTCTGCTCCAGCGCATAGCTGCGGAACGGCAGCGGCGCAGGCAGATCCGCCGCGCGCCCCTGGCGCAGCGCCTGGTAGACCTGCGCCATCTCATCAAGAATGACATTGGTTGACCAACCGTCGCACACGATGTGATGGGCCGTGAACACCAGCACATGCACGGTTGGCGACAGTCGGGCCAGGGTCGCGCGCATCAGCGGGCCGTTGACGAGATCAAACGGCGTGCGGGCCTCATCGTCCTTCAGGTCGGCCAACCCGGCGGCGGCGCCAGAAAAGTCCCGCTCCGCCAGCGGTACGGCCGCCGGCGCATCAATGAGCATGTGCGACCCGTCCGGGGCGAAGCGCGCCCGCAGGGCGTCATGGCGCGCCACGACCTCGTCCAGCGCCTGCTTCAGGGCCGTCCGGTCAAGCACGCCCGACAGGGTCAGCGAGATGGATTCATTGAAGGCGCAAGAAGCTTCGTCGCCGAGCTGCGCCGCCAGCCATACCTCCATCTGCGGCTCGGTCAGCGGCGACGACATCGGCCATGAAACGGGCGCCTGCTGCGTCGGGGCGGCCACTGTTCCGGCCCCGGACAACGCCTGGGCTCCCATGGGGGCCGCAACGCCAGATCCGGTCAGGATGCCGGCGCCCTGGAGCGCATCGAGGGTCTTTACGAACGCATCATAGATGAACGCCATGTCGGCGTCGGAATGCTCCGTCGTGAAGTAGCAGGGGAAGCCCTCCTGCCAGTGCACGCCCAGCAGACGCATGTGATGGTAGAACAGGCTGGCCAACCGGTCCTCGCCGCCCAGCGCCAGATAGAACCAGCTGCTGTAGCTCTCGGCCCGGGCGCCAACGCCGCGTCGCGCCAGTTCGGCGTTAATGCGGTTCGCCAAACCCTGGGCGCGGGCGGCGAGCTGCTCCTGCAGGGCGGGGCCCTGGTCCTTCAGATGCAGCAGCACCGCTTTCGCCGCCGCCATCACCATCGGGTGACGCACGAAGGTGCCTGCGAAGAAGGTCGGCGCAACCTCCGGAACCGAGTCGTCGCCATAGCGCCAGGCGCCGCCGTCAAGGGCGTCCATGAAGCTGCGCTTGCCGGCGAGGACGCCGACCGGCATGCCGCCGCCGACCACCTTGCCGTAAGTCGCCATATCGGCGCGAATGCCGAACACCGCCTGCATGCCGCCGGGATGCACCCTGAAACCGGTCACCACCTCATCGAACACAAGCGCGGAGCCAGCCGCTTCGGTAATCGCGCGCAACTCCCGCAGGAACCCGGCGGGCTGCACCTCCGGATGGCGGCTCTGCACCGGCTCGGCGATCACGGCGGCGATGTCATCGCCATGCTGGCGGATCCAGTCGAGGCTTTCCGGCTTCGCCCACGGCAACACCACCATGTTGCCAACCGAGCCGAAGGGGATGCCCGGCGCGATCGGCAGACCGCGCGGATCGTCATCCTGGCGGGCCTTGCCCTTCACCAGCACCTCGTCGAACTGGCCATGGTAACCGCCGCTGAAAACGACGATGCGGTCGCGCCCGGTCACGGCGCGCGCCACGCGCATCGCCGCCATCACAGCCTCGGAACCCGTGTTGCAGAAGGTGACGCGTTCATTGCCCGTCATCGCGGCGAACAGCTCGGCGACCTCACCGGCCAGCGGCGATTGCGGGCCGATGGCGAAGCCGTCGCGCATTTGCCGTTGCATGGCCTCCAGCACGAAGTCCGGCGCATGGCCGAACGCCGTCTGCCCGTAGCCATTGACGACGTCGATGTACTCATTGCCGTCGACGTCCCAGATCCGGCTGCCCTTGGAGCGGCTGCAAACGATCGGATAGACGATTTCTTTCCACTCCGGCCGGAAGCCGGCGGCGGTGCGGGGGTCGGCCAGCACGTCGCGACGCGCGTCGGTCATGCGCTTCGAGCCAGGCGTACGCGCCGTGTAGCGGGCGATGAGATCGGTCAGGAACGCGGTTTGCGCGGCGGTCATATCACCGCCAGCGGCGGCGCCGCCGGGGCGATAGAGCTGATGACGCGATGCGCCAGCGTCTTCCACCGCCTCTGCCGGCCGCGACGCCGCGGCGGCCGTGGCGGCTGCCGGAGCGACGGCGACCTGCGGCGCGACCTGAATGGCGGCGGCGGCCAGCGGCGCGGGCGCGACGCTGGCCTGACCGAGCAGGATCTGGTTCTGCTGGGCGATGAGACCTTGCAATGCCGCGAGTTGATCGCGGAACAGGCCTTCCACACCCGCGGCGGCGCCAGGCGCCTGCGCCGCCAGAAGGGGAGGCGCGACCTGCGCCATTGCAGGGGCCTGGAATATGGCCTGCGTCTGCATCGGGGCGGGCGCCGCCTGGGCGGGAACCGCCGGCGCAGGAACCTTGTCGGCGAGATATTCGGCCAGCCGGGCGATCGACGGCATGTCGTTCAGCAGTTGCCGGAACGTCACCTTGACCTTGAAAGTCTTCTGCACCTGGGTCGCGACCTGGGCCAGAAACAGGGAATCGAAGCCCAGTTCAAGGAACGGGCTCGCATAATCGGCCTGAGCGACGCTCTCGCCGGAAAGCTCTTCAAACAGCCCGGCGACCTTGCTGGCGAGCCCGGCCCCGGCGTTGCCGGCGCTGACAACTGGCGTATGCGTATTCATCTGGACTGGATCCACTTGCATGGAGGCTGGGGACAGGGATGGCGCCGCCTGGATGACGCCTGCCGGCTCCGCCATCGTGGCGGACGCCGGTGTCGCGACCCAGTAGCGCTGCCGTTCGAAAGGAACGCCAGGGAGCGAGATACGCTGGCCCGGACAGGCGCGGTCGTGGTCGAAGGCCGCGCCATGACGCCAGAGCTGGCCGAGAGCGCCATAAAACGTCTCGATATCGTCGTGATCCGCGCCCGGATCGGGCAATGAGGCGACCGTGGCGACGCTCCGCCCCTTCGCGGCGCCCTGCCGGCACAAGGTCAGCAGGGTCGAGCCCGGACCAACTTCGAGCAGCACCGGGGTCTCGAAGCGCTTCAGCAGCGCCGCAACGCCGTCGCTGAAGCGCACGGCGGCGCGACAGTGGCGCGCCCAGTAGTCGCTGGCGCCAGTTTCGGCTTCGGTGATCCAGTCGCCGGTGACGCACGACACATAGGGGATCGTCGCAGGCTCCGGCCCGATCCGCGCCGCCTCAATGGCGAGATCAGCCAGCACCGGCTCCATCATCGCCGAATGGAAGGCATGGCTGGTATGCAGCCGCCGGTGCATCGCGCCCATGCCGGTCAGGACGCTTTCGAGCTGTTCAATAGCGGCGAACTGACCCGCCGCCACCGTCAGGCCCGGCGCATTCACGGCTGCGATATCGACCCCTGCCGGCAACGCCGCCCGCACATCCGCCTCCGGCAGCCGCACCGCCAGCATGGCGCCGGCCGCCACGGCCTGCATCAGCCGGCCGCGCACGGCGACCAGTCCGAGCGCCTCTTCCAGAGTCAGAACACCGGCCAGGGTCGCCGCGACGAACTCACCAATGCTGTGCCCGATCATCGCCGCCGGCCGCACGCCCCGGCTGAGCCAGAGCTGCGCCAGGGCATACTCCACGGTGAAGATCGCCGGTTGGGCGAGGATGGTCTGGCGGATGGTTTCCGCGCCAGCTCCATCACGGGCTTCAGCGCCATACAGCGGCTCGCGCAGGTCAAGGCCCAGGCTCGGCTTCAGGATTTCGGCGCAGCGGTCAACAGCGTTCCGGAACGCTGGCTCATGTTCGTACAGGCCAACGCCCATGGCGGGATATTGCGCGCCCTGGCCCGGGAACATGAAGATCACGGGTCGCCCGGCCGCCGCCGCCTCACCCGCGACAACTCCCACGCCGCCATCAGCTTCCAGACGGTCGATGGCCATCGCAACGCTGTCGGCGATGATCGCTGCGCGATGCGCGTAGGCGCCCCGTCCCGTCGCCAGGGTATGGGCGACGTCCGCCAGGCTGGTCTGTGGCGCTGCGCGCAATGTGTCCGCCAGCGCGGTGCGCGCGCGCTTCAGGCCGTCCTCGCTCCGCGCCGACAGCATCAGTACGGCGCGGGCGGCTTCCCCGGCCGCCATGGATGGACGCTGCGGCGCCTGCTCCAGGCAGATGTGCACGTTGACGCCGCCGACGCCGAGCGCCGACACGCCGGCGCGACGCGGGCCGTCCGGCTCCAGCCAGTCCACCAGCCCGCCGGCAATGGCGAACGGCGTTTTTTCCAGTTCGAGACGCGGATTGGGCGTGGTGAAGTGGCAGGTGGGCGGAATGACGCCGTGATTGACGGCGAGGGCTGTCTTGATCAGGCCGGTCACGCCCGCCGCCGCGTCAAGATGGCCGACATTTCCCTTCACGGAGCCGAGCCAGGTGCGACCGGGGCCGCCGCCCTCGCCAAAGGCGCGGGCCAGCGCCGTGACCTCAATCGGATCTCCAAGCGGCGTCGCGGTGCCATGGCACTCAACGTACCCCACCGTCGCCGGATCAAAGCCGGCGATCAGTTGCGCCGTCGCCACCACCTCGGCCTGCGCGTCAACGCTTGGAGCCGTGAAGCCGACCTTCGAGGCGCCGTCATTGTTGACGGCTGCGCCGCGGATCACCGCATAGATGTGATCGCCGTCGGCGACGGCGTCCTCCAGACGTTTCAGCAGCACCACCCCGGCGCCGGAGCCAAACAGCGTGCCATTGGCGCTGGCGTCGAACGGCCGGCAGACGCCGTCGGTCGAAACCATGCCGCCGTCCTGGGCGAAGTAACCGCGCTTTTGTGGGAATGTGACCGACACGCCCCCGGCCAGCGCCATGTCGCACTGGCAAAGCAGCAGCGACTGCACCGCCTGGGCGACCGCCGTCAACGAGGTCGAGCAGGCGGTGGCGATGGTCATGCTGGGACCGCGCAGGTCCAGCTTGTAGGAAACGCGGGTCGCCAGGGCGTCGGCGATGGCGCCGGTGAGCGTTTCGTAGCCACTCACCTGAAAATCGTTGGTGAACCGCTCCGCCGCCGCCCGGTCGCCACAGACGTGACGCAACAGATAGGTGTTGTAGCTGCACCCCGCGAACACACCGACGGCGCGCCCGGCGAGCGCCTGCGGGTCGTAGCCGGCGTCCTCGATCGCAGACCAGGAAATCTCGAGGAAAATCCGGTGCTGCGGATCGGTCAGGGAGGCTTCTCGCGGGCGCATGCGGAACAGCTGCGCGTCAAACTGGTCCACATCGGCGAGCAGTGGGCGCACGGGAACGAAATCGGGCTGCGCCCGCTCATCCGCCGTATAGCTGTCCTCCAGCTCACCCTCGTCAAACCGGCTGGCGGAATCGACGCCAGCGCAGATATTCCGCCAGAATGCCCCAACGTCGCCGGCGCCGGGAAACCGTCCGGCCATACCGATAATCGCCACGCCGTCCAGGTTGTCAGTGATGTCGGCCGCCCCGGAGGCTGCATCATGATCGCTGTTCATCTTCCCCCTCCCCTGACCTGCGCCATCCTGCGCAGGGCCTCGGCCTGCCTGTTGCCGGATGCGGGCGTCACCCTTCCGCCAGCCGTCGGTCCCCCCGCCTTCTGGCCAAGCAGCCGGGCGAGACTCGCGACGGTTGGATGCGCGAACAGCTCGACCACTGGCAGATCCCGGCCCGTGCGCTCCCTGATCGCGGCCTGGACCCTGGCAAGGCCAATTGACGTGCCGCCAGCGTCAAAAAAGTTCTGGTCCGGGCTTGCCGGAACCTGTCCAAGCACATCGCGCCAGACGCCGAGAACCAGGCTTTCCATGTCGTGGCCGTCAGACGCCCCGTCGCCATGCGGCGACCGGACGGCGTCAGGGCTCCGGGCGACGATATCCGGCAGGGCCTGGCGATCGATCTTGCCGTTTGGCGACAGCGGCAAAGCCGGCAGAGCGGCGAAAGCGGCGGGGATCATGTGCTCGGGAAGTCTCTCCGCCAGGTAGCGTCGCAACCCGGCTTCCAGCGGCATGGTCGCGGTCTGGCGCATCACCAGCCAGGCCACCAGCCGCGGCTCGGCGTCGCCATCGCGGCGCACCGCCACGCAGGCCTCGCGGATATCGGCGTGACTGCAAAGCGCGGCCTCGATCTCGCCAGGCTCGACCCGGTGCCCCCGGATCTTGATCTGGTGATCGAGGCGACCGAAGAAATCCAGCACGCCGTCGGCGCGCCAGCTGACCCGGTCGCCCGTGCGATACATCCGGCCCTCATGGCCTGGAACGCGCAATGTCATGAAGCGTTCGGCGTTCAGTTCCGGGCGGCCGAGATAGCCAAGCCCGACGCCCAGGCCGCCGATCCACAATTCGCCCTCCACGCCGGGGGCCACCGGCCGCCGCATCTCATCGAGAACAGCCAGGAACACATTGTCGACCGGTCGGCCGAGCGGTACGGGATCCTCCCAGTTCGCCGCTCCCATCGCCCAGGCGGCGCAGATGTCCGTGCACTCCGTCGGACCATAGCTGTTGAGGATTTGCCCCCGGCACGCCGGATGGCCAAGCCAGGGCAGCAGACGCCGGATCGGGATCGGCTCGCCGCCCAGAACCGCCCAACGCAGCGACGCCAGCCGTTCCATACGGCCAGCCGCCGCGCCCTCCACGAGCGGCAGAAACGTGCTGGGCGTGCAGTTCAGGAAGGTGACGGACCGGCTTTCGACCGTCGCCACAATGGCTTCCGGATCAAACACGTCAAAGTCCGGCAGATAAAGCGTGCCACCGACCAGCAACGGCGCGTAGATATTCTTCTGGGTCAGATCGAAGCCCAGCGCGCTCACCAGCAACGTTGAATCGCCGCCATCGAGGCCCAGCGTCCTGATGTACCACTGAAGCAGGTTGGCGAAGGACCGGTGCGTGACGGCGGCGCCCTTCGGCAGGCCGGTGGATCCAGAGGTGTAGATGACATAAATGGGGTCGTCTGCTCCCGCCACGGCGGGCAGCGCATCGCCTGGGGTTTCGGCGATGGCCTGCGCCTGGGCGTCCAGCGCCAGACTGACGATCCCCGGCGGCAACCTGGACAGGCCGGCCGACGTGGTGATCGCCACCCGACAGCCGCAGTCCCCGACAATAAAGTGGATGCGCGCCTCCGGGTAGGACATGTCGACCGGCACATAGGCCGCGCCAGCCCTGAGCACGCCAAGGATGGCGACAACCGCGTCGACGTCGCGCGGCAGCAGCAGCGCCACCCTGTCGCCCCGGCCGACGCCCTGCCCCATCAGTTGACGCGCCAGCCTGTTGGCGGCCGCGTCAAGACCTGCATAGGTCAGCAAAACGTCGCCGCGCCGCACCGCCGTGCGATTGGGCGTAGCGCGCGCCTGGCGCGCGAAGGCCGACGTCACCGTCTCCCAGGCCATGTCGCGCCGTGGCCCTGCTCCGGCCTCCCCGGGACCCGCGGCGTCGACAACGTCCACGGACAACCCTTCCATCCTGACAGAACCAGCCTGTTGCATTGCCTGCTCCATCACTCCGAAACATCGCTATCTGGTTTGTCTGTTGCCCGCATGGGCCGCGACTTTCCGGGGAAAGCCCAGGCCCTGCGTCCAGCCAGCCCGGGCGCGCCGACGGGAGAAGCCCGCCGCGCTGGATCGCAGCCCTGGAAAATCTCCATGCAGCGACATGGCCCCGGCCCAATCCCCAACCTGCCTGGGCCTGTGTCCAGTTTGCGCCAGGTCAGTCGGCGCGCGATGAGGCGCAATGGGTGAACGCGCCTGCGCCCTTTGGATGAGTTTCTGTATCCCGGGCTGGCCCGATTAACGCCTTTGGCGGTAAGTCGCGGCTGATTGGCGGCCTGTTCTCCAGCCACGGACGGAGTCAGACTCCAGCCCGACAAAGCGGGCGCAACGCGCCCGGCTCACCGGCAGACAGGAGAGTCAGGAGCGTGTCGGCCTCGCCATCATTACTCCGCCTACCGTCTCCACGCCGGCTGATGGCAGTCATCATGCTCGCCCTCTGTTGCCTGGGCGCGCCGGCGCGCGCTGGACAGGAGGCCGCCCCGGCGCCCCGGTCCGGCATCACATGGGGCGTTAATGGACATCCCCTGGTCTCCTATCCCGGCGTATCGATGGAACAGCAGGCGTCGCTTCTCAGCGAGCTGAACGCCCGTTCCTACAGGGTGGACGTCACCAGCCTGAACCAGATGGAAGAACTGGCGCGGCTGCGCGAGACGCTGGCTGCGCGCGGAATCGAAGTCCTGCCTGTGCTCACCCCCCCGTTGAGCCTCAAGGACAACGACGAACCGACCCTTAAGGCCAGGGCCCGCGCCTTCGCGGAAGCCTTCGTCCGCCGGTTGCCTGACGTTCCGGTCTGGGAGCTGGGCAACGAGATGGAGAATTACGCCATCATCCAGCCCTGCGAGATGCGTGATGACGGCACGCAATATCCCTGCGAGTGGGGCCCCGCGGGAGGCCTCGGCGAACTGGATTATTATGGCCCGCGCTACCGGAAGGTCGCCGCCGTGCTCTCAGGCCTGGCCGAGGGCGTCGCCGCCGCCAATCCGAAAGCCCGCCGGGCGCTCGGCTCTGCCGGCTGGGGCCACACCGGAATTTTTAGCCGCCTGGCGAAGGATGGCGTGCCGTGGGAAATTTCCGTCTGGCACCTTTACTCCGTGGACCCGGAATGGGCGCTCAAAATTTTGGCCAGCTACGGCAAACCGATCTGGATCACCGAGTTCAACCACGATTCCGGCAGCTATCGCGACGGCAAGGATGGGCAGGCCAAAGGACTTGTCGCCATCATGGATTCCCTGAAACGGCTGGCCAGCCCCTACCGCATTGAAGCCGCCCACGTTTACGAGCTGCTGGATGAAGCCTACTGGGCGCCGCACTTCGAAGCCTACATGGGCCTGGTGGAACTTGAGCGCGACGGAGGCAATGGCTGGCGTACGGGCGCACGCAAACCCGCCTTTGACGCCTTCCGCAACGCTGCGGCGCCATAAACGGGGGCGCCTCGCGTTGGCCCCCGGACCACGGCAAGCCGACGGGCCCAGCCCAGGAAAAGGCCAGCGAACCACGGGAGCGCATGCAGGCTCACGCGGGCGCCTTATGCGGAGCCGTCCAAAGGCGGATGGCTGGAGCCGGATATACGGCGTTTGGGCCGTCGCAATGTCCCATCTGCGAACTGTCGGACGCCATTTCGGTACTGGGGCTGATGAACCGTCACGCGCAATCTTGCACGGATACAGGTGTTTCAGACATGGCGGAGCCAGTCCTCAGGGCCAGCCGGCCGCAGGACAGGCAACGTCGCCGACGCCATCGCGTCGAATCCGGGGTAGCGTCATGGTGGTTCCTGAAACTAAACCGGTAATTTCATGCATAATGCCAGTTTACAACGGAGACCGATGGTTAAAAATTGCCATAAACTCGATATTGCAACAAACATTTACCTGTTTTGAACTGATTATCGTCAATGACGGAAGCACGGACGGTAGCGGTGACATCATTGACGCTGCGGCGGCAAGGGACACGCGCGTGACCGTCATTCACCAGCCCAATCAGGGCATTGTCGCTGCCCTGAATGCTGGCCTCGCTGTTGCCCGGGGGAAATACATCGCCCGCATGGATGCTGATGATGTCGCCATCTCGACGCGTTTCATCCGGCAACTTGCGATCATGAACGCCGACCCGCGCATCATGATTCTTGGCACCGGGTCGCGGACAATAGGTCCCGACGATTCCAGCGATGGGGCGACAGCGCCAGAGACCACGGAGAAAATCCGCTGCATACTCGGCAACAATAAAACAAACCGGTTCCCCCCCTCAATTTTGCAAGTTCTCCATCCAACCACGATGATGCGGACAGATTGCATTCGCGCCATTGGCGCTTACTCGGAAGAATTTGAACACGTCGAAGATTATGACCTCTATTTGCGAGCAAGCTCCGCCGGACTCATAGCGGAAATTCCAGAAATCCTTATGCTTTACCGGATTCACGGCAACAATATTTCGGTGCGCAAGCTTCACGAGCAGGAGCAAAACGCCGCCCGCTGCGACGTTGTCCGCGTGCGGGACAACAGGCAAGCGCGTGGCCTGCGGCGGCAGAGAATATCCGGACCGACCTTCGCCGGTTGGGTCGGCATCCGGCGTTATCGCAGGGAGCGTCAACTGGGTCTGGCGCAAACGCGCGCCCTTTACGACGCAGGCCTTCTGGCCCTGAAAGGAGCTTTGAAGACCAGTCCGTCGGTGTCATTGCACCTCCTGGCGCGCTGCGCCTGGTACCTGGCGCTTGATCTGGGGCCATGGCGCGCCTCCGGCAAGCCTGGCGGGACGGGCAGTTCAGCACGGGATCAGGACAAGGCATTCTCCTGACGCGCAGGGGCCCCTGTCCTGCGCGCAGAATGTATGAGCCGCCGGCCCGCGTGGCCAATGTCACGGAGCTGGCCGGAACGCTTCAGCGCCCCTCACCGGTCGCAAGGCAACGCGGTCCAGATGGTCGCCATGCGCAGGGGAACCAGGCCCCTCGCACAAATCCGGACAGGCCGCCGCTTCTCACAACTTGGGCCAGATGCAGATCTGGCCACAAATTGGGGGCAATAACGGGGGCAATAAAAGGAGGGATACTTGCCGTGCCAGATGTTTGTACGAATGCGCATGTGAGCGCGTCTGGCGCGCGCTCCAGCATCATTCGGGCCACGTCCGCGATTGACGGTCCGTGGCCGCGCTGGCGCGACGCCGCCGTTGCCGTGCGCGCGCCAATCGTGCTCTCCCTGCTGACGCCGCCAGCGGCGCCAGCCATGGCCACCGACGTGAGGCGCTCAATCCCGCCAGCCCGACGACGCGTTTGCCATGGCGGCGCACCGCTTCATTGCCACAGGTTTCGCGCCATGCCCGTCGCGGCACGGCAGCAGCGTCAGGGCGTTCAACGGCGCGCCCCTGTTGCCCCAGCGGGATGGCAGGAAAACAGCACATGACGCCTTCCCCTGTCGGACTGCTGGTTTGCCTGGTGATCGCTATCGCCGGCCGCATGCTTGGCTCAGCCACCCTGATCGGACTGCCCGTCTCACTGGCCTTCGGCGCCACAGCCTTTGCGACACTGCCGGCGCTGGGCGGGTCATCGCCACAGATCTACACCTTGTTTGCCATTTGCCTCGTGGCGGAGCAGTTCCTGCGGCGAGGCGGCGTGCGCTCACTGGTGGTCTCGACGGGCCGCGCGCCCATGCTATCGCTCACGCTGCTGGCGCTCATGGTCTATTCGGTAATGACAGCGATCATTCTACCGCGCCTGTTTGCTGGTGAAACCAGCGTCTTTGTCCCGGTAAACGGCGCCATTGTGGAGACCGTGCTGGCGCCCGTCACAGGGAATATTTCGCAGACAGCTTATTTCGTTTTGGGCATTATGACCTGCATTGCGCTCGGCGCCACCCTGAATAACACTGGCCGCCTCGTGCTGGTCAGCAAGGGTTTGATACTGTGCGCATTGCTGAACGTCACGCTGGGCGCCATTGACCTTGCCGCCAAGGCCAGTGGCGTTGGGGATGTGCTTGAAGTCATCCGCACCGCCAGCTACGCCATGCTGACAGATGTGGAGCACGCCGGCTTCTTCCGCATCTCGGGCGCTCACTCCGAGGCGTCGGCGTTTGGCGCGGCGATCTTCATCAGCATGGTATTCTGCTCGACCTACAGCCGCCTGACAGGGGACCGGCGCGTGGGCATGCTGGCGGTGGCGTCGCTGGCGCTTTTGCTCCTGTCGACGAGTTCGTCCGCCTATGGATGTCTCGCCATCTACATGATCTGCCTTGCCGGGAAGGCGTTGTTCAATTTGCTGCAAGGCCGCGTCCGCAAAGTGGACCTCTTGCTGGTTTTTGCGGCCCTGGTCTGCGTGGCGGCGGTAATCGCGATTTATTTGCACAATGGCAATGCCTTCGATCGCATACAACAACTGCTCGACGCAGCGATCTTTAACAAGGCAAGTTCCGCATCAGCGGCTGAACGCGGCTACTGGAACAGCCGCAGCCTGACGACGTTCCTGGAAACCGGCGGCCTGGGCGTCGGCATGGGCAGCTCGCGCGCCTCGAACTGGCTCATCGCCGTGCTCAGCCAAACCGGCGTCATCGGAGCCGTGCTCCAGGCGTTGCTGGCGGCGACGCTGCTGCGCGCCCTGCCGCCATCGCGCAGCGACGCCTCCAACCTGCCGGCGCTATACGAAGCCGCGCGCATGACCGGCCTCGCAACCCTGGTTCCATCCCTGCTGGCGGGCGGCAGCGCTGACCCAGGCATGCTGTTTTTCATCTGCGTCGCGGTGGCGCAAAGCGCCCGCCAATCCATGCAGGCGCAGGCGCCCGTTGCGGCGTCCTCGCCGGCGCGCCGGCTGGCGGCCGGCGACAATGTTCATACCGGATCGCCCTGCTCAGGACCTGCGCCCGTTCGGGCGGTCCGGCGAACATGATGCGCCATGGCTGTTCCACGAGCCGGTTCCTTGCATTGCCGCAGTGATCCATGGCGCCGTCGCGGGAGGGAAGGCTCCGTTTTTGGGAGCCAGTTGTCGCGCACAAACTGTCGGACATTCTCGAAGGGGCCCAGTCGCGGCGCCCCCGGGCGACAGTGACGGGCCGTCATGCGGTTCGGGTGACCGGTTTGCCGGACATGCGCGGCCACGAACATTCGCCGGCAACGATGCCGCACTCTATCTTTCGGAGTATACATAAAGCCGTTTGCTTTCTTCATTGACCTTTGTGGGTGGATATTCCGACCCTTTTCGTGATATTGCCTTGCTGGTTCAGCAAGTAAATCCATACAGATCGTCATATCCAGATCTGACGACGTCTCGGGGAAGGGTGGCGAGGAATGGGCAAGCCCCAGGAACTTTACGGCATCCAGATGCTGCGCGGCATGGCCGCCCTGTCCGTCGTGATCCATCATGCGCTTGAAATGTCGAATGGAAGCGCCGGGCGCTTCAGTCCTGACTGGCTCACGACCTGCGGCGCGTTTGGGGTCGATATCTTCTTCGTCATCAGTGGTTTCATCATGATGTACACGACGTTCGGGCCAGCCCGACCGTTAACGTCGCCATATCCGTTTTTCAGAAACAGAGCCCTGCGAATTTACCCATTCTATTGGTTTTGTCTGGTGACCATGCTCGCATTGTGGGGCGTTGGCTTCATGAAAAGCCTGGATGTTACGTTATCCACGTTCTGGAGATCGGCGATCCTGTTTCCGGGCGGGGGAATTATCAATGTCGCCTGGACGCTCAGCTATGAGATGCTGTTTTATCTGGTCTTTGCTGCGTCACTGTTTTTCAGGTCCGCCAGGCTGACAACATACTCAACTATTCTTGTGCTTTCATTGTCATTGGTTGGCGGGACCGTTGCGAAAAATGAGTTTCTGGCAAACCCCATCATGCTGGAATTTTGCTTCGGCATGCTGCTGTTTTATTGTCAGCCCATAGTCCTGGCTAGCGCGGCCCAGCGACGCTTTCTGGTCGGCGTGGCAGCCGCCATATTCGCGATGTTTGCGCCGTACATCGTCGCTCATTCATCCACAGCTGGCCTTGAGGGATGGAATCGCGTGATCGCATGGGGAATACCGGCGCTAATCATCGTTGCGGCGTGCCTGAAACTCGACAGCGCCAGTGGCCAACTTGGCGGCGCATTGATCGAACTTGGCGACGCATCATACTCAATGTACCTGACTCATGTGTTCTGTATGATCGCTTATGGAAAAATTCTCAAAACCAACACCTTTGGCTCCATGAACCAGATACCGTTTATTCTGATTGTAACATTTGTATGCATCATTGTTGGCGTCATGGCGCGTCGTTACATTGAGAAGCCCATAGACGTCTTGCTAAAACGCTTGAGTTCACAAGAAAATACGAAACTGGCGTCAACGGAATTACGGCTTGCGCCTGTCGCTCCGTGGCGTGGACACAGCGCGCAGGGAAGTGAGGCCGCCGCCAGGAAGGATGGGAGATAATCAGGTTTTGGGCGTCGCCAGATGCTGGGCCAACTCATTTGCGGTAATGCGTGCTGCGCTGCCGTCACGATGCAAGCGGTGCTGGCTGGTGCCCCCCATTTTCGGCAAGCTGCAACTGGCGCGTGTTTCCAGCGGTCGCACGGCGCTCACCCCGATTGATGACCTGGGCGCTGACAGGGGATCGTTTACGTGATCCGCAACAGATCGCAGCGGCGGGAAACGCCCGTAGCCGCCCAGCCCTGCAGCGTGTCTGCCGACCGGCGCCCTCTCCCCCCGGCAACGGGCGCACAAAGGGCGGACCAAACGCCAGGCTCCCAAGCACTCCCAGGCCTGCCGGCTCCTTTCCTGAGGATGGGCCATAGCGAGCAGGATGACGCACAGGCGGCCTCCTGAGGCGCCCGAACGCGCGGTTTGAAAGGCGCCTGATCCCGGGCGCGGCGATCCTGAACAGATGTGCCCCGCTTTTCGTCTTCAGGTTGATCAGTCAGGCGGTCTGCGGCCGCCGATCAGACCGCCAATCTTCAGGGCAGCGGAAAGCCGCGCGATACGTCAGCAAGGCCAGACTCCCCAAGGATGATTACGCGATGCGTCCCTGTCGCTCCCTCCCCTTGCAAGCCCGCGTTGCCCCAGACCCACCGAACGGCGCCGCGCATCCCATGCAGCCGCATCCATTTCGCCCCGGCATGCAGAAGACCGTTTACCTGGTCCGGCGCCGTTGCCGTAGCGTCTCCCCCAATCGAGCAGCCCTGGGTCGCCGGTGGTAACGATGAGCCCCACCAGGAGCGCCCAACGCGCGCAAAGGTATTAAGCGGGCGCCCGCAAATCCGGCGGCCATACACCTTCTAACACCTTGGAGCGGAGACGGATTGGCCGCACCTCTAATTAGACCTGTTGCGGAGGGCGACTCACGGTGCTGAACGATCCCATCACCACGCGCGGAGGCGCATCTTACACAGGATCTCGCGTTATCGAGGGCAAGCCAGCGATCGGCGGGACGTGGAAACGTACGCTCGACATCATCGTGGCTGTCACCGCGCTGCTCGTGTTGTCGCCGCTGATGCTGCTGACCGCCCTGGCGATCGCGATCACCATGGGGCGGCCAGTCCTGTTCGCCCAGCGACGCGTTGGCCTCGGCGGCGCGCCCTTCTTCTGCTACAAGTTCCGTACGATGTCTCGCGACGCCGAAAGGCGGCTCAGCGAGCATTTGCGCGACAACCCGGCCGCCGCCGCCGAATGGCGGGAGAACCGGAAGCTGCGTCACGACCCGCGCGTGACCCTTGTCGGCCAGACCCTGCGCCTCACCAGCCTCGATGAACTGCCGCAACTGTTTAACGTTCTTGGCGGAGAGATGAGTTGCGTCGGCCCGCGTCCTGTGGTTCCCGACGAACTCGCGCTTTACGGTCGCTACATTGACGACTATCTCGCCGCACGTCCTGGCATGACCGGCCCCTGGCAGGTCAGCGGCCGCAATGCCCTTTCATATGCCGATCGCGTGGCGCTTGATTCCCACTATGTCCGCAACTGGAGCCTTTGGACCGACGTGACGATCCTTGCGCGCACCATTCCCGCCGTGGCGCGTTCAAACCAGACCTCGTGAGGCTTGCGCCATCGCCATGCCGCCGGCCTGGTCCATGGCGACGGCGCGTTTCGCGCCCAGCTCAGGCGGGTTTCAAGCCAGCCGCGAGTCTGGCGCTACCGGGCGCGCCGCGACACAGCGGTTTTTGCCAGCGCGCCGAGAAAATAGGCGATCTGCAGTGTGCACCAGGCGCCAATAGCCATCCAGGCTGCGGCGCTCCAGCCATCATGACGCGCGAAACCCGCGCCCGCAGCCGCAACGAACACGCTGGCAAGGAACGCAACAGGGTAACCGAACCTCATCCCAAGTAGAAAACCCGCCGCCGCACTCACAGCCATCCAGACTGCTCCCATATATGCCCCCTGGTCGTTCCAGCCCGGACCAGATCTGTGGCGGTCCGCCAGGCGCGCCATTCCGGCGCCCCTGACGGCGAGAATAACGTGTTTCCCAAACCCCGTCCCGCGAGAATACACTGCGGGTCGTCAGGTTTCGTTTGATCCTGTCGCCTGCCGGAAACGCCCCGGGCCCATGTCCTCTGGTTGGCCTGCCAGACGCTTGGTCAGGCGACGACCCGCGATGCGCAGACCAGGAAGATGCCGGGACCTCCGCGGTTTGCAAAGCAAGGTCAGCGTAACGGGTTTCCTGCTGGAATGCCTTGCGGCCCCCGGGCTTCACCAAAACCCAAGGCGTCAGGCTCAACCGGTTTTGGCGTCAGAAAGCGATCTGCACGCCGGCGATGGGGCCATGGACCGCGACATCGAACAGGAAGCCGGACTGCCGGAGCTTCACCTGCTGGGCGCGATAGCCCAGGTTCGCCGAGAACATGGGATTGAAACGGTAGCCGACGCCGCCCATCAGGTCCCACATGTAATCAGAACCACCGCCGCCCGCGAGGGCCCAGCCGTTCAGGAACAAATTGCCGGTCAGGAAGGTCTGGCCGCGCACGCCGCCGACAGCGTCGACCCATGTCTTCGTGCGCTGCGCCTCGTGATCGCCGAAGCGCACAAACTCCGCGCCAATGAGGGTCTTGACCGACCACACGCGGGCGCCCGCCACCAGTTCCAGACGACTGCGCCCGTCGTCAAGGACGGCGTAGCCCGCCAGCGGCGTCCATTGCAGCATGCCGACGCCGACCCGCGACCGCGCCAGCCCGATGCGGGATATGGCGACATGATCGGTGATCCGCATGTAGATCAGGTCGGAAGACAGCGAGAACCGGCCCAGGCGCGCCTCCGCCATGCCCATGGCGGCGAAGTTCAACGTATCGATGATCTTCGGGAAGTCGTAACGCAGATGGGCGAGCGTGCGGTCGCCATGCCCAACGTCGCCGCTCACGCCGGCCGCCCACATATAGGGCGTCAGGCTGAACTGCCAGCCCCCGGCCGCCGCTGCGGGCGCGACAGGCTCCAGTGGGTCCACCCGCGCTGACAGATCCGCCGCCATGGCCGACGTCCCGGACAGCAGACCAATCGCAGCAAACCGCAAGAATTTCTGCAACATATCACCCCCAACCCCACGCCCTGAAGCCCATGCCCGAATTCGGCCCCACCGGATCGGACCGCTTCGGGCAGAGCTGAGCAACGCGCAAATTGTAGGCGAGTCGTCAGCACGAAGTCATGCGCTTTCAGACGTCATGCTCTGGTTTTATGGAGGCGTTACGGATTGGCAACGCTTTATATGTTTGCCAATCCGCAAGATTTTCAGGCATTATGGGGGCGAAACAGACGACCGCGCTCGGTTATAATTACGACGATCAGGATCAATACGCCGCAAATGGCGGAACCTGCTGTCATTGGCACGGTGGTTCCGTTGAAATGCTGGCCAATCCAGAAGCCGGTCAGCGCCCCGCCAACGGTGGTGACGAACCCGTGAACAGAAGAGGCCGTGCCGGCGATATGCCCCAGCGGCTGCATCGACATGGCGCCGAAATTGCCGCTCATCATGCCGAAACAGAACATGACGCAGGCCTGCAGCACAACGAACGTCACCAGATTCTCGAAGCCCGCCAGCGCGATGAGGAAGTGGGCCAGCGCGACCAGGATATAACCCAGCAACGCCGTATGTGAGAGCAGGCGCATGCCGAAGCGCTCGACCAACCGGGCGTTCAGCAACGACGCCACGGCCATGAAGCCCGCCGTCAACGCGAACATGGTGGTGAACAGATGCTCTGCGTGAAACACGTCTGAGAAGATCTGCTGGGTGGAGTTGATGTAGCCGAACAGCGCGCCCAGAGCCAGGGTGTTGCCCAGCATGTAGCCCACCGCTTCGCGGGAGGCGAAGCACTGTCGCATGGCGGCGAACACGCCCGCCGGGTCAATGGAGCGACGGTCCCGCGGATGCAGGGTCTCCGGCATGCGCAGCAGCATCCACACCAGCACGACGGCGCCGAAAATCGCCAGCAGGCCGAACACCCAGTGCCAGGGGGCGAACAACATGATCGCCTGGCCGAACGACGGCGCCAGGATCGGCACCAGCATGAAAATGATCATCGCCATCGACATGACGCGCGCCATCTGGCGGCCGGCGTAGCAGTCGCGAACGATGGACACCGCCAGCACGCGCGTCGCCGCCGCGCCGACGCCCTGGGCGACGCGGGCGATGATCATGGTCTCAAAGGTATTGGCCAGTCCCGCCAGCGCGCCAAAGATGAAATACATGGCCAGGCCAAAGATCAGCACCGGCCTGCGGCCGAAGCGGTCAGCCGCCGGGCCGTAGAAGATCTGCGCCCCGCCGAAGCCGAGCAGATAGGCGGTGATGATCCACTGGCGCTGATTGTCGCTGCTCAGACCAAGGTCACGCCCGATCTCGGCCAGGGCCGGCAACATCGAATCGATGGCCAGGGCGTTGGTCGCCATCAGGGCGGCGATGAAAGCGACAAACTCCCGGTAACTCATGCGTCCAGGGGGATGCGACTCGCGTGTGGTGCTTTGCATGGCGATGCCTGGGGTAGCGGGCGCAGGAACGCGTCCTGACGCGGAGCGCTCCCGGACGCCGCGTCTCAATACATGAAAAAACAGCTTCACTGTCCGGACTGGGCGGCCATGGCCGCATCCAGCAGGACAGGTTGGAGCGCGTCAGGTAGAACCAGGGCGCGGACACGCTCTTGTCGCTTTGATTTGACGCTGTTTCCTGACAGGAAGCGCCCGCCCGGTCTGGCGGGTCTCCGGTCGGGAGCGCCCGTAACTCACGGCGTCATTGCGACGTCGCGCCTGTGGCCTGGCCGCCGCCGGCGCATCCGCCAGCAAAGTCCTGAACGCCGCCAGGGATCTGCCAGAACCCGATGAGGCTCATCAGTTCCTGGCATAAGGCATGTCATGCATGGTCACGACGTCCACTCCAGATGATCAGGCGTCCGAGAAAAGGGCGCCTTCATCCCATTGATCACAACAAGTTGCAAGCGGATGACAGACATGCGCCCATCACATGAATACCGGTGATGCGCCGCAGCCACATCCCGCTGGCCTTGACGGAGTTCAGGCGCCAGCCCCTCCAGCCTCGCGGGCGCGACGCTGGCGCCAGCGGCTGACCAGCATGGCGGCGATGAACATCACGGCAAGGCACAGCACGATCGTCGGCCCTGGCGCGCTATCGAGGTGATAGCTGGCGAAGACGCCGGCGACCGCCGCCAGCATGTTGGCCGCCACAGCGATCGGCAGCATGCGCGACAGGCGGCGGGTGAGCAGGAAGCCGATGGCGCCGGGGGCGATCAGCAGGGCGATGGCGAGCACCAGCCCCGCGGTGCTCAACGCGCCGACGATGGCCAGCGAAATCAGCGCCAGCAAGCCGTAGTGCAACAGCCTGACGGGCAGGCCGACGACGCGCGCCTGCACCGGGTCGAAGGCGTGCAGCGCCAGGTCGCGCCAGCGCAGCGCCATCACCAGCACAACGGCGGCGGCGATCGCTCCGGAGAGGATCAGGTCCTTCGGCCCGACGCCAAGCAGATCGCCGAACAGGATGTGCTCCAGGTGTATGTCGGTGTCGACGGCGCGATACAACACCAGGCCGAGACCAAACATGCCGGCGAACACCACGCCCAGCAGGGTGTCCTGACGGATGCGGCTGTTCTCCTGCAGATAGCCGGCCGCCAGGGCGCAGCCCATGCCTGCGGCGAAGGCGCCAACGCCAAACGGTATGCCAAGGATGTAGGCGAGAACCACGCCGGGGAAGACGGCGTGGGAAATGGCGTCGCCCAGCAACGCCCAGCCACGCAGAACCATAAAGCAGGAAAGCAGGGCGGTCGGAATCGCCACCAGTTGCGCCACGAGAAAGGCCTGACGCATGAAATCGGCGCTGAACGGCCCGGCCAGAAAAGCGGAAAGCGCAGTCATGACGCGGATCTTTCCTGCGTATCCTTGCCGGGCGGATTTTCCGCGCCCGACGCGGCCAGCAGCCGCCGTGCGGCGAGCAGGCCGCGCCGGGGCGCGAAAACGAAGGCCAGCAGGAACACCAGCGTCTGCAACACCACGATCACGCCGCCGGTGGCGCCGTTGAGGTAATAGCTGATCCAGGCGCCGAGAAAGCTGGTGACAGAGCCGATGGCGACGCTGATGGCCAGCACCCGGCCAAAACGGTCGCTGAGCAGAAACGCCGTGGCGCCTGGGGTCACCACCAGGCAGATCACCAGAAACGCGCCCACCGTCTGCATCGCCGCCACGGTGCAGGCGGCCAGCAGGGTGAAGAACATCAGCCGCAGGGCGGTGACCCGCAGCCCAACCGCACGCGCGTGGGTTTCGTCGAAGAACATGGCGGCCAGATCGCGCCACGTCAGCAACAGCGCCGCAAGCGATGCGCCGGCGATAACCACCAGTTGCACCGTGTCGCCGCGGGTGATCGCCAGAATGTTGCCCATGATGATGGTCTGGATGTCGACCGGCGTCGGCGACACTGAGGTCATGAACAGGCCAAGGGCGAAGAAGGTCGAGAACGTCAGGCCGATGATGACGTCCTCTTTCAGCCGGGTGCGCTGGTTGAGGAACAGGATGGCCGCGGCGGCGAGACCACCGGAGAAGAAGGCGCCGATGGAAAACGGCAGCCCCAGCATCCAGGCGCCCGCGACGCCGGGCACGATGGCGTGCGACAGGGCGTCGCCAATCAGCGACCAGCCCTTCAGCATCAGAAAGGCGGCGAGAAAGGCGCAGACCCCACCCACCAGCGCCGACACCCACATGGCGTTGACCATATAGGCGTAGGAAAAGGGTTCGAGCAGCGCGCTCACGCGGCCCCTCCCCGCGTGTGGTCATCGCTGGCGGGGGATGTCGCCGGCAGCACCAGCGCGCGCTCGTCATCGGAGACCACATTGACGGCGCGGCCATCGGCGCCCGGCAAATCGATGCGGCGCAGACGGCCGCCAAAGGCGTTGCGCAGGTTGTCCTCGGTGAACACCTGGTTAATGGGGCCGCTGGCCAGCACCGTCTGGTTCAGCAGCACGGCGCGGTCACAAAACGTCGGCGCGCCGCCGAGATCGTGGGTGGAGACCAGCATGCTGCGACCGCCGGCGCGCAGGTCGCGCAGCAAAGCGATGATGGCCTCCTCGGCCCCGACGTCAACGCCGGTGAACGGTTCGTCCAGCAGGATCAGCCGGGCGTCCTGGGCCAAAGCGCGGGCCAGGAACACCCGCTTGCGCTGGCCGCCGGAGAGTTCGCCAATTTGCCTGCGCCGGAAATCCAGCATGCCGACCCGGCCGAGCGCCGTGGCGACCGCCTCGCGGTCCTGCGGTTTGGGGCGGCGCAAAAAACCCATGTGGCCATAGCGACCCATCATGACCACATCATCGACCAGCACCGGAAAGTTCCAGTCCACGTCTTCGCTCTGTGGCACATAGGCGACGGCGTGGCGGCGAAGGGCCTCGCCCACCGGCGCGCCAAAAATGCTGATGGCGCCGGAGGCCAGCGGCGCGATGCCCATGATGGCCTTGAACAAGGTGGACTTGCCGCTGCCATTCACGCCCACCAGCGCGGTGATCGAGCCGGAGGGCACGACGAACGCGGCGTTGTCCAGCGCCTTGCGCCCGTTGCGATAGACCACGGAGGCCCGATCCACGGAGATCGCGGGCGCCTCCGCCGACGCCATGTCATTCATTTTTGCGCCCCGCCAGATCCGGTCTTCTGGCCGTCATTCTGCTGTCCGGACAGGCCATCGGCAATCGTCGACGCCGTGACTTTCAGCAGATCAAGATAGGTCGGCGCCGGCCCGTCTGGCTCACTGAGGCTGTCGACATAAAGGACGCCGCCATAGCGGGCGCCGGTTTCCTGGGCCACCTGGCGCGCCGGCTTGTCCGAAACGGTGTTTTCACTGAACACAGCCGGAATCTGGTGCTGGCGCACGGCGTCGATCACCTTGCGCACCTGCTGCGGCGCGCCCTGCTGGTCGGCGTTGATCGGCCACAGATAGATTTCCTTCAGACCGAAATCCCGCGCCAGATAGCTGAAGGCGCCCTCGCTGGTCGCCAGCCAGCGACGGTTTTCCGGGATCGCCGCCAGCCGCTCGCGGATCGGCGCCGCCACCGCGGCGATCTTCTGCTTGTAGGCCTCGGCGTTGGCCTGGTAGGCGGCGGCGTTGGCCGGGTCCTTGCGCGCCAGGGCGTCGCGGATGTTGTCGACATAGATCGCCGCCGCCGCCGGCGACATCCAGGCGTGCGGATTGGGTTTGCCGTTGTAGGGCCCCTCGCCGATGCCGATGGGCGTCACGCCGGCGCTGACCACCACCTGCTCGGCGCCCTTCAGATGCTGGAGAAATTTCTCGAACCAGACTTCGAGGTTCAGGCCGTTGTTCAGCACCAGATCAGCGTCACGCGCCCGCATGATATCCTTCGGCGTCGGCTGGTACTGGTGGATCTCGGCCCCGGGGCGGGTAATCGAGACCACGTCGGCGTGATCGCCGGCGACGTTGCGGGCCATGTCGGCCAGGATGGTGAAGGTCGTCGCCACCTTGAGCCGGTGCTCCGTCGCGGCGGCGGACGACGCGCTGGCCGCCACGCCAGGGACGATGGTCAGGGCAATGATCAGGGCGGACGCCAACCGGCGCCAGAAGGGCTTGCGCATCATCATCTACCGTCGCCTCATGCTCATCAGATGCAGTTGCGAATGAATTGCAGATAATGTCACCGTCAACCGCCGTCAAGCGCTAACAGGATTTCTGGCGGCGGCAAGGCCGCCCCTCGTCAGCCGCGCGACGATCATTGCTTTCCATTCAGGGCGGAACGCCTTATATGAACACGCGACGGCGACGCATCGCCGTTTCGCGTTTGCTCCGGAGTTATCTGCGTTGGACCAGTTCTGATCCTGCGGGCCGCACGGCCCGGACCCAGGAACAACAGCCTCAGGCAGCGCCAGTTTGCTGAAACCGGCATTGCTGCGCGCGGGGCTGCAGAATCTGACGCACTCCGGATTTCTCTCACATGTTTCTCACCTTCGATGCCGTTTCGGCGGCGACGCCGGATCATCACGTCCTGTTCCGCGATCTGACGCTGACCGTCGGGGCGGAGCGCATCGGGCTTGTCGGTCGCAACGGCGCAGGCAAATCCACCCTGCTCAAAATGGCCGCTGGCGCGCTTGCGCCATCGCGCGGCGGCGTCGCCCGGCGCGGCTCCGTCGGCATGCTGGAGCAGGACTGGCCGCCGGACCAGAGCATCGCCCAGGCGCTGGGCGTTGACAGGGCGCTGGCCGTTCTGGAGCGCGTGCTGGCCGGCAACTGAAGCGCCGACGACTTCGACGCCGCCGACTGGAGCCTGGAGGAGCGGCTTGGCGACGCCATGGCCCGCGCCGCCATGGCGGGCACGACCGTTGATCGCAGCATCGGCTCGCTGTCAGGCGGCGAGCGCGTCCGCATCGGCGTCGCCCGGCTGTTGCTGCAGGCGCCGGATCTGCTGCTGCTGGATGAGCCGACCAACAATCTTGATGCGGAGGGTCGCGCGCTGGTTCACCGTCTGATCAGGGAGTGGCGCGGCGGCGTTCTCGTCGCCAGCCATGACCGCAGCCTGCTCGAACACATGGATCGCATTGTCGAACTGACCCCGGTTGGCGTGCATGTGGTTGGCGGCGGCTGGTCAGCCTTCGCCGCCGTTCGCGACGCCGAACGCGCCCGGGCAGCGGCCGAAGCAGAGCAGGCCAGCGCCGCGCTGCGCGCGGCTGAGCGCGAGGCCCAACGCCAACGCGAAGCAAAAGACAGACGCGACAAGGCCGGACGCGCCTTCGCCGCGCGGGGGGCCGAGCCAAAAATCCTGCTCGGCGCCAGGGCCAACCGCGCCGAAAACACGGGCGGGCGGGCGCGGCGGATCAGCGAGCGCCTTGTCAGCAACGCCGCAACACAGGCCGAAGTCACCCAGGCGCGGGTGGAAATTCTGACGCCGCTGACGATCAGCCTGCCCGCGACGCAACTGCCGTCAGACACGGACGTTCTGACGCTTGAGCATGTGACCGCGACGCGGGGCGATCGCCTGTTTGGTCCGTGGTCGCTGCATTTGCGCGGCCCCGAGCGGGTGGCTGTCAGCGGGCCGAACGGCGCCGGAAAATCCACGTTGCTGGCGATCGCCGCCGGCTTGCTGCCGGCTTCTGGCGGCCACGCGCGCCGGGCGGAGGGTCGCGTCGTCATGCTCGACCAGCATGTCAGCCTGCTCGACGCCGGGACCAGCATTCTCGACAACTTCCGCCGGCTCAATCCGCAACTGGAGATCAACGACGCTTTCGCAGCCTGCGCCCGCTTCGCCTTTCGCAACCGCGACGCCCTGCGGCTGGTCGGAACCCTGTCCGGCGGCGAACGCATGCGCGCCGGCCTTGCCTGCACGCTCGCTGGCGCGACGCCGCCATGGTTGCTGGCGCTGGATGAGCCGACCAACCATCTGGACATCGCATCGGTCGAATTGCTGGAGCAGGCCCTCGGCGCCTTCGATGGCGCGCTGCTCGTAGTCAGCCACGACGCCGCGTTTCTGGAAGGCCTGGGAATCACGCGCCGCCTTGACGTACGGGAACTGGCGCCAGCGCATTTTCGCGAAAAGTGAAGCCCGCATTTCTTGGAGACAATGCGTCAGCGTAAAGAGAGGGAGCATTTTTGGTGAACGGGTTTTCACCAGAGATGCTCAAAAAGAAAAACGGCGGCCCGACGGCCGCCGCATCGCTCGCTGGACCAGGCGGGTTTTCCCGGGCGAAGCGGACGCCGCTTCGCCCGGAAACGCCAGCAGGTTCAGGCCGGGAACATCTCGCGCAATTTCAGCTTGAAGAATTTGCCGGTGGAGGTGCGCGGAATGGCGTCCAGCACCTCGTAACGGTCCGGCAGCTGCCATTTGGCGAACTGACGCTCGAGAATCTGGTTCAGCTCTTCCGCCGTCGCCGTCTGGCCGGGCTTCAGCACGATGCAGGCCAGCGGCCGCTCGTTCCACTTCTCGTGCGGGATGGCGATGACCGCCGCCTCGGCCACCGCCGGATGCGACATCAGCGCATTTTCCATGTCCACCGAACTGATCCACTCGCCGCCGCTCTTGATGAGGTCCTTGGTGCGATCGGTGATGCGCATGTAGCCATCCCTGTCGAACACCGCCACGTCGCCGGTGCGCAGCCAGCCGTCCGGCGTGTGCTTGTCCGGATCGGCCGGAACGCGGAAATATTCCCCGGTGATGTACGGACCGCGGATCTGCAGTTCGCCCGGGGTCTTGCCGTCCCACGGCGTCTCCTGGCCCTCATCGTCGATGAGGCGGATTTCCACCAGCGTCGCCGGGATGCCGGCGGTGGCGGCGAGGCGGAATTTCTCCTCCTCGCTGACATCTTCCAGCTCCGGCTTGATGTAGCTGATTGTGCCCAGCGGCGACGTCTCGGTCATGCCCCAGCCCTGGAACAGGGTGACGCCGCGCTCGGCGAAGGAGCGGATCAGGCTTTCCGGCGCGGCGGAGCCGCCGACGAGGCTGCGCATGTCATCCGGCAGCTTCCACCGGCCCGGATTGGCCTCCATGAACTGGATCAGCGACAGCCAGATGGTCGGCACGCCGAGGGCCATGGTCGGCTGCGTCTCCTGGATCAGGTCGAGCAGATCGTCGCCATGCAGGTGCGGGCCGGGCATGATCATGCTGGCGCCGGTCATCACCGCCGCATAGGGCAGGCCCCAGCAATTGGCGTGGAACATCGGCGTCACCGCCAGCACCCGGTCACGGCTGCGCAGGCAGCAATGGTCCGGCAGGCTGGTGGTGAGGGAGTGCAGCACCGTGGAGCGGTGCGAATAGGCGACGCCCTTCGGCCGGCCGGTGGTGCCGGAGGTGTAGCACAGGCCCACCGCGTCGTTCTCGTCATGAGGCGCCGGCGTGAACGGCTTGCCCCTGTGGGGGCCCAGCAAGGTTTCGTAGTTGTGCAGGCCGTCCGGAATGGCGACGTCGCCGCTGAACGGGAACACGATCACATGGTCGAATTTGTAGGCGCGCGCCACCTGCTCGTACAGCGGCAGCAGCACGTCGTCGACGATCAGCACGGTTGAACCGGCGTGATCGGCGATCCAGGCAATCTCCTCGCCGGAAAGGCGCAGATTGAGCGTGTGCATCACGCCGCCAACCAGCGGAATGCCGAAATAGCACTCCAGATGGGCGTTATGGTTCCAGCAAAGGGTGGCGACGCGATCGCCCGGCTTCACGCCAAGCCCCTGCAGGGCGTGGGCAAGCGCCCGGGTGCGATCGGCGACCTCCGCGTAGTTCTGCACCCGCAGCGACTTGTCAGGAAGACGCGAGGTAATGGTCCGGCTGCCAAACAGCCTGTCAAGCCGCGCGAACATCGTGTTCAGCGACAGCTGCGTCGGCATCATCGTGGATTTCATCGCGCTGGTGCTCCCCATGACGGGCACGGCCCGCCATGCGTCAGCCGCGCCGATTCCCTGCAATATTCGCATAGCGGAAGTGGGGTTTTCCCTGCAACCGTTCCGGCCCCCAACTTTCGCCGCAGGTCGCGCCGCGCCGGGCCGCCTCCCAAGGACGGCGACGCCCTCGCCACGGACATTCACGCGATCTTCCGACAAACAGGTTTCCAGGCGCGCCGGAATTGCGTAGCAACACGGCAACCAATGTTCGCTGCACGCATCACCGAACATCCAACGAGCCGGGCCCGACGCCTGGCTGAATTCAGAAGGAAACGCCATGAGCGCCGCAACCGACTTCCCGCTTCCCCATGTTTCGAACGACCTGACCGGCCAGGTCGCCCTGGTGACCGGCGCATCGTCCGGTCTTGGCCTGCGCTTCGCCAAGGTGCTGGCCGCCTGCGGCGCGAAGGTCGCAATCACCGGCCGGCGCATTGAGCGGCTCGAGCAGGTTGCCGAAGAGATCCGCGCCGCCGGCGGCGTCGCCCTGCCGCTGCAGCTTGACGTGCAGGACGCCGACCAGCTGCTGGCCGTGGTGAAGAAAGCGGAAGCAGAGCTGGGAACGGTGACGATCCTCATCAACAACGCCGGCATTCCCGACGCCCAGCGCGCCGTGAAAATGTCGGTCGAGCTGATCGATTCCGTGCTCGACACCAATGTGCGCGCGCCTTACATCCTCTCCTGCGAGTTCGCCCGCCGCCTGATGGACGCTGGCAAGCCGGGCCGCATCGTCAACATCGCCTCGGCCGCCGCCTACGAATACGCCGGCAATGGCGCGGCGCTGTATTCGGTCTCCAAAGCGGCCGTCGTGCGCATCACCGAGACGCTCGCCGTCGAGTGGGCGAAGTTCAACATCAACGTCAACGCCATTGCCCCTGGCGCATTCCACTCCGAGATGATGGACGGCATGCTGGCGCGCATGGGCGACATCGCCCAGCACTACCCGCGCAAGCGCCTCGGCCAGCCGGCCCAGCTCGACAGCACCCTGCTGTATCTGGTTTCGCCAGCCTCCGACTGCGTCACAGGCACCTGCGTGCGCGTTGACGACGGCCAGCACAGCCGCTGAGGGCCATCGGGGCGACGGCAAGCCCGTCGCCCATGCCCTGTCCAAACACAGCAAAGGCGCCGCAAGGCGCCTTTCATTTTGGCCGTCGGACTGGAGAACTGCGGCGCCCCTGCCCCATTTTCGGAACCGGGGCAGCGGTCATCCGGTCATATGATCTAGCGCGGCGACGACATCACGCCACGGCAACGTCCATCAGCAATCTTGAAGTTCAGTGGATCGCACGGAAGATTGTCCGTAGGGCAAATTTTCTCGCAAACGCGTCCGCCCTGCACGCCATAGCGCGGATCGGCGCTCTGCCGCGTCTCGGGAGCGCCCCACGACTGGGGCGACGAACTGGCGGCGGCGGCGCCGGAAACGCCCAGCATGATGACGCCCGCCGCGAGGCTCATTGCCGGGACAAACTGCTTCAAAATCATGGCGGCCTCCAGATGGGTGTTTCGCAGACGCGCGCCATCGCCCGCCCGCAGGGTCTGTTTGTCTTTATGTGGCGGTTAGCCTGTTACTTACAACAGTTGGCGCCGCATACCCCCAATCTGGCGCGGCATTTCCGGCGCGAGCGTTGCAGGATGGCGTCAGGCGCACAGGCGCGTCGGCATGGGTTGATGGCGCCGCCACCCGCCGAACCGGCCATTTGCGGCGAAAACCGCCGCCATCAGACCTTCATTTTGTCGCATCTGGCCCCGGGGCCCTTACACATCCCCGCCGAACCTGCTCTAACGCCCGGGTGTGAGGAGCGTCGGCCAGTTTTGCTTGCGCTCCGCGTAACCATCGTGAGCCGCCTGCCATGTCGTCGCGTCAATACGTCCTGTCACTCGCCTGCCCCAACCAGCCAGGCATCGTCGCCGCCGTCGCCAATACGCTGTTTACGCTGGGCGGCAACATTCTGGACGCCAACCAGTATGACGACACCGAGACTGGCGTGTTTTTCATGCGCGTGACGTTCAACGTGGTGGTGGGCGAGGCAGGGCTTGAGGAGGCGCGCAGCGCCTTCGCCGGCCCGGCGGCGCGGTTCGGCATGAAATGGTCGGTGCGCGATCGCGGCGTGCGTCGCAAGGTGCTGCTGCTGGCCTCGAAATTCGACCATTGCCTGACCGACCTGCTGTATCGCTGGCGCATTGGCGAAATCCCCATGGACGTGGTCGGCGTCGTCTCGAACCACCCCCGTGAAACCTACGCCACCGCCGATCTGGGCGACCTGCCGTTCCATTATCTGCCGGTGGCGCCGGGCGACAAATCCGTCCATGAAGGCGAAATCCGCCGCATCATCGCCGACACCGGCGCCGAGCTGGTTGTGCTGGCGCGCTATATGCAAATTCTGTCGGCGGAGCTTTCGGACGAGCTGGCCGGGCGCTGCATCAATATCCATCATTCATTCCTGCCCGGTTTCAAGGGCGCGAAGCCCTACCACCAGGCCCATGCGCGCGGCGTCAAGGTGATCGGCGCCACGGCGCACTATGTCACCAGCGATCTGGACGAAGGCCCGATCATCGCCCAGGACGTGGAGCACATCACCCACCAGGACCGCCCGGAAGACCTGGTGCGCAAGGGACGCGACATCGAGCGCCGCGTGCTGGCCCGCGCCATCTCCTGGCACCTTGACGACCGGGTGTTCCTCAATGGCCGCAAGACCGTGGTGTTCCGGGACTGACAGGCCGGCGCCGAAGACCTGCTTCCGGCATGCGCATCCCTCCATACGGAGTGGCGAGACGCATGTCGGAACCCGGAAAAATTCAACCAGGTCGTGAACCCATAAATCGCGGGCTGGCAACGGCAGGCTGACGCCACAAGCAAGGTCGTTAAGGCAGCATCCCTCCGCGATAAGGGCGCTTTCGCCAATATCCCGCCCAAGGCCAACTGGCGTTCGAAGCCCTATTTCAGCACGTGGCTCTATCGAGAGCGGAACCTGATTGAGCGCTTCTTTTCCAAGCTGAAGCAATTCCGCCGCGTGGCAACGCGCTATGACAAGTTGGCCGAAAACTTCCTCGCCATGGTCCAACCCGCATCAATGCACCTGTGGCTCCGGCTTTATGGGCCTGCGGACTAATATATTGATATAATTTATGAATTCGACATTTGTTAGCCGCATGATCTCAAGGCGGCTGCAAACTCCAGACCGGCTCCCCTGGCGTCTGGCGGGGCCTTGATGACCACGTGATCTTTTCCTCTGGGCGGAGCGCCCGCCCAGAGCGTGATCATGGTCCAATGGAGTTGCGCAGCTTTCATGGAGCAATACGGGGAGGGCGCAAGCCGGATCACGGCTTGGACAGACTCCGGACCCCAGCCAGTTTCCGCCCCCATCCTCTCCAGTCGATCCTGGCGATAAATTGGGCCGCCATCCTGAAAGCCACCGCCTCGAAACGATCGGGACGACCAGACAAAACCCATGTAAAATAGACGGAAGCAAGGTATACAACCGAAAATATGACCCCGTATATCAACAACTCAAGAACAATTCCAACCTCGAAAACATGAGAATGAAATATAAAATACACGGTAGCGGCTGCAAATATATTGGAAATGATCGGGCGATACAGAACGCCTGACTGATCAACAATTCGCGCGCCTGCGAAATCGCGGATGAGGATCATGCTGGTGACGGTTGTGATGAGCGCGGCTCCGACCTTGGCCACAAGAGCGCCGGCGACGCCCCACAGCGCGATGCCCACAAGCGCCATGGGCACATAAACCAGCAATTCCACCACGAGTCTGATGGTCACGGATTTCAGACGGTTCGACAGCAGGGCGAAGATCCACATCGTGCTGCCAGGAAGGTGCAGGATCACGATCAGGCATAGCGCCTGGAACACTGGCGTGACATCAAGCCATTTCTCCCCCAAGAGAAGTGTGACGAGCGGCTCCGACATGCAGATCATGAATACAAATATGGGCGACATCAGCAGAAAAACGCCGCCAGAAGCCTTCAGATATGCATCGCTGTAAGAAGCCTGCCCTTTCGGAAGCATGGCGAGGAGCGGGCGGATCAGGGGATACAGCACGGACTGAAGCGGAATCGACGACAGATCGGAAGAAATTGTATAACCACCGAAGGTATGCGCATCGACAAAACGCGGCAGGATCAGGCGGTCGAGTTGCCAGTTCATGGACGAAATCAGTTGCGACAGCATGTTCCACCCGACAAGGTCCGAGAAGATCCTCCAGTTGATCAGGGTTAGCCGGATGGGCATGGGAGCCATCCAGTAGGAAATGCCCATCATGATGGCCGGGCCGAGAACCGTGGCGGCGACAAGCGCCCAATAGCTCCCGGTTGCCACCGCGATGACAATGGCCGTGATCGCGCCGGCCAGCTTGCCTGCGACCTCCATCTTGACCTCGGGGCGGAAATTCATCGCCCTGGCGAAAATAACCATTCGCGGGTTGATGAGGCCCCGCATGATGGGCGCAAGCGCCAGAACGCAGATCAGCTCCACCAGCCTTGGCTCTCCGTAAAGGAAGGCGATCGGCCAGGACAGCGCCGCCAGCAGCAAGCCAATCGCAAGCCCGCGCAGCAGCCCCAGGGTAAAGGCCGTCTGCAGCATCCCGTCTGTAACGTCGATGGACCGGATAAGGGCGGCGGACAGCGGCAATTCAAAGATGGCTTCGACAATCAGGATGGTCGTCATCGCCATGGCGACCAGGCCGAAATCCGCCGGCCCGAGGCAGCGCGCCAGTATGAGGAGACCGGTAAAATCAACCAGCTTGGACGCCAGCTTCGAGCCGATCACCCAGAAGCCGGCCTTGATGGTCTGCCGCGGATGAATGTTTGCTGTGTCAGCCATGCCGCGCCTCAATGTCCAATGCGTGGAAACTCGCGTGGAGACTTGACGGGTGAAGGCGGCGCGGGCCGGGCGCCATACCGGTTTTCGCGGAGCCTCGATCCTGGCGCATCCATGCCAGCGCTTCGGCTCCCTGGTTCAGCACGTCGCGGATCACGGCCCTGACTGACAGGGCTAACTGCAATTGCATGGCCAAATTCACGCCCATTTCACGTCATTCAGGGAACCGGACGTGACCGCGCAAAAGACACGACGCAGGCGCCAGACCAGCATGGCGACTATCGGGAAGACGGAGCTGCGCCCCAACTCATACAAAAGCGGGCCGCGCGGGTTCCCGTTACGACCTTTGCGCTGGGGGGGCGCCCGTTGGCGTATGGGCGCGTCCTATTTCGGTACTCGGCCCGGAGCGTCGCCCTGTTCAATCTGAAAAAATCCAGCAGCCGGCATGGCCCGGCGCCGGCGGCGCCGTCAGCGAACCCGATTCCTGGCGCATCAGAAGCCAGGGGCGTCGCACGGGCGCCGGAGGCGAAACCATCCATCCCGGCTTGCGGCGTCGCCTGCCGGAAGGGTCATGAGGCAGCGCATGCACATCACTGTCGTCATCGCCACGATCAACCGGCCGGAACTGGTCGCCCGGACCCTGGGACATCTGGCGGGACAGCAGCGGGCGCCCGACCAGATCATTCTCTCGGCCCCTGGGCCGGAGCACCTCGGCGACAGCTCGCTGATCAATATCCCGCGCGGCGTCACTGTCCGCGGCGTGTTCGGCGCGCGCGGCTCATGCGCGCAACGCAACGTCGCGCTCGACATGGCGGAGCACGCCACTGACATCATCGTCTTCTTCGATGACGATTTCCTGCCCTCACCGGACTATCTCGCGAATCTGGAAACTGCATTCGCCGGGAACCCTGACTATGCGGTTATCCGGGGACACGCCGTCATGGATGGCGCCCATGGGGCCGGCTTCACCTTCGAGGAAGGAATCGCCGGCCTCCCGCAGGTTGGCGCGGTCGCCGCCCGTTATCCGGCGGTGCAGGACCTGGCGGGCGGCTACGGCTGCAACATGAGCGTCCGGGCCAGCGCCGTATGCGGATTGCGGTTTGACGAGCGCCTGCCGCTCTATGGCTGGCAGGAGGATATCGACTTCACCAGCCAGTTCAGACCGCGGGGCCGCATTGTGGCGCTCGGAAATCTGACCGGCGTGCATCTGGGCGTCAAGGGCGGCCGGGTCAGCGGCCTGTGCTTCGGCTACTCCCAGGTGGTCAATCCCGTGTATCTCATCCGCAAGGGCACGATGACCGCCAATTTTGGCCGCCGGCTGATTCTGCGCAACCTGGCGGCGAACATCGCGCGAAGCCTGCGACCGGAACCATGGATCGACCGTCGCGGCCGCCTGCGCGGCAACCTCATCGCCGCAGCCCACGTGCTTCTCGGCCGCATCGAGCCGGAATACATCCTGAAGCTTCAGGGCAAGCGCCCATGAACACGCGCCACGCAGGCCCGTGAGGCGTGCGGGAGGCATGAGATCCGATCCCGGCCTGGCAGGGTAAAAAACCCGCCAGACAAAGCCTGGCGGGTCTTCGGGCTGGTTGCCACAGGTGATCCCAGACCTCAATCGGCGCTGATCTTCTCCAGGGTCTTCCAGAGCTTTCCGTCGAACTCGGCCACATAGAGCGTCCTGAACGGCGAATAGTCATCCGGCGTCGTGTTGTAGGTCACACCTGAAATCAATGCCGGCGACGTGACGTCCTTCATGGTCGTCGCCTGTTTCAGGACATTGGCCCGCGTCAGGTCATCGCCGCACAGCTCAAGGATCTTGCCCATCACCACCGCCTGGGCGTAGCCGGCGAAGGCAAGATCATTGCCCGGATCGACGTTCGGGAGGTACTTCGCCCGGAACGCCTCGAACGCCTTCATCGCCGGATCATCGGCGTACTGGGGATCGCCGGCGTTCTTGCGATATTTCACCGTCACCATGCCGATGGCGTTCTCCGGCCCGGCCGCCTGGATCAGATTGGACGACGTGGAGCCGCTCATGATGAGATGCAGCGGCTTCCAGCCGATTTCCGCGACCTTGCGGATCGACTGGGACGTGGCCTTGCCCGTGGTGACGTTGAAGAACACATTGGCCCCGGCATTCTTCAATTTGATGATCTGGCTGTCGACGGTGGGGTCGGACAACTCATAGCTCAGCTCCTGCACGATCATCTGGTCGGCCTTCGGCCCCAGCGCCGCGCGCAGCTCGCGGATGAATTCCTTGCCGAGTTCATCGTGCTGGGCAAGGATGCCGATCTTCGGATCCGGCTGCTTCGCCAGAATGTACTTGGCCAGAATTTTGGCCTCGGTGGCGTACATGGGCAGACCAGGGGTCGTCCACGGGAACTGCTTCGGATCATTCCAGCGGCCAGCGCCGGTGTTCAGCAGCAACTGCGGCACGCCCTTCGCATTGAGGTATTTCTGGACCGCGCCCTGGGTCGCGGTGCCGAGCGAGGCGAACAGGGCGAGCACCTGCTCGCTTTCAACCAGACGCCGCGTCGCCTCCACGGTCTTCGGCGGGCTGTAGGCGTCGTCCAGCGACAGCACCGTCACCTTGCGCCCGTTGACGCCCCCCTTCGTGTCGTTGAGCATCTCGAAATAGGCGGTCGCGGCGCGTCCAAGGGCGCCGTAAGGCGAGCCAGGACCGCTATGCGGCACTGTATTGCCAAGCTTGATCGTCGTGTCCGTCGCGCCAGGATCGTACTTCTTTTCCGCCAGCGCCGGCGCGGCGCCCAGAACGAGAGCAAGCGCAACCCCGCCGCACAGCTTCATCAGTTTCATCGGATCCGTTCCCTCTTGGTTATCCGCACGCTCCTGCTGACAGGACGTCCGGAGACATAACCGGCGGCGGCCATTGACAACGCAGGGTCCCGCCGGGTCAACCCGGACAACAAAATCCGTTGCATTTACCGGCTTGCGGCAGCAGTTTCACCGCATGCGCCCAACGGCCCCACCCGCATTTCCCGCCGAGCCTTCCGCCTTGCTGCGCCGGCTGTTTGAGGCCGCGATCCGCGCCGCCGATCCGGCGCGAATCGTGCCGGCCGCCCTGCCGCCACGGCCAAAAGGACGCACCATCGTCGTTGGCGCCGGCAAGGCGTCTGCGGCCATGGCCCGCGCACTGGAGCAAGCCTGGAACGGGCCGCTGCAAGGTCTCGTCATCACCCGCTATGGCCATGGAGTTCCGTGCCAGCGCGTCCGCGTTGTTGAAGCGGCGCACCCGACGCCAGACGCCGCCGGCCTCGCCGCCACCCACGACATGCTGGCGCTGCTGGATGACCTGGGACCTGACGATCTGGTCATCGCGCTGATTTCCGGCGGCGGCTCGGCCTTGATGACGTCGCCCGCCGGCGGCGTCACGCTCGCCGACAAACAGGCGATCAATGACGCGTTGCTGGCCAGCGGCGCCACGATCAGCGAGATCAATACGGTGCGCAAGCACCTCTCCGCCGTGAAGGGCGGGCGTCTGGCGGCCCGCGCCGCGCCGGCGCATGTGGTCGCGCTACTGATTTCCGACGTCCCAGGCGATGATCCCGCCGTCATCGCCTCGGGGCCGACAGCGGCCGACCCGGGCAGCCGCCAGGATGCGCAGGCCGTTCTGGCGCGTTACGCCATCGACGCCCCCGCCAGCGTCCAGGCCTGGCTGGAAAATCCGGAGAGCGAGAGCATCAAACCCGGCGATGCGCGGCTGACGCATGTCGACACGCGGATCATCGCCGCGCCGGGCCTTTCGCTGAAGGCGGCGGCGGATGTCGCCCGCCGTGAAGGCGTAACCCCGGTCATTCTCGGCGACGCTATCGAGGGTGAAGCGGCGGAAGTGGGCCGGGCCTTCGCGGGCATCGCGCGCCATGCGGCGTCCGCCGCCGCGCCGTTTGGCCGCCCCTGCGTCCTGCTGAGCGGCGGCGAGACAACGGTAACCCTGCGGAAACCACCGGACGCGACGGCGCGCGGCGGTCGCAACGTCGAGTTTCTGCTGGCCATGTGCCTGCAACTGGGCGGCGCCGATCATGTCCACGCGTTGGCCGCCGACACCGACGGCGTCGACGGCGCGGCGGAGATCGCCGGCGCGCTGATCCGGCCCGACACGCTGGCGCGGGCCGCCGCCGCCGGCCTGGACGCCCGCACCTTCCTTGCCCGCCACGATGGCCACGGCTTTTTTGAAGCGCTTGGCGACAGCCTGGTGACCGGGCCAACCCTGACCAACGTCAATGATTTCCGGGCGATGCTCATCACGCAGGCGACATGACATATCTGGTTGATTTGACATAACTTCCTGACAAGCCACAGCATTCACCATGCCGGAAGCGCGTCGGCGCTGGACATATGGGACGCTTGATCCATATCATCACGTAACGATAACAGGACGGCGGCGCGACCAATTCAGCTCCCGGGCCGGATTTTTGTCGATGCCCAACCGGCCTGACGCATATCATGCATGCGACGCCGCGGCGGTTTCGCATCAACAATTGCTTCACGGGAGAAGACACGCGCCATGACGGGGGAAGCAGCAGCCGGACAGGGTCCAGTCGTTATTGTCGGAGCCGGACATGCCGGCGGATCCGCCGCCGTGGCCCTGCGCCAGGCTGGCTTTGCCGGGCCAATCGCGCTGGTTGGCGACGAACCGCACCTTCCTTACCAGCGCCCGCCCCTGTCGAAAGCCTGGCTGAAGGGCGAGGCGGCGGACAACGCCCTCGCCCTGAAGGGCGACGACTGGTACGCCGCCAACCACATTGACCTGCACCTCGGCGTCACCGCCAGCGCGCTTGATCCGGCGGCCAGGACCGTGACCCTTTCGGATGGAACCGCGCTGGCCTATGGCGCGCTCATCCTCGCCACCGGCGCCCGGGCGCGGCTGCTGCCTGGCATGGCGCAACCTCTGGCAGGCGTGCTGACCCTGCGCAACCGCGCCGACGCTGACGCGCTCCGGCAACGCCTTGGTCCCGGCAAACGCCTCGTCATCATCGGCGCTGGCTATGTGGGGCTCGAAGTAGCCGCATCGGCGCTCGCAGCTGGCGGCGAGGTCACGGTGCTGGAGCGCGAGCCACGGGTTCTCGCCCGGGTCGCCAGCCCGGAGATGTCCGGTTTCTTCAACCGGCTGCACGCCGGGCGGGGCGTGGATCTGCGCACCGGCGTCACTGTCGCGGCTATCGAAGCCCAAGATGGCGTCGTGACCGGCGTGCGCCTCGCCAGCGGGGAAACGCTGCCCTGCAACGCCGTGCTGGTTGGCATCGGCGCCATTCCCAATGTGGAGCTGGCTGTCGCGGCTGGCCTCGCCTGTGACGACGGCGTCATTGTCGATGGCGACGCCCGCACCTCCGATCCGCATATCTTCGCCATCGGCGACGTCACGCGCCGTCCGCTGCCGCTGTATGAGCGCATGACGCGACTGGAAAGCGTCCCCAGCGCCCTGGAGCAGGCCAGGCAGGCGGCAAACGCCATCGTCGGCAAGCCGGCGCCGGCCAGCGAGACGCCGTGGTTCTGGTCAGACCAGTATGAAGTGAAGCTGCAGATCGCCGGATTGCCTTTCGACGCCGACCTGCGGGTGACGCGCGGCGAGCCGGACAGCGGCCATTTCGCCGTATTTCATCTGGGCGCCGGCCGGTTGCTGGCGGTGGAGGCCGCCAATGCGCCGCAGGAGTTCATGGCGGCGAAAATGCTGATCCACCAGCGTAAATCGGTCGACCCAGCGCTGCTGGCGGACACCGCGATCACCATGAAGGACGTCATGGCGGCGGCGCGATAGCAGGTTTCCGGCGAAGCGGACGCCGCTTCGCGTTTCCCTCACGCCTCCACCCAGCCGAAGGAGCGCTCCACCGCCCTGGTCCACCGGCCAAGCAGGCGCGTCCGCTCCTCCGCCGGCATATGCGGCCGGAACACCCGGTCGGCGCGCCAGTTGGCGGCGATGTCCGCCGGCGCGCGCCAGAAGCCGACCGCCAGACCGGCCGCGTAGGCAGCTCCCAACGCCGTCGTTTCTGTGACGGTGGGGAGCACCACCTCGGCGCCCAGCAGGTCGGCCTGGAACTGCATCAGCAGTTCATTCGCCACCATGCCGCCGTCGGCGCGCAGCGAAGTAACGGCGAGACCGGAATCCTCGCGCATCGCCTGCAGCACCTCCCAGGTCTGAAAGGCCGTGGCCTCCAGCGCCGCCCGCGCCAGATGCCCCTTGCCGGCGAACCGGGTCAGGCCAGCGATCACGCCGCGCGCGTCCTCGCGCCAGTGTGGCGCGTAGAGACCGGAAAAGGCCGGAACGAAATAAACGTCGCCGTTGTCGGGCACGCTGCGGGCCAGCGCCTCGACCTCCTCGCTGCGATTGATCAACCCAAGATTGTCGCGCAACCATTGCACGAGGGCGCCGGTGACAGCGATCGAGCCCTCCAGCGCATAGACCGGCGGCTCCTCGCCAAGCCGGTAAGCCACCGTGGTCAACAGCCCCGAGCGGGACTGCACCGGCTGCCCGCCGGTGTTCATCAGCATGAAACAGCCGGTGCCATAGGTGTTTTTGATATCGCCGGGCGCGAGGCACGCCTGCCCGAACAACGCCGCCTGCTGATCGCCCAGGATGCCGGCCAGCGGGATGTCGCGCAGCTCGGGGATATGGGCTTCCGCATACACGGCGCTGGACGAGACGATGCGCGGAAGCACCGCCGCCGGAATATCGAACAGGCGCAGGATGTCCGGGTCCCAGTCCAGCGTCGCAAGGTTCATCAGCTGGGTGCGGCTGGCGTTGGTCACATCGGTGACATGCAGCCCGCCCCCGGGGCCGCCAGTCAGTCGCCACATCAACCAGGCGTCAATGTTGCCGAACAGCAGGTCGCCAGCCTGCGCCCGCGCCCGGGCGCCGGGAACATGATCCAGCAGCCAGCGCAACTTGAGGCCGGAAAAATAGCTGGCGAGCGGGAGCCCTGTCTGGGCCCGCAGCCGGTCCTTGCCGCCATCACGACCATAGGCGGCGACGAGTTCATTGACGCGCGTGTCCTGCCAGACCAAGGCGTTATGCACCGGCTCGCCGGTGTGACGATCCCACAGGACGGTGGTTTCGCGCTGGTTGGTGATGCCGACCGCGGCGAGCTGGTGCAGACTGACGCCCGCCGCGACCAGACCATCGGTGATGACGGCGCGGGTATTGCGCCAGATCTCCAGCGGATCGTGCTCGACCATTCCCGGGCCGGGGTAAATCTGCTCATGTTCGCGCTGCGCCACGCCGACAACGCCGCCGTCCCGGTCGAACACGATGAAACGGCTGCTGGTGGTGCCCTGATCGATGGCGCCCACATAGTCTCGCATGACGGCTGTCCCCTTCCCCGCTGGCTACCCGCGCCAAAACATTTTCGAGAAAAGGGGATTCCACCCCTCGCGCAGAAAATGCCTGAAATCAAAACGATGGAGCAATGCCAGCAAACCGGATTTCACCGGCAATGCTCCAGATAGGCCCTGAGACGCTCCTTGCCTTCCTCTCGCATGGAAAGCCCCAGACGGGTGCGGCGCCACAGGATGTCGTCCACTGTCCGCGCCCATTCCCTGGCGATGAGATAATCAACCTCCGCCGCGTGCAAACCCGCGCCGAAGTGCTCCCCAAAATCGGCCAGTTCACCGCGTCCCGCGAGGATGAGGTCCATGCGCGTCCCGTAAGCGCGCGCCATCCGCGCCACCATCGGCGGCGGCGCAAAGGCATAGCGCGCCTGCTGGCGGCGGATGAATGCGCCCAGCCTGTCCTCGCCGGGCGCCGGGGCGTCGAGGTCGCCGCCTGGCAGAGGCGCTGCTGCCGTCCAGGGCGCGCCCATCCCCGGCAGCCATGGCGCGAGTTTTTCAAGAGCGTGCTCGGCGAGCCGCCGGTAGGTGGTGATCTTGCCGCCAAAAACCGACAGCACAGGCGGCGCATCAGGGGCGCCGTCGACCGCCAGCACGTAGTCGCGCGTCACCGCGCTGGCGCTTGCCGCCGCGTCGTCATAAAGCGGGCGCACGCCGGAGAAACTGGCGACCACGTCCTGGGGACGCACCGGCCGTTTGAAGTATTCACTGACGCAGGCGCAGAGATAGGCGATTTCGCCAGAAGAGATTTCGACCGTGGCCGGGTCGCCTGAAAACGGTTCATCCGTCGTGCCGATCATGGTCAGCCCGCTCCGCCACGGTATGGCGAAGACGATCCGGCCGTCGCCGTTCTGGAAAATGTAAGCGTGATCGCCCTCATAGAGGGCGGGAACCGCGATATGGCTGCCCTTGACCAGGCGCAGATGCTCCGGCCCGGCGACGCCGACGGCCTCATGCAACACGGAAGCGACCCATGGACCAGCCGCGTTGACGAGCGTGCGCGCCCTTACGCTGAAGCGCTCCCCGTCAGCGCGCGCCAGTTGCGCCTCCCAGCCGTCGCTGCGCCGCGTCGCCCCTGCAAGGCGAACGCCGGTCCAGATGCTGGCTCCGCGCTCCGCCGCGTCAACCGCGTTGAGAACAACCAGCCGGCTGTCATCAACGGCGCAGTCGTAATAGGTAAATCCCCTGTCGAACCGCTCCTGCAACGGCGCGCCTTCCGGGCTCGCCCTGAGGCGAACGCCGCGCGCGCCAGGCAGGCTGCTGCGTCCGCCCAGATGATCATAGATGAACAGACCGGCGCGGATCAGCCAGGCGGGCCGCAGTCCTGGTTCATGCGGCAGCACGAAGCGCAGCGGCTGGATGATGTGCGGTGCGATCGCCAGCAGCCGCTCGCGCTCCTGCAACGCCTCCCGCACAAGGCGAAACGCATAATATTCAAGATAACGCAGCCCGCCATGAATCAGCTTGGTGCTGGCCGATGACGTCCACGCGGCCAGATCATCCTGCTCGACAAGCGCGACGCGCAGGCCGCGACCGGCGGCATCCCGGGCGACGCCGCACCCGTTGACGCCGCCGCCGACGATCAGGACATCAAAAACGCCGTCATCGCCGTCTGGCGCCGCGCGCTGTTCCACCACCTGCGCCATACGCCCCGCCGGACACCCTGGAGCAAAATTCCTGTTCAGCCCGAACGAATTTGCCGCCGGTTACGCGAGGCCAGCAAGGAATACCGGCCTCCACACACGTCCCCGAGGTTATACGCGCGCTTTTTAGCTGGCAATGACCCGGGAAACCGTTGTCCAGCGGACGGAACCGCTGTCACTCTTCACGCAACTCTGGATAAACCTCTGGAAAATCTGAAAGACTGTGATCGGACACGCCAGGCGGCCTGATGAAACGGAGGTTATGCTCCGCCCCGACCAGGGACAGGATGACATAGCCGGTCTGTTTCTCACCGATCCGTTCCTGCATGTGGTCCGGAATCACGAACGCCACGGCTGGCGTCCAGAGATGGTCGACGCCAGCGATCGGTTTCCGGCGGCGCTGATGTACGTGGCCGGACGCAACCAGGCGCACATCCGTCCCGGCGAACAGCTCCAGCAGCCGGTCGCGGGCGGCGGGCAGCGCGTAACGGGGGTGAACGGGCGTATCGGCCGGGCTTTCCAGAACCAGCGGCTTGTGCAGGAACAGCACGACCGGTTCGTCCGTGGCCGCTTCGGCGGTCGCCCAGGCGAATTGCGCCGCTTCATCCGGGGTTCCACTGCCGAACAACTGGGCGTTCAGCCCCAGCAACCGCCAGCCGTTCACCGCCACGGACCAGTAGTCGGCTCCGAAAACCGCGCGATACTGGTCCAGCCGGCGCGGGTCGAACTGCGTTTCTGCGGCCCTGTTCGCCTCGCCAGACAGGGGATTGTCGCCAATATCATGGTTGCCGGGCAGGAACAGGACTGGGGCCGGGGCGTGGGCGAACAGTGCTTTTGCCTGCCCGAACTCGGCCGGATCGCGAATGCCGTCCGCCGTTATGTCGCCAAGATGGATAATCAGGTCGCATTGCTCGCGCCGGATATCATCCAGCGTAGCGCGCAGGTTATCGGTGAAGGCGACCGCGCGATCGGCGACGTGCGTGTCGGATATCAAGGCGAGCTTCATGACGGATCCCCCTCCTGGCGCCACCGGACCAACCGTGGTTTGCCGGGCGCGGGAAAAGCGCGCCGCCAGAACGGACGCTACGTTCCGCCGACGTCAGTCAGAGCACCGGAAGCGCATTCCGGCAAACCGGGCGTCACCGGCATGGCTCTGGCGCTGCCATAATCTGCCCGCTGCTGACGACCGTTTTGCGAAGGCTGCGCAAAATCCGTCCTGCCCCGGCAAAACGCCGGATCGGCCCTCCCGGAGCCCCGATGCGGGTATCCTGGCGGACGATCTGGGGCTGGCGCCGCCAGCCAAATGGTTTCGCATGAAGGCGCGGGCCAGGGCTGGCGACCCTGGCGCCGGTTGCCCCCCTCAGGCGTCGAGCCGCACGCCCGCCTCGGCCAGCGCCGCCGGCACAGCCGGGTTCTGCGCCGCCTGGGCGTACTTCTTGCCCAGCGCCGCCAGCGAACGGGCGTGATACTTCTGGGTTTCCTGCGAGAACGGCCCATCCGGCAGTTGCACGGAGAATGTCGCCGCGCCGGCGGCAACGGCGGCGGCGTTGGCCCGGGTCCACGGCAGGAACACGGCGGCGACTTCATCGCGCAACAACGGCGTCAGCGTCGCCTTCAGGCTATCCCAGTTTTCAAAGGCTCCCTCGGCCTTTGGATCAAGCATCCTGGCGATCCAGGCCAGCGTGTTCGGCGCGGTTTCCCGCATGATCGCGCCCGGGGTCGGGTCGGTGGAGCATTCGTACAACTGGGCGAACAGGCCGAAATCGCCAAACGCCGGCCGGGCGCCAAACAGATAGGGCCGGCTGGCGAGGTGCCGCTCAAGAATGGCGAGAACCCGGGCCAGACCGGCCTCGATCAACGCAGCGGTGGCGTCCGACGAGCCAACGAACGACAGGCGCGACACCATGCGCTCCTTGACCCCGGCCACCGCCTTGTCCTTCGCCGCGCCGGCAAGGTCGGGCATGGAGCCGGAGACGATGCGCTCGGCGCCCGACTGGGCGTCGACGTCGCGGCGCCAGCGGTAGTGGAACATGGGCTTGTTGCCCCATTCGTCGCCATACTCCTCCACCAGCGCCGACACGAAGGCGGTGACCGGATCGTCGGGATGGATCGACGGCTGCGGATGCTGCGCTTCCAGCGCCTCGATGATCGGCGTGGAATCCTGCAGGCCCTGCCCTTCCGGCGTGATCAGCAGCGGAATGAGCGGCAGTTTGGCGTATTTCTGGAACTCGTCCTGGCTGGCTGGCCCGCGATTGATCCACGCGTGCGGCAGCTGCTTGTAGCGCAGGTACGAACGCACTTTCACCGAATAGGGCGACAGCTCAGCCCCGATGAGACGATAGCCCATATGTTCCCCCATTGATCCCGGCGTTCGCGCCGGTGTGTCGTTCAATAAGCCGCGCCGGCCACCACCACGTCCTGTGGTTGCCCGCCCGACGCAAAGACGCGGATATTGGCGGCCGCCTTCTCGCCCAGCCGCACCTGCGTGTCGGAATCGGCCCAGGAAATATGCGGGGTCAGACGAATTTTCGGGTGGCTGTAGAAAACGTGACCGGCCGGCAGCGGCTCCGGCTCGGTGACATCGAGCGTGGCGAAGCCGACCGGGCCGTGATCAAGCGCCTCCAGCAGAGCCTCCTGGTCCACGAGGCCGCCGCGCGAAATATTGATCAGGTGCAGGCCAGGCTTCGCCGCCATCAGCGCCTCGCGACTGACAATGCCGCGACTTTCCGGCGTCAGCGGCAGCGCCAGCACCAGATGGTCGCAGGTGGCCGCCAGCCCGGCGACGGAGTCTGCTGGCTCCACCCCGTCCATGGCGACGCCGCCGCGCCGGCGCAGGGCGCTCACCTTCATGCCGAAGGCGCGGGCGCGGGTCGCCACTGCCTCGCCAATGGCCCCGTAGCCGACAAGACCAAGGCGCGCGCCATAGAGGCCGCCAAGCCGGCGCGCCTTCCACTGCTCCGGCCCGGTCACGGCCAGGCGGTCGAATTCCTTGGCGACGGTCAACATCGCCGCCAGGACATATTCACTGATCGGCGGGGCGGCGACGCCACGGCTGGTGGCCACCACCGGGCCATTGAACATCCAGGCCGGATAGCCGTCGATGCCGGCCGAGCCGAGCTGGATGAAGCGCACGTTGCCTGGCCAGCCGGCAGGCTGGTCGGCCGGCGCGCCCACCCAGCATTTTGGCTGGGTGACCACGACGTTCACATCCGGATCCACCAGCCATGGCGGCGTCTGCTGGTCATGCACCCGAACGTCAAGCCCCGACGCGCGCAGGATGCCGGCGAACGCGCTGCCCAGCTGGCAGGCAATGACGGTGGGAGCCGCCCCGACCGGGGCGCTGGCGGCGCTGTTCATGCTGGCGTGTCCCGGCGGGGTGGGGCGGATCAGGCGGTTTCGATGATGGCGATGACGTCGCCTTCTTCGACCGGTTGCTCGATGGCAACGCGGATTTCCTTCACTACGCCGGCCTTTGGCGCCTCGACGGCGATTTCCATCTTCATGGCTTCGAGAATGACGACCGCATCGCCCTCCTCAACGCGCTGGCCTGCCTCGGCGGCGATCTGGAACACGCGACCGGAAATTTCGCTCTTGGCCTCAACGCTGCTCATCTGGGTGCTTCCTCCTGCATGCGCCCTGCTCCGGGCGTCGTTATGTTGCGTCGGCATTTGAAACGTCCCGCAGCGAAATCGCAAGGCCGCGGGACGCAGGCGTCAGGGAAACGGGGCTGCGGCCCGTGCAGGACTGCCAGCCGCAATCCGTTTCGCCGAAGCTGTCTTTGGGGGCGCCCGTCAGATGACGCGGCGCCTCCTGTTCTGGCCTCAGGGCGCCAGCTCGCCAGCAGCGATGCGCTTGCCCAGGGCCCAGCGATGCACCTCGGACGGACCATCGTAGATACGGAACGAACGCACGTCGCGGAAGATGCGCTCCACCATGGTGTCGCGGGTCACGCCAAGGCCGCCGAGAATCTGCATGGAGCGGTCTGCGACGCGATAGATGGCTTCCGAACAGATCACCTTGGCCATCGAGCTTTCATTGCCGCCCTGGGCGCCCTGGTCGAGCAGCCATGCGGCGTGCAGGACGGTGAGGCGCGCCACATGGATGTCCATGAGGTTGTCGGCCAGCATGAACGACACGCCCTCGTGCTCCGCAAGCGGCTTGCCGAAAGCGGTGCGCTTGCGGGCGTAGTCGGCGGCGATGTCGTGGGCGCGCATGGCCGAGCCCAGCCAGCGCATGCAGTGGGTGAGACGCGCCGGAGCCAGACGCACCTGGGCGTAACGCAGGCCCTGGCCCGGCTCGCCGAGGATGGCGCTGGAGGGCACGCGCAGATTGTCGAAGCGGACGACGGCGTGACCGCCGGCGAAGCTGCAATCCAGCGAGTCGAGCGCGCGCTCGATGATAATGCCTGGCGCGTTCATCGGGCTGAGGAACATGGTGGGACGACCGTCGCCCTCACCGCCCTCGATCTTGGCCATGATGATGGCGAACTCGGCGCCTTCTGCGCCGGTGATCAGCCACTTCAGGCCGCTGATGAGGAAATCGTCGCCGTCGCGCTTCGCCACGGCGGCGAGCTGGCGCGGATCGGAGCCGGCGCCCGGGGCCGGTTCGGTCATGCAGAAGCAGGAGCGGGCGACGCCGCTGGCCAGCGGCTTCAGATAACGCTCGCGCTGCTCCGGATTGGCGACCAGCTCCAGCAGATGGATATTGCCCTCGTCCGGCGCGGCGCAATGCAGGGCGACGGGGCCGAGCATTGAATAGCCAGCGGCGATGAAGGTGATGGCGCGGCCGACATGGCCCAGGCCAAGGCCGCCAAACTCGACCGGGGAATGCGGACCGAATACGCCGGCCTGCCTGGCCAGCGCCACAAGTTCGCGGCGCATCTCGTCTGACGGCCCATGCGAGCCCCAGCGCGGATCATTTTCATACGGAATGACCTTTTCGCGCACGAAGGCGCCGATCCGGTCAGCGAGATCGGTGAATTCCTGCGGAATGGCGAAACCAAACTGGCCGGCGAACGGCGCGGCTCCGGCGGGTGCGGACATGAACGGCTCCTCCCTGGGACCTGACGGCATGTAAAGGCGTTGACGCAAGCAGACATGAAAAAGCCGGACAGGCAAGGCCTGACCGGCTTTTTCCGGCTTTTCCCATGGGCAATGCGCTGGAAATTTCTGGCGCCCTATCGCCCGGTCTCGGCCACCCGCGCCCCGGCGCCATTTGTCCTCGTGGTGTCGACGCTCGCCACCACCGAGAGGCCCGATGTGAGACGCTCAAGCTGCGGCTGGTCCGGATCGATGAGTATCCGCACCGGCACGCGCTGGACGATCTTGGTAAAATTGCCGGTGGCGTTGTCAGTTTTCAACACGCTGAACTCGGATGCCGTGGCCGGAGAGAAACTGTCGATGCGCCCCTGGAAACGAAGCCCGCCAAGAGCGTCGACGGTGAAGCTGGCCGGCTGGCCCGCCAGCATGTGGCGCACCTGGGTTTCCTTGAAGTTGGCCACCACCCAGACCTGGTCGGGCGCCAGCCCCATCAGTTGCGTGCCGGCGGCCACATACTGGCCGACGCGCGCGCCCACCTCGCCCACCCGGCCATCGGCGGGCGCAACGATGCGCGTGCTGTCGAGATCAAGGCGCGCCAGCTGCACGGCGGCTTCTGCGCCAGCGACGGCGGCCTCCAGCGACTGCCGGCTGATGCGGGTGGTTTCCTCATCCTGCCGGGCCACGTCCAAAGCCGCTTCACCCTGGCGAACGGCGGCGGCGGACTGGTCGAGGGCGGCGCGGGCGTCGTCCCGCTCCTTTTGCGAGGCAACGCCGCGCTGGACCAGGGCGCTGACCCGGTCCCAGCGCGCCTGGGCCGCCTTGAGGCCGGCCTGGCCGCTGGCGATCTGGGCGGCGGCGGCGCGCACCCGCGCCTCGGCCGTGGCCATCTTCTGCTTCCAGCCGTCGAGCGCCGCCTGCTGCACGGCTGCGTTCGACTGCGCCTGCTCCAGCCTGCGGCGGTAAATATCGGGGTCTATGCGCGCCAGCTCCTGCCCCGCCTTCACCCGCTGGAAATCCTGGACCAGTACGGCGGTGACATAGCCGGAAATACGCGGCGACAGCATCGCCACCTTGCCGCGCACATAGGCGTTGTCGGTGGTTTCAACCGGACTGTGAAACGGCGGCAGCCCCCAGGCGTACAGCGCCAGAACGGCGCCGCTCACGCCGATGAAGACAGCGATCCAGGACGCCAGGTGAGTTTTGAAGGCTGTCATCATGATTCGGTTCCGTCCGCGACGCTAACGTTACGTTTCGCGCGCGCCTGCACGGCAAAGACAATGGTGAGATGGATCACGAGAATCAGGGCTGCGCCCAAGGCCAGAGCGCCGAAACCGCGAAATACGTCGGTGTAAGCAAGCGTCATGGCCTGTTGCTGGGCTTTTTGCGCCAGCAAGCTGTATCCGGCGCCGGGCGTTCCGTTCACCGTCGCCGCGAGTTGCTCCAGCCGCTCGCTCACCAGCGGGTTCGCCATGGTGAGATGCCCATAAACGGCGTCGAGATGGACGCGGGTGCGGATGGCGACCCACGAGGCGGTCACCGCCGACCCCAGGACGCCGCCGAGGCTTTGGGTCGACAGAAACACCATGATGAAGGTGAAGAGGTTCTGTGGACCTTTCGCCAGGGCGGCCTGCAGGCCAATGGCCATGGCCGGGGGCATGAACAACCCCATGCCAAAGCCGATCATCGCCTGGCTCAGATACATCTGCTCAGGGCGGGTCAGCACGGTCGCGTCCGCGTCCATCCAGGAGCCGGCGCCGAACAGCAACAACGCTGCGAGGTGCAGCAGCGGCGCGAAACGCGGCCAGCGCAGCAGGAACACGCAGCTCAGGCCGCCAGCGGCGGTGGCTGCCAGCACGATCAGCCACATGGTCCGCATCTGCTCATTGAGCAGACCAAGGTTCTGGAAGAAGGCGTAAACGCCCGACGACTGCTCCGACGTGATCATGCGGAACACCAGCATGACTCCGGCGAAATGCAGCACGCCGGGGCTGGCGATCCAGCGGAAGTCCAGAAACGGCGCGCTGCGGTTCAGCTCTATCACCGCCGCGCCGGCGCAGCACAGGACGGCCGCGGCGATCATCACGCCGAGAAACGGCGCGTCCGTCCACCAGTAGTAGCGGCCGACCCCAAGCGCCAGGGCGGTCAGGCCGAAGCCGACGGCGATGAGCAGATAGCTGACGATATCCAGCCAATGGATGGCCTTCTCGCGGGGAACCGGCGTCAGCGGCGTCAGCAACACCATCGCGCAGGCGGCCATGGCGGTGGCGGCGGTCAGCAGGTACAGGCCGTGCCAGCCGCCGATTTCAAGCAATGGCGGCGACAGCACCCGCGCCAGCGGCGCGCCAATGGCCTGGGTCGTCAGGGCGACCGACAGCCCCATGGTGAGGCGTTTGTCCGCCGGGACCGCCTCCAGCATGTAGAGAAAGTTGAGCGCCGACAGGGGCGCCGCCGCCACGCCGCTGGCGAATTGCACCAGCATGGCGGTGCGCAGGTCGTCCACGACCAGATGCAACAGCGTGACCAGCACAAAGGCGAGAATGGCGCATTCGGCGAAGCTGCGCAGTCCGAACTGCGCGCGCAGCTTGCGCAGCATCAGCGACAGGCTGGCGTAGGGCGCGATGTAGAGCGCCGTCAGCCAGGCGCCTTCCGTTGGCGTGGCGCCAAGTTGCCCCTGGACCTGCTGCAGGTTGGCTGTGAAGAAATTCTGGCCCATGCCCTGGGCCAGCGCCAGCAACAGGGCGGTAATGGCGCAGGCGTAAGGACGGACGCGCGGCGCCGCAACCCAGGAGGTTGGCGAGGCGAGCCGTGGTCCTGAGGCGGCGGCGTCACTCATTGCGGTCGCCGTCCTCGCCGGCTTTCTCCGCCGTATGGACGCTGGATGAAATCGCCGCCACAGCGCGCAGGACCCGGGTCGCGGCCTCCAGATCGGCGGCGGAAACGTCGCCCAGCACTTCAGCGCGCGTGGCTCCGGCAATGTCCCGCATGCGCGCCGCAGCCCGCTGGCCGGGCCCTGTCAACGCCAGCTCCCGCACCCGCCTGTCGGAGGGGGACACCATCCGGCTGAGCCAGCCGCCCTTTTCCAGCCCATCGAGAATACGGGCCAGCGTTGGCCCCTCAATGCCCAGAATGTCCGCCAGTTCACGCTGGTTCAGCCGCGCCCTGTCATCAAGGATCATCAGCACGCGGGCCCGCGACAGGGTCATGCCCTCAAGGCGAACGCGCGCATCGAACAGCGTGCGGATGCGCCGCTGGGCGAGCGAGAGCGCTTCCATGAAGGCGGCGCGCTGGCGCGGATCGTTCCGGACGGGGGACGGACTATTCATGCCTGCCTAATTGTTAGCATGCTAACTGTTAGTTGGACATTTAAATCCCCGGCGCCGTTTCAGCAATTGTGACAGGGGCATGGAGGCCATGACGGCCGCACATGGCGGCCGGCGCGTCGGCGGAGCACGTCGCACCAGCGTGATCGTGAGTAGGCCTTGCGGCCGGTTCCGCCTATTCCGGGAGGACAGGCGAACGTCGCGCCGGTGATCGCGGACATCCGTCCACAGTCCGGATTTCATATCGCGGCAAAAAACTGCGCCCAGAGATGTGGGAGACGGGCGAAATCCGCCAGCCGGACGATTTTTGCTCGGAACACGCCGCAATCGTCTGCTGCTCTTCCCGGAAGCGACCCGTCTGGCGCGAACACAGGGGATACATGTGAAGCTGCTAAAGAAAGTTATTCTGCCGGCGCTGGCTGGCGTGGTGCTGTCAACCGCCGTGATGGCCGCGGATGTGGTTTATCCGGGGGCCTCTGGCGCCGGTCTCGTCCCACCCGCCGGCATGACCGCTTCCAGGAAGTTCGCGGGCTTCGAGGACGGGGCGACCGGCTCGTCCATCCTGTTCGTCGACATGCCTGCTGAAGCCTGGCCCCAGCTCAAGACCGGCATGACGGCCGAGGCGCTGAAACGCCAGGGCGTCGAACTGTCCGGCCCGCCGCGCGAGGTAAAGCTGCCCGGCGGTGAACCGGCGCTGCTGCTGGTTGGCAAGCAAACCATTCCCGCCGGCGTGTTCCGCAAATGGATCCTTGTGGCGCAAGGCAAGGACGCGACCCTGCTCATCACGGCGCAATCGCCAGAAGCAGCGGCCAGCAAGCTCAGCGACGCGGACGTGGAAAAAGCGCTGCTTGGACTGAAGACGCGCGCCAAGCCATCGGCGGAACAGCAAATGGAAGCGCTGCCCTTCGCCGTGAAGGACAAGGCCGGCTTCCGGCTGGTGAATACGCTGGCCGGTTCAGCCCTGCTGCTGACCGACGGCCCGGAAAACATGGTCAAGAACGCGGCGCAGCCGCTGGTGATCGTCGCTGGCAGCATGGCCGGCGCCCCGCCGGAGGCGCAGCGCAAGCCGTTCGCCAAGGCAGCCTTCAGCTCTGTGGCTGGCGTCAGCGACATCGCTGTGAAGGACGAGAAGACCGAAGCCGACGGCCGCATCGTCATCTCGGGAACCGGCAAGGACGCCGCCTCAGGACAGCCGGTGGCCATTGTTCAGGTGGCGAGCTTCAACAAGGACGGGTTTATCCGCTCGATCCTCGTCACCCGCGAGGCGGACCTGGCGAAGTATCGCGACCGCTTCCTCAAGCTGGCGGCGTCGGCCACGCCGCGATAAGGCATAATCCGGCAAGGCGGGATCCCTTGTCTGCGTGGCCCGCCACGTCAGAAGATCGGGCAAAACCTGGTTCGCATGGGCCGGTTTTGCTTCCGGTGGCGACGGGCGCAAGCTCCTGGCGCCCGCATCGCGCGGGCGTCATGGAAATCGGGCGGGCAGCCGTCCGTCAGAATGACACCGTCACGTGGGCCCGCACGGTCCGGCCCGGCAGCAGCACCTCGTCTTTCTTGAACGAGACACTGTTGCGCATGCGGTCATTGAGCAGATTGTCGCCAACGATGCCGAACACCGCCTCTTTCGCGCCGACGCCATTGGCGGGCAGCTTCACGCGGTAGTTCAGCTCGGCTTTCAGGTTGTTGTAGCCTGGCGTGCGGGTTTCATATTCCGCGACGTCCTTCTGGGCGAAGGCGTGGGTCAGCAGCACCCGGGCGAACAGCGCGTCGCTGCGATAATAGACGCCGCCGCCAAGCCGTTGCTGCGGCAGGCGCGGGACCCAGGCGCCATCGTCGAATTTGGCGCGGACATAATCATAGCGTCCCTCGACGCCGACCGCGCCGTCGCCGAGCTTCGCCAGATCGAACTGGCCAATGAACTCGGCGCCGGTAAACGTGGCGCCCTGCTGTGAATAGACGATCTGGCGCAGTTCGTCGTCATGACCGCAGGACGCAAAGGTATCGCCGCAGTCCACCCCGGTCAGGCGCTTGTAGATGAATCCGGAATATTTGGTGTGATAGACGCTGCCCTCGAAACGAACCGGTCCATCGGCCTTTTTCAGGCTGAACTCGACGGTGCGCGCCCGCTCAATCTTCAGGTTGGGATCGCCGATCTCGAACGTGCCGGAGGCATGGTGCGCGCCGCGCGAGAACAGTTCGGCGGCGGTCGGCGCGCGCTCAACGTATTGCGCGTTCAGCGTGGCGACAATGTTGTGCCACGGCAGCGTGTACTGCACCCCGGCGCTGACGCTTTTCGGCGCGAAATCGCGTGATCGCGGCGACAGGGCGGGCTCGACGCCATCCGGCAGGTAATCGGCCGGGAATTGCGCCGCCGACCCGTCGACATTCACATAGCCCATGCGCCCGGCGAACTGCAGCCGCCAGCTGTCGTTGATTTTCAGTTCCTCGAAAAGGTAGGCGGCGATCGAGCGGGTTTCCGCCGGAGAGATCATGCCGCCTCCCTCGCCCGTGGCGTTCAGCTTCTGGCGGGCGCCGTGCACGCCGAAAGCCCCGCTCCACGTTCCCAACGCCGAGGACCACGGCGTGTGCTGCGCCTCGACGCGCGCCTCCTGCTGGCGGTTGTAGAAAGTTGAGTGCAGCGTCTCGCCGGCCGCCGCCACGGCGCCGCCGCCAAGGTCGTGATTGTGGTCATCATGGCCGTGTACGTCATGATCGTGAGCATCATGGTCATGATCGTCGTGACCGTGGTCGTGGGATTCATGCGCAAGGCCATATTCGCGATGGCGATAGCTGGAGGCGCCGGCCCAGAAACGGATGGCGTCGATCCAGGCGCTGGCTGGCCGGTGCTCGCCCTTGAGCACGATCCGGTCCTCGACCATGTCGATGCGGCTGCGCAGCGCGGCGGATTCACCGCCCGGAATCTGGTAGTTGCTGCTGAGATGCGAGTAGGCGAGGCCGATGAAACCGCTGTCGGTGATCACCGAACCGCCGATGGCGGCGCCGCCGGAATTGACGCCAGAATTGGCCTGACGGCCGTCGGGCGTGGCGTAGTCGCCCGATTTCTGGCGGAAGAAGTCGGCGTGCACCGCAACATTGCCGGCGCCGGCGTTGACCTCTCCCGCCGACGAGTAGCCGCGATTGGACGAACTGACGCCATTCATGATGCGGGCATTGAAGCCGCTGACGACCTTTTCCGGAATCCGGTTGTTGTCGAGGCTGACAACGCCGCCAATGGCCTGCGAGCCGAAGCGCAATGTCGCCGGCCCACGGATGACCTCGATGCGCTCGGCGGTCAACGGATTGACCGGCGCGGCGTGGTCCTCGCCGAGGGCTGAAACGCCCGAAGCGCCAACGCCGTTTTCCTGGATGCTGACGCGAAAATTGTCGAGGCCGCGAATAACCGGCCGGCTGGCGCCGGGCGCGAAGGTCGTGGCGCTGACGCCAGGAATATCGGCGACCGCCTCGCCAAGGCTCTGCGGCTGATTGCGCTCGATGTCGCTGCGCGACACGACCGACACCGGCGCGAACGGGCGCAACGGCACGATCAGCATGCCGGGAACTGGATCCTGACCGGCGCCCGTGTTCTGGCGCGCCGACACAGGCGTGTCGGCGGTCACGTCGATGGTCGGCAGGTCGATGACCTGAGCATTTCCACGTCCCGCCGCGTCCGCCTCTCCGGCCGCCGCCGCCGCGCCAGGGTGACTGGCGACCGACAGGGCCAACAGGGCGACCCCGGCCAGTTTTCCCGCGCGCAAGCGGCGCAGGTTTCTGTCACAAGCGGCTCCGGTTCGCTCCGCCATCATGCGGCCCTGTGCAGGCATGGCCTGAGACTGCCGCGAAACGGCGGAAGCAGCGGGAAACGGAACGTACAATGACATGGCGACCTCTTTATGTAATGTTATTACATAAATTGAACGCGACTCCGTCAACCCGGAAAGCAACAATGTTGCAAGTTTGTCCACAGACGCGGCTGACGCGCACGCTGGCGCCGCATAGCCTGCGGCGCGTCGGGTCCTGTCCTGCGCTGCGAAATTGCCGCCATTACGTCAGTATTATTGACACATCTTGGGGGCTGTGATTGGTACGGACAACGAACAAGCCGAGGTTGTCCCGATGTTTAGCTGGGAGCAGGTCTTCGCCACGCGCGCGTCGCGCATGAAGGCGTCCGAAATCCGTGAATTGCTGAAGCTGCTTGAGCGGCCGGACATCATTTCGTTCGCCGGCGGCATACCGGATCCGGCGCTGTTCCCCAAGGAAGCCTTCGCCGGGGCCTACGCCGACGTGCTTTCCGGCCCTGACGCCGCCGCCGGCCTGCAATATTCGGTGAGCGAGGGCTACGCTCCCCTGCGCGAATGGCTGGTGGGGCAACTGGCCAAACTCGCCATTCCCTGCACCATCGACAATGTTTTCATTGTCTCCGGTTCACAGCAGGGCCTCGACTATTTGGGCAAGCTGTTTCTGTCGCCGAAAGATACGGCGCTGGTCACCCGGCCGACCTATCTGGGCGCATTGCAGGCGTTCAACGCCTATGAACCGACCTATGATGAGCTGAACCTGGGCGGCAACCGCACGCCGGACGCTTACCGCGCGGCCGCGGCGCAGGCCGGCGGCCGCGTCAAGTTCGCCTATCTGTCGGCGGATTTCGCCAACCCCACGGGCGAAACCCTCGATCGCGCCGGCCGCGAGAAACTGCTGGATCTGGCCAGCGAGTTGGACGTTCCCGTGATCGAGGACGCCGCTTACCAGTCACTGCGTTACGAAGGCGAGCCGATTCCGCCCATCATGGCGCTGGACATCGCCCGTTGCGGCGGCGTCGACGCATCGCGGACGATCTATTGCGGCAGCTTTTCCAAGACGCTGGCGCCCGGCCTGCGCGTCGGCTTCATCGTCGCCGCCGCGCCCATCATCCGCAAACTGGTGCTGATGAAGCAGGCGGCGGACCTGCATTCCTCCACCATCAACCAGATGGCCATCGCCCACGTGGCCGGGCAGATTTTCGACAACCAGGTCGCAAAGATCCGCGCGGTTTACCGCGAGCGGCGCGACGCCATGCTCGACGCCCTCGCCCGCCACATGCCGCCCGGCGTGCGCTGGACGCATCCGGAAGGCGGCATGTTCATCTGGATCACCCTGCCCGCCGGCATGGACGGCGCCGCCCTGCTGGCCCGCGCCATTGAGACCGAGAAGGTGGCTTTCGTTCCGGGCCAGGCGTTCCACGCCGATGGCGGCGGCGCCAACACCCTGCGCGTCAGCTTCTCATGCGCTGATCCTGCGACCATCGCCGAAGGCATCTCACGCCTCGGCCGCGTGATCGGACTCGAACGGGTCGCCGCCTGACGCCAGAATATCTGAACTCCAGGGTCCGGATGGACGGGCACCCTGATCCAGGACAGGCCGGGTTCTTTCCCCGGGAGGCGCCCCGACAGCACAACAACAAAACCCCCGGCCTTGCGGTCGGGGGTTTTTTGGTTTTCGGGATCCAGCCTCTTCTGGAGGCAGGGCGCGGAGACCGCGCCCTGATTGCGTCACGCCGACGGCTTTGGCGTCTCTGGCGCATCCGGCGCCGGGTGCGGAGCGTGCACCGGCGATTCACCGTGCAGCACCGGCGGCCTGGTGCGGAACAGCGTCAACACGAAGACGAAGAACGCCGGCACGAAGATCACCGCCAGGATGGTGGCCGAGATCATGCCGCCCACCACGCCGGTGCCGATGGCGTTCTGGCTCGCCGCGCTGGGGCCGGTGGCGATGGCCAGCGGCACCACGCCCAGCGTGAACGCCAGCGAGGTCATGATGATCGGCCGGAAGCGCAGCCGGCACGCCTCGATCGCCGCGTCGCGCAGGCTCATGCCGTCGGCATAGAGATCCTTCGCGAATTCGATGATCAGGATGGCGTTCTTCGCCGACAGGCCGATGATCGCCAGCAGACCCACCTTGAAGTAGAGGTCGTTCGGCAACCCGCGCAGCATCACGGCGAGGATACAGCCGATCACGCCCAGCGGCACGACGAGCATCACCGACAGCGGGATCGACCAGCTCTCGTACAGCGCCGCCAACAGCAGGAACACGAACAGGATGCTCATGGCGAACAGGATCGGCGCCTGCGAACCCGAGGAAATTTCCTCAAGCGTCTGGCCGGTCCATTCGTAGCCGATGCCCTGCGGCATGGTCGCGGCGATGCGCTCCATCTCGGCGATCGCCGCGCCGGACGAATACCCGGGCGCCGGAGCGCCGGAAATGCGAACCGACGGATAGCCATTGTAGCCGACGATCTGCTGCGGCCCCTTGATCCACTGCAACTTGGCGAAGGAGGAGATCGGCACCATGCCGCCACTGGCGTTGCGCACGTTCAGGTTCAGCAGATCCTCGCCCTGAAGGCGGCTGGCCGCGTCCGACTGGATGATCACGCGCTGCATGCGGCCATTGTTGGGGAAGTCGTTGATGTACGACGAACCCAGATTGGCCGTGATGGTGGCGTTGATGTCAGCGAAGCTGACGCCGAAGGTGTTGGCCTTCTCACGGTCGATGATCACCATGAGCTGGGCCGCGTCCGGCAGTCCCTCGGTGCGCAGGCCGGTGAGGATCGGGCTTTTGGCCGCCTCCGCCATCAGCTTCTGCGTCGCGCCCGCCAACGCCGTCTGTCCCAGCCCGCCGCGGTCCTGCAGGCGGAAGGTGAAGCCGGCCGAGTTGCCGAAGCCCTGGATGGGCGGCGGCGACAGGGCGAACGACATCACGTCGCTGATCCCGAACATCTTCATGTTCATGCGGTTGGCGATGTCCTGGGCCGCGTTGCCGGCGCCACGCTCGCCCCAGTCCTTCAGGGTGATGAACATGATGGCGGCGTTCTGGCCGGCGCCCGAGAAGCTGAAGCCGCGCACCGCGACCATGTTGGCCACTGCGGTCTCCGTCCGGGCGATCTGCTCGATCTTCTCGATCGCCTGCAGGGTCCGGTTGGAGCTGGCTTCCGGCGGGGTCTGGATGTCGACGATGATATAGCCCTGGTCCTCGTTCGGAATGAACGAGGTCGGCAGGCGCATGAACAGCCAGCCCGTGCCGACGAGCAGCGCGAGGAAGATGATCATCAGCCGGCCCGCCCGCGAGGTCGCGCCCGTGACCATGCCGGCGTAACGACGGGTGGTGCGGTCGAAGAAGCGGTTGAACGCCCCAAAGAAGCCGCGCTTCTCTTCGCCATGGCCGTGCACCGGCTTCAGGAAGGTGGCGCACAGGGCCGGCGTCAGCGACAGGGCGAGGAAGGCCGAGAACAGGATCGACACCACCATCGTCAGGCTGAACTGCCGGTAGATCACGCCCGTCGCGCCCGGGAAGAACGCCATGGGAACGAACACGGCGGCCAGCACCAGGGTGATGCCGATAATGGCGCCAGAGATCTGGCTCATGGCCTTCTGCGTCGCCTTCAGCGGCGACAGCCCCTCCTCCGCCATGATGCGTTCGACGTTCTCGACCACGACAATGGCGTCGTCGACGAGGATGCCGATAGCGAGAACCATGGCGAACATGGTGAGCACGTTGATGGAGAACCCTGAGCCCAGCATCACCGCCAGCGTGCCCAGCAGCGCCACCGGCACCACCAGCGCCGGAATGACCGTGTAGCGGAAGTTCTGCAGGAACAGGAACATCACGAGTAAGACGAGGCCCACCGCTTCCAGCAGGGTGTGCACCACCTTCTCGATCGAAGCCTCGACGAACGGGCTGGTGTTGTATGGGATCGAATACTCGATGCCCTTGGGGAAGAAGCGGGCAAGCTCGCTCATCTTGGTTTCGATGGCGTTGGAGGTCGCCACCGCGTTGCCGCTCTCGGAGAGCTGGACGGCGATGGCGGCGCTGGGCTTGCCGTTGAGGCGGGTGGCGAAATTGTAGCTTTCGCTGCCGACCTCGACGCGCGCCACGTCGCGCATCCGCACGGTTGAACCATCCGGGTTGGCGCGCAGCACGATATTGCCGAATTCGTCTGGCGAGCTGAGCTGCCCCTTCACCAGCACCGTCGCGGTGATCTGCTGGTTGATCGGGTTGGGGTCGGCGCCGATCTTGCCCGCGGCCACCTGGGCGTTCTGGGCCCGGATGGCGTTGGTGATGTCGTCCGTCGAAATGTTCAGACCCAGCATCTTGTCCGGGTCGATCCAGATGCGCATCGAGCGCGGCGCGGCGAACAGCTGCGCCCGGCCGACGCCCGGGATGCGGCGGATTTCGCCGAGCACGTTGCGATTGAGATAATCGCCCAGGCCCACGTCATCCATGGTGCCGTCTGTCGACGTCAACGAAATGATCAGCAGAAAGCCGGCGCCGCTCTCCTCGGTGGTGATGCCCTGCTGCACGACCGTCGCCGGCAGCCGCGGCTGCACGCGCCGGATGGCGTTCTGGGCGTTGACGGAGGCAATGTCGATATTGGAGCCGGTGCGGAACGTCGCGGTGATCTCAACCTGGCCGGTCGCGTCCGAAGTGGACTCGAAATAGGCCAGATTCTTCACGCCGTTGAGTTCGTCTTCGATCTGTTTCGTCACGCCCTGATAGATCTCGGACGGCGAAGCGCCCGGATACATCGTGGAGATCGACAGCTGCGGCGGCGCCACCCTCGGATATTGGGCGATCGGCAGGAATGGCAGCGCGATCAGGCCGGCGATGGCGATGAAAAACGCCACGACCCATGCAAAAATGGGTCGTATAATGAAAAATTGCGCCATCTCCCGTCCTCAGTTCTTTTTGCCGTCGGGCGTGGGGGCGGCCTTGGGATCCGTGTCGCCCGCCCCGGAGGGCTTCGCTGTGGCGGACTTTGCGCCCACCGGACCGCCCCAGGGCTGGGGAACCACCTTGGCTCCAGGAGCCATCTTCTGGAATCCCTCGACAATGATCCGGTCGCCCGGCTGCAGGCCGCCGCGCACCAGCCAGCGGTCGCCGGTCACCTGGCCAAGTTCGATCTGCCGGGTCTGGGCAACGTCGCCCTCGCCGAGAACATAGACCTGCGCCGCGCCGCTGGCGTCACGCATCACGGCCTGCTGCGGAATGGCGATCGCCTGATCCACCCGGCCCTGCTCGATGCGCACCCGCACATACAGGCCCGGCAACAGCTCATTCTTCGGGTTGGGGAATTCAGCGCGCAGCGTGATCTGGCCCGTGGTGGCGTCCACGGACGCCTCGGAGAACAGCAGCTTGCCCTTGTGAGCATAGCTCTCGCCATCATCGAACAGCAGCTGGACGGCGGCGGCGTCCGGGGTGACCCTGGCGATATTGCCGGCGGCCAGATCCTGACGCAAACGCCGCACCTCGGTCGATGACTGGGTGAAGTCGGCGTAAACCGGATCCAGCTGCTGGATAACCGCGAGCGGCCGGATTTCTCCGGTGGTGACCAGCGCGCCTTCCGTCACCAGCGCGCGGCCAATGCGGCCGCTGATCGGGGCCCGCACCTCGGTGTAGTCGAGGTTGACCGTGGCCTGGTCGAGCCCGGCCTGGGCAGCCGCGACCTCGGCCTCCGCCTGGGCAAGATTGGCGACGGCCACGTCAAATTCCTGCGCCGAGCTCACATTGCGCTTTTGCAGCTCTTTCTGGCGGTCGGCTTTCTGCTGCGCCAACACCCTGGCCGCCTTGGCGCGCTCCAGATTCGCCTTCGCGCTGGCGACCGCCACGCGGAACAGGGTCGGATCAATGCGATACAGCACGTCCCCTTCCTTGACGATCGTGCCCTGCTGGAAGACGCGCTCCTGCAGGATGCCGCTGACGCGCGGCCGCACTTCTGCGGTGCGGACGGCGGCGATGCGCCCTGGCAGATCGCGGGTCAACGGCACGGCTTCGCGTGAAATGGTCATGACCTGCACGACAGCCGGCGGCATGGCGTGCTGGGCGAAGGCGACCGTTGGCAAACCCAACAGGGCTACGGTGGAGAATCCCGCCGCGGCGACTGGCGCGGACAAGGCCATGGCGAACCAGGCGGGAGCTTTTCTGGAAGAGTTTCGCATTGGGGCCATATCCGTCACAGATCGTCAAAAAGGGCGTTCGGCATCCGGGTCATTTTTCCGATTCCGGAAAAAATCTGATCCCGGACCTCCGGAGAAAAGTCACAAAAATCGAAGCAGGTCAGGCTGAGATAACCCTGAAGCGCCAGAAACGCCATGAGTGGCCCCAGCTCCGCAGCCGTCTCGCCATCGCCAAGAAAGGCCTTCTGGTCCTTGCCGACAAAGTCACGAATGCGCATCCGCACCGAGTCATCCGCCGCCATGGCGAGGCAGATTGTCATGACCGAAGCGCGGTCCTGCGTGTCCGGCATGGTGGCCGCAAAACGGATGCGGCCGACCAGTTCCGGATTGGCGACGTCCGGCGCGTCCGCCGCAGCTTCGATGCAATCCTGCAAACGCCGGTCGTCGGTCTCCATCTGCCGGGCGACGAGGGCGCCAATCAGCGCGTGCTTGGTCTTGAAATCGTAGAGAACCGTGGCCTTGCTGACGCCAGCCTCTTCCGCCACCGCGCTGATGGTCAGATTGACGGCTCCATCGCGCTGGATCACGCGTTCGGCCGCGTCAAGCACAGCGTCACAGCCTATGATGCGTTTCCGACCCATGAGCAGCGTCCATTCATTTCCAACCGGACGGTTAATATTGACGCCGCAAAAATCCGTCAAACAAAACCGGCAGCATCTGCGCGGAATTGCACACGATCAAAGCTCAGAATGTGCGCAAGCGCACGTCAGGACACCCCGATGGCGTCCGTGACGGTATTTTGACCGGAGAACGCGCACTTGCGTCGCATTTGCCTGGTTTTTCCCGACATCCGTCCTAAAATGCGTAGCGCGCGCCGACCCGGACCGTGCGTCCCGTGCCTGGATAGAACACCGCAAGACCGCTCGCCGGCGCCGTGGCCGCATTGGCGATGGTCGATACATCCGACACATGGCGACGGTCGGCGAGGTTGCGGGCGTCGATGAAAAAGCTCAGGCCCTCGTCCGCTTCCAGCCCGGCTTCGAGATTGAGCAGCACATAACCCGGCGTTTTCAGCGTGTTGGCGTAGTCAGCCCATGCGCCGGCCGGAACCCAGTCAATCGACGGCGTCACGTAGAAGCCGTCAAGGCGCCGCCATGACAGCGACGTGCGCAGGACGTGCTCTGGCGCCCCGGCGAGACGGTTGTCGCCATAGACCGGATCGCGGTCGAAACGGAAATCATTCCATGTCCAGGCCTGGCGCAGAACGAGCCGCGAACCGCCCGCGTCAACGCCAAGCGCCTGGAACAGCTCCATGCTGGCGGCCAGTTCGACGCCCTGATGCATCGTGCGCGGCGCGTTGAAGACATTGGCCGGAACCGACGGGTTCACTGTGTAGGCCAGCAGTTCGTCGCGGATCGCCGAGCGGTAGTAGGTCGCCTCCCACGTCACCGGTCCCAGGGAGCCACGCGAGCCAGCCTCGACCGTCCAGGCTTTCTGGGCGCGCAGGGGCGTGAACGCGGTGGTTCCGGCAAACGTCTGGGTCAGGTCGGTGAAATCCGGCGCATCGACGCTCCGCGTCAGGTTGGCGAACAACTGCACGTCCGGCGTGATGCGCCAGAGCACGCCGATTTTCGGGTTAACGCCGGCATAACGGGCGCTGTCGTCCCGGGCTGCCCAGGCCGGACGCAGCGACGCGTTGTAGGACTGGTTGTACTCCCGCAGGCTGTTGAACGCCTTGACGCCCGCGACGAGCGCCAGCTCCCGCGTCAGCCACAGATTGTTTTCCGCCCATGCCTCAAGATTCATGGCGTCCTGAACGCCGCTGACTGTCAGGGCCCCGCGTCGCCCGGCCAGGTTCACATACTGTTTCGCATCGGTCGAACCGCCCGACAGTCGCGCGCCGACCACCAGCTCATTGTCAAAGCCGCCCAGGCTAAAGCGTTGCGCGTAGCGGGGCGAGACACCCCAGTTCCAGCCGTCCTGGGCAAGAACCTGGAAGATCGGATGATCGAGCGTTTTGCGGATCGCCCATGTCGACAGATCAAGCTGGCCGGCGTCGAGTTGCACCGTGGTGGTGTTGGCGATGCGGAAGGCCCGCTCCTCTCGCGACTGATTGCCGGTCACCGCCGCCAGCGACGCTTTGCGGGGCGCATGCAGGGCGTCGAACAGCAGCAGTGAACCAGGCAGTTTCTGGCGCGTGTCGAAATAGCCGATGAAGAACCGCGTCTCGACCCGATCGCTGATTTTCCAGCCAAGATTGGCGTTGAACTGGCGGTAGATGCTGGCGGAATGATCGCGATAGCCGTCCGAATTGGTCCACGAGCCGCTGACCAGCATGTCGACCGGGCCGGAAACCTTCGAAACCCTCAGGTGCTCGCGCACGAAGCCGTCGGCCCCCACGTCAAGGCGCGCCTGGTTTGGCGTGCGCACGGTGCGCGCCGTCTCGCTGATGACATTGACCGCGCCGCCCAGCATGGTGGAGCCGAAAGCGAGCGCATTGCCGCCCCGCCAGACCTCGACAGCCCGGGCCGACAGCGGATCGGTCTGGTATAGCGAGCCGCTGCCGTCAGCATTGTTGACCGGAACGCCGTCCTGCAACGCCTCAACGCCGCGCAAGTGATAGCCGCGCGCCAGCCCCGAGCCCCGGATCGACAGGCGTTGCTCCTGGCCGTAGCGCTCACCGGTCTGGACGCCAGGCGTGTCCTTCAGCATGTCGCGCATGGTGAGGGCGGACCGGCCGGCGAAGCTCCGGGCGTCGACAAAGCTCACGGCGGCAGGCCTGCGGGCCATGGCGGCGGCGAGCTCCCGGTTGCCGGGAGCTGTCAGGGACTCCTGCCCGGCTCCGCTGACGTCAATCTGGGGCAGTTCAATCACGGGGGCCTCCGGCGCCGCGGGCTGGGCCAGAACAGGCTGGCCGCATGGCGCCGGGCTGATCGCCAGAATGGCGGCGGAGGCCAGCAGGCCCACGCGCCCGCCGGTCGCGGCGCGCCACGGATCATTGCGAAAAAGGTTCATCGATCTGCTACCCGCGCCCTGTGGCGCATCATCGTCTGGCGCCGCCGCCTCCCGGCTGCCCGGACCCGGGCGGCGCGACGAAGACGCGCGGTCACGCCCTTGCGGGGCGGAAACCTCAGCCAGCGACTGGAAACGGAAATGGCGCGAGCCTCACAGGCGGCGCCAGCGTGCCACTTGCCGCCAGACGCTCGCGGGAAGGCGATTGCGTCACAACAGGCGGTCAGTCAGCCCGAAAGCTGTCAGATGGCGGACAGGGGCGGTCCGCGCGCCTGGAAGCGCCAGGCAACGGCGTTGCGGATATCGTCGCGCCAGACATCCGGTCGCCAGAACTGTTTCGCCGGTCGCAACCGCAGCGCCAGCACGGCCAGAACCAGCGGCGCGAGCATGGCGAGTTGCAGCTGGCAATGCAGCAGGCAGCAACTGGCGTCATGAACAGGCGTCGCCGGCCCGTCCGGAGCCTGTCCGGCGGAAGCGGACGACAGACACAGGATCATGCCCGGGAAAGCAGAAGACTCCTTGCCGGCAAGCGCTCCCACCGGCGCCATCGGCGCCGCGAACACGAGCACAGTCTTGACGAGGAACGCATAGAGGATCACCAACGCCGCAAGCCGGCTGGCTACCCCCACGCTTCGCGCCTGGAGTTCCATGGAGAATGCATAGGATGTCATGTTGACCACGACAAGCGTCTGTTTGCAGTCGTCACTGGGCTGCGGTTGCGCAAACACGCCCGGGATGGCGGCCAGAATGCCGGAACAGGCCCGAAAACGCCGCCAGACGCGACAAAAACGCCCCGCTTCAGATAGATGAGGAAACCGCCGGTCCGGCCTGACGCGGCCCAGTTTGCTCCATCAGGTCGTGAATGCTCCTTTCCATCCGGAACTGCGCCTGTTCTGGCCGGTCCCCGCCGGCCGGTTTCGCAAATCCATAACGTCGGCTTTCAGGCCAGCGCCATTGAACCGGCTCTGGCGCTTCAGGCAGGACCCATCTGATGCCCGCCCGGTCACCCTTTCAGCTGTTCAGACCCATCATCGCCGGCGCCACCTTGCGCGAGCGCCTGCTTGCCTGCGCGGGGGCGCTGGTTGGCATGGGCCTCGCCAGCGTCGTTACCCGCCTTGTCATCGGCGGAGATCTTGCCCTGCCGTTTATTGTCGGGCCTGTCGCGGCCTCGGCGGTTCTTGTTTTTGCCGTCCCAACCAGTCCTTTGGCCCAGCCCTGGCCGGTGCTTGGCGGCAATCTCGTCGGCGGGCTGGCGGGCGTTGCGCTCGCACAGCTGTTCGGCCAGTTGGGCTGGAGCGGCCCGGTTATCGCCGCCCTGGCCGTGCCTGTCGGCATTGTGGCGATGAGCCTGTGCCGCTGTCTGCATCCGCCAGGCGGCGCCATGGCCCTGCTGATGGCCCTGACGATGAAGGACGCCGCCGCCATGGACATCTGGCGGTCGCTTGCGCCCGCCCTGCTGAATATCGGCGTCCTGCTCGCGTGCGGCATGGTGTTTCACCGGATGATGGGCCGTCGCTACCCACATCAGCCTGAGGCGGCCCCGCCTGGCGCGCACGGGTCGAAAGATCCTCCGGCGGCCATGCGCAACGCCGTTGACGCCGCTGACATCGACTCCGCCCTCGCCAGTCTCGACGCCAGCTATGACATTGACCGGGACGACCTGCTGCGGCTCGTGCGCCAGGCCGAGCTGGCGGCGATCTCCAGATCCAGCCCCGATATCCGTTGCGCCAGCATCATGTCGCGCGACATTTTCAGCGTCACGCCGGACACCTCCGTTGGCGCCGCGCGTGAATTGCTGCTGGTTCACAATATCCGCATGCTGCCGGTTCTGGACCGGAGAAAGCATATCGTTGGCTCCGTCGGCCTGCGGGAGATTGCCACGCTCTACGCGCGGCAGGAAAGCTCCGCTCCAGAGGCGCCGGCTGTTGCTGATACGCCGGTCGGCGACATCATGGCCGCCGCCGCAATCGCGCATCCGGATACGCCCATCGCTGAGCTGCTGCCTGTCCTGACCGACGGAAGGGGGCACGCGGCGGTCATTGTCGATGACGATGAACACGCCATTGGTCTTGTTACCCAGACTGATCTGCTTTGGGCGCTGGCCCGCGCGACCAGCCAGAAAAACTGACCGGTGATCCGCCGTCGCCTCAGTGTGGAGCACATGGGACGATCGCAGACCGCGATGAGCTTCCAGAGCGCCCCGGGGCGGGCGGATGCATATTGTGAAGCATTTCCACATTCTGAAATGGGACCTGGTGGCGCTTTCCAGCTTTGACGCCTGCTTCCGGGTTTTCAGACACGGATGTGCCCGGTCGGTTGATAGCGGGTCGCACAGATGCTGACGCGGCCGCGATCCGCCAGGCCAGGGCCTGTCAGATTGCACCGGAAGTCTGTGCCTCAGGCCCATGGGGTTTGTCTGTGGGGGAATCCTGCCGGGACAGGGCCCGCCGGGGCGCGAAAGTCGCCAGACGGCTTTTCATCCGTTTCATTTCCCGAAGCAGCCGACCACCGTGCGGCATGGACATTTGCTTGCGCCAGCCGCTCTCTGGCCAGCGCCATCAGCATTGGCCTTGCCGAGAATTGCCCCGTTTCGAGCCTATTGTTGAGGGCTCTCAGATAGCCGCCGGGGTGTGTGATGCGTTCGCGTCGCTGCAATATGGCGGCGATCACGGTTGCAGCCTGGTCCTCGCCTGCCCTGTCGCGGAAAGCGTTCCAGAGGTCGGGACTGACGCCCATGGCCGCACGGGCAATGGCGGCGGCCTGATGCAGATCACGCCAGTCATGAATGGGGTTTGTGGCGTAGTCACAGATATCGGGACAGGCGTCGAGAACCGTCGCCAGGTGAATTTCTGGCTGAATGTTGACTGACTGGCTGCGCGGGGGCCCCATGACGGAACCCATGCTTCGGGTTTCTTCAATTAAACAGATTTCTTTATCTGAATTATGTATGTGGCGCTCAGTTTGGGATTCATTGCCGCTCTTTGTTTCCAATTTTCCCTGATTTTGCAGATGCTTCTCCAGCTTTTCCGCGATGGCGCCCCGCAGGAGGTCAAGGTTGCGGGCGTGCTGTTCCAAAATGTTCTGGCTGGCGGAGCGCGCAGGGCTGGCCGCAAGCTGTCGATAGCGTGCGTGAAAGTCCTCCCAGAGGGAGCCGGCATAGTGGTTGGCGCCGGTTTCGAGCAGTTTTGCGCAGTCGCGTCGGGCAATGGTGATGCGCTCGCGTAACAGCTGGCGCCGTCGCCGCTCATCCGCCACATGGATGGCCAGTTCGCTGAACTCGTCTGCGCGCGCTGCAAGCGGAGCCAGGTCGAAGCCATAAGCGGTTTCGATCTCACCGCCCCGCCCCTTGCGGGCGTAACGTTTGCCGTTGGGGCTGTCGCGGCGGATTACCAGTCCGGTTTGCACAAGCACCGCCAGATGCCGGCGCAAGGTCGCGGGCGCCATGCCATGGGCGCGCGTGGCGAGCTGGGCGTTCGACGGAAACACCACGAGGTTGACGTCTGGCGTCATCATCGTTTCAGGCAGGAAAGTCAGCAGCGCGTTCAGAACCACAAGCGCCCGGTCCGAGGGACCAAGCAATGCGCGCGCTTCACAGATGTTGCGGAAAACCTGCCATTTGTTCACGGCGCTTTCCGGCGCCGTATTTCGCGTCGCCATCTGGCTTGCGACCAAAACATGATGCGTCATCGTTCCCTGCCTTCGGGGCGTGGGAAATCGACCGCCAGAACGACGTTATGCTCTTGACTGCAATTTTCGGAAGTGCGATTCTCAGGTTGTCAGACCAATGAGAAGGGCTTCCGGAACATCGTTTCGGGGGCCTTTTTCTTTGCCGCTCTCTCCTGTCGTAACGCCATCAACTGGCGCCGGTTGATCGTACCGGCGGCGCCGGGCCACCGGATTGCTGAAGCATTCGCCGCGACAGGAGGCCTGTTTCGCGGAAATCCTTCAGATTTCTGGCAAGGGCTGGAGATCTGGCCTGGCCAGACACTGCCCCGCCGCAGTACGGTTCCAGCTTGGGCTGCCGGAATTCCGTAACAGTTTGCCCAGCGCTCGCTGCCGTCCAACAACAGTTGGCGGTTGCCTTGCTGGAGTGCGCCGGAACCTCCCTGCTTCACAGGAAAGGCCCCGGCCATCTGACCTGACGCAATGTCTTCAGGAAAAGTGGAGACTTCTTTCCCTGAAAGATATGCTAGCGTCCGGTGCGCTGCATTTCCGCGAACACACGCGCCAGTTCGGGTAACTTCTCGCGCACAAATGCGCTGAACGCTTCATTGGCGAAAACCAGCCGTCCGCCTTCACGACCTGGCTCAAGCCGGGCCAGAGGCGCGCCGGACGGCGCCGAGAACTCAAGGGCGCTGTCCTGGGCCAGCGGAGTTCCCTGAGCGGGCGTTTCGCGCGACAGGATCTCCAGGGCCATGATGAAGCGCCGGTCGCTGGGCGCGGCGCGAAAATCAGCCCTGGCGGCCAACGCCGCGAAACGCTCCTGCGCGTGAGGTTCCGTCAGGATCGCCGCCAGGCGGCTCCAGCGCGGCCGACCGGCGCGCGGCGCCGGTCCGATCGCATTGACAATGTCCTGCGGCAACGACGACGCCAGCGTCAGCAAACGCGACAGATCCGCCTTGTCGACGCCCAGCGCCGCCATCAGCGTCGGGCGGTCAAACTGCTCTTCCAGCCGCCGCGCGAACATGGCTTTTTCGATATAGCTGAGGTCCCGACGCTCAAGGTTCTCCCGCGCCTGGGCGATGACCAGTTCGACATCGGTCAGCGGCCTGACAATGGCCCGGACCTTGCCGCCAAGACGGGCCACGGCGCGCAGGCGGCGATGACCGTAGGCGACCTGATAGCGGCCGCTATCGCCCAGCGGCCGCACCAGAATGGGCACCTGCTGACCCTGCTCGGAAATGCTCTGCATCAGGCTGTCGAACGATGCGTCGGCCGTGGCTTCCTCGCCAATGCGGTCGCGCACGAACGAACCGTCGATCAGCGTTGGATCAAGCTCCACCACCCGGTCGCCAGCCGCGATCATCGCTTCCAGATCCCGGGCCTTGCCAGCGTCGGCGGAGAGCTTTTCAAGCGACAGGCCCATGGCGCGCAAGGCGCCGGATCCCACGGGCGCTCCAAGCGACGTCGGACTGGACGCGGCGCCGCGCGACAGCGGCTGGGGCGCCGGGTCTGGCGCGGCCTTCATCAGATCAGCGAGAGTGTTCTTCCGGCTCATCAACCTGCCCTCCGCCAGCTGGCGCGGATCAGACTTTCAATTTCACCATTGACCAGATCGAAAGATTCCAGCGCCCGTTCATAGGTTTGCCGGTTGATCTGGTCGCGGCTGATTTCATAAATCGTCTGCTTGCGCAGACCGGCCTCGGTCACCGCTGTTGTCTTCAGCGCCGTCTGGGTCAGCACCTGATCGCCAAACAGGTTGCGCAGGAAGCCGACGACCTGGGCCTGGGGGCCGTCGTTGGGCTCAAAACGGGTGATGCAGTAACGCAGGAAATCGTATTCCAGATTACCCCCCGCCCGCCGCACGACGCCAAGCAGCCCCGCCCAGCACGCCGGTCGCCGCGCACAGGGCGCCAAGCGTGAGAAACCCAAGCTGCGGCGGGCAGTCGATGACGACCACGTCGTAATCCTGGTCGACGGTTCCCAGGGCCTGGGCGACGCGGGCGAAAAACAGGCCGTCGCTCCGGTCGCCCGAGGTGAGCATCAGCGGCGTTTCGTGCTCATACTCATGCAGTTCCAGATTGGCCGGAACCAGGTCGAGCCCATCGAAATAGGTGCTGCGGATGATGTCGCGAAGCGGCCGGCGCTGGTCGTCGTAACGGATCGCGCCATACAGCGTCTCATTCGGCCGGATATCGAACTCCGGCTGATAGCCGAACAAAGCGGACAGGCTGGCCTGGGGATCGAGATCGACAGCCAGAACGCGAAAGCCGCGCATCGCCAGATACTGCGCCAGATGGACGCTGACCGTTGTCTTGCCTGAGCCGCCCTTGAAGTTGGTGACGGCGATGACCTGCAAGTGCTCCTGGCCTGTGCGGCCAGGAAGATAAGCCGGCTTGTGTTGACTGAGGAGCCGGCGAATTTGATTGATCTGCGGCAGGCTGTACAAGCGGCGCCCACCTGGGCCGCGCTCGGCTTCCGGCCCCTCCCCCGCCCTTGCAAGCTGGCGCAGATAGGCGTCGGTGACGCCTATCAACCGCGCCGCCTCTGGTGAACTGAACAGGCGCAGCTCCTTCTCCGTTGCCGGCGAAAAAAGCCGGGACCGGAGCGTGTGGAGCTGAGAGGAAAGCACGCGCGCATGCTCGTCGATCAGCTCATCGATCGAACTGTTGACGTTTCGCTGTTGCGCGGAATTTTCCGTTACAGTGCTCATCTACGCTAAAATACCGCTGCTGGATAATTTTGCGTAGCCTGATTGGATTCGTAAGGCCCGTCAATGACGAATGGGTTAATGAAAAGTTAAGCACCGCCTGCCGTTGCGGCAATGCGAACAGCATTCCGGTCCGCCGCGGCGGCCGCCAGCAAAATATTCTCGCCGGCAAGGGGCGCGACGCCGAAGCTCATGGTGAGTCGGGGGAAGCTCGTGCGCGATACGATTCCTCCGAGCGCCTCACGAATTGTCTGAAACTGCCGTGTCGCCGAGCGCGAATCCTGCCGGGTGACCCAGATCAGACGATCGACGCCGGCGCGGCGAATGGTGACCAGATCTGGATTGGCCATGATCAACGCCCGGGCGAGGTCGTCCACATCCCTCCCCGTGAAATTCTGAACCAGCGCCCGGCCAATGAACAGCCTGTCCAGCCGCAATGACCAGATGACCCGTTCAGCGCCCGGACTTCCGGCGTCCGCCGTGAGGCGGCCGTGGGACATCCGCGCCTGTAGCTGGTCCATGAAAACGCCAAGGCGCGGCAGGGCGTCGGACAACGCCAGATTGATATAGCCGACGCTGACCACTGACGCCGCGACCATTATGAAATAGATCACGTGCCACGCCGATGCGGCGTAGCGGTTTTCAAGTCCGACCCACACCCGGCCCGTATCGATGCCCCGGATGGATGCCGAGATAACGATGAATATCCAGAGGCTTAGCAGTATTTTTCGCCCGGTTAGCCGGAGGCCCCCGCGGATCAGGGAATAGCAGGCGAGGATGGCGGGCGCTGAGCACAGGAGAGAAAAAAGGACGAGCCGCAACTGCGGATCCTGCCGGAAATGCTCAAACAGGCAGGCCAGACACCAGACGCCTCCTGGAAGAACCACTTCCAGCCACGCCGGAGCTTTCCCATCCGCGGCGCGCACCGCCTGGGCCATGAAGGCGATGCCGGTGATCATTGCCACATTGGCGGCGACGACGGTGGTGAAGAACGATGCGCCGAAATATCGGGCGCCGGACAGGCCGGCGCCAAGTCCAACGACCAGGATGCCGGCGCCAGACCACCACAGATCCCTGCTTTCGGGAGACCGGTTCCAGCGGAAGAGCAGCATGCCGCCCTGGATGAGGCCCCACAGGGATATCGCGGCTAACATGATGGCCAGGTCCAAGCGCGCCTCCGATCCCAGATACCGGGTTTTGGTTGTATGATCCGGACTATACATGCTGTTGCGTGTAGTGCGTCCAGCTTTCTTTTGCCGCCTGTTCCGGGTTAATCATCGCGGACTCACAAGCAGTCGCAAGGGAGCTGAAATGTCCAATCTTCTTGTCGAAAAATCTGATGGCGTCGCCACAATCACCCTGAACCGTCCGGACGCCATGAACGCCCTCTCCCGCGCTCTTCGCGCGGAACTGGCCGAAGCCGTCAAGGCGATCAACGCCGACAGTGAGGTCAGGGTCGTCATTCTTACCGGCGCTGGCGCGCGCGCCTTCACCGCTGGTCTCGACCTGAAGGAATTGGGCAGCGACGCTTCCGCGCTTGGCGCCGCCAACGCCACCACCGCTGACATGAACCCGGTCAAAGCTATCGAGAGCTGCGTGAAGCCGGTGATCGGCGCCATCAACGGCGTCGCGATTACTGGCGGCTTCGAGCTGGCGCTTGCCTGCGACGTGTTGATAGCCTCGGAGAACGCCCGCTTCGCCGACACCCACGCCCGTGTCGGCATCATGCCGGGCTGGGGGCTGTCGCAGAAGCTGTCGCGACTGATTGGCCTTTACCGGGCGAAAGAACTGTCGTTGTCTGGCAACTTCCTTGACGCCCAGACGGCTGAGCGCTGGGGCCTCGTGAACCGCGTTGTTGCGGCGGACGAACTGCTTCCGGCCGCGCGCAGGCTCGCGTCGGATATGGCGCAGATTGAGCCCGGCATGATGGGCCGCATGAAGAAGCTGATTGATGAGGGTTTTGCCCTGTCCTTCTCGGACGCGATGGCGCTGGAGGCCGAGGTCTCGACCAAAAACAACAGGGCCGTAAAGCCGGAGGACGTTGAGGCGCGGCGCGGCGCTGTGTTGGCGCGGGGGCGCACCCAGTAATCTGCTGTCGCAGCATACACAAAGGCGCCGTCGGACCTGATCTGGCGGCGCCTTTTCGTTATCGTCGAATCGGTCCGTTGGGAGCTCCCAACACACGGCGCCTAGATAAGCAAGTCCGCGATCATAGGGGCGTCGGAAATGTCCTGATAGTGCATGCCGGCCAGTTCGAGCTGCCTGTACAGGCTCTCGAAGTTCCCCGCCTGCGTGGTTTCGATGCCGATGAGGATGGAGCCGAACTCGCGCGCCGACTTCTTCAGATATTCGAAGCGGGTAATGTCGTCCTCCGGGCCAAGCAGGCCGAGGAAATCGCGCAGCGCACCCGGGCGTTGCGGAAGACGAAGTATCAGATACTTCTTGCGCCCTTCAAACCGCAGCGCTCGCTCCTTGACGTCTTGCAGTCGCTCAAAATCAAAATTTCCGCCGGAAACCACCAGCATGACGGTCTTTCCGTAGATCTCGGAGCGAATATCCTGAAGGGCCGCCATGGTCAGGGCGCCGGCAGGTTCAAGGACAATGCCTTCGACATTCAGCATTTCCAGCATCGTCTGGCATATCCGCCCCTCAGGCGGGGTCAGCACCGTTTCAGCCGGGAAATCCCGAAGCATGGCGAAAGGCAGCGCGCCAATCTGCGCCACTGCGGCGCCGTCGACAAAGCCATCGATATGAGAGAGGCGTACGCGTTCGCCGGCCGTGAGGCTGGCCTTCAGACTCGCCGCGCCAGCAGGCTCAACGAAAAGCAGTTCAGGCGCGTCCGTTCTGCCGCTCCAGTAGCCGGCGACACCTGCGGCCAGTCCGGCCCCGCCAACGGGCAGCAGCATGAGGTCAACCGGCATTCCGGCGACCTGCCTGTCTGCTTCCAGCGCCAGGGTCGCCTGACCTTCTATAATGTCGGGGTCGTCGAAAGGCGGAGCCATGATGGCCCCGGTCTGTCCGGCGAACTGCTGCGCGGCCTTGTAGCAATCGTCAAAGAAATCGCCGACCAGTTCAATCTCGATGGCGTCGCCGCCAAACATCCGCGTCTTGTCGATCTTTTGCTGCGGCGTCGTGACGGGCATGAAAATACGCCCGTGCGCGCCAAAGTGACGACAGGCGAAGGCAAAGCCTTGGGCATGATTCCCGGCGGACGCCGCGCAGAATGAAATGTCCGCGCCACCTGCGGCGCGTCGCTTGCGCATGAAATTGAAGGCGCCGCGTAGTTTGTAAGAACGGACTGGCGTCAGGTCTTCGCGCTTGAGAAAAATGCGCGCGCCATACCGACGGGAGAGGTGTGCGTTGAACTGCAGCGGGGTTGGCGGAAACAACGCCCGCAATTCAGCCGCAGCCTCTGCCACGCCCTGCCGGAAACTGGCCCCTGATAGCGTCATGCGCGCGCACTCCCTTTGGGGATGGTCGTATAAGATCGAACGCTGCTTTCTGCGCCCGAAAACGTTGCATATCAAGAAGAACGCGCAGACAGCGTCCTGCGACCTGACGCAAATGCCGGCCGCACGCCAGCGTGACTTGCGCTGCGGGCCAACTGCGGAAAACAATCACGCGCCAACAGGTTAACGAAGGGTTAACAGACGCAGTTTGGCGCGACGCCGGATCAGGGCGGCGGTAGGCTGGCCGGGCGTGGACGCCTGGGACATCGAGCCTGGAACCTGGAGCCGGCGGCCGCGATTTATGATGCTGACGTGAGGGAGGGTTCAGGTGTGAGGCGCAATCTGCAAAAGGCGCTGTGGGGCTCAATTCCAGCGTCGCCGCCATGGGCGACGCGAGGAAGGCGCGCCGTCGCGGCGCGTGCTGTGATGCTCGCCGCCGCCATGACCGGCTGCAGTTTGTTCCATGTCGGACCCGCTCAGGCCCAGGATGGCGGCGCCGCAAGCCAGATATGGGATCTTGCCTCCCGGCGCGGCGCCTCCAGAGACTTCAACGCCGCCCCGCCCAACGCCCGTGGACAGAAGCCGGCCTTGCCAAACCAGACCCGCGCGCCGGTCATTCTGGATGACGTTCGGCTACAGACCCGGGTGATCGCCACCGGGCTCGAACACCCATGGGGCATGGCTGAGCTTCCGGACGGGCGATGGCTGGTGACAGAACGGCCTGGCCGGCTTCGCATTGTTGGCGCGGATGGCGGCGTTTCACAGCCGGTAAAAGGTTTGCCGGCGGTTGATGCACGGGGGCAGGGCGGTCTCCTTGATGTCGCGGTGCGCGATGATTTTGCCAAAAGCCGCAAGGTCTGGTGGAGCTTTGCGGAGCCACGTGGCGACGGCGCCAGCGCCACGGCGGTTGCGACCGGCGTGCTGTCGCCCGATGGCGCCGCGATGTCAGACGTGCGGGTGATCTTCAGGCAGGAGCCGCCGTGGAAATCGACCCTGCATTTTGGATCCAGGCTGGCGTTCGCGCCGGACGGCGCGCTGTTCGTCACCACCGGCGAGCGCTCCTACAACGAGCCGCGAAAGCTCGCCCAGGACGTGACCACGCTGCTGGGAAAGGTTGTGCGCCTTGATCCGGAGGGGGGACCTGCCAGGGGCAACCCTCAAATCCCCGGCGGGCGACCGGAAATCTGGTCCTGGGGCCACCGCAATCTGCAATCAGCCGCCATCGGGCCGGATGGGGCGCTCTGGACCGTGGAGCACGGACCGCGTGGCGGCGATGAACTCAACCGGCCGCAGGCCGGGCGCAACTATGGCTGGCCGGTCATCACCTATGGCGTTGAATATAGCGGGCAGAAGGTAGGGGAGGGGCGCACGCGGCAGGAGGGTATGGAACAGCCCGTCTATTACTGGGACCCGGTGATCGCTCCCAGCGGTCTGGCGTTCTATGACGGAAAGCTGTTTCCGACATGGCGCGGCAGCGCACTTGTTGGCGCCCTGCGCGATGAAAGCCTCGTGCGTCTCACCATGGCGGAGGGCAAGGTCACCGGCGAGGCGCGATATCTGAAGGGCATTGGCCGCGTGCGCGACGTGCGCGTTGGCCGGGACGGCGCCATCATGCTGCTGACAGACGCCAGCGACGGCGAACTGATCCGGGTGACCCCGGCCCCATGATGCAAGGTCCGCGGCCTCAGCCATTGCGGCGAAGCCTCATATCGCTCTATCTGGCGACGGGCGCCGGTGGAATCGGTTCCACCGGCCATTGTCGTCAGACCGGTCCGGCCATGCCTTCGCCCTGAAGGGGAGGCTTCAGGCGTCAGGTCCGTTGGTTGAGGGAGCACCCATGTCGCGTTTCACGGAAGAGCAGAACCTGTTCCGCCAGTCCTACCGCAAGTTCCTCGAAACCGAGATTGCGCCGAACATGGACAAATGGCGTGAAGCCGGCATCGTTGACCGCTCCGCCTTCAAGAAGGCTGGCGACCTTGGCTTCCTCATGATCTGGCCGGAAGAAAAATACGGCGGCATGGGCGATTCCGACTTCCGCTATGAGCAGATCATCATCGAGGAAACCGCGCGCGTCGGTTGCCACGAATGGTTCAACACCCTGCACAGCCGCCTTGTCGGCACCTATTTCGAGCGTTTCGGCACCGAGGAGCAGAAAGAGCGCTTCCTGCCGAAATGCGTCAGCGGCGACACGATCCTGGCCATCGCCATGACCGAGCCGGGCGCCGGTTCTGACCTCGCCGGCATGCGCAGCACCGCCGTCGACGCCGGCGATCACTACGTGCTGAATGGCTCCAAGACCTATATTTCCAATGGTCTGAACGCCGATGTGGTGATTGTCGCCGCCAAGGTTGGCAGCGCCTCCGAGCGCCATTCCATGGTGCTGCTGATCGTCGAGCGCGGCATGGAAGGTTTTGAACGCGGCCGCAATCTGAAGAAGATGGGCATGCCGGGGCAGGACACCGCCGAGTTGTTCTTCCACGATGTGAAGGTTCCCAAGGCCAACGTGCTGGGCGTCGCCGGGCGCGGCTTCTACCAGCTGATGGAAGGTCTGGCCGAGGAGCGTCTCATTTCCGCTGTTGGCACCTCGTCCAACGCCCGCCGCGCTTTCGATCTCACCCGCGCCTATTGCATGGATCGCAAACTGTTTGGCAAAACCCTGGCCGACCAGCAGAACACCCAGTTCCGCATGGCGGAGATGGACGCCGAGATCGACCTGATCCAGGTTTATGTCGACCATTGCGTCAAGGCGCTGAACGAAGGTCGGCTCAACGCCAACATGGCGGCCAAGGCCAAGATGTTGGCCAGCGAGATCGAGTGGAAGATGCTCGATCTCGGCGTGCAGCTGCATGGCGGCGCCGGCTTCATGGATGAGTTCCCGATCAGCCGCATGTTCACCGACGCCCGCATCAACCGCATTCTCGCCGGCAGCTCGGAAGTGATGCGCCTGATTATCGGCCGCGACGTGTTCTCGAATCGTTACAGCAGCATGCTCGACTGACGGCCGGGGCCGGCGCATTTCGGGAAACGCGGGCCCCCGCGTTTCCCGAAGAAAGTTCGACATATCAATGATATGGCGCGCATCCGGCGAATTCCTGCCAACCGGAAGCGCGCGGGCCAAAAGTCGCCCGGTCAGGCGGCGGATGGTCAATCCGCCGCCAGCAACTTCTCCAGGGTCGCCAGTTCGTCCGCCTCGCCTGGCGGCTTGTCCCAACGGATGCGGTGAATGCGCGGAAAGCGCATGGCGACGCCCGATTTGTGTCGCGGCGAGCGGCGCAGCCCCTCGAAGGCGATTTCGAGGACAAGACCGTGAGCGGCCGTGTGCGTTACCTCCCGCACCGGGCCGAAACGGTTGATGGTGTTGGCGCGCACGAACCGGTCGAGCTGGCCAAGTTCTTCATCAGTAAAGCCGAAATAGGCCTTGCCGACCGGCGTGAGCACGCGCGCGCCGTCATCACCGGTCCGCCAGACGCCGAAGGTGAAGTCGGAATGGAATGACGAACGCTTGCCATGCCCGCGCTGGGCGTACATCAGCACCGCGTCGATCAGGTGCGGATCGCGCTTCCATTTGAACCACGGGCCCTTTGGCCGTCCACTGATGTAGGGACTGTCGCGCCGTTTCAGCATGCAGCCTTCGACGGCAGCGGCGTCGACGCCCAGATCTGTCGCGGCCGGCGCACCCCGGGCGGCCGCAAGTTCATCCCAACTGGCGAACGGCACCAGCGGGGAGAGGCTGATGCGGGGTGAGTTGAGGCGTGAAACCAGGTTTTCGAGATGTTCGCGCCGCTCTGTCCATGGCAGCGGGGCAAGGTCCTCGCCATTCAACGCCAGCGCGTCCCAGGCGCGAATGTGCGCCGGATATTGCGCCTGCAGTTTTGATGAGGCGGTCTTGCGGTTCAGGCGCTGCTGCAAAACGTTGAAGCTCTGCACCGCGCCGTTCTGCACCACCAGCAGCTCGCCATCGATGGCCCCCTCAAAATGGGCCTTGCCTGTCAGTTCGGCGATGAGATCGGGAAAGGCGGCGGAAATATCCTCACCGCTGCGCGACCACAGTCTGGCGATGGGCGCGCCATCGCCACCAGTTCCCAGGGCCGCCTGCACCCGGATGCCGTCCCATTTCCATTCAGCGACGAAATCTGGCGGGTTGAGCTGGCGCAACTCCGTCTCGTTGATGGGTTGGGCCAGCATCGGCGAGCGGAATGGCGCCAGATGCTGCGGTTTCGGGCGTGGCCCACGCCCTTCGAGCCAGGCGAACAGCGGCAGATAGGGAGGCGTCAGCCCGTGCCAGACCGCCTCGATTTCTTCCACGTCGCGGTTGCCATACTGCGCCAGCGCCGTGCGCGTCAGCCGCGCCGAAATGCCGATACGGAAACTCCCGGTCACCAGCTTGAGCAGGGCCCAGCGACCGGTTTCGTCGAGATCGTCCAGCCAACTGGCCAGCAGATCGGCCATTTGCGGTCGCAGCGCTGCGGTCATGGTCTCGACGACTGCGGTGAGGGAGAGATCGTTGCGGGTTCCAGCCCCTGCGTCAGGCCAGAGTAGCGCCGCCGTTTCGGACAGATCGCCCACATAATCGTAGGACATGGCGAACAGCGTCGGATCGGTGCGCGCGCTGATCATTTGCCGGATCAGCGCCGGCTTGGCGTTGGCGAATGACAGATCGCCGGTGAGGGCCGCCAGGGCATAGCCGCGATCCGGGTCTGGCGTTGTGGCGAAATAGTCGCGCAGCATCCGCAGGCGGGCGTTGCGTCCGCTTTCACAGGAGAGGCGATCAATCAGATCGGCGAAGCGCTTCATGGCGCCGCCCCGATGGCGGCAGCGTCCGTAACGGCTTCCTCAGCGGCAGCCGCATCGTCATCGCCGTATCCCAACAGATGCAGGGGCAAGGCGGTGAGGCCGCGTGTGGCGCACCAATGGGCGAGGGCGTCCTCCTGGCCATGGGTGATGCGGATTTCCTCGGCGCCGGTTTCAACCACGGTGCGGCACAGGTCTGGCCAGCCGGCGTGATCGGAAATCACCAGCGGCAACTCGACGCCGCGTTGCCGGGCGCGCGCCCGCGTGCGCATCCAGCCGGACGCCAGGCCGTGCACCGGATCGGCGAAACGCCGGCTCCAGCGATCCTGCAGGGCGCCGGGCGGACACAGGACGATGGCGCCGGGAAGGTCTCCCCCGCCACGCCCCTCGCGCGGAGGCACGGGGCGAACGTCGCCAAGTTCGACGCCAAAACCTTGATATAAAGCGGTTATTTTCTCCATGGCGCCGTGCATGTAGATCGGGGCGTCATAGCCGGCGGCGCGCAGCAGGGCGATCAGGCGTTGGGCTTTCCCCAGCGCGTAGGCGCCAAGCAGATGGGCGCGCTCGGGAAACAGGCGCAGCGACTGGAGCAGACGCGCGATTTCAGCGTCCGCTGGCGGATGCCGGAAGATGGGCAGGGCGAACGTGGCTTCAGTAATGAAGATGTCGCAGGGAACCAGCTCGAATGCGGCGCAGGTGGGATCTGCTTCCCGCTTGTAATCGCCCGACGCGACAAGCCGCGTCAGCCGGCCGGCGACGTCGCGTGCTTCGATCAGGATCTGGGCCGAACCGAGCACATGGCCAGCCGGGAAAAAGGTGACCGTCGCATTGCCGATGGCAAGCGAAACGCCCGGTGACGCTGTTTGTGATGAGCCGGCAAAATTATCGCCGTAACGCACGCCCATGATGGCGAGCGTTTCAGCGGTCGCGAGGACGCGCCCATGGCCTGCCCTGGCGTGATCCGCATGCCCATGGGTCACCAGGGCGCGCGCCACCGGGCGCAGTGGATCGATATGGAAGTCGCCGGCCGGGCAATACAGGCCCTGCGGCGTGATTGTCAGCAGGTCCGCCGCGCGTCGGCCCGTCATGGGGCGTCGGCCGGAATTATCCTGTTCCGGCAGTATGTTGTCAGGCAGGTCCTGATCCGGTGAAGCCCGGCGCTGCGCCATGCCCTGCTCCTTTGCCGCCGGTCCACGTGTTCCCGGTCAACCACAAGGGCCAGCACCAGGTTCCATTCCGGATGTGACCGGAGAGTGCGTGTGGCCGCAAGGCGCATGACTCAAAGAAAAACCCGCCAGGCAGGCTGGCGGGTTCATCAAAAGACGTCGTCCGGGAGCGTAAGCTTCCCGAGCGGCGCCTGGTCCGGGCGCTTACTTGCCCGTCCACACCGGCTTGCGCTTCTCGGCGAAGGCAACGGCGCCTTCGCGCGCGTCCTTGGAGGTGAACACCGGCGCGATGTAGGCCTTCTGCTTTTCCCACATCTCGGAGGCGGACCATTCCTGCTGGTCGTTGATGATCTGGCGCGACACGGCGACGGCGAGCGGGCCATTTTCGGCGATGATGCGGGCCAGTTTCAGGGCTTCTTCCAGCGCCTGGCCATTCGGCACGACGCGGTTGATCAAGCCATAGCCCTGCAACGTCGCGGCCGGCACCATATCGCCGGTCAGCGCCAGCTCCATGGCGATGCGATAGGGGATCTGGCGCGGCAGGCGCATCAGGCCGCCAGCCGCGGCGACGAGGCCGCGCTTCACTTCCGGCACGCCGAACTTCGAGCCTTCGCTGGCGACGATCAGGTCGCAGGACAGGGCCAGCTCGCAGCCGCCGGCGAGGGCGTAGCCTTCAATGGCGGCGATGAGCGGCTTGCGTGGCGGGGCTTCGGTCAGGCCAGCGAAGCCGCGACCTTCGATCGAGACGACCTCACCCTGCACGAAGGCCTTGAGATCCATGCCGGCGCAGAAGGTGCCGCCGGCGCCGGTGAGAATGGCGAGACGGATGTCATCGCGGCTGTTGATCTCATCGACGGCCGCGGCGACGCCCTTGGCGACTTCGGCGTTGACGGCGTTTTTCGCTTCCGGACGGTTGATGGTGATAATGGCGACGCCGCCATCAACCGTGAATTCAACAGCGCTCATTCGTTGTCCTCCCATGGCCGCCCCCGCAGGGGCGACGTGACGATACGGGTTCCCTATCAGATTGCCCGGGGACCTTGCCAGAGGTCGCGGCGAATTTCAGCCCGGCCATCCCTGGCCGCGGCGCTGGCCCGCTTGAGAACACGCGCCGCGGCCCCGATGACCGGGGCATTCTCAGGCGCGGAGCGGTTCAGCCGGTTGCGGCGCGGGCATGGGCGACAGTCGCAATACCAGCGCCCCGGCCAGCGCCGCCAGCACGGAGCCGACGATGATGCCGAGTTTGACCTCGTTCTGAAGCGCGGGGTGGCCTTCGAACGCCAGCAGACCGATGAACAGGCTCATGGTGAACCCGACGCCGCAGAGCAGCGCGACGCCGAATATGTGGCTCCAGCGTGAATTGGCCGGCATCTCCACAAAGCCCAGCCTGATTGTCGCCCAGGCGAAGCCAAAAACGCCGACCAGCTTGCCGAACAGCAGTCCGCCGGCCACGCCAAGTGTCAACGGGTCCGACAGGTTCTTGAGGGTCATGCCCGCCAGCGATACGCCGGCGTTGGCGAAGCCAAACACCGGGATGATGACGAAGGGCGCGACGTAGTGCAGGCCATGCTCCAGCCGGTGCAACGGCGAGGCGGGAAGGTCGCCGCTGAGCCCCGGGGAGCGGCGCAAAGGTATGGTCAACGCCAGCAGGACGCCGGCGATCGTGGCGTGCACGCCGGATTTCAGGACGAAAACCCACAAAACGACGCCCAGCAACAGGTAGGGCCACAAAACCAGAACGCCACGCCGGTTCAGCAGGGCGAGCGCACCAAGGGCAAGCGCGGCGCCGCCGAGCGCCGGGAGTGACATCTCCGCTGTATAAAACAGGGCGATGATGATCACCGCGCCCAGGTCATCGATGATGGCCAACGCTGTCAGAAACACCTTCAGCGCCGCCGGAACCCGGTTGCCCAGCAATGACAGCACGCCCAGCGCGAAGGCGATGTCAGTGGCCGTGGGAATGGCCCAGCCGCGCATGGTGGCTGACTCGCCATAATTCAGCGCCACAAAGATCAGGGCGGGAACGATCATGCCGCCCAGCGCCGCCACGCCTGGCAGAATCCGGCGGGGCCAGGTCGCGAGCTGGCCATCCAGCATCTCGCGCTTGATCTCGAGACCGACAAACAGGAAGAACACGGCCATCAGCGCGTCGTTGATCCAGTGCGCCACGCTCAGGGGACCAACGTAGGACGCCAGCGCGCCGAAATAACTGGCGGACAGGGGAGAGTTGGCGACAACCAGAGCGGCGGCGGCGGCAAACATCAGTACGAGGCCGCCGGAAGCCTGATTGTCGAGAAATGCCCGGAACATGGAAAAAGGGCGAATGCGAAGCCTGCCTGCCATTACCTTCCTCTTGGTGACGCATCATCCAGCGATCGCTCGCCGGAGGGATTGCGTAGGCGCCCGGCGCCGGAAACCATGTGCGGCGCCGCATAGCGACGGGTGGTTTTGTTATCGGCGCCTGCCAGCCGCCGTCGTCTGCCTTCTGGCAAAACCCGTGCGGCCACGCAGACCCTGAACGGCGACAATGCGACCGGCGTTCACGGGATGCTTTTGCGGAGTTTCCCCTGGGGCAGCGGCGCGCCCTGGCTTGCACGGTCGCCCCTGCCTGATTTTCAGGTTCCGCAAAACGTCTTGAAACCGCCTGGTCCTGGCTCCGTATAGGCTGGATCGCCATGGAACGGCTCATAAGGGCGCGCCAGGGCGTTGAGCAGCGCCTTTAGCGGCGCCAGATTGCCGCCGGTCGCGGCGGCAAGGGCGTCCTCAACCACATGATTGCGGGGGATAACGGCCGGGTTCGCCGCCAGCATCAGGGCGCGCGCGGCGGCGGGGCTGATCGGGTTCCTGTCGCGCCGCGCCTCCCAGCGTGTCCGCCATTCGCTGAAAGCTGCGTCGGCAAACTGTTCGGGCCGCGTGACGTCATCGTCCGAAAGCGCCCGGAACGTGTTGGCGTAATCGGCGCCAGCGGCGCGCATCCATTGCAGCAACTCGCCCATCAGCGCGGCGTCGCTTTCCTCCTCTCCGTCGATGGCGGCCAGCCCAAGCTTGCGCCTCATCATTGCCTGCCACCTGATCTGGTAGAGATCGCGGAAGCCATTGAGTTGCTCCTCGGCCAGACGGATGGCGGCGTCCTTGTCAGGATCGAGCAGCGGCAGCAACGCTTCCGCCAGTCGCGCCAAGTTCCACTGCGCCACGCCAGGCTGGGCGCCAAAGGCATAGCGGCCGCCCTGGTCAATCGAACTGAATACGGCGGCGGGGTTGAATCCGTCGATAAAAGCGCAAGGGCCGTAGTCGATGGTTTCGCCAGAAATCGTCATGTTGTCGGTGTTCATGACGCCGTGGACGAAACCAATGCGGATCCAGTTCAGCACCAGGTCCACATGTCGCTCCATCACCCGTCGCAACAGGCCAAGGGCAGGGGCGGGCGCGCCACGCAGATCCGGGTCATGCCGGTCAATCGCATAGTCCACCAGCGCCTGTAACAGCTCCGGCTGGCCGAGCGCGGCTGCGTACTGGAACGTGCCGAACCGCAGGTGGCTGGCGGCGACGCGGGTGAGCACGGCGCCAGGCAGCGGCTCCTCGCGAAAAACGCCTTCTCCGGTGGCCACGACCGCAAGGCTGCGCGTGGTGGGAACGCCAAGGGCGTGCATGGCTTCGCTAATGACGTACTCACGCAGCATCGGCCCAAGCGCCGCGCGCCCGTCGCCCTGACGTGAGAATGGCGTTGGACCTGCGCCCTTGAACTGCACGTCAAACCGGCGGCCATCGGGCGCGACCTGTTCGCCGACCAGCAGGGCGCGTCCATCGCCCAGCATGGTGAAGTTGCCGAACTGGTGTCCGGCATAGGCCTGGGCGATCGCGGCGGCTCCCTCCGGGAGGGCGTTGCCGGAGAAAATCTGCGCCAGCGCGTCCGGATCAATGTCCGCGCCATCCGCCAGCAGTCCAAGCTCCGCTGCCAGCGGCTGGTTGAACATGATCATTCCAGGCGCCCGCGCAGGCGTTGGCGCAACGGCGGTCCAGAATGCTTCCGGCAGGCGCGCGTATGTATTGTCGAGTTTCCAGGCAAGGCGATTGGCGGGGGCCCCGCGCCCGGAAATCGGGCCATCAGAGCCTGTGGCGGCGTCAGTCATCAGAAACTCCCGCGCGCCCTGCCTGTCCGGAACACCGGCTCTGGATTTGCCATGCGCGCAACAATCCGTTTACCCGACATTATTGGCGCGGAAGCGGCGCAGCCAGAAAAACCGGTCGGGCAAGGGCGTTTTGTGTCCGAAACGCGTGCTGGCGGAAGGTTGAGCCGGATCGCGGTCGGGATTGCGCCGCCGCGAGGCCTTCAGCGGCTCAGCCGGATGTCTGGGAACGTGATGTCCCCAGGGGGCCAGCGCCGACCTGGAGGCGGTTCAGCTCCGCCTCCACAAACCGTCTCTCACGGTCGGTGCGGCCGGCGCCGGGGCGGTCAGGCGAGGCGCGCGCGCAATGATTTGCGATCAAGCTTGCCGACAGCCGTCTTCGGAATGGCGTCGGCAAACAGCACCTGGTGCGGCTTTTTGTAGGACGCGACCTGGCCCGCCACGTGGGCGATCAGCTCGGCTTCCGTCGCGGTTTCGCCAGGGCGCAGCACCACGAACGCCGTCACCGCCTCGACCCATTTGGGGTCCGGGGCGCCCACCACAGCGCATTCCAGCACCGCCGGATGGGTCAGCAACGCGTCCTCCACTTCACGTGGATAGACGTTGTAGCCGCCGGAAATGATCATGTCGGAGGTGCGGTCGCGCAGGTGCAGGAAGCCCAGGTCATCGAAAACGCCGACATCGCGCGTGTGCACCCAGCCGTCCGCATCAAACGTTTCCGCCGTCAGTTCGGCCGCGTTGAAATAGCCGGCGACAGACATTGGCCCGCGCACCAGAATTTCACCGGGCTCGCCTTGCTGAACCGGCGCGCCGTCGGCGTCGACAAGCCGGATTTCCACATCCGGCGATGGCCGGCCACAGGCGCCGAGCAGCTCGCCCACATGGTCTTCCGGGCGCAGCACCGCGAGGCAGAGCGGCGCCTCCGTCTGGCCGTAGTACTGCCAGAAGCGGTGTTGGCCGAAACGGGCCATGGCGCGGTCGATCACCGCGCGCGGCATCGGTGATGCGCCATAGATGATGTGACGCAGCGAGGACAGGTCGCAAGCGTCGAGGTCCGGATGCTCCATCAGCATTTGCAACATGGTCGGCACCAGATTGACGGCGGTGGCGCGATGCGTGGCGATTGCCTCGAGGAACGGGCCGGGGGCGAAGCCCGGCAGCACCACCGTGCGCGCGCCGCGCAACCAGAACGGCAGTACGAACGTGCCGCTGGCGTGGATCAGCGAGGCGGCGTGCAGCATCACGTCGTCCTCGCCTATGGGAAACAGGTTGATGAGAATGTTGCGGCAGATGGCGGCGTAAGAACCCTGGGTATGCTGGGCCGCCTTGAGCACGCCGGTGGTGCCGGAGGTGTACAGGGTGAGCAGGATGTCGTCCGGCCCCACGGCGACGTCTGGCGCGACGGCCGGCTGTCCGGCGGCGGTTTGCAGCAGATCGACGCCGCCGGGCAGGGCGGCGCCGAGGCCGTGACAGGCAAGGCCCGGGCACAGCAGCTGCAGTTCGCGCGCCCGCTCCATCAGGTCGTCGCCAAACACCAGCATGGCGCACCGCGCCTCCTGCAGCATGCGCGCATGCTCTGCAGCCGACAGCCGCGCGTTAAGCGGCGTGCGATTGACGCCGCTTTTCACACACGCGAAGTCCAGGGGCACGCTGTGGGGGCCATTGTTGACCAGCAGTGCGACGCGCTGGCCCTGGACCGCGCCTGCCGCAACGAGGGCTTGCGCCAGCCGGTTGGCCTGGGCGTTGACCTCGGCGAAGGTCCACGACCGGTCGCCCCAGACCAGCGCCGTTCGGGCGGCGTTCTGCCTGGCGCCGCGTTCGATCAGTTCAAGACAGGTCGCGCCTGAAGCGGACATGGTCAGATCCTCCCTGCATTGTGTTGCCGTTGCGGCGTGCGGGTTTGTCCCGTTTCACTCGCCGAAGCGGCCGTGGCGGCCCGCGCCGCGCTCAAAGCGCATGGCGCCGGCCTTGCCTTCCATGGCGACGATGGGCGCGCCGTCGCGGCCCTCCTGACGCAGGGCTTCAGCAAGCGGCAGATCCCACTGGGCGAACGCCGACTTGCGGTCGGTCAACATGCAGGCCTGCGGAAAAGCGGCGATCTGGCGCGCGAGATCCTCGGCGACGGCGCGGGCCTGCCCCTGCGGCGCGATCCGGTTGGCGAGGCCCATGGCCAGCGCTTCCTGAGCGTCAACTGGCCGGCCGGTGAGGATCATGTCGAGGGCGCGGCCCATGCCGACAACACGTGGCAGGCGCACCGTGCCGCCGTCGATCAGCGGCACGCCCCAGCGCCGGCAGAACACGCCGAAAACAGCGCCTTCCTCAGCCACGCGCATATCGGCGAGCAGGGCCAGCTCCAGGCCGCCGGCCACCGCGTAGCCTGACACGGCGGCGATCAGCGGCTTGGATAGCGCCATGCGCGACGGCCCCATCGGCCCATCGCCGCCGCCATCCGGATCGAGATCATGGGTGCGGGCCGGATCATTGACGGCGGTGAGGTCGGCGCCGGCGCAGAACACGCCATTTTCTCCCCAGAGCACGGCGACGCGCTGGCTTTCGTCAGCCTCGAAGTCGTGGAATGCGGCGCGCAGGGCGGCCGCCATGGGGCCGTCGACGGCGTTTCGCCGTTCAGGCCGGCTCATGATGATCGTGGTGACCGGGCCTTCGCGTTCAACCCTCACAGCGCCGCTCATGTGTTTCTCCAATATTTCATTTGCTTTTTGAAATCGGCAAATAGTGAAATTTTGCTGTTGGCGCGTCAAGCGGTGACGCGAGGTTGGCGTTCCCGTATGAACGCGCAGGCGGGCGCGGGGCGTGCGCCCGGCGCGTTGCCGCCCAGGATCAGGAGTCACGCCGGAATGGAAGCGTCGCTGCCCAGCGCAACAACCGTGGTGCTGGATCTGCTTTCCGCCCGCCATGGCGAGCCGATGTCGGCCCGGGATGTGTGCGAGGGCTGCGTGATTGTCGGGCTGACCGAGGCGGTGGCGCGCGTCGCCATCACCCGGTTGTTGCGGCAGAAGAAGGTCCTGCGGCAGGGGCGGGCGCTATATGCCCTCAACACGGCTGGGCGCCCCCTGCAGCGGGATGTCAGCGCATGGCGTCAGCGCCTCGACAATGTGGCGCCGTGGTCGGGCGATTGGGTGGCGGTTCATGACGCCGGCGTGAGCCGGCGAGACCGCACCCTGTTGCGGCGCCATCACCGGGCGCTGGATCTGCGGGGGTTTCGATGCTGGTCCGGCGGACTGTGGCTCCGTCCGGACAATCTGCGCGGCGGCGTCACGGCGTTGCGGGAAGATCTTGGGGCGCTGGGTCTCGGGGCGGGCGCCCAGGTCCTTGTCGCCAGCGGCCTCACCCGGGAGCAATGCGCCTGCATCCACGCCCTCTGGGATGTGCGGGCGCTGGCGGCGGACTATGCGGACCGGCTGCGTATGCTGGAGGAAAGCGGGCGCCGGCTGCCGGGGCTGGAGCCGCGCGCGGCGGCCCGGGAATGCCTGCTGCTGGGCCGCGCCCTCATCGGGCAGATGCTGCGGGATCCGTTGCTGCCGGCAGAGATGACGCCGGACGCGCCGCGCCGTCATCTGGTCGCGGCGCTTGAAGCTTACCAGACGCGCAGCAGGGAGATCTGGCGCGCCGTTCTCAACACGGCCTGAATCCGCCATCATGGCGGCAATGACGGGTCGGGCTGCGCCCGCAGGCCGTTCCGGCTGGCGACGCCAGACCCAATGGGAGCAAACGCATGTTCATGTGCACCGGCTTTGCGGCCAGAGATTCCGAAGCCCCGCTGGGCGCCTTTTCCTTCAGCCGTCGTGATCCTGGCCCGTCCGACGTGCTGATTGAAATCCAGTACTGCGGCGTCTGTCATTCGGACCTGCACACGGTGCGCAACGAATGGGGCGGCACGCTGTATCCGTGCGTGCCGGGCCACGAGATCGTCGGGCGGGTGGCGGCGGTCGGCGACGATGTGAAGAAATTCCGGGTTGGCGATATCGCCGCCGTCGGTTGCCTGGTCGATTCCTGCCGCTCCTGTGAAAACTGCCGGGAAGGGCTGGAGCAATATTGCCAGAAGGGCGGGACCGGCACTTACAACGGCAAGGACCGGGTCAGCGGCGGCCACACCTTTGGCGGCTATTCCAGCCATGTGGTTGTGACGGAAGATTTCGTGCTGCGGGCGCCGCAGAATCTTGATCCGGCTGGCGTTGCGCCGCTGCTTTGCGCTGGCGTCACGACCTGGTCGCCGTTGCGCCACTGGGAGGCCGGGCCTGGCAAGACTGTCGGCGTTGTTGGCCTTGGCGGACTTGGCCACATGGCGGTGAAATTCGCCCATGCGCTCGGCGCGCGCGTCGTGCTGTTCACCACTTCACCGTCCAAGATGGCGGACGGCAAGCGCCTTGGCGCCGATGAGGTGGTGCTGTCCACCGACCGTGAGGCGATGGCGGCCTGGCGCTCGAAGCTCGATCTGATCATCGACGCCGTCGCCGCGCCGCACGACGTCAACGTCTATCTCGGCATGCTCAGGCGCGACAGCACGCTGGTTCAGGTGGGCGCGCCGGATGCGCCGTTGCCGGTGAATGTCTTCAGCCTGTTGCCAAACCGGCGCCGGTTCGCGGGTTCGATCATCGGCGGCATAGCCGAAACCCAGGAGATGCTGGATTTCTGTGGCGAGCATGGCATCACCGCCGACATCGAAATGATCGCCATGGACGAGATCGAGAACGCTTACGCGCGCATGCTGAAAAGCGACGTCAAATATCGCTTCGTCATCGATATGCAGACGCTGCCGCGTGGCGGTTGAGTTTGCCTGAAGCGTTGCGGCGCGAGAGTATTTCCCGATCTGTACGGATCGGGAAATATTTCCAATCTTGTTCTGGGCGAATCCTGTTCGATCCGTCGGTTCCGCCGGATCGGAAAGCGCCCTGACGTCGCAATGCCAGAGCGTCTGTTCGAGGAAAATGGGCCCCACGTTTCTCGAAAATGCTCCAGATGGTCAGCCGCCCATCTTGTCCTGGGTCCGGGTGTCAAAATCGGACGCGTCGTGCCGTTCGTGCAGCTGGTTCTCTGGCTTGCCGTTGACGTTATTGACCATCCGTCCGCGCCGGACGGCCGGGCGCGCCAGTATCCGGTCAGCCCAGGCGATGACGTTGGGGTATTCGTGCACGGACAGGAACTCGCCGGCCGTTCCGTACATCTGGCCCTTCGCCAGCGCGCCATACCAGGGGAACACCGCCATGTCGGCGATGGTGTAGGCGTCGCCGCCCAGCCAGGGGGCTTCGGCCAGCCGGCGGTTCAGCACGTCGAGCTGCCGTTTGGCTTCCATCGAAAAACGGTCGATGGCGTATTCGATTTTCATCGGAGCGTAGGCGTAGAAATGGCCGAAGCCACCGCCGAGATAGGGTGCGCTGCCCATTTGCCAGAACAGCCACGACAGGCACTCCGCCCGCGCCGCTGGCTCGGTCGGCAGGAAGGCGCCGAATTTTTCCGCGAGATAAACGAGGATGGCGCCGGATTCGAACACCCGGACAGGTTTGGAGCCCGAGCGGTCGAGCAGGGCTGGAATCTTCGAGTTCGGATTGACCTCGACAAAACCGCTGCCGAACTGGTCGCCTTCATTGATGCGGATCAGCCAGGCGTCGTATTCGGCGCCGCTGTGGCCCGCCGCCAGCAACTCCTCCAGCATGATGTTGACTTTCTGGCCGTTCGGCGTGGCCAGTGAATAAAGCTGCAGCGGATGCTTGCCGACCGGCAGCTCCTTGTCGTGCGTGGGGCCGGCGACCGGCCGGTTGATACTGGCGAAGGCGCCGCCGCTGGGCTTGCTCCAGGTCCAGACGTTCGGCGGCGTGTATTCGGACGCATCGCTCATGCAGCATTCTCCTGTGATGGCCGGATTCGCGGCGGGCCGGAGTTCCCGTCCAGAACGTCAGGCGCTTGTGGCGGGGGCAACCGCAGAATCCGGCGACTTCGGAAGGCAGCATCATTCACATCAAACCGCATCGGCGAAAGCCTCTGGACATGCCGGCCGCGCATGGCTGCCGCGTGGTCCATTTTCGCCCCGCGGCTTGAAATTGCCTCAGGCCGTCACCAACACCTTCAGCGGGCCGCTGCGACGCAGCACGTGCACGATGGACTGCCGGCCTGACACAGCGATGTCGCAGGAGGCCTCGCCGATGCGCAGGTTGCGGATCGTCACTTCGTCGAGGAACGGGGGCAGCAGCGGTTCGGTGAAGGAAATGGCGTTTCCGGCCGGGTCGAATGAAACGCCAAGGCAGGCCTGCAACATGAACAGCGGCGCCGTCGCCGCCCAGGCCTGGGGCGAGCAGGCGACCGGATAGAAAGTTGGGCCCTGGCCGCGCTGGCGGGCGAACCCGCAAAACAGCTCGGGCAACCGGCGCATCTCGATATAGGTGGAGGCGGCGAACAGGCCCTCAAAGATGCGGCCGGCCTCCGTCCGGTAGCCGTAGCGACGCAGGCCGTAAGCCACCAGCGCATTGTCGTGGGGCCAGACAGAGCCGTTGTGATAGCTCATGGGATTGTAGCGCGCCTCGGTGTCCGGAACGGTGCGGACGCCCCAGCCGCAGAAACTGGCCGGCGCCATCAGGGTCTTCGCCACGGCGGCGGCGCGCTCCGGCAGGGCGAGACCGAAGGTCAGCACGTGGCCAGCGTTGGAGGCGCGCACCCGGCAGGGGCGTTTGTCGCCGTCGAGAGCCAGCACATACGTGCCCAGTTCCTCATCGAAGAACGCCGCATCGAAGGCCGTCCGCAGGTCGCGGGCCCGCGTCTCGCAGGCGGCGGCGGTCGCGCCGTCGCCCAGCGCCGCCGCCATGTCGCGCGCCGCCTGCCAGGCGGCGTAGACATAGGCCTGCACCTCGCACAGGGCGATGGGACCGCGCGCCAGCGCGCCGTCGGCGTGAAAGACGGAATCGAAGCTGTCCTTCCAGCCCTGGTTCACCAGTCCGTCCGGCGTCTGGCGGCCGTATTCGACGAAACCGTCGCCATCCCGGTCGCCGGACGTGCGGATCCAGTCCAGCGCGGCCTCCACGTGGGGCCACAGTTGCTGGATGGCGCGCACATCGCCTGTGCGGCGCAGATAGGCGCCGCACAGGGCGACGAACAGCGGCGTGGAATCGACGCTGCCGTAGTAGCGGCGGAACGGCACCTCCCGCAGTTCGGCCATCTCGCCGTGGCGAACCTCGTGCAGAATCTTGCCGGGCTCGGCGTCGGCCAGCGGATCGGTTCGCGTCGCCTGGTTGCTGGCGAGATGGCGCAGAACCCCGCGCGTGATCTCCGGGTCGAGCCACAAGGTCTGCAAGGCGGTGATGAGCGCGTCACGGCCGAACACCGTGCTGAACCAGGGAATGCCGGCGTAAGGGTAGGGGCCGTCCTCAGTATCAGTCACCAGCATGTAAAGATCGGAGACGCTGCGCCGCAGCGCTTCGTTGAACACGTCGTTCGAGCTGCTGACCGCCGCCGCCCGCCCGGAGAGGCGCCGCAGGTCGCGCCGCGAGTCGCGCAGGGCGGCGAAATATCCCTGTGCCGGCGCGTGATTGACGCCGGGGGTCCTGCAACTCACCTCCATGTACAGGGTGCGGCTTTCGCGCGGCGCCAGCGTGAGCTCAAACACGGCGCGATTGCCGGTCAGTTGCGACGGTTCCGGATCAAATCCCAGCGTTGTCACCCGCCGGCGCCGGTCGAGCCCCGTATAGGACAGGCGAACGTGGTTTGCGGCGGGCTCCGGCGGATGCCGTTCGCCGCGGCGCTCGCGCCGGGAGCCGCGCACCTCGAACAGGTCGGCGAAGTCAGCCGCGAAGGTGATGGCGATCGTAACGTGATGCGGCTTCTGATCGTAGTTTTTCACCACCACCCGCTGATAACAGGCGGCGTTCCACAGAAAGCAGGAGCGCCGGATATGCAGCGCATCGCGGACAATCTCCAGTTCGCCGTCCTGGCCCTGGATCTCCGGGTTGGTCAGGTCGCAGGTCAGCGTTGCGTTGTCGTCGCGCAGGATGGATGACAGAAGCATGGGCCGGCGCCCGCACACCGTCATGGCCAGGTGCGACAGGTGCCGGGTGTCGCGCCAGAACAGTCCCTCCGGGCTGCGGGGGCCGGAAAGGGCGTCGCCGTGGTGATCGAACACCGCAAAGGCGTCGCCCTGTTTGAGCGCCCGGGGTTGCGTCTCCTGCAGGGAGGCGTCGCTCTGCACGGACCAGAGATCAGTCTCGGGTTCGCTGGAAGCGGAGCCGCCAGCCATTGTCTGGGACGCTGTCAGCGACGTCGGTAGGGCGGTTTCCATGACAGGGCCTCCTGAAAAGACAGGGCCTCCTGGAAAATTCCTGGAGCGTGTTCAGACGGCGCGGACGCCGCCTCGCGGTGCTGCGCCGGGCGAGGCGCGCGGGGGCCGCCAGACATGCAGCCAAGCAAAAAGATGCAGCAAAATTCTGACCCTGCAAAAAACAGCGACAGATGCCCGGCCGGCGTGGATGGGCCCGATCCGGCCGCCACTGGTCAGGCAAACTGCAGCGGCGGCGATGCGCGGGCGCCCGCAAGGCGCTCGTAAACCGCCAGATAGTCGCGGGCCATGCGGTGGGCGGAAAACCGCTGCTCGAACCTGGCGCGCACCTGCCCCCGGTCCAGTTCGCCGGCCCTCCTGACCGCCGCCACGGCTTCGTCGATCGAATGGACCAGAAAACCGGTTACGCCATGATCAATGATCTCGGGCGTCGAGCCACACGGCCAGGCGATGACCGGCGTTCCGCAGGCCATGGCTTCGATCATCACCAGCCCGAATGGCTCCGGCCAGTCGATCGGAAACAGCAGCGCCCGGGCGTTGCCGAGAAAATCCGCCTTCTCGGTCTCGCCGATTTCCCCGCAGAACGTCACGCAGTCGCAGGTCCGCACCAGCGGCTCGATTGTCTCCGCCCAATAACAGGCGTCGGCCCGGTCGATCTTCGCCGCTATCCGCAGCGGCAGGCCGGCGCCCGCGGCGATGGCGATGGCCCGATCAGGCCGCTTTTCCGGCGAAATTCGCCCGAGAAAGGCGAGATAGCCGCCGTCCGGATGGGGCAGGGGCGTCAGCAGCCGTTCTGGCAGACCATGATAGACATTGGCGGCCCAATTTACCCCAGCCGGCATGGGCGTCCGCTGGGCATGTGAAATGGATACCAGCGGATACCCGGGGAATTGCCGGTAGAAAGCAGCCAGGTCGGGCAGGTCCTGGCGTCCATGCAGGGTTGTGACGGTTTTGCCGGCGATGTCCCGGAACGTCGGGAAATGCAGCAGGTCCACATGAAAGTGCAGGACATCGAACTCAGCGGCCTTGCGTCGGACATGATCCATCATCGCCAGATGCCAGGGCAGTTGTTCCTGCACCTCAGGATTGAGGCGCAACGCCATCTCGCAGCATCCGCACAGACGGGCCGAGGTGACTGAATCAGCGCTGGCGAACAGGGTTACGTCATGACCCATGTCGACAAGTTGCTCGGTCAGATAGGAAACTATTCTTTCGGTGCCTCCATAGAATTTTGGAGGACAGCGCTCCGCGAGCGGCGCGATCTGGGCAATTTTCATGGCGTCACCGTCAGTACTGGAAAGCCGCGGACGCGCGGCGCAGAACTTTACGGGCCGGCTGTCTTTGCAACGGCAGCGGCAACTGTTTCTGGCCAGACATCCGGACAACGGCATTAACCATAAAAACGTTCCCGGGGCGCCCGTCAGATATGGCGCTATGTCGCATGACTTTAGGGAAGGGGACTGGCGCGCCGCCGTCGGCAAAATCCTGCCGGTTGTGGCCATCGCGCCGTCGTCATGATTGACGGGCGCGGCGCCAATATCCGACACTCCCGCTCACAAGCCGGAAAACCGGCGCAAGCGCGGCCTGTCCGGACGACGGCGGCGCAAGGACGACAGGGTTGGAGGAAACGGGATGGCCGGCAGAGGCAGAATCCACGTATGGCTGCGCGCGGCGCGGGCTGGAACGGCGTTGTGCGCCGCGACGGGTGTTGTGGCGGGCGCGCTGGCGTTGACCGGCGCCGCGCAGGCGCAGGACAAGCCTGCGGCCAGGGAGGAGATCCGCATCGGCAACGTCAACGCCTATAGCGGTCCCGCCGCTGTCTATGCGGTGCTTGGCAAGGTTCCGGCGGCGTATTTCCGCATGATGAACGATCAGGGCGGCGTCGGCGGGCGCCAGATCCGCTTTATCACCTACGACGACGCCTACAGCCCGCCGAAAACGGTGGAGCAGACCCGCAAGCTGGTGGAAAACGATCAGGTGTCGGTGATGTACGGCTCGCTGGGCGCCCCGACCAGCTCGGCGACGCTGAAGTATCTCAACGGCCACAAGATTCCGCACGTCTTCATCGCTTCAGGCGCGACGAAATTCGGCGATCAGGCGGCATGGCCGTGGACCATGGGCTTCCAGCCCAGCTACCAGACCGAGGGCAAGGCGTTCGCGGCGAATATTCTCAAGACCAAACCAGATGCGAAGATCGCGGTTCTTTATCAGAACGATGATTTCGGCCGCGATGTCCTCAAGGGCTTCAAGGACGGTCTTGGCGACAAGGCGAAGATGATCGTCGCCGAAGCCTCCTATGAATCCACAGATCCGACCATCGATTCCCAGATCGTCAAGCTGAAGGCCTCCGGCGCCGACGTGTTCATGAACATGACCACGCCGAAATTCGCCGCCCAGGCCATTCGCAAGATCGCCGAACTGGGCTGGAAGCCGACGCATTATCTGGGCAGCAACGCCAATTCCATCGCGGCGGTGCTCGGGCCGGCCGGACTGGACAATGCGAAGGACATTATCTCCAGCGCCTATCTGAAGGACGCCAACGATCCCGAGTGGAAGGACGATCCGGCGTTCAGGAAATGGAATGCCTTCTATGACAAATACCTGCCCGAAGCGGACCGCAAGGACGCGCTGACCGTCTACGCCTATGTCGCCGCGCAGGCGATGGAACAGGTGCTGCGCCAGGCCGGCGACGACGTCACCCCCGCCAACATCATGAAGCAGGCGGCCAATATCCGGCACTTCCGGTCTGATCTGCTGTTGCCGGGCATCGAGATCAATACGGCGCCAGATGATCACTATCCGATCGAGCAACTGCAGCTCATCCGGTTTGATGGAAAGCAGTATGTGCGGTTTGGACCGGTGATCGATTCCTCAAAGAAACGCTGACGGCGCGCCGGCCGTTCATGTGGCGCCGCCATTCCTGGACGCCGCCGGCAGCTTTTCAGCGAAAGGACAGGGGCAGAATCCGTGCATGCCGGACAGGTTCTGCTCCACCCATGTGAATTGACGCGTTTTCTCGACACAGAGCGGTGTCCGCGCCGCAAAAACGCTCCAGGGCAGGGACGCCGCCATGAACCGCATCACGCCGGAGACGCTTGCCGCGCCCACGGTTTCCGCCATCTTCCACAATGTCGCCAGCCTGTATCCGGACAATGCCTTCATCGCCGTCGGTCCACTCGCGACGCGGCCATATCTGCCGGAGGGCGTGGAATATACCTACGCCGCCACCCGGGCCATTGTTGACGATCTGGCCGCCCGCTATCGCGCCGGTGGCTATGGGCCAGGGCATCGCGTTGCGGTCCTGCTGGAGAACCGGCCGGAGCATTTCTTCCATTTTCTCGCCCTTAACAGCCTCGGCGCATCGCTGGCCCCGGTGAATCCGGACTACCGGCCCGATGAAATGCGCTATCTGCTCGAGCACGCGGAGGCGTCGTTGCTGGTCGCCCTGCCGGAGCGCCTTGAGCAGGCGCAGCGGGCGCTCGACCTGTGCGCTGACCCGCCGCCGCTGCACGACGTGGCCTCAGGGGCGCCGTTTCCTCCGGCGCGAACGCCGGCGGGGCAGGCGGCGCCGGATCTCGATACGGAAACCTGCCTTTACTATACGTCCGGCACCACCGGACGGCCCAAGGGCTGCGTCGCTACCAACCAGTATTATCTGAGCGTTGGACGTGGGTGCTGCAGCAATACCGGCCTTGGACAATACCGCGAGGGCCAGGAGCGCACCTACAATCCGTTGCCGCTGTTTCATATCAACGCCGGCGTGTTCAGCTTCATGGCGGCGGTGATGAACGGCGGTTGCGTGATCCTGCCCGACCGTTTCCATCCCCATAGCTGGTGGCGGGAGCTGGCCGACAGCCGCGCCACCATCGCCCATTATCTCGGGGTCATTCCTAGCATGCTGATGAAGCTGGAGCCGTCGCCGCAGGACCGGGCGCACGGGTTGCGTTTCATGCTGGGCGCCGGCGTCGAACCCGAGATTCACGGCGCGTTTGAAGAGCGCTTCGGCGCGCCGCTGCTTGAATTGTGGGGCATGACGGAAACCGGCGGCGGCTTCTTCGCTGACGCGGAGCCGCGCATGATCCACACCCGCGCCATGGGCCGGCCGCTCGGCCGGCCAGGACTCGATCTCGACGCCCGCGTCGTCGACGCCGATGACAACGACGTTCCGGTTGGGAACGAGGGACAATTACTGGTGCGGCGCTGCGGCGACAATCCGCGCCTCGGCATGTTCCGCGAGTATCTGAAAAATCCGGAGGCAACGGCTGAGGCCTGGCGCGGCGGCTGGTTCCACACTGGCGACGTGGTGCGCCAGGATGAAACCGGCATGCTCTATTTCGTCGACCGCAACAAAAACATCATCCGCCGCTCGGGCGAAAACATCGCGGCCGCCGAAGTCGAAGCGACGTTGCTGGCGCATCCGGATGTGGCGGAGGTGGCGGTGGTGGCGGCGCCCGATGAGGTGCGCGAGCAGGAAGTCTTCGCTTGCATCGTGCTGCGGGCCCGGGAGGCGGCCAGCGAGGACAAGGCGCGGGAGCTGTTCACATGGGCCAATGAGCGGCTGGCCTATTTCAAGCCGCCGGGCTGGGTGCTGTTCCTGGATGCGTTGCCCAAAACCAGCACCCAGAAGGTGCAGAAGAGCGAACTGTTCGCCGCCGGCGCCGATCCGCGCAAGACCGATGGCGCCATCGATCTGCGGGCGTTGAAAAAGCGGGGGTAGATGGCGGACGGCGGCAAATTCGCGCCAGGCGGCGGGTTCTGCCTGACGCGCCGCCTCACACCACCCGGTAGAGGTCGGCGCGCGTTGGCGGCAGGTTGGAAGGGCCCTTCAGGCGCTTCTGACCCAGCGTCTGGTATATGCCGACGTTGTTGCGTTCGAAAGCGATTGAGCAGGCGGCCAGATACATGAGCCAGACGCGGTATTTCACCTCGCCGACTTCGGCGATGGCCGCGTCGCGGTTGGCCAGCAACCGGTCATGCCAGACGCGGCAGGTGCGCATGTAGTGTTCGCGCCAGCATTCCACGTCGCGGATTTCAAAGCCGCCGCGCTCCATGGCCGTCAGCGTGCCGCTCAGCGTATCCAGCTCGCCGCCGGGGAAAATGTAGCGGGTGAGGGCGGCGAAATCCGCCCGTTTCTTCTTTTTGGTGGCGCTTTTGCCGGGCCGGACAATGCCATGGTTGAGGAACAGGCCGCCGGGCTTCAGCAGACGCTGCATCGTGCTGAAATAGGTCGGGTAATTGGCGATGCCCACGTGCTCGATCATGCCCAGCGAGCTGATCTTGTCGAAGCGCTCCGCGCCGGGCAGCTTGCTGTAGTCGATCAGCTCAACCGTGCAGCGATCGGCGATTCCCAGCTTCTGGAAGCGGGCGCGCGCCAGTTCCGCCTGCTGTTCGGATAGGGTGACGCCGTGCGCCGTGACGCCAAAATGCGTGACAGCGTGGGCCATCAGCGCGCCCCAGCCGCAGCCGATATCGAGGAAAGTCTCGCCAGGCTGCAAACGCAATCGCCGGCAGGTCATCTCCAGCTTGTCGACCTGCGCCTGTTCCAGCGAATTGGTCCAGTCCTTGTAATAGGCGCAGGTATAAACCATGCGTTCATCAAGGAATAGCCGGTAAAATTCATTGGAAACATCGTAATGGTAACTGATGTTCTTGCGGTTCTCGCCAGCGTCGCCGTCGCTCGGCGCCGATCTGGCGATGTCTTCCAGCGGCCAGGGGCCGCCGCGCGGCGTGAACAGGAATTGCGCGCCGGCGCGCAGGGCCAGTTTGCGATCGAGGGTGCGGCGGAATTCGCGGGTGCGCACGGCGGGTTTCGCCGCCACAAGATCGAAGACGTCGCCATTGCGGATATCGACGCGGCCGGCCGCCCACAGATTGGCAAGCGTGGCCACCGACGGGCGGCGGACCAAGGCGCCGATCACCCCTTCATCGCCGAGATAAACGCCAAGACCGTCATCGGGGTAGTCCGCCGGAACCCGTGAGCCGTCCCACAGGAAAAACCCCGGTTTCAGCTGCAGTCGCTCCCGCACATGCGTCAGCAATTGCGTCAACGTGGCGAGGCGTTTTTCTGCTGACATATTTGTTCCTGTTTCGCCGCCAGATTTACTGAGCCGGCAGAGGGGCGCAGACGGCCGTCCGCATGGCGTCCCGTCGGGCCAGTCTCACGGCTCTGGGCCGCCAGGGGGCAATCATGCGAGGCATGACGGCGCCGTCAAAGGCGCATTGTTCCCTATGGTTTATGACAGGGCCGGTAACGCGCTGGCCCCGGTCCGATGGAGCGGCGCAATTATCCGGCGCCCTGGTCCGATGGATTTTCAGGGAGGGGCGACTGCTTCCCCTGAAAACCCTGGTGCGCGCCATCATGGTGAGATGGAGCGTCGCCAGCTTTACCGAAGCCATGCGGCGGGTGGCGCGACGCCGCGCCAGCCGCCGCG